>NZ_JAIUMR010000023.1 GCF_022565475.1 Aliidiomarina sp. | reverse complement strand
CAGATGGGGTACTTTAAACTACCGGAACGCCGCGAGGATAGATGTTATCCGAGGTGGGTGAAGCCGAAAACAAGGAAATACCCCCTTAAAAGAAAAAATGCCAGTCAGCTTAACTGACTGGCATTACGCCGAATTGGGCGCCTTTGTTGTTTTTAACGTCGAGTCAAATAGACGCCTGCTTCAATGTGAGGCGTAAATGGGAACTGATCGAAAAATGCCGCGCTCGTGACGTGATGAGTTTGCTGTAGCGTGACTAAGTTTTCCGCAAGTGTCTCGGGGTTACACGAAATATAAATGATAGCGTCGAACTGACTCACCATCGCCACTGTGTCTTGGTCTAGACCAGCTCGCGGTGGGTCGACTAGCACAGTGCCAAAGTCATAGTCGGCGAGATTCAAGTCTTTGAGTCGGCCTGGCAGTTCGCCACCTTGAATAATTGCGCTGCAGTCTTCGGCAGCGAGACGTTCGATCCGCACATTCTGTGCGTCGTTCAGGGCAATATTGTGTTGGGCTGATTGTACCGACGTGCGGCTAATTTCAGTACCAAACACACGGCGAAACGAAGCGGCCAACGGAATACTGAAGTTGCCATTGCCGCAATACAGCTCGAGCAGGTCACGTTCGCTATTCCCGGCAACCGCTTTTGCCCAACTGATCATATGTTGATTTACAACCGCATTCGGTTGCGTGAAGCTATTCTCGATGTGCTCAAAATAATAGGGGCGACCATCGATAGTCAGCGTCTCGGTGACGCGCTCTCGCTCACATAAAATCTTCTGCTTGCGTGCACGGCCGATGAAATCAATTCGCCCAAAACCTTGGAATACTTCGCGCATCGCAGAGATGTCATTTTGCCATTGCTCGTCCAGTTGGCGATGATACAAGAGTGAAATAACTGCTTCGTCTGTCGTCGTGGTTAAAAAATCCACTTGAAATAAACGGTGACGCAAGCTCGGTTTGTCGCGAACATAATCGAGGATAGCTGGCATTAATTGGTTAATCAGCTGATTGGCGGCGGGAAGCTGGTCAACACGGTATTTTTCTTTGGTCGCGGAATTAAACATGACGTAGTAGAGATCGTCACCTTCATGCCAAACGCGAAACTCGGCGCGCATCCGGTAATGTTGAGCTGGTGAGCGAAAAAGGTCTAACTCTGGCGCATGAAAAGGCGCAAGTAATTCGGCAAGCCTTTCTTTTTTCTGGGTAAATTGAGTTTCATATGTTGTGTCATCTATTGCCGTCGCCATGCGCTACCTTCTACTGCAAATAATTAGCCAGCTATTTTAGCGCGAATTGTAAATTTCTGCATGGAAACTGAAGATAGGGGGGAAACCCCTGTTTTTTTATACCGCCGGTTCAGTTACAACTTAAACGTCTTATAAATTAATTACAAAATTTTAACGAGACACTCAGTACAAATTTTTGGTCGTTAGAACAAAAACAATAAGCGACTAAATGTACGTTTTACCGTAACAACAAAAGGTGCGTTATCCATGTCCAATAAGAATAAATTAAAGTTATCCGCGTTAAGTGTTGCAGTGGCAGCCGTTTTTTCTGCGCCTGTAGCACTTGCCAATGACGTTGAGCGCGTCATTGTTGGTTTTCAGCCTGGTGCAAAAGCTGCCGTACAACAAAATGTTGAGCGTATTGGTGGTCAAAAGGTTGTTGATCTTAGCCGTGATAATGCCATGGCGATTACCATTCCGAAGCAAGCGCTTCGTGGTTTGCAGAACAATCCAAATGTTCTTTATATCGAAGAAGATTTAAAGCGCGAGTTATTCTCCAGCGAGTTTGAACCCAATGCCCCCTATGGGATCGGCATGGTCCAGGCAGACCTAGTCTCTGCTGCGGTGGCGTCTAACCGTACTGTGTGTGTGATTGACTCTGGCTATGACCTCGGTCACCCAGACCTACAAACGAATGCGGTTACTGGTGTTTGGGATAGTGGCACTGGAAACTGGTACACCGACGAAAATGGTCATGGTACGCATGTTGCTGGCACGATTGCGGCACTGGCCAATGGTGTTGGCGTCGTGGGTGTAGTACCCAACGGCCAAATGAATTTACATATTGTTAAAGTATTCGGAGCTTCTGGCTGGGCGTACTCTTCAAGTCTTATCGCCGCGGCGGACCAATGCGCTGACAACGGCGCAAATGTCATTAATATGAGTTTGGGTGGAAGCTTCTCAAGCACCACGGAACGCAATGCATTTGCGCGTTTAAATAGCGCTGGCGTTTTAAGTATTGCAGCGGCCGGTAACGATGGTTCGACTCGCAGCTCTTACCCAGCGTCTTATGATGCGGTTGTTTCGGTTGCCGCTATCGATCGTAACAAGCAACATGCGTCTTTCTCTCAGCGCAATAGCCAAGTCGAAATCGCAGCCCCCGGCGTCGATGTAATGTCCACCGTTCCACGCGGAATGGGGCAGCTTTCCTTATTTAACGTTGGTGGCAGCAGCTACAGTGCGATTGCAATGGATGGCTCACCTGATGGTGACGCGAGTGGGTCGCTGGTGAATTGCGGTTTAGGTACCTCAACCTGCCAAGGCGTGCAAAATAGCATCTGCTTGATTGAGCGTGGTCACGTGAGCTTTTCTGACAAAGTTCTAGCCTGTCAGAACGGCGGTGGACGTGCTGCAGTTATTTATAATAATGAAGCGGGCGACCTCAACGGCACATTAGGTGGGGTGTCGGTGTCGATTCCAGCGGTGGGTATTTCGCAAGCCGCCGGTCAGCAAGCGTTGAATAGTTTAGGTGCGACCGCACAAGTCAATGTCGGCTCAAGCCACTGGGCGAGCTTTAATGGTACGTCGATGGCTTCGCCGCATGTTGCTGGGGTTGCTGCTTTAGTTTGGTCACATTTCCCTGAATGTACCAACGATGAAATTCGAGCAGTGCTGAATGCAACCGCAGAAGATCTAGGCGCGAGTGGTCGTGACAATCTTTATGGCCATGGTTTAGTGCAAGCGAAAGACGCTTACGACTACTTAATGTCGAATGGTTGTGCTGCTGGTGGCGGTAGCGGCGGTGATGATGACGGCGATACTGACGGTGGTGACGGTGGTGATGACGGTGACAATGGTGACAGTAACTTCACTGTTGGTGCTACATCATACAAGGTACGTGGCGTTGTCTCTGTTGACCTCACGTGGTCTGGTGCAACAAGTTCAAGCGTTACCATTCGTCGCAACGGTTCAACGGTTGCAACGGTTAGCAACTCGGGTAGCTATACCGATGCAACAGGCCTTCGCGGAGGCGGTACCTTGCGTTACCAAATCTGTGAAGCGGGCACGAGCGTGTGCTCAGAAGAAATTACTGTGAGCTACTAATCCCAACCCTGTGTAAGCAGTGATACTGGGCCGGTGTAAAAACCGGCCCTTTTTTTAATTTGGAAATCGTAGAACAAGTGGACAAAGAATGGATCGACTATTCCTTGTCTTGGTCAGCATGAGCGGTTCGAACTTTCAGTGTGCGGCCTTCAAAATCATGATCGTTCAATTTCGCTAAAGCGATGTCTGCACCGGTCGCATCCATCTCAACAAACCCATAGCCCTTTTTACGTCCGGTACGACGATCTTTGACCAAGCGGACATCGGAAACGTCACCATAACGACCGAATAACTCCTGCACTTCTTCTTCGCTAGTCTTAAAAGGAAGGTTGCCAACATAGAGGGTTCTTGCGTCACCACCGGTTGTCGCTGCTTTATGAGCACGAGGTGCTTGTTTGGCGACCTTAGTTTTCCGGTTCTGGAGAATAAAACCAACATAAGGTGTAATGATGCCACCAAGAAACACACCCAATCCGATAAGTGAAACGGTTAGGGGGCTTGGCATTTCAAGAAATAACTGAGCAATTAAAGTATAGATAATGGCAATAACAGCAGCGGTGATGATTTGCATGCCTGATGAAGCTCGATACATAAAGAAATCCTTAAGAATGAAAATAAAAAGAGATTAAATAACCCATACCTATATAAGTACGTGCACAAGCATAGCACAAACCACATGGTTAAACTTTGTTCGTTAGGCATAATTTTACTGAGTACCAGTGCTTCGGTCGCGGTCAAATCGATGAGAAATGGTCACGATCTCAGCGATAAGGCGAAAAACTAATCAGTCAGTCACTTTTTTTGAAAATAGTGTTGACCCGCACCAGAAAATCCCTAAAATGCGCACCTCGTCTACGGACGAACGGCAACACCGCAAAAGAGCATGTTAACTCTAGCGATTTTGACCGGATGGCAGCAGAAAGCTTAGGAAAACAAAAAACTTTTCGAAAGCGGTTGACATCAAAAATGAGGCGTGTAGAATGCGCGTCCTCGCTTCGGGAAACGAAGCAAACGTTCTTTAACAATATATCAAGCCAAGCAATCTGTGTGGGCACTTGCAT
>NZ_JAIUMR010000022.1 GCF_022565475.1 Aliidiomarina sp. | reverse complement strand
CGAACCAGTGACCCCCGCCTTGTAAGGGCGGTGCTCTCCCAGCTGAGCTAACCATCCAGAGCTGGTGCAACAGGATACGCATCGTATCAAAAAAGAAATGGTGGATGGTACTGGGTTCGAACCAGTGACCCCCGCCTTGTAAGGGCGGTGCTCTCCCAGCTGAGCTAACCATCCACGTTTCGCTGAGTTGCAGGCGGGTATTATAGGGCTGAAGCCCGCACTGTCAACCGGAAATTTTCAGGAAGCGCGCTAACTGTTGAAAATTAATCCACTTCGCCGACAATTTAACCGTAGGTTTTTAGTTGCTCGCGCAATTCGTGCACTTGATCACGTATTTTCGCGGCTTTCTCAAATTCTAGGTTTTGCGCGGCTGCATACATCGCCTTTTCTTGCAGCGAAATTTCCTGCGCCAATTCTTTCGGATCGCGATACGTCGGCATCCGAATCCCTGCCGCTGCGGCTTTGACGCGTTCTTTATCGCGACGACGTTTATCGGCGTTGCCACCAAGGTCCATCACGTCCGTAATCTTCTTATTCAGCCCTTGCGGCGTAATGCCATGCTCGAGGTTATGGGCAATCTGCTTGTCACGACGGCGCTTGGTTTCATCCATCGCTCGTTGCATCGAGCCAGTAATTCGATCCGCATACAAAATTGCCCGACCATTAATGTTCCGCGCCGCCCGGCCAATGGTCTGAATCAATGAACGTTCAGCGCGCAAAAAGCCTTCTTTGTCGGCATCGAAAATCGCCACTAAGGAAACTTCGGGCATATCTAAGCCTTCTCGCAGCAAGTTAATACCCACTAAGGCGTCGAACTCACCTAAGCGCAGGTCGCGAATAATTTCCATACGCTCGACGGTATCAATATCCGAGTGCAAATAGCGGACTTTAATACCGTGTTCATCCAAATAATCACTTAAGTCTTCCGCCATTTTTTTCGTCAGTGTGGTAATCAGCACACGCTCATTGCGCTCTGCCCGAGCACGGATCTCCGACATCACATCATCGACTTGGGTTGCCACTGGTCGTATTTCGATCTCAGGATCAATCAAACCTGTCGGTCTAACGACTTGTTCAATGACCTCGTCACCGCATTTCTCTAATTCATATTTCCCCGGCGTCGCTGACACATAGATAGTTTGCGGCGATATCGCTTCAAACTCGTCAAATTTCAGCGGGCGATTATCCAGCGCCGATGGCAAGCGGAAACCGTAGCCGACTAGATTTTCTTTGCGTGAGCGGTCGCCTTTATACATGGCGCCAACCTGTGACACTGTCACGTGCGACTCATCAATAATTAATAGTGAATCATCCGGTAAATAATCCATTAAGGTCGGCGGTGGCTCGCCTGGTGCGCGGCCGGACAAATAGCGAGAATAGTTTTCAATGCCCGAGCAATAACCTAATTCGAGCATCATTTCGATATCAAACTGGGTGCGCTCACGAATGCGCTGCTCTTCAATCAGCTTATTGGCTGACAAAAACTGTTCCCGACGTTCCTTCAGCTCTTCCTTAATGCGATCAATCGCAGCTACGATTTTTTCACGCGGCGTCACATAGTGCGTTTTTGGATAAACCGTAAAGCGTGCAATATCGCCCTGTAAAATTTGCCCTGTTAAGGGTTCAAAAAGACTGATGCGTTCAATTTCGTCATCAAAGAGCTCAACACGAACAGCGAGATCGTCAGATTCTGCTGGGAAAATATCGATGATTTCACCGCGTACTCGGTAGGTACCGCGCGTAAACGCTGCATCGTTGCGGGTGTACTGCAAGGTCGCTAAAGTACGCAGCATGTCACGTTGGTCAATAATGTCGCCACGACGAAGGTGCAACATCATCTTCATATACGATTCAGGGTCGCCCAAACCATAAATGGCTGAAACCGACGCGATCAAAACAACGTCACGACGCTCCATTAAGGCTTTCGTCGCCGACAAACGCATTTGTTCAATGTGCTCATTGATCGACGCATCTTTTTCAATAAAGGTATCCGTCGTCGGCACATACGCTTCCGGCTGATAGTAGTCATAGTAGGAAACAAAATATTCCACTGCATTGTTCGGGAAGAATTCTTTCATTTCGCCATACAGCTGAGCCGCAAGGGTTTTATTATGCGCCAGAATTAACGTAGGCCGATTGGTTTTGGCGATGACATTGGCCATGGTAAAGGTCTTCCCGGACCCAGTAACGCCGAGGAGTACTTGCTGCGCTAATCCTGCGTCAATATTCTCAACCAGTTTAGCGATTGCTGCCGGCTGATCGCCTGCAGGTTGGTAATCGGAAACCAACTGAAAATCGCGGTACTGCTCACCTGCCATGACTTTCCCCTTTTTACCCTTCGCCATTATGACTGTGTTTCCGTTGCGAGTTTGTGCGACTTCGGCAGCTCGCCACGCAAATCATTGGTTAAACGAATAAACCAACGGTAAGAAATAATTGCGGTTAGGATATTCGCGATCACGCCACCAATAAACAACCCCGGCAAACCAGCAAGATAGTTTCCGAGCCACGACAACGGCACAAACATGACGAATAATCGGACTAAACTCAGACTTAACGCTTGCAGCGGGCGGTGTAAGGCATTAAGTGACGAGTTCGTCAGAATAATACAACCTTGAACGCCATAGCCTAACGGCATAATCCAAACAAACCAAGCGAGCACACGAGCGACTTCGGCATCGCGTGCGAACGCCAGCTGAATCAGCGGTAACATCAACAGCATGAGCACATAGGCCAACAACTGCACAGCAATCACTAATTTGAGAGCAACTTTATAGGCATCCTGAACACGGTCGAGTTTGCCGGCACCAAAGTTTTGGCTCATAAACGGCGGTAAGGTCATCGATAAGGCCAAAATCACCACGGACGCTATCGACTCGAGCCGTGCACCAGCACCAAAAGCAGCCACCGCCGGCGCCCCATGGGTTGCCACAATGGCCGTTAGAATCCCCAGTGCAATCGGCGTCAACATGTTGGCACTGGCTGCAGGTAAACCGATGGTTAGCAACTGCCGAGATTGCTGAACGAACGACCTGAAACTAGCAGGCAGTAGGTCAATCAAACGGCGGCGCCAAACTAACAGGTAGATGATCGCGGAGAACCCAACCACCCAAGAAATCACACTCGCAATTGCGGCACCTTGAATGCCGAGCGCAGGAACCGGGCCGAAGCCAAAAATTAAAATGGGGTCAAGCACGGCGTTCATCAAACCGCCAAGCGCCATAATCAACGAGGGTGTTTTGGTATCACCAGCGGCGCGGAGAATACTGTTGCCGATCATCGGAATGACTAACAGTACCGCACCTAAAAACCAAATATTCATGTAGCTATCGATGAGCTGCTGAATTGAACCCGAGGCGCCGAGGCGAGCGAAAATATAATCCGAACTAAAGAAACCGATCGCCGCTAAAACGGCTACCAACGTTGCCGACAACCAAAGCGCCGAGCTACCTGCATGTCGCGCACCTTCATGATCGTCAGCCCCAAGCTTGCGGGCAATGACCGCGGAAGTGCCAATACCGAGCCCAATCGTCAGGCTAATGACAGTGAAGGTTACTGGAAAGGTAAAACCAATCGCCGCGAGTTCTTCAGTTCCAAGCAGACTAATAAAGAAAGTATCGACAACGTTGAAACTAATGAGTGTGGCGACACCAAAAATCATCGGCCACGTCATTGACCATAGAGTCGGTGCAATTGGGCCGTGAAGAATCCGTTTCGATTTTTCTTGCGCACTGGCGGACATGAACATTCCTCTACGACCAAAATGGTCTTCAAATAACCTGTGATTGAGTCAATCTAAGGCTAACGACCGAAGACAAATAAGCAACGCCGAAGTATACCAAATTGCCCTTTTGAATACCACGTTCGCTCAGTTGTTGACTGCCTTAGCACGCGCGTGCTGAAGCTTGAGTGCGCTAGACTTTTTCGGCGATTCCACATATAGTGTTGGCCAGAAAAAATCGCCTCTTGTCCAACATTTACCCATACAGGTGCCTTGTGGAAAACTCAGTAAAGTACCCTCTGTCTAAACGTGTTAACGCAATCAAGCCGTCCCCTACTTTAGCCGTGAGTCAAAAGGCAGCAGAGCTCAAGGCGGCTGGTGCTGACGTCATTGGTTTAGGTGTTGGTGAACCTGACTTTACGACACCCAAGTTTATTTGCGAGGCGGCCAAACAAGCGATTGACGCAGGGCACACACGTTACACTGCGGTCGACGGCATTCCTGAGTTAAAAAAGGCCATTTGCGCTAAGTTTTCCCGTGACAACCAATTGAACTACGAGCCGAGCGAGATTTTAGTTTCCGCTGGTGGCAAACATAGTATTTTTAATCTCTTAACCGCATGGTTAGACGAAGGCGACGAAGTCATTATCCCTGCCCCATATTGGGTGTCTTACCCGGACATGACCTTATTGGTCGGTGCCACGCCAGTTGTCATTGAAGCGGGCATTGATCAAGCATACAAAATTACCGCAGAGCAACTTGCTGCCGCTATTACGGACAAAACCAAACTCTTGTTTTTAAATAGTCCATCCAATCCGACTGGCATGGCCTATACCGCAGACGAGCTGCGTGCATTAGCCGAAGTCTTGCGTCAGCATCCACGCGTTTTGATCGCCACTGACGATATGTACGAACATATCCTTTGGGCCGATGAACCGTTTGCCAACCTACCCATGGTTGCGCCCGACCTGAAAGATCGGACGGTCATTCTTTCCGGTGTATCCAAAGCCTATGCCATGACGGGCTGGCGAATTGGTTATGCAGCGGGTCCAAAACCCATTATTGCGGCAATGAAAAAAGCACAATCGCAAAGTACATCGAACCCGGCATCGATTTCACAATATGCTGCCCTCGCCGCATTGAATGGCGATCAAAGCTTTATTGGTGAAATGGTCAGCGAATTCCGTATCCGCCATGACCGCTTAGTCGAAGGCTTAAGCAAAATTCCAGGCCTTAAAGTTCGTCCGGGGGACGGTACCTTCTACACCTTCCCGAACATTGAAGGCTTAATGCACGCTGTTGGTGTCGAAACCGACGTCGAGCTTTGTGAACGTTTGCTCAGTGAAGCCAACGTGGCGTTAGTGCCCGGCTCAGCGTTTGGCGCTCCTGGCCATTTCCGTTTGTCGTTTGCGGCCAGTCGCGATATTTTGGACGAAGCCGTTCGTCGCATTGCAGCATTTGCCGCTCAATACGCCTAACCGAGCAGTTCCATCTTGAATAATCAGAAGAATCCCTGACAGTCGTTGTCAGGGATTTTTTGTATCTACACGTAGAAGCAGGTCTAGAACGATAAAAACAGGCTTAAAATGCCGCTCAGGCGATCCGAAATACCCAACTAAAGTTCATTCAAAGTCAAGTCGTAATATTTATCAAATAGTATAGTTTTTCTCCAATGTGAGTGAGCACTCCGCCTTAACTTATTAAAATTCAAGAGAGTTATCCTGAAACTAATTCAAAAGTAATACACAGGTTATTTTCGCGGACGATGATTTAACAGGCTATTTGTGCGCAAAATAAAATCGATTCTGAACAGTTTGCGTAACTTATTGATAATAAACGATTATAAAATTCATGCCAGTTTTTGACCGATCCTAAAAATCCGCTGTATCCCTCACCAACCTTACTCGTTCACAGACTTTCCCACAGGTTTATCCACAGAAATAGTGGATAAGATCAGCTAGGGCACGACCGGTGCGACTTTGGTTGAAATGTGGATAAAGTGTTAACGCCAAGTTTGGATGAAAATTCGCCATATCTGACGATAAAAGTAAAAAAACAAACCAAATTGTGCATTTCTAGTCCAAGACGCTCAAAATCCACGCAAACGAACTTAATTGTTCAAAATTGTCCGCAGAACATGTTGACTTCAGCGCAAGAGACAATTAACATTCCGCCCCGTTGAATGATTCCCCAGTAGCTCAGTTGGTTAGAGCGGTGGACTGTTAATCCATGTGTCGTTGGTTCGAATCCAACCTGGGGAGCCACT
>NZ_JAIUMR010000021.1 GCF_022565475.1 Aliidiomarina sp. | reverse complement strand
TAAAAGCGTCTGAGCGCTGGTCACACCCAGTTCAAAACTGGAACCTAACGCTGTCGCAACTGAGCATCCACTTCGAGGGCCGGCTGGATGATCATATAGACCTATGAAAACTTGGCTGACACAGAATATTGAACACTCTCTGCAGTTGCCCATAACTGCACTCTGCGTTCTTTTGGGTTGATTTAATTGCGAATTATAATTGAGCTACTAATACTTTAGGATTGAATCAATAGTGAAAAGAAATGAATCACCAAGTAATTGCATTCGAGTTTAGATTCAACTCTATGCGAGTTCAGCAAGAATAATAGATGCATTGATGCGTTCACAGAATACTCTATGAACGAGCTTTACTTGAGTTAAAGTTGACCCAAAGGCGATTCAAGTATCCACCGCCTGCGACTCACTCGAACTCTAATGTAAATCAATCTAAATTCACCTATAAAATCATAAATGAATCACACTTAAGTTAATTGTGAATTCAAATTCAGCTCAAATTTAAATCCCTTCGGTAACTCAATCGATATTCATTTTGCAGGCTTTTTATCTCCATTTCGCACCAGCAATCGTGGCCTACGTTTAATTTCATACCAAGCTTCCGCTTGCTGATCATGCAGAAAGATAAGTTCCTGCTCGAAAGTTCGGCGCTCTTCGCTTTCGAAACTGTAGTCCTGTTTTCCGTCGTCAGAATCAATTATATACAGCTTCTTTTTCTCACCCTTCGCAGATCCTGGCAAAATTGAATGTTGCCGAATACCGGTCAATTTCTCCAACGACTCACTGAAAGCGCGATCACCAACCGCGACCCGTTGTCGGTAAGCCGTTCGAATTTGATGCAGCTCTTCTTCAGCGACCGGCTGGCGACAAAATTCTTGGTAGAATCTACGTTGTTCTTCCGCATCTGCCCCATATTGGCACAAATGCGGATGCGGGATAACCAGGGAACTGGGTTTACCATGTGCAGTGGTTCGATAGCTGGTGTTCGTAGCAGAAAACAAGGATCTTGCCATTCCAGCACGAACTGGATTGTTTTCGATGTAGCGCATGGTGTTGAGCAAGTACGATTCGGTTTGCACCACCGAAGCAAAATAGCGACCTTGGAAAAGTGCGCCGACGCGTTCGTATTTTTTGTTGATGAAAGTGACGTAGCGACTACCAACATTTTGCATCACTTTCGAAAGCGCTGACCTTTTGACTTGCGTGACTAGCAAGTGGAAGTGATTACTCATCACTGCGTAGTTATGAACGATTGCACCATAGCGCACGCAATCCGTTAACAGGTAATTTAAAAACACATTGGCATCTTGCTGGTGCCAAAATATTGTTTGCTTATTCGTTCCACGCTGCACAACGTGAAAAGTTAAAAATGGATGATGCACTCGATGTTTGCGCGACATGTTGGGCTCCTTGCCTCTGCACTGCTTTTCCGTTTATCACCCTCATCATAGCTCGGTTTGCGAGGCTGTCACGCCACCACGCCTAGGTTCCGATATCGCTGACAAATTCATTCTGGCTCGGAGCCAGAATGCCCTTTCCGGCTCCGAGCCAGAATGCTATCTATCTGATATGCATTAACTTCCCGATTATCATAATTTCGTGATCTACGACAAAAAGCATATTTGGCGCTAAAGTAAGCTATGCTTATTGCAGGTCTTTCAAGCGAGGAGTAGTTATGAGTAATCGTAAAGTTCGCGTCGGTATTAATGGTTTTGGCCGTATCGGTCGCTTAGCGCTGCGCGCGGGATTTGGCTCAAACGAATTAGAGTTTATTCAGATTAATGACCCGGGAATGGATGGTAATATGGCGGCTCATTTGCTCGAATTTGACTCCACACACGGGCGTTGGAATCGTAAGATTACGAGCGCTCCTAATACTCTTTCAATCGATGGCCGTCGTTTGCGATTCACCCAAAGCAAGGATCTCAGCAGTGTGGACTGGTCCAACTGCGATATTGTTCTAGAGGCATCGGGCGTGTTTAAGACCAGTGAGGGTTTGCAACCCCTCTTGGACCAAGGGGTCGATCACATAGTCGTTTCCGCTCCAGTGAAAAGCAAAGGCGTGCCGAATATTGTCGTCGGTGTTAACGATGCTGATTTCGATCCTCGTGAGCATTCAATTGTAAGCGCGGCGTCGTGCACAACCAATTGTTTGGCGCCGGTAGTGCAAGTCATCAACGATCATTTCGGGATTAAGCACGCGTCGATGACCACGATTCATGCGCTAACCAATTCACAGAGCATTTTAGATGCACCGCATAAAGATATTCGCCGGGCACGAGCCCTAAGCTCTTTAATTCCTACGACGACGGGGTCGGCGAAGGCGATTACTGCGATTTTTCCGGAGCTCGAAGGTCGCATTAACGGTCACGCTGTGCGGGTTCCGCTCGATTGCCCCTCCCTGACCGATATCGTTTTCGAGGTTGAAAAATCTACAACGGTTAACGAAGTGAATGCGGCGTTAAAAGCAGCATCTCAAAGTGAGGCATTGACTGGCATTTTGGGATACGAAGAGCGTCCGTTGGTGTCGATCGACTACAAAACCGATCCGCGATCGTCGGTGATTGATGCCCTTTCAACATTGGTGGTGAATGGTACCCAGGTGAAGATTTACGCTTGGTACGACAATGAATGGGCTTATGCAAACCGGACTATTGATTTGATTCAACGAATCCGCACCAGCGCGTAAGTTTCACTATTGAATGACAGAGCTCCGAGCAGAAATGCCGGAGCTTTTTTGTGCCCGCAAAATGCAATTCCGGCTCCGAGCCGAAATTATATCCCACTGATATTGAACACTTTATGAAAATAACATACCAACCATTCACTGCATTTATAGCCGCAAATGTAGGTTTTCTGTTAAGTTAAACGGCTGTATACAAACGAAGGAAAGTTGTCTATGTCACTTTACTCGGCATCAACACAAGCCAATCAGGTGCGTGATAACTGCGGTTTCGGCCTAATTGCGCACCTTCATGGCGAAACCAGCCATGCGATACTCCAACGTTCGATTACCGCGCTCGATCGCATGATGCATCGCGGCGCTATCGGCGCTGACGGTAAAACAGGTGATGGCTGCGGACTGTTGATGCAACTCCCTGACTCGTTTTTCCGCGAGATTGCCGCTGAGAATGGCTGGCATTTGGGTAAAAAGTACGCAGTTGGACAAGTGTTTCTCAGTTTAGACCCAATCAAGCGACGTCGTGCGAAAGCGATTCTCGAGGACGAGCTACAAAAGGAAACGCTGACAGTAAACGGCTGGCGTGAAGTTCCTGTCGACCAAGAGGTGCTTGGCGAAATCGCTGGCTCGACGCAGCCGCATATTGAACAAGTTTTTGTCTCTGCCCAACCGGGTTGGCGCAAAAAGGACCTTGAGCGGCGCTTGTACATGGCTCGTCGGCGCGCGGAAAAACGTATCACTGACGATGCCGATTTTTACGTGGTTTCACTGTCCTGCTTAGTCATTGTCTACAAAGGTTTGATGATGCCGAAGGACTTGGCGAACTTTTACCAAGATCTCAACGATCAGCGCCTAAAAACTGCGATTTGCGTCTTTCATCAGCGATTTTCGACAAATACCCAACCACGTTGGCCGCTTGCTCAGCCGTTTCGTTTCCTCGCCCACAATGGCGAAATCAACACGATTGCGGGCAATCGACAATGGGCCAAAGCGCGCAGTTATAAGATGCATTCGCCGTTGCTGCCGGACTTACAACAGGCTGCTCCATTCGTCAGTGAGCACGGGTCCGACTCAAGTTCTCTCGACAACATGTTGGAAATGCTGCTTGCTGGCGGCATGGATTTGTTTCGGGCCATGCGTCTCCTTATTCCGCCGGCGTGGCAGGGCGACCCGACGATGGCACCTGATTTGCGTGCGTTCTACGAATTCAATTCGATGCACATGGAGCCATGGGACGGCCCAGCCGGCGTGGTGCTGAGTAATGGTCGTCATGTTGCTTGCAGTCTCGACCGCAATGGCCTGCGCCCGGCTCGCTATGTCATCACCAACGACAACATTATTACGGTGGCTTCCGAGGTTGGCACCTGGGATTACCAAGAACAGGACGTGGTCGAGAAAGGTCGCTTAGGCCCGGGCGAGATGCTCGCGGTGGACACCTACAACGGTAAGATTTGGCGCAGTAAACAAATTGATGAAGATCTTAAAGCCCGCCATCCTTATCGGGAGTGGCTAGACGAGCATATTTTGCGTTTGCGGCCATTCGCGGAGTGCTCTGCCGAGCTGATTGGTCAGCGCCTTTTCGATGACGAGAAAATGGCGACATTCCACAAGCAGTTCTATTATAGCCGCGAAGAAATTCATCAGGTTATTCAGGTGCTTGCCGCTGATGGTCAAGAAGCTACTGGCAGCATGGGCGACGATACGCCGGTAGCTGTGCTGTCGACCAAGCCGCGACTAATCTATGACTATTTCCGTCAGCAATTTGCACAGGTGACCAATCCGCCGATTGACCCTATTCGCGAACGTCAGGTAATGTCGCTTGCAACGTGCATTGGGCGTGAACAAAACATGTTCAACGAAACCTCCGGCTATGCCCATCGTGTGTTATTTGATAGCCCTATTCTGATGTACACCGACTTAAAGCAATTAAAAGATCTTAACGACGAATACTATCAATATCGCGTATTTTCGTTGCAATTTAATGCCACTGAGCAGACGTTGGAGCAAGCCATTGTCGGCCTGTGCGACGATGTCGAACGCGCTGTCCGTGACGATGGCGTTGTCATCATTATTCTTTCGGATCGGCACATCAACAAGGGGCAGCTGCCAATTCCCGCAGCGATGGCGACCGGCGCGGTGCAAAATCGGCTGGTCCAGTCACAACTTCGCTGTGACGCGAATATTATCGTCGAAACAGCCTCAGCACGCGACTCGCATCATATTGCCGTGTTAGTTGGGTTGGGCGCGACCGCCGTCTATCCGTTTCTGGCCTATGAAACGATTGAGCAACTTGCCGAGCAAAATCATTTATCGATTTCTGTTCGCCAAGCCGTTGAAAACTATCGCAATGGGATTAATAAAGGGCTGCTAAAAATCATGTCCAAAATGGGCATTTCTTGTGTGTCCAGCTACCGCGGTGCTGGCCTCTTTGAGTTGGTTGGGGTTGCCGACGACGTCCAACAGCTGTGTTTCCCGGTCTGTCATAAGCGCATTGGCGGCGCCAGTTTTGAGGACTTCACGCAAGACTTGCAGCGTCTCCACAAGGTGGCTTGGCTACCACGCAAACCATTGAATCATGGCGGCTTATTGAAATATGTGCACGGCGGTGAGTACCACGCCTACAACCCCGAGGTCGTGAATACGTTGCAGCGTGCGGTGGCGACGAAAGATCCGTCGATCTATCTCGACTATTGCCGCTCCGTCAACAACCGCCCTCCTGCAATGTTGCGCGATTTACTGGTGATTGATGTGCCGCCTCCGAGTGTCGCGGACTTGCATTCCGGCTCCGAGCCACATCTACAACCTGCTGATTCTAAATCACTTTTCAAAAGGTTCGATACAGCGGCGATGTCGATAGGAGCGTTGAGCCCAGAGGCGCACGAGGCGCTCGCGGTGGCAATGAATCGCTTAGGCGGGCATTCGAACAGCGGTGAAGGCGGCGAGGATCCCAAGCGTTTTGGAACCTTGAAGAATTCGCGGATCAAACAAATCGCGTCCGGTCGTTTTGGTGTCACGCCGCACTATTTAGTTAACGCTGATGTGTTGCAAATAAAAATCGCACAAGGCGCCAAGCCGGGTGAAGGCGGTCAATTGCCAGGCGAAAAGGTCACTGCGGAAATCGCGACGTTAAGGTATTCAGTGCCAGGCGTAACGTTAATTTCGCCTCCACCGCATCACGATATTTATTCGATAGAGGACTTGGCCCAGCTAATTTTTGACCTCAAACAAGTCAATCCTGACGCCTTAGTGTCCGTGAAACTGGTTTCCGAACCGGGCATTGGCACGATTGCGACCGGTGTCGCGAAAGCGTACGCTGACCTGATTACCGTTTCCGGCTACGACGGCGGCACTGGCGCGAGTCCTTTAACCTCTGTGAAATACGCTGGCTCACCGTGGGAACTCGGTCTCGCCGAAGTGCATGAAGCGTTGGTCAGTAATGGTTTGCGACACAAGGTGCGCCTGCAAGTTGACGGTGGTTTAAAGACCGGTTTAGACGTCATTAAAGCCGCTATCCTTGGAGCTGAAAGTTTCGGTTTCGGCACAGCGCCGATGATCGCACTTGGCTGTAAGTATTTAAGAATTTGTCATTTGAATAATTGCGCGACCGGTATCGCGACGCAAGACATTACCCTTCGTCAGCAGTTCTATAACGGCTTACCCGAAAAAGTCGAAAACTACTTTCAATTGCTTCGCGCTGAGGTTGAGTATTACCTAAGAAAACTCGGCGTCAACGACATTACCGATTTAATCGGACGCACGGATTTACTGGCCAAAGTTGAGTCCGGTTTGTCACAAAAACAAAGTAAAATCGATCTCGCGCCACTACTTGCCTCGGCTGCTATAAAGTCACAAAAGCCGTTGTTCTGTTGCGAGAAAAACATCCCGCATGATCAAGGCAAGAAAAACCAAGAACTATTGGAAATGTGCCGTTCGGCGGTGCAAACGCGCAAGAGCCAAGATTTTAGCACTCAAGTACGCAATGATGACCGCTCCATCGGCGCAGCTTTATCCGGTTTGATTGCGCGAACGCACGATTTACAAGGCTTGGCCGGTAACCCAATTCGAATTCATTGCCAAGGAACAGCTGGGCAAAGCTTCGGCGTTTGGAACGCTCCGGGTTTACACCTTTTCCTCACCGGCGACGCCAATGACTACGTCGGCAAAGGCATGGCCGGAGGTCGCATTAGTATCAAACCAGCAGGCGACGTGTCATTCGCCTCGCATCAAGCGGTGATTATGGGCAACACCTGTCTTTATGGCGCCACCGGCGGTCGCCTTTTCGCTGCGGGATTAGCCGGTGAGCGGTTTGCCGTGCGCAATAGTGGCTGCATTGCCGTGGTCGAGGGTATCGGCGACAACGGTTGCGAGTATATGACCGGCGGCGTTGTCGTCGTCCTCGGTAAAACGGGGATTAATTTTGGTGCGGGAATGACCGGCGGCATGGCTTACATTCTCGACGAAGATGACGATTTTCAAGAGCGAATCAATGCAGAATTGATTGAGGTTTTGCCGATTGAGCAGCCTATTCTGCAAGAGCACTTACGCGGCTTTATCCACGATCATATGGAACATACGGGAAGTGAGCGCTCGCGTCAGATTCTTGCTGATTTCCAGAATTGGCTACCCAAGTTTCGCTTAGTGAAACCAAAAGCGAGAGAGCTCAGCGACCTCCTCGGCCACCGGCCACGTTCGACCAATTCAATTCGCGTGGAGGTGATGTAATGGCACAAAATATCTATCAGTTTCTTGATGTTGGTCGTGCTGAGCCGGCAAAAAAGTCATTACAGCAACGGCGTATTGAGTTTGTTGAAGTTCATGACGCGATGCCAGCAGAGCAGGTCGCCGCGCAGGCAGATCGATGCCTCGACTGTGGCAACCCTTATTGCGAGTGGAAGTGCCCGGTGCACAATTACATCCCGCAATGGCTCGAGTTGGCGCAGGCCGGTAAAATTATCGAAGCCGCGGAGTTATCGCATCAAACCAATAGCTTACCGGAAGTTTGCGGTCTCGTTTGCCCGCAAGATCGCCTATGTGAAGGCGCTTGCACGCTAAACGACGACTTTGGAGCGGTGACCATCGGCGCAATTGAAAAATACATTAATGACACCGCGTTCGCCATGGGTTGGCGACCCGATGTGTCGGCGGTGGAAAAGCTTGGAAAGCGCGTTGCTGTCATTGGCGCTGGCCCAGCAGGATTGGCCTGCGCTGACGTACTCGCCCGCAACGGTGTCGATGCTGTGGTGTATGACAAATACCCAGAAATCGGTGGCCTACTCACGTTCGGGATTCCTGCGTTTAAACTTGAAAAGTCGGTGATGACGCAGCGCCGGGAAATCTTTGAAGCGATGGGTATCGAGTTCAAACTCGCTTGCGAAGTCGGCAAAGATGTTCAATTTGAAGAGCTGTTGCGCGACTACGACGCGGTCTTTCTCGGCCTTGGCACCTATAAAGCCGTCGACGGTGGCTTACCCGGCCTTGATGCGCAAGGGGTCGTTCCAGCGTTGAACTACCTCATTGGCAACACCGCTCAGATCATGGAATTGGCGATGACGGATTATCCCTATTTATCCTTGTCTGGACAGAAGGTTGTGGTTCTCGGTGGCGGCGACACGGCGATGGATTGCGTGCGCACCGCTGTGCGGCAGGAGGCAACGTCGGTGGTTTGTGCATATCGACGTGACGCAGAAAATATGCCGGGTTCACGCAAAGAAGTGCAGCATGCGCGTGACGAAGGCGTTCAGTTTGAGTTTAACGTGCAGCCATTGGCGATTGAGAGTGACACGGCGGGCAAGGTAACGGGCGTTCGCTTTGTACGCACAGCCCTCGGCCCTGCCGACGCAGCAGGTCGCCGCCGCCCGGAACCGGTTGCTGACTCTGAATTTGTCATGCCCGCCGACAACGTTATTCTGGCGTTTGGCTATCAGGCTAATCCACCCGCGTGGCTCGCTGAGCATGGGGTGGAGGTGAATGAGTGGTCGCTCGTAAAAGCAGCCGAAGATGATGCGCTTTTTCCGATGCAAACATCGAATCCGAAGATCTTCGCCGGCGGCGATATGGTCCGTGGCGCAGATCTAGTCGTCACCGCCATCGCCGAAGGCCGCCAGGCCGCAGAGAGCATCGTCGACTACCTTTGTGGCTCGGTGCCGTAATTACATTTTTGGAATCCAACGGTAAATCAACGAGTTAGAATTCCGGCTCGGAGCCGCAATACAATTCCGCCGCAATCAGCTATCACGTACATTTTCAGAAACGTCATCTGAATCAGCAGCTTAGAATTCCGGCTCCGACCCCAAAAGCTAGGCCCGAATACTGCGCTGTATCGGCGCTTGCAGCGAAATCAATGTTTCCGTCGACTGGATCTCCTCAATCACTTGCAGTCGCTCAACCAACAGCTTCTGCAGGTCGTCGATATTGCGCACCATCACCTTAATCAGCACGCTGTATTGACCTGTGGTGTAGTAGGCCTCAGTCACCTCCGGTAGCCCCCGCAATTTCTCCAATGCCGACGGGTAGTCCCCTGCCTGACGCAAAATAATGCCGATAAAACAGGTAATGTCGTAACCAAGTTTGCGCGCATCAACTGTCGTCCGCGCGCCCGTAATTACCCCCGCTTTGCGCAATTTTTCTACCCGAACGTGCACCGTCGCCGGCGAAACACCGTTGTCTTTAGCAATTTCGGCATATGAAAGCCGCGCATTCTCCGTCAAAGCGTTAATGATGTTTTTATCCAAATTGTCGATCATCTAACAAAACTCCTGATTAACCACGCTCAATAAAATTAAATCTATCATTTTTGAAATTAATTAAAAGAAAAACAATCAAAATCACCTATTTGAAAAACGGTATTGATTAAAACGCTTAAATACCGATAAATAGAACAACACAACAAAGGAGCTCATCATGAAAGCAACATTTTTAAGTAAACAACACGAAATCCGTTTCATTCGCACGACCTTCACTGATGAGCTTTGCCAAGCGTTGAATCTAGTTGAAGTTCAGGCACCAATTTTGACTGACCCTCTCGAAGGAACTCAGGATACTTTGTCAGGTCACGAGCAAGCGGTTCAGGTGCCGGTGCGCTCGCTGCAGAAGTCGTATGAAGTTGTGCACTCGTTGGCCAAGTGGAAGCGTCAGGTGTTGGCACAATATGAATTCAGTGAAGGCGAAGGCGTCGTCACGCAAATGAAGGCTTTGCGCCCGGACGAAGAAAGCCTATCGCCCATTCATTCAGTTTATGTTGATCAATGGGACTGGGAGCAAGTTATTGCCGACACCGCGCGTGATGAACAGACCTTGCGCCGCACCGTCAAAGCTATCTATGGCGCATTAAGATCCACGCTGACAAAGTACCAGTCGCAGTTTGTCGCCCCAGAACTCGAAGTTCCCGAGCAAATTACCTTTATTAGCACCGAACGCCTACGTGCCGCCTATCCATCGTTGACACCGAAGGAACGCGAGCACATGGCAGCTCGAGAGTTCGGCGCTGTGTTTATTCAAGGTATCGGCGGACCATTGCAAGATGGAACCGCCCATGATGTGCGCGCTCCCGACTACGACGACTGGTCACTGAACGGTGATATTCTGGTTTGGAACCCGGTTCTCGAGCAGTCCTTAGAGTTGAGCTCGATGGGTATTCGTGTCGACCGAGCGGCCTTAATTCGTCAGTTACAACTTGCCAAACGGAGCGAAAGTGCACAACTTCCATGGCACCAAAAGTTGCTAACGGGTGCATTGCCACAAACAATTGGTGGTGGAATTGGCCAGTCCCGTGTGTGCATGTGGATGATGCAACAACCGCATATCGGCTGTGTTCAGCATAGCGTCTGGTGTCCGACAACCCGCGAAAAATACGCCGGTCTACTGTAACCACCGGCGGACGTATCGGCAAAACGAGGTACCCACAAAGGCGAATGCGAAACATATTGATAACTATTCTCATTTGTGTTTAAATGGCTACATATTCTCGAAGAAAGTGGTGTCGACTATGTACGTTTGCCTTTGTAAGGGTGTCACTGACAAACAAATCCAACGCGCAGTTGACCAAGGTGCTCGCACCATGCGCGACTTACGTCAAGAGTTTGGCGTCGGTAGTCAGTGCGGCAAATGCACCTGCTGCGCCCGCGACGTTTTGCACGATGCAATACACGCGCGCAAAGAAGTCGTGCACATTCACGTACCGAGCCCACAAGGCCAGCTCGACGTCGATATCGCCTATTCGTAATCCCCTACTTTTCAGCTAAGCCCACCTCGGTGGGCTTTTTTGTGTGCGCGAAATAGCATTCCGGCTCCGAGCCGAAACGCCAAACCCTTGTCACAAAAAGAAATCTGCATTTTACTATCCCGCCAAGATCTACTAATCTGTTGCTATGACATTGAAGCGAAAAGCGAAAGCGAAGGAGTATCGGTCATGCGCGGAAATTCAACGGTTTTAGCGGCACTCAACAAAGTGCTGACACGCAAGCTCACAGCAATTAATCAATATTTTCTGCATGCTCGTATGTTTAAGAACTGGGGCTTCAATGAGCTCAATGAGCGTATTTACAAAGCGTCCATCAAAGAAATGAAGCATGCCGACGAGGTGATTGAGCGTATTTTGCTGCTCGATGGCCTGCCGAACTTGCAAGAGCTCGGCAAGCTTTACATTGGCGAGGAGCCAAAAGAAATGCTTCGTCTCGACGACAAGCTGCAAAGCGAAGACATTCGTTACATTCGCGATGCCATTAGCACCTGCGAAGCGGAAAAAGACTTTGTCAGCCGCCACATGCTCGCCGAGATCCTTGAGCAGCAAGAAGAGCATCAAGATTGGCTCGACACGCAATGCAGTTTGATCGACACCATCGGCATTGAAAATTATCTGCAACGCCAGCTGTAGGAGGTAGAATGTCTAATATTATCAAAGCATTAAATGGTTTATTAGCCTGGGAGCTCACCTCCATTGACCAATACACTCAGCACTCGGAGTATTACGAAGACTGGGGGTTCAGCAAACTTTATGAGCGCATCAGCCACGAGGCTGAAGACGAGCGCGGTCATGCGAAAATGCTCATCGAACGGATTTTATTGCTCGGCGGTAAGCCGGACTTGGAAACCCGTCATCCTTTACCCGACGCCGACACGGTGCCGGAAATGCTCGCAGCGGATCTTGAACTTGAACGCAAAAATGCATCGGAACTGAAAGAAGCAATTACCTTGTGCGAGCAAGCACACGACTTTGTCAGTCGCGACATGCTGGTGCAAATTCTCAAAGACACCGAGGAAGATCACGCGTTTTGGCTGCGTCAGCAACTCCAGCTCATTAGCCGTCTTGGCGTTGAGCGCTATCTGCAAGCCATGATGTAACGGGCGCCAGCCTATGCACGCGATCAGGCGCGGGGTTCCCTACAGTCTGATGTACACTCTGTTTTGGTGGCTCCTCACCGGAGGTGTCGCCTACAGTTGGTGGTTTGGTGTGCCAATCATCCTCATCGCCACGGCTCTCTCGTTGAAACTGGACGCTCAAGACCATTCGCCGAAATTAACAGCTATTCCTGCATTTTTCCTGCATTTCATCTACAAATCAGTCGGAGCCGGTGTCGATGTTGCCTATCGCACGTTGCACCCAAAATTACCCTTAAAACCGGGACTTGTCGAATACCCTTTAACACTGCCAGAAGGCCGACCCCGAGTCTTTTTGACTTTATTAATCAGTCTGTTACCTGGCACCCTTTCGGCCGACATCAAGGATCATGTGTTAACGCTGCATGTCTTGGATACCGACGAAGACATTGCCGCCGCAACCCGTGAAACGGAGCAACAGGTGGCACGGCTATTTGGTCTCGAGCTTAATCCCCCGCGCAATAGTAAAGAGGATAGAGCATGATTATCGCTGCCATCATTCTCCTTATCAGTCTCCTTGCTGGCCTCTGGCGGATTTGGCGCGGACCTGAAGCCGCCGACCGGATGCTCGCCGCACAGTTATTTGGCACTACGGGCGTTGCGATCGTCTTGCTGCTCAGTGTGTCCATGCCGACGACACAGGGCATTCTCGATGTGGCACTTGTCTTCGCACTGCTCGCCGCAGTCGCGATGATCGCCTTCGTTCGGCGCTTTAATATCAAGCCCAGTAGCGACAACGAGGAGCAGAAATGATGATTTATCTACAGATCATATTCATCTCTCTAGGCTGTAATGCCAGTCAGTTAAGCTGACTGGCATTTTTTCTTTTAAGGGGGTATTTCCTTGTTTTCGGCTTCACCCACCTCGGATAACATCTATCCTCGCGGCGTTCCGGTAGTTTAAAGTACCCCATCT
>NZ_JAIUMR010000020.1 GCF_022565475.1 Aliidiomarina sp. | reverse complement strand
GTCCCCTTCGTCTAGAGGCCTAGGACACCGCCCTTTCACGGCGGTAACAGGGGTTCGAATCCCCTAGGGGACGCCATTTACTAGCCATTTCAGTTTTACTCTCTCTAATTCCACAAATATTTTCTTTGTTTTGATCGCATCACGTCACTTTTCCGTTAAGCTTTGCCTATACACAGTGAAAGTTTCGAGGATGGTTCAGCATGACAAAACCGATCGCATTGATTACCGGAGCAGGCCGCCGCTTGGGTTTGCATATGACACGCTGCTTATTAGCTCAAGGTTGGCACGTAGTTGCACTGTCACGGAGTCGAATTGGTGAGCTTGCCGCATTGGCGGAAACGGATTTGTCCTTGGATGTCATTACCTGTAATGCGTTGAACCAAGACAGCGTCGAGCAAAGCATCGCGACCATTCAAAGCCGTTATGATCACCTTGATTTTGTGCTGCACAACGCGTCGATTTACGAAAAAGATCAGGCTCACGTCGAGGACATGGCGTCATTTTATGACGACCTCTATCGCATTCACATGAAGTTTCCGGCGCTTATTAATTATGGTTTGCGTGATTTATTCAGCAAGACGATTCGGCCAACCGCGAATATTATTCATGTGACGGATATTTATGCCAGCAATCCGAACGCTGATTATGCGCTGTATTGTTCGACCAAAGCTGGGTTGGAGAATTTAATGTTAAGCTTCGCCAAGCAACTTGCGCCGAAAGTGCGCGTCAACGCGATTCAGCCGGGCCCGATTAAGTTTTTGCCGGAACATTCCTCGAGTGAACAGCAGCAAGTTTTAAGCGAGACGCTGTTGCCGGTGGAGGGCGGTTTCGAAGCACTGCAAAAGGCCATCGAGGCTATCCTCGACAACGAGTACATGACCGCTGCTATTGTGCGTGTAGATGGTGGCCGCTCGGTGACCTAAGGACTGCTCACCGAGCTCCAGCGCGACCGTATTGCTTTCGGCGTTTTGCAGAGCAGTAAACGATGCACGAATGTATGGTTCTTCGAATTGATCGGCACTAAGCCACTGAAACTCGTTTTGTGCCGCCAGAATATCAATGTCCAGTGTTCGATCTTTTTCACTGCGCAGTGGGTCGTTACGGTCGCGGCCATGTTGCTCTTCGAGTTGATTGAGCCAAGTTTTCAATTCAGCTGCCGTCCAGTCGGTGACGATAATCGCGATAGTATTCAAGAAACTATGTTGTGAGTGAATTGCGCAGGGTTGTGTGCGCAACACCGGAAACACAATCGCGGCAGTGAACTGTTGGCATAACTGCTCGAGAGCACGTCGGATATGCTGCTCTGGCTCGATATTACTGCCCAAGCTCAAGTAGTAAATCATAGGGCATGCTCTTTGAGTAGCGCTCGTAACTTCGGCTCCATCAAGTCGGCGATGACCGGCTGAGCTGCGAGGTTAGGGTGAATGCCATCGTTTTGCATGTAGTCAGGATTGAGCGCAACCTCACGCATAAAGAACGGCACTAACGGAATGTCGAAGTCGTTGGCCACCCGCGGGAATACTTCGCGGAACAGGGTGGTGTAGCGCCGCCCTAAGTTCGGTGGTATTTCAACCTCACTCAAGGCCACTTGGACGTTTCTGGACTGGAGAATTGTAATCATCTCCCGTAAATTGTTTTCCATTGTATTGAGATTGAAACCGCGCAAACCATCGTTGCCACCAAGCTCAATAAACACCATGTCCGGTTGATGACGCTCGAGGAGTGATTCTAAGCGTGCTAGTCCGCCAGAGGTAGTTTCGCCACTAATACTGGCATTAATCACAGACAGTTGTGGATAGTTGAGCTGCCAATGGCGTGAAATTTCGGCGACCCAGCCGTCGGCTTCGGCAATACCATAACCGGCACTTAAACTGTCACCAAGAATAAGCAGTGATACATTTCGGTCATCACTGCGTACATGAAACGATTGCATGGCAAGTAGCAAACTCACCACAATGAGAATGAATGCTCTGCTAGTTTTTAGCCAAGCGCTAACCGTGTTCGATTTGAAAAGGAATTGACTATTCATATGTCCCTAATTGAAGCTAAATCTATTTCTCGCAATGTTGCGACGACTGCCGGTGAATTGCAAATTTTGTCGACTTTAAGTGTAGCCATTGAGGCTGGCGAAGCGGTTGCGATTGTTGGTGCATCCGGTTCTGGTAAGTCGACCTTGCTGTCGTTGCTTGCCGGTCTGGACTTGCCCTCGACGGGTGAAATCTACATTGATAACGTAAAACTGAACGATTTGGATGAGGAACAACGCGCTATTTTGCGCGGCGAGAAAATCGGCTTCATTTTCCAATCCTTCCTTTTGATTCAAAGTTTGACTGCGCTAGAAAACGTCATGTTACCTGCAGAGTTGGCCGGCACGAAGAAGCCTGAAGAACAGGCGCGCGAGCTCTTAGGCAAAGTCGGACTCGGTGAACGCTTGACCCATTACCCGAACCAATTGTCTGGTGGTGAGCAGCAGCGTGTTGCTATCGCTCGTGCATTTATTGGTAAACCACAGATTCTATTCGCCGATGAGCCGACCGGAAACCTGGATAGTAAAACCGGCGCACGAGTCGAAGAACTTTTATTCGAGCTGAATCGAGAATTTGGCACCACATTAATCATGGTCACCCATGACGAGAAGCTAGCGCAACGGTGTGACCGGATTTTACGAATTGAAGACGGACGGATTCTGGAGCAAGCGCATGTGGCATAAAATTTCTTGGCGCTTGTTGAAACACGAGTTGCGCCGAGGTGAATTGACCATTATGGCCGCCGCGCTTGTTTTAGCGGTCTGTGCGGTATTGTCTTTGTCAATGTTCAGCGAGCGCTTGCAGGCTGGTCTAATGGAGCGCAGCGCTGAGTTTCTTGCCGCTGATCGCGTCCTCCGCAGTCGCGGCGGTGAGATACCGAATGAATGGCTGCAACGCGCAGACGAAGAGGGCGTTGCCAGTGCGCGCCGGATTACCTTTAACTCAATGGCGTTTGCCAACGGCGATATGGCACTTGTGGATGTCAAAGCCGTCACTGATGGTTATCCGCTTCGCGGCCATTTAGAAATTGCCGAAGAGCCGTTTACTCAGGGTGTTGTTGCCGACGGCTTGCCTGCGTCCGGCGAAACATGGGTGCAAGGCTCCTTGTTCCAGCAGCTCGGTTTGGCGCTCGGTGATTCGTTGGAAGTCGGTGACATGACCTTCATCGTCACGCAAGTACTGAGCCACGAACCGGATTCCGGCTTTAGCGTCTTTACTGACAGTCCAACCGTTCTGATTCACAATGACGATCTTGCCGCAACAGGACTTATTCAACCCGGCAGTCGGGTCAACTACAATTATCTTTTTGCTGGCGAGCCGCAAGCGTTGCAACGCTTTGAAAGCTGGCTACGACCGCAACTTGATCCGGTTACCCAGCGCTGGCAAAACATTCAAGACGGTGATTCGCCGTTGTCGGCTGCGCTGACCCGAGCTGAACAGTTTATGTTGCTAGCGAGCCTGCTGGGCGTGGTGCTTGCAGCCACGGCCGTGGCTGTCGCTGCACAGCGCTATGCGCAACGCAACTACGACGCGGTCGCAGTGATGAAAACGTTAGGCGGTCGTACGCGTTTAATTGCCCGAATTTTCTCATTGCATTTGTTCCTACTGACGGCTGCAAGTGTGGCGCTAGGGGTGCTGCTTGGCATCATCTTGCAAGCAGTGGTGAGTTGGTACGTCAGCGCGCAGCTGGGCTACGACTTACCTGCGGCCGGCAATGGCCCGTATCTGCTCGCGATCGGCACCGGTTTGCTGTGTGCAGTCATGTTCAGTTTGTATCCGTTATTACGCCTCATGAAAGTGCCACCACTGCGAGTATTACGCCGTGAGCTGACCGCGTCAGGGCTTTCGCGCTGGCTCCATTGGGCACTTGCAGGTGGAACAGTGTTCCTGCTGATGGTGATTTACAGTGGCAGCATGATCCTCTCGTTTGCACTGTTTATTGGCGGCATACTCGCTATGTTGATACTGCTTGGTATTAGCCGGCTATTTATTCGTGCAAGTCGTCAAGCGGGGATGCAGGCGGGCAGTAGTTGGCGCTTAGCCATGGCCGGTATGCAGCGTCGTTCGCGTGAGAATAGCTTACAAATGCTTAGCTTTTCGGTCGCGGTTATGCTGTTTTTGCTGGTGTTGGCACTGCGTCATGAGTTACTAGAAGATTGGCGCGGGCAATTGCCGGACGATGCGCCAAACTACTTCGTGGTCAATGTCGCGAGTCATCAAGTTGAGCCCATGCAAGCCATGTTTGAGCGCGAGTCGATTCGGGCAACACAGTTATATCCGATTATACCGGGACGATTGATTGCAATTAACGGTACGCCAGTCCGCGACGAAGTGACGAAAGAAGAGCGCGATGACAGTGAGTATCGCGAAGGCTTTGGCCGCGAATTGCAGCTTACCTGGCAGCGCGACTTACCGGCGGAGAACACCATTCGTGCCGGACGTTGGTTTGAGCCCGGTGAAGCAGGCGTGTCGGTGGAATCGCAGGTCGCTGAACGGATTAACATTGGTTTAGGTGATGAACTCAGTTTCCGCGTTGGTGGCAACGAGTTTACCGTGCCGGTGACCAATATTCGTGATGTTGATTGGAACACCATGCAGCCCAATTTCTTCATGATTTTCAGTCCCGAGTTGATTGCCGAGATGCCAGCAACCTACATTGCCAGTTTCTACTTGGCGCCGGATCGTCGCCCTGAACTTTATCAACTGTTCCGCGATTTTCCGCAGGCCAGCTTGATTGATGTGGAAGACATTCTCCAACAAGTGCGCGATGTCATTAACCATGTATCGTTGGCGATCACCTTCGTGATGGTCTTGGTCATCGCCGCTGGCGGGCTAGTGTTGATTGCACAAGTTCAGGCGTCGTTAGAAGAGCGGCAGCAAGAGCTGGTGATTCTGCGAACCTTGGGGGCAAAATCGAAGTTGCTGACCCAAGCGGTGAGTTACGAGTTTATCGTCCTTGGTGCATTGGCGGGCCTGATCGCAACGCTCGCCATGGAAGTCTCGATCTACGTCTTGCAGACGCAAGTGTTCAACATGCCAGCGACGCTGCATTGGCGTTTCTGGGTGCTTGGGCCATTACTGGGTGCCGGTGTGGTTGCGCTATTGGGCTGGTCGGTGTGCTGGCGGATGCTGCGCCAAAGCACAGGTCAGTTGATTCGCAAGTTAAGTTAAAACTGCAGCGAAGGCGACAGGGAAGCAGCGGGCGCTCTAAGCAACCGCTGCTTTTTTTATGCGTTTTTTAAGAGGTTTTGCAGCGCCGGTTCAAGTTCTGCATATTGAAACTTATAGCCAGCTTGGCCGAGTCGTTCTGGCAGTACCGCTTGACCATGGAGGAGCAGGTCGTCGGCCATTTCACCAAAGACTAGGCGTAAAACAGCGCCGGGCACCCGCATAAAGGTTGGGCGGCCAAGCACTTGACCAATGGTTTTACTGAACACTTCATTACTGACTGGCGTTGGTGCAGTCAAATTGTAGGCTCCAGCACAGTCGTCGTGGGTTAATAAGAACTCAATCGCGGCGACCATATCGTGTAAATGAATCCAGGACATCATTTGCTTGCCGTTGCCGATAGGCCCGCCGAGACCAAAATAGAACGGCGGTAACATTTTCTTTAGCGCGCCACCATGTTTTGCTAGTACGACACCGGTGCGTAATAAGCAAACTCGGGTGTCAGTACTTGCTGCTGAATTAGCAATTTGCTCCCAACGTGCACACAGCTCATGACTAAATTCATTGTGCGGGACGCCACGTGTTTCGGTCACGGGCTCTTGACCTTGACGCCCATAGTATCCAATCGCTGATCCGGATATGAATACGCGTGGTGGCTGCGCCGATGCTTGCATCAGCGAAACGAGCTTTTGTGTCGTCTGCCAGCGACTTGTCTGAATGCGTTCTTTTTGCGCTGCGGTCCAGCGTTTGTCAGCAATCGGTTCTCCGGCTAGATTGATCACCGCATCGAATGGGTCAAGGTTATCCAGTTCACTTAAGCTAGTAAGAATACGGGCATTCGAGCCGAGCTTTCGCGCAGCTGCTTGGGGTTTACGGGCAAGCACAGTAAAGTCGTAACGTTCAGAATAACGCTGAATAAAACAGGAACCGATGAGGCCCGTTCCGCCGGTCATTAATATTTTCATCCTTCGTTCCTCTTGCCGCTCATGGATTGCAACGAAAACGGAGATTGCTGAAATGCCCGTGATCACGTATGTTTTTAGTTTAGCAGGAATTATTCATACGGAGAAAATAGCATGGCGGATGACAAAAAGGCGGCGAGTTCACACCTAGTGGACGAACGTTGGCCGTCGATTAGTCGGTTTTTTGTGGTATTTGCGGCGATTATTGTGGTCTTAGCTGGCATTAAGACTGCGACAGTAATTGTCGTACCGTTTCTGCTGGCCTTATTTATTGCGATTATTTTCCAGCCGGTTATTTTTTGGTTCCGCATGAAAAACCTGCCAACCGCAGTCGCGATTGTGGCGATTTTCGTTTTTATCTTCGTCGTTGGCTTTGGATTGACCGGTTTAATTATTCAGTCGCTGACTGAGTTCACCGCCAAGCTTCCCGAATACCGCGTTAAATTAACCGAGCAGTTTAGTGATTTAGTGACTTTCGCTGAGCGCTTTAACATTCATTTGAATCAAGAATTACTGCAGCAACAACTCGACCCGTCACGGATTTTGTCTTTGTCGGTGAACCTGTTGTCGAGTGTCGGCAATATGATGACCAACACCATTTTGATCCTGTTGATCGTCGCGTTTATGCTCGGTGAAGCCGCGCTGATGCCGAAGAAAATTCAAATGGCGTTTCCCAGCCCTGAGAAAAAAATGTCGCAGATGAGTAACTTGTTAATGGCGATAAACAAGTACTTAGCATTGAAAACCATCATTAGTTTAGTCACTGGTATCGTGGTCGGTTTTGGTTTGTGGTTAATGGGGCTCGACCATTATGTACTCTGGGCTGTAATCGCGTTTTTGTTTAATTACATTCCAAATATCGGTTCGATTATTGCCGCTGTTCCGGCTGTGCTGATGGCACTCATTCAGTTCCACCCCGTCATGGCTGGCGTCGTTGCGATCTGGTACGTGGTGGTAAATGTGTTCATGGGCAATATTATCGAACCCCGCATGATGGGACGAGGCCTTGGCCTGTCGACCCTCGTTGTCTTCCTCAGCTTACTTTTCTGGGGCTGGTTACTCGGCCCAGTCGGCATGTTGCTCTCAGTGCCACTTACCATGGCGGTGAAAATTGGCTTTGAAGAAAACCCCAGCACTCGCTGGCTCGCCATTCTACTGTCAGGCGATGAAGTCACGCGGCATGCGCCAGAGGCGGTGGAAGCGAATGATACGGTTGAACCTAAGAGTGATGGCTAGGCATTCGCGCGTGACTTTTTCGTGTCTGCGCTGCTAGCCAGCGCCCTGGTGGCAGTGTTCGACCAGTGTGTTTTGTAAGAAACGCAATACTTGTTCTGAGGTTTTAGAATCGTAACTGTAATGCCCACCCTCATTGGCAATATGTTTGACTGGGTGGGCAAATCCAGATTTTTCCAGACGGGCCTCAATTGCATTGGCCATTAGGTGCGATGGCCAAATTTCGTCTTGTTTTCCTGATACCAAAAGCACCGGCCCATTAATATTTTCGACCGGAATCTGGGCTCGCGCAATTTCTTCAGGCGAGGCCTTTTCGAGGGCATTGGTAAATGCTTTGACGAATTCGCCAGTGAAGTTACCGGATTGCATGGTTAACGAGAACAGCGGAGCGTTGATATATGCCAGTGGCTCGCCATGTAAACGCCAACTTGAGCGACTCATTGGGGTGCGCACCGCGTTCCATGTCACGTGGCTGGGGAAAGCAGCCACGACTTGCGTCGCCGTGTCGAAATGACTGCCCAACAACAAAGCAAGTTCCGCTCCTTTCGAAAAGCCGACGAGGGCAATGCAGTTTTCATTAATCGCTGGGTTTCGGGCTAACGCAGCAATCCGCTGGTCAATCACATTGAGGGATATTTCTGCGGCGCTGCGCGGTGTGTTCTCGGTACGAAAATAGCCCATGGCCGCCACTGACATGCCATATTCGTGATACTCGCGCAATATGTCGTCAAAGTCAGAATTCGCAAAGTAGTTACCGCCCTCGGATCCACCTAGCAAGATTACGAGCGGATGAGATTCACCGTCATCAATTAACTTTGTGTGAATATCCGGAGCATCTGCTGGACTGCAGGCCGCAAGAGTCCCCGCTACAAGAAGTAACGTCATTAAATTTTTCATGAAATCTTCCTTTTTATCGGTTGGTCAGTGCTACATTTTTAAATGCTTTTTAAGTTGGCGTGCTCCATTACGACTGGTGAGCACCTCCAATTTGGATTGGACGAAACGGAGTAGTAAACGACCATTCAGCCAGCGCTCAGCTTCAGCAAGTCGGTAGCGGTTTACAATCGCGGCGCGATGGACCCGCAAGAAATGTTCAGGCAGCTCAGCCTCAAGATCGCGCAGGGTCGTGCTGAGCGGATACGCCTGATCACCACACCACGCCTCCTGTACACCGTTACGAGTCACGATGGCGTCAATGGAATCCATTCGGACCGTTCGAACCCGCTGGCCGACGTGACTAACTAACTCTTGCGGCTCTTGGCTTCGTTGCTTTGCAGATAACTTTTGCTCAGCCCGCTCTAATGCGAGTTGTAATCGACTCGCATTAATAGGTTTAAGAATGTAATCGGCAGCAGCGGCATCGAAAGCAGCAACCGCATGGCTGCTGTAAGCGGTCACAAAAATGACTTCACCCGCGAAACCCTGTTCGTTCAATTGTTGCAACACCTCGATGCCATTGATTCCGGTCATGTTGATATCAAGCAGCACGACTTCCGCATCGGTTTCTTTGAGCTTTTGCAGTAAAGCCTCGCCAGAGTTCAGTTCAGCAACGACCTGCCATTGCGGCAAATGGCTTAACAGTTGCTGCAGTTTCAAGCGGGCCGCTTGCTCATCGTCGACTATCATCAGGCGTTTATGCATCGTCTCATTCCCTTTCAACTGCGAGTTTGATATCAACGACAGCACCGTATGGAGCGGGGCCGTTACTGAGCCGAAACTGCGATCCCGGAAGCAGGGCGATACGCTGCAGCGTTGTGCTGAGTCCAACGCCAGGAACGTGTTGGATTGCATGTTGCGAATTAAGTACTGCGTCCGGAAAACCTGAGCCGTGGTCACTCACTTTCAGGCACAACATGTCGTCGTGAAGTCGACAACTGACGACGATCACGATCGGTCGTTGTGTGCTGTGCTTAATCGCGTTTTCCAAGAGAGGCTGGAGAATAAAAGGCGGTAACTTGGCGTCAAGTGCGGCTTCATCGATATCAAAGGTTACCTTTAGATCATCACCTAAACGTGCCTCCTCAATATTCAACCACTTTTGCAGCACCAACAGCTCGTGTTTTAGGCTTATCGCATTGGATTTGTCAGTTTCGAGAACTTGTCGAAGTACCGCCGCTAGGTCCTGCGTTAGTTGTTCTGCTTTGACGGGATCGGATGCAATAAACGCGGACAGTGTATTCAAGCTATTAAACAAAAAGTGCGGCTGTAAGGTTTGTCGTAATTGATTGAGCTCCGCTTGTTTTCGCAGCAGCCGCTCCGCTTGCAGCGATTTATAGGCGTCATAAGCCCGGTAAACAATATAGGTGCCGAGCGACCAAGGAAGGCAAATGAAAAAGAGTTCTAACGCGCTAAATTGAAAGCCTGGATAGATTTGCTCGAGTGCCACCGCCCATAGTCGGTAGCCGACATAGAAGCTGAAAACCCAGAGCGGCAGCTCGCGCCATACGGATTGTTGCCCGAATTTCCCAAGCAAATACCCAGCCAGCGTCAAGGGTAGCCAAAATAGCAGCGCTATCGCTATGCCCCCTGCCAGGAGCGCTTCCGGTGTTCCACCTTTTCCGCGCTGCCACCAGTCGACGAAGGTAATACTCGCGCTGATCAAAGCAAGGCCGGAAAACGCGACTAATTTTTCTTTTGTTGTGAGTTTTTGCATTCGCTTTGGCGTTGAGTGACTTGATGGAACTATTATGGCGCGAATAGACCTTGTGTCATTCGTTTTCTCAGTGAATGGTCGAATTAAGTGAGTGAAGTGTCGGGTAGGGCAGACTGCGATGGTTGCTAAAGCGTCTTATTAGCCGTTGCTTTACGCACTACTTGAATTTACGAGAAAATAGAAAAAGGTTATTACAGAAACTGCGCCCACCAAAACCATAGCTGTCAGTGCTTTTGACTGAGTCACAGACTTTAGCAAAGCAATTAAAGTTGCAAACCCAGCAATACCAAGGGTGTAATTTACGGCTTGGTGTTTGTTTTTCTGATTCATGTAAACCTCTGATATGTAGCTATGCTAACGCTAGCCATAAACGGCGCGAGGAACGAGCGTCCGGCGACCGCAGGGAGTGAATTTGATGGCCTTGTTAGACAGCACCTACCGGGACTCCGCTTCTTGTTTTAAAGAGTTTAACCAGGTGTCGAGCGAGTCATTGAGCTTCTTATGCATCATCCCCTTCAACAACCTTACCAACCAGCCGTCCATGGACTCTCTGGTTCGCAGTAAAGTGTTTCCGTTCTCCAGTTGCTTGAACTCCCAAATATGGATTGCCGAAGCCCCAAAGCCTCTGCCGGTCCAGCCGAAGAATTCGTTTTCCGAAATCTTGCCGATTCTAGAGATAAGTTTGAATCCACCCGACTTCCAAACAAATGTTCCACCTGTCTCAAGGCCCGAAGTTAACCTAGCTTCAGAAATATCTGGCTGCCATTCGTTCCACTCATTAATGTTCGTCTGGATGTTCCATACCTCCTCAACCGGTGCATGGATCTCAATTTCCTTTGAGACTTTCAGAACTGAGCTTTCGTTAATATTCATTTATTCCTCTGCTTTCTATCATTGCCACTCTAACGCTGCCTGCAACCCGCAATAAAGCGCTAAAACATGAGCTTGGCAGCCAAAGGTCAGGCACTGCGGCGACATGTTACGAGTGAAACTCCATAATAATCTCAGAGTGACTGGTGTGCTCGTCTTTTTGTTCACCAACACAAGTGAATCCATGCTTTTCATAGAAACCAATGCTTCGAATATTTTCTTTGTAAACAGTGAGCTGCAAGCTTTTCCGTCTGTTCTTAGCATCATTAAGCAAAGCGGTTCCTATACCACTACCCTGTAATTCTGGGGTCACGAAGATTGCCGCTAAAATGTCTCCGTAGAGGCAAAAGAATCCGACCACTTTTTTCTTTGACTCAAAGATGAATGTCTCCGATGCGGGGATGTATACATCACGCATATCATTGATCTTTGACTCCCAAAAATCAGGGGCAATGAAACTATGTGCTTTGATTGAGGCTGTTAGCCAAACCTCTAAGACTTGACTAATATCTGCTGGCGAATACTCTCGAATCATCTGAATATTTCCTAGTGCGTCTAACATTTGAATACTGCGCATGCACGGTGTATTGAAAGGTAAAAAACGCTGGGAGGGCTTATGGATACTGAATATTTCATCACGCGTTCCCTGCATTAGCTAACTTAAAACCGTGCATGCCTGTTTATTGCTATTTCGGTAATCATATTGCCGCTTACTTTTTGTTAAGTTCGTTAACCATAGACTGCTTCAGTCCACTCGGCAAGGTGATAACGTGCGCCATTGCCCAGTAAAGTGAGCATGCAGATGCTTGAAAAATGCACTAATTTAATAAGGGATATCAAACACCGGATGTTAAATTATGCCTCAAAGCCCATTTATGGAAATGCTTCGCTCAGAAATGCGTTTACGCGGGTACTCTCTTCGTACTGAGAAATCTTACTTATACTGGATCCGCCAATACATTCGCTTTCATAACTTGAAGCACCCAAGTGATATGGGGGCTGAACAGGTTAAGTCATTCTTGTCATGGCTTGCTTGTGAGCGTTATGTCGCTGTTAACACTCAAAAAGTTGCATTGAATGCCGTGGTCTTTATGTATCACAAGGTGTTAAAGCAAGATTTGGGCGAGTTTGATTTTAAGCTAGCACAAAAGCCACGTAGTCTGCCGATTGTTCTAACACCGGAGGAAGTCTTAAAGATATTGAACAAGCTTGATGGGCGTAACAAAACAATCGTAGAAATGCTTTATGGCAGCGGTTTGCGGGTAAACGAGTGTCTTGCCTTGCGTGTGCAAGATATTTGTTTGAAGACCTTTGCCGTTAACATCCGAGGTGGCAAAGGAAATAAAGATCGACAAAGTATCCTCAGCCAGCACCTTGTTGCGCCTCTAATCGAGTTAATAACTGCTGCGCTTGAAGTTCAGCGAAAAGATAATGAATGCGGTGTTGGCCCCTCTATGCCGGTGGCTTTAGCTCGGAAGTATCCGAGTGCTTATAAAAGTCCGGGGTGGATGTTCATTTTCCCATCGCCAGGGTTGTGTGCACACCCAATTACTGGGGAGCTTTGTCGACACCATTTACATGATAGCGTTATTAGAAAGGCATTGAAGCCGGCAGTTTTTGCCGCTGGGGTCCATAAAAAGGTGAATTGCCATACATTTCGCCACTCATTTGCAACGCATTTGCTGCAAAATGGCTGTGATATTCGAACAGTTCAAGAGTTGCTTGGCCACAACGACGTAAAAACGACTCAAATATACACACATGTTATTGGACAGCATTATGCCGGCACCATCAGTCCATTGGATAGGATAAAAGGTTCATCATAAGTGGCCGTATATCTGCAGCACAGACTGCACAATATCAACTTGCCATAATTCTGGAAGCCGTTTATGGTCTACCCTATGGAATAAATAATAAGCAAGCATACGAATGCAAATGAGCATGCGCATATTGTGTCTAATGAACACAGGGAGTCGTTCTTGAAATCCTCAGTATTCATCGACTCCACAAGCCGTTTTTTATCCTGAATACACGCGGCATGCTTAGTATTCAAATGTTATCTTCAATTTGGCGTTAGGACTCTTCTAGGATAATCTTTAAACATGCCGACAATTTTACGATTAGGGCCGTACCGCTTCTTCTTTTATAGTAACGAGAACGCAGAACCCGCCCATATTCATATTCAGCGTGAGAAGATGCTTGCGAAATTCTGGTTGAAACCAGTGGCTCTGGCTAGTTCTACTCGGTTTGCGCCAAAAGAGTTGAGAAAACTCGAGCAACTGGTGGTCGAAAATAGAGATACGTTTTTGGAGGCTTGGAATGGCTACTTTAGCAGTTGAACATCATCCCCTTGCACAATCGGTCAGCTTTGATACGGACTCTCTTATTGTAGAGCTCGTTGATGGACGCACCATTTCGGTACCGCTGACCTGGTTTCCTTCATTATCCAATGCAACAGAGTCACAGCTTAAAGATTGGGAGATACTGGGTGACGGAGAGGGTATCCACTGGCCTCAGTTAGATGAGGATTTAAGCGTGAACGGTATTCTTGTGGGGAATCACGGAAGAAGATAACAAGTCAATAAACTACGCGCCTTCGGCGCCGGACGCGCTAAAGCACGCCGGTTATTTCGGGCGTTAGCAGGTCGCTTCATAGTTAAGTTATACAGACAAACGGAGTTTTCAAATGTGGGAATTGGTAAGTTTTGTTGCTGCAATAATAGTGTTTATGTGCTTAATTGAGCTATTTGATTTACCAGATTGGATAAGAGCTAAATTGAAAAATGGTAAAACTCGAGCAAACCTTGAGACAAAGGTTGAAGCTCTTGAGCTACAAATTCAAGAGCTGGAACGCAAAGTGCAGCGGCTGTCGGAATAAAAGTGTATAAATTTACAATTCATAAAACCCAAAGCTCGTTGGTCGTATTGATGCGTTATCGTTGTAATGTACCTGGATGTTTTTAACTTATGGGTGCAGCGGCTTCGGTCAACATCGCGTGGCCGCGAAAGTTCGGTGTTTGCTGCTAACAAGTTACTGCACCGGAAAAATAACTCGCTGGCGCTCGTCATTTTCCGGTGAGCAATGCGTTAGGCACACAACCTAGAAGGAGGATACGGATTCTGTCAACTCAGAGGTGAGATGCCAACCTGATGAAGAGGTTAGAAGAAGAGTGAACAAGTCGTGGAACATCGCAAGCACACGGATCAATCCCCTGGTTGTGTTCCTCGTATGCGCCTCCCTCACCGTACTGAATGGTCTGGGGCAGAGGTGGGGGTACGTTCTTCCCCTCGCGCTCTTGGCGGTCAACGCAGGCTTTTCCTTCGCGTTCTGGTCTTGGCGGCTCAAGAAAAGTCGAGGCAAGCGCTGGTTAACGGTTTCGCTCGT
>NZ_JAIUMR010000019.1 GCF_022565475.1 Aliidiomarina sp. | reverse complement strand
TGGGGTATAGCCAAGCGGTAAGGCAGCGGGTTTTGATCCCGCCATTCCCAGGTTCGAATCCTGGTACCCCAGCCATTTAGTCCGAAGCCTCGAGTTGCGGTGGTGGCGGAATTGGTAGACGCGCTAGCTTCAGGTGCTAGTGTCCGAAAGGATGTGTGGGTTCGAGTCCCACCCTCCGCACCAACTCGCGCTTCGGTTTATGTTTTTCTTCGCTTTTTCCAAATCCCATTTGCGCTTGTCTTCTCTATTTTAAAACCCAAATAAGCCTATTTGCATTAACTTTGCCCGGCAAGTTTAGCCAGCATTGAACGCACAGTAGGAAACTGGCGCAGTCCGACAAAACCAAGCCCGCGAGCCACTTGCAGCACCGGATTGTCGCTCCGAAATACCCGTGAAACAATATCAAGACCTTGTCCCATCACCACATTAGCCGCTTGACGCTGCTGCATCACACGCGCCAATTTTGCGCTCAACTGTTGGTGTTCATCGGTAAAATCAGCCACCAGTGCATGCAGCGCAGCCACATCACGTAAACCCAAATTCACACCTTGTCCTGCCAGCGGATGAATCGCATGCGCGGCATCGCCGATCACGAGGGCACGTTGTTGCGCACAAAAGGTTCGCAACGCCTGTTGGTGTTGTAACGGGAAACTCGCAAAATTAATCAGTTCAAAGTCACCAAGTTGCGCACGGAAACGCGCTTTCAGCACGGCCTCGACCATGGCCTGCGATTGTTGCCAAGCCTGTATCACTGGACTGTCGGCATAGACAATTAAGCAAGCATAGTCATCACACAGCGGCAACAATGCATGCACTTCCCGACCGGCAAAGGTTTGCCAGGTTTCATCACCTGCTGACTGTTGCAGTTTAACCACAGTTAACAAACAGCGTTCATGGTAGGAAGCGCCCACGGTACCTATGCCGAGTGCTCGACGCGTCGCCGATGCTGCGCCATCGGCGACCACCAGCCATTCATAGGCAAGCTGGGGTTGCTCCTGACTATCCAGTGAGACCGTACCATCAGCAACGCTTAAAACTTTCGCCGCCATCAGTTCAACACCGGGATGTTGCTGCAAGCGTTGCAACAAACACGCTTGTAATAACTTGTTTTCGACCATATAGCCGAGCTCGCGCTCACCCTCGGCGCCGAAACGCAGCCAATCTCCACCCTGTTCGCGCACTGCCAGTTGTCGAAAGGGCTGTGCGCGCACCGCAGCAACCGGCGACCAACTCTCTAACGCTTGCAGTAAGGCAATATTGTCTGCGGTCACCGCCGAAATTCTCAGGTCATAGGGCTGCTGCGAGTAAGTCGCACTATCAACCGCGAGCATAGCTTCCAGTTGCGGCTCTAACACCACGACACGACGGCCACTGCTGGCTAGACTCAGAGCCATCGCCGCACCGACCATGCCGCCACCAACCACTACCCACGGCCGCAAAGCGTTTTCTGCTGTTGTTTGTGCTTGGCTATTTTTCATTCGCTTACCTGAATACTCGTGTTATCTCTGCGACCATTATGCCATAATTACATCATTCTGAACCCTTGATGTCTGGAGTCAGCACTGAATTCGGTTATTTTAGCTTCCTTGCTGTTACTACTGGCTGAACTTTGTTTCGCCGGCACCAGTGCCATGGTGAAATACCTAGGTAGTGACATCCCCACCACACATCTGGTTTTCTTCCGTAATTTTTTTGCGTTTATTGTCTTATTGCCGTGGCTCTACAAGCGCCGCGCCACTGCTTTTAAAACGACTCAGTTGAAGCTTCATCTACTGCGGGCGGTCACCGGCATTGGCGGCATGTATTTATTTTTCTACGTCATCACCCAAGTCGAACTGGCGAAAGCCACGCTGGTATTGCTGATGGCACCATTTATTATTCCCGTCATAAGTTGGTTTTGGTTTAAAGAGCGGGTGTCACCGAAACTCTGGTTTGCCATCGCCTTTGGCTTTCTTGGCGTGGTCATCTTCCTTGATCCATTGAGCGGCCCATTCCCCATCATCATGTTTGTCGCCTTGTTTGCTGCGGGTCTTGCTGCTTGGGCGAAAACCGTTGTGCGCCGACTGTCAGCGCATGAGTCACCCAGTAAAATTGTCTTCTATTTCTCTTTTTTCGCGACCCTGCTCACCGCCATTCCGGTGCTTGTTAATTGGCAGTCACTGTCCGCTAGTTTGTGGCTCGGGGTCATGATCATGGGCGTCTTTGCGGTTGGCGGCCAACTCGCCATGACACGTGCTTTTGCCCTTGCCTCGCCCTCACAAATTGGTGTGTTCACCTACAGTTCGGTGCTGTTTGCCGCTTTAATTGGTTACCTGATTTGGGACGAACCTTTCACCATTCACATGTGGATTGGCTCTGCGATTATTATCGGTGCGGGTTACATTTCCATTCGAGCTGGTCGCAGCCCAGCCATTAAGATACCGCCAACCGGGACAACAAACCCGTAACTGACATTCAACATGCCTGAAATTTCACCAACGGGTAACACGCAGAAGGTAGCGCCTGCGCCTTGAACCATGTAGAATATGCAGCCCTTAGCACACGCGGTAAATGAAGACGAAGGTTATGAGCAAAAAGGTCTATATCAAAACCTGGGGCTGCCAGATGAACGAGTATGATTCTGCGAAAATGGCAGACTTACTCCATGCCCATATGGGTTACGAGCCTGCAGCAGAAGCAGAAGAAGCAGATTTAATTCTTTTGAATACTTGCTCGATTCGGGAAAAAGCCCAAGAGAAGGTATTCCACCAATTAGGTCGTTGGAAGCTGCTCAAGCAAGACAAGCCGGACTTGATTATTGGTGTCGGCGGCTGTGTTGCCTCGCAAGAAGGCGCGGCGATTCGCCAGCGTGCACCTTTTGTTGATTTGATTTTCGGCCCGCAAACCCTGCATCGTTTACCAGCGATGATTAAAGAGCTTGGCGAGGGCAAAGAGTCCGTCATTGACGTGTCTTTCCCTGAAATCGAGAAATTTGATCGTCTACCTGACCCGAAAGCCGATGGCCCAACCGCATTCGTCTCCATCATGGAAGGTTGCAGCAAGTACTGTACATTCTGTGTGGTGCCATACACACGCGGTGAAGAAGTCAGTCGTCCTGCCGACGACGTACTATACGAAATTGCGCAATTGGCCGACCAAGGTGTGCGTGAAGTTAATCTGCTCGGTCAGAACGTCAACGCCTATCGCGGTGAAAACTTCGATGGCAGCATCTGCACCTTCGCTGAGCTCCTGCATTTAATTGCCGCCATCGATGGGATTGACCGGATTCGCTACACCACGTCACACCCGGTCGAATTTACCGACGACATTATCGCTGCTTACGAGACCATTCCAGAGTTAGTCAATCACTTGCACCTCCCCGTGCAAAGTGGTTCAGATCGTGTGCTGGCATTAATGAAGCGCGGTCACACCGTATTGGAATACAAGTCGCAAATTCGTAAATTGAAGAAAGTGCGTCCAAATTTGGCCATGAGCTCCGATTTCATTATCGGCTTCCCCGGCGAAACGGATGCCGACTTTGCAGCCACCATGGATCTCATTCAAGCCATCGACTTCGACATTAGCTTCAGTTTTATCTACAGCGCTCGCCCCGGCACGCCAGCCGCTGATTTGCCGGACGATGTCAGCGAGGAAACCAAAAAGGAACGCCTCCAGCTGTTACAAAACCGCATCAACCAGCAAGCACAGCGTCATGCTCGGCAAATGCTGAACACCGAACAGCGCGTCCTTGTCATTGGCCCGTCAAAAAAGAATCCGATGGAACTCAGTGGCCGTACCGAAAATAACCGGGTTGTAAACTTTGAAGGTCGCCCCGATATGATTGGTAAGTTTGTTGATGTCATGATTACCGAGGCATTACCGAATTCATTACGCGGTGACATTATTCGCGAAGAGCATGAAATGGGCTTACGTATCGATACTGCACCGCAAGCTATTTTGGCGCGCAGTAATGAAACCACGGATACACTCGGTGTCACCACGTTTAATCCAGCATCCTAATCGAGGAATTTAGTTGAGTACGTCTATCGACAGTTTTGATTTATATCTTGAGCCAGCCGACGGTCAGCGGCTGGCAAGCCTTTGTGGTCCATTTGACGACAACATTCGCCACATTGAACGTCGTCTTGGCGTTGAAGTGATCTACAAAGACAATCATTTTCGCATTATCGGCCAGCCACTCGGCATTCAAGCGACGCGTGACATTCTCACCACCTTGTATGTCGAAACTGCTCCGGTGCGCGGTAAGCAACGCGAAATTGAGCCAAATCAGGTGCATTTAGCGATTCAAGAGAGTCGCGCGCTAGAGCACGATGAAAGTCCTGAGGATGACCCGGTCACGCTGATCAAAACCAAGCGCGGCCTCGTCAAACCGCGCAACAAGAATCAACAAGATTATGTGCGCGCCATTCTCACCAATGACATCAATTTTGGCATTGGTCCTGCCGGTACTGGAAAAACTTATCTTGCCGTCGCCGCTGCTGTTGATGCCTTGGAACGGCAAGAAGTACGACGTATCTTATTGACTCGACCAGCCGTTGAAGCCGGTGAAAAGCTTGGCTTCCTGCCTGGAGACCTCGCACAGAAAGTCGACCCCTACTTGCGCCCCTTGTATGACGCTTTGTTTGAAATGCTTGGTTTTGAAAAAGTCGAAAAGCTAATCGAGCGCAGTGTCATTGAAATCGCACCGCTAGCCTACATGCGCGGTCGCACGCTCAATGATGCATTCATCATTCTCGACGAAAGCCAAAACACCACCACGGAACAAATGAAAATGTTCCTCACCCGCATCGGCTTTAATTCCAAAGCGGTGATTACTGGCGATATTACCCAGATCGACTTACCCCGTGGCCAAAAATCAGGGTTACGCCAAGCCATTGAAGTCCTCAATGAAGTCGAAGGCATTAGCTTTACCTTCTTTAATGCCAAAGATGTTGTGCGTCACCCTGTGGTGCAACGTGTCGTTATGGCTTACGAAAAATTCGACATCGAAAGCAAAACACAAAGTGAAACCAAGGTGAAAGCACAACCGCTGGCAAGCAGCAACGGAGCACATAAAAATAATGGCTAATTGCATTGATGTTCAATGGCAAGAAGGCTGGCCGCAAGCACTCAGCAGCGACGTTCAAGAGCGTTTACCCAGTACAGAGTTAATTAGCCAATGGGCTGAGGCGACATTGACCGCAGTCGGTAAAGCCGATGCCGAATTGACTATTCGGGTGACGGATAACGACGAAGTGCAAACCCTGAATCGAGACTATCGTGGCAAAGACAAACCGACTAATGTGTTGTCTTTTCCTTTCAATGCCGATTTACCGGCGGGGGTTGAACTTGATTTGCCGTTACTCGGTGACATTATTATCGCTGAACCGACCGTCGCCGCCGAAGCCCAAGAGCAGCAGAAACCTTATTTAAATCACTTCGCACATCTCGTTGTCCATGGTACCTTGCATTTACTTGGTTATGACCATATTGAAGAACAAGACGCGGAAGCAATGGAAGCACTTGAGCGCCAGATTCTAGCGACCTTAGATATCGCTGATCCCTATGCTAGTCATGAATAGGTGCGCAGGTCAGTCTGCTTATGCTAAGCTTCAATTTCGATTATTTTGCCACGGAGCGAACGACCATCGATGAACGATGACAAACCCCACCCAAGTAACGGTTCACCGCGACGAACTTGGGCCCAGAAGCTACTTCAGGCCTTTAATGGTGAACCGAACACTCGTGAGGAACTGGTTGATTTAATCCAAGATGCAGAGCATCGCGATTTAATCGACATTGATACCAAGGAAATGATCGAGGGTGTGCTCGATGTCGCTGAGCTGAAAGTTCGCGACATTATGATTCCGCGCTCCCAGATGGTAACAATTGACAAAAACCAAACGGTTGCAGAATTTCTGCCAATCGTCATCCAAACACAGCATTCGCGCTATCCGGTGGTCAGTGAAAACAAAGACCATATCGAAGGCATTCTGCTGGCAAAAGATCTGTTAGCCTATGGCTTTCACCTTGTTGATGAGCCGTTTTCGCTCGAACAGGTCATGCGTCCAGCGGTCATTGTGCCGGAGAGTAAACGCGTTGACGCCTTACTCAAAGAATTTCGTTCAAAGCGCTATCATATGGCGATTGTCGTTGATGAATATGGTGGTGTTTCTGGGTTGGTTACGATCGAAGACATTCTCGAAGAAATCGTCGGTGAAATTGAAGATGAAACCGACGAAGACGAAAGCCGCGGCGATATTCGTAAAATCAGTGCCCACCGCTACAATGTCAAAGCATTAACCACCATTGAAGATTTTAATGACTATTTTCATAGTGACTTCAATGACGACGAGTACGACACCATTGGTGGCTTAGTCGCACATAATTTTGGCCATTTGCCGGAAGTGGGCGAATCACTGTTTATCGGCGAATTAAACTTTAAAGTGACTGCTGCTGATCGTCGCCGTATTCAACAGATTCAAGTGACACTGCCGCACGACGACAAATAACACAAAACACACTGACTTGACCAAAGGTGCGCTTGATGTTGTTACGACCCTTGCAGATAAAATTGCTCCAACCGCGCTGGCGTTATGCCGGCGCATTGATTTTCGGCGCCCTCCTCACCTTTGCCTACGCACCATTTTCTCAGGCTTGGTTGACACCCCTGCTCTTAACTGGCTTTCTGCTCCTATTAGTCCGCAGCAATACTGCCAAACAAGCTGCGTGGACGGGTTTCAGTTTCGGTTTCGGTTGGTTTGCAGCCGGCATAAGTTGGGTCTACGTCAGTATCGATCAATTTGGTGGTATGCCGATGATCGCCTCCATTCTGGTGATGATCATTCTCTGCGGCTATCTCGCCTTGTTTCCCCTGCTGACCGCTTGGCTCTGGTTTAAATGTCGACGTTACTGCGGCAGTTTAAGCTTATTTCTCGTTCCCGTGTTGTGGTTAACCACCGAGTTTTTGCGTGGTTGGTTATTAACTGGCTTTCCCTGGTTGGGGCTGGGCTATACGCAGACGCTCTCGACCTTAGGTAATTTCGCTCCCCATATCGGCGAAATTGGCATAGCCGTTGCACTTTGGCTGATGGCACTTGGTTTCACTTATATGCTCTTACAGAATCGCTTTGAGTGGCTGTTTTTGCCGCTCGCGATCGTCATCCTCGCGTGGCTCGCTCCGCGCTTCAACCCCATGCACTACACTGGCGAACAGACCTCGGTGGCACTTGTTCAAGGCAATGTCGTGCAAGACTTAAAGTGGGATGCGGAGCAACAATGGCCGAATTTTGACACCTATACGGATTTAACCGCACCGCACCTGCATCATGATCTCGTTATTTGGCCAGAATCCGCGATCACATTTATCGAACCGCTGGCCCAGCGCCCGTTAGCCATGCTCGACGAGCAGTTGCTTGCAGAAGAGACCACACTAATTAGCGGGATTATTGATTTAGATCGTCACACCGGCGAGTTCTTCAACAGTATGATTGTCATGGGTGAGCAACCTCAGGGTGGTTGGCAGTACGGTCATAGCAATCGTTATCAAAAGCATCAACTGTTGCCGATCGGCGAGTTTGTGCCATTTGAAGCCTTGCTGCGTCCAATTGCGCCATTATTCAATTTACCGATGTCGTCGTTCAGTCGCGGTGCTGCAGTGCAGCCGAACCTCAACGCCAATGGTGTATTGATTGCGGCAAACATTTGTTACGAAGTGGCTTTTTCACGGCAAATTCGTGCCAATGTGAACACTGACACCCAGTTTTTGCTCACCATTAGTAATGACACCTGGTTCGGCGATTCCCATGGTCCGCATCAACATTGGCAAATCGCCGTGATGCGCGCACGTGAGCTAGGTCGACCCATGTTACGTGCTACCAATAACGGTATTACGGGTGTCATCGACCACACCGGCGCGACGCTGACACGACTCCCGCAATTCACTGCTGGGGTCGCCAGCACGCCGGTATTACATGTTGAGGGCGAAACTGGTTTTGCTCGCTTTGGCGACGGGCCTGCGTGGCTCATCGCCTTGCTCACAAGTTTATTTGCTTGGCGGCGTGAAAAGCGAAAATCAGCGTAGTCAATTTGTAGCAAAGATTATACACTTAGGGGTTATTCCAGCCCGCACGTTTAATGTTACGGCTTATTTGAGGATCAAACCATGATGAGTAATTTGTTTGACGCGGTTTTATTCGCAGGCATCGTTGCCGCCGCAGGTCTTGGCATCGCATATTTAATCGTTGGTTTTTTACCAGCGCCAGAGAGCAATGAAGAACACGCCAAAGTAAAATACCGCATTGAGAACTTCTTTTTTGGCATTGGCGGTGTCGTTATTGCGTTAGTCTTGTGGTTAGGCATTATTTTTAACAGCTAAGTAGAAAACAGGTAGTACAGATGACCCGGAGAATTGAGGAACAATACCAACCCATCGCGTTAGAAGCAGAAATTCAACAACGCTGGGAAAAGGATCAAGTGTTTGCCGCGCATGAGGACGACAGCAAAGAAAAATTCTATTGCTTGTCGATGTTCCCTTATCCAAGCGGAAAGCTCCATATGGGTCACGTGCGCAACTACACTCTGAGTGATGTTGTTTCGCGCTACCAACGCCTCCTCGGCAAGAATGTTCTCCACCCGATCGGTTGGGACGCATTTGGTTTGCCGGCAGAAAACGCGGCGATTCAAAATCACACCGCACCCGCAAAGTGGACCTATGAAAACATCAAAGACATGCGCTCGCAGTTAAAAGCGCTTGGCTTTGGTTATGACTGGGATCGCGAGTTTGCAACCTGTCAGCCCGAGTATTACCGTTGGGAACAGTGGTTTTTCACGAAGCTGTTTGAAAAGGGCTTGGTTTACAAAAAGAATGCGACCGTGAACTGGGACCCCGTTGACCAAACCGTGCTCGCTAACGAACAAGTCATCGACGGCCGTGGTTGGCGCTCTGGGGCGATCGTCGAGCAAAAAGAAATTCCGCAGTGGTTTGTCAAAATCACCGCCTATGCCGAAGAATTGCTCAACGACCTCGATCAGCTTGACGGTTGGCCAGATCAAGTAAAAGCCATGCAACGCAACTGGATCGGTCGTTCTGAAGGCGTACAAATCACCTTCAATGTCGATCAGCTGGACATGCAGGTCAGCGTTTACACGACGCGTCCGGACACCTTTTTCGGTGTTACCTACATGGCGGTTGCGGCACAGCATCCCTTAGCGCAGAAAGCCGCCGCCGAACATGCTGACGTTGCTGCATTTGTCGACAGCTGTAAGCAGCAAAAGGTTGCTGAAGCTGATCTCGCGACGATGGAAAAACGTGGTATAGCGACCGGCTACACGGCCACGCATCCACTCACCGGTCAGCAAGTTCCGATTTGGGTCGCTAACTTTGTCCTCATGGACTATGGTACCGGCGCGGTGATGGCAGTTCCTGCTCACGATCAACGTGATTATGAATTTGCCAAAGCCTATGGGCTCGACATCCAACCCGTCATTCAACCTTTACAAGGCGAGCATGACTTTACCGTGGAAGCATTGACCGAGAAAGGCACCTTAATCAACTCCGGTGAATTTGACGGTTTAAGCTTTGAAGATGGCTTCAATGCGATTGCGAATAAACTAGCTGAGATGGGTATTGGCGAGCGCCAAGTGAACTATCGTTTACGCGACTGGGGTGTATCGCGCCAGCGCTATTGGGGCGCACCGATTCCGATGCTTAACTTGGAAAACGGCGAATCAGTACCCGTTCCTGAGTCAGAACTACCGGTGAAGCTGCCTGAAGACGTGGTTATGAACGGTGTCACTTCACCAATTAAAGCCGATCCGGAATGGCGCAAAACCACGTACAACGGCATGCCCGCAGAGCATGAAACCGACACCTTCGATACCTTTATGGAGTCGAGCTGGTATTACGCGCGGTACTGTTCACCACAGGCGGACAGCATGCTCGACCCGAGCAAAGCCAATTATTGGCTACCGGTCGATCAATACATTGGTGGTATTGAACACGCAATTCTGCACTTATTATATGCGCGTTTCTTCCACAAACTGATGCGCGATACGGGCTTAGTACAGTCCGACGAGCCCTTTAAGCGTCTTCTTTGCCAAGGCATGGTCTTGGCCGATAGTTTTTATCGTGAAGACCAACATGGCGGCAAAACTTGGTTCTCGCCACTCGATGTTGAAGTCAAGCGCAACGAAAAAGGTGAAGTTGTCGAGGCGATTTACGTCAACGATGGTCAGCCTGTTCAGCACGGCGGCATTAGCAAAATGTCGAAGTCGAAAAATAATGGCATTGACCCACAAACCATGGTCGATAAATACGGTGCCGACACGGTTCGCTTGTTTATGATGTTTGCTGCACCACCGGAGTTAACCCTCGAGTGGTCTGATGCGGGTGTCGAAGGCGCGCATCGATTCCTCCGTCGGGTTTGGAAACTCGTCTATGACTTCCAAGCGTTTGCGGGTCAACAGCAACTTGACGTGGCGAGTTTAACCGGTGCGCAGAAAGCGCTTCGCCGTGAAGTCCATCGAGCGATTGCCAAAGTAACGGATGACATGGGTCGTCGCCAAAACTTTAATACCGCGATTGCGGCGGTTATGGAACTGAGCAATCACCTGCAAAAAGCGCCGCTTGATAGCAGTAACGACAAAGCGCTGATGCAAGAAGCGTTAGACGCAGTTGTACTGATGTTGTCGCCAATTACACCGCATGTGTGTGAGCGCATGTGGCAAGCATTAGGTCATGACAGCGACATTAACTTCGAACAATGGCCAGTCGTCGATGAAAACGCATTAATCGAAGACGAGAAATTGGTCGTCTTGCAAGTGAATGGCAAAGTCAGAGCGAAGATTACGGTTCCTGCGGATATCAGCAAAGAAGCGATTGAGGCACTGGCGCTCGCCGATCCTCATGTGCAGAAATTCCTTGCCGATGTCACCGTCCGTAAAGTGATTTATGTGCCGGGTAAGTTGGTCAATGTTGTTGCCAACTAATCAAAAACGCCTTGACCAACACCGACGTGTCAGCTTAACGCGTCGGTTTGGTTTTGGCATTGTCGCACTGTGTCTGAGTTTAACACTCAGCGCCTGCGGGTTTCATTTGCGTGACGACTATCAGGTTGCTGCTGAAATTCAGCAACTTCGCATCGTCAGTGACGATCGCTCAGACATTCATCGGGCGGTAACCGACCTATTTCAGCGTCGTGACGTCACCCTCATCGACGATCCGAATCATCTTCCAGCCGTGGTGCTCGGGGAGGATCGTTTAGAACGACGGATCTTGTCGATGCTTGCGTCAGGACAAGTGGCGGAATACGAGCTCATTTATATCCTGCCGGTGACAATTTTACGTGCGAATGGCGAAAGCGACGAGCATAACATTCAAATCCTGCGTGACTATCAGGATGATCCCAACTATGCCCTAGCGAAAACCCGAGAGCTTGAACTGATTCTCGGCGAAATGCGCCGAGAAGCTGCTCGGCGTTTGTTGCTGCTGCTGAATCAAAGTGCACGGAGCACTTAATCATGCAACTCTACCCTGAACGCTTACAACAACACCTCAAAGAGCAACTTGCTCCGGTGTATTTAGTGTTTGGGGACGAGCCATTTTTGGTCGCAGAAACCTGTGACCTCATTCGCCAAGCAGCCAAACAACGTGGCTTTGATGAGCGTCAGCGTTATCTCCAAGATAAAGATTTTGATTGGCACCAATTGCTTGAAGGTGGGCAAACCCTATCCTTGTTTAGCAGCCAGCAACTAATTGAATTAGAGCTACCCGAGATAAAACTCGGTCGCGACGGTGGTAAAGCACTGATCGATTTTAATCAGCAGCAGTCACCGGATCAGGTGCTGCTCCTCTTCGGTCCCCGGCTCAAGAAAGAACATCAGAATGCCAAATGGTTCAAAACCTTGACTGCAAAGGGTGTGTTTGTGCCCATTTATGGGCCAGACAAACCGCAGCTGCCGACGTTTATCAAAAATCGAGCCGAAAAGTTAAAACTTCCACTCAGCCACGATGCGATTCAACAATTAGCCAGTTTTTACGAAGGCAACCTGCTTGCATTACAGCAGAGCTTGGAAAAGTTGCAGCTGCTTTACCCACAACCACAAAGCCCAATTAGCTTGGAGCAAGTGCAGACAGCGGTTGAAGATAATAGTCGGTTCGACTTATTTGCATTACGAGCCTGTATTTTAGCTCAAGACTATTCAGCCTTTGTGCATTGCCTGCAGCGTCTGCGCGAAACGGGTACTGATCTAGTCCTCATTCATTGGCTTTTAACGCAAACACATCAGAGCATGAAAAAAGTTCGCCAAGCCCAGCGCAGTCGTCAGAATATGGCGTCGATTTGGGCAGCCGAGCGGATCTGGCCGAAAGATCAAAGTGCGTTTTTGCAACTCGTTCAGAACGACACTGCAGCCTGCGCGCACGCGCGAAACGAACTTTTACAACGACTGGAACTTGCAATTAAGCAGGATTCTGGCGAAGATCCATTGACGTTAGCCCTGCATTTGGGCCTATTATTCTTTCAGCAAGGGAACCGTGCCATTGGCCTTAACACCTACGCCAGAGACGAATTCTACGCCGACTCGGCATATAGCCATTTTGGGTGGAACCTTTGATCCCGTTCATTGGGGCCATTTAAAACCCGCCCTTGAATTGGCCGATCAGTTTGGTTGGGAGCGTATTCATCTGCTACCGACCTGTGCTCCCCCACATCGCGCTCAGCCACAAGTACTCAACACCCATCGACTCGGCATGCTCGATGCCGCCGCGCAAGTCGACGAACGACTACGTGTCGATGACTGGGAACTCAAACAAGGCTTACCCTCACGCACCTTGCCGACGTTGAAGCATTATCGACAAACCTGCGCGGACGCCTGTTTGTACTTTATTATCGGCACAGACAGTTTACTCACGCTACGCGAATGGCTGCATTGGGAGCGCCTGTTCGATTACGCCAACTTTGTCGTTATGCCGCGGCCCGGTTACGCACTCAGCGACTGTCGTGCGGAGATCACCAAATTGCTCAAAGAACGACAAGTGAGTGCGGAAGACTTTCCTGGCGGCGTCGGTAAAATTTACCTCGCGGATTGCCAACAAATTGACATTTCAGCGACCGAACTAAGAGCGACACTCGCTGAGCAAGAACACTGCCCCGAGGTTTTACCTGAACCGGTCTGGAACTATATCCGTGAGCATAATCTCTACCGAATCGACGCCAACAAAGCGGCCGCTTTAAACAATTAACGCAGTGTTGCTGCGGCATTGCTACTGCACCCGAGGCCGCTCTCGTGATACACTTGCGCGGTTAAATATTGAATTGGAGAAAGAAAGCCTTGCAAACTGAACAATTGCGCGATTTTGTGGTCGATAAAGCAGATGATTTGAAAGCCCGAGACATTCAAGTTCTCGACGTACGTGGTAAAACCGATGTTACTGATTTCTTGGTCATTTGCTCAGGAAATTCAAAAACTCACGTGCGCAGTATTGCCGGCCACATTGCGACTGAAAGCAAACACGCCGGTGAGCCAGCACTTGGTGTTGAAGGTGAAGACGATGGTGAGTGGGTATTAGTCGATTTTGGTCCCGTTGTTGTCCATGTGATGCAAGACGCGACCCGCGACTTTTACCAATTAGAAAAACTCTGGGGTTAAAGTGTTCGCATGCGTTTGCAATTAATTGCCGTTGGCAACAAGATGCCCGATTGGGTCAGTACGGGCTACCATGAGTATGCCAAACGCATGCCACCTGAGTTACCACTCGATTTAATCGAAATCACCGCGGGTAAACGAGCAAAGAAGGCCGATATCGGCAAACTCACTCAACAGGAAGGTGAGAAAATGCTCGCAGCCTTAAAAGGCCCGACTCACGTGGTCACCCTTGAAGTCAACGGCAAACCGTGGGACACCCATAGGTTAGCCGAACGACTGCAACAATGGCAGTTAGATGGCCGGAATGTTGCTTTCATGGTCGGTGGACCTGAAGGTTTAGCACCCGAAGTACAAGCACGCAGCGACGAACGGTGGTCACTCTCACCCCTTACATTGCCGCACCCTATGGTGCGTGTCATCATCGCTGAAGCTCTTTTTCGGGGCTGGAGTTTACTGAATAATCACCCTTATCATCGCGAATAAGAATGCCAAAAAAACGCGTCGCTATACGAAATCATCAAGCTGAGGCTGCACTTTTCAGTCGACGGGCCGTCGTTTGTCTAGCGATTGTTTTTGCTGTTTTCATTATTCTGCTCAATAACCTCTATACTCTCCAAGTTAAGAATTTCCAAGAATTTCAAACTCGGTCAAATAGCAATCGCATTATGGTGTTACCAGTCGCTCCAAACCGCGGCATGATTTACGATCGCAATGGCATTCTCTTAGCTGACAATATTCCAGTGTACAGCCTCGAAGTTTCGCCCGCCGAAGTTCGCGATTTGCGGGAAACGCTGACTGAGTTGCAAACCCTGCTGCAATTGGACGACGATATCGTCGATGAATTTTACGCGCGCTTACGACAGCCCCGGCGTTTTCCACAAATTACCTTTGCCGATCAACTCAGTGAAGAGCAAGTTGCTCAATTCGCAACGGTGCAACATCGTTTCCCCGGTATTAATGTCGAAGGACGTTTACAGCGTTTTTATCCCCACCGAGACCTCTTCACTCACGCGCTCGGGTACGTTGGACGAATTAACCAACAAGACGTTGCCCGCTTGCGGGAAATGGAAATCTATGCCAATTATGCAGCGACCCGCAATATTGGCAAATTAGGCATTGAACGTTCTTACGAGCATACATTGCATGGCCAAGTTGGCTACCAAACGGTAGAAGTCAATAATCGTGGCCGCGTGGTTCGTACCCTTGATTTTACTCCACCGACACCGGGACAAGACGTCTATCTTGAACTCGATAGTGGTCTACAGCGTTTAGCACGCTATCAATTAGGCACCCGTCGCGGCGCCATTGTCATGCTCGATGCTAACTCTGGTGCTGTTCTCGCTTTATATTCAAATCCGGGCTACGACCCCAATCTTTTTGTCAACGGCATCTCCAGCGCGGACTATCGTGCGCTGCTCAATAATCCAGCAAACCCGCTCATCAACCGGGCCACCCAAGGGCGTTATCCACCCGCGTCAACGATCAAGCCTCATCTTGGTCTGTTAGGTTTAGAGCTCGGCACAATTACCGAAGAAAGCCGCGTCTGGGATCCAGGTTGGTATCGCTTGGAAGGTGTCCAACGTCGATTCCGTGACTGGCGCCAGCATGGTCATGGTTGGGTCAATGTCACCAAAGCGATTGCTGAATCATGCAACACTTTTTACTATGACCTTGCGCACAAAATCGGTATCGATGAAATTTCATCATTTATGCAGCGGATGGGCTTTGGCGAACGCACCGGTGTCGATATCGCTGAGGAAAGTCCTGCGTTAATGCCCGATCGGGGCTGGAAACGCGCGCGCTTCAACGAGCCTTGGTATCAAGGTGAAACGCTCTCCATTGGCATCGGCCAAAGCTTTTGGACCGTCACGCCTTTGCAGCTTGCGACCACGACCAGTGTATTAGTTACCGACGGACGTCGCATTCAGCCGAGTATTATGCGCGCTATTGGCGATGGTGAGCAGATGACCCAACGCCAAATTATTGAAAAAGAGCCTATTGTTCTGAATAACCCCAGCGCTTGGGACACGATTCGCAAAGGCATGGAGATGGTGATTACTGATCAAAGCGGTACTGCTCGTACTGCTTTTCGGGGCGCCAGCTACACCTCCGGTGGCAAAACCGGCACAGCACAAGTAGCTGCGCTCAGCGACGACACCGACGTTCGCCCAGACCTTGAGGATGTCGCCGAACACTTGCGTGACAACGCCACCTACATCGGCTACGCACCGGCAGATTACCCGGAAGTAGTGATTGCAATGGCAATTGAGAACGTTGGTGGTGGAGGCCGCAATGCAGCCCCGATTGCCCGTGCGATGATGGACTATTATTTTGCCACGGACGATGCCCGCGCAGAGATGTTGCTGACTCAAGCGGCAGCCTATCAGCAAGCGCTTGCCGATGAACAACAGCGGCTTGCCGAGCGCGCAGCTGCCGCCGCCGCGGCACGTGCCGCGCGTGAAGCAGAAGCCGCACGTGCGGCCCAAGAACCCGTGACCATTGAGCCAGACGACGCCGAAGGACAAAACGATGCAAACGACTGAAGAACGTCAACGTAATCGTTGGCTGGCTAAAATTCATATCGACGGCCCGTTGCTTCTTGGCCTTCTGGCCTTAGCCGTGGTTAGCCTGATCGTTATGTATAGTGCTGGTGGGCAAGATCAAGGGCTAGTGATACGCCAAGCAATCCGTATGGGCGTTTCATTTATCATCATGTTGATCGTGGCACAGATCACACCACAGTTTTATCGACATTATGCCTTGCCTATTTACATCGTTGGCGTGCTCTTACTCATCGCTGTGCTCTTATTCGGTGAAGTTGGTAAAGGTGCGCAACGTTGGCTAAATATTGGTGTCACGCGCATTCAACCCTCAGAGATCCTCAAATTATCGGTGCCGATGTTTCTGGCTTGGTATTGCTCACGCGTTCATATTCCAATTCGCTTTTGGCATGTTTTACTCGGATTAACCTTTGTCTTAGTCCCAACCTTACTGATCGCCAAACAACCGGATCTAGGTACTGCACTTTTGGTGGCGTGTTCCGGCATTTTCGTTTTATTCCTGGCCGGCATGAGTTGGCGCGTGGTTATCAGTGGCGGTGCACTTGCGGCAGCCTCCCTGCCCTTATTCTGGTTTTTCTTGCTACGCGAGTATCAACGTCAGCGAGTACTTACATTTTTGAATCCGGAAACCGATCCACTTGGGTCCGGCTACCATATTATTCAGTCGAAAATTGCCATCGGTTCAGGCGGTGTCGAAGGCAAAGGTTGGCTACAAGGCACACAATCACAACTCGAGTTCCTACCCGAACGCCACACGGATTTCATTTTTTCTGTCTTTGCCGAAGAATTTGGCTTTTACGGCGTCATCGGCTTGTTAATCCTCTATGGTTTTGTCATTTTCCGTGGCATGCTTATTTCCATGCGCGCGCAAAGTAATTTCAATCGTTTACTTGGTGGCAGTATTACCCTCACCTTCTTTATTTATGTCTTGGTAAATATTGGTATGGTGTCTGGGTTGTTACCTGTGGTTGGGGTACCACTGCCATTAATTAGTTACGGCGGCACCTCAATGGTTACCATGATGGCCGGATTCGGTATTCTTATGGCGATTGCCACGCATCGAAGGCTGGTCATTAGTCACGGTTAATCGGCTGCAATTTAAAACAAAAAGAAAGGATGTTGTATGCTTAAACAATTGGCCCCACACGTCGCTAAACTCGTTGGCACGGTCACCCTTGCTAGTGCCCTGCTCTTCTCTACGTCCAGTACCGCGAATGACTGGACTGAGGCAGAACGCGAATTTATCGCCCAAATGCAGTCCGAACATCAAATTCCTGCAGAACGCACCGAAGCATTATTGCGCCAAGCGCAAAAAAGTCAGCCGATTCTCGATGCCATTGCGCGCCCCTGGGAAGCACGACCATGGCATCAATATTATCCAATCTTTCTGACTGAGCGGCGTCTGCGTCAAGGTATTGAGTTCTGGAATAAACATGAGGAAACTCTCACCCGAGCGGAGCAACAGTTCGGTGTTCCAGCCGAGATCATCGTTGCCGTGCTTGGCGTTGAAACCTTTTACGGCAATGTAATGGGCACCCACCGCGTGCTCGACGCACTGTATACCCTCGGCTTCCATTATCCGCCGCGGCAAACCTTCTTCCGCAGCGAGTTGCGCCAATTTATCCTGCTCGCCACTGAAGAGAATATCGATCCGACGAGTATTAAAGGCTCTTATGCCGGCGCTATGGGTTATGGCCAATTTATTTCGTCGAGTTATCGTCATTATGCAGTCGATTTTGATGGCGATGGTGTGCGCGACTTGATGGGCAATGTCGTTGATGGCATTGGTTCAATTGCTAACTACTTTGCTGAGCACAGATGGCAGGCCAATCAACCCATCACCGTGCCAGCTTGGGTCAGTGAAAGCACCAATGTTAATGAACTGACGTCAGGTCGTGGCCAAGTGCTAACCCACACGATCGGTGAACTCAAAGAAGCCGGCGTGCGATTCATTACTGCCATGCCGGACGATACCCGCGCCCGATTATTTGCTTTTGAAGAAGCCGACGGCAGCCACTCCTATTGGGTCGGACTACCCAATTTCTATGCCATTACACGCTACAATCATAGTCCGCTCTATGCCATGGCGGTATTCCAGCTGGCTGAACAACTCCGCGCGCATCGCTAGGAGACGCTTTCATGAATACCAAGCAGTTTTGCGGTGTAGTCATGCTAAGTGCTTTACTCGCTGGTTGTGGGCAAACACCGACAACCAGCACGGAACGGTATCGCACGGCGCAAGATGTTGCGCCGTTACGCACGCCCACTGCAGCTGAGCTCTATCCATTAACACCGCGCCTCGAGCCACTCTCTCGGCGCGGTAATTTACCCTATCAGGTCAACGGCCAAGCCTATTCAGTCAAAGACTCTGCGGAAGGATATGCCGTTGAAGGCATAGCGTCTTGGTATGGCGAAAAGTTTCATGGTCATTTAACCTCAAATGGTGAGTTTTATGACATGTTTAGTCTCAGTGCCGCTCACAAAACCTTACCTTTACCGAGTTGGGTGAAAGTCACTAACTTGAACAACAATAAAGAAGTGATTGTGCGCGTCAACGATCGTGGTCCTTTCCATGCCGATCGGGTGATCGATCTTTCTTATGCAGCAGCCTATGCCCTCGACATGCACTTGCAGGGCACCGCCCCCGTTCGCATCGAGGCGATTGATCTTGGCCAACCGGTACCCACGAGTGGTGCGCGAACCTATATCCAAGTTGCTGCCGCACGCGAGTTACAAAACCTCGACAGCTTGCGTCAACGTTTACAGGAAATTTATAGCCTGGATGCAACTACCCGCCCACATCAAGGTCTGAATCGTTTACTATTAGGTCCCTTTGATGATCGCCAAATCATCTATTGGATGAACCGTTTACAAGCCGACGGATTTGAAGGCATTTTCCGCTTACCAAGCGATTCGTTTTAAGCAGCGGAAAGCAGCAAAATGTTACCGGTGATTAGTTACTCCCGATCCTCATTTTGCTATACTCGGTGCCCATCCGATCCGAATTCATCGATGCCGAGCACGAAACTTGATGCTCGCAGAGAATAATCACTACAGAGAAAGTATCCGACCATGAAAAGTAGCCGCTTACTTGCAAGTTTAGTTACCGCCGTCACGTTAACCGTGAGTCACCTTTCTGTTGTTGCCTATGCACAGGGTGTGGTACCGCCTACGCCGACAGTCAATGCACGTGCATGGGTCTTGATGGACTATAAAACCGGACAAATTATTGCCGGTGAAAATATCGATGAAGGCCACGGGCCCGCTTCTTTAACCAAGATGATGACCAGTTACATTATCGGTAAAGAGCTGAAAGAAGGTCGGATTAGTCTCGATGACGAAGTCACCATTAGCCAAAATGCATGGGCTCGAAATTTCCCCGGTTCGTCATTAATGTTCATTGAAGTCGGACGCCAAGTGCGTGTTGAGGACTTAAATCGCGGCATTATTATCGCCTCTGGGAACGACGCCTGTGTCGCCATGGCGGAACACATTGCCGGTACCGAAGAAGCCTTTGCTTCATTGATGAATGCCTATGCGCGTGAACTCGGCATGGACAACACCGTCTTTGGCAATAGCCACGGTCTACCGCACCCGGATCAAATCACCACAGCCCGCGACATGGCCTTGCTCGGCCAAGCGTTAATTCGCGATGTGCCAGAAGAGTATGCCATCTACGCGGAACGCGAGTTTACCTACAACGGTATCCGTCAGTACAACCGCAACTCGTTGTTGTGGGATCGAAGCCTGAATGTTGATGGTATTAAAACCGGCTTTACCAGTGACTCAGGGTATAGCTTGGTCACGTCTGCGGTCGACGGCGACACCCGTTTAATTACCGTCGTACTCGGCACCGCGAGTGAACAAGCCCGTGCCGCTGAAACGAAAAAATTACTTAATTACGGCTTCCGTTATTACGAAACAGTAACTGCCTATGAAGCTGGCGAACAATTAGCTAGCCAGCGTATTTGGGGTGGATCTGTGGACGAAATCCAATTGGGCACCGGTGCTGAAGTCGTTGTCACCTTACCACGCGGTCAACGGCAGAATTTACGCGCTAATTTCGTGCTTGATAAAGCGTTAGAAGCACCATTAGCGGAAGGCGAAGTCGTCGGCACGGTAAACCTCACTTTAGGTGATCGCGATATTGCTAGCTTCCCGCTCGTTACTTTGCAAGGTGTTGAAGAAGGTGGCTTCTTTAAACGCATCATCGACAGCATCAAGAAGAGCTTTAGCGACGAATGAGCCTGATTTATCTGAATGGGGACTATGTCCCCCACGAACAAGCAAAAATCTCCGTCTTCGACCGGGGATTTTTGTTTGCTGACGGAATTTATGAGGTGTTGCCTGTCTATCATGGTCAACCGTTTATGCTGGCTGAACACATGCAGCGCCTTCATAACAGTCTCCATGCAGTCGGCATTACGCCGCCACACAGCCCAGCGGAGTGGGAAGTAATTCTGCGGCATTTACTAAGTGCTGAGCAGCTCGATAACGCAATTTTGTACATTCAAGTGACCCGTGGTGCAGAATTTCCACGCAATCACTTACCCAGCCCAAATATGCAGCCCACGGTTATGGCCTATTTAGTGCCATTTACGCCACCAACAGGTGAGCCTGCACCGGTAAAAGTCGAGTTACTTGAAGACATTCGCTGGCTTCGCTGTGACATTAAATCCGTCAGCTTACTCGGCAACATATTGCTAAAACTTCAATCCACCGCGAGTGGTGCGCAAGAGCCGATACTGCACCGTGCCGGCCGCGTCACTGAAGGCGCATCGTGTAACTACTTTATCGTCAAGGATAATGAACTCATCACGCCGCCAGCTGACGAATTGATCTTAGCCGGATTAACCCGTCAACACGTCTTGAATTTAGCCCGCAGCGCCCATATTAAGGTGCGAGAGCAAGCATTTTCGACTGCTGATTTGTTCGCTGCGGACGAATGCTTTATGACCAGTGCCACACGCGAGATCATTCCGGTCGGTCAAGTGGGCAATGAAGTCATTGCTGACGGTCATTGTGGGCCAGTGACGCAGCAGCTCATTAAACTATTTAGAGCAAGCCGCAGTTAAAGCGGCTTCGGGAGTACCGCATGAATACCAAGTTTGACGAGTTACTCGACTTTCCGTGTGACTTCACTTTTAAAATTATGGGCGTCGCAACCGATTCGTTAGCCGACGAAGTCATCGCCGTCATTCAAGAACACGCGCCCGGCGACTATAGCCCAGAGATTCGTCCATCGAGTAAAGGTAACTATTATTCGGTATCTGTTTCTGTAGTCGTCACGAGTAAAATCCACGTCGAAACGTTATATCGGTCCCTCTCTGACATCGACGACGTGCGCTACGTCCTTTAATTCAACGCTCGATAGAGTACAATAGATACCATGAATCGACTTATCATTCGCCAGCTCGGTCGTCTCGACTATGAGCCGGTTTGGAAGGCTATGCAGGCCTTCACCGACAATCGCGATGAACAGACCGCTGATGAGCTTTGGGTGGTCGAGCATCCGCCGGTATTTACCCAAGGACAAGCCGGAAAAGAAGAGCATTTGCTCGCCCCTGGCGATATTCCAGTGGTTCCTGTCGATCGTGGCGGACAAGTCACCTATCACGGTCCCGGACAGGTCGTGGTATACTTTATGCTCGACATCCGTCGCCGGAAAATGGGCGTACGCGAGCTGGTGACACAAATTGAAAATACCATCGTCAACATGCTGGCAAAATATAACGTTAGCGCGGCGCCAAGACCGGACGCACCAGGCGTCTACATTGGCGCCGAGAAAGTATGTTCACTGGGGTTAAGGATTCGACGCGGCTGCTCGTTTCACGGGTTAGCACTGAACGTCAACATGGATTTGTCACCATTCCAACGCATCAACCCGTGCGGCTATGCGGGAATGGTTATGACTCAAACGAGCGCCCATGGCGGGCCAACTTCGTTTGCCGAAGCAGCAGAACTCGTTACTTCCGAGTTTGCTCAGCTTTTGCAATACACTGACATCGACGAACAGACAGGTTTACCCAAACATGGCTAATTCAGACGTAGTGAAATCACAGCCTGCGACCAAGAGCGCACGCATCGAAGCCGGTACGAAATTACGTGATGCCGACAAAATGTCGCTGATCCCGGTAAAGATTATGCCCGTTGAGCGCGAGAAAATGCTGCGCAAACCAGAATGGCTCAAGGTCAAACTGCCGACGTCAAGCGAAAAAATTGATAAAATTAAGCAAGCCATGCGCAAGCACGGTCTGCACTCAGTCTGTGAAGAAGCCTCCTGCCCGAACTTGCCGGAATGCTTCAACCACGGTACTGCCACCTTCATGATCCTCGGTGACATTTGTACCCGCCGTTGCCCATTCTGTGACGTTGCTCATGGTCGTCCATTACCGCCGGATCCAGCTGAAGCGCATAAGTTAGGCCTCACCATTCGTGATATGGGCGTTAAATATGTCGTCGTTACCTCAGTCGACCGTGACGATTTACGTGACGGTGGTGCTCAGCACTTTGCCGACTGTATTCGCGAAATTCGTGCCCACACGCCAGGAATTAAAGTCGAAGTACTGGTTCCAGACTTCCGTGGCCGTATGCAAGTTGCGCTGGATATTCTCGAAGGCGAAGCACCGGACGTATTTAACCATAATTTAGAGACGGTGCCGCGCCTGTACAAAGCCGCGCGCCCAGGTGCCAACTATCAATGGTCACTCGACTTACTCAAACTCTACAAAGAGCGTCGTCCTGATGTCCGCACCAAGTCGGGGTTGATGGTTGGTCTAGGTGAAACCAATGAAGAAATTCTTGAAGTTATGGAAGATCTGCGTCGCCACAACGTTGATATGTTGACTATTGGTCAATATTTGCAACCTAGCCGTCACCATATTCCAGTAGCGCGCTACGTCACTCCCGACGAATTTGCTATGTTCAAACGCGAAGCGGATCGCATGGGCTTCACTCAAGCCGCATCGGGGCCATTAGTCAGATCGTCTTACCACGCGGACTTGCAAGCCGCAGGTATTGAAGTGAAATAAACCTATTCAGCTCAAAATAACCAAGGAGGCTTCGGCCTCCTTTTTGTTTGCTTGTTGTTGATGAAATTTCATGATGTATTTATGTAAATTTAAGGTAAACTAATTATTATTATGTTTACAAACGTTAAATTTAGCATAAGGACTTGCATCGTATGCGTATCATATTCAAATTTCTCACTATTTTCATTTTTTTAGGTCTAACGTCTTTTTCGGTTGACGCAAACACGGAAGAGCAGTTTGAATTGTATGGTACTGTATATCTGTCTAGTCACCCGCTCGCCAACGCACACATCAAATTGCAAAACTCCGATACTGGACATCACGTTTCTGAAACATATACGAATGTTGACGGGCGCTACACACTTCCTATTTCTCCTGGAACGTATCGGCTACTTGTAACTCCCCCAGAAGGTTTGAATATTGAACCGGTTGTTATCAATAACATTCAAATAACTGATTCAGACCTACAGCAAAATGTAATATTATTATCTGCCGCTCAAGAGCTTTCCGCTTCCGTTCTCGGCTTGAATGAACTTCCCATTGAAAATGCATCAATCAGTGTTTTCACCAAAGGTCGGGAGAGCCTTATTACATCACTGACCGCTGACAGTCAGGGGGAATTCACTATTGCCCTCACTCCTGGTGATTACCTGTTATCCATTCGTTTTCGGCAACAAAGTCATCTGGGCGC
>NZ_JAIUMR010000018.1 GCF_022565475.1 Aliidiomarina sp. | reverse complement strand
TAATGCCAGTCAGTTAAGCTGACTGGCATTTTTTCTTTTAAGGGGGTATTTCCTTGTTTTCGGCTTCACCCACCTCGGATAACATCTATCCTCGCGGCGTTCCGGTAGTTTAAAGTACCCCATCTGCGTTAGCAGTGCTTCGTACTGTTTTGGAATATTCCCCGGACTACTTAACGATACCGTGACAAAGAAGTGTGTTATCGCCATTGAACAACTCGTGAAGCTCAGCTGGTTTGGCCATACGCTATCCAATCGTCTTGCCGCGGCGGTCATGCCCTGCCTAATTAAGTTGTAGCACAACAGTAATCCCCATAACTCTTGTCGAATCATATCCGGCCGCTTACTTCTCAGCGTGTGCTCACTATTGAGTAATGTCTGTTTCATTTCACGATATCCCAATTCAATTTCCCAACGATATCGATATAAATCAACCATCTCATCTCTAGGAAAGCGCATTGGGTCAACCATAGATGACAGGATACGGTAGGTTTTTCCGTTAATAGTTTTAGTGACTAACCTAGCATCGATATACTCGGGAAGGTCACTAAAGTTCTTGCGGGCCTGAGGTGTACTGGTTAAGCGTATGTGCTGGTCGTTCTTATTGAAACTGCGGATAACATCGAACTGTAAGTCTTTTTTAGCGGGGAGCATCCAATGCCGTTGCTCGCCTGCCTGATGCCAGCGATTGAGCAAACCTAATGAATAATATCCCTTATCGAAGATAGTTAATGAATGGTCTGGCGTCGTTTCTATTAACTCTTCCGCTAGCTTCATCTCATTGGTGCGGTAGCCTGCGAAGGCGCTATTGAGGAGTTGGTGGCTCGTTATTTCCATATGACAGACCATACGAACTTGAGGATAGGTGCCTTCTTTAAATTGATTACTCTGTGTTTCAAATACCTCGTGATTTTCCCGTGTGTCCGCCGTTCGCCACACAACACCATCAACGGCAAGCAGGTTTAGCCCTGCCCATGTTTCAAATTGGGCCGATTCGTAGCTATGTTTTGCCATTACGCGGAACACTTCGCGAACGGCATCTTCACCCAATCGCTGCCTAGCCTGGACCAGAGCGCTCGGTGCCACCAATGGCTTTTTATCTGGCAGCATAATATCCATCTGTGTTGCAATATCCCAGACAGATTTTTGCCGATATAACGACATGCCAATGATTGACCAAAGTACCGCTTCTAGGGGTAACCTTCTTTTGCGTATGGTGGCGACACCCGCTTGTTCAAAGCCTTGCTGTATAAGTTCTGGAGAGAGAAGCTCTGCATACTTTTCAAAGGTATGGAACGTGCCGCAAGAGTTAAACGCTACTGCCAATTCACTTTCAAAACGCATAAAAAAATCCGCAATTAGAGAACCTAATTACGGATTTTGAACCCTTCTAAGGATCGGTCAACCGATCGCGAAAATTTCTTAACTGATCGGCATTACACTGACGAGTGCCCCTTTTTTTAATCGTTTCTATTGGTCTTCGTAGCCCCAAGGTGTTGGCGGCAACTCGACTGGATTACTAAGGTCGAAATCAACTCTTAACTCACGGCCTTCGCGGGTTAATCGGTAGCTAAAAAATTCGCCTGGATAAATATACATATGCCAAGTATTCCAAATCGACTGAGGAATTTTACGGCGGATAAAGTCTTCTTTTGAATACTGATCAGCAGGGAATGACTGCGCAAACTCCCAGCCAGCATCAACGGTATGGCCACCATACATAGTTCCATCATCATCACTACCGTCCGGCTGGCGATGATCGTGCTTCAGCGAAATTCCAGACCCAGTTTTCGTTAATATCCAGGTTCGGCTATGGTTGTCGCCAATATGAAACGGAATGCGTAACTCGTTATCGCTACATTCACGAACATGCATAACGAGACGGTTTTCGGTGAAGGTTTCAACACCTTTGAAGTTATCTTCAACCACAGTTCCTTCAAAAGCCTGTCCGCAATACTGGCGAATATTATCGAAAAAAGCGTCGTGGGTTGGAATAGAAACGGTCGAACTCAGGACTAAAGCCGCGATCACAGTCATAATCTTACCTATTTTTATATTTAATGTCGTAAAACCTTAGCAAATCTGAACGCAGAAAGGAAAGCCGCGCGCTGAAATGTTTTTTAACGATTTCGTTACACCTGACTTAAACAAATTTGCTATGCTAGCTAACGTTCAGTAATTTCTTCAATCCAGTAGCAAGGTAGACGCTACATAGTGTATCTAGGGGCAATGGGCAGTTATGGCAGAGCAGTTACCCGCACTTCCAGGGATGTTGTTACGTGCAGTGCCGACCATGGTCAGCCGCAAAAAAGCGTTAAACGAAGAACCGAAAGATCTCCAGTTTACATTTCAGCTCGGAGCCTTCGACCGTGCGCACATCGAAAAATATCGGGCGATGTTTCCCGGCTTCGTCAGCGAGATTCCCCTAACTTATTTTTATCTTGCTGCACAACGGGCTCATTTAGCAGCCATGCTCGACCCGAGTTTTCCATGGCCGATTCTTGGTATGGTCCATGTCGCCAACAAAATGACGCAATTCCAAGCCGTTGCGCCGGCGTCAGGTTTTCGCCTTGAAGTCATTATTGAAATGCCAGAACGTGCGGCAACGAAGAAGCGTGTGCGGCCAATCTACCGGGTCGAATTCTGGCAACACAATGAGTTGATCGTGGAATGTATCTCAACCTATCAAGTTGGCGGTGGTGAACCACCCAAACGGGGGCGCCATCGCAGCATGCCTGCTCCAGATTTGTCTGGCTTTGAAGACACCGGCTTATGGCAACTTAGCAGTGAAAGAGGGCGCCAATACGCCAATTTATCGGGCGACTATAACCCTATACACCTTCATCCTTGGTTATCCCGTTGGTTTGGTTTTAGTCGACCGATCATTCATGGCATGTATTCGGTTGGTCGAGCGCAAGCAAAAATCGAATCACTAGCAAAAAAACCGGTCACTATGATGGATGTAATTTTTCGGCGACCACTCATTTTGCCCGCAGAAGCGCATTTTTATTATGCCGGCAGTGGCAGTTTTTGTGTGACTGACGCGAAAGCTGCGAAGGCTTTCCTAGACGGGCACTTTAATCTCGGGGAAGTGACTGACGCTTCTCTATCTTCAGAAGGTAATGAACATGAGTAGTGCATTAATTTGGATCATTATTGGTGTTGTTCTCATCATAAGCGAGTTGTTGGCGACCAGTATTGTCGCTGTATTCCTTGGAATTGGCGCAATCATCACTGGAATTTTGTTACAGCTGGGGTGGATTGAATCGTCAACTGCGCAATATCTCGTTTTCGGTTCTGTCAGCCTGTTGATGCTGCTTACTGCTCGAGGCAAGTTCAAGCGCTGGTTCCGCGGCTTTACCGCTGATGAAGGTGAGCACGGCATGGTGTTTCAAAAAGACCTTGGCGAGCGAGTTACTGTTCATACCGACTTTAATCAAGGTGCCGGGCGCGTGATACTCAACGGCGTCCAATGGGATGCGTACAGCGACGACAGCCTCCAAAAAGGTGATGTAGCCTGGGTTGTTCGTAATGAAGGAATACAACTTAAAGTATCAAAAATAAAGCCAACTCAATAACTTGCACCACATTGAGTTGATTTTTAATTATATTGTCATAATAAAAAATTAAGGAAGAAGTAATGGACACCAATTTAGATATCAGTACGGTTCTTGCGTTTGGTTTTGCTTTGGCAGTGATCATTGTCATCATCAAAACCGCTCGCATCGTCCCTCAACGTTCGAATTTTGTTATTGAACGTTTAGGTAAATATAGTCGCACACTCGATTCCGGCTTTCATATCCTGATTCCATTTATCGATAAAGTTGCCTATATCCAGACCTTAAAAGAAGAAGTCATCGACGTCGATCGCCAAGCGTGCGTGACCAAGGACAACATTCAGGTCGGCATTAATGGTGTTCTGTACATTCAGGTCATTGACGCCTATAAGGCCAGTTACGGCATCAACGATTATCGCTATGCAGCGTCGCAACTTGCACAAACCACAATGCGTTCGGTCATTGGGCAAACGGACCTAGACAAAACCTTTGAAGAGCGTGCCGCAATTAACGAAGAAGTTGTAAAAGCGCTCGACGAAGCAGCGTCGCCATGGGGAATTAAGGTATTACGCTACGAAATCTCAGATATCGAGCTCCCGGCATCCATTAAAGACGCGCTTGAACAACAAATGCGTGCAGAGCGTGAACGGCGCGCTGCGATTGCGAAGTCTGAAGGTGAACGGCAAGCGATGATCAACGTTTCTGAAGGTAACCGTCAAGAAGTCATTAACTTGTCAGAAGCTGAGAAGCAGAAACAAATCAATGAAGCAGAAGGTCGTGCTCGTGAAATTGAGTTGATTGCTGAAGCTACAGCCGAAGGCTTACGTAAAATTGCCAACGCCATCAGTGAGCCTGGTGGTAAAGATGCCGTGAATTTGCGCGTTGCTGAACAATACGTGAAAGAGTTTGGTAATCTTGCGAAAACCAACAATACAATGATTATTCCAGCAGAGCTCGCAAACATCGGTGGTGCAGTTGCAGGGATTACCGAAGTACTGAAACAAACCCAGTCGCGCTCGTAGCAATAGGTACGAGCGTTCACAGACGTGTTTTACGACGTATCGACAAAACTGAATAGAGCCTTGGGGTTAAAACTCGAGGCTTTTTTCTTGGCGCGATTCGACATCGGTGCAGCGTTTGTCACGAAAACACCAAGAATATATTGTTTGAAGAGTAGAGAGTAGAGATCGGCTCAGTTGGATAAGTAAATTCAGTATATCGCGATAAATATATAATTTAACATAATATACATTATACGCATATATATGTTATTCTGTACGAGAAGAATAACGAGCGAAGTTCCCTAGGTTTACCATGTTTTTACGTGCATTCGTTTGAGTCTGAGCTCGGGTGCAGCTAAGCTTTTGGTGATTCTGGTAACGTCGTTTACCTCAATAAAAGGAAAATAGTATGAGAAATAAATCAGTAAAGTCGTTAGTCATTGGTTCAGCAGTCGTCGGCGCACTAGCTTTAGGAACTGCTTCAGCATCTGACTCACCTTGGCACAACTATATCGGAGCTGGTTTTTACGATTTCGGCGATACTGGGTTTTTCATTGAAGGTGCAGCTCAGATCAACGAGCAATTCGTTCTCAATGCTGAAATCGGTGACACCTATGATACCAGTCTTCGTATTGGTGGTCGCTTCCTTACCGGCGTTGATTTAGGCACTGCACCTTTATTTTTAAGCTTAGGCTATTCCGATTATTCGAATTCATTTGATGGTGTGTATTTTGGTGCGGGTATTACTCATCCACTGGACAGCAACATTCACAGTATTTTTGAATTGAATCATGATACTGCTGGTGATGGATTCTGGCGTTTTCGCAGTGGCCTTATGTACCATCTAAATCAAAATTTGTCGGTACAGGGAAGTTACAGCTTAAACACGGACAGTGTTAAGAACGAATTTAAGCTTGGTGTGAGCTACCGTTTCTAAGCAAAACTTAGACTGCGAACACCAAAAAGCTCGTATTGAATCTCAGTACGAGCTTTTTTAGTCCTGTAATCAAGAATTAAAAACGGTAACTAAAACCGAAAAATAACGCGCGGGTTGAGCGCCCTTTAACCATTGGACTGCGACTAATCTCGCTGTCGTTCCGAGCGAGCGAATAACTGGCAACACCGCTCAGGCGCGGCGTGAAATAACGATAACCGCTTAATCCTATCACCGGATTGATTGCACTACTGGGCCTGTAAGCAGCTAACCCAGATCGCATGGATTCTTCGGCACTGACGCCGTAATAATAGTCGACGTAATTCTGGGAGAAATAGTTGAAGCCAATCTCTGGCGATAACTGCCATGCTTGTCCCGGCCGATTCAATGGATACGCATACCGAAAAGTCGCGAGTTGCCCGGTATGTCGACTTGTCACATCGGTTTTAACATGGGTAGTAAAACTACCGTGGCGAGTCGCATAACGGTGCTGCAGACCAAGCGTAAAGCTCAAATTGCGCCGATCCAGTTGTTGCATCTGCGCATCATTTGTTTCCTGCGGACGAAAGCGAAAAAGCTCAGCATTTAAAGTCACTGCAATCTGTTGCTGGCGACTTCGGTGCGCTATCCAACCCGCGGTTAAACCACGCAGATAAACTCGTTCGCTTTCATAACCAATAAACGGCACAGCAATCGAGTCCGACTTTAATCCGCGATAATTTTGCTTGGATGACACATACGCAGCTCCACCACTCCACCCCTGCGGAATCATTAGCGGCGCACTGTCCTCGTCTTGCGCTTGTGCAGACTGGATTGCGAATAATCCAGAGCATAAAAATAACGAACGCAAGATCGTCCGATAATTGCTTGTGCAAGCACATGCCATAAATACTGTCTCCCTAGTTACCGGGTTACTCTACTTGAAAGTCAATAAATAGAGAAGCTTCACCCGACTCGCTGATTGACGTATCATACGCGATAGTTCGGCGCTTGGTTTAAAAGTTATGGTTTGACCAACATGAGCGCCCCCATTATTGGAATTCTGAATGTCTAAACTAAGTACGCAAGCAACCGAGTTGCAGCACGAATTAAATCACAATCTTGAACTGACTCGCGAGGCATTGCGTTTACGCGTTGAACATTTGCAGGCGAATGTTGAGCCTTGGTTTACCGCTCGTCCGCTGACATCAAAGCCTGATCCCTTGGTTGGGCAGCAACGCGCAGCCACCGCTATTGAGCGCGCACAGTTAATCCGTTCGAACTTATCACACATCTATATGGCCACGCCCTCAGGCGTGCTCGTTGAAGATATTCTCGAAAGTATGAGTTTGGAACAACAGTGGAACGGCAAGAACTTTCGCGACTGGGTGTATTTAGCGAATCCTGTTGATGATCGGGCACCCATTTGTGTCAGCTTACCCGCGGGTAAAGCAGAAGAAGCCTTAACAGACTTGTGGCAACTGCTCGAGCAACCGGCAGAGCAACGGCAATCCATTTATGAAGAGTTGATCGATAAATACAGTTCTGCAGAATTTCGGCACTACCTAGAACGTGTTAAAGACCTCTCCTTCGACGACATTCCAGGTAGCGAGTTAGCCACAGTGATCGTTTCTCACACCGAGAGCAAGCCTTGGTATTATTGCGATCGTGTTTCCCAAGCTAGTTTATTTGGCGATATTCGCCTGCAAAGCGTGGAAGGAACGATTAGCGCCGAGTTGCATTTAATTAAGCCTGGTGCGGTATTAAAAGCAAACGGAGGAACCTTGGCGATCAATGCATTACAACTTTTAACGCAACCTGAGCTTTGGAACCAACTAAAACACGTTCTTCGCACCGGTCGTTTTGAATGGGCGCAGCCAACGTCGCAACAAACCGCGATACACTACGAGCCCGATCCTGTTCCCATTAATTTAAAAGTTATCTTAGTCGGTGGTCGTGAGCTATATAGTCAGCTCAAAGACCTCGATGGCGAATTTTCTAACCTGTTCCCCTACTTTGCCGAGCTTACCAGCTACTACCCGACACAAAAGTTTGCCGTCGAACCCTATTACGATTTTCTGGCGTATGTGCAGAACCGCGCACGCTGTCGGCCGTTAAGCGATGACGCAGTACTAGAGTTGTTAGCAACGTCCTCCCGCTATACGGAACATCAGCACGAGCTGAGTCTCGATGCCGTGATGCTCATTCAATTATTGGAGGAAGCGGAAGTGCTCGCTGCACTGGCTGGTGAACCAACCATTACTGCCGAGCACTTGCGTGAAGCTGAACGAGAAAGCGAACATCGGGATCGACTTCTTGCGGAATTAAATTGGCAATCCATTCTTGAACAACAAATCAAAATTGATACCGACGGTGAAGTGATCGGTCAAATTAACGGCCTCACCGTCGTTCATATGGGCGGAGTCGAGTTTGGGGAACCGTCTCGAATTACCACCACCATACATTACGGTGATGGTGATATTATCGATATTGAACGTAAAGCTGAGCTGAGTGGTGCCATACACACCAAAGGCATTATGATTTTAAGTGCTTATTTGGCCAACTTATTTGCTCGGCAAGAGCCGATGCCATTGTCCGCGACTCTTGTGTTTGAACAGTCTTATCACGAAGTTGATGGTGACAGTGCATCACTGGCGGAATTGTGTTGCTTGGTGTCGGCGTTAAGCGAAACGCCGATTCAACAGTCAATCGCCGTGACAGGAGCCATCGATCAGTTTGGTAATGTCCAAGCGATAGGCGGCATTAATCAGAAAATCCAAGGTTACTTTGAAATTTGTCAGCGGCGCGGTTTGAATGGCAAACATGGTGTAATTGTGCCGCAGTCAAACGTTATGAACATTCATTTAAGTCCAGAAGTTCGCGCTGCTGTCTTGGCTAAACAGTTTTCCATCTATGCGGTCAATCATGCCACCCAAGCTTTTGAGTTGTTATTACAGACGCCGTGTGGTGAAGCATTGAATTTAGACGAGCATACCATCTTTGGACGTATTTATCGGCGACTGCAAACCGCTTTAGCCTCACAGCAAGGGACGCCAGAACCATGGTGGAAACGCCTATTTGGGACGGCTAAACAAGAGAATTCGGCAGAAAACTAACTGTTCGGACTTGTTTAGCGTACACCTGTTCGCTAATCTTGGCACCAGATTTTTATTTCAATTAAGACTCCTGAGTTACTCAGGATAATCAGGTGCCCATTTATGCAATCTAGTTTTACTCGTGAAGAGCTTCTCGCCTGCAGCCGAGGCGAAATGTTTGGTCCTGGCAATAGTCAGCTTCCTGCCCCGAATATGTTGATGATGGACCGCATTACCATCATGAATGACGACGGCGGTGACCACGGCCTTGGCTATATTGAAGCGGAGCTCGACATTCACCCTGACCTCTGGTTTTTTGCATGCCATTTCCCCGGGGACCCAGTAATGCCTGGTTGTCTTGGCCTTGATGCCTTATGGCAAACACTCGGCTTCTTCTTAGCCTGCTCTGGAGGACCGGGCCGTGGTCGTGCTCTTGGGGTTGGTGAAGTTAAGTTTACTGGACAGATTCTACCTACCGCAAAAAAAGTGACGTATAAAATTCATATGAAGCGTGTGGTGAAACGCCGTTTGTTCATGGGAATTGGCGACGGTTATGTAGAAGTCGATGGTCGCACCATCTATGAGGCGAAAGATCTTAAAGTTGGTCTATTTACCGATACGTCAGGTTTCTAGTTATAAATATTTAATGCTAACAACGATAAAGCCCCCTTTTTTAGGGGGCTTTCCACTACTGTAACCGGTTAACGAATTATAATCGGAACAGACCTTCGGTGCGGGCTTCTATGGCATCACGCCAACCTCCAAGCCACTGCGAGCGAACGTCACCATTTTGATAAGGACAAGTTTCTTTTGAGCGGCCTGATACCCCTGCTTTGAAACCTTGAGAATGCGCACGTTCCATCCGGTCACGTTTTTGTCTTCTCATTATCACTTTCCTCTCTGTTTTCGTTTTACTGATTGTCGTCTATGCCTTGGCTGATTATTCAGCAACTCTGATTGACAACAATATCGACAATCCAGTGGACTCCAGCTTTACTGATGTGGAGCCGAGCTGGAATAGAAATGATGGTCACAACTCCTTTTTATAATGCGTGGATTTTTATGTGTGTTTCTTGCGTAGTACGGTTAACGTTTTTTCTGTTCCGTATCTATATGGATAGTGATTAAGGCAGGAAAGTTCAATACTAAAAACGGAACCTCAGCATACTTTTTCAATAAGCTGTTGAGGTTCCGCTGAATTTTAGGTTAGACCAAAAACACCTAAGCGGCGTTCTTTTTGCGGCGTATGGCTATAAGGGAGAATAATCCAAACACGCCTAACCAAAACGGCGTAATTGACGCACCTTTACGTTGCGTCTGATCGTCAATTTCCTCTTGGCAGCCAGTTTGACTCGAGTCCGGCGTTAGTAATAAAGTACGGACTCGTGCTGTTTCGACCATCTCACCGTCGACTTCAACGTCCATCATACGCACTGCAGAAGCGATAATCTCACCTTGATCATTAATCGCCACGCCTTCGTTGATCACGTACTCACTATTACATGGCAAGAACGAGTTTAAATCATAAGTTGTGTCGGTATTCATGTCGTATAAAAAGCCGACGCTACGCCGCTGAATGCCTTGTACACCCCGGAGTTCAGTCGTACCGACGACTAAACCATGGTTGTTAATTGCTCGAGGAGCCCAAGCAACATCTGAATACAAACCAGTCGGGAATATCGCTTCACTCGGACCGTTGGTGACGTCCATATAGAACAGGCGCTGACGTTGTGCGCCGAAAGCGAATACGGTCGCGGCTCCAACCGCAATGTTAGAATCGTTGATTGCCGTAAACGAGCTCACATCACGATATGGGCTATCGGCTTCAAACGCTTCAATCGCTCCTTCATCGGTAAAAATCGTCGCCCGATTGAAAGCACCTTGAACTAATTGCCGTGTCGACGTGCCGACGATAACACCATGATTATTCACTGCATTGGCCACACTCCGATAGCGTACCGTTTGCCATGGATCTTCCGCATCTTCCTCGGAATCAAACGTGACTCCAAAAGAGCGTGACGAGACGACATCGCCTTGGGCGGTCAATTGCCAAGCGAATGCTCGCTCTTCAGTAATGGGTGTGACAACACCGGCACGACCACTGCTGTTATACCAAAACCGATAGAGACAGGCTTGCAGCGGCTCTAAGTCAATTGCCTCACCATCTTCATCGACATCGGTGGTGCAGTCATCATAAATTTCCTCAAGACGGAAGCCATCAATAAAGGTTCCAAAGCCTACGGCCAAGTGGTTATTATTGATATCAATAAAGCTTGAGACACCGCCGAGGATTTTTGCCTCATCTGTACCTAATAGCTTATATTCGTTGCCATCTGTCCAGGCCGCAACCGGAAATCCGTCACGAACGTGAAAACGCGCCTCTTCACCTTGTAAATCTGTCCCCTCCAGCCAATAGAAAGGCAAGGCAGATTGGCCAACGACAATCCCATGGTCGTTGATGGCGCGTGCGCGAAAGTCGACACTGTCGCTGCGTTGACCCGTCTCTTCATCTAAAGACTCAAACCCATCGAGTTCAAACAGATTTGAACCTTGGAATTGATAACCGAGAACGATCGCAAGCTTCTGGAAACGTGGATTATTGCCAATCGATGTGCCATTAATCAACGCATTGCGGACGCGAAGTTTATCGGTATCACTTAAATCGTTGAGGTCGACATCTTCGCCAAGAAAAGAAAAGACTTCCGGATCCAATAGATCGTATCGAACATTCTGCGACCGTAGATCGGAGAGCTGTCCAATAATGTGACCTTGATTATTGATGTCACGGGGCGAAGTATGAATACTCCCTTCAAGACTGCCGATATCGGTCACTCGATACCCGGTATCAGCGTAGGCGACACTCATTGAGGTCGCTGCGAATGCTGCAATGGCGAGAGATAACTTAGTTCTGCGCATTTAATTACCTTGTAAGTTTTCTAAATAGTCCCAACGTTCCAGTGCTTCCATAAGTAGTACTTCAACCTCTGCAAGGCGAATGGTAGCTGACTCAGTCTGCTCGACTGGTTGGCGGAAAAATTCCGGATCATTGATTTGTTGTTGTAATTTTTCTTGTTCGGCTTCTAATGCATCAATTTGACTCGGCAGAAGCTCTAATTCGCGTTTCAGCTTGTATGATAACTTGTTCGTCCCTTTAGCTAAAGGGGATTGCTTCTCTGAGTCAATCGGTGAAGATTTAGTTCCATGCGAATTGCCTTTTTCTAACAGAGAATTAATCTGCGCTTGTTGATAGTGAGCGACCTCTGTAAAACCACCAATAATTTCGGTGACTTTACCCTGCCCCTCAAACAACAGTACGGACGTCGCTGTGTTATCAATAAATTCACGGTCATGGCTGACCAGAAACACTGTTCCGGGGTAATCAACGACGACCTGCTCTAACAATTCGAGTGTATCAATATCAAGATCATTGGTCGGCTCATCGAGAATGAGCAGGTTGCTCTCACGCAACAGAATTTTCGCTAACATAACGCGGTTTTTTTCACCGCCAGACAAGGCTTTGACCGGCATTTGTGCTTGTTGTGGCGAGAACAAAAAGTCTTGTAAGTAACTAAAAATATGCCGGGTGCGGCCCCGGTGAGTCACTTCCTTCTTACCCTCGGCAACATTATCCGCCACACTCAGCGACTCATCGATTTGCTGACGGTGTTGGTCAAAGTAAGCAACCTGTAAATTTGTACCTAATTTGACAATACCGCTTTGCGGCGTTAGTTCACCAAGCACACAACGAATGAAGCTACTTTTCCCGCATCCGTTTGGTCCGACTAAGGCAATTTTGTCACCGCGCTGAATCGTCACAGTCAGCCCTTTAATTAATGGGGTTTCTGTGTAGCCCAAACATAAGTCTTGCGCTTCAAACACAATTTTACCGGAACGCTCACTTGTTGTGCTATCGAACTTGACCTGTCCTTGTACTTGTCGCCGCTGCGCCCGCTGCTGTCGCAATTCTTTTAGCGCGCGCACTCGGCCTTCGTTACGTGTTCTGCGAGCCTTGACGCCTTGGCGAATCCAAACTTCTTCTTGTGCCAATTTCTTATCGAATTCGGCGTTTTGCGCCGCCTCCACTTCGATTAAGCGCTGCTTCTCTTCAAGAAATGCCGCATAGTCACCGAGAAAACTCGTCAGTGCGCCACGGTCTAAATCGACAATCCGTGTTGCCAAACGACGAATAAACGCCCGATCATGACTTATAAAGACAATGGCACCATTGAAGTCGAGGAGCATGTTTTCTAACCAAGCCACAGCATCAACATCGAGGTGGTTGGTCGGCTCGTCAAGCAACAATATCTCTGGATTCGTTGCTAATGCTTTGGCAAGTGCTGCCCGCCGCAACCATCCACCGGATAAATTTGCCATCGGTGTTTGACCATCGAGCTTCAACCGACTCAGCACCTGCTCAACCTGGGTTTGCAGCTGCCAGCCTTCAACTGCTTCAATTTTTGTTTGCACTTGCATCAGCTCGTCGAATAATTTTTCATTCCCCGGCTCTTCACCAATTGCAAGTGTTAACGCTTGATAGCGTTCCAGTAACGCACCGACATTGGCAAATGCTCCAACAACATACTGAAACACTGACCCCTGAGTCCGTGGCGGCGGATCTTGTGGCAGCATCGCGACACGGGTATTACCCACGTAATGCAGTTCGCCTTCGTCGAGATGAATATCACCATTCAGAACTTTCAATAAACTTGATTTACCGGCGCCATTACGACCGGTAATACAGACCCTCTCGCCCTGTTCGACAATAAACTCTGTACCATCGAGGACAGGTGCAGTGCCGAAGGCTAAGCGGGCATTGGCTAAGCGTAAAACAACACTCATGATTCAAGAAATTCCAATAATTGTGCAGGATCAAACGGCCACTTCATCTCGGCATCATCACGTCCACGGATTAACACCGGAACCAGCGTCGCGTACTCTTCAATCAGTTCTGGCTCATCGCTAATATCGACAACGCCCAGCTCAATAGGCTCTGCTAAGGGCGATTGATGAATCAATTGGATCGCTTGCGTACACAACGGACAATGCGGTTTCGTTAATAAAAAAAAGCTACGCATGGGTTAAATACCAGCAATAGTGAATGGCCCGTTGTTTAGCGAAGTCCGGCGGAATACTCGCTCGAGTTTGATCTTTTAATGCAAATCCTATGGCCTCTAGCTCAGCTTGGGCGATTTTAAAGCCTCGTTTATTGGTGGTAAAAATAAGTTCGCCACCGGGCGCTAAAAGCTTTTTGGCGTCCCTTAGAATTGCAACGTGATCGCGCTGGACATCAAAGACATCGGCCATGCGTTTTGAATTTGAAAACGTTGGTGGGTCAATAAAAATAAGGTCCCATTGCGGTGTGTTTTCAGCCTGACTTTGTTCACTTAACCACTTTAAGCAATCAGTCTGAACAAATTCATGCCGATTAATCGTTAAATGATTAAGGCGGAAGTTATCCTTTGCCCAGTTCAAATAGGTTTTTGATAAATCAACTGTGGTAATCTGCTCTGCACCACCCAAGCCTGCATGAACTGACGCTGTTCCGGTGTAAGCAAACAGATTCAAAACACGTTTACCCTGCGCGCGTTTTTGAATCTCATGCCGAACCCAACGGTGGTCAAGAAATAAGCCAGTGTCGAGGTAATCCGTTAAATTCACCAAAAAACGTGCATTATACTCCTGAACTTCAATCACCACGCCTTCTTCAGCAACACGAGTGTACTGTGCTTCGCCTTTCTGGCGCTTGCGCTGTCGCGTATGGATGTTGTTCGCATCAATCGGTAAGCTATCCAGTACAGCCTCAATAATCTGCCACCAACGTTTTTCGGTGACGTGCTCAGGAATATTGGTTGGAGCGGCATATTCTTGGATAATTAAATGGCCATCGTAGTAGTCGATCGCTGCGTTAAACTCAGGAATATCGGCGTCATACACCCGGAAACAATTAATGCCTTCCTTATTCGCCCACTGCTGCCGTTGTTGCCAATTCTTTTGCAGGCGATTTTGTAACGACTCCAGTTCCGGACGAGCAAATTCTTGCTGCTCATCGGAAAGTTGCAGAATCGCGAGAAGAACTTGAATACCACCGTTATTCAACTTGTACTTTTTCTCAGTACGAATACGCATGGCTTTGATCATCGATTCGTCAGCTGCCAAAATTGCTGCTCGCCAACCCGGAATGCCTTTGCGTAAATGCTTACCAAAGTCGCGATAAAAACGCCAAGCACTAAAGGTACTACCTAAACGTTCACCGTAAGGTGGGTTCGCTAACATTAAGCCGCTGGTCGCGTGGCGGTAGCGTTTTAATACCCACTCATCCGTTGCTGAGCCACATTCAATTTTAATCAGTTGTTCAAAACCTAAACTCCGCAGATTTTGCTGCGCTGCTGCGACCACGGTTGGATCGTCATCAACGCCATGAAACTTAGTCGTGCAAGCAGCCACAGCTATGTCAAAACGCTGTTGTGCTTCTGCTTTAACTTCATTCCAAACAGAAGCTTTGTGTGCACGCCATGCGTTAAAGCCCCACTCTGTTCGCCCTAAACCAGGTGCACGATCGGTTGCGAGCATCGCCGCTTCAATTAAGAGCGTGCCGGAGCCACAGGTCGGATCGGCGACCAAAGCTGGCCACTGACTGCTGTTCTGGGTAAACGACTGCGTTAAGCCTGCACGATGAATTAAAGCGGCTGCCAGCGTTTCACGAATCGGCGCGGCACCCTTTGCTTGCCGATATCCGCGTTCATGCAGGCCAGAACCAGCTAAATCAAGATAGAGTGTTGCTTCACCTTTGTGCAGATAGCCCTGAATATTAATTTCTGGTCGTTGCACAGCAACATCGGGGCGACGCAAGCCATGACGACGAAAGGCATCGACAACACCGTCTTTCACGACTTGCGCGGAAAATTGAGTGTTCTTTAAGGTTTCACTAGTGCCGTTAAAACGTACAGAAAACGTATTCCGCTCGTTGAAAATATCCGGCCACGCATAGCTGCCCGCCAGTTTCTCTAATGCAAAGCGATCATGCACTTCGCCCGCGCAGAGCTTGAGCAGCACTCGGCTGCCTAAACGACTCCACAAACAAAGGACATAGCCTAAACGTAAATCACCACGGCAGTGAACACCCGAGTTCGTGGCTTTTACGTCTGCGCCACCTAATTCAGTGACTTCTTGTACTAAAAGTTCCTCAAGGCCACGACCACAGGGAACAAAATATTCAAACTCTTGCATTGATGCTTCGCTAGTTACTTAAAATAGAGATGAAGTATAACGCAATCACAAACTGCTGTCTGTGAATGGGCGCTGTGCGATGCATAAAAACCCAACAAAACCCTTGGTTTTGCTGCTTATTTGCGCACTTAGTCACTAAACACTTATTTATTTAACTTTCCCACTTGCAATCAAGCTCCACACTGTTAAGATACGCCCCTAATCGGACGCGGGGTGGAGCAGTCTGGTAGCTCGTCGGGCTCATAACCCGAAGGTCGTAGGTTCAAATCCTGCCCCCGCAACCAATTTCCTGTCTTGGTTTATCTCCTTTATAAAGTTTCAGTAAATCATCGATTTATTGCTTTTCAATACGCGTCTCGCTATATTTCAATAAGAATCATCATAACAATAGGTGCAAGGTGCAACTGACAGACTTATTGGTGGTTTTCTATTGGCTTATTATCGCCACCGTATTTTTGCGCATTATCTTTAAACGCCGTTCCGTTTCGTCCTCACTCGCGTGGGTTCTGATTGTTGTCGTTTTTCCTGTCTTTGGTGTCATCGTTTACCTCCTTTTCGGTGAGATACAGCTCGGAAAAAAACGTCTTGAGCGCGCGATTGCTTTACGCAAACCCTTTATTCAAAATTATATTGATCACCTGCAGGGCCACGAAACTACAGAGCCAAAGCAACATGCGGCGCAAGCGATCTTTCAAATTATGCATCAGCGTGACGGCATTGGTGCGCTAAGTTACGAAAATCTCTGCGTGCTCGCCGATGCGGATCAGATCTTTGATGCTTGGCTCGAAGATATCGCCGCAGCAAAACAAAATATCCGCATGGAGTTTTATATCTGGGAGCCGGCTGGACGTGTTCAAGAAATCACTGAGGCGCTTATTGACGCTGCTAAACGCGGTATTGATATCGAAATATTGATAGACCATGCCGGCAGTTGGCGTTTTTTCTTATATCATCGCGACGAGCGTCGTTTACGCGAGGCTGGAATAAAAATTCTGCCCGCTCTGCCAGTGACAATTTTTCGAAACATTTTCCGTCGTGCCGATATTCGCTTACACCGTAAACTTTTGTTGATCGACCACCAAATTTGTTACACCGGCTCTATGAATATGGCCGATCCTCGTTTCTTTAATGCGAATAAACGTTATGGTCCGTGGATCGACATGATGGTTCGCTTTAGTGGGCCAGCGGCATTTGGTGTCTCGAAAGTTTTTTCTTGGGATTGGGAAATTGAGACCGGTCAACGAAACTTCCCACAATTGAACTTTCCATTGAAGTCAAACAGCCAACGCTTATCGATCATCCCATCAGGCCCGGGGCACGACGAAGAATACATGCATCAAATCATGCTCTCAGTGCTTCACCGTGCTGATCGCAATATTACCATAGCAACCCCCTACTTCGTGCCCTCAGACAGTATTTATTCAGCACTTCGTCATGCTGCCAAACGAGGAGTGCAAGTGACTATTTTGTTGCCTAAGTACAGCGATTCAAGAATCGCAAAATTAGCCAGTCAGTCTTATTTTGAAGGACTCTTAAAGGCTGGGGTGAGAATTATGTTGTTTAAAGACGGCTTATTGCATACGAAAGCGATCACCGTCGATGATGAGCTAGCCATGGTCGGAAGTATGAACCTTGATATGCGGAGTTTGCAGCTAAACTTTGAATTGTCACTAGCGCTCTACGAGAAGGACTGTTGCGAACAAGTGTGTGAACTTCTCGCCCGTTATCAGTCAGCGAGCGAACCTATTGAACTGGCTGACTGGCAAGCGCGCGGCCGCCATCGTCGGATGGCAGAGCGATTCATGTACTTTCTCAGTCCATTGTTATGAGTCGATAAGACTTACGCGCGCTGTTGCGTCGCGTCGTAAACCACAGGAAGTGGATGACGTAAAGACACTTGTAAACGATCATTGAGAACGCGAACGACATCAAAGCGCTGCAAGGTCCGAATTCCATCTAATGAAAACTGTTCGTCCACCAACATACACAATGAACAACGATCATCTTGTTCAATAATCAAAAAGTCAGCCTGTTCAAGCCCCGAATCTAATGCGCAAAATAAATGCGACGTCGGCCATGGGTGCACGTCATCAAATTCACCAAACTTGAAATACCAGCTTTGCGGTAACATTAATTTACCAAAGCGAACCAACGCACAGGCATGTAATGCAAAATCAAACTGTTCAGCGGCGGAAAACGCACTGTAGGTATCCAGATAATCAGAAAAACGCTGGAACTGACTGGCGTCATCCATTGAAAACGAGACAGTCTCAGGCAAACGGTCACGCAGGAGTGAGCGCTTAAAACGAAGGGGTTGAAAAATATTTCGGTCTAATTCAATGACGAGTTGTTGATTGTCGCGAAATGACCACTGCCAGTTTTGCATAATTGTCGAATCCAATGAACGCTTGTGCAACTGTGGCTACAACTAACGGCATCATGCCATTAAACAACAGTAATTATTTTGCAGTATAATAGGGGTAATCCCTTATTTTTACAAGTTTTCAACAAGTTCTTTTACTAAACTAGGTCCTTGGTAGATAAACCCAGTATAAACCTGCACTAATTGAGCACCTGCTGCCAGCTTTTCGCGGGCCTGTGCGACCGATCCAATACCACCCGCACCGATGATTGGAAAGTCACTCGGCAGAACCTCGCGCAGCCAACGGATCACCTCAGTACTTTTGTCTGTTAATGGCTGTCCACTGAGTCCCCCCGCTTCTTCGGCATGCGCTAAGCCAAGCACTGCGTCTCGGTCTAGCGTTGTATTCGTCGCGATGACGCCGTCTAACTCGAACGCTTGAATTGCATGGGCAAAGCTATGTGTTTGCTCACGCGTCATATCGGGTGCAATTTTGACTAAAATGGGTACATATTTGCCGGTACTTTCACTGAGTTCCAATTGTTTCTGCCGTAACGATTTCAATAACCGACTCAGTGAATCGCCTTGCTGAAATGCTCGTAAACCAGGTGTGTTGGGTGACGAGATGTTAACGCTGATATAGCTGGCAACCGCATACACGCGTTCCAAACAATACAAATAATCAAGATGGCCGTCTTCCTCGGCAGTATCCTTGTTTTTACCGATATTAATCCCAATAACACCGCGGAAGCCATCGGGCCGTTGCTGTTCAGCACGCACTCGCTCCACCAGCGCATCAACGCCTTGGTTGTTAAAACCCATACGATTGATTAACGCCTGTTGCTCCGGCAAGCGGAACATCCGTGGTTTCGGATTTCCGCTTTGCGCACGCGGTGTCACGGTTCCGATTTCGATAAAACCAAACCCAATTGCCGCTAACGCATTGATACAATGACCGTCTTTATCAAGGCCTGCGGCCAGTCCCACTGGGTTTGGAAAACGTAACCCAAGCAGTTCAACCGGTTTCTCAGGCAGCTTCTGCGCAATCAAACAGCGTAAAGGCCCATGATTAAGCTTACTGAGTTGCCTTAACGTAAAGTCATGTGACCATTCAGCATCCTTGCTGAATAAGGCTTTGCGAACAATTGGATACAAGTTCAATGTAAATCAACCTTTGCTGTTATGCGCCTAAACTCGACTTCTGACCTAACAAGGTTAGTTCACGCAGTGCCACAGAGAACTTGGCAAACTCATGGCTCTTCGTGGTTTTGAAGTCAGCCAAAGTTGATTTCCAACGTTCCACAGAACTTGCGTTATTCTCTAACCAAAGTGCTAAGATTTCGTCAGTCTGCTTTTTACCTTCTGCATATTTCAAAACCGAGCCTGTGAGCAACCGCTGTTGCCAGTCAAGTTCCTCGCGGAATGCTGCACGAGCCAGTGCTTGCCAATGATTCGCCACTGGTTGTTTGTTTACTTGATCAAGGAACCAATGAATTTGAATCTCCGCACCTAAACGGAAGTAGGTTTCTGCCACCGTCGAGATCTTCTGTCCGGTTTCGGCAGCAACCTCAGCAATATCCATGGCCGAGAACACAGTGCTCAGAACACCCACACGTTGTGCTAGTTTGGCTGGAACGCCCTGCTCCATTAGTTCGTCAATTCGTGCAGTGATCACTTTACGCTCTGACTCATTCATATAATCAAGCGCATTTTTGTTGAGGTCATCAAACGACTTCTGATAGAAATCGATATGCTCTTGAATCGATGTGAATGCAGGGTTCCGGTGGCGCAAGAACCAGCGTGTAGCACGACGAACCATGCGGCGAACTTGGAACAACACTTGATTCTGGACAATTGCCGGAATCTTGTTATTTAATTTCTCAATTTCAGCCCAAATCCAACGACTATCGAACACTTCGCGGGCGATAATATAAGCAGCTGCAATTTCAGCAACCGTAGCGCCCGTTGCTTCTTGTTTCCGGTAAATAAAGTTAGGGCCCATATCATTGACAATATTATTTGCCAATTTCGTGGCAATAATCTGGCCTTTCAATGGGTGATCGTTCATCGCTTCAGCGAATTGCTCTTGCAATTTCGGCGGGAATGCGGCGACAAGCTCTTTGGCATGGAAAGGGTCTTGGGTGATTTCATCCGTCACCAACTCTTCTTTCAGTACCATTTTGCCGTACGCATTCAAAACAGCCAGTTCCGGTCGAGTTAGACCTTTACCGGCAGCTGTGCGCTCCGCCAACTCATCATCATCTGGTAAGTATTCCAGCGCGCGGTCCAACAAACCTTCTTTCTCTAAATGATGAATAAAGCGCTGCATTTCTTTAATCTGATCAGCACCGCGCAATAAGGTCACCGAGATCGACTGAGTTTGACGGTTGCAGTCATGGAGTACAATTCGAGAAACGTCATCGGTCATGTCATACAACAATTGATCACGTTGCGGTTTGGTTAGCTCACCAGCGGCGACTAAGCCGTTCAACAAGATCTTGATATTTACTTCGTTATCTGAACAGTCGACACCGCCCACGTTATCGACAAAGTCAGTATTGATTCGACCACCACGCATGGCATATTCGATACGACCTAGTTGGGTGAAACCTAAGTTGCCACCCTCACCGACAATTTTACAGCGTAAGTCTTTCCCGTTAATGCGTAAGACATCGTTGGCACGATCTCCGACTTCGGCATCGGTTTCTTTACTGCCCTTGACGTAGGTACCGATACCACCGTTCCAAACTAAATCGACTTCCGCCATGAGTAACGCACGAATCAATTCAGTTGGCGTCATGGTGCGTTTTTGCGTACCTAACAGACGCTTCATCTGCGTCGTCAGTTCAATTGATTTTGCACTGCGCAAGAAGATACCGCCGCCCTCGCTAATGAGTTTGCGGTCGTAATCATCCCAACTTGAACGTGGCAAATTGAACAGGCGCTCGCGCTCTTTGTAAGATTTAGCGGCATCAGGATCTGGATCGATGAAGATATGCATATGGTTGAAAGCACCGACCAGTTTGGTATGTTTCGACAAGAGCATACCATTACCGAAGACATCCCCAGCCATGTCACCAATACCAACAGCAGTAAAGTCAGTCGTTTGACAATCAATCCCCATTTCACGGAAATGACGCTTCACTGATTCCCAACCACCGCGTGCCGTGATACCCATTTTTTTATGGTCATAACCGACGGAACCGCCTGACGCGAACGCGTCGCCCAGCCAGTGGTTGTATTCGGCAGAAATACCGTTGGCAATATCCGAAAACGTTGCTGTTCCTTTATCCGCAGCGACCACCAAATAAGGGTCATCATCGTCATGACGAACCACATTGTCTGGATAGACGATTTCGCCTTCAATGATATTATCGGTAATGTCGAGCAAGGCGCGAATAAACGTGCGGTAACATGCTTTACCTTCTTCGAGCATGGCATCACGTTCTTCAGGCAATTGCTTACAGACAAAGCCACCTTTCGCTCCAACTGGAACGATGACCGTATTCTTAACCTGCTGCGCTTTCACTAAACCTAATACTTCAGTACGGAAATCTTCCCTACGGTCTGACCAACGCAAGCCACCGCGAGCAACCTTGCCGCCTCGCAAATGAACGCCTTCGACCCGTGGCGAATAAACAAAAATCTCATACTTCGGCAATGGCAATGGCATTTCTGAGATCAGTTCTGGCAAGAACTTAATCGACACATACGGTTTTTCATTGCCCTTTGCATCGACTTGGAAGAAGTTCGTTCGCAGCGCTGCTTGAATCAGATCAAGGTAGCGACAAATAATCCGATCATCATCGAGGCTCGCCACCTTTTCCAGTTCACTTTGGATTTTCGCTACGAGCGTATCAACCTTCTTATTCACATTTTTCACACCCGGCTCAAAGCGGGTATAGAATAATTTCACCAATAACGCTGCGATGTTTGGATAACGCGTGAACGTGCTCTCGATGTAGCTCTGACTAAAGGTCACTCCGATCTGACGCATGTATTTTGCAAACATCCGCAAAATAACAACATGACGTCCTTCCATACCGGCGCCAAGGATCAAACGGTTAAAACCGTCGTCTTCGTACTCCCCTGCCCATACTTTTGCAAACGCATTTTGAAAGGCGTCGCGACTCTTTTCAAGGTCTAGTTTTCCGGCAGTATGCAGCATGAAGAAGTCGAGGGCCCAAAACACATGGCCGTCATTGGTCTTAATTTGGTAAGGGCTTTCATTGATAATGCGCAGTCCAAAATTCTCTAGCATGGGCAAGACATCTGACAAGTGAATCGGCTCGTCGCGGTGGAAAAGCTTTAACTTCACGCGATTTGAGTCATCTTGAACTTCTTGCGCACGATAAAACAGCATACCCAAGCGATGGTCGTCGTCGAGTGCTTCGAGCTGTTCAATATCGGCTAATGCCACAGAAGGCAACACATCTTCTTTATAGGCACGAGGGAAGCCAGCAGCGTAGCGCTTCATTAAATCACGAGCGCTACCTTCACCTTTTGCCGTCACTAGCAAGCGTTCTAAATTATCTTCCCAGCTGCGCGATGCTTCCATTAGATTCTCTTCCAATTCTTTGATGTTGATTTCTTGGCCACTGTCTTGAACACGAATCGTATATTGTGTCCGTGCCAGAGCCGATTCAGAGAAATAAGTCGTAAAATCGACGTCTTCACTGCTGCCCAATGTTTTCGCTAAGATGTTTTGCGTGCGAATCCGCAGTAAGGTGTTGTAACGTTCTTTCGGCACATAAACCATAGCGGTAATGAAACGACCAAAAATATCACGGCGTAAAAAGACACGAGTAATATCACGCTCTTGAATTTGCAACACTCCGAGCGCGGTTTTTAATAGGTCTTCTTCGCTACTTTGGACAATCTCGTCGCGTGGATAGGTTTGCATAATATTCAGCAACGCTTTACTCGCGTGCGTGCCTTTCGCATAACGAGACTTTTCTAAAACCGACTTCACTTTGTCACTGACTAACGGAATGTCCATAACACTGTCGTTGTAGAAGGTCGCTGCATACAAGCCAATAAACCGGTCTTCGCCGATGACGCGACCTTGTGCATCAAACCGCTTAATGCCAATGTAATCATTGTGCGCTGGACGGTGCACCCGCGATCGCGCGTTGGTCTTCGTCAATAATAATAGTTCGTCGCTGGACAACGCCGTCGCGCGAGCTAATTTACTCATTTCCCCGAGGCGACGGGCCGTATTGTCTTTCGAGTTCTTAAGCAGACCTAGGCTTGAATCCGGGTCTTGTACAATCTCATAATCACCCTCAACTGCTTTGACGCTATAACTTCGATAGCCCATCAAGGTGAAATTATCGTCTGCCAGCCAAGCTAAAAAGCGTTTCGCTTGTTCGAGTTTCTCAGGAGCTCCGGGGAAATTCCGCGCGTCCATTGTTTCCGCGATCTCTTTTAACTTCGCTCGCATCGGTTTCCAATCACTGACAGCTAGAGCAACCTCGTTCATGACCGAGGCTAATTCTGTTTTCAGCGCTTTCAACTCAGCCGCATCGTTTTGACGATCCACTTCGACTATGAATACAGTGTCCGTTTGTGCCGCTTCGTCGGTTTGGCCTGCTGGCAAAATTTCAATAATCTTACCTTCTGCATCGCGACGATGAACCAACGGTGAATGTAAAAGCAATTGTGAATTGATACACAAACGGCTTAACGCCATCCGCACTGAATCCACCATGAACGGCATATCGGTTTGAATAATCTCGATAATCGTGTGCGGAGACTCCCAGCCGTGTTTCGACACTTCTGGGTTATACACTTTAATGGTTGCTTTAGTATTCGACTCGTAAACGTTAAAGCTATGCCACAGACCAACAATGGCACCATAGATATTACTATGGTCTCGTCCCGCTAAATCATCGCGGGACACATTACGGTAGAGGCGTTGGGCAAATTCCTCCACCAAGGAAGCGTTGGTTTTCGGGAAGCGTTGATGAATGGTCTCTGAAACTTTCTCGAGGATAACCGGGGGTTGACTGTTGACCGATGCCATGATGATTAATCCTTGTCTGAGGCAAAAAAGTTGTGGCATGACAACCGCCGCCGGGCGGTAGTTTTGTAGCTCACATATTGTCGGCCTTTAAGAGCGGAAAATCAACGTATTCTGGGCTGGTGCGATGAGTTAATTTTCAGTTAACGTTTGGTTAACTTTTTCATATAAATCAGGCGCTAAATTATTCAGCTGACTTAAAGAAATTAATTCGTTTTTTAACAGTTGTTGTTGCTTAGTCGGCAACTTTCGCCACTTCAATAATGGCGACAACAAACGCGACGCAACTTGTGGGTTGCTACTATTCAAACGGCGAATCGCGGCAATGACAAAACGGTACCCCTCGCCATTTTCAGCGTGCAGCTGCCCCAGGTTGTGGGTAAATGACGCTAAGAGCGCGTATATGCGATTGGGATTACGCCAGTTAAAGTGCTCTGATGCCACTAAACTCGCAATTGTGTCGACGGTACCGTATTGCGGGCCAGTTGCTTGTACCGCTAACCATTTATCCATGACCAAAACGTCATGCGACCAAGTTTCGGCAAAGCAAGTCAAGAATGAAGGCGTTAATCGATGGTTCGCATGCACAGCAGCTTGCAAAGCACCAAACTGCAATGTCATTGATGCACCTTGATTAAAATACTGCTCGAGCACTTGTTCGACATCGTTATCCGGCAATAAGGCTAATAAGCTCATCGCGGTATTGGTTAACATGCGCCGCGCAATCGCGGTAGACGTGAGTGCACTTTTCTCATCGTCGTTTAACTTGGTAACTTGCAATAGTTCTGTGTGTAAAGACTGCGCCAGAACAAACCGCAATTCGTTCACAACACGACAAATTGCGCGCACCGGAATAACTTGGAAATCTTGGCTTACTGCCTCCTCATTGGGAACTTGCAGAAGTAATGCGGTCAGTGCTGGATCTGCCGAGCAATTGCGTAATTCATTGCTTAATACATCAATCAGGTTTCGAGGAACGTTTACCGGCGCATCATCACGAATGGCTTGATGCAGGCGTTGCAAATAAAACTGTTGCACTGCATCCCAGCGCAGGAAAGCGTCGGTACCGCCGGCGATGAGTGCAAGTAACTCGGCTTCGCTGCGAGCCATCCGCAAACGCACGGGAGCAGAAAAATCAGCTAAGAGACCAGTAATGGGCCGCTCACTCACACCTTCAAAGACAAAGTCTTGTTGCCCCTCACGTAGTTCTAACACACTGACCTGCTGCCCTTTTGCATCTGCCATCGACAAGGGCTTGCCCTTAGCGTTTACAAACTCTGTGCGTATCGGTATGTGCATGGGCTTTTTATGATCTTGGCCAATCGTTGCGGGTATGCTCTGGCGCAACGTTAATGTATAACGTTGTGCGGCTTGGTCATAAGTCTCACTCGCTTCAATGAGCGGCGTTCCCGCTTGGCTATACCACAATCGAAACTGCTGCAAATCGACCTGATTAGCATCCTCCATTGCGGTGACGAAATCCTCACAGGTCACGGCTTGGCCATCATGACGTTGAATGTACAGCGCAATTCCTGCTTGAAAGCCAGCCTCTCCGAGTAAGGTATGCAACATACGAATCACTTCCGCACCTTTGTTATACACAGTTACGGTATAGAAGTTGTTCATCTCAACCACTCGATCCGGGCGAATTGGATGCGCCATAGGGCCACTGTCTTCGTCAAACTGATGCGTGCGCATAATGCGCGCATCCTGAATACGATTCACCGCACGCATACCCAGATCTGCACTAAACTCTTGGTCACGGAATACCGTAAGCCCTTCCTTCAAACTCAACTGAAACCAGTCACGACAGGTAATGCGATTTCCAGTCCAATTATGGAAATACTCATGGCCAATAACGGACTCAACATTAAGAAAGTCTTGATCAGTCGCGGTTTGTGTATTGGCGAGCACATATTTGGAGTTAAAAATGTTTAACCCTTTATTTTCCATCGCGCCCATGTTGAAAAAATCAACCGCCACGATCATGTAGATGTCGAGATCGTAAATGAGATTAAAGCGCTCTTCATCCCATTGCATGGCACGTTTAAGCGCGCCCATAGCATAATCTGCTTTACCTAAGTTGCCTTTATCGACGAAGAGCTGCAAAGTCACCACCCTTTCGTCACGGGTGATAAAACGATCTTCAAGCAAATCAAAATCGCCAGCGACAAGGGCAAACAGGTAGCTCGGTTTCGGATGCGGATCATGCCATGTCACAAAGTCCTTTCCATCACGTTGCTCACGCTTGACTAAATTACCATTTGACAGTAAATGTGGGTATCGACCCTGTTCGGCAATGATCGTCGTGGTATACACAGCCAACACATCCGGACGATCAAGAAAATAGGTAATTCGCCGAAAACCTTCCGCTTCACACTGTGTACAAAAGGTGCCTTCCGACAGGTAGAGTCCTTCAAGAGCGGTATTTGCCGAGGGATTAATAGTTGTTACTATGGTTAATTCAAAGTGTTCCGGCACCGCAGGCAGAACTAAGCTTTTGCCATCGACAACAAGATCACTAGTAGCGAGCTCGTCGCCGTTCAGCAGCACTTTTACTAAGATTAATTGCTCACCATCTAAACGCAGTGTGTCCTCGTTACCGACGCGGCGAATCACCATGGTATTGGTCACCCGTGTCGCTTCGGGCACCAGCTCAAAGGTTAAATCAACGGTCTCAATCGCGAATGCTGGTGGCTGATAATCGGCGCGAAACTTAGCTTGCGGTTGAGTCGAGAGTTCGAGCATGGAGTTAACCTTTAATAGATGAGCAAATTAGCCCGGACGAGACAAACGGCAGCGCTTAGGCTGCCGTTGTTTCATGGCCTGGTAAACGTAAAATCTTGAAATTGGTGTAGGCATACAGAATCGTTAGCATCGGCACCAACAACAGGAAGAACGCAAATGGTGCGTAATGGAGCGGATAAACACCCAATACCGAGAACATGTAGGCACCACAAGTGTTCCATGGGATTAACGCAGAAGTAATCGTACCGCTCGACTCGAGCGTCCGTGACAAGACCCGCGGATCCAACCCGGCTTCTGCATAGGCTTCTCGGAACATCCGCCCCGGGAGAACAATTGCCATATATTGATCGGCAGTTAACACATTCGCACCAAAGCAAGTAAATACTGTTGCGGTGACCAACGACGTCGTGCCTTTGACAGCTTTCAAAATGCCGCGAATCAACTTTTGCAGCAGTCCAGTTGTTTCCATCACGGCACCAAAAGTCATGGCGCTAATAATCAACCACACGGTGTTGATCATACTTTCCATGCCGCCGCCACTAATTAAGGATTCAAGGTCAGCATTGTCGGAAGCGATCTGAACACCACTAGCTAGTGCAAGCCATACCACTTCAAAAGCACCAACGACAAAATTTGCTCGATCTGGATTAGCCAGCGTAGCAATAACATCTTGCTGGAACAGCAGAGCCCAAAGGCCACCCACTAAGGCGCCAATCAGAATCGACGGTAACGCCGGCTTTTTCGCAACCGCAAGTACAAAGAGAACCGCAAGCGGAATCAACATGACTGGACTGATATTAAATAAATTACGCAGTTCGCTTTGCATTGCGTCGAGCGAATCCATGTTGGCACTACTCGAAGCACTCCAACCCAGAATCAAGAACAGTACTATCGAAATACCCAAGGCCGGGAAAGCAGTCCAACTCATGTAGCGAATGTGTGCAAACAGCTCGGTTCCGCTTACTGCAGGCGCTAAGTTAGTGGTATCGGATAAGGGTGACATTTTGTCACCAAAATAAGCACCGGAAACGACCGCGCCGGCTGTGATAGCAAGAGATAGCTCCATGCCCGTTGCCACGCCAATCAGCGCGACACCTATCGTTGCCGCTGTGGTCCATGAGCTGCCAATCGACAACGCGACAATGGCACAAATGATACAAGCAGCCGCATAAAACCAACTTGGACTCAGCAGCTCGAGGCCATAGTAAATCATAGTCGGGACAATTCCGGCGAGTAACCAAGTGCCAATGAGAGAGCCGACCATCAAAATAATTAAAATTGCTCCGAGAGCGACAGAAATGCCTTCGGTAATGCCCTTCTCAATATCACCCCATTGATAACCGTTATTGAAAGCAATCACAGTGGCAATCGCAGCGGCGATTAACAAGGCAATTTGATTGGGGCCATATGACGAATCTTCGCCAAACAGAAAGACCGAACTTGCTAACATAGCAATGAGCGCTAACAAAGGAATCAGCGCTTGCAAATACGAGGGACGTTTTGTAGTGACCGTCATGTTTGTGATCCATTTTTTATAATAATAAGGCAGCGAATCCCACGGTTATTCTGGTCGTCGAGGTTCGCATTTACTGTACTTTATGTCATTTTTAGCGCGAAAAACCAAACGTTTTTCGATTTATAGACATAATAAAGGGCTTGTGTCGAACAAGCCCTTCGAATTAAATCCTTTAATTAACTAATTGTTTTCACGCAAAATACGTAAATAGTCAGCAGAAATTCTTACAGTTTCGGAGAGGAATACGTCCGGGGTACGCACCTCTTCATCTGCTTCATCAATCGTTTCTACAGGCTCTAAACCGGCACGTAATAATCGCTCATTAATTCGGTCGAGACTACGTTGGCGGTCGCGCTCAGACTCTGCTTCGCGCTCGGCTTTGATGAGACTCACATGAGTGCGGTTACGCATCGCTTTGACCCGCTCAGCGTCTTGATGAATATAACTGAACTCGGGATCCGTTGCCGTACGTTCACCGAAGTATTTATTCAAGCGCTCAATGACATCCGCGTTCACATAATTAAATCGACGGAACTCTACCGCTTCAATTTGATCCCACGGCAAAGCATTCTCTGCGCGACTTTCACCGAATTCTTCCGGATCAATCAAACTTGGGAACTGTATATCCGGAACCACACCTTTATGCTGTGTGCTACCACCGTCGATACGATAGAACTTAGCCATGGTGTATTGCACGCTACCCATCGGATTTGAATGTAAATCAAAGCGCCGCGCTAAACCACGATGCTGTTGCACGGTTCCCTTACCGAAGCTGTTCTCACCAACAATCAAAGCACGTTGATAATCCTGTAGCGCTGCAGCGAAAATCTCTGATGCTGAGGCACTGAAGCGGTCAATCATGACCACCATAGGGCCATCATAATGTACTTGCGGATCAGGGTCGCCACTAACATCGATACGACCAGTACTGTCACGCACTTGTACAACCGGTCCCGACGGAATAAATAAACCCGTCAAGGTAATCGACTCATTCAAGGCGCCGCCGCCATTACCACGCAAATCAATAATCAAGCCGTCAACATCATTGGCACGTACATCAACCAACAGTTCCTGAACCTTGTCAGTCAGCTTGTTGTAAAAACCAGGAATGGTAATCACTGCAAAACGCTCGCCGCTTTCTGCAGTTTCATAGCTCAATTTCGCTTCGCGATCTTCCAAGCGCACTTCTTCACGGACAATTTCAACTTCGACCGGTGAGGCACCCGGCGCATCGCCACCTTTCAATACCTGTAAGCGAACGACACTTCCTTTCGGCCCTTTAATGATTTCAACAACGTCATCCAAACGCCAGCCGATAATATCGACAAACTCTTGATCACCCTGCGCCACAGCAATAATTCGGTCATCTGGCGATAATTTGCCAGATTTATCCGCTGGCCCACCAGGAACGAGAGAGCGAATGACTGTATAGTCAAATTCCGCTTGTAAGACCGCGCCAATACCCTCAAGCGACAAATTCATGTTTTGTTGAAAACGCTCGGCATTCCGTGGAGACAAATAACTTGTATGCGCGTCAACACTACGCGCAAAAGCATTCATAACATTTTGAAACGCATCTTCACTTTGCGTTTGGGTAAGTTGCTGCAGAGCTGACCGATAACGACGTTTAAGGTTATCGGTAATTTCTTCTTCCGTACGTCCGGCTAATAATAGGTTCAGCGCATCATTCAACACTCGCTGATGCCAAATCGCATCGAGTTCGGCAACCGACGTCGCCCAATCAGCCTTAGTGCGGTCAAATTGGAACTCGGTGTTGTCCTCATCAAACTCGATGCCAGCCTCGACAACTGTTAAGGCATATTGAAAACGTTCAAAACGACGTTGTAAATTACGCTGATGCATTGCATAAGCTGCATCGAGTTCACCATTTAAGAGTTTTTCATGGAAATTCTTACGATGTGATGCAAATTCATCGATGTCGCTCTGCAGGAAAAACATGCGGTTGTAGTCAAGTTGCTCGAAGTAGCGATTGAAAATCTGTTCGGCCATCGCTTCATCCAGTTCAACCCGACTATAGTGATAGCGAGTGAAATAGGACGCGATTCGACGACTAGCAGCTTTATGTTGCGCTTCCGGCTCAAGTTTGGGTACATCGGCTAATGTGTAGCTCGTACTTAAATCACTCAAGCCCTGGGTTTGCCCAACACTGCTTGAAGGCGTTAATAATAACGCTGCGGTCAGAACAACGCTGGTTACAACTTGCTTAAACATTCGAACTCCTGTTAGCTGCGAAACAACTCAGAAACGGCTACTCGAACGGTCATTCCGGACGGTAGTTGGACCTGAACTTCGCTTTTTTCAATGCCTGCAATGGTTCCCTGCACTGCCATGCTGCCCACTTTAACTTGGACTTTGTCACCGACTTTTACCTGGCCGGGCTGGACACTTTCCAAGGCCGCTTTCGTGGTAATAGGTTGAGCAACTGCTGGCTTGCTTGAACCACTGCGTGGAATCGAAACTGATTTACGCTTCTTTGCACCTTTGACTTGATTATCGCCTGTTTTGTTCTTGGTATTACGACCTTTGGTCGCAATTGGTTTACGCTCTGCCGCACGTTGTGCTTGTTTTTCTTTTGCTTTTGCTTGCGATGCTTGCAGTTGTTCTTGAGCGTGTTGCTCATGCTCGGCTTCAACCGCACCTGCATCAGCGCCGTCTAGATCAACACGTTGAACACCTGCTTTAACACCACGCAAATAGCGCCATGAATTCGTGTATTGACGCAATGCCGAACGTAATCGCGTTTTACTGACATTGCCATCATCAGCCAGACGTTTCGCGAGCTCATCGAAAATTCCAATTTTCAGCGGGCGCGCATCTCCCTCCAACGTGAAGCATCCTGGGAACTGTTCCGCAAGGTATGCGATAACTTCTTTGCTGGTTGAGAGTTTTGCCGTATTTTCCATTGAATTAACCTTCATCGTTCTCTGTTGCCTGGTCATCTTGTTCGATACGTTGAACCAGGTGGGTGATATAATCTTCTAATTCGTCCGATTCCGCTTCGACAAGTCCCGGTTCACGCAGCCACAGCTCGCTTATTTCCAGAATCAATTGTTCACGCTTTTCAAACGTCCAAAATTCGATGTCAGCCGTCTGCTGAACAATCGTATAAAGCATTAAATTAAGATGATCAGCCGCAATTTCAGCTTCATCTTCAAAAAAGTCCATATCCGTTACATCAACAAGATACGGACGGATATCAAAATCATCCATACTGCTGCCAGTTTAGCGATTCTAACAAAGGTATGAGTAAACGAAGTCCGACTTCATCGTCGGCGCTGAAGCGATTCAGACTCGGGCTATCGATGTCGAGCACAGCAACGACACGGTCATTGACAATGATTGGCAGCACGATCTCTGAGTTACTCGCACTATCGCAAGCGATATGGCCAGGAAACGCGTGGACATCCGCTACACGCTGCACTTCACGACTGCTCGCCGCAGCTCCACATACGCCTTTGCCAAAAGGAATTCTGACACATGCAACTTTGCCTTGAAACGGGCCAAGCACTAGCTCTTCACCTTGACTTAAATAGAAACCAAGCCAATTCAAGTCGTCTAATTGGTCAAAAAGAAAGGCACTGATGTTGGCTAGATTAGCAATAAGGTCGGGCTCATCTGCGGTTAATGCATCGAGTTGCTTCACTAAGCTTTGATAAAAAGCTGGGGAACCGGTTGGTTCGGTTGTCACTGCTGAAAACACGGAATTGCTCACTCCAACTAAAAACGTTTAGTGTTTATCGTCATTGATTGTAAACCGAGCAATATCCGCTTCGGCACGCATACGTAACTCAGAGCGCAAATCGCCCTTTGTTTTCATCACCAACTCACCCGTTGGTCCAATCGAAAAATGTTCATCCTGATGTAAGCGGCGAGCCTGATACACCATCACCAGTTCCATCGCATTTTCCAATTGTTCCGGCGTTAGTTTTTGACCATCTGGCCAACGTCCTGTTTCAACCGCCTGAACCATACGCTCATAAATTTCCGGCGACATCGCCTTCACAACGTCATCATATTGCATTCTATTTCTGCCGTTTCAAAAGATAAATACGACCACGAGTGACTAAGTACCACGCAAAGCTTAAACCTGCAACTGCCGGTCCAACAATCGGCATGAAGGACTCCCAGCCACTTTCCTGCCAATCATAAAAAGTTGCGCCAATACCCGCAACAAAAAAGACGATGGCCAACATTTGCTGGCTGACTAATTTATTCACCCGGATCGAACGCTGATTGCGTGCTTTACGTGCCAATGTTTCAGCGTCGTGAGCACCCAGCATAAAACCACAATGATCACAGACAGCCGCACGATCAGATACTTTTTTCATGCAGCCGGGACAATTAATAATCGCCATGGCACCTCTCGTTGTCCACAAGGAAAAGTGAGTTTCAGTAAACTAATCATATCAGCCATCCAAGGTTGATTCACGTGAAAGGTGATGATTCCAGCGTAAATCACGTTTGCAAGCAGAAAAAACTCGATAAAACGGGACAAATATAGGGTTGCTGTATGAAGTTCTCGTAGAGCTAACTTTAATAATGTGGCAAAGTAACGCCTGATTCTAAAAACAACAACTCCATAACAACTGGGAGACGCTGATGGAAGCCATCGTCAACACCGTCAATAATATAATCTGGAGCCCTGCCCTGATCGTTCTCTGTTTAGGTGCCGGCCTGTTTTATTCGATACTCACCCGCTTTGCGCAAGTTCGGCATTTTCGAGAAATGCTGCGGTTGTTAATCAGCGGCAATGACTCAAGCAAAGGTATTTCATCGTTTCAAGCACTGGCCGTAACACTTTCCGGCCGTGTTGGTGTCGGTAATATCGCAGGTGTCGCAGCCGCGATTGGTTTCGGTGGTCCAGGCGCTGTATTTTGGATGTGGGTTGTTGCGTTTCTGGGCGCCAGTACGGCGTATGCAGAATCAACCTTAGGTCAAATCTATAAAGTCGAAGACCAAGGCCAATATCGTGGTGGCCCAGCGTACTATTTTGAAAAAGCATTAGGACAAAAATGGTTGGCGATTTTGTTCGCAATTTCGGCGATCATTGCCTGCGGTATCTTCTTACCTGGGATTCAAGCCAATGCCGTCGGTAATGCAGTAACCCATGTTTTTGGTGACGGCAACATGGTGTCAACCGACTTCGGTGAAGTTGGCTCGAATAAACTCATCGCCCTTGCGGTTATCCTCATTGTCCTCGGCTTCATCATTTTCGGCGGCATTAAACGCATCGCTAACTTTACCCAGATAGTGGTGCCCTTTATGGCCCTTGCCTACATTATTATGGCATTGGTCATCGTCTTCCTAAATTTAAACAAAGTACCTGGTATTCTCGCCATGATTGTCACCGATGCATTCACCGCGCAAGCCGGTTTCGGTGCTGCTATCGGTTGGGGCGTCAAACGTGGCATCTACTCCAACGAAGCGGGTCAAGGTACCGGTCCGCATGCATCATCTGCGGCAGAAGTTGATCACCCTGCACAACAAGGATTAGTCCAAGCCTTCTCGGTCTACATCGACACTTTGTTTGTCTGTACCGCGACCGCTTTAATGATCTTAATCACGCAGCAGTTCAATATCGTTGATGAAGTGACTGGCGCACTAATCGTTCAAAACGTAGCGGCAACCACAGACGTTGCATCACCAGCATTTACGCAGTTAGCGCTATCGAGCGTGTTTGGCAATACGGGTGAAGGCTTTGTCGGTATCGCTATTTTCTTCTTCGCCTTTACCACGATCCTAGCCTATTACTATATAGCCGAAACCAATGTGGCCTACCTCAACCGATACATTAAAAACAGGTTCTCATTAACCTTAGTGAAATTGGTGATCATGTTTATGGTTGCCTATGGCACCGTAAATAGCTCAGGCTATATCTGGAACCTTGGTGATATTGGTGTTGGTTTGATGGCTTGGATCAACATTCTCGGTATTCTTGCTATCTTCTTCGTCGCCCGCCCTGCCATTATGTGCTTGCGTGATTACGAAGAGCAGAAGAAAAGCGGTCGTCCTATCATTTTTGACCCGCTGAAACTCGGGATTCAGAAGGCGGATTTCTGGGAGAAGCGTCTCGCCAAACAAAAAGCAGCGGCTGAGAACACTGAAAAACCCTAGTCGAAAGGAACAAAAAAGGGAGCCGTTATCTGGCTAATGCCGATCAGTTAAGAAATTTTCGCGATCGGTTGACCGATCCTTAGAAGGGTTCAAAATCCGTAATTAGGTTCTCTAATTGCGGATTTTTTTATGCGTTTTGAAAGTGAATTGGCAGTAGC
>NZ_JAIUMR010000017.1 GCF_022565475.1 Aliidiomarina sp. | reverse complement strand
TCCAACCACCTTTTGCACGAAACAGTACAATTTCAAGCAAGTAATTGTCAACCACCTTTTGCACAAAAGAGAGTTGATTCCAGTTTAACTACTCAGATAGAATCCAACCTTGTATTGCAAATAGCCACTTTTTGTTGAAACTACCGCTGCGTAAGCTACCGGCAAATGCGAGAATCTTTTTCTTCGACTGTGCCATTTTGACTCCTTACTACTGAAATGAATTCGGACACCTTGGTCTAGCGCCAAGGCACTTCCGGCCCCTGCATGCGCGCCGCGTTACTATTCGGTACATCGCCAAAGCGTTTGTGATGCGCATGCCAGTCTTGCTGGGCTTGGCTAATGTATTCCTTACTATACCCTACGTAATTCCACCAGATTGTGATCGGTTTGGTCAGAGGTGTGCCGCCAATGAGGAGCAATCGACTTCCCTTTTTGGCGCTAATTGTTGCGGTGTCGTGCCCCGTCGCGAGCACGGCTAACTCATCTTGATTGAAGGTTGTTCCGGTTAGGGAAAAACCGCCGACTAATGCGGTGATGCCATATTCGAACGCCGGCTCTAAATTGACCGATATTTCATCATCGGCCGCAAAGTGCAAATCTATGCCAACAATTGGCAAATATGTCCGTGTGGGTGCTTTTTGTCCGTTAAATTCACCGATCAGAAGGGTTAAGGCGACATGGCCAAGGTGCATTATCGGCAAGTCTGAATAATGTTCAAAGGCAGGTGCGCTGTTTTGCTCGGACTCCGGCATTGCAATCCACAGTTGCGCGGCATGCAGCTCGCGTCCACTTTCCTTGCTGAACACAGATTCCTCGGTATGGCTGATGCCATGGCCAGCCGTCATTAAGTTGACTTGACTGGGACGAATGATTTGCCGATTTCCTAAACTATCACGATGCAATACTTCGCCGGCAAGCATCCACGTGAAGGTTTGCAGGCAGGTGTGTGGGTGCGGGCCAACCTGCATGCCCGTTTCGTCTGCAGAAAAAGTGACGGGGCCGGCATGGTCGAGAAAACACCAGGGGCCAATCGTACGTTGCGCTTTCGTCGGCAAAGTCCGCGCCACGGGTATGCCACCCACATCGGACATCCGTGCTTGTATGCGTTTGGTTTGGCAGGGTTTGCCCTCGCTGGTGTATTCGGTATTTGCTGCGGACTCACGGCTCATGAAGATTCCTTTTTGCGTAATGTCTTCACACTGTCCTTCGACAGGACTTGATACACGCTATTCATTTGGGGAATGTGACTAATCACCACCATGATGACGGTCATGAGTGGCACCGCAATAAACACGCCGATCGGCCCCCACAACCAACCCCAAAAGAAGATGGCAATGAAAATAACGACGGGATTGACCGCAAGTCGCATGCCGTGAATGTACGGCTCCAAAAAGAAGCCAACTAAACTGCTAATGATCATGAAACTGACCGGTACGACGGCCATTTGCCACACGGAATCAAAGCTGGTGACAGAAACCACGGTGAGTAAACCAAAAGCAATGAACACACCGAGGTAGGGGATAAAACGTGTCAAGGCAACGATGAGACCCCACACCACCGGTGAAGGCATGCCTATGGCCCAAGCAATCAGGCCAATAGCGACACCAATACTCGTGTTGGTCAGCGTGATGACGCCCAAATAACGAGCGATTTGTTCTTGGCCACTGCGAATAATCCGCATCATGATTCGTCGTTTTCGGCGCTTCATTTGATCCGCGAGGTTCAATAGCATACGGTCGCCGCTGACCAACAAGAAATAGGTTAAGGCCAGCGCCAATGTCACCCCAGAAGCGGTTTGATACAGGCCGGTGGTGAGCTGGTTCCGCCACGAGTCGGTTTGCAGTACGACGGTTTGTGGCGTTTCGGCATCATCGCCCATTTGCTCTTCGAGTTGCTCTTCAATTTCGGCTGCTGTGTCGGTTAATGTGCTCAGGTGACGTTGCAGATCACTCTCACCGACGAGAAGCTGTGAGATGGTTTGCGGCGCGCGCGCCGCCCACTCTAGTAATGGCTGACTGACTGCAGCGACAATGCCAGCCATCGCTGCAAGTAAGCTGATTAAAAGAAGTAAGGCTGAGATTGACTTCGGTAGCCCCCATTTTTTGTAAAGCTTTTCGACGACAGGCGAAAATAGCAAGGTAACCAATATCGCCAGAACAATGGGCAAGACAATTTGGTGCGCAAGGTAGAAGGTATATAAGATGGCGAGAACGAACAAACCATAGATCGGCGTTTTTAAACTCTCACTAGGGGCTTCTTGGTTTGCTTCCGCGCTTGTCGTTGATTTCGCCATAAATTCGTTTGTCCTTGTTTTCGAAACTACTTTTAACTTAATCATTAACTATAGTGCAAAAAACGCCTAGTATTAACCCAATAGCCGATTCAATTTGCGGAGGTCGAACGCGTGAACACAAACTTAGCCAAAACGATTGTCATAGGAGTCGCTGCGGGTATTGCGTTAGGTGCTGTGGGTATGGTCGCAACGAACTCGTTTGCGCTTGGGGTGGTTACGGGCGTGATCGCTGCGTTTATCGTGGCCAGTATTTTCCGTTCCCGCGATTAATTGACAAACCAATATAAATCAATAAGTTAAAAATCATGGCGGCTCAGTGTCATATGACAAAAGCCTGCCTGACGCAGGACTGACGCCGAATTTAGCTGAGTAGTGTGGTGGAATGCACTCAAGCAGTTCAGCTAAACCAAGGAATACAACATGAAAGAGCAACAATCTTTGACGAACAGCCCGAAAAGCTCCTTATCCATGAGCAATGGCGGTAATTTTTACTTTGATGTGCGTGGTCTCCAATTACGCGTTTGGTTTTCCAGCTTTACCGGCGCCGAGCGCATTTACTTAGACGATGAACTCGTTTCGTCAAACCGTTCCTATCGAAAAATGAGCACCCATACCTTTCAGGTGGACGGTGAAGCGTATGCGTTGAAAGTTGGTGTACGCAGCTGGGGTGACGCCTTTCGTGGCATTTATGTCGCCGAGCTCTATCGCGGCGAGCAACTGATTGACCAAGATGAAATTATCCTGTTTGCGGAAGAGCAAAAAGGGGAAAAGCCGAAGCAATCGACCTGGCGTTGGATTACCAGTCTGCTGATTGGTCTTGTCGTTGGTTACGGTGTTGGCTATACGTTTGCCAAGCTCACGAAATACTTCTTTTTTGGGTAAGGTGGCTTTGGAATGAACGTAAATGCTGAAATTGTCCGTGAAAAGCGCCTGCAAAAAGGCTGGACGCAACAGCAGTTGGGTGATGTCGCTGGACTGAGCTTGCGCACGATCCAGCGTGTTGAGAGTCAAGGACAAGGCTCGTTAGAAACCTGCAATGCAATTTGTGCGGTACTCGAGGTGCCACGTGAAATACTGTTGTCGCAAACGCCAAGTGCCGATCAAGGCCGTGCTAAACCGGTTTGGTTATTACCGACCTGCATGGCGTTGCTGATTGGTTTTGCTGCCGGTGTCGCGGTCACCGTCCTATTTAATGGTAGTTAGCCTCAACCTTCGCCGGCCACGCGCGTGCGCCGGCGCCATTGTTGAATGACCAATCCACCAATAATCAATAGCAAACCAACAACTGTGGCTGGGTAAATGGTTTCACCAATAATGACGGCAAGTAACACAAGCGAGATAAACGGCGAAATAAAAATTAAATTGCTTATTTTCGCGGTGTTTTGCGTCAATTTCATCGCTTTTAGCCACAATACGAAGGTTAAACCCATTTCGAATAGACCAACGTAGGTCACGGCGGCCCAGCCTTGCCACGGAATACCGCTCCAGTCGGTAAAATACCAGCTCGCAGCCAGAGAGAACGGCAAGGAAATACCAAAACACAGCAATAACGTTAAGACCGGCTCGGACTGATGGCGGGTATTCAAAATCCAATAACCCGCCCACAAAAATGTCGACAATAACGCCCAGCCCACCCCGGCAACACTGGTAAAGTTTAAACCAAGGATATCGCCTCGGGTCGCAATCACCAACACACCGAGATAACCAAGCACGCAGGCGATCCAATCACGTTTGCGAATTTTTTGGCCAAGAAATACCGCGGCCATCAAGGTTAAGGCAATCGCCCAAGTGTAGTTCAGTGGCTGTGCCTGTGAAGCGGGCAATAAGGTATAGGCCTGAAACAACACTAAGTAGTAAATCAAAGGATTGAGCAAGCCCAGTGCAAGGTAATAACGCAGGTGCTTACGCAGTTCGGGAATGATTTCGTGCTGGCGCTGTTGTACCAAAATCACGAAGAGCAAAAATGCAAAAGAAACCACGCTCGCCGCAGCAACCATTTGCAGTGGCGAGAGATAAGTCAGGGTAATCTTAAAGGCGGTCGCAACGGTCGACCACAACAAAACGGCCGCTAACGCCAAGAGAAATGCGCGACGTTCAGCGGCCATGCGGGTTATGCCTGTGGTGGCGCGGTAGCGACAAACGACGGCTGTGCTTTCGCGTCGTTGAGTAATTTCAGTAACGTTGGATAGTTGCTGAAGTCTAAGCGTTGACGGAAAAGCGCCCAGTCCATAAAGCAAGCCAGGCGAATGCCAGCATCATCCCATGGTAATTGCGCTGGCCACGGATAGTCTTCCAGTGCTAGTAACGAGGTTTGAATGCGAGCCGCTTGCCGCTGTAAATATGGATTCGCATCGCTCGTTAAGCCTTCGCGCTCAAGTAAAAACAAATTAACGGTGGTGTCGAGAGCGGTGTTAATCAGGCAGTATAAATCCAGTGACTCGACATCAGCGCAAAACGATTCACCGGCGGACTCGCGGATCAATTTAAGAATCGAGGTGGAGTCATTGAGTTGCAGTGTCTTACCACCGACGTCAGTGCGTAAAAAAGGTACGCGCTGTGCCGGAGAGCCAGCGGCGCTTTGGCTGTAATCGGTTTCAATAAATTCGTGTGCTAGGCCGGTATCCGCTAACGCAACCCGAATATGACGGACAAAAGGTGAAGTGAAGCTGCCGAATAATTGCATCATAACGTCGATTTCCTAGCGAAGAGGGAACAGGTTAAACAAGGCTTGCATCATGCCTCAGCCGCCTTTTAGAAACAAGAGAGCCGCTGCGAAAGCCTTGGTTCACTTGATGAATAATTAATCAAACGATCATGCCGCTGTAACAAATCTGTCATTGCCCCCACCTACACTAGCTACAACTGAAAGACGGGAGCCATGATGATGAAAACTTCAAGCCTAGTCAGTCGTCAAAAGTCGCCGCCGTTATCCAAGTGGATGCAAGCGCAGCAGCTCGAAGATCGCTGCTTTTGCTGGCTCAGTCAACAATTGCGGCGCCCCGGCAATGGCGCGCTGGCTCGCTGGTTGTCGCGTTCCGGCGATGGTTACGGCTATTTACTTTTTTGCCTGGCTTTGTTTGCAGTGGGCTCAACTCAAGCCTTCCCCGTCCTGCAGGTTCTCTTGCTGGCCTTCGCTATTGAGCTTCCGATTTATTGGCTGTTAAAGAACACCCTTCGTCGCAGCCGACCTTACTCGCGACTCCCTCACTTCGCTTCGTTGATTCAAGCAAGCGACAAATTCAGCTTTCCTTCGGGCCATACTACCGCGGCATTTCTTTTTGCCACGGCCACCGCGACCCTGTTACCTGCACTCGCAGTGCCATTGTTCATCTGGGCGGCATTGGTTGGTTTGTCACGCATTGCCTTGGGTGTGCATTACCCCACGGATATTCTGGCTGGAGCGGCGTTGGGTTCGGCGCTCGGTTGGCTCGCACTCTCGATCAGCGGCATCTTGTAGTCATCAGGAAAAGGAACGGACGATGAATATTTTAATTGGCGTACAGGGGACTGGTAATGGTCATATCAGCCGTTGCCATGCATTGGCACAAGCGCTCTCGCATCATCCTAGCGTGCAAGCTGACTTTCTCGTCTCCGGTCGGGCACCAGAAAAATTGTTTGATATGGAGGCCTTCGGTGCTTATCAATGGCGGCAAGGATTAAGCTTTCAAGTGCGCGATGGTCGCGTCTCGGTACTCGATACCATTAGCCACAATCCTTGGACACAATTTTGGCAGGACGTGCGTGAGTTAGACCTCAGCCGATACGATCTGGTGGTGACGGATTTTGAGCCGGTGACCGCATGGGCCGCTCGCCGTCAAGGGGTTCGCTGTATTGGATTAGGCCGCCAGTATGCTTTTTTCAAACAGTCTGCTGCATTACCGACCTCTTTACTGCAACGGACTATGTTGCGCCAGTTTGCGCCCTGCGATGTCACCGTGGGTATGCATTGGGAAGACATCGGCCCACACGTATTACCGCCGTTGATTCATCGACCCGCCGGCGCCTTGCCGATCTTGGGCCATGAAATTTTAGTCTATTTACCGTTTGAGCCGCTGGCGCACGTGCTGGCTTTGCTGCAGAATTTCCCCGAGTATCAATTTGCCGTCTATCACCCAGAGGCGCAACGTGAAGATCACGGTCATATTCAGTGTTTTGCCCCATCCCGCCAAGGGTTCGCACTCGCCTTTGCACGTGCTGAAGGTGTTATCGCTAACGCTGGCTTTGAAACCAGCAGTGAAGCGCTTGCGTATGGCAAGAAATTACTCGTTAAGCCTCTGACAGGACAATTCGAACAGCTTGCAAATGCCCATTGTTTAGCCACACGTCAGCTCGCAACGGTAATGGACTCGCTGAATGTGAACGATGTCGAGGAATGGCTAGAAACAAGCCGCACCGTGCGCATGGAATGGCCGGATGTGGGACCTGTGCTCGCGGAGTGGCTCGCCAATGGCGCCTATGAACCGGTTGCCAAACTTCATCAACAGCTCTGGCTGCACACTCAGCGCATCGCGCTTTCCGCTTAGGCTTCAATAAAAAACGGGAAGACACTATGTCTTCCCGCTTCTAACGTTAACGCTGAGTTTAAATTAACGGCGCATGTCTTCGGTTTCTAAGCGCTTCGCTTCAAACTCGTTGCCGGTAGCCCATTGTGGCCAAACACGACTATTGGCAAGGTCACGGCCGGTGCGGAAAAACACCCACATGTCTTGGTGAATGCCGCGTAAATCCCACTCGGGGTCGTATTTGTCAGCAACTTTGTGATAGCGGTTGGCAATAAATTCAGCCGCTTCGCGCTCACCGTACTCGCGGCCAAGCGTGAAGTGATCGACGCCGCCTTTTGCATAGAGTACTGGCACACCTTGCTTGGCAAGGCTGAAGTGATCTGAGCGATAGAAAATACCCGCTTCTGGGTTGTTTTCTGGCGACATGTAACGGTTTTGCGCGATGACGTGTGACTCAGCAAAGTCTTGCATGTTGGAATTATTCCAACCGACCACAACAAAGTCACGCACTGGGCCGTGCGCATAGAACATGTCCATGTTAAAGCCCGCGACTGTTTTACCTAGAGGCATTAACGGATTTTCGGCGTACCAAGCAGAGCCAAGTAGACCGCGTTCTTCAGCGCCGACAAATGCAAAGACCACGGTTCGCTCTGGTGTTTCACCAGCAGCAAATTTCTCTGCCATAGACAGTAATGCAGCTGTGCCAGTTGCGTTGTCTTGAGCACCATTGAAAATTTCACCACTAATGGGGTCAACACCCATATGGTCCCAGTGCGCCATATAAATAATGTGCTCTTCTGGGTAGGTGCTGCCTTCAATGTAACCAACAATATTGTGGGTATCGAGATATGAGAACTCGTTTTCAACAATCATCGACATGCTGGTGTTTAGGTCAACCGGAGCAAAGTCTGACGATAGTGCCAGTTCATGTGCTTCAGCCAAGGAAATGCCGGCATTTGCAAACAACTTTTCAGCGCTATCCGCAGTCACCCAACCTTCGAGTTCAACGCGGTGCATGTTGTTGTTTTCAGTTTTCATGGTGAAACGCACTGGCGAACCGCCAGCGATGACACCCCAGCCGTAACCGGCTGGACCGTCTTCATGAATAATAATCGCGCCGGTTGCGCCTTGGCGGGCGGCTTCTTCAAATTTGTAGGTCCAACGGCCATAGTACGTCATGGCATTGCCGTTAAATAATTCAGGATCTTGTGTAGCATAACCAGGGTCGTTAACAAACATCACCACAGTTTTGCCTTCAACGTCGAGACCTTCGTAGTCGTTCCAGCCAAATTCCGGCGCAACAATACCGTAGCCAACGAATACCATGTCGCTGTTTTCAACAGTCACACCGTCAACCACGCGGTTGGTCCAGCCCATCATTTCGCTGCGGTAGGTCAGTTCGCTCGTTTCGCCGTTGTGTTCAAGCTGCATATTGGTCACGCGACTTGGTGCGATACGGACCAGTGGCACCGGCTGCGTATAGTCTTCGTTGGTGAACGACTGAATGCCGAGATCACGCATAATGCCGGCGATATAATCGATAGTCAGCTCTTCACCGCGGGTGCCGGGTGCACGACCTTCAAATTCGTCAGATGACAAAGTGCGTAAATGTTCACGGTAGGTGTCGCTAAAATGGGCGTCAATCAGCCCTTCAGCGTCTGCTTGCGGTGCATACGGGTCAACTTCGGCCTGCTGCGGTGCTTCTGCACATGCGGCGAGCAAAACGAGCGCTGACGCACCTAACCAAAGGTGGCGCATAGTAATTCCTCTTCTGTTGTTATCTCAGACAATGACATGCAATGCAGACTTTCTCGGGAAGTCTTGCTGCACGCGAACGCCAACATCATACCGTAAAAATTCAGTATTAGCATAACGTCAGAAGAGAATGAGTGAACACCGTGCTTTGAAGACAAGAAAGCCCCGACAATGTCGGGGCTTCGGACGTGCGAACTGCTATTCAAGAGCAGTGATTAATAGCGCTCGTCTTCGTCTTCACGCATTTCTTCAACGCGGCGCTGAACTTCTGGGTCGTTCTGCAAACGATAGGCCAGCGCGTTGTACTCTTCAACGCTCAATCCGGTGTCTTCAACGGACTCAACCATTTCACGCTGAGCGTTCATTTGTAGTTCTTGCGCGGCTTCTTGAGTTTCAACGCTTTCTAGCGCCGTCACGAACTCATTATTGATGCGTTCAATGTGCTCAATGGCTTCGACGAACTTCTCGAGTTGCTCATCAGTTACTGGCTCATTGGCCATTTGTTCCATTTGCTGTTGCGCGTACGCCGCTGCATCTTGGTCTTGTGCCAGAGCTGGTGTCGCGAACATAGCGGCAACGAGAGCTGAAAGTGCAAAAGTACGTTTTAACATGAGTCCTCCTGTGGACGTTTTTCAAATTTATTAAGTTGTCACTCAAGAATAAAGCGAAGACCATGCCAACTTTTAAGTTGTTATCATAAGTTATTGATTTTTAGTTAAATGCACGGGCTTTACAATATTTTGGCGGAATCTTAACAGACGCTTTTAGCGACTTAATGTGTATACTTTTGTCACATGTGTCATTTATGTCCGTGTCATTTTGTGTCAGAATTAGCCAATGCGAGAACTTAATGTGAAACGAAATTTAGCGTCATCTGCCTCATGGTGGAAGTTATCGGGTGTTCAGCGCGCCCTCCTGGTGTACGTCGTTATTCCCATGCTAGCGATTGTGGGTATCGGGCTGGGGGTTGGTATTGAGCGACTCAATAGTCTTGAAACCGAACGACTCAAAGATGATTTGGAGTTGCTGGGTCGGGCCATCCGCTTACCTGTGCAGGAAGCTATTTTGGAGAATGACGAAGAGGCGGTACAACGTGCGCTTGAGTCGGTGTTCGAAATTGGCCGAGTTTATGGCGCGTCGGTATACGACGCCAACGGTAATCGAGTGGCGGCAGCGGGTATTGCTTCGCGTGACCTAAGTCGCAGCCGAGTAGCGCAGGAAGTGGTGTTGACCGGTGAGCAGCAAGAACGCACCCGACAAATTTCCGGGGTGGAAATGTACTCGCAGTTTTTACCCTTATTCGATCCGCTCGGGCAACCGAATGGGTTTATCCAAATTAATCGTCAGGCCAGCGACTTCGAGGCTTCCTTTGCGCGTCTGACCCGAGCGGCTTGGGTGATTTGGCTGGCGATGGCATTACTGACGTTAACTGTGGTGATTTTTGGTCACTATCGCGGGGTCGGTCGTCATGTCAATCAACTGAAGCAGGCGATGACACGGGTGGAAGCAGGAGAACGAGATTACCGAACCGCAACGGACGGACCGGGTGAAGTGGCAGAGATCGCGCGTGGTTTGAATCAAATGCTCGACAGTATTGAGCGCAAAGACGAAGAACTCGAACAGGCTCGGCGGCAAGAGCAAGAGCTTGCCGAAAAGCTGCAACATCAAGAAAAAATGGCCGCGATCGGCAATGTTGCCAGTGGCATTGCTCATGAACTTGGTGCGCCACTGACGGTAATTGATGGCCGGGCTCAGCGTTTATTGCGCAAAGAGAATGATCCCGATCGGCAGCGTCAATTAACTGCGATCCGTGGCCAAGTGGCGCGTTTAACTCGAATTGTTCAACAGCTCCTGAATTATTGTCGTCCCGCCGAGGAGCACATTGAAGAAGTTGCGGATGACGCTGCAATCAGCTTGCCGGAGTTATTACAAGGCGTGTTAGACAGTATTCGCCACGAACTCGACGACGAGGCGCTGCAATTGCGGCTGATACTGCCGGACCAGCCGCTACCTACTTTTTATGCGAGCGCTTCGCGGCTTGAGCTGGCAATGGTGAATTTAGTCCGTAATGCCGCACAAGTTGCCGACCAATGGGTGGTGGTGCAAGTCGACTATGAATCTGGCCCCGTCAGTCTGCATTCAAGGCAACAGCCAGAAGTGACCATTCGGGTACTTGATGATGGGCCCGGTTTAAGTGAGGCATTGTCGGAACAAGAACTGATGGAACCGTTTGTCACCACCAAAGGGCAAGGAGAAGGAACGGGCTTGGGCTTAGCGATTGTAACCAATGTTGCCCAGGAATACCGGGGGCAGCTGCGGTTAGAAAATAACCCAGAAGGTCGCGGTTGTATTGCGACGTTAACGCTGAAATTAGCAACCTAACACGTGTCGTTGGAGAGAAAATGGCGAATTGGAATGAACGCATTATTGTCGTCGAAGACGACCCCGGATTGGCCGAACTCTTAGTTGAAGAACTGGAGTCCGAAGGCTTTCGGGTACGTCACTTTCTCTCCGTCGAAGACGCTTGGCCACAAATTGAGCGCTGGCAGCCGGATTTGGTGCTCAGTGATTTGCGTCTTCCGGGCGCCGACGGCATGAGCCTGGTCAAGCACGTAAAGTCATTGTCACCCGCGCCTTTAATGTTGTTAATCACAGCATTTGGTTCGGTCAGTCAGGCGGTCGCCGCGTTGAAACAAGGTGCGGATGACTTTATGACCAAGCCGTTGGACATGGAGCATTTGTTATTGACCATTCAGCGCTTGTTGAAGCATCGTCGGCTTGAGCGGGAAGTCAGTCAATTACGTCAGCAAAAGCATGCTGAAACCTTCCATGGCATGATTGGTCAAAGCCGCGCTATGCGCCAGCTCTACCAGAATATTCAACAGGTTGCGGCCACTGACGCGCCGGTGTTGGTGTTAGGTGAAAGTGGTACCGGAAAAGAGTTGGTAGCAAAAGCTATTCATGCGGAAAGCGGACGAGTAAGCCAACCATTTTTGGCGGTGAACTGCGCCGGAATTCCTACAGAGTTGATGGAAAGTGAATTTTTCGGCCATGCCGCCGGTGCTTTTACGGGTGCGCAAAAGGCTCGTACCGGTCTGCTTAAAGAAGCCGATGGTGGTACCTTGTTGCTCGACGAAATTGGTGAAATGCCGTTAGAGTTGCAGGCTAAGCTATTACGAGTGTTGCAAGAGGGGACAATGCGTCCGGTCGGTGCGGATCAAGAAGTGCAGGTCAATGTACGCATTATCGCTGCGACTCACCGTGATCTGGAAACGCGAGTCAGCGATGGCGACTTTCGGCAAGACTTGTTTTACCGACTTGAAGCATTAACGTTGCAGATTCCAGCCTTGCGAGAGCGTGGTGACGATCGCGAGCTGCTCGCGCAGCATATTCTTGCCGAGCTGACCCAAGCGTCAGGTGCAGCACGTCAGTTTAGTCCAGCGACGCTCGACTTAATCTATCACTATCCGTTTCCGGGAAACATTCGCGAGCTACGAAACGCCATTGAGCGCGCCGTCACGTTTTGCCAAGAGGATGTAATTGAACCCGAGCATTTACCTGAGCGCATGCGCTTGGCGGCATCGCAGCTTTCACCACAGCTTGCGCCGCAGGTTGCCAACGACAACCAAGCTGGACAAGACGTTCAGCCGCTACGCACACTCAGCGAAGTGCAGCAAGACTATGTCCAGTATGTTCTGCGAGAAACCGGCGGTAATAAACGCAAAGCCGCCGATATTCTTGGTGTCACCCGTCGTACCTTGTATCGCTGGTTAGAGGGCGAAAACGACTAAAAGCGACGAGTAACAGTGACACCTGCCATCCAAATCCGTCCCGGTGCTGGTTCAAACGACCGGCCATTCCCTTGGTTAACCACCACTGAACCCACGTAGGTTTTGTCGGTGAGGTTCTCAAGGCGTAACCAAGGTTGGACGCGCCAGTTATCAACGACGAAGTCACTGCGCACGGCTGCGTTCCACACCGTGGCGCTGGGCGCAAACTCACTGTTTGCATCATTGGTGGCTATGTTTGAACGATAACGAGCATTCACCAGCAACTCCAGCCTTTCACTGCCAAGTGGCCGCCACTCGAGCTGTTGAAACAGTTCATGTTGGGCAAGACCGGGTAGCCGGTTACCCGCGCTGGTCACTTCGCTACCGCCATAGTTGGCGTTTAAATAAGTGTAACTCGTGCGCAAGCTCCAGTCTTGGGCAAAACGCCAAATGCCACTAATTTCTAGTCCTTCACGTTCGGTACGCGCAGCATTGCGATAGGTTGTACGACCATCCAAACTTTGGTCGACAACCAAGTCGTCGCGGGTATTGATTTGAAAGACGGTGACTTGCCCTTGCACTGTAGCGCTGAGCCATTTCAAGCCGACTTCGTGTTGCTCAAGTTTCGCTGCGCGTAAATCGGTATTGAGGCCGGTTCCTTCATTCTGATACGCCATTTCGGTGAGGGTCGGTGTTTCAAAGCCTTCACCAGTGGCTATAAATGCGCTTAATTGTGGTGAAATGGCGTAACTTAGCCCTGTACTCCAAGCAAACTCGGTATAACGCACTGCGCCGCTATCATCCGGGTTGCCCTCGACAATAAAACGATCAACAACAGCAAAATCGAGATTGCTGTAGCGCACGCCAGTCACCCAAGCGACTCGCTCGTTGACTTGCAGGTCACTGATGACGGAGCCATCAAGACTTTCGACGGTGCCAGTTTCGTCACGACGTAAATCACCGCGTTGGCCAAAATCATTCACAAAGCCACGGCGTTCGTCTGTTTGTTTTTCATAGTCCAACGCTGTGGTCACGCGCCAGTTTCTGCGCGCTTGCCAAGTGGTTTCGGCATTCACGCCAGTGAAACTGCGAGCTAAATCGACGACACCGCCCGCTTGCGTAATCGCACTGCCGGGAAAGGCTAGGTACTGTTCAATTTCACGCTTTCCGCGCCATGCGTTAACTTGCCAACTGGCTAGGTGCGCCATTGCGCTTGAGCGCTGTCGGAGGGTCAATGATTGCTGACGATGACGAATAGACTTTCGGGTTGCAAAGGTTTCCGCTTGCGAAGCAATTTGGCGTGGATCTTCGCGCCATTGTCCAGGGCTAAGCGCAAGTGGATCGCCCAAATAAGGCGCGTCGTTATCATCGACTCTAAGAATGAGTTCCATACCATCGCTAAAGGTATGAAAAGCGCGTAATGCCCATTGGTCGCGCTCAACAGCACTATTGGGGCGATCACCATCGGTGCGAAAACGTGCATAATCGAAGCTCAAGGTGCTACCGGTTTCCCCCTGATCAGCAATCACGCCACGCAGATGTTGACGCTCACGGGCACTGCTACCCGCACTTAAATTGGCGCTAAGCTGAGATTCACGTGGTCGCTCGCTCTGTAAGTCAATGACGCCACCAGCCGAGTTGCCGTAAACCGCAGCGAAAGGCCCACGCAGCACTTCAACCTGACTCGGCTCGTCAAGCAAAATACTTGAGGTTTGTGCTTGCCCGTCGGGCATTGACAGTGGAATACCGTCTAAGCGTAATCGCACGCCACGAACCCCAAACGCAGCCCTCGCACCAAAGCCACGCAAGGTAATGCGCGTGTCTTGAGCGAAGTTATAGCGAGTATCGACCTGCACGCCCGCGATACCGATGAGTAACTCGGCGGCATCGGTGCGCATGCCAGGTAATTGCTCTTGTACCGAAATGCGTTCAATACTTGCAGGTGTGGATAGCCAAGGACGTTCACTGCGTGTTGCGGTCACCACAATGACGTCCTCGGTAGCGGAAGTTTCTTCGGCCACAACGTTAAGGGTGGTGAACAATGACGGCGAGAGAAAAAGGCTCGTCATGACGACGAACCTTGTTGGGTACAACTTAGCCATGGTTTATTCCGCTGGCTTTAAACGTAAGATTTTGTCGTTGTCACGATTATCGGTGAGCAAATAAATGTAGCCGTCAGGACCGACGCGCACTTCGCGAATTCGGTAATCCATGTTCATGACTTCTTGGTGAATCACGCGGTCACCATCCACTTCTAAACGTGCGACTTGCTGGCCACGCAAACCACCGGCGAGAATATTGCCCTGCCACGCTGGGAATTTATCACCGTCATAAAAATTCATCCCGCTGACAGCGATCGAAGGTGTCCAATGCCAAACAGGTAATTCCATGCCGTCTTTTTTGAAGCTCACGGTTTCGGCCATTTGCCCACCACCGTATTGTTCGCCATGGGTAATGACCGGCCAGCCATAGTTTTTACCCGGTTCCGGCTGATTCACTTCGTCACCGCCTTGCGGACCATGTTCAACCGCCCAGACCAGACCTGTACTGGGCTGAATGTCGATGCCTTGAATATTGCGGTGCCCGTAAGACCAGATCTCCGGTAACGCGCCTTCTGTGTTGACATAAGGGTTGTCCGCTGGCACTGAGCCATCGGGGTGAATGCGAATTAACGTACCGGTATGGCTGTCGAGGTCTTGTGATTCGAGCATTTGATGACCACGATCACCTAAGCCGACATACAGATGTTGCCCGTCTGGGGTGAACACCATGCGGCCACCGTAGTGACGACCACCATCGACTTTTGGATAGCCGCTAAAAATCCGGGTAAAGTCATGTAATGCGCCATCGGCCAAACGCGCATGTGCGACGGCGGTGCTGGTCACATTACTGCCCGGCGCATCAGGCTCTGACCACGAAATATAAATGCGTTGAGTTTCAGCAAAGTCAGGCGCAAGCGTAACGTCTAACAAACCGCCTTGGTTACGCACGCGAACTTCTGGCAAACCTTCAATGGGATCGCCGAGCGTGCCGTCGGCTTCAACGATACGTAAGCGTCCCGGCAACTCGGTGACCAGCATGCGGCCGTCACCGATAAAAGCTATGCCCCAAGGACGAACGAGGCCCTCAGCAACGGTTTCTACTTCAACGTTGGTCCAACGGGTTTCAATCGTACTTGCTTCTGCTGGAGCTGCTAAAACTGCACTGCCTCCGAATGCCATCGCAAAAGCTAAACTGATAGTGGTTCGTTGCATCGTGAAGTAACTCCTCTGTTAGTGGGTGTCTGTGCTGGACAGACAAAAAACAAAGCTCAATCGGAACTGAGTTTGCTTAAAAACTCGCAATTACAGCGTTATGAGTATAGTTAAATACCACAGAAATGAGTGTGGCGATCAGTGTGACCGCCAAAAACTCGATTAACGGATAACTCCGTACGATGACTGTCATATGCTTAACACGACTAGTTTAATGTCGAAATGGGCAAAAATTCCGCTAGCACTTCGGCCAATTTACGGAAAGTCTGGCGGCGGCTCGTGGTCGGTCGAAAGACTAAACCAATCTCACGGTATGCTTCACCATCGCCGGGTTCGGTAATGATTAAATCACTACCGTTGAGTATCCCCGCGTCAATTGCCATTTGTGGTACAAAGGTGGCGCCTTGTAAGGCCTCGGCCATTTGAATCAAGCTATGCAAACTCGACGCGGTGAACGGATTAATCTTATCTTTGTTACCGAGACGACAAGCGGTGACCGCATGCCCTGTCATGCAGTGTTCCTTTTCGAGGAGGAAAATACTCTTATTCGGCAGTTTGTTGTAATCCACCGGTTCTCCAGCAAGCTTGGCTAACTCAGGTACCAGCGCCATTTTGAATGGGTCTTTGCCAACAACCCACTGCTGGTTGCCTTGCAAATCAACTGGTAAGGCAAGAATGAGTACATCGAGATCGCCATCACGCAATAAATTCATGAGCTGATGGGTGGTGTCCTCGCGAATATACAAGCTTAGCTTTGGATAGTTCTGTTTCAACGCCTTGCTTAATGGGCCAAGAATAAAGGGTCCAATGGTCGGAATGCAGCCAATCCGCAAAGGTCCTTCCATGATATTGCCTTGGCTTTGGGCAAAGTTCACCAGCTCTTCAGTATGGGTCAGGATTTCTCGTGCCCGCTCCACCACTTCTTCGCCCATGCCGGTAAATAAAAATGACTTGTGATCGCGCTCAATCAATTGGCAGCCCAATTGTTCTTCAAGGTTTTGAATGCCGCTACTTAATGTCGACTGACTCACAAAGCAGGCTTGCGCAGCACGATTGAAGTTTTGATGCTGATGCAGTGCGAGTAGATAGGTCAGGTTTTTTAAACTAGGTAACTTGCTCATTGTCGTTCACCAAAAGCTAATCAGATTATTCGATTATAGTAATAGCTTTTATTCGTTTTCACCAATGAAAATTATTGCCTAACATACGTCGTGAGTTTGCAGCAGTCCTAGTCAACGGTAAGAGCTTTTGATTAGGTTCTAAATTAAAATTATGGAGAAATTTAAATGTTAACTATCGGTGATAAATTACCTGAATTTTCTGTAGTCGCAGCGAAGCCTGGCTTCAACATGCCAGAAGAAAATGGCGTGAGTGCATTTGAAACCATCACGCAAGACAGCTTCGAAGGTAAGTGGAAAGTTATCTTCTTCTATCCAAAAGATTTCACGTTCGTTTGCCCAACCGAAATCGTTGAGTTTGCTAAATTGAACGAAGAATTTGCTGACCGCGATGCAGTTGTTCTTGGTGGTAGCACTGACAACGAATTCGTTAAATTAGCATGGCGCCGTGAGCACCCAGACCTGAATGGTTTGAATCAGTACTCATTCGCTGACACTTCAGGCGTATTGGTTGACGGTTTAGGTGTTCGTGACAAAGCTGAAAGCGTTGCCCTGCGCGCAACTTTCATCGTTGACCCACACAACGTTATCCAGCACGTTTCTGTGAACGCGTTGAACGTTGGCCGTAACCCAGCAGAAATCCTGCGCATTTTAGACGGCTTGCAAACCGATGAGTTGTGCCCTTGTAACCGTCCCTTAGGTGGCGACACTCTGTAAGCGTTTCCGCACAGAGTAACCTGTGAGGGCAGCACGAGCTGCCCTTTCATTAAGAATCAGAATTTCCGTCCTGGAGGCAACATGACGATTGCAGATTACAAACAACTTCTTGGTGATCACGGTAAAGATACCAAGCTTAACCTGTCTAACCTGTTCGGTAACGTGGACTCTTCAGGTCTAACCGCCGACCAATTTTACGGCACTGCATTATCATTGGTTTACGCAATGGATGACAAAGAGCTCATCGCTGCAGTTGAAGCAGAAGCGGAAGGCAAAGTAGAAGCAAACGTCTTTGCTGCCGCTAAAATCGCCGCGACCCTTATGGCGATGAACAACATTTACTATCGCTTTGTTCACCTTTGTTCAGACAAGCAGTTTGCGAAAATGCCAGCGGGTTTGCGCATGAATGCCATGGCGAATCCAGGTGTCGAGAAAGCTGACTTTGAATTATTTTCATTAGCAGTTTCTGCATTGAACGGTTGTGGTATGTGTATTGATTCGCATGTGGGCGTGCTTGTAAAGCATGGTGTGTCCGCCCAAGCGATTCAAACCTCAATCAAGTTAGCGGCGGTATTGAATGCTGCGCGCACGGCTCGCTCAATCGCTTAGTTATTTTTTAGATTGACGTGACTGTCATTAAACTGTCACCCAGGGGCGCTAATCTCTCTCCTAGTTTCCCTGGGGTGCACGTAACGGTTGTTCCCCTAAACAAACCGTGAGCTTGGCCCGCCATCCCCCATGGCGGGCTTTTTTTATCCGCGATGAAATCGCTCAAAAAGGTACTTACTCGAGTTCTGGTCTCAACTTGCAGAGTTCTGCTAAACTAGCGTGCTTTATTGGCGATGAATCAATGGACAGTCGATGGATTATATAACCGCGGTATGGCTTGCCCTCGTACAAGGAATTACCGAGTTTTTGCCTATTTCCAGCCAAGCCCACTTGGTTTTAGCAGGGCAATGGTTAGGTGACGTCTACCAAGGTCTCGCTTTTGATGTGGTGTTGCATGCAGGCTCCTTGGTTGCCGTTATTGTTTATTTTCGGCACGAGATTGCCACCATGTTGAAAGATTGGTTTGGCACTTGGCGTGGTAAAGGAGCGACAAAAGACTCGAAACTAGGCTGGTGGGTGATCATCGGTACGACTCCTGCCGGTGTACTGGGTCTGTTACTGAAGGACATGGCTGAAGGTCTATTTCGTGCTGAAGTTGTTATGGGTTTAGCACTGATCGTCTTCGGTTTGCTGCTCGGCTTGGCGGATTGGAAGGGTCGCGGCGATCGCGATGAATACTCGCTGTCACTACGCGATGTATTGATTATTGGTTTTGCCCAAGCACTCGCGTTAATACCGGGCACGTCTCGTTCAGGTATCACTATGACGGCGGCGCTGTTTTTGGGCTTGTCACGTGACGCAGCAGCACGTTTCTCGTTTTTGTTGTCCATCCCCATCATCGCCGCGGCCAGTTTATTGCTGACCGTCGATTTAGTGCGTGATGGAACAGATATTCCGTGGGATACCCTGTTGGTTGGCTTTGTCGTCGCGACGATCAGCACCTATGCCTGTATCCACTATTTCCTTGCGTTTATCCGACGCATTGGTATGCAGCCGTTCGTCATTTACCGTCTGATTCTTGGCGGTTTACTCTTATGGTTTTTTATCTAGCATCGATTAAAAGAGGCTGAGTATGGTTCAAGGTATTCGTTTTGGTTGGCTCGTTCTACTCGCGGTGATGTTTATCGCCGGTTGTTCACCTCGTACACCACCGACGCCCACGGTTCTCGAAGGTCGAATTTTTGGAACCTTCTTTGAAGTCAGTATCGGTAGCCAACACGACTTTGATCACGAAGAAGTGCAGGCAGGTGTCTTAGCGGTTCTCAATGAAGTCGATCGTCAAATGTCGACGTATCGTCAAGATTCGGTGCTGACGGCGGTCAACCGCGCCCCAATTGGTGAGGCCGTGCAGGTCCCCCCTGAGCTGTATTACGTACTTCGCGTCGGCTACGACATTGCCGAGCAGAGCGGTGGAGCATTCGACTTTACCATCGGCGGTTTGGTCAATTTGTGGGGCTTTGGGCCGGAGGGTCGAGTCACCTCAGCACCTGATTCCGCCTTGCTCGAAAAACGCTTAGCAGAAGTCGGTTATCGTTTTGTTGAATTGAATGATGCTGACCAAACCATTACCCGCCATCGCGATGTCTTCGTTGACTTGTCGGGAATTGCCAAAGGTTATGGGGTTCAAGCGGTAAGTGAGTACTTGTTATCCATTGGATTGAACAACCATTTAGTGAATATTGGTGGTGACTTAATCGCATTCGGTGAGCGCAACGCCAACCAAGCATGGCGAATAGGTATTGAGGCACCAAATGCAAATCAACAAGTGGTGCGTCATATTTTACCCTTGCATAATACTGGCATGGTCGGCTCGGGCGATTATCGAAATTACTTTGAAGAAGACGGAATTCGTTATTCCCACACGATCGATCCGACCACAGGATACCCGATTCGTCACCGGCTGGCGGCGGTGAATGTGCTGGGCGAAAATCTAACAGAAATTGACGCATTAGCGACGGTCTTACTCGTTCTTGGTGAAGAGCGAGGCCTCGCATTTGCGAATCAGCATGATATTGCTGCGTTATTTATCTACCGCGAGAATGATCAGTTTGAAAGTTTGATGAGTGACCGCTTTGTCAAAGAACATGCGGATAAACTGCAAGTTCCGACCGTGCGATAGCTGGATGCTCAATTTTTCTTGTCCAACACGCACTTAATTCATGTCATAGTGGTTAATACATCAGCAAAAGGGTTGACCGTTGGGCAGCCCTTTTTTAAAATTAGCACTTCATTTGTTATATGGAGAGAGTAAGTCTTGGACAGTTCACGACGACGAATTTGCCGTTCAGGTCCGTTAAAGTCCCAGTTACTCTGATCCAGTGTCACTGCGACTTTGCCGAGCTTGAGCGTCTGTGCAAAGTTGCAGTATTGAAAGATCCCACATCTCGATCCTTCTACTGCCCCTTTCCGTGTAGTGTCTAACACTCTCTCACTCGCATGAGGAGTTAGATATGCGTAAAAGTATTCTTGGCTTAATGGGCTTCTTTGCTCTGCCCTCACTCGCGCTGGCATCAACCAGCATGGTGGTTGACGACGCCAGTATTGTTGATCCGAACCGTTGTGAGATTGAAAGTTGGTTCGGCAACAATGGCCGCGATTCGCTGTTTTATTTTGCGCCCGTTTGCCAGTTTGGTGATAGTGGTGTTGAGCTAACCTTCGCTTATGAGCGCTGGAAACCCTATCAGCAGTCGGCGCAGAATTATTTAACCACCGAAGCGAAGACGTTGTTAGGCAGCTTTGATCAGCAACGTGGCGCTGTTGCGTTAGCTTTAGGGTCTACGTTTGCGCTTGACTCCGACCCCGTTAAACGGGTGCCGAGTTACTATGTGAACGTTCCCGTAAGCTTCCAACTGAGCCATTCGACAATGGTGCATGTGAATGCTGGGTTGCAACAAGACAACGTTGCTTCGAAAACTCGAACAACATCGGGTATCGGTCTCGAGCAACAGTTTAATCGCCACGTAACGGGTTTTGCGGAAGTGTTTCATATTGAAGGCAGTGGCACAAATTGGCAGGTGGGTGCCTTGTTATCACAAGTCATTGCCAATGCAAGTTTAACGGTTTCCTTGATGCGTACTGACTTTGACTCAGGCCGAGACCACACTTTATTTTTCGCATTCAGTTTTAGTCCGCGCGGCCGATAGCCTAGAGCAAGAAGGGAGAAGCAAAAATGACGTATGAAGGTTATGAACATCTCATCGATCTCGTTGCTCAAGGTGATGACCAAGAATTGACCGCGGCACTCGCTGAAATTCCAGCAGCAGATATTGCCGAATATATTGACCAAAACTTTGAAGTTTATAGTGCCTTGGCGTTGCTCGACAAAATGCCTAGCGAGCAACAGGCTGAAGTTTTCGGTTACTTGCGACCCAATAACCAAGAAGACTTAGCCAGCCATATGGAGGTCGGTGTACTCGCGCAACTCTTCCGAGACATGTCGTCGGATGAACGTGCGGACGTGTACGCCTTACTTGACGTCAAACTTCAGGACGCAGTGATGCGCCGTTTAGCGAAGCGTGAGCGTGAAGATCTCTTGCGTTTGGCAAGTTATGAAGAAGGCACCGTCGGCGCCGTAATGACCTCCGACTACGCCTCTATTCCTCTTAGTGGAACGGTCGGTGACGCGCTAAAACGACTGCGCCAAAGCGCACCCGAAAAAGAAACGATTTATCAAACCTATGTGGTCGATAAGGACCATCGATTGCAAGGGGTTTTGTCGTTACGGGAAATCTTAACGGCTGCACCAACGGAAACAATTGAAGACATTATGACGCGTGACGTTGTGGTGTTGAAACCAGATATGCCACAGTCTGAAGCGGCACGGATCATTAGTCGTTACGACTTAATTGCGATTCCAGTCGTTTCCAACGACGACATTCTTATTGGGATGGTGACGTTCGATGACGCGATGGACGTTGTCGAAGAAGAAGATACTGAGTCCATTCATAAATCGGCAACGGTTGGCCGGCTTGAAGGTGGGATTAAAGATGCGAGTCCGTTTCTCATTTACCGCAGTCGGATTAATTGGTTAGTTTTATTGGTCTTTGCCAATATTTTCTCCGGCTTAGGTATGATGTATTTTGAAGACACGATTGCCACCCATATCGCATTGTTGTTCTTCTTGCCGCTCTTGATTGCTTCTGGCGGTAATACCGGCGCTCAAGCTGCGACCTTGATTGTGCGCGGTATGGCCACCAATGATGTTGAGAAGAAAGACTGGTTTTACATGCTGGGTAAAGAGCTTGTGGTATCGCTTGGTCTCGGTGTGACCATGGCTGCAGCGATTTCCGCAGTCGCGTTTTTCCGTGTTGACGCTGTCATTATTCCCATTGTGGCCTTGAGTATGATTTGTATCGTGCTTGTTGGCAGCCTTGTTGGTATCTCATTGCCCTTTATTTTAAAGCGAATTGGTTGGGATCCTGCGGTCGCGAGCGCACCCTTGGTAACAACCATAGCCGATGCGAGTGGGGTTTTGATTTATTTTGGTATTGCAGCGTCGTTTTTAACGCTAACGCCACCTGCATAATGATTGATCCAGATCGCCACACCGGCCTGCTATTTCCCGAGAATGGGCGTATAATCGAGCCATTCTCGGGTTTCTCTTTTTAGATGGCAGGATTCAACGTGGTAAATACGAAGAACGGCTCTCACCCCCCTCAAAACGACACGTCGTCCGAGCATCAAGCTCAACCGATTACGGTGCAAAAAGCCCCACCGAAAAAAGCGGTTCATATTCAGAAACCCGACATCAGCAAGCCGCCCGGGAAAAACCATATTTACGTGCGTGAAGCCGAAGGCAAAGTTGAAACGACCCGCCGCGTGCTTGGTTTTGCGTTGATGGCACTGTTTGTCGTGCTCCCGTGGCTGACTTGGAACGGCGAGCAAGCTATCTTGTTCAATATTATGGAGCAACGCTTCCGTATATTTGGTATGACGTTGTGGCCGCAAGACTTTACCATTCTCGCGTGGATTTTCATGATCTCCGCGTTTGCCTTGTTCCTGATCACCACTTTATTTGGCCGCGTGTGGTGTGGATTCACCTGCCCCCAAACCACCTGGACGTTCATCTTTATGTGGTTTGAACGCAAAATCGAGGGTGGCCGACATCAACGCATGAAGCTTGATGAGCGGCCAATGGATGCTGATAAATTCAAACGGAAATTTGCCAAACATGCAGTTTGGATCATTATCGCGCTACTGACATCGATGACGTTTGTCGGCTACTTCACCGATATCCGCGTGTTGTTTACCGACTTTTGGCTCCTGAACTCAAGTGCTTGGGCTACAGGAAGTGTCTTGTTTTTCACCTTCGCAACTTACGGTAATGCGGGCTGGATGCGTGAAGTCATGTGTACTCACATGTGCCCTTATGCGCGTTTTCAATCGGCCATGTTCGACAAAGACACCTATATCGTCGCCTATAATGAAGAGCGCGGCGAACCGCGCGGGCCGCGTAAGCGTAAAGTCGATCCGGCGAGTATCGGCAAAGGCGACTGTATTGACTGTAACTTATGCGTACAAGTTTGTCCGACCGGCATCGATATCCGCAACGGCTTGCAATACGAATGTATTAACTGCGGTGCTTGTGTTGACGCCTGTAACGATGTCATGGACAAGATGGGCTATCCCAAGCAGCTCATCAGCTTTACCACGCAACGGCGTCTCGAAGGTGGGCAAACCAAGGTCTTCCGTTTAAAAAGCGTGGGCTATGGCGCTGCATTAGTGGTACTGTCTGCATTGTTAGTGTTGGATATCGTCTTGCGGATTCCGCTCGAGTTTGATGTGATTCGCGACCGCAATACCTTGTATCGCTTGAATGCTGAAGGTTGGGTTGAAAACGTTTATACCTTGCGCATTAGTAATAAGTCGCAAGAGTCGCAAACCTTCACTATTTCGGCTGCTGGCATTGAAGATATTCAGTGGTACGGGCCACAACAAATCGAGCTGGCGCCGGAGTCGACAGAAAGCTTGCCAATTACGTTGGCGGTCGACCCTTATTTCATGGACGTGCCGATGAAAGAAGTGACATTCGAAATCACCTCTGAACAGGACGCACGTATCCGCCGGACGGTGAATACCAACTTCATTTATCAGTAAGTTCACCCAACGCCAAGGAGCGGAAGTGGCTGACTTTAGTTTTCAGGATTTAACACCTGACTTGATTCTCGATGCGATAGAGGTCGCTGGCCTCTATCCAACCTCAGGCCTGCTTGCGCTGAATAGTTATGAAAACCGAGTTTATCAATTCTTGGCGGAGAATAGCGCCGGCGAAGTGGCGCGTTATGTGGCGAAATTCTATCGTCCGGGGCGTTGGTCAACGGATGCCATCCTTGAAGAACATACCTTTACTTACGACTTAGCAGCATTTGAAATTCCGGTGGTTTGTCCGTTGCGATTACCACTCGAGAGCCCTCAAACCACGCTATTGGAAACGCATGGCTACCGCTTTGCGTTGTTTCCCAGTGTTGGCGGACGCGCGTTGGAGCCTGAGCAGTGGGAGCAGTTGGAAGATCTCGGTCGCCATCTTGGTCGTTTACATCAAGTCGGCAAAGCGCAACCTTTTGTCCACCGCCCACCGCTGGTGTCAACAGAATTACTGCGACAACACCAACAAACATTGCTAGCCTGTGCTCTTTTGCCGGAGAGCTTGAAGCCGGCCATGGCGGCGATTTTAGAGCCAGTGATTGCACAGATCTTGAAAGTCGATTGGTCGCGTTATCAGCATATTCGGTTGCATGGTGATTGCCATATCGGCAATTTGCTCTGGAGTGATCAAGGACTCACCTTGGTCGACTTTGATGACTGCCGACAAGGGCCGGCAATTCAAGATTTGTGGATGATGCTTTCGGGCGAGCGCTATCAACAAGAAGCGCAGCTCGAAACTTTATTAGCCGGTTATGAAGAGTTTTGTGAGTTTGACCCGAAAGAACTCGCCTTGATTGAACCTTTGCGAGCTTTTCGAATCATTCAGTATATGGCCTGGTTAGCCGTGCGATGGAGCGACCCTGCATTCCCTCGTAGTTTTAGTTGGTTTGCCGAGCCGCGTTATTGGGAGCAGCAAATTCTGACGCTCAAAGAGCAGCTCTCTGCGTTCGCTGAGCCGCCACTAAACTTGCAGTCGGGACTTTAAAACCGGCATAATCGAAGCAATTCAGAATTTCATTAATGTAGGATGTTGAACATGAAAAAGTGGTTGATTGCGCTTGCGAGCGCTGTAGTGATGACCTTGACGCCAGTCTCGGCACAGAACTTCCAAGAAGGTGTGCATTATCGCGTGATCGGCGATACGCCAAGTAGCTCACCGGAAATTATTGATTTCTTTTCTTTGTATTGTAATGCCTGTTATCACTTTGCCGGTTTCAGTGACATGCTCAAAGCTGAGTTCGGTGATGCCTTTAAAAAACACCATGTCAATTTAGTCGTGCCAAATGTCACGATGCGCGACAATATCCAACGCATTCATGCGACGTCAATTGTTTTGGGTATTGAAGAGCAATTTGTTGAGCGCGTTTTTCAGCGTCACTTTATGCGTAATAGTTTTGTCAATACAGTCGCTGAAGCGAAGCAAATTATGCTCGATTTAGGTGTCGAAGAAGCGGCCTATGACCGGGCGTTTAACAGTTTTGCCGTGACCAGTTTAAGCAACCGCATGCGCTCGCTGCAGCAACAGTTTGGCGTTAGCGCGACACCAACTTATGTCGTAAACCGTAAATACCAAATGCTGCAAACTGGCTTCCAGAACTCAAATAACTTCTTCGAAGAGTACATGGCTCTGGCAAAATATCTGATTGAAAAGAAAGACTAACAGTACAGCAATTGACGCGTTACGAGCAGCAAGGAGCACTCCATGGATGATGTGACAGCTTTTTGGCAGTCGTCCACCGCTTGGTTAGAACAGCACCCACAGTTATATATGGCTGTGGGTTTGTTTGTGTTGTTGTTGCTGGCTTGGTTGAGCAATGCGGTGGTCAAGCGCATGTTGGTGCGCGGCCTGATGCGCGCTTTGCGGGCTACCCCTGCTGGCCGTGACGAAACGCTAGCGAATTCAACCGTTATCGCGCGATTGGCCAATGTAATTCCAGCGTTGGTGCTTTCGGCAGGTATTGTTTTTGTCCCAGAAGTACCGGAAGTGTTGGTGGCGATTATTCAAAACGTTGCCAATGCTTTTGTAATCCTCACGGTTGCACTAGCAATTAACGGCGCTTTAACGGTCGTTAATACCATTTATGAGCGACGGCCAGACTCTCACTTAAAGCCGATTAAAGGCTACATTCAGGTCATAAAAATCCTGATTTATGCCGTCACAGCAATCTTAATCATCGCGGCACTGATTGACCGCTCACCAGTGATTTTACTCTCTGGTTTAGGCGCGATGGCTGCCGTACTTATGCTGGTGTTCCAAGACACCCTATTGTCTTTGGTCGCGAGCATGCAAATCTCGTCAAATGACATTGTTCGCGTAGGTGACTGGGTTGAAATGCCCGCGTTAAACGCCGATGGTGACGTCATTGATATCGCTTTGCATACGGTGAAAGTACAGAACTGGGATCGAACTATAACGACTATCCCTACTCGACGATTCATCACCGACTCGTTCAAAAACTGGCGGGGCATGCAAGAGTCAGGCGGACGTCGGATTAGCAGGACACTGCTCATTGATCAGCAGAGTATCGGTTTCTTAACCGATAAAGAGAAAGAGCATTTGCAAAGCTTCCGATTGCTGCGGACTTATTTACGAGAGAAACAAGAAGAGATCGACTCGTGGAATTCAGAGCTACGCGAGGATGGTAAGGCTCCAGTGAATACGAGACGGATTACTAATATTGGTACGTTCCGAGCTTATATTTCCTGCTATTTGAAAAACCATCCCGGTATTCATCAGGATATGATCCAAATGGTCCGGCAAATGGCGCCAACACCGGACGGCTTGCCACTGCAAGTGTATGCTTTTACAGCGACGACAGCATGGGTTGAATATGAAGGAATTCAATCGGATATTTTTGACCACCTCTACTCGATTATTCCTGAGTTTGGCTTGCGGGTCTATCAGCACCCAAGTGGTGTTGATGTCCGAGAGCTGAAAAATGTCTTCGCCTCACCGGAACATGCTGAGCAAGAAGAAGCGCGGCCGAAGTCGACCGACGCTTAATGGGTTCGGTTCAAATAGTTCTCAATGCGCTGGTCCTTCAAGGACCAGCGTTCATTTAACCAGCCTTGAAAGTGTTCACGAAACTCGGGGTCGTTAAAGTAATCCCCGCGTAAGTCCGGAGTGACCGGAATGCGATCGATATGCACATACACTTCTTTCAGCTCACCGCGTAATAAAGGCCCGACGATAGGATCCCCTGCTTTATAGCCGGGATAAATCATGGTGACGTCGAGCACCTCTTGGAACTGCTCACCCATAGCTTGCAAGGTAAATGAGGTTCCACCGGCTTTTGGCGGCAGTAAGTGTCGATAGGGGCTTTTCTTCTGCTCATGTTTGACCGGTGTTAAACGTGTACCCTCACAGAAATTAATGACTGTCGTCGGAATATGACGAAACTTCTCACATTTCTCCCGCGTCGTTTCGATATCTTTACCTTGTAACTCAGGACGTTTGGCAATTTGCTCTTTGCTATAACGCTTCATAAATGGCATGTCGAGCACCCAACAGCCAATACCCACCACCGGCACCCAGAATAATTCTTGCTTGAGGAAAAATCGCGGCATCGGTAAATCCGCACGAGAAAGGTGCATCATGACCAAAATATCCACCCAACTGAGGTGATTGCTCAGTATTAAATACCAGCCTTCGGGGTTGTTCGGTAAGTCGCCTTCAACTTGCCATTTCACCGGGTAGCTAAGGCGAAACATAAACGACATAGCATACGCCCAGCCACGAAAAACCGTATTGGCAATGCGAGAGACAAAACGCTGTGACGCAGGAATTGGAATGAGGAATTTAAATAGACCTAAGACAATGATGGTAAGTCCGATCAATAAGGTCGACAAACCAGCCCAAAGAAAGCTGATGACAAGTTTAAACGGTCCGGGCAAAAATCGTAGCATGGTGGTTATCTCCGCCGATCTTATTATTTTTTATTTATCATACCGTAACTTCGCAATAACTACAGAAGACCTTGCAAAGAAAATAAAATCGCATACACTACACTGTATAAATATACAGTAGTTTATGGTGGTTATATGCAGGCGCCGTTACAGCAATTATTTGACCGCGGGTCGCTTTGGCTCGGCAATCAACAAGCTCACGCAGCAGCGGATCAAACAAGTTTTGTGACAACAGGTCAGTTCGAGTTGGATCAGGCGCTTGGTGGTGGCTGGCAATCCCAGCGCCTGCATGAAATACAAGTGCCGCAATGCTTTATTGGCGAGTTGGCGCTAGTGGCTCCGGCGTTCATGCGTGCGACGCAGCAACAGCGTCCGATCTTTTGGATTTCACCACCGGCGGTGCCGTACGCTCCGGCCTTAGCGCAATTGCCGTTGGCGGAGTCGGAACGAGAACAAGCAAAACACATTGTGTTGACGCCAGCAAGACCAGCAGACGCGCTGTGGGCAGCCGAAACCATTTTGCATAGTGGTCAAGCCGGTGTGCTGTTGCTCTGGGCGGAACAACCATCAACCATCGCTATTCGTCGGCTCCATTTGGCCGCAGCAGAAAGCGGCGCTTATGTTTTTATTGTTAGTCCTTGGCAAGCTGAGGAAGCTCGTAGTTATGCGACGCGGCTGCGCGTCCATTTCAGCCAAGATGGTGTGACGAAGAATGGTCAAGTGCAATGGCAACTGTTGAAGCGTACCGGCGGCTGGCCGTTACGTTTAGCGCGGCAACCGTTACCACAGTGGCCGGGAAAGTGAGGTCTTTCGATGTGGTTGTACGTCACACTACCGCACTTACAACTAGAGCGGCTACAAGTCATTCAGCCGGACTTGCAGCGGCAAGTTGCCGTATTGTATGACGAGCAGCAACAGCTGGTTGTGCAAATGAACCCGCTGGCGCAGCGCGCCGGAATTCGCGTGGGCATGACTCTCGCAGATGCTTGGACATTAACCGAGCAATTGCAGCCTTATCCTTACCGTGAAACGCAGCAGCGGGCATTGCTGCACCATCTGGCCAGTGACTTATACCATGCCTTTGCGGTGATCAGTCTCGACTCTCCTGCTGGCTTGTGGCTTGACACCAAGCCGATGCAAAAACTCTATCCGCAATTGCAGCATAGCCTTACCCAACTCGAGTTGCAGTTACAGCCATGGCAGATCAGTTATCGCCATGGTGCCGGAAAAACGCCATTAGTTGCCAAGCTATTAGCCTTGTCAGGCATGCAGCAAGCAGCCGATGTTCCGATTGATTACCTACCCTGCTCGCCGGTGTTAAGACAAAAATTAAAACGGATGGGAATTCACACGTTAGGTGCTTTACAAGCGATCCCTCGGCCGGTCGCTGGTCGGCGCCTGGGTCAGGAGTTAGTCATTTTGCTGGCTCGAATTCAAGGTGAGCAGCAAGAAACGCTGCGTTATTTCAGCCCGCCAGTGTGGTTTACTCAGCGCTTGCCCTTGCTCGCCGAAGCCGGAAGTTGGCAGGCACTCAGTTTTCCGTTGAAGCGACTGTTACAAGAACTCGAACATTTCTTAGAAGGGAGGCAGCAACAAACACGACAATTACTACTCAGTTTTTACCATCGCGATGAGCGAGTGACCAAGCTTCAGGTTGGTTTAGCCCATGGCGGTTACCAAGCAGAAGCCCTACTACGTTTTTGTCAATTGAAAATGGAAGCGGTGCAACTTCTCGCGCCCGTTTTGGAGATTGGTCTACAAGCCAAACAGCTGCAGCCACGCCAACATGAGGCGGGCGATTTACTCCAAGGACCGCGAACAGCAACGAAATCGCTGGCGCAATTGCTGAATGAGCTGCAGTTAAGACTTGGACAGCAACAGGTTTTCGGTGTGCAAACTGTGAACGAATACTTGACTGAGTTAAGTTGGCAGCGAGCTCCAGCTGGAGCTGCTCTGGGCAACACCGAACTTGAAAAGCGGCCACCTTGGCTTATTGAACAACCATTGCCGGTCGATATTCGCCAATGGCATTTGCACCAAGGCCCTGAGCGTTACGCATCGCCTTGGTGGCAGAAGCAAAACGGAAATGGTGCACGCGATTATTGGCAGGCGCAACATCACGACGGTCGTCAGGGCTGGTTATTTTATGATTACCGCCATCAGCACTGGTATTTGCATGGATGGTTCAGCTAATGCCCTATGCCGAACTCCATTGTTTAAGTCATTACTCTTTTCTCCGCGCCGCTTCGTCACCGACTGAACTTGTGGCACAGGCGGCAGCACTCGGTTACCGTGCCATAGCCTTGACCGATGAATGCTCCTTGGCGGGTGTCGTGAAAGCTTGGAAAGCGTCTCAAGATCATGCGGTACACGTCATTTGCGGCAGCGAGTTTCATTGTGACGAGCTCGGATTATTTGTGCTGTTAGTCATGAATCGCCGTGGTTATTCCCAGTTATCGGCGCTGATCAGTCGCTGTCGTCGAGCAGCGGAAAAAGGGAGCTACCATTTCCATGGCCAGCAACTTGTTGAAAATAAACTCGATGACTGTCTGCTGTTGTGGCAACCAAAAAATGAAACTGCACAAGCATTTTCAACATCGCTGGCTACTGCTTTTCCACAGCGACATTGGTTGTTGGCGCATCGCTATTTGCAAAGTGCAGATACGGAATCCTTGCGCAGCATAAGGCGTTTGGGGAAACAGCTTGATTGGCCTATCGTTGCCGCTGGGGGGGTGTTAATGCATCATGCTGAGCGCTTACCCTTATTACATGTGTTGCAGGCGATCCAGCAGCAAAAGCGAGTAACTGAGTTAGGTTGGCAGCGGCACGTGAATGCCGAACGGCGCTTACGCTCTCGCGCTGAATTGGAACACTTATTCCCTGCCCCATGGTTAGCCGAAAGCGAGCGGATCGCCAAACAGTGTCACTTTCAGCTCGATGAACTGCGCTATGAATATCCCGCCGAAGTCGTGCCGGAAGGCTTTACTGCGGATAGCTATTTACACCAATTGGGCTTACAAGGCTTACGCTGGCGTTATCCTGAGGGTGCGCCGGCAGCGATTCGAGAGCAGTTACTACGCGAGCTCGAATTAGTCGCCGAGTTAAACTTTGCGCACTTCTTTTTAACTATTTACGACATTGTTGTTTTCGCTCGCCAGCGCGGCATTCTTCATCAAGGACGAGGCTCCGCTGCGAACTCGGTGCTCTGCTACTGCTTGGGCATTACGGCCGTGAATCCTGCGCAATCACAGCTACTGTTTGAACGTTTTATTTCACGGGAGCGCAATGAGCCTCCGGATATTGATGTCGATTTCGAGCATGAACGCCGTGAAGAAGTGATTCAGTATATTTATGAGAAGTATGGTCGTCATCGCGCAGCGCTAGCAGCGACGGTTATCACCTATCGAATTCGCAGTGCGTTGCGTGATGTCGGTAAAGCGCTTGGTTTTGCCCAAGCACAGATTCAACAATGGATTCATCGTTTAGACCGACGCGACAGTGAGGATGGTTGGCAAGCGCAGCTGCAGGCAATGGGTCTGATGAATCATCCGTTGGGTGCTCATCTGATTCAATTGACCGAGACCATTTTAGGTTTTCCACGTCACCTTTCTCAGCACGTGGGTGGTTTTGTTATCGCCAAAGACGAGCTCAGTAACTTAGTACCCATTGAAAATGCCAGTATGCCAGAACGGACGGTCATTCAATGGGACAAAGATGATATTGAAGCGCTCTGCTTACTGAAAGTGGATGTGCTGGCTTTAGGCATGCTGACCGCAATTCGTAAGACGCTGGCGCTACTGCCTGAGTTTTATCAGCAAACGCAGACATTAGCGAGTATTCCCCAAGATGACCCGGAGGTGTACCGTATGTTGCAACGTGCAGACTCCATGGGGGTATTTCAGATTGAATCGCGCGCACAAATGAATATGCTACCGCGACTAAAGCCGCGCTGTTTTTATGACTTGGTGGTGCAAATCGCGATTGTGCGCCCGGGGCCGATTCAAGGCGACATGGTGCATCCGTATTTACGTCGTCGCGATGGCTTAGAAGCTATTGAGTATCCGAGTCCAGAAGTCGCCGAAGTACTTAAACGCACCCTGGGTGTCCCTATTTTCCAAGAGCAAGTGATTAAGTTAGCTATGGTTGCCGCAGGATTTAGTGGTGGCGAAGCAGACGCCCTACGTCGGGCCATGGCGTCTTGGCGTAGCAAAGGTACATTAATGAAGTTTGAGGCGAAGCTCATCAGCGGTATGTTAGCGCGTGGTTATCAGCAAGAATTTGCCGAACGTTTGTTCGCACAAATCTGTGGCTTTGGCGAATACGGCTTTCCTGAATCTCACGCCGCTAGTTTCGCGAACCTCGCTTATGCCTCATCGTGGTTAAAGTGTCATTGCCCCGCGGCTTTTTATGTTGGCCTACTGAATAGCTTGCCCATGGGCTTCTATTCGCCCTCACAATTAGTTCAAGATGCCCGCCGACATCAGGTGGAAGTGCTACCGGTTTGTGTCAATAAGAGTGAATGGGATCATCAGCTCATTCCTCGAGACTCCGGTGAACCGGCCATCCGTTTAGGTTTTCGACTAATTAAAGGTATCCAAAGAAAAGAGCTGGAAAACTTTCTACAACATCGACCAGCTTCTGGCTTTAGCGACTTTGATCAGTTCCAGATACAAATCCAAGAACATGTTTTAAGTTCATCCACTCGTGAGGCATTGGCGAGTGCCGGTGCTTTTTCCGCGCTGGTCGGCAACCGTTATCAAACGCGCTGGAATTTAACGCATCTGTCGTCACAAATTAAAGCAGAGGGTCAATTATCTCTACTTAGTGTTCAACAAGCACCAAGTAACGACTACCAACTTGCGGAGCCGGATGCACTGGCGACTATGCAAGAAGACTACCAAGCCCTTGGCTTAACGCTCGGCAAGCACCCGATTGCGCTACTTCAAGAAAACGGTCATTTGCCGAAACACTATAAAGCCACCGAGCTTCCTTACATACGCCATCAGCAGTGCGTTACTGTGCTTGGTTTAGTGACCAATCGTCAGCGACCCGGCACCGCCAGCGGTGTCACCTTTATTTCTTTAGAAGATGACACCGGAACCGTGAATGTCGTGCTGTGGCAAGATCTCGCGCGTAAGCAACGGCGACAATGGCTCAAGGCGCGACTACTTAGAGTCCATGGTATTGTCGAAATTGTCGGGGATGTTGTCCATGTGATTGCGAAAGATATGCGGGATCTCAGTGACGTTTTACCGGTTAGCCGCCTGAAATCACGTGATTTTCATTAGGAAATCAGCTAATTTTTATCCGTAGACTAACTTGCAGTGTCAACTTCAGATGCACCCTTGTGCCCAAAGGTGATCAATTTCTCAGGAGTAGGAACTAGCGATGCGCTTTCTCCAAATGGCTTTAATAGTAATGATGACCGCCCTACTTTGGGCTTGTAGCTCGAATCCTCTTGGTATGAGTGATGATGAATGGGATGCATTGACACCTGAGCAGAAACTAGAAGCGCGACAAGAGCAAGCTCGTCTTGAACAACGCCGACGCGAGCTAGCATCAATTGAGGAACGAGCACGGCAAGAACAAGAGCATAAAGAGCGTGAACTATTACAACAACGACTGGCAACGGCGCGTTATGGTGAAATCGTTCAATGCATGATGCCAGATCCACTAGGCCACCTGAGCTCAGGATGGCGTCAAGCGGAGCCGCTAGCTTTTACGGCAGTGATTGGTTTTGAGGTCCCTGTTACTGTTGAGCGCAAAGATCGACCAACGCAAACCATAACAGGTGAAGCGAGTTTTGATGGTCAAACACTACGTATTTGTCGGCATGGTGAGTGTGCGCGAATTGTTGGCTTAGAGGCTGATTATCGCGACGGCTATCAACAATCAATTGATATCCGCCGCTTTGTACAAGGAGAAATTCGTTGTCAGTTTCCCAGAGGCAGACGTTAAAGCTGCCTGAACCTAAATTTCAGCGAGATAATCATCCTTGAGAATAACGTAATTTGCTGCAGACTTAGTTAAGAACGTCTTTTCATCATCGGTCAGGGCGCGTGTCTTTTTGACCGGGCTGCCAACATAAAGAAAGCCACTCTCTAAACGTTTACCTGGTGGCACGAGCGAGCCACCGCCGATAATCACATCATCCTCCACCACGGCGCCGTCCATAATGACCGCTGACATACCGATAAGAATTCGATTACCAACCGTGCAGCCATGCAGCATCACTTGATGGCCGACGGTGACATCGTCGCCAATGGTTAATGGAAAACCATGGAGATCATCATAGCCCGTCCGCGTGACATGCAGAATACTCCCATCTTGTACATTAGTACGCGCACCAATTCGAATATGATTGACGTCACCACGAGCTGCAACTAATGGCCAGATACTCGAGTCGGCACCGATTTCAATGTCACCAACGATTACTGCCGATGGGTCCACATAGACGCGCTCCCCTAGAACAGGATATTTCCCTTTAAATGAACGTCCTCGATTACTTAGTGCCATACGAAGTACCTCTTTAAATCACACCGCCTTTCCGGATAAAGGCGTTAAAATAAACATATTAAGACTAATCTTACGCCAACTTGGATGATTTTTCTGCGGTTGATGCAAAAAACCAAGAAAAGATGAAAAAAGTGCTTGCTGAAATTATTTTGAGCCCTATAATTCGCACCACTTCCACGGCAGCAACAACAAGCACTTAGCCAGTTGAGCAGCAAAGGGAGCGAGGTTAGCAAAAAGGTAAAGTTATAGAAACAGCTCCTTTAGCTAAAATCGAAAGTTAAACACCTATAAAGAGTGCTTAACTTTCTGATAACAACCTCCGATGGCAACAGAAAGCTTAGGAAAACAAAAAAACTTTTCGAAAGCGGTTGACATCAAAAATGAGGCGTGTAGAATGCGCGTCCTCGCTTCGGGAAACGAAGCAAACGTTCTTTAACAATATATCAAGCCAAGCAATCTGTGTGGGCACTTGCAT
>NZ_JAIUMR010000016.1 GCF_022565475.1 Aliidiomarina sp. | reverse complement strand
CGCTACTGCCAATTCACTTTCAAAACGCATAAAAAAATCCGCAATTAGAGAACCTAATTACGGATTTTGAACCCTTCTAAGGATCGGTCAACCGATCGCGAAAATTTCTTAACTGATCGGCATTACCGTCAGGGTGGCTTTTTATTCAATAAAGAAGGAGAAAATAATAATGGGATTGGGATTATCGTTTATCGGCTTAGCCGTGGTGTTGGTGTTAGTGATACTGGGCGTGATTAAAGCCTATGAAATCATGACCAAGAATAATAAAAATAAAGAGGACTAAACTATGGCAAAAGGAACAAACATAAAAATTGTGGGCGGCATTGTTGTCGGCCTATTTATTCTTTTACTGTCGGTCGGCAGTTTTTATACCGTCGACGAAGGTGAACGGGGTGCCGTCATTCGCTACGGTAGTTTAATCAAGATTTCCGACCCGGGACTTCATTTTAAAATTCCATTGGTTGACAGTATTCGCAAAATCTCTGTCCAGGAACAGGTTGAACTGTATCGCAACATGGAAGCTTACAGTAACGATCAACAGCCGGCGGTAATGAATTTATCGGTGCGTTATCAAATTGATAGCAGCCGAGTTGACGAAGTTTATCGTAACTTTGGTACGCGCCAAGCTTTGATTGACCGTCAGGTTACGCGTATTGTCTTGGAAGAAGCAAAAACCGTGCTTGGTCAATTTAATGCTGCAACGTCGATTCGTGAGCGTGGCCGTTTAAATGCTGAAATGGCTGCTGCGGTTCAGCGGTCAGTGACCGGCCCGGTGATTATCCTTGGTGTGCAAGTGGAAGATGTGTCGTTCAGTGCGGCCTATGAGGAAAGTGTAGAGCAGCGCATGCTTGCCGAAGTTGCGGTTGAACGTGAGCGCCAGAACCTTGAGCGTGAGCGTGTCGAGGCGGATATCGTGCGGACTCGTGCCGCAGCCGAAGCAGACCGGGTGCGTGCGCAAGCGCAAGCAGAAGCGGACAGTATTCGTTTACGCGGTAACGCGGAAGCGGAAGCGATTCGCGAGCGTGCAGCGGCACTCGCTGACAACCCGTTATTGGTTGAGCTGGTGAAAGCGGAAGCATGGGACGGTAAATTGCCGACCACCATGCTGCCGAATAGTACAGTACCCTTTATCGAAGCCAATAAGCAGTAATCCTACCAAGCGGGGCTTCGCCCCGCTTTTTCTTTTCATTCCGCTAGCAAAGCAGGTATCATCCGCTGCCAATATAGTGGCCTTTCGATTTTTCTGGCGGTGGCAAGGTTGTTCCATGAGTAAACTCTTAATGCTCGATAACTACGATTCGTTCACCCATAACTTGGTGCGCTATTTTCGTGAGCTTGAGCAAGAGGTGCAAGTTGAACGCAATGACGCCTTAACCGTCGCTGACATCCGCGCCATGAAACCCGATGGTATTGTGATCTCACCTGGGCCGTGTACGCCAAATGAAGCAGGCATTTGTCTGCAAGTCATTCAGGAGCTCGCTGGCGAAATACCAATGCTTGGTGTGTGTTTGGGACACCAAGCGATTGGTCAGGCATTTGGTGCAAAGGTGGTGCGAGCGCAAGACGTGATGCACGGTAAGACGTCAGTAATTCGCCATAATCAAAGCCCGATCTTTGCTGGGACGCCAGACTCTTTCAGCGTGGTGCGCTATCATTCGCTGGTCCTTGCCGCAGATTCCTTGCCTGCTTGTCTTGAAGCAACAGCGTGGGTCGATCAAGCCGGTTTAGCACCTGAAATTATGGCGTTGCAGCATAAAAATTTGGCTATTTTCGGTGTGCAATTTCATCCAGAATCTGTGCTCAGCGAACATGGTCATCAAGTGCTGGCGAACTTCCTCAATATTGTGAATAGTCGCCTATTAAATCAATTGGTTACGCCAAATCAACAGCAGTGTGAACAGCTCCCACAGCGAGCGAGCTAACACTCGCTGCATGCATACTTATGCGAGCGTGTCGCAATTCTAAATTCCGGTCGCAATTTCTTTCCGTCGCCACCTCGACAGAACACAGACATTTGGCTTTGAACATGCCATAATGTGGCCACAATTGACTTGTCTGTACAATTACAATTTTGGCAACAGGAGAAGCTTTTTTATGTCAGATCAAATGCCAGTTACTCGTGCGCTTTTTGATGAAGTTATGGTTCCAAATTACAACCCGGCGGCGATTATTCCAGTGCGCGGTGAAGGTTCGCGAGTTTGGGATCAAGAGGGTCGCGAGTACGTTGATTTTGCCGGCGGTATCGCGGTGAGCTGTCTTGGTCACTGCCATCCAGTCATGGTCAATGCGCTGACTGAACAAGCGAACAAATTGTGGCATTTAAGTAATGTGTTAACCAATGAGCCTGCCCTGCGGTTGGCGAAAAAATTGACCGACGCAACCTTTGCCGAGCGGGTGTATTACGCTAACTCCGGTGCTGAAGCGAACGAAGCTGCACTGAAACTGGCGCGTCGTTGGGCATTGGAAGAACACGGTGAGAGCAAACAGGAAATTATCGCCTTCCACAAAGGCTTCCATGGCCGTACCTTCTTCACTGTAACCGTCGGTGGTCAGCCAGCTTACTCGGATGGTTTCGGTCCGAAACCAGCGGGTGTGCAGCATGTTGAGTTCAACAACCTCGAAAGCCTGGCTGCAGTCATGTCGGAAAAAACCTGTGCAGTGATGATTGAGCCGTTGCAAGGTGAAGGTGGCGTTGTACCGGGCGACAAAGCATTCTTAAAAGGTGTACGCGAGCTTTGTGACCAGCACAATGCATTGTTGATTTTTGATGAAGTGCAAACCGGCTTTGGCCGCACGGGTACGTTGTACGCTTACGAGCAAACGGGTGTCACGCCAGACATTCTGACCACGGCGAAAGCACTTGGTGGAGGCTTCCCGATTGGTGCGATGTTGACGACTGCAAGCATTGCAGCGCATTTGAAGCCGGGTACTCACGGCAGTACTTACGGTGGTAACCCACTGGCTTGTGCAGTGTCTGAAGCCGTGATGAGCGTCGTCAATACGCAAGAAGTGCTCGATGGTGTGAAGCAGCGGGAACAATGGTTCCGTGAGGCGCTTGCTAAAATCAATGACAAACACAATGTCTTCAAAGAAGTACGCGGTATGGGTCTGTTATTAGGTGCTGAGCTGACCGAAAAGTACAAAGGCAAAGCGCGCGAATTCCTCAATGCTGGTGCCGACGAAGGCGTGATGGTCTTGGTCGCCGGTATGGATGTGATTCGTTTTACACCGTCACTGATTATTAGCGAAACCGATATTGCGCAAGGTATGGCGCGTTTCGAACAAGCGGTTGCAAAAGTCGTCGCAGCTCACGCCTAACCCAAGGACTCAGTATGTTAGTGATTCGACCTATCGAAGCACGTGACTACGAAGCGTTGTATCAGTGTGCAGTAGAATCCGGGCACGGCTTCACGTCGTTGCCCGTTGATGAAGATCTGTTGCACCGTCGTATTGAACGTGCCGAAGAAGCCTTTGCGAAAAATCAGATCGCGCAACCGGGCGAAGAAGGTTACCTATTTGTCATGGAAGACACTGGTAGCGGCGAAATCGTCGGTGTCAGCGGTATTGAAGGTGCGGTAGGGCTCTCTAACGCGTTCTATCATTACCATTTAGGTAAAGTGGTTCACCATTCGACGAAACACAATGTTTACAATGCGTTACAAACCTTGACGCTGTGTAACGATTACACCGGTGTCAGTGAGCTGTGTACGCTGTTTTTGCGTGAACCCCTCCGCCAAGGTCGCAATGGCCGGGTGTTATCGAAATTCCGTTTGCTGTTCATGGCACAGTTCCGTGAGCGCTTTGCTAAGCAAGTCATTGCTGAGATGCGTGGGATTTCCGATGAGGACGGACGCTCGCCGTTTTGGGCTTGGCTAGAAAAGCACTTTTTCACCATGGACTTCCCGAGTGCAGATTATTTAACTGGGATTGGTGAGAAAACCTTTATTGCCGAACTGATGCCGCGTTTCCCAATCTACGTCAATATGCTCGATAAAGCCGCGCAAGAGGTGGTCGGAAAAGTCCATCACAATACCTTGCCGGCCTTGAAGTTATTGCAGTCGGAAGGTTTCCGTTTTCGCGGATATGTTGACATTTTTGACGCAGGGCCGACGGTTGAGGCGGAGGTCAGTCAATTGCGGACGATTCGCAATAGCCGCATCGTTACGGTTCGCATTGGCCAGCCCGAAGTCAGTGAAAACGTTCTGATTTGTAATTCCAAATTAAAAGATTTCCGCGCCTGTCAGGCGGATGTCAATCTCTGTGGTGATGACGTGGTCCTTACCCAGCAACAAGCCGATGCACTGTTGGTGAAAGCTGGTGACCAAGTCCGAATTGCCCCTCTGTAAGGAGAATTGTTCATGAGTTCGAGTAATAGTTTATTTATTAATGGTGAATGGCTTGCCGGTGCAGGCGTCGCAATGGAGTCGATTGATCCGGCCAAAAACCAGGTGGTTTGGCAGGGCCAAGCAGCCTCAGCTGAGCAAGTTGATGCAGCCATGACGGCTGCTCGCGCTGCATTTCCGGCATGGTCATCACAATCGTTTTCAGAGCGATTAGCTGTGGTCAAACGATTTGCCGAGCTGTTAGAAGAAAACAAAGAACATCTTGCTTTGGTCATGGCCAAAGAGACGGGCAAGCCTTTGTGGGAAACGCGTACCGAAGTGGCCGCCATGATGGGTAAAGTCGGTATATCTGAGCGTGCTTATCATGAACGTACCGGCACCGTCGAGAATGAAATGCCGGGCGCGAAAGCATTTATCCGTCACAAACCGCATGGCGTTGTTGCAGTATTTGGCCCGTATAATTTCCCGGGGCACTTACCGAATGGCCATATCGTACCCGCTTTATTAGCTGGTAACGTGGTGGTGTTTAAACCAAGCGAATTAACCCCTTGGGTTGCGGAAGAAACCGTGAAGTTGTGGCAACAAGCCGGCATTCCAAACGGCGTCGTCAACCTCGTTCAAGGTTTAGTGGAAACGGGTAAAGCATTAGTTTCACATCCGCAGATGGATGGTCTCTTTTTCACCGGTTCGTCCACCACGGGTAAGTTGTTACACGAGCAATTCGGTGGTCGTCCAGACAAAATTTTAGCGCTGGAAATGGGCGGCAACAATCCGCTTATCGTTAAAGATGTCAGTGACATCGACGCTGCTGTGCACAATATTATTCAGTCGGCGTTTGTGACGAGCGGACAACGTTGTACCTGTTCACGTCGTTTGTTCTTACCGAATGGCGCGCAGGGTGACGCTATTTTGGCGCGCCTCATTGACGTCACCAAGAATATCGCGGTCGGTGACTATGACGCTGATCCACAGCCGTTTATGGGTGCCATGATCTCAGCAAAAGCAGCTGCTGGTATGGTTGCCGCCCAAAACCAGCTCGTCGAGCTGGGTGCTCGGGCTCTCGTTGAAATGGTTCAACCTGATGCAGCGAAAGGGTTTGTGACCCCTGGCATCCTCGACGTAAGCGCGGTTTCAGCCATGCCAGACGAAGAGCATTTTGGTCCCTTATTAAAAGTGTATCGTTACGACGACTTCGATGCGGCGATTGCCGAAGCGAATAACACGCGTTTTGGCTTGTCAGCGGGCTTACTGGCCGACAATCGTGCCGACTGGGATCATTTCTTTGCCCATATTCGTGCTGGTATTGTCAATTGGAATAAGCCGATTACTGGTGCCAGCAGCGCAGCTCCGTTTGGTGGTATTGGTGATAGTGGTAACCATCGTCCAAGTGCGTATTATGCAGCAGACTATTGTGCGTACCCAGTGGCGTCGGTTGAAGCAGACAAGATGGATATGCCGGCCGCATTAAGCCCGGGCTTAAAGTTTTAAGGAAGTCAGCATGAGCGCAGCAATGACAGCGAAAGTACAGTGGCTCGACGGCATGAAGTTTGTGGCGACATCAGGAACCGGTCACAGTGTGGTCATGGACGGTAACCGCGAAGGTCATGCACCGACGCCAATGGAAATGGTTCTGATGGCCGCAGGTAGTTGTTCGTCGGTCGATGTCGTTAGTATTCTGGAGAAGACCCGCCAGCAATTTGTTCGTTGCGAGGTCGAACTTGAAGGCAAGCGCGCAGACGGCGTTCCGGCCGTATTTACCGATATTCACATGCATTTCAAAGTGTTCGGCAAAGACGTTGCTGAGCAGCATGTCGAACGCGCGGTAAAACTCAGTGCTGATAAATATTGCTCAGTCTCCATTATGCTCGGCGCAAGTGTGAACGTGACGCATAGCTTCGAAGTGATTGACGGTTAAACGCTGATATTTCAGAGCGGGCAAACGATTAAAAGGCTGTCATCTTCAACGATGACAGCTTTTTTAATTCGTCCTACTCAAGGTTGTAATTTCAGTTAGTTGACTTAGTCGTTCAAAGCGATCCGGCGTTTTTCTTGTAAGCGCTGAATTAACGGCGTCAGGATCAACTCCATCGCAAAGCCCATCTTGCCACCGGGCACGACCAAGGTATTCATTCGCGACATGAAGGAGCCATCGATCATTTGTAGATAATAAGGGAAGTCGACGTCGGTAATGCCGCGGAAACGAATCACCACAAAACTTTCGTCCATGGTTGGAATGTCTTTGGCACTGAATGGATTCGATGTATCGACGGTCGGAACGCGCTGGAAGTTAATATGAGTACGCGAAAACTGGGGAACAATGTGGTGAATGTAGTCGTCCATACTGCGCACGATACTTTGCGCCACCGACTCGCGTGAATGACCACGCTCCGAGGTGTCGCGAATCAGTTTTTGAATCCACTCTAAGTTGACGATGGGCACCATGCCAATTTTTAAATCGACAAATTGTTCAACGTTATGTTGTTCATTGGCAACTGCACCGTGTAGGCCTTCGTAGAAGAGCATATCGGTTGCTTCTGGGAGTGGTTCCCAAGGTGTGAACGTCCCCGGCATTTGGTTATAAGGCACGGCTTCGTCAAAACTATGAAGGTAGTGTCGGTGCTGGCCTTGTCCGCTCTCAGCATAACTCGCAAAAAGTTGCTCAAGGGCATCAAAGTCGTTCGCTTCAGGGCCAAAATAACTAATATGTTTACCTTGTTCCTGAGCTTTGCGAATTGCGACATCCATTTCCGGACGGGTATAGCGATGAAAGCTGTCACCTTCAACAAATGCTGCGTTGATTTTGAGATGCCGAAAAATGTGTCGGACGGCTTGACTGGTTGTCGTGGTGCCTGAGCCCGATGAGCCGGTGACGGCAATAATAGGGTGACGCTGTGACATGCATGCTCCTTAACTGTGGTGCGTCCGAATTAGTAATGTGGAGGACGCTCATCAAGCGGTTGTTGGTCCTGGCTGTCGCGCATTTGTTGCATGCGCTCGACGAGCAATTGCAGATGCTTTTGCAGGGTCTGCAGCTCTTGGTTTTGTTTTGTAACCAGCTGATTCAAAGCATCGATGGTTTCTTCTTGAAACGCCAATTGCGATTCGAGATCGTCGCTGCGACGCTCAAGCTCGGAAATGCGCTGACGGGTGTCATCAATTGCGTCTGAAAACGACATTCTTAATCTGCCTCATGGTAATTTGTATGCGTTTGCGTATATGATAGTGCACTTGTTGATTAGGTACAGTACCACGCCTCTTGCGTTAAAACTTACATCATAACGGAGAAATCCATGAAGTTAATGTTTAAATTCCTTTCAGTTGCTTTCGCGACGGTTATTCTTGCTGCCTGTGGTGGCGCGCCTCAGCAAAGCGACTTATCGGACGAGCAATCGTTGCGCTCTTATGCAGTTGGCGCAGCTTCATTGCGGGAAGCGCGTCAGCTTCTTGATAATGTGAAGGAAGAATATCCAGACCTGCAAAATGCGGAAAAGCAGCACATTATGCGTGCTGGCTTTGTTGATTTACTCCATCTGGAGCCTCAGGTTGACGCTGAGCGTTTTCAGTTCGAACTGATGAGCCGTGGTTTAAACGAAAATCCGGTGATGGCAGGTCTGCCGGCTATGGAAGCAATCGACATCGCTGAAGAAGACGAAGCAGCCAACATGCTGTACACCTTAGGTGCATACATGGCGGTGCAAGTACTTATGGTGCATGACTTCCTGTCAGAAATTGATCAGCCATTGAACGGCGGCGCGGTTGTCGAAGGTTTCACAGATTCATTGGCCAACGAAAGTCGCATGAGCGATGAAGAAATCGACGAGCAGTGGGACCAAATGCTGGTTGCATTGACAGAACAGCAGCAGCAATCACAAGAGCAAGCTGGCGCCGAAAACCTACAGATCGGTTTAGCCTATCAAGAGCAAAATGCGCAACGTGATGAAGTGACGGTGACCGCTTCGGGTTTGCAGTACGAAGTGTTACGTGAAGGCCAAGAAGACGGCGCTTCACCAGGCCCAACCGACATTGTCGAAGTGCATTATGAAGGCACTCTCGTAACTGGCGAAGTGTTCGATAGTTCTTACCAGCGTGGTGAATCGATTAGCTTCCCGCTCAATCGTGTTATTTCCGGTTGGACTGAAGGTCTTCAGCTAATGAAAGTCGGTGCTAAGTATCGCTTTGTGATTCCAGCCGAGTTAGCTTACGGCGCAACTGAACGCGCAAATGGTGTGATTCAACCCAATTCGACATTGATTTTTGAAGTCGAATTGCTTGACGTTGTTGACGCGAACGCCAACTAAACCAAGCGTTTTCAAGAAATTTTAAGGCCCGCGGCGTTTTTCGTTGTCGTGGGCTTTTTTATTTCTATACCACCAGACTGGTTTGACCTTTACAAAATAGCCAACAATACTTGCGAATACAAAAAAACAACAAACAACAATGGGGAATCTCCATGAAACCGCTTAGTAATTTGACTCGGTATGGACTGCTTGCAGCTGCATGCAGTCTCGCCTTGACCGGCTGTTTTAGTTCATCTAGCAGCAGTGGTACCTCGCTACCAACCAATCCACCTGACGGCGGTACACCGCCACCACCGCCACGACCCAGTTATTCCTTTCCTGCGGTAACCACGTTTGCTCCGGGTGAGGTGTCTGCGGAAATACGCCGCACCGATTTTGGTGTTCCCTATATTACCGCCGATAGCCTTGAAGGGATTGCTTACGGCACCGCCTATGCATTCGCCGAAGATAATATTTGTATTTTAGCGGACCAGATCGTTCGTTTTAATTCACAGCGTTCTGCCTTCTTTGGACCAGACGCGGTGCTCGGTTCTGGCGATAGCGCGAATGTCATCAACGATTTAACCTACAAAGCGCTGGGCATTCGCGAGCTGGCAGAAAGTAATTACAGCTCGCTCAGTGAGCACAGTCGCGCTTTAGTTGAAGGTTATGCTGCTGGCTATAATCAGTACCTAACCGACACTGGTGTGGCCAATATCGCGCCCCCTTGCGCAGGTATGCCGTGGATACAACCAATAGAGCCTGTCGACATGTTGGTGTACGCGCTTGGTGTCGCATTACTGCCGGGGGCGGCAAACTTCCTTGAGCCGCTCTTCATTGGCACACCCCCGGGTGTGGACTTTGCCCCACAACCGGTCGGCGCGTCGTCATTTGATATGAATTTCGATGCCGCGAGTGTCGGTATCCCTGAGACAAATCCGTCGGATTTAGGCTCCAACGGCTGGGCCTTAGGCAGCGATATGACCGAGAACGGACAGGGCATGTTATTGGCGAACCCGCATTTCCCGCACGTCGGCAATCAAAGGTTCTGGCGTTTTGGTATTGAAATCCCAGGTGAAATGAAAGTAGTCGGCGGCTCACTTTCCGGCATGCCCGGCGTCGTTAATATCGGCTTTAACGAAAACATTGCGTGGACGCACACTTTCTCTACCGCAGAACGTTTTGTAGTGTATCAATTGCACTTAGACCCGAGCGACGCCAGCGGTATGACGTACTTGGTGGACGGTGAGCGTCGTCAAATCCAAGAGAAAACCGTGCAAATTCAGGTGGCCACAGGTCCCGGAAGCAGCATCACGTTAGAGAAAACCTTCTATCATAGCTCGTTTGGACCCATGCTCTCGATCCCGGGCGCATTCCAATGGGGTATGGACTTAGTCGGAACCAAATCGGCGTTTGCGCTGTATGATGCCAACCTACCCAACTTCGACATTCTTGATCATTGGCTTGGCTTGAATCTGGCCTCGGATATAGACGAAGTTGAGCGTCTGTTCTATAACAAAACTGGTCTCATTTTTAATAATGCTATGGTGGCGGATCGCCACGGCGACGTCTTTTTTGCCGACGGATCATCGGTTCCGGATATCGACCCTGAAGCATTAGCCGATTTGCGTACGGACTTAGCGTTTCTTGCTATTCGTGGTCAAGCGCCATTCACGCTTATTCCAGCCAACAGTGAGCGTTTCCGTGCGCAAGGTGTCGTCCCACACGAGCGCGCTCCACGCTTACGGCGGACGGATTTTGTGCAGAACTCGAACAATAGTTATTGGCTCACCAATCCGGCTGCGCCAATTATTACCGACGACGAAAAAGACCTTTTGTTGTTCGGTCCTGCGTTGGATCAACAAACCTTACGGTCACGAATGGGGCAGAAAAAGTTAACCGAACTGAGCGCTGTCACGTTGGCGGATCTTGAGGAAGCATTACTGAGCAACCGCGCATATTTCGGTGAAGAAATCCTTGCTGATCTGCTAGCGATCTGCTCTGCACATGGCGAAACGCCTGTCACGGTTGACGGCCATGACGTCAACGTGGCCCCGGCCTGTTCGGCCTTGTCGCAATGGGATGGCCGGATGAATAAAGAAAGTGTTGGAGCGCACGTATTCCGTGAGTTTGCTCAACAATTCAACCGTAATCCGCAATGGGCAGTCCCGTATAACCGGATGCAACCGCTGACAACGCCGAATGGCTTGGCTAATCCGCCGGTAATCTTGCAACACTTAGCACGTGCAGTACTGACGATTGCCCAAACCCCATTTGCGCTTGATGCGCAATTTGGCGACGTTCAGTTTGTTGAGCGTAGTCTGCCCAACGGCCAACCGAGTGGTATGCGTTTGCCGTGGGGTGGAGCTAACAATATCGAAGGTGGCTTCAATGTATTTGCCTCGCAAGGCGCACAGGACGGTACCTTACTGCCACGTCATCGCTATCCGAGCTTACCGGGGTCGCAAATGACAGAACACGGCTACCACATTACCAGTGGTTCGAGTTGGATGTTTGTCATGCGTTTCACGGAAGACGGACCGGAAGGCCGCGGACTATTAACCTACTCGCAGTCATCTGATATTCGTTCCCCCCATTATCTCGACCAAACGGAATTTTATTCGGAACAACCGCGCTTGGCACCGATTTGGTTCCATCGTGAAGACATTGAAGCGAACACCTTGTCTGTTCGTGTTGTCGGTGGCGACGAGTAATCTAACCACCAATAAAAAAGGCGTTGCAGCTCTGCTGTAACGCCTATTTTTATCGTCAGTGAGGGTTAATTTTCGACCACATCCTTTTCAGCAAGCATTTGAATCAGTTGATCTTCTAACTCGAGTCGTGTTTGCAAGGCTTCCCCTAACGACGAAATATCACGGGTAAAATTCGGTAAGGTATCGGTATCACATACCTCGGCGTAGGTATCATGAAAGTCCAACGCCGTCTCTGTTGTTGTATGAATTTGCGGGTATATCTTGTCACTGAATTCAGCAGTAGACTGATTGTGCGCATTCGCTTCTTCGAGAATATGATCATAGAGCTCAAAATGACCTGCGGAAATATAGTCGACTAAGATTTCGCAAAATGCGCGAATTTCTTGTGCTGGAGGCAGTTGTTCCCAATGTTTGTCATAAGGCGGTAAACTGGCAATCTGACAATAGCGTACAAGTAACTCCTGACGCTCTTCGAGCCAACGGTCTAATGCTTGATGCAGACCCGCCCATTGCTCTTTGGCGGCTTTATTTCGACGTAACATGTATGCTCCTTTTGTCGACCTCTGTTGACTCTTTGCTGTCACTGTACTGCGAGGGTTCACAGAAAATCAACAACTATCGCTGCAATGATCGCGTAAATTAATGGAACGAAAGACAGGGCTGCATCACCTGTTAATGTATTTCCAGCAAGGAGTTAAGCAATGATCAAGCCTGATATCACACCACCAGATGAGCACGCAGTGTGGTGGTTTATTGTCAGCGGCACGCAAGTGTTGGCGACAGCGAGCGAAAATGATGCGGAGCCAATTCCCTATGGGAACGCAAACTTTATCCCCGGTGCCAAAAGCGAATACACCGCGCAAATTGGCGAGTATCGGGGCAAGCCTGCTTTTGTGCTGTCATTAACTGAACCTACCTTGGTGCTCGGTGGTTACGCATGGCAACCCTTACGACAATTACTGCGATTTGGTGATAGCGAACTGTTCGCCATTGCCGGCCGTGGCTGCCAGTTACAGCACTTTCTCACGACCCATCAGTTTTGCGGTAAGTGTGGAACACAGACAGTACAAGACCGCAACGAGCTTGCGGTGCTTTGTCCAGAATGTGAGTTTCGCTGTTATCCGCGCATATCGCCCTGCATGATTGTGGCAGTGTACCGAGATCGTCAAATTCTGTTGGCGCGCGGCGTTCGCCATCCGGAAGGACTGTATTCAGTGTTGGCGGGTTTCGTCGAAAGTGGCGAGTCATTCGAACAATGCGTTCATCGCGAGGTATTCGAAGAGGTGGGTGTACGAGTTCGCAATATACAGTATGTAACGAGTCAGCCGTGGCCATTTCCACATTCATTGATGGCGGGTTTTATTGCTGAATATGACAGTGGCGAGCTGGATCTTCAGGATGACGAGATAGTCACCGCGGACTGGTTTGATATTGATCAACTCCCGAAGACGCCGCCACTTGGTACCATTGCCGCCCGGCTAATCGCAACGGTAAAAGCTGAAGTTTCGGCGTGAAACTGATAGAATCGCGCGCAACTGATTGAAAGGAAAAAAACATGAGCCAAGAGTTAAAGAATGATCGTTATTTGCGTGCCCTGATGCGTCAGCCTGTGGACCGCACACCGATTTGGATGATGCGCCAAGCCGGACGTTACCTGCCAGAGTATCGTCAAGTACGCTCACAAGCTGGGGACTTTCTTAGCCTGTGTAAGAACGCCGAGTTAGCCTGTGAAGTAACCTTGCAGCCACTGCGCCGTTTTCCACTCGATGCTGCGATTTTATTCTCTGACATCCTAACCATTCCAGACGCGATGGGACTTGGTTTGTACTTCGAGCAAGGTGAAGGTCCGCGTTTTAAGCATCCAATCCGCGACGCCAAAGCGGTTGCCGCATTGCCGGTGCCGGATCCGGAAGACGAGCTTGGTTATGTTATGAATGCGGTGAAAACCATTCGTAAAGCCTTAAATGGCGACGTGCCTTTGATCGGCTTTTCGGGTAGCCCGTGGACCCTCGCGACTTATATGGTCGAAGGCGGCAGCACCAAAAACTTCTCGATAGTGAAGTCATTGATGTATCGGGAACCCAAAGTCATGCATCAGTTGCTTGACAAGTTGGCGCAGTCGGTCACCTCCTATTTGAATGCGCAAATCGCCAACGGTGCTCAGTCCGTCATGATTTTTGATACGTGGGGCGGAGTGTTGTCACCGCGTGATTATCAAGAGTTTTCCTTGCGGTATATGCAGCAAATCGTTGATGGTTTAGTCCGCGAAGCAGACGGTCGTCGCGTTCCGGTCACATTATTCACAAAGAATGGTGGCCAATGGTTAGATATTATGGCGGCGACGGGCTGTGACGCATTGGGGGTCGATTGGACCACCGACTTAGGCACTGCGAAAGTACTTACTGGTGGCAAAGTTGCGCTGCAAGGTAATATGGATCCAAGCGTACTCTATGCTGCGCCTGAGCGAATTCGCGAAGAAGTTCAGTGCATTTTAGCCAGCTATGGCGAAGGTACTGGACATGTCTTTAACCTTGGCCATGGTATTCACCCAGAAGTCGATCCTGCGCACGCGGAAGCGTTCATTAAGGCTGTTCACGAATTCAGTCCTGCCTACCATAAGTGATCGTTTTTGCGACCAGTTTCGATATATAAGCGTTGAAGGTGCCCGGAGGCTGGGTGCCTTTAGTTTACAATACCGTCAACGCTAAAGCTGATTGATGTATATAAGGACGCTGGGAGCATTATGTCGAAACGATCTTACTTCACCCCTCTCACGGTTGTTGCTGTGGTCATGGCCGTCGTGGTCGGTTACCTCTTTTTTTATGAAGAAGACCCTACTGGGGGCATGCGACCGCAAGGTGCAGCGAACGTCGTTGGTGCTCGCGCGGAAATGATGGAGTTTCGTGACATCATTGAAGGGTTAGGAACAGCACAAGCACGTGAATCGGTCGATATTATGGCTCGGGTTTCGCAAACTGTTCGCGAGATCCACTTTTCCGACGGTGAAGATGTCGAGGAAGGGCAACGCCTTGTCTCGTTGAATAACCGCGAAGAGCGAGCGCGGGTTCAGGAACTTGAGTTCCGCTTAGCCGATAGTCAGCGTCAATTGAATCGTCTTCGCGAGCTTGCTCAAGAGAATGCAGCGTCGCGCAGCATGATTGAAGAACAAGAAGTCCGTGTTGAACAAACGTCGGCAGAACTTGAAGTGGCGCGCAGCCGTCTTGAAGAGTTAAACATTTATGCACCCTTCACGGGTCGTTTAGGAACGCGTGGTGTCAGTGTCGGGCAGTTAGTGCGACCTGGTGACATCATCTCAACCCTGGATGATATCTCGCCCATTTTTGTCGACTTTGCAGTGCCGGAACTTTACTTACCAAGTCTCGCAGTCGGTCAGCGTGTAATTGCGTTATCTGCTGCCTATCCGGGGCGCGAATTCGAAGGTCAAATTGCGAGCTTAGCTTCGCGAGTCGACCCCGTCACTCGTTCGATTATGGTTCGCGCTTCGATTGCGAACGATAATATGGAACTCCGTCCGGGCATGTTGTTACGCATGCAATTGGAACGCAGTGTTGATTTGACACTGATGGTTCCTGAGTCCGCGGTCATTCCAATTCGCAATGAGCATTTTGTTTATACAGTTGACGATGAACGTGCAGTGCGCACCACCGTGACTGTGGGACGCCGCCTGCCGGGTTGGGTCGAAATCACCAGTGGCCTCGACGAGGGCGACCTGATTGTGGTTGAAGGCACAATTCGTGTTCGTGATGGCTTACCTGTCAACGTTACATTACGGTAACGAAGGAGAGTAGGTCATGATTTTATCAGACATGTCGGTAAAACGACCGGTATTTGCCACGGTTATCAACATCATCCTGATTATTTTTGGTGTCGTTGCCTTTAGCTCGTTACCTTTGCGTGAATACCCAAATATTGATCCACCGGTTGTTTCTATTTCGACGTCCTATCCGGGCGCCAATGCAGAAATTATCGAAACCCAAATTACGCAAGTCATCGAAGAGCGCATCAGTGGTATTCAGGGCATTAAAACGATTTCCTCGAATAGCCGTGACGGCCGCTCACAAATCACCATCGAATTTGAAGAAAACCGCGACATCGATGCAGCTGCAAACGATGTTCGTGAACGTGTGCAACGTGTTTTGCGAAGTTTACCGGAGCAGGTGATGCCGCCGGAGGTCACCAAAGCGAACTCCGACGAAGACACCATTGTTTGGTATAACCTGCGCAGCGAAAACATGACCACGTTGGAGCTGACCGACTTTGCTAACCGATACATTGTCGATCGTTTGTCGGTCGTTGATGGTGTTGCGCGAGTTAACATCGGTGGTGAGCGCCGCTATGCAATGAAGCTGTGGCTTGACCGCAATGCAATGGCCGCCCGCGGCATCACAGTGTCGGATATTGAGAGTCGCTTGCGAGCAGAGAACGTCGAGTTACCTGCCGGTAGCATCGAGTCACGTGACCGTGAATTTACCGTACGTGTTGCACGGAGTTACTTGTCCGCAACTGATTTCGCCAATATGTCGATTGCCACGGGCAGTGATGGTTATCTCGTTCGACTCGGTGAAGTCGCGCGCGTGTCACTCGAGGCGGAGAATGATCGTTCTGAGTTCCGTGGTAACGGCATTAACATGGTCGGTTTGGGCATTATTCGCCAATCTGATGCGAACACGCTTGAGGTGGTTGAAAACGTTAAACGTGAAATCGAACGTTTGAGTGCGACACTGCCTGCCAGCATGTTCTTGGTGCCGAGTTATGACTCTTCGGTGTTTATTGCCGACTCAATTCAAGAAGTCTACAACACACTATTCATTGCCATGGCGATGGTGGTCATCGTTATTTATCTATTCCTTGGCAATTTGCGGGTGACGCTGATTCCGGCGATCACCGTTCCAGTCGCCTTGATGTCTTCGTACATCGTGCTTTATGCCATGGGCTTCTCGATCAACCTCTTAACCCTCTTGGCTCTCGTATTGTCGATTGGTCTTGTGGTGGATGACTCGATTGTTGTCCTTGAGAATATTTATCGTCGCGTCGAAGCCGGCGACCCGCCTTTACTTGCCGCGTATCGTGGTGCGCGCGAAGTTGGCTTTGCCGTCGTCGCAACGACCTTAGTGTTGATCGCTGTATTTGTTCCATTGGTCTTCCTCGAGGGTAATATTGGTATGCTCTTTACCGAGTTTGCCATAGCATTGGCGGCGGCCGTGGCGTTCTCGAGTATAACAGCCCTGACGCTGTCACCCATGTTGTGTTCGAAGTTGCTGAAGAAAAAAGAGCGCAGCAAAGGTTTCGGTGCTGCTCTTGATCGCGGTTTTGCACGGATTGAAGAAGGTTACGAGCGCACAGTACGTAAAACCATTAGTTTTCCGCTCATGGCATTTGTTCTGGTTGGTCTGTCTGGTGCCGCCGCTTACCTCTTGCTCGATAACATCGGACAAGAATTCGTGCCACCGGAAGACCGCGGAAACTTCTTCGTCATGGTCCGCAGCGCAGAAGGTGCTAGTTACGAGTCGAACGCGCGCAACATGGCTAAAGTGGAAGAAATTTTGCTGCCGTATATCGATGAGGGCAAAGTCGACCGCTTGATTATTCGTACGCCAGGCTGGGGTAACAGCGCGGGTATTGCCATTGTTGGTACTGTGCCATTCAGTGAGCGCGATTGGAGTTCTTTTGAGCTTCTCAATGAGGTTCGTGCGAAATTAGAAACAATTCCAGACGTTGTCGCCTTTGCGAACATGCGAAGTGGTATTCGTGGTGGCGGCAGCTCGCGTCCGGTCGAATTCGTTTTGCAGGGCAACACCTTCGAAGATTTAGCGCGTTACCGCGATATCATTTTCGAAGAAGCAGCGAATAACCCGGGGCTTGTTCAGCTTGATAGCGACTACGACGAAACCGTTCCGCAGTTGTTGATTCAAATTAATCAAGAGCGCGCTGCTGACTTAGGCGTGTCGGTCGGGGATATCGGTCGGACATTGGAAAGTATGTTGGGTACTCGTCGCGTGACGACCTATCAAGATCGTGGTGAAGAATACAATGTCATCTTAGAGGGTGAGCGCGAAGATTACCGGACACCGCAGTCGATCGATAATATCTATGTGCGCTCACAACGAACGGGCCAATTGGTGCCGATGTCGAACTTAGTCAGTGTCACTGAAGGCGCCACTGCACGTCAGCTCAACCGTTATAACCGGATGCGGGCGATTACAATTACTGCCAACTTAGCCGACGGTTATTCTCTCGGAGAAGCATTGGGCTACCTTGAAGGTCTGGTTGAACAACACCTTCCTGACGATGTCATGATTGATTACAAAGGCCAGTCAATGCTCTATCAGGAGGGTGGGAGCACGATTATCTTCATCTTTGCTCTGGCACTCGCGATCACTTTCTTAGTGCTCGCTGCGCAATTTGAGAGTTTCGTCCATCCATTTGTGATTATATTGACCGTCCCGCTCGCTGTATTCGGGGCCTTATTTGGTCTTTGGGCGACGGGAATGACGATCAATATATACTCGCAGATAGGGATCATCATGTTGATCGGCTTGGCGGCGAAAAACGGTATTTTGATTGTTGAATTCGCCAACCAGCTGCGTGATGCGGGTATGCGTTTTGAAGACGCTTTGGCACGTGCATCGCGCATGCGTTTACGTCCAATCGTCATGACTGCGTTCACCACGCTAATGAGTGCATTGCCGTTAGTTTTGGCTTCCGGCCCTGGTGCTGAAAGTCGAGCGGTAATCGGTGTGGTAATTTTCTGCGGTGTTGCCTTCTCAGCCTTTATGACCATTTTCCTCGTGCCTGCGTTGTACATGGGCCTAGCGAAGAACACGGGTTCGCCGAAGCAGTTGGCGAAAAAACTTGAAGCGCTCGAAGCCGAGTATCCAGATCGCCGCGGTGAGGATATTGCCGCTGAAGAGGCGATGCAGGAAGCAAACAAAGCTTAACTGCTACAGAAATGAAAGAGCTCCCGTTTTTATGGGAGCTTTTTTTTAACGATACGCTTTTCTAACTGTAAAAGGGTGACGCGCTCGTGTGTCCATAAAGGACATTGCGGGCATGCTGTGGATGGTTCGAAAAGATACCGTCGACGCCCATCTTCTGTAACTCAAGAATATCTTCTGGCTCGTCGACCGTGTAGACATAGACGACCAGTCCGCGTTGATGGGCGTCTTTGACAAAAGCCTCAGTAATGAAGTCAACGTCAATGTGTACTGAATAGGCGTTTAAGTCTGCAGCGAAATGAGCATAGTCAAGTAAGCAGCCTGCATTGAGGGCGCCGTAGCGAATCTCTGGGCGATGTCGTTGCAGAGTTTTTAACCAGTGATGATTAAATGACGACACCAGCAATTGCTCAGGTTGAAAGCCAAACTCAGCTTGTGCGCGCTGCAATGCACGGCTTAATAGCTCGGGTGAGATTTCACCTTTCAGTTCAACATTCAGCACACATTTCCCGGCGATAAATTCGAGCGTTTGTAACAAGGTAGGAATGGGTTGCTGGTTGAACACTCGCAAGCGTTCAATTTGCTCTGCGGTTAAATCTTGGAAGCGTCCCGGCTGAGCAGCGAGGCGGCGCAAATAACGGTCGTGAAAGACGTAGATTTCGTCACCCACTTGCATAATATCTATCTCGATCCCGTCGGCATGGGCATCGAGAGCGCGCTGAAAGGCCGCTAAGGTGTTTTCAGGCGCTTCGAAGCTTGCACCACGGTGGGCGAAGATAAACATGCCTCAGTCCTTGCTAGCCACGTTTCCGAGTACCTGCCCCATCCGAGTCACGACGCCGGGAGCGAGTTCGTCCGCGAAATTCATGGTGTCTTTCGGGAAGACTAAAACCACGGTTGAGCCAAGTTTGAAACGGCCCATCTCTTCGCCTTTGTGTAAACGAATCGAATTTAAGCCTTCAGTTGGGTAGTCCCAAGTATGAATGCGCGGTCCTGTCGGTGGTGTGATGGTTCCAGCCCACACGGTTTCGATACTAGCAACAATCGTGGCACCAACGAGCACCATAGCAAATGGCCCGATCTCGCTATCGAATACTGCGACAACGCGTTCATTGCGCGCGAACAAATTCGGCACATTTTCGGCAGTGAGTGGGTTAACGGAAAATAAATCACCGGGTACATAAATCATTTTGCGCAAGGTGCCAGCCAGCGGCATGTGGATGCGGTGGTAATCTCGCGGTGCCAAATAAATCGTCGCAAATTCACCGTCATTGAATGGTTCAGCAACGGCTGCGTCGCCTCCAAGCAGCGCTTGCATAGAATAGTCATGATTCTTGGCTTGAATAATACTGTCACCACGAATCGGACCGAGCTGACTGACAGTCCCGTCAACGGGATGAGCAAGCTCACCGTCTTGGGCCACGAGTGGCCGCGCGTCAGCTTTCAGTGGCCGGGTGAAGAATTCATTAAAGGTCGGATAAGCACGCGGATCTTCTTCAATTGCCTCGCTCATATCGACGTTGTATTTACTCACAAACCATTGGGTGAACATGCGGGTTAGCCAGCCGGCACGGGCACTGGCAAACTTACCCATGGCGCGCGACAGAAAATGTTTTGGTGCAATGTACTGCAGAGTGATTTTTACACGATCAAAATTGGCCACCGCGGGCTCCTTCACTTTGGTCTAACGATTGAATAATACGATGATAATTTTCTAAACGACCGGCGTCTAGCTTGCCGTCAGCGACGGCTCTTTGCAGTGCACAACCGGGGTCGTCGGCATGTGTGCAATCACGAAACTTACACGTGCCTAAAAATGGCTCAAAGTCGCGAAAACACGCGGTAACGCGGTCCGCTGCGATGTGCCACAAACCAAACTCTCGAATACCCGGTGAGTCAATTAATGCGCCGCCGTTTTCGAGCGGATACCAGCGCGCCACTGTAGTGGTGTGTTGACCAAGACCAGAGTTATCGGAAATGGCGCCAATAGCTAAGTCAACTTCGGGTAAGGCTGCTTTTACAAGTGAGGACTTACCAACCCCAGACTGACCGACAAACACTGATATGTGGCCTTGCATGGTGTCACGAAGCAATTGAATGCCTTCGCCGGTTACGGCACTGACGTGCAAAACGGTGTAGCCGATTTGCTCGTACACGCTGAGCCGCGCGAGAATATGCGCGCGCTCTTCCGGACTGATTAAGTCGGTTTTGTTCATGACAATGACAGCGTCAATTCCGGCATCTTCACACGCGACCAAATAGCGATCGATAATTTGGTCAGAAAACGCAGGCTGCGGACTGGAAATGATAAACACGCGTTCAACGTTCGCCGCGATAGGTTTGATGCCATCATACATATCCGGACGGGTAAGCACTGACTCCCGATCTTCGACCGCTTCGACAACGCCTTGCATACCTTGTTCGGTTTCATCTGCGCGGCGCCATGCCACCCGATCACCGGTCACTAACGAGGAAATGGTACGACGAATATTGCAGCGGAGAATGTCACCTTCAGCGGTTAGGATATCGGCATGTTGGCCAAAGCGACTGACTACGCGCCCATGCTCAAGGCTACCGAGTTGACTATCAATAAACTCAGCTTCCTGTTGGATCTGCCGCTTAGCCAACCGCTTCTCTTGATTGGCTCTAACCCGCCGCATTTGGCCTTTTGTTAGTTTAGCTCGCTTTGCCACGAATTCTCCCGTGCGATTGAGGGGCGCCATAGGCTGCGCCCAAGTTAACTGCATGATACCAAAACTCGCTGAGATCAGTTACTCTCTTTGTCATTGTAGACAGAGGAGTGTATTGATGAGCGAAAATGCTGGCCGCCTAATTTGGATTGACCTCGAGATGACCGGGTTAAGTCCAGAGCAAGATGTGATTATTGAGATTGCGACGATTGTGACTGATGATCAATTAAATATTATTGCCGAAGGCCCGGTGTTAGCGGTCCATCAAAGCGATCAACGGCTGGCGGCTATGGATGACTGGAACACCAAGACACATACCGAGTCAGGCTTAGTAAAGCGCGTGCAAGCAAGTCAGTACCGTGAAGCTGAAGCGGAAGCAGCAACCATTGAGTTCCTGAAGCAATATGTCGAGCCGAACACGTCGCCCATGTGTGGTAACAGTATTTGCCAAGACCGTCGTTTCCTTGCGCGCTACATGCCAAACCTTGAAGCTTTCTTCCATTATCGTAATTTGGACGTGAGCACTGTGAAAGAGTTAGCAAAACGCTGGAAACCTGAGATTTTGCCTGGATTTACCAAGCACGGTAAACATGAAGCATTGGCTGATATTCAAGAATCGATCGCTGAATTACAGTACTATCGTGAACATTTTTTCAGCGAACAAACAAAATCTTGAAAAAAGGGGGTTGCATTACCCCCTAAATTCAGTAAAATGCGCTCCGCAGTCAACAGACAGCGATACAAAAATGCGGGAATAGCTCAGTTGGTAGAGCACAACCTTGCCAAGGTTGGGGTCGCGAGTTCGAGTCTCGTTTCCCGCTCCAAATTCGATAATAAAGCCACCTTCGGGTGGCTTTATTGCTATGTAGGTGATGGAAACGAGACTACGTCTCGATTGCGAGCGCCATCCATGGCCCTCGCCCTACGGGCTCCCTGCGGTCGCGCTCACGCGCATCCATCAGTTCCCCAACCAGCGCGTTCGGGTGACAAAACCGATACCGAATGCGTTTGGTCCTGAGTCGTAGTTGAGGTGGACACCAAATTTTTCGCCGATGAATGCGATGCCGATATTACCGTTGAGACGATGACGCGACTGTGTGTCGTAATTAAAGAACGTTTGCCGCTGATAGGAATAGCCGGGACCACCAAATAGATAGACATTGTCAGTCACTTGGTACGTTAGTCCAGCACTCACGACAGTCACTGAATGCCGATTGACGTCAGATGATTTAAATAATTCAGCTTCTGGAATCCCCACGTTCAAGTAATAACCGGTTTCCCGCGTAAATGCGCGTGGCTGAGCCACCCAGAGCGGCAAATAAGCGCCGCGCTGGCTCGACTCTTCACTAAAGCTCGGCGCACTGGCAAAGCCTAATGTGATTAATAGTTCATCTTGTTGAGCTGTAGCAGTGTGCGTACTTAAAAGTAGTCCGAGTGAGAGAAGTAGAGTCGCTGGGCTATTAAATCGAGAGGTCATGTTGATGATGTCCTTGTAATGTGTCAGTCCTGTTGGAAGCAGAATAAAATAATCGGCAGTCAACTTCGAGGCTGCCTGACACTTGTTGACAAAATCAGTCTAAGGACACCGGCTCACGATCAGCCTGCAGCGCACGTCAGTTGTTAAATTTTAATGAAAATAACCGAAAAAGATTGACAAAGTTTTTTTTCACCTCTATATCGTCACCTGAGCACGGCAGTTAGCTGCCTAATAGGAAAGTTGTCTGAATGGTGGAAATGATATGGCGACTGTAACCCGTGATACCCTACTTCGGAAGCCCTTTAATGACTTCCGTAATTATCCTTATGGTTTTTCGCGCTCTGGCGACTTTTCAATTCGCGAGAGTGATGCACTGCTACATTATGGCTGCTTAGTTACTGCGATGTTGAATGGCGAGTTTGTGCCAGAAACTGCAGAAGATAAGGCGCTATTAGCCGTGGCAAAGGGCGAACAAACAGCAGAGACAGCGGTTGAGAAAGCGTGGGCGAAATATCAAGCACGCATTAATCGACCGAAAGTTGGCAGTATGTATGGACGTTCGAAAGTTGTCGATGACGACAGCGACTTTGACTCCAGCACTGCCGATGATGACTTAGTCGTCGAAGATTAAAACAATGGCTCCCGAGGGAGCCATTGTTGTTTCTGGGGACTATTTTTGTTCGCGACTGATGGCGCGGTGCGCGATATCGGTGCGGAAATAAACGTCTTGCCAGTGAATGGCTGAGACCAATTCGTAGGCGCTTTGCTGGGCCTGTGTCACGCTGTCGCCCAGTGCAGTGCAACAGAGCACACGACCACCGGCGGTGACAATGTGATCATTGGCCATGGCAGTACCGGCGTGAAATGTTTTGCTGGTTGTGGTTGCCGCCGGAATACCCGTAATCACATCGCCTTTCTTGTAGCTGTCTGGATAACCGCCTGCGGCCATCACAACACCGACTGCAGCGCGCGGGTCGAACTCGATGGGGGTTGCGCCTAAGCGGCCTGCTAGTGCGTCTAAGCACAGTTCAACTAAGTCTGACTGCAAGCGCAACATGATCGGCTGTGTTTCTGGGTCGCCAAACCGGCAGTTGTACTCGAGTACTTTCGCAGTGCCGTCAGGGGCGATCATTAATCCCGCATACAGGAAGCCGACATAGGTATTGCCTTCGGCTTTCATCCCTTCAACGGTCGGCTTCATGACATGCTCCATCACCCAAGCATCGACTTCTGGGGTGACCACTGGCGCCGGTGAATAGGCACCCATACCGCCTGTGTTCGGGCCTTTATCGCCATTGTCGCGTGCTTTATGATCTTGGCTCGAAGCGAATGGTAAAATGGTGTCACCGTCGACCATGGCAATAAAGCTTGCTTCTTCGCCAACTAAGAACTCTTCAATCACCACACGACTGCCAGCGTCACCGAACTTATTGCCAGCGAGCATATCGTCAATGGCTGCATCGGCTTGCTCGAGTGTTTCCGCAATAATTACGCCTTTACCGGCCGCAAGGCCATCGGCTTTAATGACGATCGGCAATTGCTGAGCGCGCACATACGTTTTCGCAGGAGCGATTTCAGTAAAGTTTTCGTAGGCTGCTGTGGGGATATTGTGACGTGCGAGAAAGTCTTTACAGAACGCTTTCGAGCCTTCTAGTTGAGCTGCTTGTTGGGTCGGCCCAAAAATCGCTAAACCATGGCTTTGGAATAAATTGACCACACCTTTCACTAGCGGTGCTTCGGGACCGACGATGGTTAAGTCAATGTGCTCTTTCTGTGCGAACGCCAATAAACCGTCGATGTCTTCGGCGCTAATAGCGACATTGGTCATGCCAGACTCGACCGCGGTTCCGGCATTGCCCGGGGCTACGTAAACGTGCTCAACCCGTAAAGACTGTGCGGCTTTCCACGCCAACGCATGTTCGCGACCACCGCCACCGATAATTAATACTTTCATTCTGATGCTCCTAAATTCGTGTCAGGGCAGTTAGTGACGGAAATGGCGCATGCCAGTGAACACCATGGCAATACCTTGTTCATTAGCTGCCGCAATAACTTCGTCGTCACGCATGGAACCGCCCGGCTGAATAATCGCTTTCACGCCCGCTTCGGCGGCGGCATCGATACCATCACGGAACGGGAAGAAGGCGTCTGACGCCATCACTGAGCCAGCAATCGTGAGGCCTTCGTCTTGGGCCTTCAAAATAGCGACTTTGGCGCTATAAACACGACTCATTTGCCCGGCGCCGACACCGACGGTCATCCCGTCTTTGGCGTAAACAATGGCGTTTGACTTCACATACTGCGCCACTTTCCACGCAAACATCAAGTCTTCCAACTGTTTTGCATCGGGCTTGATGTCAGTGACAATTTTCAGTTCGGACTCGCTGACCACACCGTGATCAATGTCTTGTACCAGTAAGCCACCTTGTACGCGTTTGAAGTCAAACTGCGCGCGACGCTCAGCGAACTCGTCGGTGACTAACAGGCGCACGTTCTTCTTCGCGGCAACAATCGACTGTGCTTTCTTGCTGCAACCAGGGGCAATGATCACTTCAACGAACTGTTGGTTAATAATCGCATGCGCCGTCGCTTCGTCAAGTGGACGGTTAAACGCAATAATACCGCCAAATGCTGAAGTTGGGTCGGTTTTAAAGGCACGCGTGTAGGCTTCTTGAATGGTTGCACCGACGGCAACGCCACATGGATTGGCATGTTTGACAATTACACAAGCGGGCGCCTCGAAGGTCTTCACACACTCAAGTGCGGCGTCGGTGTCGGCGATATTGTTAAAGGACAGTTCTTTGCCTTGCAGTTGCTGTGAACTTGAAACTGATGCTTCGCTGTGGCTTGGGTCAACATAAAACGCTGCTTGTTGATGGCTATTTTCACCGTAGCGCAGGTCTTGTTTTTTGTGCAGCTGGAAATTAAGCGTGCGCGGGAAGCGCTCTGGTTGCTCAGGGTTTAAGCGCTGACCGAAGTAATTCGCAATCATGCCATCATACGCGGCGGTATGCTCGAAGGCAGCAATGGCGAGGTCGAAACGGGTTGCATCGGTCACTCCATCAAACTCTGCAAGCTCACCAAGGACGCGATCATAGTCATGAGCGTTGACAATAATGGTGACGTCACGGTGATTCTTGGCCGCAGCGCGCACCATGGTCGGGCCGCCAATGTCGATATTTTCGATTGCATCTTCGAGGCTGCATCCTGGCTTCTTTACTGTCTCCGCAAAAGGGTACAGGTTCACCGCAACCAAATCGATAGGGGCGATATTTTGCTTTTCCATAACTGCTTGGTCAACGTCACGACGTCCAAGGATACCGCCATGAATTTTGGGGTGTAAGGTTTTCACGCGTCCGCCCATGATTTCCGGCTGGCCAGTATGGCTGGCGACTTCAATCACTGGGATACCGGCTTCTTCTAGTAGCTTGGCGGTGCCACCAGTAGAGAGGATTTCAACAGAGCGCTGATGCAACGCGGTGGCAAATTCAACAATGCCGGTTTTATCAGAAACACTTAACAACGCACGACGAATAGGGCGGATCTGGCTCATGGTCAGTTCTCGTAATTAGCTTGTATGGAAGAGTAAAGCCTGTTTCATATTTTGCGAGTTGGTTAAAACATGAACAGTGCTTGTGCGGGTGCATATTATACGTAAAACGGCTCAATAAGGCGAACTTCTGAGCCGTTTTATTGCGTGAATTGACAATCTAAGTGTTACTGAGCGCTGCGCAGGCGCGCGATAATCCGCTCAGCCGGATTATATCCGGGAAGAATACCGCCTTGAGACAGAACAATAAACGGTGTACCACTAATGCCAATTTCTTGTCCTAAATCGAAACCATTGGCTACATGCTCACGACAAGTGTCGGTTACCGTCACGGTATTAAAATCATCGACATTTGTACCTGTCTTAAATGCATGCATGGCAGCGGCTTTGTCGTCAGCGCACATGATTCGAGTTAACTGGTCATAGTCGCGGCCACCACTCATTAAACCTGAACGTGGATAGGGTACATAGATGACTTCAACCCCAGCTTGCGCATAGGCGTCCGCCTCATCGTGAAAACGCTGGCAGTATGGGCATGTGGGATCGGTAAATACCCAAACCGTACCTAATTGCTCGACTTCGTTCGCGGCGGGTAGCGTGACGACTTGTTCAGCGTTAAGTTGCGGCAATCTCGCCAGAGCAATACGTTCCATGTTCTGTTCGCGACGCTCAGCGGACAGGTTTGTGACCGTACTCAATGCAAATAAATCACCAACGACTGCATACTGACCACTCGCATCGACCACCATAGTTTGGCCGCCGAGTATTATTTCATACAAACCAACCATGCCGTATTCCGATAATTCTTTGACGACACTGATGGGTGCATTGGCTAATTGTGGATTACTGCTACGAATCGCGCTAATCAATTCAGCTTCGGACACCGCGGCGGGTGTGGCGTTAATATTCGTGTCGGAGGAGGTGGTACTGTCATTACAGCCAGTCAAAGCGAGCGTAGCAGCGACGAGAGCGCCCGAAAAAAGCAGTTTAAACTTCATAACGCGTCCATTGTTGTGCGAATTCATTGTGGAGAAATACTCTATCTGAACTGCCCGGTCTTGGCAAAAGTATTCACGCCAAAAAAAAGCGCCACCGAAGTAGCGCTCTTGCAAATTAATTCATGCCGTATTTTTTCAGTTTCTTGCGTAAAGTACCGCGGTTGATACCTAACATGGTTGCCGCACGGGTTTGGTTACCACGAGTGAAGGTCATCACTTCTTCCAATAACGGTGCTTCAACTTCAGACAATACAAGCTCGTATAAATCGTCTGGGTCCTGACCATCAAGTTGCTTCAGGAAGTTGTTCAGCGCCTGCTTTACCGAATTGCGCAGAGGCTTCGGGTTAGAGTTTTGGCCAATGGTAGTCAAAGGCGTGGATACTGCATCACGATTTCCGTTTTGGTCAAACATAATAGCGCTCTTATCTCTCGTCTAAGTTAACAAAATAGGTTTCTAGGGCATCTAACTGCTGTTGAGGGTCTTCAATTGCGTTAAAGTCGCGCTTGAATTGCTCACTGCTGTCAATGTGCTGCAGGTTTCCCTGCAAGTACCAACCGATGTGCTTGCGTGCAATCCGAGGACCACGGGCACCATAAAACTTATGCAGCGCATGCAAGTGCCTGCGCATGACATGGGCGATTTCAGCTCCCGTTGGCGGAGCATGTTCTTTCCCAGTTTGGAGAAAGTGGACAATCTCACGAAATATCCAAGGATTCCCCTGTGCACCGCGGCCGACCATCACGGCATCTGCGCCGGTATAGTGCAAAACCTCGTGTGCTTTTTGCGGCGTTGTCACGTCACCATTGGCAATCACAGGGATTGAAATTGCCTGTTTAATCGCGCGAATCGTGTCGTACTCCGCGGAGCCTTTATACATGCAAGCTCGAGTGCGGCCATGAACCGCTAAAGCTTGAATGCCAGCTTGTTCTGCGATTTTCGCAATCTCAACGCCGTTGCGATGTTCCGGGGCCCATCCGGTTCGAATCTTGAGTGTTACGGGAACATCAACTGCTGCCACCACACTCCGCAGAATTCGCTGAACTAGCTCGGGCTCTTGCAACAATGCTGAACCAGCTAGCTTTTTGTTTACCTTCTTTGCTGGACAACCCATGTTGATATCGATGATTTGCGCACCTTCAGCAACATTGTGCTGAGCTGCTAAAGCCATCAATTCTGGATCAGACCCAGCAATTTGTACCGAACGAATTCCCGGCTCATCGCCATGCACCATTCGCGCTCTAGACTTGTCAGTTTGCCAAACTAGCGGATTACTCGAGAGCATCTCGGATACCGCTAGACCAGCACCTAACTCCACACATAAGCGACGGAATGGCAAGTCAGTGACACCTGCCATGGGTGCAAGAATTACGTTGTTTTCTAATTGATAAGGACCTATCCGCATCGGTTATTTTCTGTTCAGCGAAAGGGGAGAGAATTTTAGGGAATTTGCTCGCGAAAGGAAAGGCGATAAAGTGACCAAAATCACAGAAAATTGCAATTTTTGCTCTTGACTTTATCGCGCCTGGCGCGCTACCCCTGGTGAAATGTTAAGCAGGTGTTAGCAGACTCATGCACCGCCGCGTTGACCATGAAGAAAAGTCCACTCTTCCTGATAACGTGCTTCAGCGAAGCTAATCGTTGGACGATACGCGTCTTGCACCGCCTCTGCTTGCCGGCGGAGGATACCCGACATACCGAGTAAACCATGCGGCTTTAAGTATTGCAGCATAATTGGGGCTAAGTCTTGTAACGGGCCGGCTAATATATTGGCAATAACGACGTCAGCTTCAATCGCTGGGGTTTGTTCTGGTAAATACACCTCGAATCGATCAGCTACACCATTTAATTCTGCGTTTTCACGTGTCGACAGCAGCGCTTGCTGGTCGATATCGGTGCCAATGCATTTTGCCGCGCCGAGCTTTAATGCAGCGATACCGAGCACGCCTGAACCACAGCCAAAGTCGACCACGGTTTTACCTTGCAAATCTTGCTCAGCCAACCAGCGTAAACACATCGCCGTCGTCGGGTGCGTGCCAGTACCGAACGCCATACCCGGGTCCAACAAGATATTGGCAGCGTCAGCGACCGGCGGTGTATGCCATGACGGCACAACCCAAAGGCCATTGCCGAAGTCGATAGGTTTGAAATTATCCATCCACTCGCGTTCCCAGTCTTTGTCTTCAAGTTGGTCGGTTTTATATTGCAGCGGCTTTTGCAGAAAACTGACTTTCTTTAAATTGGTTAAAACCGGCGTCATGTTGGTTTCGGCAGGAAAAAGGCCAGTGACTAAGGTTTGTTCCCAGAGTGGAACCTCGCCCGGTGCCGGCTCAAAGATCGGCGCATCTTTCGCATCTCGATAGGTTACTGCCTGCGCACCGTTCGCCATCAGAATGTCGCCAAGCTGGCGACCATAGTCTTGTTTTGTGGTGAGCGTTAGTTGTAACCAAGCCATGCGTGAATCCCCGCCTTTACTTATATCGGTGCAGAAATAAAGAAGCTCAGGGTGAACCTGAGCTTCTATTCAGAATGAGCTTAAGTTTACCACAAGGGAATTAGCTCATGCCTAGCTTTTTCTCAAGATAATGGATGTTGGTTCCACCATGTTGGAAGTTCTCATCCGCCATAATATCTTTTTGTAGCGGCACGTTGGTCTTGATGCCTTCAATGATCAGTTCGCTCAATGCATTACGCATCCGCGCAATAGCAACATCACGATTCTCACCATAGGTGATTAATTTGCCGATCATCGAGTCGTAATTGGGTGGTACACGATACTCGGTGTAAACGTGTGAGTCCCAACGAACACCCATTCCGCCGGGCGGATGGAAGCGGGAAATAGTCCCGGGTGACGGCATGAAGGTCTTCGGATCTTCAGCATTGATACGACACTCAATCGCGTGACCACGAATTATAATGTCTTCTTGGCTAATCGATAATGGCCGACCAGCGGCAATACGCAACTGCTCTTTGACCAGGTCGATACCGGTAACCATTTCGGTAACTGGGTGTTCAACCTGAATACGGGTGTTCATTTCGATGAAATAGAACTCGCCGTTCTCGTACAAAAACTCAAATGTACCAGCGCCTCGATAACCAATTTCAACACAGGCACGGGCACAGCGCTCGCCGATATTCTTGCGCATTTCGGCGGTAATTCCTGGTGCTGGCGCTTCTTCTACTACTTTCTGGTGGCGGCGCTGCATTGAACAGTCACGTTCACCAAGATGAATGGCATTACCTTGTCCGTCTGCCAAGACTTGGATTTCGATATGACGTGGGTTTTCAAGGAATTTTTCCATGTACACCACAGGATTACCAAATGCAGCACGCGCTTCGCTTTGGGTCGCGGAAATCGACTTCATTAAATCTTTTTCTTCGCGAACCACACGCATTCCGCGGCCACCGCCACCACCGGCAGCTTTGATGATTACCGGGTAGCCGATGCGCCGCGCAATCTTCTTGTTCTTTTCTTCGTCGTCATCCAATGGTCCACCTGAACCCGGCACACAAGGAACACCCGTTTTTTTCATCGCTTCAATAGCCGAGACCTTGTCACCCATGATGCGAATGACGTCAGGCGTTGGGCCCACGAAAATAAACCCAGAGTTTTCTACTTGCTCAGCAAAGTCGGCATTTTCAGCCAAGAACCCATAGCCGGGATGAATAGCTGCCGCATCGGTAACTTCGGCAGCACTGATAATGCGTGGAATATTTAGATAACTTTCAGTTGCTGACGCCGGACCAATACAAATTGACTCGTCCGCGAGCAACACGTGCTTTAAGTTTTTATCCACCGTCGAGTGAACGGCTACGGTTTTAATGCCGAGCTCTTTACAGGCTCGTAAAATCCGAAGCGCAATTTCACCGCGGTTGGCGATGACTACTTTATCAAGCATAGTTGTTGCCTTTTTATTCGATGATGAACAGCGGTTGGTCAAACTCAACAGGTGCTTCGTTATCCACCAAGATTTGCTTCACAACACCGGCAACGTCAGCTTCGATGTGGTTCATCATTTTCATTGCTTCGACGATACATAACGTGTCGCCAACATTGACCCGCTGGCCGACAGTAACAAACGCTTTTGACCCTGGCGCTGGTGACTCGTAGAAAGTACCGACCATCGGTGAACGCACAATATGACCGCTCACTTCTTCAGCCGCTGCTGGGGCTGGTGCGGCTGGCGCTGCAGCAGGTGCAGGCGCTGATGCTTGTGCTGGCGCGGCCATTGGCATTTGCATATGTGTCATTTGTGGATAAACAGGCGCAGAAGAGTGACGACTGATACGAACTGACTCTTCGCCTTCCGTGATTTCTAATTCAGAAATACCTGACTCTTCGAGTAGTTCGATTAGTTTCTTAATTTTACGAATATCCATTGTTTCAATAACCTTTTGCTGTGAGCGTAAATGAGTCGTTTTAATTGTTTTGTTTTAAATAGTTCACGGCAGCTGCCAAAGCGAACTCATACCCTTGCGCACCGCATCCGCAAATGACAGCGTGCGCAAGGTCAGAAAAATAGGAATGACGACGAAATGCTTCGCGACTATGCACATTGGACAGGTGCACTTCAATAAAGGGAATGGCTACCGCCGAGAAAGCATCGCGCAAGGCAATACTGGTATGGGTATAAGCGGCTGGATTAATGATGATAAAGTCGATGGCGTTGCGGGCATCTTGTACTGCTTCAATCAGTTCATGCTCGCGATTGCTTTGCATAAACGACAGGGTGACACCCAACTGCTCTGCCTGCAGTTGCAGTTGACGCTCGATATCACTCAGGGTTAACGCGCCATAAATTTCAGGCTCGCGAGTACCGAGCAAATTGAGGTTTGGTCCATTGATGACCAAGATTTGATTCTTTTTCGCCATTAAGCTGCCATTGTGTCGCTATTTGCTACGAAGTTTAGTTTATCGTGCCCATAATAAAAATGACCCGACACTTTTCGAAAAGTTCGGGTCATTATACGACTAATTTTTCAATTCGCAGCAAAATACTGGTCTAATCAGCGACGTTCGCAGCAAACTTCTATCGTTCCATGATGCGCTCGAGATGAGCTTGAAACCGTTCCGCGTTCATAAAGCCGGTCACACGATATTCGCTAAGTTCGTTACCGTCGCGGTCAAAGAATAAAATAGTCGGTAACCCGAGCACCTGATAGGCGCTGAGTAGTTCCGTATTGGTGTTATTCACAGCGGTCACGTCGGCTTGCAACACAGTAAAGTTTTCGAGTGTTGTCTGTACCTCTGCGTTGGCAAAGGTGTAGCGCTCAAGTTCCAAACAGGCGGTGCACCAGTCGGCATAGAGATCGAGCATGACCCATTCGCCACGCGCGGCCGCTTCGTCGACTTTGACTTCGAGTTCACTCAAGGACGTCACGTAGGTGAACTCCAGTTTATTCGCATGGAAGGTACCGTCGACATAGGGCTTTTGCCAAAGTGTTCCAGCGGCTGCATAGGTAATCAGCAATACAGCGGCCACGATTCGCCCGCGCAATTTAAGTTGCTGCTGAAGTTCACGATAAACCAGCACAGCACTGACTACGAAAAAGCTGATCCACAGCCAGCCGGCAACGGTAACGGAGAGCAGACGTTCGACTAAGAACAGGGCAACGGCGATCATCAGCACGCCGAAGAGCATTTTCACGGTGTTCATCCACTGACCACTCTTCGGTAGCAGCTTACCGCCGGAAACACCAATCAACAACAAGGGTACACCCATACCTAAACTAAGCAGGTAAAGAGCGATACCACCGAGAGCAATGTCTCCCGACTGAGCGATAAATAGGAGCGCGGCCGAAAGCGGCGCGGTTGTGCATGGTGAGGCGATCAATCCTGACAATGCGCCCATCGCGAACACACTAGGGTAAGCACCGCCTTTTTGGTTTTGAGAAATTTGATTAAGGCGGTTCTTCCAGCTCGCAGGCAGATCAAAATTGAAAACACCAAACATAGCCAGAGCGAAAACGACAAATAGCGCAGCGAGTGTTCCGAGCAAAATCGGGTGTTGCAAATAGGCTTGATACTGCATGCCAGCAAGTGCAACGACAATGCCGAGCACAGTGTAGGTAATCGCCATGCCTTGCACGTAGACAAATGACAACGCAAAGCCGCGGCGCGCGGTCAGTTTCGATTGACCACCTTGTTGTTGGCCAATGATGATGCCAGACAAAATAGGGTACATCGGAAAAACACAGGGTGTGAATGCAAGGCCAATGCCTAGCACAAAGAAGATGCCGGCAATCCACCACAGATTATCCGATGCCAACACGGCTGCAAGTCCGGTTGGCTCGCCAGCGGTCGAGAAATCTTGCAGTTGATAACCACCGGACGCAAGCTCGCCCGAGGTTGCTTGCAGATAAACTTCAGTGGTCGTAGGGGCATAACAGAGTCCCGCATCCGCGCAACCTTGATAGCGGACCGTGAGGACATCACCAGTCTCGACTTCAGCTAAATGAACGGTAAGCGCAACATAATGGCGAAAAATGTTCACGTCCCCGAAAAACTCGTCGTTGTAAGGCTTACCTTCAGGTACTTCAAATTCACTGACGAAATGTTCAGGCGTTAAACCAAAGCGATGTTCGTAGAGGTAATAGCCTTCAGCAATCTCGAAGTATAAATGCAGAATATCGCCGTCTTGTTCATAGGAAAACGGGAAGGCTTGCTGAACGGGCAAGAACTCACTGCTATTGTTCCCGAAAAACGACTGTTGTGCCTGTGCCGTGGGATGCGCTGACAGCATGAAAACGGCGGCAAAAAGCAATAAGAAACGAGAAAAAGTGACAGACCATAAGGTTCGAATATCTTGCAGGTTTAACATAGTACGGCTTCTACTTATCAGTTGATTCAGGTCGCTAAAGGTCGTTAACCTCGCGTGTTTGTCGTTATCCATGCCAAGTAATCTGGTGCCCCCATGGCAATCGGCACAGCAATCACCTCGGGTGTATCGTACGGATGCAAGGCGAGCAGTGATTGCTCCAGCTTAGGGTAACATGCTTGGGTCGTTTTGATTAGGAGTAGGCATTCTTGGTCTTCCTCGATTTTGTCCTGCCAACTGTATACAGACAAAATAGACGGCAGAATGTTCACACATGCGGCATAGTGTTGTTCTACCACTTCTGCAGCAATACGTTTGCCGGTATTGATATCTGGAACCGTGCAATAGACCACGACAGCATCAGTGCTCATGAAATACCCCTAATTATGTCAATTACGTTTTTTGTCAGAAAACGATTACTTTTTGTCCGTGCAGCCTTGAATTTGCTAACACTATGCCCCATCTCAGCAGAGTAACCAAGATAGGAAAGCTTATGTTCCCACTTTTACTACTTTTATTTATCGGCATGCCCATTATTGAGATTTTAGTACTCATTCAAGTGGGACAGGTCATAGGCGGTATCAACACCGTATTACTATTAATTGTCACTGCGGTCATCGGTGCGTCTTTGGTCCGAAGCCAAGGTCTCCAGTCTTGGCAACGTGCTCAGCAAAAAATGGCAATGGGTGAGTTACCCAGTATTGAGCTTGCGAGCGGAATCTTACTTTTTGTTGCCGGACTCATGTTTGTTACGCCCGGATTTGTAACCGATTTATTTGCATTGGTGATCGTGTTGCCGCCCGTGCGCGTTAGCCTTGCGAAGAAAATGATGCAACGAATGCAAGTTCAAATGGTGCATGGTCAAGCTTTCGGTTTTCACCAACGCCAGCGCCCGTCTCAGCAAGACCGTCAGCGCGGAGACGGTGACGTTTTTGAAGGCGAGTATGTCGATCCGGAGCGGGACCGCTTGCGCCGTGATGATGACGACGCAAAAAAATAAAAATTTTTTCGCTGGGGGCTTGGAAATCCATAGCTAGCCCCCATTGTTAGTGCACAAACATCTTTAACACCGGCCATTGGGCCTTTCGTTAATCGTAAACATAGATATGGGAGTATCTCGAATGAAACTTCGTCCATTACATGATCGTGTGATTGTTAAGCGTGCTGAAGCCGAAAGCAAATCACCGGGCGGTATTGTTTTAACCGGCTCTGCAGCAGAAAAATCAACGCGCGGAGAAGTGGTAGCCGTCGGTAACGGTCGCATTCTCGACAGTGGTGATGTCCAGCCATTGGACGTAAAAGTTGGCGATGTCGTTTTGTTCAATGATGGCTACGGCGTCAAAGCTGAAAAAATTGACGGCGAAGAGTACTTAATCATGAGCGAATCGGACATTTTAGCGATCGTCGAGTAATGATTAAGTCAGACGTGAAATAGCACATCATCAATTTCAGAAAAGGAAAAGAATCATGGCAGCTAAAGAAGTAAAGTTTGGTAACAGTGCCCGCCAGAAAATGTTGAAAGGCGTAAACGTACTCGCTGACGCAGTGAAAGTCACGCTAGGTCCGAAAGGCCGTAACGTTGTTTTGGAAAAGTCATTTGGCTCTCCAGTCATCACGAAAGACGGTGTCAGTGTTGCCAAGGAAATCGAGCTTGAAGACAAGTTCGAGAACATGGGCGCACAGATGGTGAAAGAAGTTGCGTCAAAAGCCAACGATGAAGCGGGTGACGGTACGACGACTGCGACCGTACTTGCGCAGTCAATTGTCACCGAAGGTTTGAAAGCGGTTGCTGCGGGTATGAACCCGATGGACCTGAAGCGCGGTATCGATAAAGCAGTGATTGCTGCGGTTGCCGAATTGAAGAAGATTTCTCAGCCATGTGCGGACAACAAAGCGATTGCTCAAGTCGGTACGATTTCTGCGAACGCCGACAGCACGATTGGTGAAATCATTGCGAAAGCGATGGACAAAGTCGGTAAAGAAGGCGTCATCACCGTTGAAGAAGGTCAAGGCCTTGAAGATGAATTGGAAGTGGTTGAAGGTATGCAATTCGACCGCGGTTACCTATCGCCTTACTTCATTAACAACCAAGAGTCTGGTTCAGTTGAGCTCGACAACCCGCTAATTTTGTTGGTTGACAAGAAAGTGAGCAACATCCGTGAACTGTTGCCAGTTCTCGAAGGTACTGCGAAAGCAGGTAAGCCACTTTTATTAGTTGCTGAAGATGTTGAAGGTGAAGCGTTAGCGACGTTGGTTGTCAACAACATGCGCGGTATCGTCAAAGTTGCCGCAGTCAAAGCACCTGGTTTCGGCGACCGTCGTAAAGCCATGTTGCAAGACATCGCTGTGTTAACCGGTGGTACTGTGATTTCTGAAGAAATCGGTATGGAACTGGAAAAAGCGACTCTTGAGCACTTAGGTAGCGCGAAGCGTGTGGTCATCAACAAAGACAACACCACAATTGTTGACGGTGCTGGCGATCAGAAAGCGATTGAAGGTCGGGTTACGCAAATCCGTCAGCAAATCGAAGAAACGTCTTCAGACTATGACCGTGAAAAACTGCAAGAACGTCTGGCTAAACTCGCTGGCGGTGTTGCTGTGATTAAAGTTGGCGCGGCAACTGAAGTTGAAATGAAAGAGAAGAAAGACCGCGTTGAAGATGCGCTACACGCAACTCGCGCTGCGGTTGAAGAAGGTGTGGTACCAGGTGGTGGTGTTGCCTTGGTTCGCGCTGCGAGCAAGTTGCAAGACCTGCGTGGTGACAACGAAGAACAGAACGTTGGTATTAAGCTTGCATTGCGTGCAATGGAATCACCATTGCGTCAAATCGCCATGAACGCTGGCGCTGAAGGCTCGGTTGTTGCTAACAACGTCAAAAACGGTGAAGGTAACTTCGGTTACAACGCGGGTAATGACACTTACGGCGACATGCTAGAGATGGGTATTTTGGATCCAACCAAAGTGACACGCTCAGCGTTGCAGTTCGCAGCATCAATCGCTGGTTTAATGATTACCACCGAAGCCATGATCGCTGAATTGCCAAAAGATGACGCACCAGCAATGCCTGGTGGCGACATGGGCATGGGCGGCATGATGTAATTGATTTAAAATTCAATTACTTAATTTCCAAGAGAAACCGCGCTTCGGCGCGGTTTTTTTTGCAGTATTCTTACATTTCTTGACAAAATCGACCTTGTTGTTTACCCCCCAATCCCCTATAACTAAGACAGGCACTTAACATTGATATAAGGAGGGCCTATGTCGAAGGTAATCGCTTTTGCCATGGCAGCAGGTCTCATGCTGCCCATAACTGGCTTATCCGCTGCAAACGCTGCGGACGTAAAAGTAACTTGGGAAGAACCAAGTAAATATGTGGACGTGCAAGCGGCTGATGGCAGCCAAAAACGTTTTCAAGAGAATGTCTTTGCGCGCTTTGAAGAAATATTCGCGGAGCTCGCGAGTGAGTTGCCGAGCGATCAGACGCTGCATATTACGGTCACTAATGTGGACTTAGCGGGTGCGATTGAGTACCACAATATTAACGGCATCCCACGTGAAATGCGTGTGGTTCGCGGTCATGACTTCCCAATGATGCAGCTCTCCTATCAATTGGTTGGTAGTGACGGTGAAGTCATTCAAGAAGGTGAATCGCGCATGCGCGGACGTGAATTACCTGGACAAAGTCGTTTGTCGACCCCGTCAAGTAGTCGCGGCGGTAACCTCTTAGAGTACGAGAAGCCTATGGTCGCTGAGTGGTTTAAGAACGAGTTTAAGCAGGACTAATCTAGTTTCACAGTAACCCCTTCAGCCTGACCCTCGTGGTCAGGCTTTTTTTGTGGGTCAAAGTGGCGTTTTATTGGGTTCGCCAGGGATCTCACGAACCAGCGTGGGGACTAAAAAACCGGGCAGTTGCTTACGCAACTCCGCACTCAAGCGCATAGCCTTCGCGTCATCTACAGCGAAATGTGCCGCACCGGCAACCGTATCCAGTTGGTGTAAATAATAGGGCTGAATGCCTGCTTGAAACAGCGCTTCGCTCAACGCCGAAAGTGCTTCGACGGAATCATTGATGTCTTTTAGCAACACGCTTTGATTCAATAGCCAAACCCCCTGTTGACGAAACTTCGCAAGCTGGTGCTTTAATTCGGGAGATATCTCACGGGCATGATTCGCATGCAGTACCAAAACGCTTTGTAAGCGACTCGACGTTAACACCTCCAGTAATGACTGTGTCAAGCGCGACGGAATGACAATTGGCAGGCGGGTATGAATCCGCAGACGTTTGATATTGGCAAACTGCTCAATGCGCTGTATTGCCTCAAATAGGTGTTGTTCTTTAGCCATAAGTGGATCGCCGCCACTTAATATGACCTCGTTAATTTGCGGGTGATCGTTCAAATAGCGCTCAATTTTGTCCCAATCTTCTCGCTTTAATTGATGATCTGCATAAGGAAAGTGACGTCGGAAGCAATAACGACAGTTCACTGCGCAGCCGCCGCGAAAGATAATTAGAACACGACTCGTATACTTGTGTAGCAATCCGGGAGCGGGAGAATGTTCCGCTTCAGCAAGCGGATCGACCTGATAGCCGGGCACCTCGAGGAACTCATCTGTTAATGGCATGACTTGCAGGAGTAATGGATCCCGAGGATTACCTTTTTCCATGAGTTCAGCAAAAGGACGCGGAACACGCATCGAAAATAACTTTCGCGCTTGCCCATGCTGAGCTGCCCACTCTGGAGAAAGTTCAAGAAACTCAGCCAGTTGTGCGGGATTAGTATAGGACTGCGCGAGCTCTAGCTGCCATGGTTCACGAATTTCTAACGGCACAGATAAAACAACCTTCTGCTTTTCATTACGGATTTGCTATCATTTTACCTGAAAGTTATCCGGCTTTGGTTTATTATTACGCCGGTTTAATTAGTGCTTTAGGGTATGAGGGGCGTATGGCCAATTATAGTACGAATGAATTTAAAGCTGGTTTGAAGATTATGCAGGACGGCGAGCCGTGCGCAATTCTTGAGAACGAAATGGTAAAGCCTGGTAAAGGCCAAGCGTTCAACCGTGTGCGCATTCGCAAGTTATTGTCAGGCAAAGTGGTCGAGAAGACGTTTAAGTCAGGTGATAGTGTTGAAGGTGCTGATGTTGTCGATGTCGAGTTAGCTTACCTCTACAGCGATGGTGAGTTCTGGCACTTCATGAACAACGAAACGTTCGAGCAGCTCGCTGCTGATGACGCAGCGGTTGGCGACAATAAAAAATGGTTGGTCGAGCAAGACGTGTGTACCTTAACCTTATGGAACGGTAAGCCGATTAACGTTGCCCCACCTAACTTTGTTGAATTGGAAATCACTGAAACCGATCCTGGCCTGAAAGGCGATACTGCTGGTACCGGTGGTAAGCCAGCAACATTATCAACAGGCGCAGTCGTCCGTGTACCATTGTTCGTACAAATTGGTGAAGTGATTAAAGTGGATACTCGTAGCGGCGAATACGTTTCACGCGTGAAGTAAACATGACTGAACTTGACTGGCGGCCTGCAGCAACGTTGCAAGCTATCAAAGAACGCGCGGATTTGCAGGCGAGCATCCGCGCTTTTTTTCGGCGTCGAGGTGTGCTCGAAGTCGAAACGCCGATATTGGCGCGGGCCGGTGTAACCGACTTACATGTGCACAATCTAAGCACGCGCTTGTCCGGACCGGGTATGCCAGAGCCGACGACGCTCTTCCTGCAAACCTCACCTGAATATGCCATGAAACGCCTCTTGGCAGCGGGAAGCGGTCCTATTTTTCAACTGTGTAAAGTGTTTCGCGACGATGAGATTAGCCGTCGGCATAATCCTGAATTCACGATGTTGGAATGGTACCGCCCTGGTTATGACGACTATCAGTTGATGCAGGAGCTGGATGAGCTGATGCAAGAACTGCTCAGTACAGAGCCTGCAGAGCAAATCACATATCAGCACGCGTTTCTCGACATCGTTGGCATAGACCCGTTTGCAAGCAATGCGCAGGGCAAGTTGCTCGATTATTTAAGCGCCAACGGTTACGACGGTGTGGTCACCGCGGCGGACTCCCTTGATACCGTGTTGCAATTGGTGATGAGCGTTATTATCGAACCACGCATTGGCCAAGAACGCCCCTGTTATGTTACCCACTTCCCAGCATCGCAAGCAGCTTTAGCGAAGCTGGATCCGGCAGACACGCGAATGTCGCGTCGTTTCGAGCTATTTTTTCGTGGTCTTGAACTCGCCAACGGATTCTGGGAATTGACTGATGCTGCCTTACAAGCCGAACGCTTTCACGCTGACAATCAGCAACGGTTGGCGAACGGTCTGCAGCCACAGCCAATTGATGAGCAATTACTCGCGGCACTTGCCGCTGGCATGCCCGAATGCGCTGGTGTTGCGGTCGGAGTGGATCGCTTATTGATGCTCAAGCTTGGTGCAGCTTCGATTGCGGAAACACTCTGCTTTCCAATAGACCGCTGCTAGCACCCAGGTGTGTCAGATTGTCTCGCCTTGGAGCAGGCGCTCAAAAAATAGCCGCCTGCACTTGGCGCTGAAGATGAAATGTTATACTATTACACCCCTTGCTCACCTCGCGGAGCATTCTTAAGTTTGACGGAGTCGAAGTATGCACCATAAACCCCTAGATAAAGCCGGAATCATTGTTGCCGTTTTATGCGCGCTGCATTGTTTGCTGGTGCCCGTCGTGTTACCGACGTTGGCACTCATGGGCTTGTCATTTTTGGGTTTCGAGTTGTTTGAACGAATTATTCTATCGATCTCGCTGCTGATAGGGGGAATTGCGATTGTTCTCGGTATTCGCCACCATCAAAGCCCGTGGCCACTCGTATTGCTGACCTTGGGCGGTGTGTTGTATTTCAATAAGGATTTTTTCGGTCATGGCTGGGAGCCACTATTGATCGTCTTTGGTGCGGCATTCCTAGTGATCGCGCATACTCTGAATTTGCATCTATGCCGTGCTAAAAATCGTAAACCATGTGAGCAAGTGGAAGAAGCAATTACAGCGGCAGAGCACCCGACGACTTAAAAGCAGGTTGCAAACATTAAAATAAAGGCGCCGAATTGGGTAATGCCGATCAGTTAAGAAATTTTCGCGATCGGTTGACCGATCCTTAGAAGGGTTCAAAATCCGTAATTAGGTTCTCTAATTGCGGATTTTTTTATGCGTTTTGAAAGTGAATTGGCAGTAGCG
>NZ_JAIUMR010000015.1 GCF_022565475.1 Aliidiomarina sp. | reverse complement strand
TCGAGCGGGTGCTCTAGTTGCTGTTGCTGACTTGATTGGGTGGTTCTGTGCTTGTTTGCTGGATGATTATGTCGATGTTGAGGAGGATGATGACGTCGATGATGACGACGATGATGATGGCGGTACTGTTACAGTTACTACGCCTCCACCAACGACCACAGTTACAGTTCCAACGATAACTGGAACGACAACGTCAACGGTCACCGTAACATTTGGTGGTTAATCACTAAGTGTTTCATCGCAACCGAATAAAAAACCGCTCCTTGAAAGAGCGGTTTTTTTATTTCTACTAGCTACCTTCGGCATTCAAAGAGGTCGTAATTAGGTGTGATACAGTGGTGGTAGTGTTACATCATCCTGACCGTTGTGGGCTTGGTTTTTGTGCATCGACTGGATGATCTGCCAGAGTGATTTGCCGCCTTGCCATGGGCTCTGGTCGGCGCGATAGAGTGCGCGTTCAAGGTCTTCTACCGAGGCTTGCAGTGCGTCGGAGTGAAGTTGCTGCGCAACATCATGGACGCCACGCGCAACCTGACCGGTACGTGCCTTATGCCAACTTAATAAGGCTAAGCGCGCAGCACGCGGATCGTTTTTCATGCAGGCGGTTTTAAGTGCTTGCAGTGGTTTCCGCGCGGCAGGCGGAATTTTGTTTGGCGTTGATGGTTGTTGCTGCCGTTTTAGAAAGAAAAATACAAGTGTCGAAACCCATAAAAGTGCGAAGACAAGGCTCACCCATGGCCATACGCCGTAACGATAGACAATGACGGTTTCCATTGTGGTCGGCAATGTACTGACAGCAGGATCAGCGGTTGGTAAAGCTGCGGGCTCTGCCTGGATGCTCCCCGGAATTTGTAATCCCCCGGGAGGATTGATCACTTCGATGGTTCGCGCTGGTAAAACAGCGACTTCGGCTTGATCAGTGTCTGTGTTCCACCATGGGATACGAACTTCCGGTAATTCATAGGTGCCGGCACTAGCAGGGACAATGGCTGTGGCAAAGACCGTACGGGCTAGATTTGTGCCACGGGCAGTAATCTGTTCGCTTTGGCCGCGATCCGGGTAGACGCGGAGGCCTTGCGGATAGTCAATTTCAAGTTCAGGAAGCTGCTCAGGACGCACGCCAGCAGCAGTTACGGTGATCCGACGGGTAATGGGTTCACCAACCGTAAAACGCTGCGTATCAGGCTCCCACGCTTCTTCTAAGCTTAATCTCGGGGTGGGCAGCCAGGTGCCAGTGAACTCCGCCGGACGGGGGCGAACATTCAGCGTTTGTGCGGTGGTCCCCATACTTACCGGCTCGATTCGCCCAAGCGCGCTGAAACCTGTGGTTGGCATGCGCCGGATTTGGCCATCAAAATAGATGGCGGGGATGGTCAATTCACCACTACGTCGCGGTGTAATCGCGTAATTACGGGTAATCACAAGGTAGCGTTTACCATCGATTAATTCTTGGGTTTGCTGGTCTTGGCCAATCTGTTCGATCTGTAAGTGCTCGACGGCAGGGAAGTTGACGCTGCCGCCTTCTGGGTTCATCGCAAAATGCAATTTCACCTGCGCGCGAACTTGCTGTTGGACATAAGGGCTCTGGGTATCGAGCTCGAAGGTCATGAAATAGTCCGGTGCTTCGCCGGTGTCGACCGGCGTCAGCACCTCCAGACGGATTGGCTGAGTGCGCATACCAGCGACGTCAAATGCGGGAATCTCCGTACTTCCTGGCTCGCGAGCAAGTAGCGTTAACCGCCACTCGGTGGTGTTTTGCGTCTGACCATTGATGGTACTAGATGACTGCTGATAGCCGGTATTACGCAGGACTAGGCGGCCAAGGTCGCTGGGTATCGTCAAGGCATTGCGCGGCAGCCGCTCGTTGGCACGAATAACTAACGTGAGTGATTCGCCAGCAATGACGGGGTTTTTGTCCACGTTCGCGCTAACACTGAGCGATTCAGCAAGGGCGTTATTGATGAACGCAGTCGACGACATCGAGCAAAGGAAAATCAACCAAGAGATGAATATGAACTTCACCGTGCGCATTCTAAAATCCCCGTGGTGGTAATTGTTGGCGTCGACGCTCAGCTTCTCGACGCAAGCGGTTTTGTAAAAGCAAGGTCGGATCGTCTTGCAAGCGACGTAAGATTTGTTCTAACTCCTCACGCTCTTCAGCACTGAGATCATCGACATCAAGCGCTTCTGGGCGAGCTTCTGCTTCCTCACCTTCGGCTGGCGTAGGTTCGGGCTCTTGTTCTTGTTGGGCAGTCTCGGCGTCATCTTCCTGCCCGCCTTCATCTTGCTGCTCGGGTGAACTGTCTTGCTCGCTTTCTTGTTGTTGATCCTGGTCTTGTTGCTGTGGATCTTGCTGACCTTCGTCGGTCGTGTCACTTTCGCTGCTGTCTTGCTCTTGTTCGCCATCGCCTTCGCTGTCTTGCTGCTGTTGGTCGCGCAATTGTTCTAATAGCGCCCTATTTTCCGCAGCTTCAGTCCAATTGGGACGCTGTGCTAAGGCTTCGTCGTAAGCGGCAATGGCAGCGTCTAACTCGCCAAGGTGGGCAAGGGCGTTGCCGCGATTGTAAGCGGCTTCGGGACTTTCCGCTTGGCTGTAGGCTGCCACGGCATTGGCGTAGTCGCCCGCTCGATACCAAGCGTCACCCTGGTGCTCGGGCTGCGTGAATTTGCTCGCTGCAGCATCGTAGGCACCTTGGTTAAATAGTTGCTGTGCTTGTTGGTCTCGAGTCAAGAAAGGGCGTTGCCACCATGCGACTTGCTGCGGTCGAGCGGCGTTTTCGCTAACACCATCGGTTGCGGCCGAGACCGGGGCGCTTGGCAAAAAGCTGACGAGCGCAACTGTGGTTAATGGTATCAACCAGAGCTGACCGCGACGGGCGAGTGGTAATAACCATGGCAAGAGCAGCAGAGCGAGCCAAGGGGCGCCATCGAGCCAGAGTTCACCGGTGATTTCACTTTCGCTAAAATCACCAACACGCAAACTTTGTTCGTAGAGTAGGGTAATGTCACTATCATCCGTTTGCGCGGCGACATAAAGACCGCCGGTTTCTCGAGTGATACGCTGCAAGTAATCCGGTACTAAGCGCGGAAGTAGTACGCGCCCTTGGCCGTCGCGAACGAAATCGCCTTGCGCATCGCGCACCGGCGCGCCTTCACTGGTGCCAACGGCGAGAACCGAAACACGGAAACTGTGCGGTTGTAGCAAGGTTCGTAGCTCTTGCATATCGCGTTGGTCAATACCACTGGTCAGCCAATAAATATCACCTTCGCGATAGCCGCCATCGATCAACAAATCAATAGCGGCGCGCATTGCCAAAACGGGATCATGGCCGCGAATGGGCATGATTTCCGGGGTGATCACGCGCAGATTTTGGAGAATCGTTGCGCCGTCACGGGTCAGCGGATTGACGACGAACGCATCACCGGCATAGGCCACAAAACCAAGTTGGCCTTCACGGAATTGTTCGACCAAATCAATCGCTTTAAAGCGCAGTTGGCTAAACCGATCTGGGGCGATGTCTTGGGCACGGGTTTGCACACTGGTATCCAACAGGAGCACCGCGCCGCGATCTTGATTAAACACGGGCAACTCGACTTTTTGCCATGCGGGGCCGGCTAACGCGAGGATTGCAATGAGAAAAAATATTGCTGTGCCAATGCTTGTCCAGCGTGTTTGGCGTGCACTTTTGCCAATAATCATACGTGCACGCAAGTGGGGTGCAATCACCTGCTCTGGACCTTGCTGCTGACGCGAACGCCAGATGATAATCGGAACTATCCCGACGAGCCAAATCAGCAATAACCACAAAGCTTGCGGACGCAGCCAGATAAACTCGATCATTGGCTAGCCTCCTGACTTTCTGATGTCTCAGTGGCTTGACGTCGCGGCAGGTGCAGACCGGACAATAACAGCAAGAGGCTGAGAATAAATGCCAGTGCAAGCGGATAAGCGGCTAAACTAATGAACGGACGGAAATACTGTTCGGCAGCCGCAATCGGCTCGAGCTCATCAATAATTTGGTAAATCTCTTCCATTTCTTCCGTACTGCGGCCACGAAAGTAGCGCCCTCCGGAGACTTCCGCAATGGTCGTTAAAAAGCGTTCGTCGAGATCAGCGCTCGGATTGATACGGCGTTCGCCAAACAGGCCTTGCACGGTCATTTCGTCAGATCCAATACCGATGGTGTGAATCTTTACATCATGATTAGCGGCTAATTGTATCGCTTGTTCAGCATTAATGACGCCGGTGTTGATCATGCCATCGGTCAGCATCAAAACCACTTGATTGTCGCTCGGGCGCTCTTCAAAGTATTTGATTGCAAGTCCAATTGCATCACCGAGCGCGGTGCGCTGGCCGGCTAGACCTATGGTGGCTTCTTCGGCCATGGTTGCAACAGTGGTCAAGTCGCTGGTGATCGGTACATAAACATAGGCATGATCTGCATAGACAATAAGACCGATGCGATCGCCACTGCGGCGGCGAATAAAGTCGGCAAGAATTTTGTGCGCGGCCTCTAACCGTGAGGCTCGGCGGCCGTTCAGAACCATGTCGTCCATTTCCATACTGCCGGATAAATCCAGCGCAATCATGATTTCGCGCGCTTCAGGATTAATCGGGATGGGTTCGTCAAGCCAACGTGGCTGGGCGACGGTGGCCACTAGAGTGGTCCAAATACACAAAGGCAGAATCCAACGCCCACGTCGCGCGCGCCGACTGACTTTTTCGGGTAAGACATATTGCTGCTGTGGCAACCACAGTGCGGGTGTTTGTCGCAATCGTTTCGGTAGTAGCCAGCGAACGAGTAAAGGCAACGGCAGTAGCAATAGAAACCAAGGCGCAGCAAATGTGATCATGAGCGCATCCCCCGGCCATGAATGCGAGTGGCCCAGCTGTTCTGCAACCATTGCATGGCGAGTGCCCGATAGCGTTGGGTCAATTCGGGCGCTGGTGCGGCGATGTAGAGTTGCGCCTGAATTTCAGCCATGTCCTTGGCGACGTCTTCTTGCATTGCGGTTGGCCATGTCGCTGTCCAAAAATCTAACCATGCTTGCCCGTGTAACTGAGCAATGCGTTCGCGCGGCCAAACAATAAAGCAGGCGCGCCGGATCGCAGTATGCACTTCAAGTAGACTTGATGCTGCAGTGATCTCGGCCTCCGCGAGCTTGATCAGCTGTTGGCGTTGACGTCGTTTTCGCCGTATTTTTAAGACTTGCATCAGGATAACAACGAGGACGATCAGGACTACCCACCAGCCCCAGTTCATCGGCAAAAACGTCACCGGCTCGGTGACTTGAATATCATGCAGTTGATCAAGCGGCGAGGCGACGAGGGCAATCCATTTCACGGCCATTATTGCGGCCTCCCGATAAACCATTGTTGCTGTACCGGTAGAGCTGCTGAAATGGCAATGTGGGCAATGCCATGGCGTCGGAGCTGGTCTGTTAATTTCTGCTGGCGCTTACTTGCGTGTTGCTGCCAGTTTTTGTGCGTAATGTTTTGGCTTGCTGGCAGTTGACCGCGAGTATTTTCACCTAAGCTCGATGGGCTCATGACGTCGATGTCTTGACGAAAGTTGGCCGGTAGTTGTCGCTCAAGGGGGTCAAACACTTGCACCGCGGTGACGTTGTGGTGGCGGCGAAGTCCGCGCATTAAATGCAATTCGTCGTCGCCACATTGGTAAAAGTCACTGATCAAGACAATGTCGGTACCCGGACGGCAGATTTGCTGTAAACGTTGCAGTTGGCTGGCTAAATTTTGCGTTGGCGGCGCGGCTGTTACGGCTTGGGTTTGCAGCGCAACCAGTTGTTTGAGGAGCAACAACGCACCATGCTGACGGCCTTGTGGTTTAATTTCATGATGCTGACTATCGTTGTAAATGAGTCCGCCAATGCGGTCGCCTCGTTGGACCGTGTGCCACGTCAAACCAGCGGCGATATGGGCAGCTTGAACTGACTTTAACAACAAGGTGGAACCGAAGTTCATGCTTGCACCGATATCGACACAGAGGTAGACCGGCCGCTCTTTTTCCTCACGATACAGCTTGGTGTGGGTTTTACCCGTACGCGCGGTGACGCGCCAGTCAATGGCGCGAATGTCATCGCCCGCCTGATAATGGCGCACTTCGTCAAACTCCATCCCACGCCCACGCGTTTTACTCAGGCGCTGGCCACTTTGAACCGTGATACCGGCACGACGAGGAACGGGCATACGCAATGGCTGCTGGCGATAGGCCAACAACTCGGTCAGATTCAATTCGCTGCCGTTACTATGCGCATCCTGTAACCACTGCGCTGCGCTAGCAGATGTAAAAGCCGACGACTTCATAATGACGATACAACTCTTATTATAGGCGACTTCAATTAGGGTGCAGGGACGAGTTCGAGAATTCGATCAATGACTTGATCCGCACTAATACCGTCTGCTTCGGCACCGTAACTTAAAATAATTCGGTGGCGCAAGATATTGTGTAACAAGCTGGCAATGTCGTCTGGCGTAACAAAGTCGCGACCAGCCAACCAAGCTTTGGCACGAGCACAACGGTCAAGGGCGATGGTCGCTCGCGGGCTCGCACCAATTGCTAACCAACTGGCTAAGGTTTCGCAATACGCTGCCGGCTGCCGTGACGCCATAATCAAAGCGACGAGATACGCTTCAACCTCGTTCGCCATGTGCAAGTCAATGAGTGCCTTGCGGGCTTCGAAAATTGTACTCTGCGATAAAGGCTCGGCCATGGTTACATGGCCCTGAATCGTTTCACTACGGGTCAACTGCAAAATTTTATGTTCGGTGGACGCGTCAGGATAGTCTAAGCTTAGGTGCATGAGAAAACGGTCAAGCTGTGCTTCAGGAAGTGGATAGGTGCCTTCTTGTTCGAGCGGATTCTGGGTCGCCATCACGGTGTACAGCGCGGGTAATTTGTAGGTGTTACGACCCACGCTGATTTGTCGTTCTGACATCGCTTCCAGCAATGCCGACTGCACTTTCGCTGGCGCCCGGTTTATTTCGTCAGCGAGAATCAAATTATGAAAGAGAGGCCCTTGTTGAAACAGAAATTCGCCAGTTTCCGGACGATAAATATCGGTGCCAGTTAGATCGGCGGGTAATAAATCGGGTGTGAACTGAATGCGTTGAAAGTCACCCTCGATGCCGCTAGCTAACGCTTGCACTGCACGGGTTTTTGCTAAGCCAGGGGGGCCTTCCACCAAGAGATGGCCATCCGCTAAAATTGCAATCAAAAGATGCTCAGTCAGACTCGGTTGGCCGAGCACCTGACTGTCGAGATAGGCGTGTAACTGGTGAAAAGCGTTGACTGCGCTCATAGCGTCCTCTTCATTTTTGTCGTTCAAATTGCACATCTTACGGCTATGGTTTTAATTTTCTACAATTGTGTATAGAATCGAAAGATAAATTGTGGTCTGACCACTAATACAACAGGGGTAATTTATGTCAGCTTCAGAACCGTCTGTCTCAGGACAGCGCTTGCGCACGGCTAAGGGCGACCGCATTGCGATTGTCGCTGGTTTACGGACGCCGTTTGCCAAGCAAGCCACTTACTTTCACGGTGTACCAGCAGTCGATATGGGATCGATGGTGGTACAGGAACTGATTCAGCGTACCAATTTAGACCCAGCATTGGTAGAACAATTAGTCTTTGGTCAGGTCGTGCAAATGCCTGAAGCGCCAAATATTGCGCGAGAAATCGTTTTGGCGACAAGCTTACCGGTCACCTGCGACGCGTTTAGCGTTAGCCGCGCCTGCGCGACAAGTTTCCAGTCCGCGGTCAGTGTTGCTGAAGCCATGGCGGCGGGCACCATTAGCGTGGCGATTGCCGGTGGAGCTGATTCGTCGTCCGTTCTGCCGATTGGCGTTTCGAAAAAATTGGCGCGCGCTTTGGTGGATTTAAACAAGGCACGAAGCCTTGGTCAACGCCTCAGTATTTTGAAGAGCTTAGGCCTTAAAGATTTAATGCCGGTACCACCGGCTGTGGCTGAGTATTCAACCGGTTTGAGCATGGGGCAGACCGCTGAGCAAATGGCCAAGAGTCATGGCATTAGCCGTGAAGATCAAGACAAACTTGCCCACCGCTCGCATCAACTCGCTCATGAAGCCTGGGAGGCTGGGAAATTGGCCGATGAGGTGATGACTGCACATGTGCCGCCGTATAAGGACTACATGAGCCGCGATAATAATATTCGTGCGAACTCGGATTTAGCCGGCTACGCAAAATTGCGCCCGGTTTTTGATAAAAAACACGGTACGGTCACTGCAGCGAACTCAACGCCGCTCACCGATGGCGCATCGGCGGTGCTGATGATGACTGAAAGTCGTGCCAAAGAGCTTGGCTATACGCCACTGGGATACATTCGTAGCTATGCATTTAGTGCTATCGACGTCTGGGAAGATATGTTGATGGGGCCGTCGTATGCGACCCCGATTGCATTAGATCGCGCTGGCATGACGCTGAATGATTTAACCTTGATTGATATGCATGAGGCTTTTGCGGCACAAACCTTGGCCAACGTAAAAGCGTTCGCGAGTCAAAAATTCGCTGCCGAGAAACTCGGTCGCAGCACTGCGATTGGTGAGATTGACGAAGCGAAGTTTAATGTCATGGGTAGTTCACTTGCCTATGGTCACCCGTTTGCCGCAACCGGTGCGCGGATGATGACGCAAGCCTTGAATGAACTGCATCGACGCGGTGGTGGAACGGCATTAACGACTGCGTGTGCGGCAGGCGGCTTAGGTGCAGCAGTAATCTTGGAGACAGAATAATGGCTAATGCAGAGACAAAAAGCGCCTTCCAACTGGATATTCGTGACAACGGTATTGGTGTAATCACCATCGATGTACCCGGCGAAAGTATGAATACGCTGAAAGCAACGTTCGCCGATGAAGTTGCGGATTTAATGGCACGGATCGAGCGCGAGAGCGGTTTGAAAGGTTTGGTCTTTATCAGTGGCAAGCCGAGTTCGTTTGTCGCTGGTGCGGATATTCGCATGATTAACGAATGCGAAACTGCAGCAGATGCAGAGAGCTTGGCGCGGCAAGGACAAGCGTTGTTTGATCGCTTAGAGGCAATGAAGATTCCAGTGATTGCCGCGATTCACGGTCCAGCGTTAGGCGGTGGCTTAGAGCTTGCGCTCGCCTGTCATGCACGTGTCGTCAGTGATTCGCCGAAAACGGTGCTGGGTGTGCCGGAAGTCCAGCTTGGTCTATTGCCCGGCTCGGGCGGGACACAGCGCTTACCACGTTTGGTCGGGGTGCAGAATGCACTGACCTTAATGCTAACCGGTAAACAATTACGACCGAAACAAGCCCTGAAAATGGGCTTGGTGGACGAAATTGTGCCGCAAAGCATCCTACTTGAAGCTGCCATTAAGCTGGCGCTGAAAGGTAAACCGAAGAAGAAAAAGCCGCAACTGAACCTTATGGGTAAAGTATTAGAGGGCCCGATGAGCTCTGTGCTGTATAAAAAAGCGCGTGAACAAGCGCAGAAAAAAGCACTCGGCAACTATCCAGCGATTGACAAGATCATCGACACGGTCATGCATGGCATGAGTAAGGGCATGCAGGCTGGTTTAGAATATGAAGCGAAGCAATTCGGTGAACTCGCAATGACCGAAGTGTCGTACCAGTTACGCAATATCTTTTTTGCGACTACCGAAATCAAGAAAGAAACCGGTGCTGAAGGCGTGCAACCGGACAAGGTGAAGAAAGCCGGTGTTCTTGGTGGTGGTTTGATGGGCGGCGGTATTGCTCATGTGAGTATTAACAAAGCGAAAGTGCCGGTGCGCTTGAAGGATATTAATCAAGAAGGTATCAAGAATGCTTTAGCCTATCATCACAAGCTATTGCTGCCGAAAGTGACGCGCAAAATCATGCGTCAGTCACAACTGCAACAAGAGTTGTTGATGTTGACGGGCACAGTCGACTACTCAGGTTTTAAAGACACCGATATCGTCGTTGAAGCTGTGTTTGAAGATCTTGGCCTGAAACAGCAAATGGTTGCAGATATCGAGGCGAATGCCGCCAAGCATACGATTTTTGCGACCAACACGTCGTCGCTGCCGATTACGAAAATTGCAGCTAAAGCTGAGCGTCCAGAGCAAGTGATTGGTTTGCATTACTTTTCTCCGGTCGAGAAAATGCCGCTCGCGGAAATTATTACCCATGCAGGGACGTCGCAGCAGACCATTGCCACCACGGTGGAGTTTGCCAAGCGCCAAGGGAAAACACCGATCGTGGTGCGTGACGGCGCGGGCTTTTATGTCAACCGTATTCTTGCGCCCTATATGAACGAAGCGGCACGGCTGCTGTTGGCCGGTGAGCCCATTGAAGTGCTCGACCAAACTTTGGTTAAGTTTGGTTTCCCAGTAGGGCCAATTACTTTATTGGATGAAGTTGGGATTGATGTTGCGGGTAAAGTCGCACCGATTCTGTCGGATGAATTGGGTGACCGCTTCAAGGCGCCAGATGCCTTCAGTAAGTTGCTGGACGATGGCCGCAAGGGTCGCAAGAGCAACAAAGGTTTCTATGTCTATGGCAGCAAGAAGAAAGGCAAAGAAGTCGACAGCTCGGTGTATCGCTTATTTGGTATCACGCCAGCGGCCAAGCTTGATAAAGAGATCATGATTGAGCGTTGTGTGCTGCCGATGTTGAACGAGGCTGCTTGGTGTCTGCAAGAAGAGATTATCCGCTCACCACGTGACGGTGATATCGGCGCCATCTTCGGTATTGGCTTCCCGCCATTCCGTGGTGGCCCGTTCCGTTATATGGACAGTTTAGGCGTGAAGCATGTCGTCGAGCGCTTGCAGCATTATGCTGAAACGGAAGGCGAGCGTTTTCAACCGTGCCAACTGTTGCTTGATATGGCCGCAGCAGGTGAGTCCTTCTACACAAAATAATTGATTTATCTTTAGGCTAAAACCCGCGCACTGCGCGGGTTTTTTATTGGCGTTGCTGGGTGAGTATACTCGTTATCTATCATATTTAATTAGATAACATTTAACTGATTAAAAATGATTAATTAAAATGAATGGTGTCATTTTGTTTCGTTGTCGCTGCAGGACTGCAAGCTCATTGCACACCGATCGGTGTTAAAGCGACTGGCAAAAAACGCTTGCAGCTCGCTGAGTGAGAGTTCCTCGACTTCTCCACAAATCTGGCTGGCCAAGCCAAAATTAGCAAAGTTATTGATAATCGCACCCCAATAGCGTTGGGCGCGCACTCGCAAGCTGGGGGCTGCTTCTTGCATTTGTCGAATGACACTCTGTTGGGCATTGGCAAACTCATTCGGGTCGAGGGTTTTGAGTTCACTGGCGAAGTCCGCCAAGAAAGCTTCCATGGCCTGTTGTAATGCTTGTGGTGACGTATGCGGCGATTGAATGTAGCACAACAAACCGGGCAGGCCGTGCATGGGTAAATAACTACTGCCGACTAAATAGCCGAGCTGCTGCTGGGTGCGTAGCTGATTAAAGAAGCGTGGGCCGAGTAGCTGGTTGATCACCAAGAACCCTGCTTTCTCATGCAATTCGGTCGTGTGGCCTTGCACAAACAGTGCGCAGGCGTGATCAGAATGCTCACTGTGAAAACGCGTTTCACTCATGCCGCTGGACAGTCGTTTCACGGTGCGTTGAACCTGTAACTGCGGCTGGCTGACAATGGGCAATGATTGTTTTACCCAGCTGGCCAAGTCTTGCGCGGTGGCGGTGTCGATGTCACCGTGGGTCAAGAGGATGACTTGTGCGTCACGGAGCATTCCTGGCAGCAGATTACAGTAGAGTTCAAAGTCCAAATCATCAATGCTCGCGGCCAATTCTTGCGCGGTGTAAGCGCCGTATTGGAGCTGGTGATGGAGCAGCGCAAACAGATGATTAATCGGTTTGTTTTGATTCATCGCCTGCCATTCACGTTGCAGCTGTTTGCGTACGGTTTGGAATTGTTGCTCACTACTACGATGCTCAGCAAGGCTGCGCATGAGCGCTTTGAATAGCTCAGGTTGTCGATCGGAAAAACCAGCGATGTGCAATGTGACACCGGACTGCTGCGGAAATAAGTTAAAGTGCATGCCCGCCACTTCGGCTGCATAAAACTGTTCATTGAGATCTTCGAGAGCGAGCTCGCACCAAATTCGGCTAATCGAATTATTGCGCGCGTTGGCCGTGGTCATGGGCAGTCGCAGTGACAAATAAATGTGTGCTTGGGGCTCTCGAAAGGTTGCATCCTGTAAATGCCAAAGCGTGATGCCAGCGGGGGCTTGCACCACTTGCGGCCAGTAACCATTGCGCTCGTCGGTGGCGCTCGCCGGCATGTTCTCGGCAAGCGGTAACGCTTCAATTCGTTTGGGAATATACGGGTTCGCGCTGGGTGACTGCAGCGCTGCAAAGCCTTTGGGCGTTTGCTTGAAGCGCTGCTTTTGCACTTCGCTTAGCGCTTCAATACGATATTCTGCACCATAATAATGTCCAACTTGGTCGGTCTCGACATCCCGGTGAATGAGCGTGATTCGACTTCGTTCAGGGGTCATTTCTGCCAGTAAGCGCTGTGCGAACTGATGGCGCAAACCATCCATGCGATAATCACCACTGATCACATGTTGGGGCTGATAATGCAGCATATTAATTGACAGCTGAGCGGCGAGATCGATAGGCCGTTGTGATTCGGGGAAACGGTAATTCAATTCTTGCATTTGCTGGCGTTCAGCATAAAGGTCATCGCGTAAACCGTGGGCAGCGATTTCCCGAATGGCGTAATAGCAAGCCTGCAAAATCTCGTCGATGTGCTCGAGCCCGTCGTCTGTGAGCAATATATTCAGATTAAAGTCTTTGAAGTTGTAGCCACTCATACCGCCGCCAGCAGAGAGCTCACTAATCCAATGTTTGGCACGTAATTCACTACATAAGCTCCCTGGGCCTTCATCACCGAGAAGGTGGGCAATAAATGAGGTGGTTTTGTGCAAATAATCACTGTTAATTTCTGGAAACGAGAAGGTCACGATCAAGCGGCTCGATTCTTTCAGCGGCCGCACGTAGATCATGCTACCCAGTTGTTCCGGCAAATAGATTGGTGTTTCCGGCAAGGCTTCCGGTAACCGACTGCTGGGCAAGGCGTTGAATTGCTCGGCGAGTGCCTCGAGCTCGTCCATCGACTGCGGGCCGATAAGTACCAACGCAGCGTTTGCGGCTGTGTAATAGGTTTGCCAGTACTCGCGCAGGCGCTGATGCATCGGTAAATTCGGATGATCAGCCAAAGTCTGTGCATTGCCGACCGAAAATTTAGCAAAAGGATGATGCGGATTCGCGGTTAGCTTGTGAACTTCATATAATCGACGTAGTTCGTCCTGACGCTTGAGTTGGTACTCCGCCTCAATCGACAGCCGTTCCTTGTCAACCCATTCTTCGGCGAATAGAGGTTCGGTAAACAGGCAGCGAAAATGCTCGAGAATCGCACTAAATGCGTCTGGACGGACCGTTAAGTAATAGTTGGTATGTTCGGTGGCCGTCCATGCATTATAGTGGCCGTTAGCGGCCTGTACGGCCTCGGCAAAGGATTCGGGGGCGGGAAACGAGCGACAGCCCAAGAACAGCATATGCTCAAGAAAGTGTGCAACGCCAGTTGCGTCTTCAGGATCTTGAAAGTGTCCGGCATTGACCGCAAAAGATGCTGCTGATTGAGTCAAGTCCGAATTGTGGGCAAGTAATACCGGCAATCCATTGTCCAGCCATATCCACCGATAAGCGTGCGGATCATGAGGGCTGGACTCTGGTATAAACGCGTTGTGCGTCATGTGCATGCGGTATTTCCTTTCCAGTGCTTCGGATCTCGGAGGTGCTGCAATACCGCTTCAGCACAGCAAAAACTATTGTTCGAGCGGTGTGTAAAAGTCGGCGTGAGGCTCGTAGTCACCGGTAACTGAGGTTAAGCGACCGTCTTCAAAGCTGAGCGTCATTTGCCGCAACTGAACGTCGCCGCGACCTGGCTTGAGACGGAAGATGTAATGCCATTCATCGCTGGCAAAAGCATTGTCAGCAACGGGTGCTCCTAATACGAAGCGCACTTGCTCTTGGGTCATACCGACTCGCAAGTTATCAACATCACGTTGCTCGATATAGTTGCCCTGAGGAATGTCAATTTTGTAGACCAAAGGGTCGATCACTGCGCAGTGAGTCAGCAGCAGCGTTGCTGCAATAGCAAGTGGTAATCTCATAATTCTTCCGATTTCTCTAATGTAGGAACAAATCTTATCGCAAAAACCGCCCGTTGTACCAGAGGCAAACCACGGTTAATTTTTTTCGTGCGTGTATTGGTCTGTTGTTTTGCGCAGAAGTTCCCGTCAACCAAAGGGCTGACGGGAAATTTATCGGTTTAACTGGCTAATAACTCGCGCGCATTGGCGAGTGAATGATCGGTGACAACGTCGCCAGCAAGGAGGCGTGCGAGCGCATGCACACGATCATCCTGTTGTAAGGATTGCATTGACGTTAGGGTTTGGCCGTTATGTGCTTCTTTACTGACAAATAAGTGCTGATGGGCACGCGCGGCAACTTGTGGCAAATGGGTAACGCAGATGACTTGATTATTTGCCCCTAACGCTTGCAACAACTTGCCAACGGTTGTTGCCGTCGGGCCGCTTACACCAACATCAACTTCGTCAAAAATGAGTGTCGGCAGCGCGCCTTGGCCTGCAGTCAGAACCTGAATGGCGAGGCTAATTCGTGACAGCTCACCACCGGAGGCGACTTTCGCAATCGGTTGCAGTGGCTGGCCAGCATTAGCGCTGACGGTAAAGATCACTTGGTCAATACCTTGAGCCGAGGCGAAATCGTCAGCATGGCTCGTGATTTTTACTTTAAACTCGCCGTCAGGGATATTCAGCTTGTGCATGCTATCCGTCACTTTGACGGCGAGATCGTCAGCTGCTTTTTGGCGGCTTAGGGTTAATTGTTTGGCATGATCAATGAACTGCACTTGCGCCGTTTTAATTTCAGGGTCCAAATCCGCCAGACGTGTTTCAGCCGCATTCAATTCAGCAAGCTCAGCACTGATATTGGCGAGCAAATCGCCGAGCTGTTCTGGCGCTACCTGATGCTTCCGTGCAAGTTGTAAGGCAGCACTCATGCGCTTTTCGCAATCGGCAAGTGACTCCGGATCAAGTTCAACGTGATCTTGATAATGGCGGAGTTCGCGTGCTGCTTCTTCTACCTGAACACTCGCTTCGCTTAACAAGGCCACGACCGGTTGTAGCTGTGCATCGAGTGCCACACTATTTTGTAGGCGCTCGATGACCCCTTGAATGAGGTTGTAAACATTATTGTGTTCACCGTCGTACAAGGAGTTAAGGGCAAACTGACTGTCAGCAAGTAACTCCGAAGCATTAGCGAGGCGTTTGTGATCGCTTTCAAGCTCTGCGTAGGCGTCAGCGCTAAGTGCTGCTTCTTGTAATTCTTTAACCTGATAATCAAGGAGTTGCTGGCGCGCTTCTTGCGCATCCTGCTGACTTTGTAGACGCTGTTTCTCGCGCACTAGTCGACGCCATTCGCGGTAGGCGGTGCTGGTTGAATTTAACAGCGATGCATGGCCTGCATACTGATCAAGCAACTGTAATTGATACTCTGGCTTCATGAGCAGGTGATGGTCATGTTGACCGTGAATACTGACCAAATGACTGCCGAGATCCTTGAGCAGATTCATCGGTACTGGGGCGCCGTTAATAAATCCTTTAGAGCGACCTTCACTAGTGATCACGCGGCGAACAATGCACTCTTCATCTACGTCGATGCCCAGCTCATGTTCGTCGAGCCAAGCTTGCACGTGGGGCAGGCCTTGAATTTGAAAACACGCGGTGATTTCGGCTTTGTCACTGCCATTCCGAACCATACCTGATTCTGCTCGTGCGCCTAAACATAGACTTAACGCATCCAAAGCAATGGATTTGCCGGCGCCGGTTTCGCCGGTAATTGCGGTCATACCGGATTGAAAGTCAATGGTGAGTTCATCAACGATAGCAAATTGTCGAATATGCAAATGAGTGAGCATGGCTGGGCCTCGCGATAGCATTTACGGATACTGTTGTTATATACAGTAAATATACAGTAGTTATCCAGTAGTGCAAGAGGCTGTTGAAAAAATATTCAGAATAGGCGACTGCCCCAGTTCAATTTATTACGCAGCACGTGGTAATAGTTGTAGTTCAGCGGATGGATTAGCCTTAATGGTTTCTGCTGACGTTGAATAATAATTTCCGCACCAGCGCTAACAGGTAACTTCATGTGCCCGTCGCAGCTGATGTGCAAAGGCTGGTCGTCGGGTGCGACTAGAATTTTAACCACGCTGTCGCCGCTGACGACAATCGGCCGACTGCTCAGCGTATGCGGGAACATCGGTACTAGGGTCATGGCGTTTAACCCTGGCGTTAAAATCGGGCCACCGGCGGAGAGGGAATAGGCGGTTGAACCGGTCGGGGTTGCGACAATCAAACCGTCAGAACGCTGGCTAAAAACAAATTGGCCGTCGACTTGCACTTCGAATTCAACCATGTGAGCGACCTGGTCGGAGTGTAATACGACCTCATTCATGGCGTTATTGCGCTGGCTCACGACACCGTTTAACTCCACTCGGGCATCGAGCAAAAAACGATGTTCGGTGTGGTATTTTCCTTTGAGAACCTCGCGCAGTTGTGCTGCCGCTTCATCAGGCGATAAGTCGGTAAGAAAACCTAAGTTACCGCGGTTCACACCAATGACCGCAATATCGTACAAACTCAGCGCTCGTGCGGCACCGAGCATTTTGCCGTCGCCGCCAATAACAATGGCTAATTCAGCGCGCTGACCGATATCAGCAATCGAGCAACGTTCAATTTCTTTTGGCAGAATATGCACCGGGCCATCTTCATCGGCGAGTACGGTATAACCTTCAGCAATTAACAGAGCAGCAACTTGTAGCAAGGTTTCTTGCGCTGTTGTTGATTCATTTTTGCTCAATAACCCCACTACCTGAAACGGTGGGTGAATGTCGCTGTCAGTGCGGTTCACGGCCATTCGAACTCCTCATTCAATCAATCTTCCATAAGCTACGGACTTTGTTTGCGCAGATCAATATCCAAGGCCGGCAGAATTGACGTTAAATTTCCCGCAGAAATGAAAAATAAATGCTTGAAATAAAATTCCCTGACCCCATATCCGATGCAAGCTAGAGTTTTGGTGCGGTTAATAAGGCGCCGCATGGGTTTAAGTTTCAGTGACGGAGAATGGCATGAGTACGCAGGGCCAACCAGAAGATCAGAAGCACAATGACGCCACTCAGGTGGAAGAAGGTGCTGAACAAGTTAGCGACGCGGCGGAGACCGTATCGACTGAGGAAGCAAATGAGCAGGCCGAAGTTTTAAGCGAGCGCGAAGCGGAGCTTGAGCAACAGGTGCAGAACTTGCGTCAAGAGTTACAAAACGAGCGGGATAAGGCGTTGCGCGTTGCCGCCGAAGCCGAAAACGTTCGTCGCCGGGCATCACTCGAAGTCGAAAAGGCGCGTAACTTTGCCCTAGAAAAATTTGCCGGTGAGTTATTAACCGTGATTGATAATTTAGAGCGGGCATTGCAGAGCATTGACCGTGAAGACGAGGCCCAAGCACAGGTTGCTGAAGGTATCGACATGACGCACAAAGGCTTTGTGCACACCATTGAAAAATTTGGCATGGAAGTGGTCGACCCGCAAGGTCAACCATTTAACCCGCAAATGCACGAAGCAATGGGCATGCAAGAACACGCAGAGCTACCAGCCAACACTGTGCTGTATGTGATGCAAAAAGGTTACACCCTGAATGGCCGCTTGTTGCGCCCAGCCATGGTGATGGTTTCGAAAGCGCCAGAGTAACTGGTCGTAAAAAACCTTAGTAAATGTATTGAAATCTTTACGGGTCGTCCCCAAATAGAAGACATCCCGGAATCAATTTGAAAGTGTGGAGATAGTTATGGGTAAAATCATTGGTATCGATTTAGGCACCACCAACTCGTGTGTGGCCATTATGGATGGTGACAAAGCTCGCGTTATTGAAAACGCGGAAGGCGATCGTACAACTCCGTCAGTGGTCGCTTTTGCCGATGACGGTGAAGTGTTAGTCGGTGCGCCGGCAAAACGCCAAGCAGTCACCAACCCGAAAAATACTTTATTTGCGATTAAGCGTTTAATCGGTCGTCGCTTCGAAGACGAAGAAGTACAGCGCGACATCGGCATTATGCCGTTTGGTATCGCCAAAGCCGATAATGGCGACGCGTGGGTCGAAGTGAAAGGCGAGAAAAAAGCGCCACCACAAATTTCTGCTGAAGTTCTGAAGAAAATGAAGAAAACAGCGGAAGACTACCTTGGCGAGAAAGTTACCGAAGCGGTCATCACCGTTCCGGCTTACTTTAACGACGCTCAACGTCAAGCCACCAAAGACGCAGGCCGCATTGCCGGTCTTGAAGTGAAGCGGATTATTAACGAGCCAACTGCTGCTGCATTAGCCTACGGTATGGACAAAAAGTCAGGTGACCGCACGGTTGCTGTGTATGACTTAGGTGGCGGTACGTTTGATATCTCTATCATCGAAATTGACGAAGTTGATGGCGAACATACCTTTGAAGTACTCGCGACCAATGGTGATACACACTTAGGTGGTGAAGACTTTGATAACCGTGTCATCAACTACCTAGTTGAACAGTTCCAGAAGGACCAAGGTATCGACTTACGGAAAGATCCGTTAGCGATGCAGCGTCTGAAAGAAGCTGGTGAGAAGGCCAAGATCGAGTTGTCTTCAGCGCAACAAACTGAAGTGAACTTGCCTTATATTACTGCCGATGCAACTGGTCCGAAGCACATGGCAATCAAATTAACGCGCTCGAAGCTTGAGTCGTTAGTTGAAGACATGGTGCAGAAAACCCTGGAACCAGTGAAGCAAGCACTTGCCGATGCAGGTCTGAAAGTGGGTGACATCAACGATATTATTTTGGTTGGTGGTCAGACGCGGATGCCGAAAGTCCAGCAAGTTGTTGCCGACTTCTTTGGTAAAGAAGCACGTAAAGACGTGAACCCAGACGAAGCAGTTGCCGTGGGTGCAGCAGTGCAAGCTGGTGTACTTCAAGGTGACGTGAAAGACGTACTCTTGCTTGACGTGTGTCCGTTATCACTTGGTATTGAAACCATGGGTGGTGTCATGACCACCTTGATTGAGAAGAATACGACGATTCCAACGAAGAAATCGCAAACCTTCTCAACAGCGGATGACAACCAGTCTGCAGTAACGATTCATGTGTTGCAGGGTGAGCGTAAGCGTTCAAGTGACAACAAGTCATTAGGTCAGTTTAACCTTGAAGGTATTCGTCCAGCGGCGCGCGGTGTGCCGCAAATCGAAGTCACCTTCGATATTGACGCAGACGGTATCTTGCATGTGTCGGCGAAAGACAAAGACACCGGCAAAGAGCAGAAGATCACTATTAAAGCGTCTTCTGGTCTGAGCGATGACGAAGTCGAGAAAATGGTTCGTGACGCGGAAGCGCACGCTGAAGAAGACAAGAAATTTGAAGAAATGGTGCAAGCGCGGAACCAAGCAGATGCTTTGGTCCACGCTACCAAGAAGCAAGTTGAAGAAGCTGGCGACGATCTACCTGCAGATGACAAATCTGCAATTGAAGGCGCCATCAGCGAGCTAGAAGACGCGATTAAAGCAAGTGACAAAGAAGCGATTGAGGCGAAGTCACAAGCGCTGATGGAGAAGTCTGCGAAGTTGATGGAAATTGCCCAGCAGAAAGCTCAGCAACAGCAAGCAAGCGGTGCGGATAGCAGCGCGGCGAGCGATGCAGCCGACGATGTGGTCGACGCTGAGTTTGAAGAAGTGAAAGACGACGAGAAAAAGTAAGACGCTCGCGTGATTCATGACTAAGTAGCACGGGCGTTTCCTTCGGAGACGCCCGTGTGTGTGTCTGTAACAGGCGCTTAAAACCCAAGTAAATTGTGGCGAGAATTTATGGCTAAACCTGATTATTACCAAGTCCTTGGCGTGGCAAAAGATGCCGGCGAACGCGAAATCAAAAAAGCGTACAAAAAGCTGGCTATGAAATATCACCCAGACCGTACAAAGGGCGATAAAGAACTTGAAGCTAAGTTTAAGGACGTCAAAGAAGCGTACGAAATTCTGAACGATCCGGAAAAGCGTCGGATGTACGATCAGTATGGTCATGACGCGTTTGATCAATCGCGCGGAGGCCCTGGTGGCTTTGGTGGCGGTGGTGCTGACTTCTCGGACATTTTCGGTGACGTGTTTGGCGATATTTTCGGCGGTGGTCGCCGTGGTGGCGGTCGTCGCGCGCAACGTGGCGCAGATTTACGCTATGACATTGAATTAACGCTTGAAGAAGCGGTACGCGGCAAAGAAGTGGAAATTCGTATTCCGCGCATGAGCCACTGTGATGACTGTGACGGAACTGGTTCCGCTGACGGTGGCACACCAGCAACCTGTGATTACTGTCATGGCGCTGGCCAGATTCAAGTGCGTCAGGGCTTCTTTGCGGTGCAACAGACCTGTCCACAGTGTCATGGTCGCGGCACGATTGTGAAGAACCCATGCCGTAGCTGCCATGGTCATGGTCGTGTGGAAAAAACAAAGACCCTGAATGTGAAGATTCCGGGTGGCGTAGACACCGGTGATCGCGTTCGCTTGAGTGGTGAAGGTGAAGCAGGTGAGCACGGCGCTCCGAGCGGTGATTTGTACGTGCAAGTGCATGTGCGCGAACACAAAATCTTCAAACGTGATGGCAATAATCTCTATTGTGAAGTGCCGATTAGCTTTACCCACGCAGCGCTCGGTGGCGAAGTCGAAGTGCCAACCTTAGATGGCCGCGTGAAGTTAAAAATTCCAGCAGAAACACAGACTGGTAAAATGTTCCGTTTACGTGGCAAAGGCGTGAAGTCAGTGCGCTCCGGCGCCGTCGGCGACTTGGTGTGTAAAGCTGTGATTGAAACGCCAGTGAACTTATCGGCGAAACAGAAGGCTATGCTGAAAGAGTTAGAAGATTCGATGGGAGTGGGCGACGAAGCTGCGCGCTACCGGCCGAAAGAACGAGGCTTCTTCGACGGTGTGAAGAAGTTCTTCGACGACCTCACTGGCAACTAAGTACTCGGTCAAGGCTTGATGAAATAGAAATGCCAATCCAGCGATGGGTTGGCATTTTTTTGGTTTTTGCGCATTGTGTTCTACAAGAATTGGTAAGGCGCTGTTTGTAAGAGTTTGTTTAATATGAGCGATAAGGTTTTGTATTCTAACGGGGTCAACTCTATACTTTGAGCTGACTAGTGATTTGATATCACTCAATAAGGAGAGCCTGATGAAGCCATTCATGAAGTTACTGACCGTTATGGTGACCGTCATTGTGATTGCTGCCTGTACGACGTCTCCCACTGGACGTAAGCAGTTGAATTTCTTTTCTGGTAGCGCGCTAAACTCCATGGGGGCTGAGGCGTTTGCACAAATTAAGCAAGAAGAAAAGGTTTCCAGTGATCCTGAGTTAAATCAATATGCCCAGTGTATTGCTGACGCAATTATTGAGGTATTACCGCAAGAATATAGCCATATTGAATGGGAAGTTGTCGTGTTTGAGTCGGCGACGATTAACGCTTTTGCTTTGCCAGGTGGATTTATCGGCTTTTATACCGGCATTTTGAAGCTGGCGGAGAACGAGCATCAGGTAGCGGCCGTGATGGGGCATGAAATCGGTCACGTCATGGCTGATCATAGTAGTGAACGTTTATCGACGAATTTACTCATCAGTGCGGGCTTGTTAGCGGCGGACATCGCCACGTCGGATCGTTCTGCCGGCCAACGCGCGATGATTATGGCAGGTCTTGGTATCACCAGCCAATTGGCAGTGGCATTACCCTACAGTCGTCGTCATGAATCAGAAGCAGACGAGATCGGCTTGGATTTAATGGCGCGCGCCGGTTTTCAACCAGATCAAGCACCGCGCCTCTGGGAGCTTATGGCTCAAGCTGGGGGCGGTGGTACGCCAGAATTACTGTCGACGCACCCTTCACCGGATAGTCGGATTCGTGATTTAACCAACCAAATTCCGCAAGTCATGCCCTATTATGAAGAGCGAGCGCGCCAGGGACGATTAACCCGCTGTCCACGCCCGGCCAAATTAGATCAAATGCACGAAGAGGAAGCATAAAAAATTGATCTAAGTAAGATGAATCTATTCTTTCCGAAAAACCGTTCTGAACAGTACAGTCTCTGATCAGAACGGTTTTTTGTTTTAGGCTTGAGGTTGCGGTGGTGAGAGTCTGCTTCCTCTTGTCTGCTTCTTTGTCGGCGCTGAACCGTCGGTGAGAACAGTCCAATTCAACGGGATAAGTATGTTTAAAGCTTGGTTTGCGATTCCATTTTGGCAGCGGGTGCTCGGCGCGTTTGTGCTTGGCGCCTTACTTGGTTTTGGTCTCCCTGAGATTGGGGCTGCGATGCAGCCACTTGGGCAATTGTTTGTGCGCTCGATTCAAATGTTGGTTGCGCCACTCATTCTGTTTGCGATTGTGAGCAGCATTACGAGCATGCAAAGTCACAACAACCTCGGTCGCTTAGCGTCGAAAACCGTTGGTTTATTTCTACTTACCGCGTTCATTGCCAGTGCCATTGGATTAGCGGTGGGTACCTTCATGGATCTCACGCCAACGGTTGAACTAACGGCAGGTGAGGTGGTTGAGCGTGACATTCCGCCCGTTTCGCAAGTCTTGTTGAGTGTGATTCCAACTAACCCATTTGCGGCGTTAGCGGAAGGACGCGTGCTGCAAATTATTTTCTTTGCCGTGTTGTTAGCGATTGCACTGAATGCTTTGAAAGAGAAAGCCGCACCGGTGCGTGATTTCTTTAATGCTGGCGCAGAAGTCATGTATCAAATCACTCGCTATGTGTTGGAACTGACCCCCATCGGTGTTTTTGGTTTAATGGCTTGGGTGGTCGGTACCTATGGCTTAGAAATGCTTCTACCGCTGGGTAAATTCATTGTCGCGATTTATCTTGCCTGCTTAATTCACATTATTTTTGTCTATGGTAGCTTGGTACGTTGGGGCGCAAAAATTAAACCGATGCAATTTTTCCGTGCTATTTTTCCAACGCAAGTCATTGCCTATTCGACGTCCAGTAGTTTTGGTACCTTGCCGTCAACGTTGAAAACCACAACCGAACGCTTGGGCGTTAAAAAAGAATACGCCAGTTTCTCGCTGCCGCTTGGCGCAACCATAAATATGGATGGTTGTGGCGGCATTTATCCAGCGATTGCTGCTATTTTTATCGCCCATTTGTACGGCATACCGCTCGGTTTCACCGAATATGCCATTATTATGGTCACAGCAACCTTGGCATCGATTGGCACCGCGGGTGTTCCTGGTTCGGCCATGGTGATGTTAACGGTCACCTTGTCTGCAGTCGGTTTACCACTTGAAGGTATTGCATTTATTGCTGCAATTGACCGAATTATTGATATGATGCGCACAGCAACCAATGTCACCGGTGATATGGCGGTGTCGGCGACCGTGGCACGTTCAGAGCAGATGATCGATGAAGACATACTGAATGCAGAGTTGGCACGCCAACGTGGTGGCAACGATGAGAGCCTGCATTCGTCATCGGCATCAAGTCAGAAGCAGGGTTAAACACAAGTAAAACAAGGGAACGCATGTCTGCACAAACAACCACACAAATTAAGTTAGCAGTCGTTGGAGCCAGCGGCCGTATGGGACGTGAAGTAATTCGTGCGGTGGGCAACCATGATGGCTTCACACTTGCTGCAGCAATTGGACGCGTGGGGTCTGATAGTATCGGCGTTGATAGTGGCGTGTTAGCCTCTGGTCAAGCCAATGGCGTTGCGCTCACAGACGATCTCTACGCTATTGCTGATGCCGATGTGGTTATCGACTTTGCCTTGCCCGATGGCCTCGAAGGACGTGCTGAGGTTTATGCTGAGTTGTCCAAACCTGCCGTGATTTGTGTGACTGGGCTCAGTGGGGCAGGTCGCGATGCTTTGGCGCTTGCAGCTACGTCAGTGCCAATTGTGTATGCTGCAAATACCAGTGTTGGTGTGAATTTACTAGCTGCATTGACGGAACAGGCGAGTGCCGTGTTTGGCTGTGACGCTGATATTGAAGTACTCGAAGCTCACCATACGCGTAAGGTCGATGCACCTTCTGGCACCGCTTTATTCTTAGGTGAGGCGGCAGCCCGTGGCCGTGGCCAAGTGCTTGACGACGTTGCCGAGCTGAACCGGAATGCGGATGATCACACCTACCAAAAGGGCAGCATTGGTTTTGCAACCATACGGGCTGGCGACATTGTCGGTGAACACACCGTCTATTTGGTGGTGGGTGGCGAACGTATCGAATTAACTCACCGCGTAGCCAACCGCAGTACCTTTGCTGACGGCGCTCTGCGTGCTGCTGCATGGTTGCAGTCAGAAAAAAAAGCGCAGATTTATGCGATGAAAGACGTCCTCGGACTAGACTAGAAAGCCGATTTTTCGTAGAATACGAACAATTTGCCGAACGCCGGCAAGCACAGGTGCAGCCATCCGTTCGCCGCTTACTTTTTCACTTTATTCGTGCCACAGGAATGTGCAAAGGAACGCTTAACGCGCTTCTTTCGACTCAGCACAAGCTGTGTTTAGGACGGAATTAGAGTGAAAAAATAGCGAAACTGAAGTGGGTCTGGCTGTGCATGATTCGGTGTAAAGCGGGGAAGTGAAAGCAAACTTGCCCGTTTTTTTATGTTCGGAGGTACCCTTGAGTATTTCGGCGAGTAAGTCCACGCGTAGGGCCATTTTGGTTCTTGCTGACGGCTCTGTTTTCTACGGCACAGCAATTGGTGCGGAAGGGCAGGCTGTTGGTGAAGTTGTTTTCAATACGGCGATGACCGGCTATCAAGAAATTTTAACCGACCCCTCATACGCAGAACAAATAGTTACCCTCACTTACCCACATATTGGTAATTACGGCACCAACCCTGAAGACACTGAGTCTGATCGCATTTGGGCCAAAGGGTTAGTCATCCGCGACTTGTCGCCCATCGCCAGTAATTTCCGCAGCACTCAGTCGCTGAGTGATTATTTGAAATCTCAAAATATTCTCGGTATTGCCGATATTGACACGCGTCGCTTGACGAATCGTTTGCGTGAAACGGGCGCACAAGATGGCTGTATCATGACCTATAATGCTGGTGAAGAAGCACCGGTTAGCGCCGCTCTCGAAGCTGCCAAAGCATTCCCCGGCTTAGCCGGTATGGACTTAGCGAAAGTCGCGAGCTGTGATGCTGCTTATCCGTGGACTGAAGGTACGTGGAAGCTTGGCCAAGGACATCAGCAACAAGGCGAAACCAAGTTTCATGTCGTTGCTTATGACTTCGGAGCAAAGTTAAATATCCTCCGCATGCTTGCCGATCGAGGTTGCCGCATTACTGTGGTGCCAGCACAAACGTCCGCAGACGAAGTGTTGGCCTTAAACCCAGATGGTGTTTTTCTCTCCAATGGGCCAGGTGATCCAGCACCCTGTGATTACGCCATTGCAGCGATTAAAGTATTCCTTGAAAAGCAATTGCCTGTTTTCGGTATTTGTTTAGGCCACCAACTTTTGGCGTTGGCCACAGGTGCGACGACCGTAAAAATGAAACATGGCCATCATGGCGCCAACCACCCGGTGCAAGACATTGCAACAGGTCGGGTAATGATTACCAGCCAGAACCATGGTTTCGCTGTGGAAGAAGCGTCCTTGCCAGCGCACTTAAAAGCGACTCACAAGTCTCTGTTTGATGGCACGCTGCAAGGCATTCACCATACTGAACTACCAGCATTTAGTTTTCAAGGTCACCCAGAAGCGAGTCCAGGGCCGCATGATGCTGCGCCACTGTTCGATCATTTCATTGAACTGCTTGAAGCTGCGAAGCAATAAAGACGGGATGCCACGATGCCAAAACGTACAGACATAAAAAGTATTTTAATTATCGGCGCGGGTCCAATTGTTATCGGCCAAGCGTGTGAGTTCGACTACTCTGGTGCGCAAGCGTGTAAAGCGCTGCGTGAAGAAGGTTACCGGGTTATTTTGGTGAACTCGAACCCCGCCACGATTATGACTGACCCAGAAATGGCCGATGCAACCTATATTGAGCCGATTCACTGGGAAGTGGTGGAAAAAATCATTGAGCGTGAACGTCCAGACGCGATTTTACCGACCATGGGCGGGCAAACCGCACTGAACTGTGCACTTGAGCTCGACGCTCAAGGCGTGTTGGAAAAATACAACGTTGAAATGATTGGTGCGACGGCTGATGCCATCGACAAAGCCGAAGATCGCGATCGTTTCGACAAAGCCATGAAAAAGATTGGTTTGGAAACGCCGCGTGCGGAAATCGCCCACGGTATGGACGAAGCCTTCGATATCCTGGAGCGCATCGGTTTCCCTTGTATCATTCGTCCGTCATTCACTATGGGTGGCAGCGGCGGCGGTATCGCCTATAACCGCGACGAATTCGAAGAGATTTGTAAACGTGGTCTAGCATTGTCACGAACGAAAGAGCTTCTCATTGACGAGTCGTTGATCGGCTGGAAAGAGTATGAGATGGAAGTCGTCCGCGACAAGAACGACAACTGCATTATTGTCTGCGCGATTGAAAATTTTGACCCCATGGGCGTGCACACTGGCGATTCAATTACGGTCGCGCCAGCGCAAACGTTGAGCGACAAAGAATACCAGATTATGCGTGATGCCTCGATGGCAGTTCTGCGTGAGATTGGTGTTGAAACCGGTGGTTCGAACGTTCAATTTGGTATTTGTCCAGACACTGGCCGTATGGTCATTATTGAAATGAACCCGCGAGTGAGCCGCTCCTCCGCGTTGGCGTCAAAAGCGACCGGTTTCCCGATCGCCAAAGTTGCGGCGAAACTTGCCGTCGGCTACACCCTTGACGAACTGGCTAACGACATTACCGGCGGTGTTACGCCAGCATCCTTTGAGCCAGCGATCGACTACGTGGTGACTAAGATTCCACGCTTTAACTTTGAAAAATTCGCTGGCGCGAACGATCGCTTAACCACGCAAATGAAGTCGGTGGGTGAGGTGATGGCGATTGGTCGTAACCAACAAGAATCCATGCAGAAGGCTTTACGTGGCCTTGAGCTTGGTATGAACGGGTTAGACCCAATTGTTGATCTCAGTGAGCCAGATGAAGCACGGACGAAGATTATTCGCGAACTAAAAGAACCGGGTGCCGAGCGTATTTGGTATATCGGTGATGCATTCCGCATGGGGATGAGTTTGGACGAGGTCTTTAACTTGACCAAAATCGACCGCTGGTTTCTGATTCAGCTCGAAGAAATTATCGCCTTAGAGCGCGAAGTTGAGCAACTCGGCTTAGCAGGTATGGACGCCGATAGCTTGCGCTACCTGAAACGTAAAGGTTTCGCGGATGCTCGTTTAGCCGCAATTCTCGACGTGCATGAAAGCGAAGTCCGCAAACGTCGTGAAGAGTTCGGTATTTTCCCAGTCTATAAGCGCGTTGATACCTGTGCTGCTGAATTCGCTTCCGAAACAGCGTATATGTATTCGACCTACGACGAAGAGTGCGAAGCGCGCCCAAGCGACCGTGAGAAGATCATGGTCATCGGTGGTGGTCCAAACCGCATTGGTCAAGGTATCGAGTTTGATTACTGCTGTGTTCACGCTGCACTGGCCATGCGGGAAGATGGTTACGAGACGATTATGGTCAACTGTAACCCAGAAACGGTTTCGACCGACTATGACACGTCTGACCGCTTGTATTTCGAACCGATTACACTGGAAGACGTGCTCGAAATTGTCCGTATTGAAAAACCAAAAGGTGTCATCGTCCAGTACGGCGGTCAAACGCCATTGAAACTTGCGCGCGACCTCGAAGCCAACGGTGTGCCGATTATTGGTACGTCGCCTGACGCCATCGACCGCGCTGAAGATCGTGAGCGCTTCCAGACTGCAGTGACTCGATTAGGTCTGAAACAGCCGGAAAACTCAACGGTAACGACGGTCGAGCAAGCGATGATTGAGTCAGAGCGGATTGGTTTCCCGTTAGTTGTACGTCCATCGTATGTGTTAGGCGGACGGGCAATGGAAATCGTTTATGACCAAGCGGATTTGCGTCGATATTTGAATGAAGCGGTGAAAGTATCGAACTCGGCACCGGTGTTGTTGGATCGTTTCCTCGACAACGCGATTGAAGTTGATATTGATGCAATTTGTGACGGTGAAGACGTGTTCATTGGCGGAATTATGCAGCATATCGAGCAAGCGGGCGTGCATTCAGGTGACTCGGCTTGTTCATTGCCACCGTACTCGTTGAGCGACATCACCCAAGCGGAGCTGCGTGAACAAGTGCGTAAGCTTGCGTTCGAATTGAACGTACGTGGTTTAATGAATACCCAGTTCGCCATTCAGAACAACGAAATATACCTGATTGAAGTTAATCCACGGGCGGCACGCACGGTGCCTTTTGTGTCGAAAGCGACTGGAATCCAATTAGCCAAGGTTGCTGCGCGAGTAATGGCCGGCAAGTCTTTGAAAGAACAGAATTGTTTGGACGAAGTGATTCCACCTTACTATTCGGTGAAAGAAGTCGTAGTGCCGTTTGCGAAGTTTCAAGGCGTTGACCCAATTCGTGGCCCAGAAATGCGCTCAACGGGTGAAGTCATGGGCGTCGGTGAAAGCTTTGAAGAAGCTTATGCCAAGGCCAACTTGGGGGCGGGTCAAGCTCTGCCATTAAAAGGCAAAGCCTTGCTGTCCGTGCGTGAAGGTGATAAAAAGCGCGTGATTGACCTCGCTCGTGGCCTCACGGCGCTTGGTTTTAGTGTTGAAGCAACGCGTGGTACCGCTGCAGCCTTGCAGGCGCAAGGAATTCAATGTAGCGTAGTGAATAAGTTGCAAGAAGGTCGACCGAACATTGTCGATGCTGTGAAAAACGGTGAGTACAGCTACATCATTAATACGGTGGAAGGACGCCAGGCGATTGAAGACTCAGTCTATATTCGTCGCGAGGCGCTATTGAATAACGTCAGCTATACCACCACATTGAACGCAGGTTTTGCTGCTGTCAAAGCACATACGGTGAATGACCGAGCGCGGGTAAGCTCGGTGCAAGAACTGCACAAGAGGATTTTGAATCAATGACAAACATTCCCATGACAGTTGCAGGTGCGGAGGCACTGCGCAACGAGTTGAAGCGTTTAAAAAGTGAAGATCGGCCGCGGATTATCCAAGCCATTGCCGACGCTCGCGAGCACGGTGACCTAAAAGAAAACGCTGAGTATCATGCCGCACGCGAACAACAGAGCTTTTGCGAAGGCCGTATTCAAGAAATTGAAGCGAAGCTGTCTAATGCGCAGATCATTGACGTGACCAAGTTGCAAAACAACGGCAAAGTCGTATTTGGCGCAACGGTCACCGTTTTTAACACGAAAACTGACGAAGAAGTGACCTATCGGATTGTTGGTGATGACGAGTCAGATATTAAGCAGAACTTAATTTCTGTGAATTCACCACTGGCCCGGGCACTGATTGGAAAGGAAGTTGATGACGTTGCGGTGGTGACAACACCTAGCGGAGAAGTGGAATACGAAATCGTTAGCGTGGAATATGTTTAGGATTTCCCGAAGGGTTTCCTGAAAGGTTCCCTGAGTAAAGTTCAGCCCTAGTTTGCTGCAAAGTGAACTAGGGCTTTTTGTTGTCTTGTTTAGCAGCCATTGTGCTCGGGAATAGGAATTACTTACTCGCTCAGAAGCTTAGCAAGTTCAGCGGCTTTGCGTTCGCGTCCGGTGCTATTGGTTGGCATTGGGCTGTGGTAGTCCTCAATGTCTGGGAAAACTTCTTGTATCGGTTTGCCGATGGCCTTCGCGACAGCGATTGCCACAATGCGCGAGCGCGCTTGACGTGCAACCACTTTTGAAATCAACGACGGACTGCGTTCTATTGCATGGGCAACAATAGAAAAGTCGTAACCTTTTTCGGCGAGCGCCTTTTTAATTTGATTTTTATCCATAATTGGTTTTACATACCTGTGGTTATGAATTCCGTTTGAACTCAAATGAGTTCAATATGCACTCATTTGATTTATATTCAATAAATAAAACACAGGCCATAATGAATAGCAAGGAAAAGGATCAAGCTGTGGTTGTTAGTCTCGACGATTTCGTCGATAAGGGACGCCAAGCATCGGGACTCGACGACACGATCGAGATTTTAAAATGGTTTGGCTTTAGCCGCTCGACAATCAATAACTGTCGACAACGTGGGCACGTACCATTGACGACCTTAGTTCCGGCATTACTCGGACGCAACTTATCACTCGATTGGTTTTTTCGGCCGCAAGGTGGGCTCGGGATACCGGTTTATCGTGACAACGGAAATACTGACGAAAACGCGCTGCAATTTGCTGAAACCGCGCGCTATGGTGTGGGTCAGTCTGCCCATGATCGAGAAAGTTTGGCGAAAGTGGTGAGTTATTTCCATGCGCTGCTTGCTCGCCATCAAGCCTTAGCTAGCGAAGAGCATATTGATTTAATGTGGGCTGTCTATCAGGCGTTTCCGGTGGCGAGTGAATTACGTACCCAAGTGATGGAAGCTTTAGCGGCGAGTTTGGCAAGTCGGCAACACTAAAAAAACGCTGCACTTGCAGCGTTTTTACGATTACATCGGTTCGTATTAACCCTTTGGTAAACGCAGCTTGGGTTCTCTTGCCGGACGGTAAAGCACTAAAGTTTTGCCGATCACTTGCACTTGAGTTGCCGCGGTTTCACGGACGATGGCTTCATAAATGGCGACGCGAAGCTCACGATCTTCTTCCGGTACTTTCACTTTAATCAATTCATGATGCTCTAAAGCACCGTCAATTTCAGCAACCACGCCTTCGGTTAAACCGTTTGCGCCTAAAAGCACAACAGGCTTAAGCGGATGCGCGAGGCCTTTCAAGAATTGTTTCTGTTTATTACTGAGTTGCATAAGCTTTGCCTGTGGTTAATTCGATTATAAAATTGTGTTTCGATTCTGCCGAACAGCGCAATCGAACGATTTCTGCCGCAGTTGGCGAGCGAAAGACTTGAATTTGCTGTATTCTAACGCCATCTGATATATGGAGCCAGCCCGAGTTAGCAAAAGAAGAGGAAACATGGCGAAAAAGAAGCGTTCAGCCAGCAGCAGCCGATGGCTTAAAGAACATTTTGACGATCATTACGTACAAAAAGCGCAAAAACAAGGTTTACGTTCGCGGGCCGTGTTTAAACTCGACGAAATTCAAAAGCGCGATAAGATCCTTCGGCCCGGTCAAGTCGTAGTAGATTTAGGTGCAGCACCGGGAGGTTGGTCTCAATACGTGGCTGACCTTCAAGATGGTCAGGGCGAAATCATCGCCTGTGATATTTTGGACATGGATCCGATCGCTGGTGTTGACTTTTTGCAAGGAGATTTTCGCGAAGAAGCAGTCTTGAATGCTTTGTTAGAGCGCATTGGCGGCGCGAATGTCGATGTGCTGTTGTCGGACATGGCACCAAATTTTAGTGGTACAGATGCAGTAGACCAGCCGCGATCAATGTATTTAGTCGAGTTGGCCTTAGAAATGTGTCGGTCGGTTTTGAAACCCGGCGGCGCTTTTGTCGTCAAAGTATTTCAAGGCGAAGGTTCAGACGTGTTTTTAAAAGACGTTCGCCAAGCCTTTACGAGCGTTAAAGTACGCAAGCCTGACTCATCTCGGGCAAGGTCGCGCGAGGTCTATCTGGTGGCGACCGGTTACAAAATATAGTACCCTGTTTTGAATAGGTCGAAAGAATTGAAGCGGCTTTACAGCCAGCAATTTTCGACAAACAAGTTTCTGCACAGCAGTTGAGAGGAAATAGCGTTGAGCGACATGGCAAAAAATCTCATTCTCTGGCTCGTTATTGCCGTAGTATTGATGAGTGTCTTCCAAGGCATGAATCCAGGCACAAGCGACCAGCGCACGTACGCATACTCGGAGTTTGTTCGAGATGTTAACCGTGGATCGATCCGTGAAGTTACGATTAATGAATCAAAGCGCTCGATTACGGGTGTTCGTTCCGGAGGGGAGCAGTTCCGTACGGTCATGCCTGCGCAAGACCCAGACTTGCTCAATGAATTATTAAATCAGAGCAATGTCACGATTCGTTACGAAGAGCCAGAGTCGCGCAGTTTGTTGGGGACGATCTTTATTTCTTGGTTCCCCATGTTACTGCTGATTGCGGTCTGGATTTTCTTTATGCGCCAGATGCAAGGCGGTGGTGGTCGTGGAGCCATGTCCTTTGGCAAAAGCAAAGCGCGCCTAATGGGTGAAGATCAAGTTAAAACTACATTGGCTGACGTCGCTGGCTGTGAAGAAGCGAAAGAAGAAGTTGCCGAATTGGTCGACTTTCTTCGTGACCCAAGTAAATTCCAACGCCTTGGTGGCCGCATTCCGAAAGGTGTGCTGATGGTTGGCCCTCCGGGTACCGGTAAAACCTTGCTCGCTAAGGCGGTTGCTGGTGAAGCGAAAGTACCGTTCTTTACGATTTCTGGTTCAGACTTCGTTGAAATGTTCGTTGGTGTTGGTGCTTCACGCGTTCGTGACATGTTTGAACAAGCGAAAAAAGCTGCGCCATGTATTATTTTCATTGACGAAATCGATGCCGTGGGTCGCCAACGTGGCGCCGGTTTAGGTGGTGGTCACGATGAGCGTGAGCAAACACTGAACCAGATGTTGGTTGAAATGGATGGTTTTGAAGGCAATGAAGGCATTATCGTGATTGCTGCGACGAACCGTCCTGACGTGTTAGACCCTGCGTTATTGCGTCCTGGTCGTTTCGACCGTCAAGTGACCGTTGGCTTGCCGGATGTCCGTGGCCGTGAACAAATTCTGAAAGTGCACATGCGCAAAGTACCGATTGCTGACGATGTTGAGCCAGCAGTGATTGCTCGTGGTACCCCAGGTTTCTCTGGTGCAGATTTAGCCAACTTGGTTAACGAGGCAGCACTATTTGCGGCGCGCGAAAACCGTCGCATGGTGTCGATGGCTGAATTTGAAAAAGCCAAAGACAAGATCCTGATGGGTAGTGAGCGCAAGTCGATGGTCATGACCGAAGAAGAAAAGGCTATGACCGCTTATCACGAAGCCGGCCATGCGATTGTTGGCCGCTTGGTGCCCGATCACGACCCAGTCTACAAAGTGTCGATTATTCCGCGTGGTCGCGCCCTCGGTGTGACGATGTATTTGCCAGAGCAAGACCGTGTTAGCCACAGTAAGCAACATTTGGAAAGCATGTTGTCGAGCTTGTATGGTGGTCGAATTGCGGAACAAATCATTTACGGCGATGAGCATGTGACCACAGGTGCGTCAAATGACATCGAACGAGCGACGGCTATCGCGCGCAAAATGGTGACGCAGTGGGGCTTGTCGAGCAAAATGGGGCCGCTATTGTATGCTGAAGACGAAGGTCAGGTATTCCTCGGCCGTTCAGTTGCCCAGAACAAGCAAATGTCCGATGACACCATGCGTGCCATTGACGCGGAAATCCGTGAAGTTATCGATCGCAACTACGACCGTGCGAAGAAAATTCTCGAAGAGAATGTTGATATTCTGCACGCCATGAAAGATGCGTTGATGAAGTACGAAACCTTGGACGCAGGCCAGATTGAAGATTTGATGGAGCGTCGCGATGTACGCGAACCGTCGAATTGGCATGACAAGAATGATGGCGACAAGTCTTCAGGTCAAGCCGTTGAGGCAAAAGCTCCAAAGACCAAGAAGAAAAAAGACGACGGTAATGAGCGTTTGGATATTGACGCGCCAGATAGCCCACCCGCTAAATAGTCGTTAACAGATCGAACGAAACCCCACAAAGCCTTGCTTCGTGGGGTTTATTTTTTCCCACGCTAGAATCATTTTTGTTATGATAGCGCGCATTGATGAAGGATGAAGTGAGGGTTGCTTTGGGCACGCCAAATAACTCAATTGCCGTTATGGGCATTTTGAATGTAACGCCAGATTCTTTTTCTGATGGTGGGCAATTCCGTGCACTCGATGCGGCTTTATCTCGAGCAGAGCAAATGCTCGGTGAAGGTGCTACATGGATTGATGTCGGTGGTGAATCGACTCGTCCGGGTGCTGAGGACGTGACTGTTTCGGAAGAATTAGATCGCGTTGTACCGGTCATTGCCGCGCTAAAACAACGATTTGATGTTAACGTTTCGGTCGATACCAGTAAAGCAGCCGTCATGAGCGCGGCGGTCGCGGCCGGCGCCGACATGATTAATGACGTGCGTGCATTACGTGAGCCTGGCGCGTTGGCTGCTGCGGCGGCAACGTCGGCAGACGTTTGCTTAATGCATATGGCTGGACAACCGCGAACCATGCAAGCAGCGCCAAGCTATGAGAACGTCGTCAGCGACGTGAAAATGTTTTTGCAGCAGCGTATGCAGGCTTGTCTCGACGCTGGAATTGCGGCAAATCGCCTGTGGTTAGATCCGGGGTTTGGTTTTGGCAAGACAGTTGAACATAATTATCAGTTGTTGGCGAATCTTAACCAATTCCACAGTTTAGGCGCACCATTATTAATCGGTGTCTCACGTAAATCCATGTTAGGCGCAGCCACAGGTCGCGAAACCAATGAGCGTTTAGCAGCAAGTATTAGTGCAGCAACGATAGCAATGCTGCACGGTGGTCAAATTATTCGAGTACACGATGTTGCTGCAACCGTTGACGCGATGAAAGTTGTGCAGGCAACACGAGCAGGAGAGTTTAACTAGGATGGCTAAATATTTTGGAACGGACGGTATTCGTGGACGTGTGGGTGTTTGCCCGATTACACCAGATTTTGTTTTGAAGTTGGGCTGGGCAGCTGGTAAAGCATTGGCAGCGCAAGGCAACACCAAAGTCTTAATTGGTAAAGATACCCGTGTTTCGGGCTATATGCTGGAGTCTGCGCTCGAAGCAGGTTTTTCTGCTGCGGGCGTTAGTGTTGAGTTTTTGGGGCCAATGCCAACACCGGCGGTTGCTTACCTGACACGCACATTCAGAGCTGCTGCCGGTGTTGTGATCAGTGCGTCCCATAATCCGTATTATGACAATGGTATTAAGTTTTTTTCTGACACGGGTCACAAACTGTCGGATGAGGTCGAGGCACGCATTGAAGGGTATCTAGAGCAAGACATGGATTGTGTTGAGTCCGAGCAACTTGGTCGTGCTTACCGCATTGAAGATGCGGCAGGGCGCTATATTGAGTTTTGTAAAAGCGCGTTCCCGTCGTCCTTGTCATTGGTCGGGATGAAAATTGTGGTCGATTGCGCACATGGTGCAACCTATCATATCGCCCCAAATGTTTTCCGTGAGCTCGGCGCTAAAGTTGTCGAAATGGGTACCACACCGGATGGTTTGAACATCAATGCGGGTTGTGGGGCGACCGACCTTGCTGCGTTGCAAGCGCGTGTGCAACAAGAAAAGGCAGATATTGGTTTGGCATTGGATGGTGACGGTGATCGCATTATGATGGTTGACGCTGACGGTCAGACCATTGACGGTGATGAGATTGTTTATGCGCTTGTCCGTCAAGCGATTAAAGACGGTAATTTAGAAGGTGGCGTGGTCGGCACCCTGATGAGCAATATGGGCATGGAATTAGCGCTCGCAGACTTGAATGTCCCGTTCGTGCGTGCCAAAGTGGGCGACCGCTTCGTGATGGAAGCATTGCGGGAAAATCGCTGGTGCCTCGGCGGTGAAGGTTCGGGACATGTGATTAACTTAAAATATCACAGCACCGGCGACGGTATTCTTGCCGCGATTCAGTTTTTGTCGGGTATGGTGCGAGAAGGCGTTTCGGCGCGAGAGATGATTGCCGGTATGCAAAAGCTGCCGCAAGTACTGATCAACGTGCGTTATGCCACTGGAACCGATCCGCTGACCGCAGAGAATGTCGTTTCGGCGATTGCTGAGGTGGAATCAGCATTGGCCGGTAAAGGGCGAGTCTTGCTGCGTAAATCAGGGACAGAACCGTTGATTCGGGTCATGGTAGAAGGCAAAAATGAGCAAAAGGTCAGAGCATTTGCTCAACAAATCGCCAGTGAAGTTGAGGCGGTTAGCTAAGACTTCATATAATTGCTTAAAGCATGAGCAGTTAACAAATTTTTCTCCTGCGGTGCTTGTATCAGACGTCGATGTCGGGTACTATCTGCGCCGCTCAACGAACTGGACAGGAGCGTCTTGTGAGAACATCACTAGTCATCGCAAACTGGAAGTTAAATGGTGATGCCGAGCTGCTGAAGCAGATGGCAGAGCATTTTCACCAGAGTGAAATTCAGCAGCATGTGAGCGTTGTTGTCTGTCCTCCGGCAGTGTATTTAAAGACCGCAGATGTGTTACTCAATGCCATCGGTATTGCCATCGGCGGACAAAACTGCAGTGAGTTTGAGCATGGAGCCTACACCGGCGAGATAAGCGCGAAAATGCTTGCTGATTGTGGCTGCAACTATGTTTTAATAGGGCACTCGGAACGGCGCTCGTTATTCGCAGAAAGCGATGCAGTGATGGCCGGCAAGGTCCAACAAGCACAGGCTGCTGGTTTAACCCCGGTATTGTGTATCGGAGAAACGCTGGAACAACGGGAAGCGGGCGAGCTTGAGCACGTCATCGCGCAACAGCTTAGTAGTGCTTGTAAAGAAATTGATTTTGAAAACTTGGTGATCGCATACGAGCCTGTATGGGCGATCGGCACCGGGAAAACAGCGAGTCCCGAACAAGCACAAGAGGTGCATCGGATGATTCGTGATTGGGTTGCTAAACAAGCACCCGAAACAGCGCAGAAAATACAAATTTTGTATGGTGGCAGCGTAAAAGCAGAAAATGCCGCAGAGTTGTTTTCACAGGCCGATATTGATGGTGGCCTAATTGGTGGGGCAAGTCTGGATACGCAGCAATTTGATGCCATTTGCCAGGCAGCAAAGGACAAATAATTTTATGTACGAAACATTATTAGTGCTGTATTTATTAGTCGCAATCGCTTTGATTGCTTTGATTATGATTCAGCAAGGTAAAGGCGCAGACATGGGCGCGTCATTTGGTTCAGGTGCCTCAAATACCGTTTTCGGTTCTGCAGGTGCGGGCAACTTCTTGACACGAATGACTGCAATTGTGGCCGTAAGCTTCTTTTTGTTGAGCTTGATTTTAGGTGGTATCGTTGCCAGTGAACGTTCACCAGCAGAAGACGACTTCCTAGACTTAAGCGTGCCAACAACGCAGCAGTTGCCACAAAATGATTTACCGCCAGGAAACTGAGTTTTAGCTTAATTTTTTGGGAATAGATTTGCCGAAGTGGTGGAATTGGTAGACACGCCATCTTGAGGGGGTGGTGCTCTTCTGAGCGTACGAGTTCGAGTCTCGTCTTCGGCACCAAATTATTGTTATCTTCTTGTTAATTCAATTGTTTTCGAAAACACCAGAAGCAATATAAAGTGAGCTTTTCGGTTGAAAACAAGTGAGAACAGAGTATAATGATATCCATTCGGACGCGGGGTGGAGCAGTCTGGTAGCTCGTCGGGCTCATAACCCGAAGGTCGTAGGTTCAAATCCTGCCCCCGCAACCAGTTCGAGTTTAATGGTATTCAGATTGTAGTGAGCCGTTAGACTCAGGTCGAAAGGCGCGCCAGGTTTATAAGCCCCGACTTAGTCCGGGGCTTTTTGCTATCTAGCCTGACTGACATTAGTTTTGACACCGAAGAACTGGGCGTTATGCCCTTTTTTTGTTTCTGGAGGTTGAGTTGGCAACTTTGGTTGAACGACTGACAAATATGCTTGAACCCGCAGTTGCTGCTGCCGGTTTTGAGTTGGTTGGCATTGAATTTGTGCGTGCAGGTAAGCATTCGACCTTGCGCGTTTTTATTGATCATGAAGAAGGCATCTCAGTCGATGACTGTGCGGACGTGAGTTATCAAGTCAGCGCTGTTCTAGATGTCGAAGATCCGATCAATACTGAATATAACCTAGAAGTATCTTCACCCGGACTCGAGCGGCCCCTGTTTAATGCCGCGCATTACGAGCGCTTCTTAGGTGAAGAAGTATCTGTGCAGTTAACAGCTGCGGTGATGAATCGCCGTAACTTTAAAGCACAGATAGCCGCAGTCGATGGCGAAAAAGTGACATTCGCGATTGGCGATGAATCCTTAACTGTACCAGTCAACGCAATTAAGAAAGCGAATCTGGTACCTAAGTTTGACTAAATTTAGCGTTGACGAGGCAAGAGCATGAATAAAGAAATTTTGCTGGTTGCAGAGGCAGTATCGAACGAAAAAGCGGTACCACGCGAGAAAATTTTCGAAGCGTTAGAATCAGCCATTGCAACAGCAACTCGGAAAAAATATGACGGTGATATTGAAGTGCGTGTCGCTATCGATCGCCAGACAGGTGAATTTGAGACGTTCCGTCGCTGGCAAGTCGTGGCTGATCCTGACACGGTATTAGAGAATCCGTACGCGGAAATTTCGTTATCAGCAGCACAGATCGATGATCCGGAAATTCAGGTCGGTGAATACATTGAAGAACAAATCGATTCGATTGTCTTTGACCGTATTACCACCCAAACTGCAAAGCAAGTCATTGTGCAAAAGGTTCGCGAAGCTGAGCGGGCACAAGTGGTTGAGCAGTATGAAGACCAAGTAGGCACTTTAATTAGCGGGATTGTCAAAAAGGCGACACGCGACAATGTCATTCTTGACCTAGGTAATAATGCTGAAGCGGTTATTTTCCGTGACGATATGTTACCGCGTGAAAGCGTTCGTCCAGGTGACCGCGTTCGTGGCTTGTTATTTGCAGTGCGCCCAGAAGCGCGCGGTGCCCAATTGTTTGTCAGTCGTTCTCACCCAGACTTCCTGATTGAGCTATTCCGCATTGAAGTGCCGGAAATTGGCGAAGAAATGATTGAAGTTAAAGGTGCTGCACGGGATCCGGGTTCACGCGCGAAAATTGCCGTGAAAAGCAATGACCGCCGTATTGATCCAGTGGGTGCTTGTGTGGGCATGCGTGGTGCGCGTGTTCAAGCGGTTTCTGGTGAACTCGGTGGCGAGCGTGTCGATATCGTGTTGTGGGATGATAATCCGGCACAATATGTGATTAATGCGATGGCACCGGCGGAAGTTGTTTCGATCGTCATGGACGAAGAAACACACACTATGGATATCGCTGTCGATGCAGCAAACTTAGCACAAGCGATTGGTCGTAATGGCCAGAACGTTCGTTTGGCGAGCCAGTTAACGGGCTGGGAACTAAACGTGATGACCGTTGATGACTTTAATGCGCGCAACGAAGCTGAGTCTGAGCGTTTGACCTCATTGTTCATGGAAGGCCTCGAAATCGACGAAGATTTCGCTGCCGTTCTGATTGATGAAGGGTTTTCATCGCTGGAAGAAATTGCCTATGTTCCTGTTTCTGAGCTGTTGTCAGTTGAAGGCATGGACGAGGATATCGTCGAAGAATTGCGCAACCGCGCACGCGACTATTTAACAACCAAAGCGTTAGCAACGGAAGAATCGCTTGAAGGCGCAGAGCCAGATTCAACCTTGTTAGAGCTTGAAGGTTTAGATCGTCACCTGGCGTACGAACTAGCCGCCAAAGGTGTACGAACCTTAGAAGACTTAGCCGAGCAGGGCATTGATGATCTCGAAGAAATCGAGTCATTAACGCCAGAAATGGCTGGTGAGCTGATCATGAAAGCTCGTAATATTTGCTGGTTCAGCAACGAAGAATAATCGGTACAAGTGAGGGATGAATTAGATGGCAGAAGTCAAAGTCGAAAAACTTGCCAGTGATATCGGAACCTCCGTTGATCGCTTGCTCACGCAATTAAGTGAAGCTGGAATTAAAAAATCTGGCGCAAGCGATACAGTTTCTGAAGATGAAAAGGCGCAGTTACTGGCGCATTTGAACAAGGCTCATGGTGGCGATGGTAACGCTGCTCCGAGTCGGATGACACTGAAGCGGAAGACTCGCAGCACGTTAAGCATCAACGCCGGTCCGGGTAAAGCCAAGGCCGTACAAGTTGAGGTGCGGAAAAAACGCACTTATGTGAAACGCTCTGCAGAAGAAGAACAGCGTTTAGAAGAAGAGCGTTTAGCCGCTGAACAAGCGGAAGCGGAAGCGAAAGCTGCTGCTGAAGCAAAAGCGAAAGCTGAAGCTGAGGCCAAAGCGAAGGCAGAGGCTGCTGCGAAAGCGGAAGCGAAGGCAAAAGCAGAAGCCGCTGCGAAAGCGGAAGCCGCGAAAGCAAAAGAAAAAGCTAAACCTCAGCCAGAGAAGTCACCAGAAGAAAAGGCGAAAGCCGAAGCTGCGCGTGCTGAAGCTGAGCGTATTCGTCAAGTGCAAGAAGCAGAAGCTGCGAAAAAAGCGGAAGAAGAAGCGAAGCGTCAAGCCGAAGAAGCTCGTCGTTTAGCTGAAGAAAACCAAGCACGATGGGAAGAAGAAGAAGCTCGTCGGAAGAAGATGGAAGAAGAAGACGTTCACTTTACCACTTCGGTGACCGCTAAATTTGCTGAAGAGCAACAGGACACCGAAGAAGAACGTCGTGGCCGCCGCACTGCGAAGAAGACCAAGCGTCGTGGAAAGGATGACGAGAAAGACGATAGTCCTCGTCGTGAGCGTCGCCGTAAAGGCAGTAAGCGTTCACCGAGCAGCATGCAGCACGGCTTTAACAAGCCAGCAGCACCGGTGGAACGTGAAGTTCGCATCCCGGAAACCATTACCGTCGCTGATTTAGCGAACCGGTTGGCGATTAAAGCCACTGAAGTCATCAAAGCCATGATGAAAATGGGCGAGATGGTCACGATTAATCAGGTGCTCGATCAAGAAACCGCATCGCTGGTGGTTGAAGAGTTAGGTCACAAGTTTGTTCTCGTCAACGACAATGAGCTTGAGCAGTCTGTTCTTCTCGACCGCAGTGATGAAGGTGAACTGAAGTCACGCGCACCGGTTGTTACTGTTATGGGTCACGTTGACCACGGTAAAACGTCGTTACTCGATTACATCCGAAAGGCGAAAGTTGCAGCGGGTGAAGCCGGTGGTATTACCCAGCACATTGGTGCTTATCACGTTGACACCGGTCACGGCATGATTACCTTCTTGGATACTCCGGGTCACGCGGCGTTTACGTCAATGCGTGCTCGTGGTGCCAGTGCGACGGATATCGTTATCTTGGTTGTCGCTGCGGATGATGGCGTGATGCCACAAACCGTGGAAGCCATTCAGCACGCGAAAGCGGCAGGCGTTCCATTGGTTGTTGCCGTCAATAAGATCGATAAGCCTGAAGCGGATCCAGATCGCGTTAAATCTGAGCTTGCTCAGCACGACGTATTGTCTGAAGAGTGGGGCGGTGACGTTCAGTTCGTTCACGTTTCGGCGAAAAGCGGTGAGAATATCGATGGATTGCTTGAGGCCTTACTACTGCAATCAGAAATGCTCGATTTGAAAGCATCGTTTGAAGGCATGGCGAAAGGTCTCGTGATTGAATCACGCTTGGACAAAGGTCGTGGACCGGTCGCAACCATCTTGGTTCAAAGCGGTACCTTGAATCGTGGTGATATCGTTCTCTGTGGTCTTGAGTACGGTCGTATTCGTGCGATGCGCAACGAGCTTGGCCAAGAAGTTGAAACCGCTGGCCCATCAATTCCAGTAGAAATTCTCGGTTTGTCCGGTGTTCCTGCTGCGGGTGATGAAGTCAACGTGGTTAAAGACGAGCGCAAAGCACGCGAAGTTTCGAACTATCGTCAAGGCAAGTACCGTGAAGTGAAATTGGCACGTCAGCAGAAAGCTAAGCTAGAAAACATGTTTAGCAACATGCAAGAAGGCGACGTGTCAGAACTGAACTTAGTTGTCAAAGCAGACGTTCAAGGCTCACTCGAAGCGATTATCGAGTCGTTGACCAAACTCTCTACCGATGAAGTAAAAGTGAATATTATCGGTAACGGCGTAGGTGGTATCACCGACACGGATATGAGCTTGGCAGGCGCTTCGAATGCAATCGTCATCGGCTTTAACGTTCGTGCTGACGCAACTGCACGTCGTACTGCTGAGAACGAAAGCATTGAGCTTCGCTACTACAGTGTCATCTATGACTTGATTGATGAGATCAAGCAGGCGATGACCGGTATGTTAGCGCCTGAGTTCAAACAGCAGATTATCGGTCTTGCAGAAGTTCGCGATGTCTTCAAATCACCAAAAATCGGCGCGATTGCTGGTTGTATGGTCACCGAAGGTATCGTTAAACGTTCAGCGCCAATCCGTGTTCTCCGCGACAACGTGGTGATCTACGAAGGTGAGCTTGAATCGTTACGTCGCTTCAAAGACGACGTGCAAGAAGTTCGTAACGGCATGGAATGTGGTATCGGCGTCAAGAACTACAACGACGTTCGAGTCGGCGACCAAATCGAGGTCTTCGAAACCATCCAAGTCGAGCGCACACTGTAAAGCACGGAAGCTACGCTTACGCTGTGAGCGTAGCTTCTCGTTTTAAAAGTGGCATGCGTATAATTAGATCGAGGATTAGGCTACTTACGCACGACAAGAGAAACAGTTTGGCAAAGACGCCGTAAACCCATCCATGGGGGCTTGGCCTCGCCATCCATGGCTCGGACACTTTGCCAAACTGCTTCTCTCTCTGTGCTCGGTAGCCTTTATAGTTCGACTGATTATACGCATGCCACTTTTAGTTATTGAGTCGGTCTCCGCTCAGCGTTGATGGCTTTTAATATTTGCACGGTGTTGAGTATCAGGTAGCCTAGCAATGCGGGAGCTTAGAGGCTGATAGGGCGACAACCGCGCTACTAGGGCGACAACTGCGCAGGCAGGCTATTGCGCAAGTAAGTCGCCCCAGAGCCCGACTGCGAGGCACCAGACAGGATTGAGGAGTATTTATGAAGAAGCAATTTAGTCGTACGGATCGGTTTTCGCAGCAGATGCAGCGTGAGATTGCGATGATCTTGCAGCGGGAGATCAAGGACCCGCGGGTTGTGATGCCGACGGTGAATGATGTTGAAGTGTCGAAGGACTTGGGTTATGCCAAGGTTTTTGTGACCTTTTTGCAAGACGATCAGGAGCAGGTCAAGGCGGCGCTGGATGTACTCAATGAAGCGGCGGGTTATATTCGTTCGTTGTTGGGTAAGCGTATTAAAGCTCGGGTTACGCCGGAGTTGCGTTTTGTTCACGATGTAAGCTTGATGGAAGGTATCCGGATGGCGACTTTAGTACGTGAAGCGCGTGAAAGTGACGAAAAGCGCGCGCAAGAGAATCCAGACGACGAACAGGAATAAGCTGTGGCAAGACGGACGCGAGGGCGACTGATCGATGGTGTGATCTTGGTGGATAAGCCGTCGGGTGAGTCGTCGAATCGAATACTGCAACAAGTGAAACGCGCTTTCTATGCGCAAAAAGCTGGACACACGGGCGCGTTGGATCCGCTCGCAACGGGAATGCTGCCGGTGTGTTTGGGTGAGTCGACGAAGTTTGCTCAGTTTTTGTTGGATGCCGACAAAGGCTATCGTGTGGTGGCTGAATTGGGTATTCGCACGAATACCAGCGACGCTGACGGTGAAATTGTTGAACAACGTGCTGTCGATGTAACCGCTGACGATGTGCGCGCGGCAATTGAGCCTTTTGTGGGCGACATTTTGCAGGTGCCGTCGATGTTTTCGGCGCTGAAGCATGAAGGTACTCCGCTGTATGATTATGCGCGCCGCGGCATTGAGATAGAACGCAAAGCGCGTCCGATTACGATTTATTCGATCGATGTCGTTGCTATCGAGTTGCCATTTGTCACCCTTGATGTGCATTGTAGTAAAGGTACGTATATTCGTTCTTTGGTGGATGATCTCGGCCAAGCACTTGGCTGTGGTGCCTATGTGAAAAGCTTGCACCGTACTCGAGTTGGCGACTATCCGGCGGACGCGATGCATTCCTTGGCTGAATTACAGGCGATGGTTGCGGACCGTGAAGACCCTGCTGAATTTGATTATCGCGCGATGGATGCGTTGCTCTTGCCGGTCGATGCACCGGTACAGCAGCTGGCTGAAGTGCGGGTAAGTGATAAGGCCGCCGGTGGTTTCTTACATGGCCAACCGGTCGCAGCGGATTCGACGGATTCTTTTTTACGCATCCGGCGTGACAGTGACGCGGTATTTTTGGGCGTTGGCGAGCGTCGCGAAAGCGATGGTTTATATTGGCCGAAGCGCGTGGTGGTGTTGTAATTGCGCCGTAAGGTGCGTATAATTCGCGCTCCCGCTTGGGCTGAATTAGTGATCGGCTCGGGCATCATCAAAACTGGAGTAACATTATGTCACTAACAGCTGCTCAAAAAGCTCAAATCGTAGCCGACTACGCGCGTGGCGAAGGCGATACAGGTTCACCTGAAGTTCAGGTCGCTCTGTTAACTGCGCAAATCAACCACTTGCAAGGTCACTTCAAAGAGCACAAGCACGATCACCACTCACGTCGTGGTCTGCTGCGCATGGTAAGCCAACGTCGTAAGTTGTTGGACTACTTAAAGCGCAAAAATGAAGAGCGTTATGTAGACCTGATTAAGCGTCTTGAATTACGTCGCTAACAGAATACATGCAAAGGGGCCTCAGGGCCCCTTTGTTATTTTAGGTTTGTGAATAGGTTTTTGCTGAAAGATTGCACACTTGCTTTCTTTAGGTTTGCTTATTCCGCTATAATGCAGCGTGAAAGTAGAAAAAAGCACAGGGCCCGGGACAAGAATGGGCGAAATTAAGTAGGTAAAGGAAAAACAAACGTGAATCCGATTATTAAGCAATTCCAATATGGTCAGCACACTGTCACTTTAGAAACTGGTGCGATTGCGCGTCAAGCGACAGCAGCAGTGATGGTAAGTATGGACGACACTACAGTTTTAGTGACTGTGGTTGGCAAAAAAGAAGCGCGTCCAGACGCAGATTTCTTTCCGTTGACCGTAAACTACCAAGAGCGTACTTACGCTGCGGGTAAAATTCCAGGTGGCTTCTTCAAACGTGAAGGCCGCCCATCAGAGAATGAAACGTTGACCTGTCGTCTCATCGACCGTCCAATTCGTCCTCTTTTCCCTGAAGGTTTCTTTAATGAAGTGCAGGTCGTTGCGACAGTCATGTCGTTGAACCCTGAAGTGAATCCTGACATTGTTGCCTTAATTGGTGCTTCTGCGGCATTGACTATTTCTGGCATTCCTTTCAATGGTCCAATCGGTGCAGCACGTGTTGGTGTCATCAACAACGAGTACGCGTTAAACCCAACCAAATCAGAACTTGAAAATTCAAGCCTCGACTTAGTTGTCGCAGGTACTGAAGCTGCAGTCTTGATGGTTGAGTCAGAAGCCAACTTGTTGAGCGAAGAAGTGATGCTTGGTGCGGTGGTCTACGGCCACGAGCAAATGCAAGCGGTTGTTTCTGCAATCAATGAATTTGCCGCTGAAGTGAACACCCCGAAATGGGATTGGGCACCGGCTGCGAAAAACGAACCACTGATTGCTAAGATCAAAGAACTAGCGGAAAGCAAAATCGGTGAAGCGTATCGCATTACCGATAAAGTTGAGCGTAAAAACGCATTAGGCGTGGCACTGAAAGAAGTGATCGAAGCCCTGAAAGCGGACGAAGCCGAGCTCAACGAAAAAGAAGTCGGTGATATTTTCCACGAGTTCGAATCACAAGTGGTTCGTCGTCGTGTTATCGCTGGTGAGCCGCGTATCGATGGTCGTGAACCGGATATGGTTCGCGCACTTGACGTTGCAACTGGCGTATTGCCACGCGTTCACGGTTCTGCTGTGTTCACTCGCGGTGAAACCCAAGCTATCGTTGCTGCAACACTGGGTACTGAGCGTGATGCGCAGAACATTGACGAGATTATGGGCGCACGCACCGATCGCTTCATGCTGCATTATAACTTCCCTCCGTACTGTGTGGGTGAGACGGGTATGGTTGGTTCACCGAAGCGTCGCGAGATCGGTCACGGTCGTTTAGCGAAGCGCGGTGTCTTAGCCGTTATGCCAAGCCCAGAAGAATTCCCGTACACCATTCGTGTAGTTTCGGAAATCACTGAATCTAACGGTTCGAGTTCAATGGCTTCTGTGTGTGGTACGTCTTTGGCGTTGATGGACGCTGGTGTACCGATTAAAGCGTCAGTGGCTGGTATCGCAATGGGTCTCGTTAAGGAAGGCGACGATTTCGTTGTTCTATCTGACATCTTAGGTGATGAAGATCACTTAGGTGACATGGACTTTAAAGTAGCGGGTAGTGTTGATGGTGTGACTGCATTGCAGATGGACATCAAAATCGAAGGCATTACCAAAGACATTATGGAAAAAGCGTTGGCACAAGCGAAAGCGGCCCGTTTGCACATTTTGTCAGTCATGGACCAAGCCATTAGCTCTGCTCGTGAAGACGTCTCTGACTTCGCACCACGCTTCCACATCATGAAGATCAACCCTGAGAAGATCCGTGATGTGATTGGTAAAGGTGGCGCGGTTATTCGTGAGTTGACTGAGTCGACCGGCACGACCATTGAAATTGATGACGACGGTACGATCAAAATTGCAGCGACTGACGATGCTTCAGCACAAGCCGCCGTTAAACGTATCGAAGCCTTGACCGCAGAAGTTGAAGTCGGCCGCATTTACGAAGGTAAAGTGGCACGTATCGTTGATTTCGGTGCGTTTGTAACAGTATTGCCAGGCAAAGACGGCTTAGTACACATTTCACAAATTAGCGACAAGCGCGTTGAAGACGTGAATGACTACTTGAAAGTCGGCGAAGTGGTGAAGGTGAAGGTTCTTGAAATCGATCGCCAAGGCCGTGTTCGTTTGAGCATGAAAGAAGCGCAAGAGTCTTCTGAAGCTCCAGCTGAGCAAGACGCTGAGTAACAGTTTGCGTTAAAACTTGTTAAGATAAAACGCCATGAGCAGTCTTGTTCATGGCGTTTTTCTTTTGCTAACGAAGAAATGAGGACGTAAATGCGTAAGTTTATTCTGCTCGGAGTGGTGTTTCCCATACTCGGTATCACCCTGCAAATTCGCTATAGCGATTACGATGTAAGTGAGCTAGTTGCGCTCCCAGCCAGCGATGTCGACGTTTTTCACGCTGATGCCCAACCATCCGGGTTGCCAGCCTCGCGTCTGCTTTTGGAAGAAGAGTTTGAGCAACCGGGTCAGCCTGCAGCAGCACGATTAATCGCCCATCGCTATGTCGATTTTGTACCTGAGCAAGGTGTTGATGGAAGTGGTGGTATTCGAGTTTCTTATCAAGGCAATGAACGCGGGAGTGCGCGCGTGGTTAGAAACGTAGCGCTTGCAGGTGCCAGTGAACAAGCCGAGCTCGAGTTTGCCGTGCAGTTTTGTGATGGTTTTGATTTCGCGCGCGGTGGTAAGTTGCATGGTTTAGGCCCGCGACAGCCCGTTGCTGGCGGTAATCCGGTCGAGCCTGAGCGCTGGAGTGCGCGCTTAATGTGGCGTGCGAATGGTACACTTCAGACTTATGTTTATCACCAGGATCAGCCTGGGCGCTACGGCGACACTAAAACAGCGCCTGACTTTCAATTCCAACCGGGGGAGTATTATCAGGTCAAAATCCGGGTGACTTTAAACTCGGCCGCTGACTTGGCCGATGGTTCAATGCAGGTTTTTGTGGATGATCAACAACTGATTGACCATCAAGCTCTTCGTTTTCGTAGTCAGATGAGTGATGCGAGTCAAATTCAGCAATTTCTATTTAGCACGTTTCATGGCGGTAGTTCACCAGAGTGGGCTCCGCGCGATGAAGCGGGTGAGTATAAACTTGATTGCGCCTACTTTGATCAAGTTCGGGTGACGGCTTTCGATTAATTTATCAGTACTCGCTAGTCGCTGTCGGTCGGATGTGATTTAATGAGTGAAGTGTTCGAGAACTGGAGAAGAACGTGAAAAAACTGCGTGATTTGGGTGCAATAGCGCTGGTTGTAATGCTCTCAGGATGTGCTAGCAGCAATGGGTTAAGTAGTGCTGAGGAATCCTCTGCGCCCGCGACAGTTGATGCTGAATATTATGAGCCGAATCTCTATTTGGTCGAGCCATTACCCATTAATCAAAGCTTAGAAATTGAGTTGTTGCAACTCAATGAAGTGTTGCAAACGATTGACATGACCGACGATCAGCGGGCGCAGATTTTGCACCGTCGGGCGGTCACTTATGATCGTGTCGGCTTGCGTACATTGGCGATGGTGGATATTAATCAAGCACTCGAATTAAAGCCAGATCTCGTCGATGCCTATCATGTGATGGGAATCTACCTCACGGCCATGGGTGAGTATCAAGCTGCGTTTGAAGCCTTTGACAGCACCATTGAACTCGCACCTGATCATGATTATGTGTATTTAAATCGAGGTCTTGCGGCTTATTACAATGGGCAATATCATTTAGCCCATACTGACTTTGCCGACTTTTATTTTCAAGATACAGCAGACCCCTTTCGCTCAATTTGGTATTACTTTGCCGGCCGTCAACTCGACAGTGGGCGGGCTGAGGAATTATTGCGCTCACAGTGGCCAAATGCGACAGGAAACGAGTGGGGACAGGACATTATTGCTTATATTCTTGGCGAATTAACGGAAGACGAATTGATTCGCAGTGCGTTCGAGCGCAGCTATGATCAAGAAGGGCTTAACCATAACTTGTGTGAGGCCTATTTCTACATGGGGAAAGTCGCGGCTGCCCGCGGTCAATCATACAGCGCGATTAATTATTTTAAACTTTCATTAGCTACGAATGCTTATAGCTATTTAGAGCATCGCTATGCCCGCACCGAAATTCAAAAGCTCCGCCAACGACTCGAGGATTAGTATCGGCTGGCCGCTACTTGGGGCTGCGCTTGGAACGGCAGCCTTTGCTGCTTGGTGGGGGGGCTACTCAGAGGCAGAGTCCCTGGCTAGTCCGCCAACAGAGCTGACGATAGCAGCGATTAAACAAGCGCCTCTTGCATTACCGGTTGACGCGGGCTGTGATGTTTTACTGAATGTTTATGGTCGTTTGTCGGATCTACAACGCAGCCAAGAATGGCTTGAACAAACCCAAAGTCTTTATCAATCGCAGCACGACACGATTCAATTTTGTGGTCGTCTGATTACCTCGGTGTGGCAAGACGAATGTGAATCAAACCAAGGGCGGTCGTCCTGTCAATTAGCGGATCCGAGCGCTTATGATTTGGTTTGGCAGCAGCCACCGTGGAATGCCGCCCAGCAAGTCGATGTTGTGCTCACCGACGATGGTATTGCCAATACCCGCAACGGCTTAGTGTTTGTCGATCGTAATGCACGCCCACGCGTGCTGGCTCATGAATTGGGACATACGTTAGGTATCGCTGATGAATACGCAATGAGTGAGGATTTGGCGTCACGATTCTGTGCCGGTGAATTTAACTTTTCAGCCCTGAACTTGGTTATCACTGAATCGACGATTGTTGATTCGAAGACGCTTGTGGAGCTAACGCAGTCATTACCTTGGCAGCACAGGTTACAACAGCCGATCGCTGAAAAGCTTGCGGACGATCGTTGGCGTTTAGGCTCTCGCGACCCCTTGCAAATTGGCTTACATCCGGTGGCCACCTGCGAAGGCACGGATTTCTATGCTTGGCGACCGGTCGGCTACGTAACGCTTTGGCAACAACATGAGATTGGTGTGCTGCCCGACGTCTATTTGTATCTCATGCGCCAACGTTTGGATCGACAATAAAAAAACCAGCGCCGAAGCGCTGGTTGTTGTAGAACTGAAACGGCACTGTCGTTATTCAGCGTTTTTGACAAACTCGTCAAGCCACTCAACCGTTTCCCACAGCATGTGCAGCACAGATTCACGGGCACGATAGCCGTGTGATTCAAGTGGCAACATGACTAAGCGAACCGTACCACCATTGCCTTTTACTGCTTGATACAAACGCTCACTTTGCATCGGGAAGGTACCCGAGTTGTTGTCATCGGTACCATGAATTAACAACAAAGGTGTTTTCAACTGATGCGCAGCAAAGAAAGGAGACATCCGCTGATACAGGGCTGGGTCATCCCAAATCGTGCGTTCTTCGCGTTGGAAACCAAATGGTGTTAACGAGCGGTTATAGGCGCCACTGCGTGCGATACCGGCACGGAACAAATCTGAATGGGCAAGTACGTTGGCGGTCATGAATGCGCCGTACGAGTGGCCACCAAGGGCAAACCGGTTACGATCACTGACACCACGCTCAACACCATAGTTGATCACTGCTTCTGAGTTCATGATGAGCTGTTCAATAAAGGTATCGTTGGGCAACTCGTCGCCTTCACCGACAATCGGCATAGTGGCCGCATCGAATACCGCGTAGCCTTGTGTTGCTAAGAACTGCGGATTCCAATAGCTAATGCGGATAAAGCGATAGGGTGATCCACTCACCTGTGCCGCAGCTGCAGCGCTGCGATATTCACGTGGGTAGGCCCAAACAATCGTTGGCAGTGGTCCGTCGCGCTCTTGATCGTAACCGGCGGGCAAGAACAAGTTGGCTGACATTGCCAACCCATCGGCACGTTCATAGTTCACCAGTTCACGGGTAATCTCGAGCGTGTGCGGCATTGGGTGCGGCGTTTGCGTCAGCGCGGTGAGACTATCATCGCTTAAGTTGCGAAGGTAGAAGTCAGGCGGCGTGTCGACACCTTCACGTTGGGTCAAGAAGACTTTATTTTCTAAATCAACTAATGACCATGGACGCTCATAATAAGGCGCCTCAGAGCGCCATAGGCGTTCTGTTTCACCACTGATAAGATTGCGACGGTCGATAAACGGACGATCGCCTTCGTCAGAAGCACCTGTGCCAGTGAGTAATAAATGGCCGTCATCGACCAAAAGAACCCGGCGACCGTTTTCTAAGGTGGTCGTTAAGGGTTGACCCGGATCGTTGTAGCTGTCGTCATAGGCACGCTCCCATACCAGAACAGGTTCTGCGTCGCCGTCTGGACTAATCCGCCATAAACGCTCTTGGCGTTCAGCCCACCAACGTTCCCACACGAGCGCGGTCTCGCCATCGGCTGCTAATAGACGCGCATAACGGGTTTCCAGCTCGACCAGCAACTTTGGTTCAGCGCTGAATGGTGCAGGCAATTGGTACACGCGGTCACGCACGTCCGCAGGTGCACGTGAATTACCACCGTCACCGGCAACCGCCCAAACTAGGGTTGCGTCGGCGTCATTGCGCCAGCTAATGCTGCGGCGATCGGGGACGACGACGTCGAAACCAATCGGTAAGTTGTCGGCAACATCTTGTTCAACAACGGTATAGACCGGTTTACCGGCTTTATCCCAAACAACGGTGTTGCGGGCAAAGCGGAAGTGTGGAACTGCATACGAATACGGCTTTTGCAGTTCGGTCACTAACAAATATTCGCTGTTTGGTGACAAACTGATGTTGTTGATGACGCCAACGTTGCCAAGATTATGGACACGGCCACGCTGATCAATGCGCGCAACTTGGCTAGCAAAGTAGTAGTCAAACAAAGCGACGTCATGACTGTCGGCCAAAAGATCTTGGTAGGTCCGTGCTGGTGCTGAGCGACCACGTGACTCAGTCACGACCGGTGCTGCAGGCACGCGCGAGCGTTGCGGCGCGGCGCCACGCTTACTGTCGACAAGGAGAGTGTAAAGCGACTGAGAATCGTGGCTCCATTCGAGCTGAGAACCCCAAACCGCATTGACGGCTGATTTAGTCCACTGACTCGCGCGCCCACGTTCAACATCGATACGCCATAGATAGGTGCCGTTTTCTTCCATGTTGAGGAACGCAATGGTTTTACCGTCAGGTGACCAGCTCATCCCGGTTGCACGCATATTGGTGGGTAAACCACGAATGTCGCGACTGCTACCGTCGGCAATGTTCAATAAGCGGAAGCTGGAAACATAGCGGCTTTGGCTCATGGTTTGGTTGTCTGGATTAATCCGCATGCCGGCAAGGCGGTATTCATTGGCGGCGAGGTCTACCAAAGTTGGTAGGGCTGGATAATCGAGAATTAATAACACATCGCCATTCGGGCTAATGCTTGCGCCCGGCGCTGGTGCTGCGTCAACGATATCAATAATTTCTTGAGCAGGCTGTTGATAGCCGGTATGCACCGGATTGGCAACAGCGACACTGCTCACGAGCAAGCACAAAAGTGCAACTGCACTGATCAGTCGTGCCATGTTAAGGTCTCCCTGAGGTGTGATACAAACCCCCATCAAACCTGAATCTGGTGACTTTGGCTAGTGTTATGAGATTAAGTGAGGAAATTCACGGTTGATTGCGGATTTCTATCAATTTGAAATAGGTAAAGAGGCCCGAAGGCCTCTTTGATGGTGGGTCAATTACGGTTGCTCTAACTCTTCTAATACATTGATCAAGAGCAGAATTATACTTTTACGACGTCGTTGTTGGGTAAACTCAAAGAGTACCTGACAGTCGGCGGTAATGTTTTCCACCCGGTACAAATTACCCTCTTGGAACACCTCGCTACCACAGTTGGTCGTCACAGGCTTAAGCCCTAATCGAGTAGTCGTTATGGCTGCAAAGGTCGCGTTACCACCATATACAACGTGTTGAGCTATCGGTGTAACTGTGCCTGAGTCGTTGGCTTGGATAACTATGGCAGAAACCACAAATGTTTGGATTTCATATTGTGCATTAACATCTAGATCTCTGGTAATGCCATCAAAGTTAACGTCCCAACCACTGAACGTATAGCCTTCACGTTCAGGATCCGCTGGTGCAGTTGCTGATTCGTTCCAATTCACGGATTGAGTTGTAATGACGGTGCTATCCCAATCCAAAAATCGAACCGTGAAAGTATTGATCTCGTACTGTGCGGTTACATCTAAATGGGCAGATACCGTCTCAAAATGAACATCCCAACCTACGAAAGTGTGCCCCTCACGATTTGGGTTTTCTGGCGCTATTGCACTTTCACCAGCGATTACGGATTGGGTTGATAATATCCGATTATCCCAGTCATAGAAGGTCACGGTATAAGTTGTTGGTTCATTTTCGAGCAGCGAAAACTCTGGTGAAAGTGTTGTATGGGTATCAATACTCAATGTACAGCTCGTTGACTCATCGTCACAGGCTGGATTTCCCCAACCAGTGAATTTGGAGTCGGAGTTTGCAAATCCGCTTAAGGTGATCGAGCTCCCAGAGGCAACATCAAGCGTGCAGATTTCACCACAATCAAAGCCAGAACCGCGAACTAAACCGGCGCCGCCACCTTGTTTAACGAGTGAGACTGTATGTGTCACTATGTTAGCAGTACTGAAGCTTTGTATTTCGCCAACCAATTCATTACCTACAGGATCACGCGAGATAACTTGAAAGTAATAGGTTTGGTCTGGCTCGATATTGGTTAGAACCACGGTATGCTCGGCTGTGTGGCTTATGTCTCCGAATGCACGGCGAAGTTCATTAGCATTGCGCCCCAGTCGTACACGGGAGTCGGCAATTTTATTGGTTTGCCAATGAATAACAGCACGATCCAAATCGAGATTGATGGATGGTGTTGCAATGAACAGTGGTGCTTGCTCGTCGGCTTCTGGACGAGTTGTAAAACGTGTGCCGGAGGTCAATGCAGAACTGGATAGTGCTAGTATGCCATTGCTTTCGTCACGACTGTCGAAACCAAACTCGATGGTGTTGCCGTTGATATCGCTCGCGACTAAACGGAATTGATAGCTTTGTCCGCGCTCGAGGTTACTTAACACCAAGGATTGGTTGCGCTTGCGTTCCGTCATCACGACGCGTTCGGCATAATCGTTAATCCCATACTCAACAATGATGTCAGTCGGTAGGTTGGTCATGAAAGAGACGACGGCACGGTCATGACCTTGATAACTGATTTCAGGTTGGCGAACGAATAGCAAAGGTGAGCTTGTCGCATTTGCCGACGTTGTCGCACTAATTAGGTCACTTTCAGTTTGCTGCCCTTGGTGATCTTGCACAGTGACACTGAAATAGTAAGTGGTGTCGGCGTTCAGCCCAGTAATCGGAATGGTGTGATTACGAATCGACTGTGAGCGCACGACCTGGTGTTCAAGCTGCTCCGGAGCAACACCGTACTTAATTACGGCACTCACTGGACGTTCACTGCGGAAGCAAATTTGAATCAATTGATGATTCACATTGCACACATCAGGAGCTTGAGTGAAGGCAGGGGGAGCGTCAGAATCAAACGCTGGCAACGTTACGAGTTCGATGGTTTCCGATAATGTGGGACCATTGCCGACAGCATCCGTCGATGACACAGTGACAAAATAAGTTCTATCAGGCGTTAAGTTCGACATCCGGATACTATGATCCATTCGCAGAGTATCATCGGTTAAGACACCATGCGCTTCGCCGTCGTTGTAGGAGACGCCGCTGGTGGCTGGTTCATCAGTTCGCCACATCACGGTTGCGCCGGTTGCGGTTATATCGGTAAACCAAGGACCCTCAGTGATGACAGGTGCTGTCGTGTCCGGTGCCATCCGTGTGCGAAATTCAAGGCTACGTTCTTCAGAACGGCGAGTAGCGTTGTCCTCAGAATAGACCCATAATTGATAGAGAGTATCGCTGTTCAAACCAGTAAGTTCTATTTGGTGTAAGGTGGTGAACTCATTAATTGCAACCGAGATATCACCAGACAAGCGTGAAGTTGCTGCTTTGTCAGTTTCCCATTGCACAATTGCGGAGTTGTGAGTAATCGCTGTCACGATTGGCCCAGCAATAATAACTGGTTCACGTTCGTTTGACTCAGCGCTTGTCTTGAAGTTAAGCAGACGAGGCTCAGACTGATTCCCAGCTTGATCGGTTGTATTTACCCACACTGAGTATTCTGTATCTGGGGTTAGACCCTCAAGAAACATTGTGTGCGTCCGGCTTGGCGTTGGACTCTCGAGAACGGAGCTATTCCAACTGACGCTGCCGATCACCGGTTTGTCCATTTCCCAACTGACTACTGCAGAAGTTGATGAGATATCTGAGACAAATGGTCCGCCAATAAATACCGGTGCTGTGGTGTCGTTGAAAGGCATGATGATGCCGAGCTGTTGACCAAGTATAACCTCGTAGTTACTGATCGGTGTGATAGAAAAACCACTTTTTTCTGGGGGCAGTATAGTTAACACATAGCTTGGGCTGTAACCATCGTCATACTGTGTGAAGAGCCACATGGAGTAAAATCCGCTTGCATCGGAAATCACGCTATTCTCAGTGTGAGATAACCACCAATGCTCTTGAACACCGTCGATTTCATTACCATACCCGGAGTTCGTCGTTTCAATACGAACACCGGGGATAGGAACTCCATTGGCATCTGTGGTAAAGCCAG
>NZ_JAIUMR010000014.1 GCF_022565475.1 Aliidiomarina sp. | reverse complement strand
TGCTCTCCGGCAGAGGCAGGGCAAACGCGGCTGTGATGGACTCCGTGAGACAGATCTCGGCACAATCGGCGGCCTGCCTGGTCGCACTGCTGGAAGCCGATGATGTGATCATTCTCTCTTCGTCGTCATCGTCGTCATCGTCATCGTCGTCATCGCCAACGATCGGTAACTGCGGACTAGAGCTTGACTCACCAACGATTGCTGCAGTTGACGCCAAAATAACAGCAGCACCAGCAATTTGCGAACCGGTGTAATCACCGAAAGCAAAGGCACTTGCGTTGTCCCCGGCACCAGCGTCCTGGGCCATTACGGGGGTGACTGCAAGACCTAATGCCGACATAACAGCAATTGTGATCTTTTTCATAACACCTTTCCTAGTTTAGATACATGTATCGAGTACATCATACATCCCGTAGACGTACCCTACAACTATCTTACATAAACCCTTTTTTTTCAATAGATTGTTTTACAAATAATCAATTAATTTACATTGGTTTAACCAATGCTAAACAGGCCTTAGCGACTATAGTAAGGCGATCGACCTTCAGTAACACCATGTAATTGAATGCGGCGCTGCAACATTTGCCCACCATCACGATTCAATGGAATCCAATTGAAACCCAAATGCTGACGGCTAGGAATGACACTCAAGAGATCAAATGGCACCGTCATAAAGAATCCTTTCGAGAAACTACCTTCACCATAATCGGTCGCCGAAACATCGGTTAATGACGCCCACGCACCGACTGTTACGCCACTTTCAAAGCGCCGCTGAAAGGTTATGTTTACCCCTTTATCACCAGCAAGGAACTGTCCTGCGCGCACGGTCAATAGTGAGTCATGCAACCACGGCATGTGATAGTAAAGCGAAACAAAACCCGTGGTTTCGTTATAATCACGGAAACCGAGCGCACCACTAAAGTCACGTTGCCAAACCTGATTGACATCAACACCAATGGCCCATGGACGGTCAAGCGGACGATATAAAAGTTCACCTCCGACACCGCCGTACATACGCTCAAACATACCGGCGTAGCCCATTGCGTACACATCTCGGCTCAAACGCTCGAAGTACGTGGCCTGTAAACTATCCAGCCAAACATCATTTAACATGTACTCACGAACATAGGTCCGAACCCGTGGTACAGGTAAAAAGTCAAACGCATCGACGGTAAACTTGAAGCGGTCAAAGTTGTTGGCAATGTTGATCCCTACTTCACCAAAAACTTCTAATTTGGGTGTCAGCCAACGGTTGGCAAACGCCATGGTACCTAACTGATAAAAATGAAACGTTTCCGGAGAACCGAAAGTCTGAATGAAAAATGGTTTTAAGCCGTAATTCGTTTCGAAACGATAGTCTGGTCCATACGCCCAACGGCGATCATCCCAAGGCGGTCGATTATCGACATCGACGCGAGTAAATAATTGCTCGGTTTCGTGGGGTTGGACATCTGGATTTTCGTTATTAATCGCCGCCTTAAATTCGTCCGCATCAATAACCGTTTTAACCACGGGCATAAACACAGTTTGTTCGACAATTTCATAGGTTTTAAATGAACGCGGCAAATCACGCGCAAGCACACGCGCCGTGCGATCGAGCATTTCGGTTTGGTCACGAAGCCGCAACGGCTGCGTATATACAGTGACAACACGGTCATTATTTTCATCGCGGTCGATCAAATAACGTCCGGATGCGTAACTATATTGGTTCATAATGTCGTTATCCATTTCGAACCAATTAATTTGGCTGACTCGCGAATACGTTGTGCGTTCAGCGGGCGGCACCGGATCTGGCTTAAGTTTTATCTGCGACAAGCTGTTTAAATTCATGTGCAGATTAAAACCGAAGGTAAGCTGATCGCCGCGTTCGTAGGACGCAAACAACTCAAAACCATTACTGACTCGGTAATTTAAGCCAAAATTAATCGGCGTTTTTGGTGTTAAATCGACATCTGCAAAGTCGTCCAAATAGCTATTCGAATCATACTCCACTTTCAAGCGCAGCGGATCCCATGGGGTTTGGTACTCGACTCCGGCAAACAACGCCATCGGCCCCCGGAACCAAGCATCGTACTCAAACCGGCCACCGCCTCGGCGAAAGCCTGAAGGACGTTCGCACATCGAATCGGCAAGGTGACAAAATGGGGATTTAAAGTGGTCACGCGTTCCCATGCGGCCGAACCCAGCGCCGAGGGTAAAATCAAAAGGTCCTGCTTGTTTACTCGCGACAAGATACTCTGATGCAAACAGACCCGTTCCGCCTAAATCTTTGATGCCCAGAGCAATTTGAGGAATATACTCACTTTCTTGCCAAAGTCGGACTTTGACATCGAAACCCTTATCCGTGTAAATATTATCACCACTGAAGCCGGGGAATGGGCTGTACCGACGACTTGGAACACGGGTGTAGAATGCGGTCGCTTCAAGCCACTCTAACACTTGCAAACTCACCGCATAGCGGCGATAGGCATCCATGTCAGTGTAACTCAAGGAAACTTCGCCCTCTTCGGCAAAACGCGCATTCGGCATTTGCATCAAGCCAATCCCACCATAGTTTCCCGTTGTTGGCGAGCGGTCGAGTCGTTGCCAATGCTGCGCTGAGGGAACTTCTGGCGTCATATCGCGGCCATTACGAACCAAATTGACAGACTCTGCCTGAGGATCGCGGACAAAATGACGCAACAACTCCGGTACAGCGGTTTCTAAATGGCGAAAACGTCGTGGCAAGGTCCAATTATCAAAGCCAATATAAAGAATGTCGCCGGGATTAAGCTCATTGTCATTTGCATTGTGCAAGCCCCAGGGAATCATCACAGCTTCTTCTGCCGGCTTTATACGCCATGCTTCGGTGCCATGAGCAAGCCCTTGCAATACGTCAGCGCGCGCATGGGCGCGTAAATAGTTGCGTACAGTTTGCCGCGGCTGCAAAGGCTGTAAGCCGACCTGCTGGGTGAAACCATAAACCGAAATCGTATTTGGCCGTGCTGGCAAGCGCAATTGATAATGTCCAGGTGGTAAAAGCGGATTGTCATTGATGCTTTGCCGCGCTGCTAATAAATCCGGCACACCATAAGGTTGGAACCCAAGCTCCCAGCGCTGCACCTGCTCCGCTAAATGCTGCACTTGTCGTGCTTGTTCGTTTTTCCCGCGACGCTGCCAATGGACATACAGCGCCTGTAAATCACGTAACACAGCTTCCCGCTCTGCTTCCACTTCAGCTTGGCGATCGAGCATCACCAAGCGCACTTGCGGCCAGTACACCTCTAACGCAGGAATCTGCTCCGCTCGCGCATTCTCTTCCCAAGACTTCAGTGTATGTTCAAGTACTTGGCGCAATCGCACCCGTTCATTAAAACGAATATCAAGCGCATCATTGACCGCAATCCGCACCGCTTGTGTTTCTTCTTCAGTGCCATTTGCCGCAACAGCTGCACCATTCAAAACAAGGCCAATGGATAGCGCTAAAATACTTTTTCTCATCATGGCCGACCTACCCATTTAACTTGTGTGAATGCAAGAACTGGTGCACCGGGAGCTACGATCTGTCGGCTTTGTACCACATGACCGTCCGCTTCAACCCAGAACTCATTGGTAAATCGCCGGTTATGCTCAACAAAGCGGCCGCGTTCACGAATATGGAACGCGCGCACGGTTTGCGCAGGTAATTCAACATCGACTTCAGCGACCACCTCAAAACTTGAATCCGCAGTAACCGTGTGGGTTCGACCATTGCGCAGATAATCCACCTGCCGTTGCCAACGCGCTTGCTGACCTAAACGTCCCTCGGCATCTGCTTGGCGCGCCAATTCAGCGACCGGATCAGCGTCTTTGTGGGTGACTGACAATAATTGAAACTCGCCAATTTTACTGATCCGAACGGCACGACCGTGAAGCGTCACAATCGTTTCACGGTCGGCGCTGATCCAATTGTAATAGCGTTCGCCGGCAACGGTATCCACGAAACCAAGTACCATCCCCACGCGCGGTTGATCCGCGATACGAACATACTGCAAGTTATGAGGGAAACGCTGAATTTGTCGCTGGGACAACTCGACATCTGGGGTATCTTTCAAAAACATTCGCCAAGTTTCCAGCACATCGCCCGGTGCTGATGCGCATCCGGCCATAACGGCACCCAAGAGGGCAGCTAATAGTAATCTCATGCAGCGTTCCATCTCATTGTTATTGTTTCCCACTACGGGTGGCTTAGCACGAACTAAACCTGATAAAACTCGCGATACCAACGGACAACCGCATCGACACCCTGTTGCAGCGGCGTATTCGGCCGGTAGCCTAAATCATGCTCAAGCGCACTGACATCAGCATAGGTCGCTGGAACATCACCCGGTTGCATTGGTAACAGTCTTTTTTCGATTCTAAATCCAACTGCAAGTTCAATTGCGGCAATAAAATCAAGTAATTGCACTGGTTGGCTGTTTCCAATATTGTACAGTCGATACGCTGCCGACGAGCTCGACGGATCGGGAGCTTGCCCGCGCCATGCTGGGTCTGGTTCAGCTGGCTTATCTAACACGCGTAAAATTCCAGCAACAATATCGTCAACATACGTGAAGTCGCGCGCCATCTCACCATAGTTATAGACGTTAATCGGCTCACCCGCGAGTGCGGCACGCGTAAATAACATGGGTGCCATATCCGGCCTTCCCCACGGCCCATAAACGGTAAAAAATCGGAGGCCCGTTGTCCGAATACCATACAAATGCGCATAGGTATGCGCCATCAGCTCATTCGCCTTTTTAGTCGCCGCATACAAACTAATTGGATGGTCGACATTGTCTCGGGTTGAAAATGGCATCACTTCGTTCAAGCCATAAACAGACGAGCTCGAGGCAAAACACAGATTATCGACCTGGGCGTGACGACAACCTTCTAAGACGTTCATAAAACCGGTGATATTGGCGTCAATATAGGCGTGTGGGTTTTCCATCGAATACCTTACACCCGGTTGAGCAGCTAAATGACAGACCGCATCGAACGACTCCTGCTGAAACAGCGCTGCCACCGCGTCTCTGTCTGCCAGATCGAGTTTCTGAAAACGATACCCTGGATGCATCGTTGATTGGCAGAGCGCACTGTCGGAAACGGCTTCATCGGCAATGCCAGCAGCGGCAAGGCGACCATATTTAAGTGCAACACTATAGTAGTCGTTGAGATTATCCACACCGACCACGTCGTCACCACGGGCCAACAACGCATTGGCAACATGAAAACCAATAAAGCCAGCGGTTCCTGTAACTAAAACCTTCATGCGTAAATCATCTCTGGTCGTATCTCCAATGGCTATTAATCACTGTTAAACAAGTCACGGGTATAGACCTTTTCCGCGACGTCTTCGAGTTCAGGGGCCATGCGGTTCGACACGATGACATCGGCCTCAGCTTTAAATGCGTCGAGATCACGGATGACTCGCGACTTATAAAACGAATCCTCTTTGAGGACTGGCTCATAAACGATGACTTCAATACCTTTCGCTTTAATCCGCTTCATGACGCCTTGAATGGCGGACGCCCGGAAATTATCGGAGCCTGTTTTCATCACCAAGCGATAAACGCCGACCACTTTCGGATTCTTCCGAATAATTGACTCAGCGACAAAGTCTTTGCGGGTACGGTTCGCTTCAACCACCGCTTGAATTAAATTCTGTGGTACATCATTGTAGTTCGCAAGCAACTGCTTCGTATCTTTGGGTAAGCAATAGCCGCCATAACCGAAACTAGGATTGTTATAGTGATTGCCAATCCGTGGGTCTAAACCAACACCCTCGATAATTTGTTTGGTATCCAGCTGGTGCAACTCGGCATAAGTATCCAGCTCGTTAAAGTAGGCGACACGCAATGCCAAATAAGTATTAGAAAACAGCTTAATCGCTTCTGCTTCAGTACTGTCCGTAAACAAAACTGGTACGTCTTTTTTAAGTGCGCCCTGCAGCAATAAATCCGCAAACACTTGCGCCCGCTCTGAACGTTCGCCAATAATTATCCGCGAAGGGTACAGGTTGTCGTACAACGCTTTGCCTTCCCGTAAAAACTCCGGTGAAAAGACGATATTCTCGCTATTGAAACGTTGCCGAGCGTCCGCCGTATAACCAACAGGTACGGTCGACTTAATCACCATCATGGCATTGGCATTGATCGCCATCACTTGTTGAATCACAGCTTCTACTGATGAAGTGTTGAAAAAGTTCGACACCGGATCATAGTCAGTTGGCGTAGCAATAATAACAATTTCGGCATCTCGATAGGCCGCATTGGCATCCAGTGTCGCTGTAAACCTCAGTGACTTTTCCCGTAAAAATGTCTCGATTTCCTGATCTTCTATCGGCGATTCCGCACGATTCAACATCGCCACTTTCTCAGGTACGATGTCGATCGCGGTTACTTCATTGTGTTGGGCTAGCAGCATCGCATTCGATAAGCCAACATACCCTGTTCCTGCTACTGCAATTTTCATCAAACAATTCTCTTTTTAGAATGTCCTAATCCAGACCAACTCGCGGCTGGCCGATCCTTGTGCCACATTATACTCTGCGCCATGCAAGCGACAAGGCCGCATAGTAAAGAGCGAAAAGACTTAAAAAGCTTACAAACATCCAAACCTCAGACAGCCGCAACATATCGCTCAATACGCCAATGCCAGCACAAAGGAAAGCTGCGGTGACAATCAGCAACATGGCCTGTAATTGGCTACATCCATAGCGAATAAGCAGATGATGTAAATGTTCGCGATCGGCCTTAAATGGGTTACGCCCGGCAGCAATACGGCGAATAATTACAGCAACGGTATCCATCAGTGGAATCGCTACCAACCACAACGCCGTGACCGGACGAATGACAGATTCACTCATCGCAACAGCGGTGCCATTGGCCACGGCCTCCGCTAAAGCATCCGTTTGGCTCGCTAAAACAAGCAACCATGCCACTGTTAAACCGATAAACAGCGCACCAGCGTCACCCATAAATACCTTTTTACAACCCAATCGTTGCGGTACAAGGTTGCAGAGTAAAAAAGGGACTAACCCAGCAACAACCAGTAACGCGGTGCTGGCGATAATCATGGCGCCGTCTGTCCAAGCCAACCAAGCTAAACTGGTCAGCGAAACAAGCGCTAAACCACCGAGTAAACCGTCAATTCCGTCCACCATATTAAAGGCATTCACAATACCCAGCATGGCAATCAAGGTAAAAATAAGGGAAAAAATACCCAGGTCAACAACCCCAAAGCCTTCCCCAAAGAGAAATCCAAGATCATTTAATTGATTTCCGGAGCCCACGACCAACAATAAAATGAGCAATGCTTGAAATACAATGCGTAAACGAACACTCAGATCTCGACGGTCATCATAGACACCGACGAGTACCGTTAACGTTGCAACCAACCAAAAAAAGACTTCGTCCATAGCAATACTCTGGCGCATCAACAACCAGAGTGAAAAGCCACACATTGCGCCGAGATAAATCGAAATTCCGCCAATCAGCGGCACTTGACCTTCGTGGAGTTTGCGACGGTTGGGGAGATCAATAAGATGCAGACGCGCAGCATGCGGAGCAAGTAATCGCAACACCACAAACGTGGTCAATACGACGGTTATAAACAACCAAAAGACTGGTAATAAAGACGGAGTCACAATGTCATTTTGACCTTATATTCAATGTATAGAAGTCCACTTTCGTGTAATCGAATGGCTTTTGACGGTTCCATTGTTTCACAACCTGCCTATTGCCGCAATCAACAACAAGATAAAAAAAACGCTCCCGAAGGAGCGTTTTCATGTGCTTAACGATACAACATCAATTAACGAATGTTGTACTGGTGTTGGCGGTTGTAACCTTGAACCTGACGCACTTCGATAGAATCGTTGTGTACAGGAACGGTGTCACCGTCAGCACCGACGTATGAAGAGTGAACTTGTACGTCTTGGTCAGCAGCCAAGATGAACAATTCAACGTGTGCACCTTCTGACTCAAGGTCAAGAGCTGCTAACGCATCAGTCAAGTATGGACCAATGTTCTTCACGCCTTGAGCAACGTTAGTGCCCAAGAAGAAGTAGTGAGTACCGTTAACCATTACGAATACGTCACCGTAACCGTAGCCGCTGTTAGCGTCACGTACAGTTGGGCTACGCTGGTCAATGAAACCAAGAGCGCCCTGACGTGGCCAATCTACCCAGCCAGAATCAGCACGTAAAGAAACACGTACGTCTAATTCACGGTCAAGTGGCAAGTAAGGGATGGTGATTAAAGTACCATCTTCGATGCGCCATTCGCCAAGGTCAACACCAGCGAAGTTGAACATTTGACCACGGTTCACAACACCAGCAGTACCATTCACGCGGTAAGCATTACCACGGTGCAAGTTGTACTGAACTGAAGAGTTTACAGTGAACTCAGACTCTGGCAAGAAGTTGATTGCGCCAGCTGCGATTGCGCCGCCCATATCAAGAGCGATGCTCGCGTCGCCTAAGCCCCAGCAGTTAAAGGTTACAGAAGAACCAGAAACAACTACTGCTTCAGCATTACCTGGACGCTGACCAGCGAAGTGGTCTTGATCGTTGTCACAAGAAACAGTCAAGAAGTCGCTCCACAGACCGTTTGGAGTCGCATGCCATGCAGCTAACCAACCGAATTCGCCAGATACAACGTGACGCGCATAGCGAGTCATCGCGTAGTAAGCGTTGCCTTCAGGGCTGTTTACAACGTCACCGCCGTGGTTTTCGAAAGCACCAACGCCAGCACCAACTGCACGCCAAGTTGCAACTACAGTGTCGTTCTCGCCGCCGATTGGGTTAAAGCCAAAGCTTTGACGATCGTTGTAGACAGAGATTGTACGTGAAGCGTCATCAACTAATTGGAAACGAACACCGTTACCAGTTGCTGCGTTCCAAGCGTACTGAGAAGTGGTTGAGAATAAACGGCCTGAATCACGGCTGTTCTCAAGCTCGTCACCACCCGCTAATACACGAATAGTAACTTCAGCATCGAGGTCAGCAACAGAGAAACGCATGCCTTGACCGAAGTTCACGGTCGCGCCAATTGTTGTTTTGTCAATGTTGTTTGCGTCATCGATGTTAGTTACACGGTAACGAAGAGTACGAGTTTCTGCGTTGCGTGAAATTACACCTAAAGTGAACGCTTTAAGGTCTGCATCGCCTTCAAAAGTACGAGTACCAAACGCGTTCAAACCAGTTTGTGGTAACTTGCTGAAAGTAATTTCAACGATATCACCAGCTGTAAGTTCGTTTTGGAACGTGTAACCAAATTCGTTAGCACGTACCGAGTTGAATTCGGTGCCGTCAACTACGTTCTTATATTCGTCAGAAACGAATACAGGCGCAGTTGTAACATCCGCGAATGCTGTTGCAGACATGCCCGCTAAAGCAGCAGCAACTAGCGTTTTCTTAAACATGTTGTTCATGCTTATCTCCAATTTCATGAAATTAAGATTCAGGGCATCATGCCCTTTACTTATTGTTTTCCAAAGACCTGTTACGTAAACAGTCTCTCCGATTATCAAAAATCATTAACATTATGTCAATGGTTGTGAACTTTAATTTTAATAACTCTAACGAATTGTTGTTCACACCGTTTAATTTTCTCCACCAATCACCAACGGTTTGATTATATTTTATACTATTATGGCGATTTGATGGCGCTTCTCCCTAGATGTCATTTTCAGACTTCCTAAATGTAGCATTAAACAACAACAATGCAACACGCACACTATATCCTTTACAATAAGGTTTTGTATAGCATTTGTTTACTCTTCAGCGATTTTTATTGTCGTTAAACCCTGAGAAATGGTATGGCGAATATGATCCCACTCATTCAGATCCTCGATAATTCGAGGCGTAATGAAGATCACAAGTTCAGTTTTCTCGCGTTGGCGACTTTCACCTTCGAATAAACGACCGAACAAAGGTACCCGCTGCACCCATGGAACCGACGACGTATTCTCGGAGTTATTCTCAGAAATAAGCCCCCCAAGGAGAATGGTTTGACCGCTGCGTGCAATCACTTCAGTTTGCACCGTGCGCTCAAAAATACTCGGTGAGCCTGCAAGCGTTGGACCACTCGACGACGTATTCGATATTTGTTGGTTGATCTGCATCACCACCAGACCTTGCGCGTTCACCGTCGGCGTCACGGTTAAGTTCACGCCGGTGCGACGATAGACGATATTCGTCGTCTGGCTTTCAAAGTTAGGGTTGGTTGTGGTCGATCCTACCGTCGGAATATCGTTACCCACGTTAATACTGGCGGAAACTCCATCACGTACGACTAAAGTAGGATTCGACAAGACGTTCACCAAGCTCGATGTTGCTGAAAGTCGCGCTAATAAATTAGAGATGCCGTCTGTCCAATTTAACCGCAAGCCCCCCATTTCAGAGACGCCTAAAGCATTGGTGGTACCACCTGTTAAACGACCACTACGAAATGCGAACTCAAAACCTTGAGCGAACTCGTCGGTCATAGTGACTTCAGCAATGGTCGCATCGAGCATAATTTGCTTCGGCATCACATCGAGCCGGCGGATAATGGGAAGTAACGACTGAAAGGTTTCGCCCTGAGTGTAAAAGAGAATACTATTGGAGCGCTCGTCGACGGTCATTCGTATTCCTTCCGCTTCACTACTAATGACTGCACTGCGCTGTTGCCCGCCTTGCGCACTTTGCGTGTCACGTGTGCTATCGCCACCCTGCTGACCAGCAAATGAGCTCCCTCCAATCAAGGGTGCAATCGACTGGCCAAGATCCTGGGCGCGGGCATAGCGTGGATGATAAATATAGTAGCGCATTTCCGCGCCGCGAGAAGGTCGGTCGATCTGCTGGGCCCAATATTCCGCGCGGTCAAGCACGAACTCGTCACCCGCAAAAATAGCAACCGCGCCAATCTGAGGAATCGGTACCATAATTAGTGCAGCGCCAGTTGCGCCGCGCGAACCAGACTGAATCCCTTCGGCCTCTAATAGCTCCTGCATCTTCGTCATATACTCTTCAGGGCTGATATAAACGAGTTCTTGCAGGCCAATAAATCGACCACGGGTTGACGGCACATCGAGGATGTTGACTAGGTCAATAACCCGCAAGATTTGCGTACGGGAGCCGCGCACAAAAATAACATTTTGTTGAATATCAAAGTTTAGCTCAGCAGTCGAAAGACTATTGAGCGTGCGCTCTAAGCTGATATTGATACCGTGCCGCAAGGGCACAACCTGCAGAACTTGCTGCACTGTGTCAGGCACATCGGCATACTGACGACCAATACCAATCGCGGTCATTTGTTCGCTTGCAGAGTCAACGCCATGGATATAAAAAGTACCTTCACGCTCCACTACTCCTAACCGCCGTTCGGCTAACAGACTTTCGGTCAAGCGAAAAAGACGTCGTGATGAGACCGGCTCGGAAATGTTCAGAGTCACCGGTGACACTTGCGGCAGATCATCAGCAAGGAGGTAATTCACTCCCAATTGTTCACCAAAGACCAACTGTACAAATTCAGGGATACTCAGGTTATTCGCGGCAACTTGTTGTCGATCAGAATCCGGAAAGCGTTGCGCTAACTGTTCACCATGTCGCAGTTCAGCGCGACTTCTTGAAAGCGGTGTCAAGCGCTGCATACGGAACTCTTCGACTCCGGAGACTTGCACATCGGCGTCATCCTCGGCGTACACTCGCTCATCAGTCATTAACCGATGCGGATTAACTTCGAGTTGCTTGGGTGACTGTGCACACCCGCTAATTACGAGTGTCATCACTACCACCGACGCTAGCTGCGCCACCGATTTTGTCGTCATGACTTTTGCCTTACTGTGATTAAAATTTAGATTCATCAAATTCACCTGGGTCTAACTGTCGCGGTTGTTGCCGGTTGGGCGCAAGTGCCTCCGGCTGCCATGCGAAGACAGAAATTTCATAAGAGTTCTCACTGTCGTCCGTAAGCCGAACACGCGCGGCTTCAACGTCAGTAACCACAAATTCATTCAGTGCATCACCGACCACCACTCGCTTCAAGCTCGGTTCAGCGTCACCGTCGACCAATACTTCAATCAATGCGACCCGGACTTGCCGTTCGGCACTCAAAAACGTGCCGCGCACCCGCACCTGCATGGCGCCAAGTCGCTCGGCACCATAGAGTTGAGGCATTTCCTGTTCGGCCGGATCCTCCTCGTTAACAACTTCATCACTGCGACGCTGAGCCTGTAGCCAAGCGTCAATAGTTGTCGTACCAACGGATCGCGGCACCGGGTCAAAAGCGGCCACCGAACTGTCGCGTAAATTCGTATCATGCTCGATAGAAATATACACACGTTGCCAGAAATCGACGAGACACCAAAGCACCGCAAGCGCACACGTCAGCGCAACGGCAGGATGCTTCAACATCATCAAATAACGCTTCACAATGCCTCCGCTATCAAAATGTTTGCTCGCAAGGCAAGGGTTAGTCGATAATTTTGCTGACCTGGCCGACCACCCGATGTCGTCTGCATCTCAAAATTCTCAATCGACACAAACAACAAACGTTCTTGCATGCTACGCTGAAACGCAGCGAGTTGTGATAATGAACCTTGAATCACGACGCGGGCATGTAACTCACTTAATTGACCGTCAACTAGATTTCGCTGCTGCGTCCAGTCAAAAAGGCTGATTTGAGTGCTATTTTCTCGTGCCAACCCTTCGATGGTTTGCTGCAATTGCACACGCGCAGTCGATCGGTCACGCATCACAGGCAAGAATGACCCCACTTCTTGATTAATGGCTTGTACCCGTTCCAGTTCAGCAGTCAAAGCGTCGGCGTTGTCGAGTAATACTTCCGCTCGCCCTAACTGATCCGAGACCATGCGTAACTGCACTTGTTTATCTGCTTGCCCTTCAAAGACAGGAATCAACACGAACCGAACGATCGCTAAAATCGCAATGAGAGCCAACAAGGTCGTTTTATTCTTCAGCATTGAATCGCTCTCCATCAAGCTGAATATCAAGAGTGAATCGCTCGGCCCGTTGTGGCGACTGCCTTACTGGCGCCGAGAATTCGGCTTGACGCACAAAAGGTAACGCTTGCAGCGCAACCAAAACTTGCGTCGCCGACTGTGCATCAGCAACGATGCTAACCCGCTGTTCACGCCCACGTAACGACTGTACTCGCGCACCCGCTTTTTCAAGCTCAATGACCAAAAGCCAATAGAACTGCGACTCACGTTGGTCTGGCACACTTGCGCGGATGGCATGATGTAACTCCACCTCACGGTCAAGCATCTGACGCACAGAGAGAACATGTTGGAGCTCGTTTGACTGCGTATTAAGTTGTGCTTGGCGACTCTTTGTCGCTGCGTCAAGGTACCAAGAACTGGTCAACGCATACACGGTAATCAACGCAATCAGCACACTCACCATCGGTAGCCAAGGAAGCGATTTACCACCTTCTGTTTGCACCGGTTTCCACGCCGCGACGACATCATTAAACGTCAATGATTGAACGGCAGCCAGCAATCGCGCTGGAAAAGTCGCCGAGTCAATTTCACGAGTCGCTGCAGCAACGGCACCGCCCATTGACAGCAACGCTATTTGCGCATCGCGGACAACAGCCGACCGACGAACACTAACCCACTCGCCTTGCGGACGAGGCAATAAATAATAGACACCATCAGGACTATGAATCACGTCCATTGTCGTTTCGTCACTCGCCGCACGGGCAAACAACAACGACTCAGGTACGACCCACCAAGCTTTGGCAATTAACGGATTGAGACTTGCTGCGATGCGAATGGTTAATACACGCCGATGCCCTTGATGAAAAGGACCAATGAAATGCAACTGTAACTGCTCACTCGGACGATTACGCAAGATCTTTTTCAAAGCCCGCTCGCTTTGAATTGGAAACTGCTCCCATTGTTCTTGATAACAGGATCGCGAAAGCACCAAAATCGGCATTCGACTCGGCGTTGTGTTTACTTCGCGCCACGTAAACCGCCCCTGTTCAGCTTGTTGCAACGACAAAACCTTGCCAGATTTTTGCACATAGCTCAGGCCGCGGCTCAGATAGCGCGAAAACCAAGCTGACGGTATTTTATTCTGCTGATGTTCATTCATACAACACGAACACCCTCTGTAGCTGTAGGCTGAATGCCTGCATTATTGTTCTAGTCATTCACGATTCTTCGCAGTGGTTGCCGATTATGTGGGCGAATCTCGACCAGCCGATGAAGATGCACATCGCCCTGCTCGAGGCTAATACTCTGAACTCGCCGTGGCACTTGATCAAGCGCAACTTGTCCGATGCCATCAATCGGCCCAGTCCGTTGCTGTTCTCGCCATGCTGCGACTATATCAGCTTGTGTCGCTGGTAACAAAGCATTCACAATGAGTTCGGGGGCATGCGCAACATTCATGTCCTGACCATGAAATGTGACAAAAGGACGTAAACGCAACATGTCATCCTCAGTCCAGCCCGGCACACTGGTTAATTCCGACCAGTGTGTGAGTTCAGCAAATGCACTTTGCCTCGCCTGTACACGCGAGCGATTAGCCGAGGTATAACGCAATTGCCACAGTTGCAAGGAACGATGTAAGGCGCTCACACGATCCTCTGCGATACCCGCTGCGACCGCAATTCGGCGGAAGTTATGTTCATCCGGGTTACGCAAGTCCAGTAAACTTCGTTGATTCTGTATGGTCACCCAAGCTTCGGAGTCGATCGCAGTGAACACTCGGCGTTCCGGCAGTGAAATCAGCTGCGGTTGCCCATGAAAATTGATTTGCCAACGCTGGGCCACTGAATTTTGGCCACTCCAAGGTTGGGTTGCGAGTTCAAATTCAATCAGATTCATCGCTGAATAAAGTCCCAACTGCTTATTCACCGAATTTTGCAGGTCATCGCTTTGCTGCGTTGCACGCAACGCATATTGCATGACGAGAATCATCAAAATACTAATGATACTGACCATAATGAGCACCTGAAAAAGCGCGAAGCCGTTTTCCCGCTGCTGCAACATTAGCGAAACTCCCAGCGCGCCCGTTGCGCACTAACTGAATCTTGCAAAGGCCACACAATGGTTTCCTCGTCCATGCGCAAGCGCAAGCGAAACGGATGTTCGCCGGATTCAAGGCCGTCAAATTGATTGAACCAACGTGGCATCCCCTCGCGCTGAGCAGACGAGTCAACGCTGATCAATTGACTACGCTGCCGCTGGCTAAAGCTAGGATAGGCGAAATAGTCAAACTCTATCTGCGCTAAACCTTGGCGCAAGACCCGCCGGAGGTTAAAGGGTAACTCAACGCTAGCATACGATAACCCAACGTTTGCCAACGGCGCTTCTTCGTAAACAAGTTGCCAAAGCTCCGGCTCGTCCGGATCGGGTTCTCGGAAAAGACGAAAAACTGAAGGTTGTTCTGGATCTTGCAAGCTCATATAAGAAACACCGGTAAATCCGTTGTCACGACCGAGAAAATAAAAGCCGTAAGGTGGCACTGATTGTGCGCCAAAATACTGAAACGGATCCTCGGCGTACACCATTCGCGGATAGGTATTGCGCACGACACGGCTCATTTGTCGCCAGTCCATGTGCGCATTGACTGCATTTTGATAGGCCGTTTGCTGACGCTGCCAATTCTGGTTCACATAATCGTAGACAAGGCCTGCCGTTAGGATCAACAACATCAACAAAGCCATTGCCAACAAGACTTCGATTAAGGTAAAGCCTAACTGCGAGCGCGATTTCGCCATACCAACTCCAAATACTCGAAATCTCGCTGGGCGCGATCTTGGGTGAGCGTTAATTCAATACGGTATAAGATAAACTCGCGCTGCGCATTGACCCGTTCAGACTCTAACGTGGCGGTAGCTTCGCTGGGATAGCGACGCGCATCGACAGTAGCCCGCCATTGATAATCTACCGCAAGGACACGCCCATCGCCGCTCAGTTCGTCAGCGGCGTTGTGCAGAACTTGCTCCTGCAATTCACCACGGATATGCGCAATAATATCGTCCACTGGCGTCAACAGTGTCACTGCGCGTGCAGCGCGCTCAGTACTGTGCATACTATTTTGAAACGCCAACATGCTCGTCGCTACCGCTGCGAACAATATGGTCATCGCAATAAGGATTTCGATCAAGGTAAAGCCGCGTTGTTGTGTGATCATCCACCAACCTCGCGACGATTTGCAGAAGAGGATTCAAGTTCGGCATCTGCAGCAACTGAACGAAGCCGTTGCGAACGCTCTTGATTGGCTTCTTGCCATAAAACGGTCTCATGACTCCAATAGCCATGGACGTTTACCGTGATCTGCTGTTCCGGGAAGCTTAAACGCTCAAACTCAATCGTGCGTTCGGGAGTTTGCCGTTGGCCGCGCCAAATGACGATTTCACGGTCGCGCAGCGCGAATGTAAGTGGCTGTTTCTTATTGAATGCATCAAAGCGCGCTGCTTCCAATAGGCGATAAAGTTGTTCACGTTCTTCAATCGCGCGGACACGCTCATACTGTTGAAAACCGACGGGGCCGACTAAACTCGCAAGCAGGCCGACGATGGCGAGGACCACTAAGAGTTCGATCAGAGTGAAGCCTCGCCCGCCGGTCATAGCGCAATGTCCGTACCTGCTGAAATGCTCAGCATCATGATGACAACAACACTACCGACGATACCACCCATGACCAGAATCAGCAGCGGCTCAAGTAGACTGGTAAATTTCGTCACCCATGCATAAAAAGTTCGTCGTGAACGCTCAGCCATTTCACCGAAGACCTGTGCCAATTCACCACTCTCTTCGCCAATAGCTAATAGCGCCGCGTAATAGTCCGGATATAATCGGGTTTCACTGAGGCTTAACGCTAATCCCTGACCTCGTTTGACGTTCTCGGTCGCCAACCTTACCTCATTGCGCAGCGACGCTGTGCGCAGCGTATTCAAAGCCAGTTTGAGTGCGCGATCGATCGCGATGCCCGATGCTAACATGGTGGCGAGTCCGGCATTAAAGCGAATGCGCTCAACGAGTAGGTTCGCCCTTTTAACAATCGGCAAGGACTCGCGCATCCAGCTAAAACTTTCAACAATGCTGGGATGATTACGTAACTGATAAATTGCAATCGCGCCAGCGACGATGCCGAAGAACAAATACCATTGCCATTGCAACATAAAGTGACTTACGCCCATCAACGCCCGTGTGTAGGCTGGTAAGTCGTCTTGACCGGCAAATAAATCAGCAAGATTGGGCACGACAAAATTAAAAATAAAAATCAATGCACCCAAGCATACGGTTAGAATAACGGCCGGGTACACTAAAGCTTGGCGGATCTTGTCACGTAAATCGAGTTGATATTTAATTTCACTTGAAAGACGACTAAACACGCCGGTTAAGTCACCCGTTTCTTCGCCAATTTTTACTAAGCCGATATACAGCTCACTAAACGCGGGATGTTCAGCCAACGCCGAGGAAAGTGTTTCCCCTTGCTTGAGCTGGTTAAGGACTTTTTGTAAAAACTCACGCAGTGCTGGCTTACTGACATTTTTAATTAAAATTGCCAAGCCTTTGTCGACTTTCAAACCTGCCGTCAGCAACAGGGCAAGTTCCGAGGTAATAAACTCAATATCACTTAAGTTTAACTGGCTGCTATTGAACAAACTGAGCGTCTGTCCCTCAACCGCGTCCGTCAATTCTTCTAATAATAAACCGTCATCAAGGAGCCGTTGCCGTGCCTGTTGTTCGCTTTCGGCCTCAAGCACACCGTCTTGACGCACACCACTTTGGTTATAGGCTTTGTAACGAAATCGAGCCATTAGCCAGCCACCCGCATCACTTCTGCAACTGACGTTTCACCACGCATGGCTTTGAGCATGCCATCTTCGAGCAAGGAGCGCGAGCCACGTTGGCGATTAAGTTTTGCTGCTGCCTGCAGGAAATCGGGTTTACCCAACAATGCCGTGAGTTCATCATCACATTTTAAATACTCAATAATCGCCACCCGGCCGAGATAGCCTGTGTGTCCGCAGTGCTCGCAGCCGACCGCTTTATGGTAGCTGGGCGACACATGAAAGGTGTCACAGAGCCACTGTAAATTAAGTTTTGCTGCAGTTTTTGCCGCGTCGGTGTCAGGTACTTTACAGTGCGGACATAATTTTCGTGCTAAGCGTTGAGCCAACACAACTTTGACCGCTGCACTCAACAGGAACTCTTCCACACCTAAGTCGAGCAAACGCGTGTAAGCGCTTGCCGCATCATTGGTATGAAGTGTGCTAAAAACTAAATGACCGGTCAGTGCGGACTGTAACGCAATACTTGCCGTTTCTTGGTCACGAATTTCACCGACCATGATGATGTCAGGATCTTGACGAACAACGGTTCGCAACGCTTTCGCAAACGTATAGCCAATATCAGCTTGCACCTGCACCTGATTAATACCATCGAGTTGATATTCCACCGGATCTTCAATAGTAATAATCTTGACACCGGGTTCATTGCGGCGGGTTAAAAACGAATACAAACTCGTTGTTTTACCCGAGCCAGTAGGACCCGTCATCAGCACCACACCGGATGTTGACTGAATATCATCCATTAATTTGGCTTCAATGTCCGGCTCAATCCCCAGCGCGCCAACATCATAGGACAATGAATCTTGCAACAGAAAACGCATAACGACGCTTTCGCCTTCACCAACTGGCATCGCTGATACTCGAATATCCACGTTACGGCCATCAACACGAATATCAATTTTGCCATCTTGCGGTCGGCGCTTTTCCGCAATATCCATATTGGCGAGCAATTTTAACCGGGTCACTACGGGTAACAGCATCCGCGCTGGAATTAAGTCCGCATCATGCAAAACCCCATCCACGCGGTAGCGCACTCGGCCCTTCCCCTTCCAGGGCTCGAGGTGCATATCCGAAGCCCGTCGACGCAACCCTTTGGCAATCAGATTGTTGAGCAAATTAACGGTCGGTGCTTCACTTGCAAGCTCCCGTAAACGGTCTTCTTCAAGCAAGCTTAAATCAACACCCGAGTCGTGATTGACTTCCGATTTACTCGCTTGCTCGACCAGCGCCATCTGCTCTTCCGTACAGATCCGCAATTCAACCGTCCGTTCGTCGTAGCTGGCGAGGACATCCATTGCAGCGATATCTGTCGGATTTAGGCAAGCCAAGATCAGGTTGGCATCGGCGGACGCCCGGAGTTGATGCGGATTAATCGGATACAAGCCAACGCGCTGCCATGATTGCCGCAGGTGTTCAGGCACGGCTTCCTGCAAGACTTGGACAAAGTCATCGCGTTCGGTCACGACCGCCAGTTCGTCTGCACTAATCAGTGGCACCGAGAATACTTGGGTGTAATATTGCGGCAGTAATTCGGAAGACAAAGCACCCATGCGCACTAATATTTGCTCAAGGCGACCGCCATGGCGCTGTTGATACAACGACGCTTTTTGCACTTCTTCAGGTGACACATGTAATTCTTGTGTCAGTAACGTCTCAACATCGACCATGAATGCGTATTCCTGCTTCCGTCTTACAAATGAATTAAATTCGAACTAGTTCAACACAATTTCTGCGTCAATCCCTTCGCCACCAGGCTGCCCGTTGCGACCTAACGACTTTAAAATATAAGGTTTTCCGTCCGGCCCCGGACGCTCATAAACATAAGAATTGCCCCACGGATCTAATGGAATTTCCTGCGGAAAATAGGGCCCATCCCAACCGCGCCGATCACTTTGGCGTAGCTCTTGAAGATTCTGTGGAAAGTCACCTACGTCAAGGCGGAAGGTATTTATCGAAGTCTGCAACATGCGCATTTGCGCTTCTGCGGTACGCACTTGCGACGAATCGACTTTGCCGAACATTTGCGGACCAATAATCGATGCCAATAGACCAACAATGACAATGACAATAAGTAGCTCAACTAACGTAAAACCGCGGACAGCGTGACGCTTCATTAGCCGAAATTGACGCTGTGAGCGTTGCACTTTTGAAATACCTTGCATGTTGTTTTCCTACTTCGTTAGTAACTCGTTGATATTATCAGTCCGCCGAATCCGACACAACACAGTTTCAGAACCGTTTTAACCGCTGCACGTAGCGTCGGATCTGAGTCTGTAGCGACTGCCGCCATCGCTGAGTCGTGCTGCGTTGTTGCCACGCCTGCCGCGCATCAACTAACTCCAGCAAAACCTGTTCCACCGTCGTAAAATAACCGGTTCGACGACTAAGATAAGTCGGATAGAGTAATAAAGTGCCAGCCACTAATTCGGCCAGTGTCAATCGCCGCTGCCTTCGCGTCGGCGGAATCATATCCGTCGTCAAACCCCAGCCTGCATAAAACGGCTGACCATAACAAACCACACTAACCCCGCGCAGTAACGCCTCGAATCCACTCAGTGAGGTCAAGGTATGCACGGCATCGACCTGCTCCAAAAGGTGGGCAATATCCTGATCAACGACGACTTCATCAACATACTCGAGTGCGCGTTGCTCAGCGCTGCCCTGTACCCGTAAACCAGCTCTCACATCGGGGTGGGGTTTATACAGCAAATATGCATCCGGGTGCGCCTGACGAACCTGCTGAATTAACGCTAAATTTGTTTTGTACGTAGGCGAGCCTAACTGTATTGAGGCATCCGACTCAACTTGTCCTGGTATTAAAATGACCGGCTGTTGTGTCTGCGGTCGTCGCCAACTGGCTTCACCGACATTGTATTTACTCACCCTCGTCGCGACTAATTGCGCTTGTACCTGCGTTGCTCGCTGGATTTCTTCTTGACTAAATGTGTGGGTCAAGAGCAAACGTTCCAAATCCGATGGGCGCGTGGCATCGTAATACATGCCAAGACAATCAAACACCCAAGACTGCGGTGCAATCAAATCAGCGCCAAGCCCAACGGAACGAATAAAGCCGTCTTCAACGCGGATATCCGTCGTTGCTGACGCACTCCATCCAACACTCGGTAACCGCTCTTGATTGACAGCACCGTCGGCTGCAAAGCACAACTCACTACCGCGCATAAAACGTTCGAGAATCGGCTTCTTCCAGCGCGGCCAGCGGCCTGCCCACAGTCGCGGCGGAAAGCGTTCTTGTTGTTGTCGTTGCAAGGCAAACCAAGGTAAAAGTTCTTCAATCTGACACCCTTGTTGACGGTCAGGGTGAACATAACACGGATATTCAATCAGCGCAGCGTACACCAGCTTAGCCAACGTTGGTTTTCCCTGTCGACGTGCCGGCGCACTCAGTGCATCGTCAGTCAGCCCCCAACCTGCATAAAATGGCATACCAAAGGTATAAACCGGCTTACCCCACAACAGTGCTTCAAAGCCCATTTGCGAGGTGACACAAAACACCGCATCAGCGCGTTCAAGCAACGCCGGTGGGTGAATATTATCCGCTAAGAAATCGCAGTCAGGGTGACGATCTGGGGAAAAATGGGCGCGTTTACTGCCAGCCAATACGTCAGGATGAGTCTTGACGACAACTCGATGATGCGGAAATTGCGTTTGGGCCGCAAGCAGCATCTGCTGAAATCGTTCCGCATCGGCCAATCCATAGGTAATCGACGCATCGCCATAAGTTTGATCGACCACTAAAACAAAGGGCGACTCCGTCAACCAATCCGGCAGGCATTCTCGTGCTGAATTGTATTTCGATACTCGAGCTTGACGCCAATGTTGAATCAAGGTTTGCGCACGTGCTTCATTTTCCGTGGCTTCAGCAGAATCCCATGGGGTTGTGATCAACTGTTCCAGTCGCGACGGCTGGCGAGCATCATAATAAATACCGAGATCGTCGATAACGACACTCAAAGGTGCCGACAGATGGCCGAGCTCAACGGAACGCAAAAAACCATCTTCACAGCGCCAAAGCTTAAGAGCATGCGTGCGGGCAAAGTGCTCGGCGGCTTCCGCGGTCGCTTTTCGTCCCCACGCGATAACAACCAGTTCGTTATACTGGGCTTGTAACTGGCGCAAACGCCGAGACGTGCGGCAAAATTCAACCGGTGCACCAAGCAAACGCGGTAAGTCGGTGATCGCAGCAATACCTTTCGAGGTGGTTAGAAAACAATCGGGACGTGCGAGTGGTTGCAACTTGTTCTTTCCTTTCGTTAAAGATCCCTTACAATGAGACGTAGATTCCGACCCAATATGCAGCTAAGAATAACAAGGAGCATCGGTTGAGCTTTCGCATCGCATTCGTTGCCCATACCAATCACCCAGAAAAATTCTTGCAGGACCCCGCATTTATCTATCGTTGTGAGAATCCCGCACTTGCGTTACGAGAACTGGGGCATCAGGTTGATTTGCTGCACTATACACAATTCCCGAGTATTTTTCATAATCAACGAGCACGGCAAAAACGCTATGACTTCGTTGTTTTTCACCGCCCTCGCTGGCGCTTCGGCTTTAACTGGCTTATCAAAGGCTTACAACGTCAAGGCTGTATTTGCGTGGCTGATTTTGATGATCTCGTTTTCGATACCGATTATGCCCAATTTAGCCCCGGCGTCGTCAATCAACTCGTGACGCTGAAACAAACGACGAAAAACTTCTTGCGTCATCAACGCGCGCTATTGTGTTTTCAAACCAATGGTTGTGCCGTTTCCGTATCAACCGAGCCTTTACTTGCTAAGGTTTCAGCGCTATTTCGTAAACATCAACGCCAAACTCCGCCACTCCACCTAATCTATAACAGTGTTCACCGGTATTGGCATCAAACAGCTATTACGAGTAAACCACAGCCACCACGCTTAACCTATTTCCCCGGCACTCGAAGCCACGACCGAGACTTCAGTCTGATACTACCGGCGATAGCCCAAATTCTTGCCGATTTTCCAGATTGGCAATTGCATATTACTGGTGTCCTCCATCCGGACACCACCGCCGAACTACTGCGTCAGTTGCACCAATTTGGTGCAAACACCGAGCAACTGCAAACCTCAAATAAAGTCCCCTTCCAGCAGTATCGTAAACACGTAGCCGCCAGTTCAGTGAATCTAGCACCATTGGAAGATCAGCCATTTAACCATCATAAATCAGCATTAAAAGCGATTGAAGCTGCACATTTTGGCGCCATCACAGTCGCCACAGCGATTCCTGATATGCAACGGCTTGAAGGCGCGACACTCAAGCTGATCCCTTTGCACCAAAATGAATCGGTAACCATTTGGTATGACACAATAAAAGCTGCTATTCTAGAATCATTGCAAGGAACAAAAACAGCAAAGCATCAAGCTGCGTTTCAAGTCGAGCAGCATGCAGAACAATTACTGACGATTGCAACTCAAGGACATCGTGCATGAAGTCATTTCGACGCGAACTTAAATTAGCCATGCGCGCAGGTGATTATCGGCCTGAGCTGCTGCGTGACTGGCGTCGACTCTATGCTCACAGTAAACTGCCGTTAGATTATCTGCACACCGTGAGTTTCCAGCGCGCCTTGGGTATTCCACCATCCTCGCGTCAACAGCAGAAGCTTGCAAAATTACGCCAACTGCCCTTCTTATATCGCACCTGTATTGGTTTGCACCGTTATCAAGTGCGCCAAATCGATAATTTACTCGAGCACCGGCAGAGCCACACAGAGCCAGCGGTTGAGCCGCAATATCGCAATCAAATCCGCCAATGGCGAAACCACCAATCCGACTGGTTTCAGGCATTCATCGAGCAAATCGAACGAGCGCAAAGCATCGCTGTCGTCGGCAATAGCCCCGACCTCAGAGCGAGTAAGTTGGGGGCATCGATCGACGCCGCTGACATTGTTATCCGGTTTAATCACTTCGCCAGCGAGCATACACGTCGAGAAGACATAGGCCAAAAGACCAATGTTTGGGTGGTTGCTCCCGGTTATGATGGTCCATTCCCAGAATATTTTGACAGTATCCTGCTCAGTGGTCCCGATATGCTCTGGTGGCAACAGAATTGGGCACATCTCGGACATTTACTGTTAGACGAATCGAACCGTCATGTTGAGCCCCAACAGCAAACGCCCGTTATCAGCATCCCGTTACACTACTGGCAATCCTTGGTTCGCAGCTTATCGGCGCCTCCGAGCGCAGGTTTATTAGTACTGGAGTTAATCCGACAACTTCTTAGTCAGGACGACAACGTAAATAATTTAAAAAAACTGAAAATTTACGGATTCAACTTTGCTTCTCAGCACGGCAATCAGTATCATCACGCGGACCCACAACACCGTGCAGTGAGTCGGCATAATTGGGCAGCAGAATCTCAATATTTAAGGACACACTTTTCCCCCTATGCTTAAAAGCATGATTCGAATTAATCTGAAAGGTTGGCGCTGGCGACAAGAGTACACGCAACCCGAGCGGATAAAATTAAGCGCCAAAGCACCGGCCTCGCCCGGCTGGTACTGCGTGAAACTGCGGGCGAAAAATGCCGCGGCCATAGAGTTTATTCGTCGCAAACAAATCGTCCGCATCACCCAAAATAGTAACCACCATGGCGCCGACTTATTAATCGAAAATGATCGTACCTTGTCCTTGGTTTTTTTCCGCCATACTCCGCTACGCCACGTCAGTTTGCATTTTACCAACGGTAGCAATAAGCAACTTGAGTTTTCGGTGTCGCTTGGTTCGATCAGCGCACCGCGTGCATGGCAAAAAATGTTAGCAACCGTCTCCCGTCGTGACCGTGCGAACCAACAGCCTTGGGATTATATTTATCGGTTAACCCGAGCTCGTTATAAACGTGCAGGCCGAGAAACTGCGCTGGCAAAATTGATTGCCACCTATCAGCCGCTGTTAAGTTATCAAACAGTAAGCAGCGACCCTTATGAATATTGGTGCGATCAGCAAGAACAGGTCATTTTCAGCAAACAGCTAAGTCCCAGCACAGTCCCTCAAGCTGCGACTCTTCGTGTGGTGATCAAGGACAGCAAGGTAACCAACGGGCAAAGTCGAACAGAGCGAAGCATCAAACAGCTCAAACAAAGCTATCCCGACGTTGAATTTATGCCATGGCAACGTTTTATTGAAAGCGACGCTAATGTCGATTCGCAGCATTGGTATCTGTTTGTTGAAGCGGGGGACATTTTGTCAGCCCGTGCCGGAGAGTTGCTCGCGCAAACCATACAACAGAATCCTAAAGCCCGTGCGATCTACAGCGACCACGACAAAATTGCCGACGGCAAATTCCGCATTGCACCAAAATTCAAGCCGCAATGGAACACAGACTTTCTCTTTAATCAAAACTATTTCGGTCGGGCACTCTGGTTGCACGGCAGTGTCGTCAACGAACTCAAAAACAATAAGTTGCTGCACCAGCTTGACCACGTCCGCAACTTGAATGCAATCAGTTCATTACTCGCGGACTTCCGGCTGCGTTCGCAAGCACCGGCGCACGAGCTTGACTCCATCGTGCATATTCCTTTGATTTTGCTGCATCAGCACGATCAATCTAAAATTCGCTACAGCGAGAGTGAAAAATGCGTCATTGAAGCCGCAGTACAACGCTATGCCGAACAGACTGATGATCAGGTAGACACGATTCAATGGCGCTCAAGCAAACTACTGAAAGTTAATTTTAAGCTGCCAGAAGAGCCGCCACTCGTCAGTTTAATTATTCCAACGCGCGATGCGTTAGCGATCACGAAGCTGTGCGTGAATAGCATTCTCGAGCGTACCAGTTATCCAAACTACGAAATCATCATTGTCGACAACCAGAGTCGACAGCCAGAAACATTGGCATGGTTTAAAGTACTCTCGCATAACCCACGAATTCGTGTCGTAACGTACGACGAGCCGTTTAATTACTCCTCCATCAATAATTTCGCCGTCACCCAAGCACGTGGTGAAATCATCGGCCTAGTTAACAACGACACAGAAGTGATTAATCGCGACTGGCTGACTGAAATGGTGCGACATAGTGTGCGCAAAGATGTGGGTTGTGTTGGCGCTAAGCTCTATTATTTCGATAACACAGTGCAACATGCCGGTGTAATTCTCGGCATTTGGGGTTTAGCAGGACATAGTCATAAGCACTATCATCGCAACGAACCGGGTCACCAGCAGCGTCTACGAACCGTGCAAAACCTAAGCGCAGTCACCGCCGCTTGTCTACTTGTACGTAAATCAATTTATCAAGAAGTCGGTGGGCTTGAAGAAGACCTCCAAGTTGCCTTCAACGATGTCGATTTTTGCTTGAAAGTTTTGCAACGCGGCTATCGCAATGTCTTCACCCCTGACGCTGAACTGTATCATTACGAGTCGAAGTCACGCGGCAAAGAAGACACGCCAAGCAAAAAAGCGCGCGAGCAACGTGAAATTCAATATATGCGACAAAAGTGGCCCGCAATTATCGCCCAAGATCCATGTTACAACCCAAATTTGAGTCGGTTACGTGAAGACTTCAGTTTGGATATTGACGAAGCGCTGCCTTAAACATCAGCGCCTCGCTGGATGTGATAGTTATTGAGATACCAACGCCGCTAGGTACGCGGCGACAGAGTCGGCCGCGGCATATTCATCAATCAACGTTCGGCGTTCTGCTTGCTCAGTGATGGACAACTCCCCCCACTTTATCGCCACATCATTCGCCAAATCATAGTCACAACGCGGTGCCACGACGGTAAAGCGACCATTCGTTTGCGCCACACAGACATCCGGCGCTAAGGCTTTCAAGATCTGCGGGTCAATGTTTCCCGCGCTATGGATAAGTGTCACCCGAGCGAAAACTCGACCAATATAATCGAGCATGGTATAGGCTGACGACGAGCCAAAAATCAGTATGTGCTGGTGAACGATGGCGTCCATATTCACCAGCGTAAGGCAACGCCCGAAGTTTTGCAGACCATTATCAAAACGAAGCCATTCCTGATATCGCCGACCGACTAAAAACAACTCGCGATGCTTTTCCACCGGATAGAGTTTATTCCCAAGATCACCGCCTACTTCACGTTCACGATATTCATCTTTAGCAAATGTCTCTGTAGCCGGTGCTACGGCTACATTCAATTGACGGAGCAGCGCCAAGGTGGCGAGCATCGCACCATACTGAGTCCAATGCGTATCTTTTCGGCGAAAGGTGGGATATTCAGCTGATTGCGCAAGCTCTGCGGTTGGATAGACCAGCGGGAATTGTTCTGGTGCTAACGACTGCAATTGCTCCACAATGGTAATTGGGCTGCGCGGCAAAGGATGATACTGTGCGTAGACCGCCTCTTTAGCCGGGGCAACTAACAAACTAAACTCACACTCTTGCGCTTGCGCCAATGTAGCAAAATCAACAAAGTAATGTTGCCACTGTGCCTGTTGCTCTTCAGCCATGAGCAGGTCACCAGTATGTTGTGCGACACTTTTATTAGTATCATTGTCGAGGAATAACCAGCCGTCTTCACCCCGCAAAATCGCAAAGGGACCTTTCACATGATAGCGGGTTAAATCGAAAATTCGGCCGTCAAGCGCCACTCCAACCACAAAACTTTCGTGTGCAATAGGCACGGTGTGGCGAAAGCCACAGCGCAAAAAGCCTTCATCCAATGTAAATGTCTTCACCACGTCCGGTCGGCGAATATTTAATGGCAAGCGCTGTCGCTGCTCTCCTTGCTGAACGACAATCTCCACACGCGACATGGCGTCTAGGTCGGCAAGGAGAACCCATCCATGCAGGCTGATACCTTGTTCAAGCTCAACTGCCGAAATGGTCTTTTCGTCCTCTGGAAAATCCACACACCAACGGTGAATGATCTCGGCGCAAACCGGATCCTGACGAAAATTGATATTATTTTTATGCAGGGTATAAGACGACACTTAAAATTATCCAATCCAACTGGTAATACTACGTTGTAAGTTCGTTTGCAGATGTTCGTAACGATAGGCTTGTGCACGTGTCCGCGCTTGAATAGCTTTCTGAGTATAAGACGCCGAATCGAGACAGCTGAGCACCGCTGTACGCAATTGCTCACAAACTCGGTACGGTACAAGAACACCGCAGCTTTCATCGACCAAATCCGCCAAGGCACCAAAATTGTAACACACGACCGGGCGGCCCGCGGCCATCGCTTCGAGCACGCTTCGACCAAAGCTCTCGGCGAAATGAGAGAGATTCACCACCAAATCAAGCTGCCCCATAACAGCCCAGGTGCGCTCGACATACCCAGTCAATTTCAAGTTGCTTGGAAGTTCGCCATAACGTCGCTGCCACGCCTCGATTGCAGCCATTAAATCACTCGACTTCGGGCCAACTAACCAACAATCAACCTCATCAGCAGTAAGTTCTGCGGCCATTTCAATAAAGTCGGCAACTCCCTTTTTCGCTAAGTTACTACTGAACATACCGATACGACGACGGCGTTTAGCGCGGCCAACTTCGTTCATATTTGCATAGGGGATTTGGAACCATGATGCATCAACACTGTTCGGTAATAACGTGGTGCGAGCAGGTACATCAATATAACGAGCGACCATCGGCGAGTTGGCAACAAAGTAATCGGTCGCAGTGATAATATGTTCACGAATCCCTGCCGGCGTTGCACCTAATGCAGCGCACAATCCATCGTCTTCTGCGGGAAGCTCGCGCACATGCATGGCGCTTGGAATCCCCCTCGAGCGTGCAGCCAAAAGCGGTTGCCACAATGTCAGTGTATTGACATAAACAAGTTGTGGCTTTACCACCTCAAATAACTGACTAAATGCTTGTACGCCTTTACGCACAACCTCGTCGCTTAAACGTTGTGCGCCGTGCCACCACTGATAAGGAAAAACCACTACGTGCGTAGCAAGCTGCTGAACTTTAACAAGATAATCGGGATGAGCAGGACTTGGCAGGACAACGAGGACTCGCCAGTTTGGCATCATCATTTTGAGTACATCAAGCAAGCTGCGTTCGGCACCAAACAGCTCAGCGCTCGCAGCATGACCAACGAGGACTATGTCGCAAGCAGGAAGTTCGCTATGTATCGCATAACTCAATCGCTGGTGACTCACTACCCCAGTGCGAACGGCTAGTTCACCCGCTCGCGAAAACATAGGACCCGGTTCGCGCCCTTCATGACGACCATGATCGTAATAGTGCTGCGCTGCGTTAACGCCGCTGCTGGCAACATCGGGATAGCGTGCAAAATACCAGTCAGAATCAAACCAACCACTTGCCAGCAATTCGTCAATACCTTGCTGCCGCGCTAACTCTTCATGACCACGAATCATCAATGTGGGTGCTTTGAACATTCGTTCAGTTGGCTGCGCAGGCATGTAAAGACGGTCAGTCGTGGCGTGCCACGCCCGTGCTGCGTCCATATAATCTCGACGCACACCAACAAACTGTGTACGCAAATGCGTTGCTTGAGTTTGAGTCAGCGACTCCACACGCTCGCGACCAAGTGCCAACACGACACCAGGCTGCACATCGATGATCGCGTCTTTGCCATAAGCACGTTCTAGCCGATACATATATTCCGTATCGGCATTACAGTTCACCAAGTCCCAATAGCCAATTTGCTCGACCACGCCACGACGACACATCAGCGAGGAAATATTGCGATAGATCCATGACGCCTCCACACGCCAGCGCGAGAACTCCAGTTGATCGGATGTCCGCACCCAATGCGAAAGACTCGCTTGTGCCTTCGGTGCCGCAAGTAAAGCCCGAAGTTGCCGTTCAATTTTTTCCGGATGTGACCAATCGTCGGCGTCGTGGCAGGTGAAAAAAGCGCCTCGAGCGACCTGCAAGCCGCGATTACGTGCAGCATACGCACCACGATTGACTGGCGACGTGAATAAGCGAATTCGCTTATCTCGTTTTTGCCAGTGTTTAACCACAGCTACCGTTTGATCGGTCGATGCATCGTCCACCACAATCACTTCGAGCGCCGCCCATGTTTGTGTTAATAAGCTGCGTAACGCCGTGGCTATCGTCGCTTCGGCATTAAAGCAAGGAACAATAACCGAGACCAAATTGCGCTTATTAAAACGAGCACGCAGACGAGTTGGCAATAGCTTAGATAACATTGAGCGGGGAACATCTGCGTGTAAGCGGTCAAGTTTAAAGGCTGCCTGCTGCGGCGATAACGCATGGCGCAAACTCAATGAAGTGTCAGCAGGCATAGCTCCCACTGGGAGGCCTTTACTCAGCATTGCGTGAGCAAGCTCGCGATCATTCTCGAACGCTTTCTGACTGTCTGTCGCCAACTGCTGCCAAACGACGTCCTGATACAAAGCCTCCGCTTGATCCTTGCGCTGCAACTGCCCACAACGGACAAGCTGCCACAAGGCACTAAATCGGAGTAACCAAGCTCCAGGATGACGAAGTAAATTCGCAAACAACTGTCGAAACGAGACCTCACGCCGAGCAAGAAAGTCGGTATAAAAAATAACCTGTTCAGCATATTCAGCCAAACCAAAACTTGCGTACCAGCGTCCTAATACCCAACCCGCACACGCAGCATTAAGTTGCTCAGCGAGATGCGTCGAACTTGATTGATATTGACTTTCCAACGCGTGCAAGGTGTCTTGCAAACGCGTTTGCAGCGAATCCGCTAAAACCCCAGCAGTAACGGGACGGACAACGCCATCACTGAGTTCGGGCGCACGTGCTGGAATCTCCCATAACGCAGTCTCTAAACGTAAAGCAGGCAACGAGCAAGGCCAGCGCTGTTCCGTGTAGCCATGATGAATAAAGTGATGCCAAGGATCCACCTTGGCATCAGCAACATCCGGGTATTCCCGTAAATACCATACGGGATCAAAAATCTGTTGGAGGGCGTGGCGTTGGTTTTCACCCATGAATAAACACGTTCCTTAGCGCTGTCGCCTGTTGATCTGCCTCGGAGCTCAGCAATGACTTAACCTGACCGACACGTTCAAAATTAGGCAGTGCATCAAGCGGCGCGCGGACATGGGCTTTATTGATAACCAAAATTTGTTCCACCGCGACCGGATCACCAAAGACAACGGGAACAACCTCTTCATGATAGACCGCAGCACAATACTCATCGCGTGGCTCAGCACTTTCCGCACCAAACGTGGGCCAGTGGAACACCCCAACACGTTCCCCTTGTGCTGACAGCACTTTTGCTTTCGCTAATAAAATACGCGTATGTTTGGCGTCAGCAAAGTCACCAACTAACAGGGTGTCGAGCGTTAGCGTCGCTCCAGAACGATCGACCATACTTACCGGTGCCGCAAATGGTCGCTCATCGGCAACGTGCAATTGTTCGTGCGTACGATGCCACCACCGACCGACAGCGCGATAAATATGCCGAAGGCCAAAATAAACGGTACGCACGTGTGTCGCTTTGGTTCGTGTTAAGGAGCCTTCATCATCAAGGGCAAAGGCAAATGGAATTTCCGGATGCAACTTGGCAACCGCATCTTTACCATAACGCGCTTCAACGCGCCAAATGAACTCAGTGTCACCACCAATCCGTACTTCATCCCACTGGCCAATATCCTTCACGACCTGCTTCCGGAACATAAACGAGGACTGGCTCCAGTGAATGAGCTCTTTATTCGGACGCCAATTCTGCGTGAAAATCATCTGCTCGGTCGCGCGCACCCAGTGTAGCGCAACGCCCATCAACTCCGGATTCGCTTGCAAGGCCAACACTTGCGTTTCGAGCTTTTGCGGATGCGACCAATCATCACTGTCATGTGTGGTGATGTAATCCCCGGTCGCCACCTGCAACCCTCGGTTGCGAGCTCGATAGGCACCACCGTTTTGTTCTTGTGCAACAGGGACAACACGGGGATCTCGCTCTGCAACAGTTCGCACAATCTCAAGCGTGCGATCGTCGGAGCAATCATCCACGACAATAATTTCAATATTTCGCCATGTCTGATTCAGCAGCGAATTCAATACCACTTCAATGCGACTTTCCGCATTAAAAGCAGGAATGATAATACTCACTTTTTCTACTTGGAATGGAATCTCTGCAATGGACTGTTCACCATGAAGATTATGCAGAGTCAACGGCGCATCGTGAGTCCATTTACTCAAAGTGTGCAAATCATAATGACGATACAAATCATTAATCAGCTGTAATCGTTCACTATCGGTTGACGCCGTGTTGGCGCGCACTAATTGAATATCAGGATCAAATCCGTAACTCGCGGAATAATCGTCAATCAAGGGGACTCCAGCTTCGACCTGACCAAGAAGCTGATAGCAACATGCAACCAGTAACACTCGCTCTTTGCGCAGGCGCCGCGACGGATCAACAGCATCCATCTGTAACGCTAACTCAAGTGCTGCCTGATGATCACCGTCAAAAAACGCCCAGCGGGCCAAGTGCCACAACGCATTCCAGCGCTCACCTGGGCTGTAAATACGCTCAGCGTTCACCATTTTTTGTAAATGCTCAATTGCAGTCTTCGAATGGCCTTGCCATAACGCTTCAATCCACGACTGAAAACCGTTTGGCCGCGCATCGCGCCCTTCATTTTGACCATAGAGAACCCAGTGCACCAATGGGTTAAGACCACTTTTGGCGACATCTGGGTAAGCTTTCAAATAATGGCTAGTCGAAAATCGTTTACAAGGATCTCGCCCCAAACGAGCGCCAATCCGTAAATAGTGTTCTATCGGATCCATGCCTAACAAGGCGACATCAGGATATTGTTCAAGGTACCACTTACCATTGACCCATTTTGATTCTTTTAAGATGCCATAGTCGTCCATTATCTATCCTTAGATCTAAAAAACTAAATGCTGCGTTCACGCGCAGAAAACAAAAGCCGCACACTGGCTAGGACAAGTTCTTGATCGTGAGGCTGCAGATCGAGTACCGCACAATCACCGAGCTGATGGACTTGAGGGAGTCCATCAGGAATCAATTTAAGTAATTGATGTTCTGCGATCACAACATCCGCCTTGGCAAGTTTAAGCCCAACATGGGCGAAGGACAAATGGTGATTCTGCATAAACGCGAACACATCATCGGCAATGGGTTCTAACGCCGCTTCTGGCGTTAAAGGCCAATGCAATAACGCTGGTCGGCGACCAAGGTTCAAATACTTTGCCTTCAGTAACTGTAACTGTGCTTTCAGCCGCGGGTTTTGCGCGGTCGCGTCAAAAGCAAAAATCGACTCCGGTTCGTCATCGACTGATTTTAAAACCCCCAGAGGCGCAGGGAAAGCGCGTTGTCCTTGCCCTACCTGTACGGCCATGCCCTGTTCCACTTGTCGATGCCACCAGTCCGAGGCTTCGCGGTATAGGCGGCGCGCACCAAAATAAATGGTCCGAACGTGAGTGGCCCCCTGTTGCGTTAACGATTCTTGGTGCACCAACGAAAACGAAAGCGGAACATCGACGTCAATATGTTGCACTGCGGCTTCGCCAAAATGACGCTGCAAACGCCACAAGAACTCGGAGTCGGCTGACACGCGCACTTCATCCCAAAGCCCGACATCTGGCAACACTGAACGCCGAATCAACGCGGAGGAGTGATTGCGCTCAACAAAACGTCCACCCACCATCCATAAACCTAAAAAGTTAACCGTCGGGCTAACTCGAACCCAGCTACTCACGGTGGCTGCGAGATTCGTGTCGGCTAAGAGCACCTGTATCTGGCGTTCGATTTTTTGCGGATGCGACCAATCATCGGCGTCATGCACAGTGACAAAGTCCCCAGAGGCATGCGCCATGCCCAAGTTGCGTGTTGGATACGCCCCTTGATTGCGCTCACTGCATACCACAGTTACACACGGATGCACTTTTGCTAGCTCATGGGCGACCGCCACCGTCGCATCTTGGCTAGCATCATCAACGAGCAGAATCTCGACATTTGGCCACGTTTGCTGCACTAAACTGCGTACCACCGGTGGCAAATAGCTTTCGACGTTGAAACAAGGGACAATCACCGAAACAAGAGGTAAATCTGGACGGTTGATTAAATCGCGTGGCTGATCCGCCGAAGTTACTTCTTTACCTTCCAAGTTCTGCAAAGACAACGGCTGCTCTGAATCACGCAGCTTAACCTCCATCAGGTCAAACTCACGAAACATGGTGTTAATAATCCGCAATCGCTCGTCTTTTTGACGTTCATCATCGCCAAAACTATTGGCCTTCAGCATCGCTAGCTCATGTCGCGGTAGGGTCGCAAAACGGTTGTTGGCAAGGAGGGAATGAATCACTTGCGGACGCCCCAACGCTTGCTCACAAAGGGCGATAGCAACTAAAACTTTCGCTTCTGGATAGCGTTCAATTCGAGTGATTTCATAAAAGAAATCGAGCGCTAATTGAAATTGGCCTTGGCTCGCATACCAACGGCCCAGTACCCAGTTCGCGCGGCGACGAATGTTATCAATCGACGACAAGCGCAGTTGCAGTAAAACCGCAATCGCTTGCTCCGACAAGCCTCTCCACAGCGCGTCATGCCAAAGGTTAATGGCGTCAGTTTGCACGCCTTCCGGCGCTTGATGCAATTCTCTAGCCATGACTTACTCCACCAACCTGTACCCATGCACCAAGTTCAAGAGGTTCACCTAACTCGACCGCTCGTCCTTCCCGCACGGAGCCACTATATAAGTCGAGCTCGCGAATCGCACCATACAATGCGGACGAGCCATCTTCACGCGCAAACACAGTGATAGGTGCCGTTGTCATCGCCGGCTCGAATTGACGTTTAAACTCACCTTCGGCAATGATTGTGCCGTCGGCATAAATATGTGATCGTCCGTCCATACGGCGAATAAAAATCAACTCATGCCAGTGGCCGAGCGTCAAATACTCACCCGGGTTCCATTTGATCGCATTAAACTCACCCGAGCCATCGCCATACCCCCAGCGCCCCTCATCACTGCCCTTAATTCGAACCAAAAATTCATGCGACAAATGCGACTGAAATTTCGCACAAAGATAAGCCCAATCATCAGGCCAAGCGTCAATCCTAACGTTCATTCGAATCGCCATATCCCCGTTCAACCAAAAACGGGGCTGCGAAGGGAGCAACAAAAAGCCAGGCGATTGCGCTGAGAATTCAACATACTCAGCCATGTTCCTGCTCCTGCTCTGGCTTCGGCAAACAACCTTGTTTTTCGCCATCTAACAGATAATGAATGAGCGGATTCGCACCGGAACGTTTAACATCCGGATATTGCAATAAATACCAACCCGAGTCGAAATGTGGACTCGGTTGTCGACTTTCAAAGCCACCATGACGCAAATAATGCTCGGCAGGATCGACACCCGCTTTCGCGACATCCGGATACGTTTGCTTATACCATTGGGCATCAAATAGTGAACTCTGCTGCAGTAGCTTTAGATCTTCTTTTAACTTTAACGAGCCATTCGCTGGCCGCTCTTTTGACCCCGCCAGACTCGCCCCAGCAAGACGCTGCTCTGCAGATAACAACCAACGCGTTAATTTAGCAATCTCAACGGCTTGTTGATCACGTTGCTCGCGTATTTGACTTTGTTCTTGCAGTGCACTCGATTGACTATCCCGTAAACGTTGCAAATGTTCTTCAAATTGCTGTTTCTCGGCAAGCAATTGCTCACGTTCTTGAATGACCTGTTCGACCATTCGTGTTAAACCTTCAGCTTGCTCTCGTTTCGTTAATGAATCGCTGGTTACTTCTGCAAGTTCAACTTTTAATGCGCTAAACTCCTCGCTTCGTTGCTTAAATTCACGTAGTAGCGTGTCATGCTCGTGCGTCAGTAAACGAAAGGCTTCACTCGAACGCGCGTACGACTCTTGCAATTGGCTGAGCTCACGCAATAGTTCGTCACTGTACTCAGCTTTCTGCGCCGCCTTTTCACTACGTAACCGCGCTTCATTGAGCTCCTTGCTGAGTTGTTCTGACGCTCGCTGAATGCTTTCCAGCTCTTCGCGCTGACGCATCGTTAATTCAATTTGACGCGCAAGTTGTTGTACAAGAGCTTCGTTGGATTCTGCCGTTGTTTTCATAGTCATCAATAGTTACCTAATCTCATCCGGAGCCACAGAATGATAAGTTTCGTGTAATCCGCGCCAGGCCTTCCTCAGCTCTTCGAAAATTTTTGATTCCAGTTCAGATTTGGCATTTTTTTTGTAATAAAAGTAACGCTTAGCCATCCGATCATAGCCATTTGCACCATTATTTGCAGCAACGTCAGCGTAACGACGATAAATCCGATCAGAGATCATTGGCAACGCCTGTACCTGCTCAAGCGACATATCCCATAACAATGTTTGCAAGGGATAGTGCTTTAAATCAGCCGGTAACGCGTCGGCATTTCCACTCGCTAAACGCTGCTCAGCGTTCAAGAAAAGCTGATCCATCGCCGATACAAAAGGACGTTTAAGCCGAAACATCCGTTTGTGCATATCGCCCGGAGAAAACGTGTACTCTCCAAACGCGGGACCTTTGTCGGTATCATACATGTCAATGCGGACAAAAGGCGCGTCCGTCTTCAACGACAACGCGCGTGCCCACCACAGATGTTCAAGAATATGCTTCGGTAAAATATGATTACCTTGTTGCACATTTGGGCTTGGACATAGGTAATCTTGATCAACCATGAAGGGCTGCAAATTACCATCATAGATGGCAATACGCGGTGGCGACGCGTTCCTATCCACGGAAATAATAAACCCGATAATGCCTTGGAACGTATAAATTTTATAGTCGTAAGGAATTTCTGCGTTGGACAACGCACCGCGATGAAATTCCTCAATCAACCAATATGGATTCTCATGTTTATAATACTTAAGCACTTGTTCTTGGGCTTTACGAAGCCCATCGAGCGTAAAGACTTGCAGGCTTTTTTGGTCAAGATAGCGGCCCTTACCAACCCGCTCGAGTAAATACACGCCTTTAGCCGACCAACCCTTTCCATATTTAAACGCACTGCGTTCACCGAGGAGCTCTTCGCTTAACTCATTTAAATCGCGGATTAAATGCTTCCGGCGCGCACTGCGTAATCCCCAGCCGGAGACTAAGGCGGGAGCATTTGCTTTATCCGACATCAGACGTCGAAGCTCACTGCCACGCTTATAGAATTCCTCAGAAACAAAATTCAAAAAGGGGGATTCAGCATTGTCTTTATCAAATTCCATGGTGCTTCCAAGTTCTTACGGCATGCGTCTCAATTCAGTGATTAATATAACAAGTTCACCCTCAGTATGTCACTGTGACATGCAAGAAAACAAACCCTTCACTAAAAAAAGCGGGAGCTCGACAGCTCCCGCTTTTGACCAACCATGTTGGTTCAATTACTGATTTTGTTCATCATTGGCAATGATCATGATAATCAATGAACGACGGCGATTACCGTCATTAAACGTCACCCGCAGTGAACAGTCTTCCAGCAATGGACCGGTCGTGTACGTACCGTTGGACCATTCCCCTGCAGGACACGTACCACCAACAAACGAGCCGAGTTTAGCACCCGCATCTGGTGTTGCGCTAAAGCTGACGCGCTGCCCCCACGCAACTACTTGAGTTTGTGGCGTGTCGATGCTGCCATTGCCTACGATATTGATCGTGACCGTTACATCAGTGTTTAGATCCGGGTCAACCAAATCGAATTGTGCAGTCGCAACCATGTCTTCGGTGACATTGTTAATGTCGCGGTCCCAACCGGTGAACTCGTATGCTGGGTTCACTAAGAACGACGGCGGTACAGCGGCTTCGCCACGTGTAACGCGCTGCTGCAACTCACCACTTTGATAAACGGCCAAGTTCGTCAAATTAAAGGTGACGTCAAATGACTCCAAACGGAATCCAGCAATCACGTTACAACTACCCGTTAGCGGCGCAGTCGTATAAACATTACCAGCCAAAGAGCCACCACAACCGGTCACATTACCAACTTCCCAACCAGAGCTTGGCGTTAAAGTGAAGCTCACTTGCTCGCCATGCAGCGCTTGCTGAGTTTCCGGGTTGACCGAACCACCCTCAGTGACTAACGCATTGACCGTGTACGTGTTTAAGTCAAACGTAGCACTGACGGTACAAGCGCTGGTGATTTCACCAGTGGTATACACATTGCCCGCCAACTCACCTTCACAACCATCAATGGCGGTCAAGTGATAGCCTGTTTCCGCGCTCACTTCAAACGAAGCGGTGGAGCCATGGGCGACATCTTTAAATTCAGGTGAGAAACTGCCGCCAACGGACGCAACCGTGTCCACACGATAGGTGTTAATCGCAAATACCGCGGTAACTTGCGTCAATTCATCAACCGTCACCACACAGCTACCGGTACCAGAACATGCACCCTGCCATTCAGCTAAATGCCAATTGTCCGCGGCTTGCGCAACAAGCTCAACCACTTGACCTTGTGTAAATGAAGCCTTACACACTGCATCTGGACAATCAATCGCTGCCGGTGAGCTAGTGACTGCACCCTCACCCGTCACAGTAACTTCCAGACCACGGCGGGGTGAACCCGTCCATTGCACATCATCTAACCATGCGGTGCCTTGGACACCGTTCAGTGAACGGAAGTAGCGCCAAGTCAGCACATGCTCACCTTCACCAACTTCATAGCTTGAAGAATCAATGGTGCGACCTGTAGACCAGATCCGGCGCTCATCACCGATGCGGAATTCAAAGTAACCCGCTAAATCTTCAGTGATAATTTCCCAGTCAAAGCTGATTACACCCGGGCCGACTACCGTCGTCGAAATCCATGAGTCTTGCCCCTGACCAACCGTGCCGGCGCGAGCCGCTGACCCATTCACTGCTCCCGAACGTAAACGTCCCGTCCAGTCATCGATGCCACCGGTGGTAAAATACAAATCAGCGTTATCAAGCGCTTCAGAGAAACCAATCACAGCAGTTGTTGTGACCACGACCGCGTCAGAGTAATCACTATTGAGCTCAACCTTCGAGCCTTTTGCCGCAACCCGAGCAAAGTACTCAGTGTCCACATTCAAACCAGTGACCAGTAATGCGGTTTCACCTTCAACGGTCTTATCTGCATAACCGGAAACTAACTGAGTAAACGCTTCGTCACGAGCAACTTGGACGATGTAGTCATCAGCGCCAGCGACCGCTGACCAGCTTAGCTTAAAGCTAGCACCACCGACGTCACTCGCTTGCACACCCGCTGGAGTGGGTAACATTGAGTTTTCAATCAGTAAGTCAACCGCTGCCGCACAGTCTAAACGAGGCTTGACTACGCCATTACGCGGGTCGGTAACTTCCACGCCAGAATTCCGTAGCGCAGACTCAATGAGAGAAACTGGCGCCGAGGGCACCACTTCACGCATAATCGCAACACACGCAGATACATGTGGAGCAGCCATCGACGTACCATTAACGGTCACAGTCGTGTTATTCGGCCCAAAGGTTGAAATGGCATGACCAGGTGCCCACATGTCGAGGAACGATGCTGAGTTTGAGAAACAGCTGACAGAGTCAGTTGTATCACCGTTACCACAACTGCCATTGTTGGTATCTTTGGCGAGGGTACTACCAACACTAAAGACCGAGCTAATACATGCTGGTGCCGCTAGTGCATCGGTGTAACCATCATTACCTGCGGCAGCAATCGTCATAACGCCTTGACCGCGCAGTGTATCAATAGCGGTTTTACGGGCATTAAAGGTGGTATCACAAGCAGAAACCGTCGGGTTGTAACCCCCACCAAGACTCAAGTTCACCGCAGTTGTTTTTAAGCTACTTTGATTTTCAATCAGATACTCAAACGCGCGCAGTTGGTCACTGGTAAACGAGCGTAAACAGGTCTCCGCACCACCACAAATGGTACTGTCTTCGATACGGACAAAGACTTGAATCGAAGTAATATTCACGTCCGGTGCTACACCTGACCGGTTATCGTTCCAGCCACCAATAATCCCGGCGACATAGGTGCCATGACCACAATCTGGACCAGAACAGTAGCCACTTGCTCCAGCACCAGTTGCCGAACCAGCATTATCTTCACACAAGGAGAAAATCCCGCTTGCAGGATCGTGTGTTGAGAAACACGCTTCGGCATTGACACGACCGCCAAAAAAGGACTCATTCGCATTCAAACCAGAATCGATTACGGCAACAGATTGTCCTTGACCCGTGTAGCCGGAATCCCAGAGTGAATCAGCACCAATCAATTGTGTGCTATCGGCTAACAGAGGCTCACTCAGATAGTCTAACTCAATCGATGCGACCAACGGGTGCGCTGCTAACTCGCCTAACTCGCGCGCATCCACTTTCGTTGCCACAAACGGTAAAACCGCATAACTATATGCAGCTTGCGCCCGCAGCGGACTCAATATAGATAACACTTCAGATTGTGCTTGGACTAACTCAACACCAGCTCGCTGACCACCCTCCATAACGGATTGCGTCGGCCCCGTATGAAGACCAATCACGACACGTATTTCGCCTTCAGCCTTCGCTAAAGACTCGAGTTGCGCAATCGACGTCACAGGCTCGGTAACTAAACCAGATTGCGGATTGAAGCTTTGCACTGCTGCGGCATGGCCCGCCAATAACAATGCACCTGCAGTCGCCAAACTTAAGAACGTTTTCTTAAAGGGCAACTGCGCCGTATTTTTCCCCACGACAGGCTCGCTAACTTTTATCGTATTCACAATGGGAGTCTCCTTGACCCAAGCACCTGAAAAACTTTTTTAGACTTCAAATGAATTTTACAGTTGATTCAAATTGTATTATGCCTAATCTCAGTCAGTCTAATATATTTTGTTAACAACTTCGATGGAAAATAACAAATTATTGACGATTTCCTAAGCAGTCGTGCGCTTTACCCGAAAAATACATCGTCAGTCCTTGACTTGATTGGGCTGAGCAGCAAAGATCACTCGGTCAATCAACGAGGGAATTCATCGAACGATATGGAAAAATTGTTTTTTATTCACATTCCTAAAACCGCAGGAACCAGCCTCCGTGTTTCTCTACAAAATGCCCTCGGTGATGCTGCGATTCATGCAGACTATGGCCTCGACGCTCCACAAACGAGCGAAGCAGTGAAAACTTGGCTCTTGGGCGAGCAAGCCGATCCCTATCGCTTTTTACACGTGCCGAATCTGAAGGTATTGACCGGTCACGTCAGTGCGCGCAAATACGCATCCATGTTTGCAATCAGCAACATTTTTACTTTGGTGCGGGAACCTATAGAACGAGTCATCTCCGAATATCATCATTTTCAGCGCCACCATGACTTTCAAGGTTCGTTACTGGATTTTGCGCATCAGTCACACAAACAAAACACCTTACAGCGCTACCTTCGTGGCGTGCCTTGGCAAGCCATGGGGTATGTCGGCACGTCGACAAACTTTCAGCAAGTAACCGATGACTTAGCGCACATCTACAACCTCGCGCTCGAACCGCAAGTGTTGAATGCAAAGCCGCAGGAGCAAAACGAATCCGTGCCAGACGACGTCATCAGTGAACTCATTCAATTGAACGAAAATGACATTGAACTGTACAAGCGGATCGATGAGGCCATGCAGTGGCGACAGCACTGTAAAGAACGTCATCTAGAATATGTGCATGGGCGCACACGCTTTAATCGTGAGAAAAAAATCCTTTCTGGTTTTGCTTTTTATCATCCTTGTGAAAACGTTCAGTCCGCAGTTCAACTGAGCGTGCAGCTACTCGATAGCGAAGGTTCGATCGTCGATACCATCGACGTCAATGCCTGCCTATTCGAGCAACCGTTAGCGCCATTCCACCCGCCGCGCAATGGCTACGTCGGTTTTCAAATTGACTTACGCCAATATGCAGCGGTCAAAACAAGTGAGCGTGTTGAAGTCGTTGCGGTTAGTAGCGGGCAAAAAATCGGCAGCCATCGACTTTAATGACTTGAGAGTCTCGCCACAGTCCGCTGTGGCGAGTCCTTAGGCTAATACCCGTCGGGGTTCTTTGACTGCCAACGCCACGTATCGGCACACATGGCATCCACGTCACGCTGCGCACGCCAACCCAACTTCTCATACGCCAATTGCGGATCCGCGTAACAAGCGGCTACATCACCCGGGCGGCGATCAACCAGTTCATAGGGGATTGGCTGACCACTAACGCGGGCAAAGCTCGCGACCATTTCGAGCACAGAAACGCCTCGCCCTGTTCCTAAGTTCACCGCAAGTAACTCAGCGTCTTCACGTGCCAGTAAATAATGCAATGCCGATAAATGACCTTCGGCCAAATCCATCACGTGAATGTAGTCGCGAACACCGGTGCCATCGACCGTATTATAGTCACTTCCAAACACACTGAGGCAGTTACGGCGGCCAACTGCGACTTGGCTAATAAATGGCATTAAATTATTCGGGATACCGTTTGGATCTTCACCAATGAGGCCACTTTCATGTGCCCCCACCGGATTAAAATAGCGCAAGCTGACGATTTTCCATGGCGCTGACTTCGCCGCTGCCAAGTCTTCCAACATCTGTTCAATAACCAATTTGGTGCGACCATACGGGTTTGTTGTAAAACGCTTGCTGCTTTCGACAATCGGTAACTGTTCCGGATCGCCATAAACGGTTGCCGAAGACGAAAAAACAAATGCGTAGACACCAAACTCAGCCATCACCTCCAGTAAATTGGCAGTTCCGGCAACATTATTTTGGTAATATCGCAGCGGCTCAGCAACTGACTCCCCCACTGCTTTGAGTCCAGCAAAGTGAATGACCGCGTGAATATCACGCCCTGCAAACACTGCCCGCAGAGCAGAGGAGTCACAGAGATCACCTTGAATAAACTCAATGGTTTTACCGGTTATCTTTTCCACTCGAACTAACGCTTCGCGGTGGCTGTTGCTCAGGTTATCGAACACGGTTAACTCAAACCCCGCGTTCAATAAAACGACACACGTATGAGAGCCAATATAACCAGCACCCCCAGTGACTAATATTCTCACATTACACTCCGTTTATTCGTATTCGTTTCTGGAATCGTGCGGTCGATACTCGACCAAAAGCTGTTGTAATAGTGCATCAAACACCGGGACTTGCGCTGGCTCCTCCTGCATACACTCAAGCCAGTTTTGCACCTCGCCAGCGTAGACTTCCGCTGCCAAATGATGCTGAAAGTAGTCCAAACCGAGCTGCCGCTGATGCTCGCGATGCTGCTCTGCATCCGCTGCGGTTAAATACCTCGCTAACGTATCGACAAGGCTCGCTTCGCTAACCGGCACGATGGCTTTGGCCGCAAAAAAATCCGCCAAGGCTGGTGTTTCCGTTGCCAAAACAATTAAGCCGGAAGCTAACGCATCAGTCAGTTTAGCGGGCACTTGATAATGCGCCACGGGCGATTCGGTGTCCTGCAGATTAATGGCTATATCACCGAGGGCAACCACTTGTGGAATCTGCGCAAATGGCTGATTGCCAAAAAACTTAACCGCAACGCCGCTCGTCTGTGCAAGCAGCTCCAGCTCGGCCTTAAATTCCGGCTCAGGGAAATTGCCGACGATCACATACACAACTCGTGGATCATTCAGTTGCGCTAGTGCCGCAACAGTCTCGCGCAGACCTTTGTGCGCGCGAGGGGTGCCAAAAAACAAAACCACTTTAGCCGCTTCCGAGACACCAAAGTGAACACGCGCTTCGCGACGTAGGTTGTCCATGTCGGCAAAATCACTCGCGCGACGCACATGAGGAATAACTCGGCCGCCATAGCGTTGCTGTAAGGCCGGGTTTGACACCGTCACCGACGGGAACTGACGAACCAAGCCAACACTAAAATAGGTCCATTGTTTGCGCGTCAATCCGGCTAGGTGTGGTAATCGAACGTGCTGCTCTAGCCATGCAGCGACACCATCATCTAGCTCGTCAATGCGCCGCCGTTGATTAAAAAAGGCCAATTCTTCATCATCGACATCTTGAATGACTTGCGCTTGCCATATCCACCGGTACAGCAAGGCAAACACTAGGTTAGGCCCACGCGGCTTTATTAAATGAACAAGATCAAACGGATGTTGCAGAACAAATGCAACCGCCTGCGGCCAAAAGTCGGAAGCACACGACTCCCAACTTGCTTCGTCCCAATTCTCTTCAATGGACAACAAATGGCAAGGCAAATCGATGTCCGCCAGTGGCGCCCACAGCGACTTGCCCCAGCGTGGAAAAAGACAGCCGACCAGATGGGTTTCGGCAGCTGGACGATAGAGCTCGGCAATCGCCACCGCTCGACCTGCAGGATTATGGGACATTTCCCAACAGATCACAGCCACTCTTGGTCGTTCTGCTCGATGGCGTGCTTGCTTAAATCGCCGTTGAGCTAAGCGCAAACCAAATTGAAACACATGACGAATTTCTGGGAACCGTAACATTAAACGAACATGCGCAATGATCGCGTCTTGCCAACGCTCGTCGGCGAGAAGCTGATTGGCGTTCTGAATTTGTTCCTGACGACTTAAGGCATCCATGCTGTTCCCCCACTAACCTATTTTCTACCGAAAAACTAACGGATGAATATACTATATCTTTGCAAAACAGAATACCGGCATCGCCTTGAGGGCAAAATAAAACCCGCCGAAGCGGGTTTTATCATCCAGACGAGCTAGAATTTTAGAACTCTTGTGGCTGGCTGCTGCGACGTTTACGCAGAATCATCAAGAGTGTACCCATATCCACATCCTGCTCTACAGAAGCAACAGCGGCAATCGCTGCACCACAGTCAATCCGTGGCTTAGTAATGTCATTGCGAGGGTCGGTTATCATCGTGCCGGTTTCTTTCAGCACAGACAATACTTCATCGACCGAAGCATTGGGTAATGCTTGGCGTAATACCGCGAAGCAACCTGCTACATGTGGAGCCGCCATCGACGTCCCTGCTTTGTAGCTGTAAGAGTTATTCAAATCAGGAGCGAAAATAAAATGGCCTGGTGCGAGTAAATCCAAAAACTCTGCTGAGTTAGAGAAACAGCTTACCGCATCAACATCGTTACCATTACCGCAAGTATTCGACTGGCCCGGCGTTGACATGGTGCTACCGACACTGACGCCGGAAGAGATACATGCCGGCCCACCTAAAGAGTCAGAGTAGCCTGAGTTACCCGAAGCAATAGCCGTGGCTATTCCAACACTGCGTAACAAGTCGATCGCCGACTTAACGCCTGCATTGTTACTGTCACAAGACGCTTGGTCGTAATAACGGCCACCGCCCAAACTCATGTTAACTGACGCGATATTCAACTCATTACGCAACGAGTAGACATACTCAAGACCAGCAATTTGGTCACTACCATAAGAGCGAACACAAGGTTGATTTGAATCACACTGATGTGACGGGAATTGACTAAAGACTTGAATACCAATTAAATTCGCGCCTTTGGCCACACCTTGGACAACCGTACCAGACGGGTCAAGCGAGCTCGCTGATGTCGTCGCACTCTCGCCCAATACGGTACCAGATACATGCGTTCCGTGCCCACAACCTGACGCACCCGTGCAGTCTTCAGCGGCACCTGGTCCAGTCTGGCCGCGTTGCCCACTTGGACACATGGTCGTCGACTGCCCCGATGTGGTGGAGTAACACGCTTCCGCGACAATACGCCCTTCAAAGTGCGGATGTTGCGTTGCCACGCCGGTATCCAGTACAGCAACTGACCAACCTGTACCGTCATAACCTGCGGCCCATGCGCTTGGCGCGTTAATGATCTCATTACTGCGCGGCATCTGCGGTTCGCTCAAACGGTCAGGTTCGATGCTACTGATACGATTTGAATTAAGCAGCGCATCGAGTTCTGACTCGCTGACTTCAATGGCCATAAAGGGTACATATTGATACTGGTGGCCAGCACGCAATGACTCTTCGCTAATCATGCTCGCAACCTCTGCTTGTGCAGCACGCAGCAGAGATTGAAATTGCGGCATAGTTTCTTCGTTTAACTCACCAGCGGGAAGGCTCGGTATCGGCATGCCGACAATCACACGCACACGATCCTGCTCAGTAAACATTGAACGAATTTCACTGACCGAGTGCAACTGATGGTCCGTTGCTGTATTTAAAAAACCACTGGTTTGCGCCTGAGCTGCACCCACGGAAGCCAGTGCAAGCGCGCAAGCTAACGGCAATGCCTTACGAAAAAATGAGGTAGGTGTCTTAAGTTTCATTCATATCTCCCTGTACTTGCATCGCTACATCTCGAGACCGCTATTCAAGTGTTCACTCGTACGCCTGCAGATGAAGTACACAATGTTAATCGATTTCAGGATCTTTACGTTCACCGATTTCTCGTGGTTCATAGCGTGAACGTGCCTGACGTGCAACCCAGGCCTCTGGGTCGGGAATATTTTCACCGATATTAATCGGGGTCGAGTTTCGCGCTTGTGTTGTATACTGTAACGGGTCCCGAATAGTTTCACCGAGGTTTACCGGCTCGCTATTGCGCGGCTCCGAAACGTAATTATCGGGATCAATATACTCGCCAATTGAACGCGGTTCACCGCGAGACTCCGAGATGTAAGTGTCGGGATCGATATATTCGCCTATCTCTCCAGAATACCCCTCAGCAGCCATCAATGTCCCTGACGACCCCATACGCGCTGAAAGCTGCTCGATAAAGTCAGTCGAATTTGAATTTGGCTCTGCTTCCGAAACGTCTGCAGATGTCATACTAGGTTGCGTGTTCACTGTGGTTGCACCCGTATAATCAGACTCGCCAGCTATCAAGAAATAGCCGACTGCAATTAACACTGCCACGAACAAACCAGCCACAACTTTCATCCAAACCACCTCAAACTAACCGTTAAAACGAATAAAGCCCTGCACAGGCAGGGCTTTTGAATTCAACGCTACCGAACAAAAAGAACCTTAACGGTAATCGAAACGAACTGCCATGCAGTGACCGTTGTGCTTACGCGTTGTATCGACGTCAACACGAATCTCGCGGCCAGTTAGGTAGGCGATTTGAGCAGATTCAAACATGCGCAGTGCAGTATCTTCGTCATTCAGCTCACCCGTGCAAGAAAAAGAAATCCAGTTAGAACACGCGCCACCAGATTTACTTTCTAAGCTGTTGCCAGCCATCATTGCCAAGCAGCCACCAAAATTCGACTCATGAATAAGTAGACGCTCAACTTTCGCCCAATCCGATTGAACGACATCGGCAGATGCAGCAGCAGATGTGAGTAATGCAGCCCCTGCGATTGTTGCGAGCAGTTTAAATTTTGCTCTCATATTTTATTCTCCTTGATTACATTCTAAGCCGCTGGGCAACCCGATAATCGCCAAGCAAATTCATGTGAGACTGTTAGTTTGCGAATCACAAAATTGATTGTAAGACATGATTTTCAGTTTTACAACATTAAATTAACAGAGCGTAAAAATTTGTTAACCCAATCGCAAAGGTACTTTCTCTGCGGCCAATTTACGCTGATTCAGATATTCATCGCGGATAGACGCCAATTGTTCCGTATCAACCAGTTTCGGATACACGTGAGCGAATCGCTGTTGGAATAACTTCTTATCCCTCAGTGAAAAATTCGCCGCTTCACTTTCATCCTGCTTAAAATCTTTGCGCCGATCATCTTCGAGCAAAACCGACTTGGCCGTATAAGCAAACTGGTTACTTGCTCGAGCTAAAACGGTCACTTCGTTATCCGCACGATGCGATTTGTACTCGTCGAACAATACCTGATCTGCATAGAAGTTAGCGACCCAGTCTTTACGCACCATACCAAACGCCGCCACTCGGCCGTGCCATTTCCCGCAATTAAATGCTAGCAATGACTTTTTCTTCGACTCGAGGGTTTCAAACGCGATTTGCAACCAAGCTTCTCCAGGGAACGCATCTTCGGCTAAATACACGACATACTGGCCACTACTGCATTGTGCAGCCTGATTTAAGGTTTTAATAAAGCCTTGCCGGCGCGTATCGTTAACCACGACGAAATCGGCTGATATACCGGCACGTTGCTGTAAGAATTGTGCGGAGCGCAGGCCCTTTTCCACATCGATACAGGGCATGACAACACAAATATTCTGGTGAAACTGAATCTGACCTGCGTTTAAATTCTGCACATCGACTAGGAATATACTCGATTGATCAACAGGCTTTGTATTCACCAAACTCGGATTCATGTTCGCCACTAGTAAACGAGCTTTCATTGTCACTCGCTTATAGCGCCGTAACCGCTTACCGAGCTGCTGCCACCAATTATCAGCACCATTGTTGGGCTCAAGTTTCGCAGCAACAGCAGCGAGCTCTTGCTGTAAAAACTCTGTTTCCGCAAACACATACTCGGCGACATCAGCGGCTATTTTTGGGTCAAATTGCTGACCGGTATTGGCAAAGATAAAGGGATTCGCATCGGCTTTCAGCCCCTCATGACCGAACTCCAGCCAATTTCGACATGGAAATGACCACTCATCAGCGAGCAGGACGTACTTGCCACGCAACTGTGTCACCGTTTGCTCCATGTCTTCGGCGACGCGTTCACCCGCCAAAACAATGAAACAAGCAATCGGATGATCCGCACGCTTAACAAATAAGCGCGCCGCATCAAGTGCGCGTTGTGGCTGAGTTCCTTGAAGCACCACGGCAACCGTTTCATCACCGAATCGCTGCAGCAATCGCGACTGATGCGGCTCAACAAAGTAGATATGTTGATCGACATCAAAACGACCAAAGTCCTCGGTTTGCAGCGCCCTGTCACTGTGCACCAGATCAAAGTTAGCGGTGCGTTCAACCGGCAAAAAAGCCGTTGGCGCTGCCGTTAATGTTTGGTAAAAGCGATCGAACCACTGCCGAAATCGCTCCGCGACGGGGTAAACCGTTTGTTTCTGTTGACTGGCCCGATACGCAGCCAGCAAGAAGTTCGCGCGCGCTGCACGATAGCCAAACTGACGCTCATACAAACGCCGTCCGGCGGCTGCCATTGCGCTCGTTTCATCAGGGTTGGCAAATAGCTCGTGCACACACTCGGTCATCTGTTGCCAATCCCCAAATGGCACTAGACGCAAGTAACCTTGCCGCCCGAGATCGCCCAAATCAGAAATATCATTCGCGATCACTGGTGTATTCATTGCAAATGCATCGGTCGCTTTATACGGAAATTGATAATGACTCGCTGCGACATTTGGATTCAGCCACAAAATGACCAAGTCGGCTGCCAAATTAATCCGTGCCATACCTTCGCGATCTTGCGGTGGTAAAAACACGATTCGGTCGCCGAAGCGATCGGCAAGCGCTTTCTGGTCTGGCGTTAAACGTGAACCGACAAAAAGTAACTTATAGCGCGGATCGTTAAGGCGCTCGACCAATTCCACCAATTCGTAGATGCCTTTATGCCGGCGAATGAGGCCGCCGAAAAGAATCACGCGATCCTCGGCAGAAAACCCAAGCTCGTGTCTCACCGCAGCGCGATCATAGTTCGCGGGGTTATAGACCCGCTCATCCTTCAAATTACGCATATATAAGGTGCTCGAACCATAATGACGATCAAGCCCTTGGTTATGAGTCACGATAATCGGACTGGCTTGCGCCAATGGGTCGAATAATTGTGACCAGCGTTCAGAATAGGGGTTGCGCAATTCCGGCTCGTCCAGTCGTACGTCACGAAGATCAACATCCGCATGCAGATCTTTTGTTGTTGGCGAGCCAACGACCGTTTCTAAATCATTAATTTCCAATACATAAGGAATCGCCCGCGTGGCATTAACCAACATGGCGATCCCGAGGCTCGGTAAACGTGGCTTCACCACATACATGATGTCGCCGGTGACGGCTTCAGCAGCCGCTTTCATTGCCGCAAAGAAATCTGGGAACTCAGAGCCTTTAAAATATTTCGTGGTGAAGTTTGGCTTAACATCCTTTAACGGAGCAAAAACGCCCTCGTCAAAGAAATCAAAGGCAATTAACTCAACCTCATAGGTTTCCGACAATGCCTCGGCCACAGCAAACGGCTTGGAAAAGTGGTTTCGGCAGTGGTCCCAAACAATAATCGACACTTTTTGCACCGGCACCGCCCCCACCGCAGGTAACCCTTCGGCAAAATAGCGCTTTATTTTTTGATTAATCAAATCAACCGGAGTGCGATCGCGGCCGTGGAGACGAGTAATTTGCTCCAAAGCATCGTTACGTTGGTAAAGTGCGGCACTGATGGGGACATGAACGGGGTCACGCAGCCATGTATATTTTAGAATTAAATCATAATCTTGACGTCGAATTAAGGCCTGATCAAAGCCACCAAAAAGGTCATACAGCTCACGTCGATGAGCAAAAGTGTTTAAATCAATAAACGGGCGCTCAATCAATTGTTCGTGGTTAAAGGCTGGGCGCTCAGTGGAACGAATACTTAAAGAACCGTCCCTGCGTAGATGAAAGTCAATAAAGTCAAAGTAAATAGTCGAGCGGCCAGGCATCTGTGTGAACGCAGCGACAACTAATTCGAGATACGCAGGATGCCAATAATTATCAGAATCTAAATACGCGATAATATCGCCTTTCGCCCGTCGCAGCGCCGTATTCCGAGCCGCTGCTGCACCTTGATTGTCCTGGCGAACATAAGTCACTCGCGGATCTTCAATCGCCGCAATCAGCGCTTCGGTCTCATCTTCACTACCATCGTCACAAATAATCAATTCAAAATACGCATAACTTTGCGAAAGCGCGCTGTCGATACTTTCCCGCACAATCTCGGCACGGTTGTAGGTTGGCATGATGATTGAAATGAGAGGCCTAGACGCATCATCGAGGCCTTCAAAATCATGCAAAAACTCGAGGATCCGTTGTTCATTTCGGTCGTGAAATCGCTCCAACGCACCATTGTCGTTGCGTTTATCCAACAAACTTGTCAGTTTTTGGCCATAACGACTCTCACGATACGTCTCAAAGCCTTTGTACACCGGTCCAAAACCATAAAACCGGCGCAAACGTTTACGTAGCACAGGATCCGTCGTTGCTTCGAACGCGCGCTCGCGCAGCGCATCGAAGTCGATACTCGGATCACGGGCTTGAATTAAGTCAAAGTTAAAACGAACATGCGCCTCAAGTTCTGGGTTATGAAGATACGCTTTTAAGAAGGCAACTGCGGCTCTACGATACTCTTCAGCCAAAAATGCCTGCCGTCCAATGCCCATCTGATTCAATGAAGTTTGCGCACTCATGATGCAACCCTATTTTCTTTTACTATCGTTTTAGACCGCTCGAATAAAATCATTTTTTTGGTAACTTTGCGTGAATAAACTGCAAGCACAGGCGCTTGTAAGCCATCTCATCGGACGCTGAATAATCAACGACGTCGCGCACATCATTGTAATCACCGTGCAACTCCACCGGCTCATCACTGATCGACCAACGAACATGATACTGTTCAGCCAGTACTGACATTTGCTGACGATGGCGATAACGAATATATTGCGCCACAGTCGAACATAACTGTGGACGCGCCTGTAAACCAATCGCAGCCTCGAGTTTAGGCAAACGTTTTAACAAAGCAACCGTTGCCGGATCGAATACATTGTCGTGATCCGCATAAAACTGCCGACGGAAATCTTGCAACAAAGCCATCGACGCCGCCGAAAGCGATTCATTCGAAGCTCGACGATGTCGCGCCGGAACCGTCAATTGAGTTCCAATAACCTGTTCGACGAATGCTAAAAAGTCATCGACAATATCGCCACCAACGAGCCGACGGCGATCAAATTCACGCACCGACAAACTTGCCGTTAACCCTTCCCATTGCTGAAGAATTCGTAAATAACCAAACTGAAAGGTTCGCGGGTCACTGAACGTCGACGACGCTTTCAAACGTTGTTGAATTTGCGACAAATACAATGAAACCGGTTCCCGAAAATACACTAATGTATGAATTTCAGTAAAACCTAACTGCCGTAAAATATTGACAAACTCTTGTGCTTCTTGAGCATTAAAACCACAAAAATATTCGCCCGAAAGCAATACGGTATCGTGTTCAGCCATTTCGCTGACAAACGCAGTGCGTACCGAGGCCACATAATTCTGGTAGTCCTGATTATCCTCGGGAAAACGTGAGCGTATATCGCGGCGGATCCGCTCATGAGGCATGACCAACGTACAAAGCTCGTTGTGATGATGCTTACCCAACAGGCGCGGATAACACGCTGGTCCAAGCGCATTATTTTTATGAGCAAAATACAGTCCCTCTTGCAATGCAGTCGAGCCTGTTTTCCCTGTACCAATGTGCAGTATTACCTTTTTCAACCCTGCGTCCTCAAGTTCGAATTATGGTGTTGATTGTAGTTTTGCAGGTCGGCCATTTTGCAACACAAACTGCTTCACTTCACCCTTGTCATTCAAGGTCAATACCATAGCTTTACCAGAGTCATATTGTCGATGCTCAACGGACTCAATACGTAAACCTTTTTCCTCGGGCAATAAAACGACCCAGAACAATCCGGATTTTGCCGTCACCGGAAAACGCAAACGTCGATGATTGATCACATACTGGTCGTCATAAGCTTTTGGATTCTCGCGAACCTCGCCATGCGCCTTGCGCGGCCGACGCGTAAAGAAATGCAAACTCAAAACCGGCGTTTGCTGCGCAACATCGTTTAAAACGAAGCGACTACGAAGCCAATCCGACTGAATGAGCTGTGCATTTTGCTGGGCTAAATCAAGCGCCATCGGCGTGTGCAATAGCCACTCAAAGTCATGCTTTCGATCGTCACCTAAGGACATAAAGTCACGAATAACCACCACTGGAGTACTCGTCTTCAACACCCAAATACTGCGAGACGCCGATTTCACCGGATTATAATCTTCGGCGTTGTATGCTTTACGCGCATCGCCACGCATAAAAACGGAAACGTCGTTTTCGGCGTATGCTTTGAAAACCCCAGAAGTCGAAGCACTACCGCCACATAAGGCCATGCCTTTACCGTCAACCAAAATACTTTGGTGCGCACCACTTTGTGAAAATGAATCGGCCAACTTTTTATTGCAAGGCCCAGTATCAATAATCACTGGTCGCCCGTCTAACGCGAGCGTAAATGAATTATGATCCGACTGCTGATGAATGCGTTGCACGCCCATGCCACACGAGAACGTGAATGCAAACGCATTCGGCTGCCAAGAATCTCGATACACAACGTAGCCTTTCTCGGCAAAGTATCGCGAATTTGGCAGTGCTAAATCGGCCATCGTGGTGTCGGTGCGCGCACCAAATAACACCGATTCGAACAAACTGCTGCGCCATTGCTTCGGGTCCGCCCCATAAGACTGATTACCGAGGTCACCGAGTAGTTGCCGCCACACCGGCATGGCAATCGCTTGTTGTCCCGATAATTCGGCCGCCAGCCAATAGCCATTCAGTGCCAACAACGGGTTCATGTAAGAGTCATTGTAATTCCAAAGCGTCGCGCCTTCCGGCACCACCTCAAAAGCGACATATTCGGTATAACGGTGTAATCGCTCTAGCAAGGTTCGATCCAGCTCACCGTTAGCCAGTGCTTCTTGATATACACACGGCATCACTGCCTTTAACGTCATGCCTGCGTACGACAGACCTTCCCGATTTACACCACACTCAGTTAGCCCATACAGTATGAACGCCTGCGTCTTTTCCCGACCAACCTGATACCAGTGTTGTGCTTGTGCAAGTTCATTCGGTGTCAAATCAAGTTGGCTTTGCAAGCGACTAAAGCCACCAAAATAAAGAGCCGCGTAGCCAACAATGGAATGGTTCCACATGAGTCGCGCAGGCTTCTTATCACCCCAAGCAGACGCGCGGCGGTCCTCATCGATGCGTAAACAATAGGATTGCATCAACCGATAACACAGCGCAGTATCATCCTCTCTCAGTTCGTCACCAAAGGCTTGTAAAACAATACCTAAGGCAACCACCAGTAACCCAGGGCCATGTGGCGGATATTTGCTAAATAGGTGGTAACCGAGATCGTCAAACTGTGTTAACGCATGAAGATCAGCAAAAGCTTTTTGGTAATAGCGCGGATCGCCCGTTAACGCAGACGCCAAGCACATCTCCAACGGATAGTTGTGCCAAATAAAAATTCGTGGCCATGCCCCAACCTTACACAGCTGTTCAAAGCTCTGATCTAAATAAACCTTAGCTGACTTCAGCAGTGCCTCGCGCATTACTGGATCAGCATGATGCTGTGCCGTGAGCACACGCTCGCGCCAAGGTGACACAGATAAGGAGACGGGTATGCCGCTAAACTCTCGAATAAATGACATTACTTCTTCAACAAGCCCAGTAAATATTCACCATACTGCGTCTTCTGCAGCGACTCGCCATGAGCAAGCAGCTGTGCATCATCAATCCAGCCATTCTTCCAGCTGATCTCTTCTAAACAAGCGACTTTCAACCCTTGCCGATGTTCTATCGTTTGCACGTACGCACTGGCCTCGAGCAATGAATCGTGAGTACCCGTGTCAAGCCAAGCAAAGCCACGTCCAAGGCGCTCAACATTCAAATCACCACGCTCTAGATAGGCATTGTTGACACTCGTAATTTCCAACTCGCCACGCGCAGAAGGCTTTACTTGTTTGGCAATTTTCACCACATCATTGTCATAAAAATAAAGACCAGTGACCGCGTAACTCGACCGTGGTTTCGCCGGTTTTTCTTCAATCGACAACGCTCGATAGTTGTCATCAAACTCGACCACACCAAAGCGCTCAGGATCTTTCACCATATAACCAAACACGGTCGCACCCGATTGTCGCGAAGCGGCACGCTTCAGCTGATCAGAGAAATGTTGACCATGGAAGATGTTGTCACCTAAAACCAAACACACTGGCGAGTCGCCAATAAATGACTCACCAATTAAAAATGCTTGGGCCAGCCCGTCGGGACTCGGTTGGACAGCATACTCAAACTTCAGGCCTAGTTCCGAACCATCCCCTAACAACTTCTCGTATTGCGGCAAATCGTCCGGCGTAGAAATGATTAAAATCTCGCGAATTCCCGCCAACATCAGCACAGAAATCGGATAATAAATCATCGGCTTGTCGTAAATGGGCAACAGCTGCTTCGACACCCCACGGGTAATGGGATGTAAACGCGTACCGGATCCACCTGCTAAAATAATACCTTTATATGCCATACACTGCCTTTTTGTTGCGACAAAATCTGTCGCAGCTATTGCTTGTCCAAATATTCTGCCAATGTTAACGCCAGCTCGCTTTGCCACGATGGCATGTCAATCATCACAGCGCTTTCGAGCGCGCTTACGTCTAATCGAGAGTTCAGTGGGCGCTGTGCTGGAGTCGGATAATCTTCACTGGCAATGCCGAACACGTTGTCCGGCGTAATCGCCAACGGCACCCCAGCGGCAAGCGCTTGTCGGAAAATCTCTTGGGCAAAGCCCTGCCAAGACGTTTCGCCCCGCGGAGCAACATGATAAACGCCACTGTCGGCCATATTCTCCGTTAATAAAAGTGCCGACAACGCGAGTAAACGCGCCGGCGTCGGAGCACCAATCTGATCATTTACGACGTTTAATTCATGTTTCGAGGCACCAAGCCTTAGCATGGTTTTCATAAAATTATTACCGCGCGCGCTATACACCCAGCTCGTTCGCAAAATGTACCACATATTGTCGCGTGACGCTTTGGCCACGGCTTGGTCACCGGCCAACTTCGAACGACCGTAGAAGTTGATCGGCTGCGTACTTTCGTGCTCATGGCGAAAATGCTCGCCAGCGCCCGAATACACATAGTCTGACGAGAAATGAATGAATGCCGAGTCAGTATTACGACAATAGGTCGCCAACAACTCCGGCAGTTTCACATTCAACTGCCAGCATACCGTTTGGTCGGTTTCGGCTCGATCGACCGCCGTGTAAGCCGCCGCATTTAAAACCAGTGAAGGCTGCACTTCATCCAAATAAGCCTGAACCGCGGTCAGGTCGCTTAAATCAAGTTCAGCGCGCGTTGGTGCATAGACATCACCAATCAAATTAAAATGCCGAGCCAATTCAAAGCCAACCTGACCCTTGCCGCCGGTAAGGAAAATCTTTATGCGTTCCATACCTTCCGTAGCTTCGGCTCGTGTTCCGTTAATAATATCCATGCTTCGACAGGTCCCGCTCCAGCAATTGCGCTAATCTCAGATTCGAATCACGACAGTTTTCGAGTATTCTCAACTTCAGTACGTCGTCCAATCGAATCGTTCGTCCCTCGTGCTTTTTCATGTGCAAAAAAGCTGCCACTGTTCGGATGTGGATGCTCATCGTTCATCCATGGCCCCTTCTTCATCCCGACCTTCAACCTGACGGTAAGAGCCATCGAGAACGCGTTGCCACCACGTCGTATTGTGCAAATACCATTGCACGGTTTTGCGTAGTCCAGTTTCAAAACTCTCTTGTGGTGTCCAGCCTAACTCGGCTGCAATCTTGCTCGCATCAATTGCGTAACGCACGTCATGGCCTGGACGATCGGTGACATAGGTAATCAAATCCTCATAACGCGCCACACCTTCAGGTTTATTCGGTGCCAGTTCTTCCAATAACGCGCAAATGGTGCGGACCACCTCTATGTTTTGCTTTTCGTTATGACCACCAATATTGTAGGTTTCCCCAACTGCACCCGTGTTTGCTACATGAATCAGTGCCCGCGCATGATCTTCCACGTAGAGCCAATCACGAATCTGTTGACCGTTACCATACACCGGAAGCGGTTTTCCGTTTAAGGCATTTAAGATCATTAATGGAATGAGCTTTTCTGGAAAATGGAATGGGCCATAGTTATTTGAGCAATTGGTCACAATGGTGGGTAAGCCATAAGTGCGCTGCCATGCTCGTACTAAGTGATCTGAACTTGCTTTACTCGCTGAATAAGGCGAGCTCGGTGCATACGGTGTAGTTTCAGTAAATAGGTCATCCGTGCCGTGCAGGTCACCATACACTTCATCAGTGGAAATATGATGGAAACGGAATCGTTCTCTCTTTTCTGCCGACAGTTGTTGCCAGTAGGCTCGGGCGGCTTCGAGTAATGTATAAGTGCCAACAATATTGGTTTGAATAAACTCCGCTGGACCATCAATGGAGCGATCCACATGACTCTCAGCTGCGAGGTGCATCACAACATCGGGTTGATAATCAGCAAACACCTTGGCCATCGAAACCGCATCGCAAATGTCCGCTTGGACAAACTGATAACGAGATGAGTCAGCAACCGTTTTCAATGAATCCAAGTTACCCGCATAGGTCAATTTATCAACGTTAATTACGCGATGCTTCGAATTGTCTATCAGCTCTCGTACAACTGCAGAGCCGATAAATCCGGCACCGCCGGTGACTATATAAGTCCGCATTTATAAATTTCCAAAATGTTCAAACGTGTAAATAAGAAGATCGTGTAGCTTACGTAATACGCTCAAGCCACTCAATGGCTGCATGTTTACTTAAACGCGCTTCTGCTGCGAGGTAATGTTCGCCAAGATAGCGATCAAACGCGTCTGAAAAGCTATTAAATTGACCTGGTCGTGGTGTGAATTCACCGAACACAAATCGGTCTTTTGTGGCCAAGAAGTCAATTCGAATAAATGGCACCGGAATCGTTAAACTAAACGCTTCCGCTTGAAGCAGTTGCTCCTTAGTGAACCCTTGACCAATAAATGAGCGCCCTTTGTAACGCTCTGTGTCGGCGAGAGTTCCATCTGGAAGCCATTCACAATAACGACTGCCCGCTGTGCGGTCAACTTCAAGAATCATCGCGACTTTTCCATAGAAACAATAAAATTTCAGGTCTCTAGCAGGTTGAAATGTTTCATTGTGAAAGTCTCCAATTAACTCCTCGTTAATCCATGAATCAGCTTTAAGCTTACCATTTCTAACGAAGTCTTGAAGCACTTCGCTTAGCGCTTTGAATCCGACTAATTTGGCTCCCGATTTTACTTCGTATATTTCCTTTTCGGACCGAATTAGAAAAATTCCAATAGCGGACTTTCCTCTCAACGGTTTGATGACTGACATAGGCCGAAATTGTATATCTGATAAAGGTACACCTTGCTGATAAACATGCGGTATATCAACCAATTTTTGCTGAGCGTACTTTTGGGCTGATCTCTTGTTGTTCAAAAACCACTCAACTTTGTGACCTGATAGACGTCGTCTTTTGGTAGCTATCGACATAAGTAATCTAAATGAAGATAGGCGTTCAATTTGGACCTTATGCGTCACCGCTTTATCAATTAAAAGTTTAGAATACTTATCCGGAGGAGTAAGCGCACATATACGCTGTAAAAACTCAGCTTTCCGACTGCTCGATTCGTCACATCTGGCAATCTTTCTCTGCAATGAATTGAGTTGACTATAAAAAGTAGTCATCTGCTTTTCAAGTTCAATCAGTTCTTCGTCCAACCACTGTTCCGAAAATTCCATTTTGCACGCCATAATTTCCATTCCCTCAACAACAATGTAAGAAGACTAAACTAAAATTGAGCCTTAACAGGCTTGCCAGTATACTGATATATCTAGTCGATTAACGGCAAGACCTTATCAATCCCATGCGATAACGCATACAAATTAATTATATTTCCGTACGCCATCAAGCGTTTACCTTGTTCTATTTCAGCTTTGGCTTTAGCGATAACCGAGTCGTTGAAACCAATTTCTAATGCAAAAGACTCCAACTCTGGGAAAAGTGAGCGCAAATATTTTTCTTGCTCTCGTGATCCTCCCGGCTTGCTCGGAAACGCTATTGATAAATCAGTGGACTTAGGTTCAATTTCGTCGACATCAAAGAAAAGCTCAAGATCATCTTTAGGAGCTAACGACGGATAAGCGGACGTGCGTTCTGGGCTTTGGATTTTACCTGGAGCATCGTATTCAACAGCACCTAAGCTTGGGGCTAGCATATGGATAATGTCTCGTGGTACCCCATTACCCATAATGTACTCTTTTGACACAAGTTCTGGCAGTTCTAATAATACAGAGTCCATGCAGGGATGAACTTCAATGGTCTGTGACGCAGTTCTCCAAGCTGCTCCATAATGAATACGACTTCTAAAGTTAGCGTAATGGTGGAACATGGCAAATGGATCATCAACTTCTAACCCCAATCCCTTAATACCAGCAGCAATTTCTTCAGCCACATGTATACCTTGCGCACCATATCTAAGTTCAATGGCTTCCAACCGCTTGCGAGTATCAAAACTCATAGTGACCGGTCCAATCAAACTGCCGCCCACAAAATTGATACGACGGTGAAGATTGAAGCTTCGCACCGGTGCGAAACGATTGTAAACTCCCGCTGAAGCATACAAACCTAAACGTATGCTGTCTTTTAAAGCGAACTTGTGGCTCTTTTTATTCACTCTTGGCTGAAGCTCACTTCGATTTGACGTCAGTAATGCGCCACTCTCGAAACACAATTGCTTCGCAACTTTCAAATCATCTGGAGAGTCTGCATGAGAATAGCATTGATAATCAACATTTGAAGCGTGCAATAGCGCTTTACTCACTCGACTATCAACGCCACCAGACAATGAAATCGATAGACTTCTTTGTACAGCCGCAAAAGCTTTTACTCGTTGCAACCACGACTCTCCAAAACTCTTCAAAAAGTGTTCATAACTTTCGCTACGTTTAGGTTTTTGAAGAACTTGCACCGTAAGTGTTGGAGTCTTATTCTCGTAATTTAATTCAACATATTGGTTTGGCGATAATAAGCGACAATGCTCTATGGCTGTTTTATTACTGACTATTTGACCACCGAGTATTCCACCTCCGCCAACAAAAAAAGCATCAAGACTTTCCGGTGCAAATTCAGTTTTCACGCCATGGAGGTGAAGCGTTTGAGTGAGCAATAACAAGCTATTGCTGATCCCCCAATGTTTACCGTCATCGAACACGAACAACGTATCTTGACCACTAGGATCTGTTCTAATAAACACTTTCCTACCATCATGCTCGATCAAAGAAAACCGTCCGAAAACAACGTCCTTATATAGGTTCTGGTATTTCTGCTTGTACTTTATCAAACCGGCGTTCTCTAAAATAAACGCAGAGTTGGTAAACGCATACCCACTCAACATTTGAGCCGGGAGTTTTTTATCAAAGATAGTGTGGACAAAAAGGCCAATTGCCTGATAGCTCATAATAAAAAATGCCTTAGTTATGCAAGTCCAGTTACGCTAAATTAAGTTCAAAGCAAAAGCTACATGCAGGCAAAATACCGTTGCTCTGAAATTGTGAGCCAATGATTTCTTTGCAGCGAGCTCTTTGTTTGCTCGTTCAAGCAGTGACTGATCAAACCATTCACAGCTTTGCAGTTCGACCTTAATTGAATCAAAATCACTCTTTAGCTGATCAATGAAGTCTATTCGAGTTACTCTTTTTTTGGACGTTACAAGTTTCTGTGTTTTCAATTCTGACTCATCAACGTGAACTCTTTTTTGTCTCAAGTTAAAATTGGGAGACTCAGGGAAGAGGCTCGCTTTAACATCATCAAGTGAGATGTTCTTATCGTCATCACTGAAAGGAAATAGAGCGAGCCTATGGTTTAGTCCAATAAGAATATTGCTTTTAAACGCATCCATAGTAAGTCCTTCCTCAATCGCCTTGATTGCAGCCATGACGATATGTTTATTCATAATTGGCGCGTGAACAAAGCCGAGATGATTCAATTGTCGAGACCAACGTCTACCTGAATGAAAGCGAGAACGAAAACAGAAATAGAGAAGCGCTTTTGCCTCATCCTCGCTAAAACCATCAAGAATTAATGATTTCTTAAATTCACCCAACTCTTTCTCCATTTCTTTGCGAATCACTCTATTCGTCAGGCTTGATTTTACCCGCTTAACATATGAGTCATAGGTTTTCGCATAAAAAGAGTCTGAAATCGAAATTGGAATGTCCCCTTTAATCTGAATTCCAAAGTTCGATGCGGCGAAATGAGACGCATAAATCGGAGTATATGTACCCAGAGATGCGCGTTTCCAATTTTCATAAACGTCTTCGCTTCTCGCATAAGGACGTTTATCTAAAGAAAATTGATTAACTCGATAACCAAATGCTTCAGCTATTTCCTCAGCAACGACAAGCTCATCTCTACTTTGCTTATTTGATTGAATGCTGAAACGAACGTTTTCTATCGGTATTTTGGTTAGCATTCCAAAGCTCGCACGAGAATCTCGACCACCACTTAGTTGACAAATCAAATGAAAATTTGGTGACACTCTTGAGAAGGAATACAAAGAATTGATAGAGTCTTCAATGCCAAGTTCAAGCAACTCTTTACATGATAACTCAGGCTTGGAACGTAAGACTGCACTCAATGGCGTGGTAAAAACCTCCATCTGGGCTGTCGTCTTCAATATTTTTACCCACTGGTTCGACCGCAGCAACTTAATTTCTTTGAATGAAGTTCTGTGAATAGACGGCTGGGCATTCCATGCTTTTGTTCCTAAAGAATGCAAGCCAACTAAATCCGTGGTAAGCGACCATCCTGACTGTCTTACAAAGTTTCTCAAATCGTACAAAGAATTTGAGGCGCCCCACCCGTCCTTACTTTCGTATAAATAAAGAAGTTCTTGACCCGTAAGATCAGTTCGAATGTGCCAATATTCTCCAGCATCAAAGCAACCAATATATGCTCCATTATCCCATGAGGTAACATCGAGAGTTTGAACACCCATTTGGTCGGCTCGATATTTTTTTAACCCCTGATCTTGAATAATTAAATCTTCCGGCAGTTCGACGTAACCGATTAGTTGTTCCGATATGACATCAGCTGTTCGAGATGAAACCAATAATGTGTTAATATCCATTTAAAACCTGTAGTTAAAGAATCGAAATGCTACGCAGGCTAGGTTACACAAATCTAGTACAACAAAAGTTGTGAAGAAATAGTACTAACGCGAATAATACTCAATAACCTGATTAATAAATTTAACCAAATTCGCAACTGGCAAGGCATTCACCCCTGCTGCACCTGCGCGCCCACCACCCGTTGGAAATGATGCACAAATATCGCCAGCACCCTGTAAATTATTCTTTGGTGCGCGCAAACTAATCGTCAAGGTTGCGGGCTCTCCGCCTTTTGCGACATTTTGTGTCGCAATGACAATCGCTTTATTCGGATTACCAGTTGCCAGCAAGTTACCAAAGGTACCACTGATTCGCCGTGACCATGGCGCATCGGCGAGTTGAATCGCAATCAGCGTATCATTTTCGATCAATACGTCACTCTGCTCAGCCAAAGCAAGATCACTATCGTAGCCAGCTTTTAACCTGCTGTATGGCGAATTTGCGTCTGCGACCACAGCAAACGGTGAGTCGTATCGTTGCAGGCGCTGATATAAGTCATCCGGGGCAAAGTGCAAATCGGTGACGTGCGCACCATAACCATTGTAATTCACCAAAATACCAAGTTCGCGCAGTTGAGCTCTTTGTGATGCCGACAAATCGAGTGTATCGGCTTGCGCATCGGCGACCTTGTCTAAACCATCGCCGTACGCGGCGGTTATCGCCCACAACGACAAATTATGTCGCATCTCTTCCGTCAGTACGGCGTTATCAACTAAATAATCGCGTAATAATAAGCCCGTACATTTGTCCGCAGCATAGTCTAAACGACATGTGAGCTTAGGATGCTCAAACAACGTCTTCGCTTGGTGATGGTCCACATATAACACCGACTCAGCCCGCTCGAGCACACGCGCAAGTTCATCCGTATTCTTATCAAATGAAATGTCTAAAATAGAAAGATGTGCACCATCCGCTTCTTGCGACGTGATTTGTCGCACCAAGGCATTGTCGCGTTTCACGCCGGTGACCAAGCGGCTCTCTTGCGGCCATACTTTACGCAACTGAATTAAAGAAAAAATGCCATCGGCATCACCGTTGAATACATCAATATACTTCATTATTCTTATCCGTTCCTTGTGCAGCACACATTGCAAAACGTTAAGCGGTAACAATACCACGTGAACGCAAATAAGCGACCACTTGGTCAGCAGCGCCTTCAACACTCATTTCGGCGGTTCGTAAATGAATCTCAGGGTTTTCCGGGGCTTCGTACGGTGAAGATATGCCGGTAAAATGAGGAATGTCACCCGCTCGTGCTTTCTTGTATAGCCCTTTGGGATCCCGTTGTTCACAGGTCTCGAGTGGCGTATCAACAAACACTTCAATAAAGCGCTGACCGGCAAGGGAACGCGCTTGTGCCCGATCCGCCAAGAACGGGGAAATAAAGGCAGTGCCGACAATTAATCCCGCATCGAGGAATAAATTGGCAACTTCAGTGATACGGCGAATATTTTCGACTCTCGACGTGTCGTCAAAACCGAGATCTTTATTCAAGCCATGGCGGACGTTATCGCCATCCAAAACATAGGTATGACAGCCTAATTCAAAGAGCTTGCGATCAACCGCATTCGCTATCGTTGATTTCCCCGAGCCACTGAGCCCGGTGTACCACAACAACGCCGGTTGATGCTGCTTTTGGGCATTGCGCTCAGCGTGCGACACTGATGCTTGATGCCAGACAATATTGTCGTTCATAGTTCATCCACTCGTTTGCCCGAAAAAAAACTCACGGGCTAATTCCATTAACCCGTGAGTTTATCGCTTGAACCACCAGAATTCTAGAGATCGTTTTCGGCCTGCCTAACTGCTTCAATAATAAGTATCAATGACCGCCCACGTTTTGTAGGTCTCGGTATTGCTTCAAACTCTAAAATGATCTCGCAGTCGTCAATGATGTTGCCGGTACGATAGATATTGTTTTCGTCAACCGCACCATCACACCCTACCGCACTAACAAGCCGAGCCCTCGGCTCTGGCTGAACGGCGAACTCCACCTGTTCGCCATACACCACACTGATCGGGCTTGGCACTGCTAGGCCTGGACCAATCACTTCAACAGTGACGGTATAGGTGTTGATGTCGTACTGCGCGGTCACATCTAAATCAGACGTAATTGTCGCAAAGCCAACATCCCAACCGCTAAAGGTATAACCCTCACGCTCTGGATCTGCTGGTGCAGTTGCCGCTTCGTTCCAATTCACGGTTTCAGTTGTGAGGACGCTGTCATCCCAATCGAGGAACCGCACGGTGTAGGTGTTGATGTCGTACTGCGCAATTGCATCTAATGGTGAGGTGACTGAGTCAAGGTCGACACTCCAGCCCGCAAACGTATAACCATCGCGAGCAGGTGCAGTCGGCACTGGTGCACTGCTCCCATGTTCAACATAAACGGTTACAATCAGATTATTTTCATGATCATAGAAATTGACCGGATAAGTCTTGATCAGCAAAATAGCATTTACCGTTAAGTCGCTCGTAACATCGCTAAAATCAACATCCCAATCGATGAAATCATAGCCCGTCACCGTCGGTACACCGGGGTCAACCGCACCGCTGCCATGTTGTACAGTCTGCTGATCAAACGGCACACCATTGACGAGGAAAATAACTGTGTATTCATTTAACGCAAAGTTGGCGGTCACGGACAAATCAGAAAACACGTCCGTATCCTGACGAGTCGCACTGGTCACCCCATCACTCCAATCAACGAACGAATAACCCGTATCCGCAACTGCAGTGACCGCTGTTCCGCTGTCACCCTCAATCACGGTCTGCGCGGCGTCACCGTCAATAGAACCGCCAGTACCCGCCACGTAAGTCAAAGTGTAATGCACCACATCCGGTACCCATTGCGCGTACAAATTGATATCGGTAGATCCGGTAGTGACTGAGTCTCCAGGTCCATAACGCACTCCGGAGCCATCTTGTGCTGTGTTCCAACCATCAAATGCTTGATTCGTAAACACTAACGACCCCGCGCCACTCACCGTGAACGATTTGCCAGTCGACAAACTATGGCCAAGTTCCGGAACACTGCCACTGCCGCCATTGGCGAAATAAGTCACATACACAGGAAGCGTGCCATCATATTGAAAAGCACCAATATCAGGATTGCCTGACCGGCTAAAGCCACGCTGATCTAAATCGGGAATACCATCCATGACAACGCCCGCACCAATCGCTGGACTACCGGACAAAAGCTGGAAGCCGATGGCATTGCCGCCATAATTACCCAAAGTATCAAGCTGTGGGTCAATATTCTCACTATTTATAATATTTATATGGACAAGATTCGCATCAGGCACAGCGCCAATAATCGAGTGGCGAATATATACCGGAATAAACACCGAGGTCGTAAAAATATCCGCATCGTTGGATGAAGCGTCCGAGGTATTGTCAATGACAATATTATTCACGAGCTCGATACCGTCAGTGCTCGTAATATTATCAAGCGAAATTCCGCCTCCTTGCCCCTCATTCGTATTATTAACGATAGTTGAATTTAAAATACTAACCTGCTCGTCATTAAAAACTTGCCGAATAGAAATTCCACCACCGCGCAACGTTTGAGCTCTGTTTGCAACAGTTGAAGATAGGTGGTTATCAGTAATCGTTGTATTAACAATGGTTGTCTGACGTGAACTGCTATAAATACCACCACCAGCACTTTGTCGATCTTCTATTGAAATATAGTGATTGCGAGCAATTAAACAATTTTCGATAATGAGTCCGGAATTTGCGGAAATACCACCACCGGTGCCACCTCCTGCTTCAACAGTATTATCGACCACCTCGCAGTTACGGAGCGTGATTGGACTTCTCGCTTCCACACCACCGCCGCTAGCGATTGTCCCCATCACGACACCATGCCGAATTGTCAGATCCTGAAGTAGCATGTCGGTCAAACCCGTGCCAACAGCAAACACACGCCCGGTTGCAGAATTCGGTGCAGCTGCCGCTTGAACAATCGTTTCTCCGGCGCCCGCGCCAATAATCGACAAATTTTTGCTAATTGTGATTTCTTGTTCTGTATAAGTTCCCGCTGCAACACGAATAATATCGTCGGGATTGGCTCCAGCCACAGCAGCCGAAATAGTCGAGTAATCGCCGGCAGGACCAACAAAAAGTTCATCGCGAAAGCGTAATAACAAATCACTCGTCATCGAATCCCGTGTCCCATCAGCGGTACCATTCTCAAAGGCACCATCCTGAAAGGACAAACTAACCTCAACACTATCGGCATGACTTGACGCCGTTGCTTGCCCCTCGAAAAATAGCTCGAGTCCGAGGTCATGTTCTTTAATCAATTTGGCAGTAAGCCCCTCGGGTAAATTGCCAATGATGGCATATCCAAGAGCAATGAAATCGTCCCCTGTGGTGCCTGTGAAGGTTTGTCCCGCAGAATTGTCGATTGTAATTTGGGCGGTTTGTTCAAATGACCCATCGTTCTCGAACGACTCTAACCACTCTTTATTTGAATAGGAAATACGAGGTTCAGGGCGAACTACACGAATTTCGCCTCCCCCACCACCTAACCATCCGGTTGCCGGCGGTGTCCATGCACTGCTTGGATTATAAATATCAGAAAAGCCGCCTAAGACATTACCAATCGACCAACCTTCTGGGCCGTAGTAAAGATAAGCTGCACCACTCCAACTTTGCGATGTATCCATACGATAATATGGACGACTGCTGTGCGTGCCGCCCCGTGAGTAAATACCATTAAAGTATTCTGGGTTGTTTACACCAGACACCTCATACTCATCCGCTTGAGCATAGGCATGCATGGAAAAGAAAAGAATAATTAAACTAAAGATAGCGCGCGCATTCATGTGCAACGTCCTTGTAATTGATGCACATGCAAACGACTGCTTAAATGAATTGCTGTGCGGAATAAGAATAGGGGTTTGCTAATGTTAACGTACTTTCAACATAAATTACAAAAAACCAACAAATTAACTCTGAGGGATTCGCCGAAAAAGAAAAACTCATGGGCCAGATAACGCTCCCATGAGTCCTTAATCATAATCAAATTCGTTCTTTATTGAATTTCCGCTTGGTTGATCGCCTCAAGGATCAAAAGCAATGACCTTCTTCGCTTTAATTCTTTCGGTATCGCTTCAAATTCCAGAATAATTTCACAGTCATTGATAATACTTGCGGTGCGATACATATTGTCATCATCCACAGCACCGTCACACCCGAGGGCACTGACAAGTTGCGCCTGCGGTTGAGGCTCTACCAAAAATTCAATCTGTTCACCATGTGCCACCATAAACGGACTTGGAATAGGTAACCCCGGACCAATCACGTTGACTGTAACGGTGTAATAGTTTATTTCATACTCTGCGATCACATCCAAGTCCGCAGTAATCACATCAAACACCACGTTCCAACCGGTGAAGGTATAACCGTCACGTTCAGGATCCGCAGGTGCAGTTGCTCCTTCGTTCCAATTTACGGTTTCGGTTGCGATGACGCTGTCATCCCAGTCCAAAAACCGGACGGTGAAGGTGTTAATATCGTACTGCGCGGTGACATCGAGGTTTGCCGTAATCACATCAAACGCAACGCTCCAACCGGTGAAGGTATAACCCTCACGCTCTGGATC
>NZ_JAIUMR010000013.1 GCF_022565475.1 Aliidiomarina sp. | reverse complement strand
TGGTGGCCCCTCCCAGATTTGAACTGGGGACCAACCGATTATGAGTCGGGTGCTCTAACCACTGAGCTAAGGGGCCATTTGGAATGGTGTTGCCTTTATGCAACGTTTTGCGGCGGCAAGTATAACCAAATCCGTGCCAACAAAAAAGCGCCCGTAGGCGCTTTTTCAGTCACTTGCGTGATTATTCGTCGAGGAAGCTTTTCAGCTGCTCACTGCGGCTTGGGTGGCGCAGCTTACGTAATGCTTTCGCTTCAATCTGACGAATCCGCTCACGGGTGACGTCAAACTGCTTGCCGACTTCTTCCAACGTGTGGTCGGTGTTCATGTCGATACCAAAACGCATCCGCAAGACTTTCGCTTCACGTGCAGTAAGCCCGCCAAGAACGTCGCGCACTGCGTTTTGCAAGCTTTCCGACGTGGCCGCGTCGACGGGAAGATCCAAAGTGGTATCTTCAATGAAGTCGCCCAAATGCGAATCTTCATCGTCACCAATCGGGGTTTCCATCGAAATTGGCTCTTTCGCAATTTTCAGAACCTTGCGAATTTTATCTTCTGGCATCGCCATGCGCTCTGCCAACTCTTCTGGCTGCGGCTCGCGGCCCATTTCTTGCAGCATCTGACGCGAAATTCGGTTCAGCTTGTTGATCGTTTCGATCATGTGCACTGGAATACGAATTGTCCGTGCTTGGTCGGCGATAGAACGAGTGATCGCCTGACGAATCCACCAGGTCGCATACGTCGAGAACTTATAACCACGGCGATATTCGAACTTATCGACCGCTTTCATCAAACCGATGTTACCTTCTTGGATTAAGTCCAAGAACTGCAAACCACGGTTGGTGTATTTCTTCGCAATTGAAATAACCAAACGTAAGTTGGCTTCCACCATTTCTTTTTTGGCGCGGCGAGCTTTCGCTTCACCAATCGACATACGACGGTTGATGTCTTTCACTTTCGCAATCGACAAACCGGTCTCTTCGGCGATCGTGCGTAATTTTGACGTGCAACGCTCAATTTCTTCGCGCATTTCACTTAATGTTGCGCTGTAGTTCGCACCACTGTCGACTAATTTGTCGAACCAACTCATATTGGTCTCATTGCCAGCAAAGGCCAGCACAAAGGTACGCTTTGGTACTTTTGCGTGTTCAATGCTCAGTTTCATGATCAGACGCTCTTGCACACGCACGCGGTCCATCATTTCGCGCATGTCTTTAACAAGGCGGTCAAACTGTTTCGGCACTAAACGGAACTCTTTAAACAGTTCGCTCAGCTTTTCAATTTCTTCTTTGGCTTTCGCATGATCACGGCCGTGAGCTTTAATGGCTTCACGTGTCGTTTCGTACTGAGTGCGCAACTCAGAGAATTTCTCACGCGCTAGCTCAGGATCGACACCGGTATCTGCAGAATCTTCTTCTTCGTCTTCATCGTCGTCGTCAGCGTCATCATCTTCGTCTTCGAGCTGATCTTCGCTTAATTCAGAACCCACGTGTGTTGCACTAACTGGTGCGTCTTCCACTTCGTTCGGATCGATGAAACCAGAAATAATCTCGGTTAAACGGATTTGTTCAGCTTCGAATGCATCCCACTGTTCAAGCAAGAAGTTAATCGCTTCTGGGTATTCAGCAACCGAGCATTGAACTTGGTTAATGCCTTCTTCAATGCGCTTAGCGATGGCAATTTCACCTTCGCGGGTTAAGAGCTCTACGGTTCCCATTTCCCGCATGTACATACGCACCGGATCGGTGGTACGGCCAATTTCACTTTCAACGGTTGCCAATGCAGCGGCAGCTTCTTCAGCTGCGTCTTCGTCTGCTGCGTCTTCGCTCATCATGAGGTCGTCGGCATCAGGGGCATTTTCATAGACTTTAATGCCCATGTCGTTGATCATGCGGATGATGTCTTCGATTTGATCCGAGTCAACGATGTCTTGCGGTAAGTGGTCGTTGACCTCAGCAAAGGTCAAATAACCTTGCTCCTTACCTTTCGCAATAAGCAATTTAAGTTGCGACTGACGAGTCTGCATACGGGCGTTTACCTCAGTAAAGAAGATTGTGAATTCATGCGGAATGACCGCACATTATAACAAAAAACCGTGTAATCGACCAGTTCAATTAGCATTTTGAATGTATTTTTTCTGGGCAGTTTGGTTTATTTGATTTTACTTACGCTTCATTAAGCGTAGCAGTTCATTGAGTTCTTGCAGGCGCTCTCGCGTTAATTCTGCAGTTGGTAGCGCTTTTAACTCTTCGTAGCGCTGTTCGAGATAGCGATCGATTAAATAACGATAGGTTTCGCTGAACTCATCTTCCAGGTTCTCGTCCTGAACTTGATGGTCCCAACTTGCCAGTTCCCGCAGTCGGGTTTCGAACTTGCTCCCGCGCCAATTTTCTAGAACTTGGGCAGAGGTCAATGTGCGATCTGTGGTTTGCCGGTGCAATTCCATAAACACCTTCATGCCCGGTAAGGCTAACCCTGTTAGCTCTTCATGCACGGGAACCAGTTGACCCAAGCGAGGATATTGCACCAATAACCCAATTGCGCGTGACACCGGTGTCACTTTGTCACGTTTCGGTGCATCCTTTCTGCTCGCAGACTGCTCCGCAGCAGGAATTAATCGTTCGATTTCACCAACAGTGCGGCCTAAACGATGAGCCAGCGACTCGGTCAGCAAGTCGCGATAAAATTCACTCGCCACTTTGGCAATCAATTGTTTTGCTTGTCCGACTAACTCAGCTTTGCCTGCGTCCGTTCGTAAATCCACTTGTTCAGTGAGATGATCAAAGAAGTACTCACGGAATGCCATGGCTTGGTCGAGGCGCTGATTAAAGCCTTCCGCACCTTCGGCACGTACGATCGTATCCGGATCTTCGCCGTCAGGGAGAAAGAGGAACTGCAAATCGGTACCGTCGCGGAGCAGCGGCAGCGCATTCTCGAGCGCTCGCCAAGCTGCATCACGGCCAGCACGGTCGCCGTCAAAGCAACAAATAATCTGCTTCGCTTGACGAAAGAGCAACTGCAAATGATCCGAGGTTGCAGCAGTACCAAGTGCGGCCACCGCATTGGTGACGCCAAACTGCGCCAAAGCGACAACGTCCATATAGCCTTCAACAATTACGACGCGGTCTAAATCACGATGCTTTTGCTTCATTTCATAAAAGCCATAAAGCTCCCGCCCCTTATGAAATAAACGCGTTTCCGGCGAGTTGAGGTATTTAGGTTCGCCGCTGTCAAGCACGCGTCCACCGAAGCCAACAACGCGTCCACGACGATCGCGAATCGGGAACATGATGCGGTCGCGAAAGAAGTCGAAACGTTTACCGCGATCATTTTCGGTAATCATTTTCAATGCTAGCAGTTGTTTTTGGCGATCTGGACTTTTGCCAAACTCACGCAAAATAGCATCCCACTGTTCCGGCGCGTAGCCGATGCCAAAATCGCGGACCACTTCGCCGCTAAGCCCTCGTCCCTTCAAGTAATTTATCACACGCTCACGATTCGGGTTATCGCGAAGTTGTTGACTGAAAAAGCGCGCACAGCGTTCCATCAGTTCGAAATCATCTTCAATTTCAGCCCTATCCCGCGCAGGCTTGTTTCCCGGGCGCTGCTCTCGTGGTACTTCAAGACCAAGCATACTGGCGAGCTCTTCAACCGCGTCAGGAAATTCTAATCCATCAAATTCCATAATAAAGTCGAGCGCATTACCATGCGCACCGCAGCCAAAACAGTGATAAAACTGCTTGTCTGGAGCGACGGAAAATGATGGCGTTTTTTCATTATGAAATGGACAACAGGCTTGATAGTTTCGGCCTGCTTTTTTCAGGCGGACACGGCTATCCACCACACTGACGACATCAGCGCGAGCGACGAGATCTTGGATAAAGTCTTTGGGAATGAATCCTGCCATGAACCTAATTTACTCTGCGCAACGATTAATTGAAACAGCCATTGTAGCTGCTTTTTTCACGCCTGCCAGTCGAAAGACAAACTGCGTAGGTATAAAAAAACCGTGCCAAGAGCACGGTTCTTTTGGTGTCTGGCCGAACCAATGTTCAGCGAAGCTGTGTGACCTTGCCGCACAGCCCTGACACGAAATGCTTAGTACAGGCGAGTGCGACGAGCGTTTTCGCGAGCTAATTTCTTCGCGTGACGCTTAACCGCTGCTGCTTTCTTACGCTTGCGCTCAGCCGTTGGCTTTTCGTAGAACTCACGGCTACGAACTTCAGACAACACACCTGCTTTCTCACAAGAACGCTTGAAACGACGCAGAGCTACGTCAAATGGCTCATTTTCTTTCATTTTAACTGCTGGCATTAGCCTCTCACCTCAAAAATTCATTTAGTACGCAGGCCATCAATTGGCCATGCCGGATAAAATTGGTGCTGAATTTTAAACAAACCTAGCGCCTATGTAAAGCCTAAGATCGATTAAATCAGTTTAATTCTGGTACGTTTTCGCCGCGCTTGCCATAAAACGTCGCAACGAATTGATCAAACTGATCATTTTCGATCGCATCACGCATGCCTTTCATTAGGGTTTGATAAAAATGCAGATTGTGAATCGTATTCAAACGCGCACCCAAGATTTCATTACAGCGATCCAGGTGATGTAAATACGCGCGTGAGTAGTTCTTACAGGTGTAGCAATCACATTCGGCGTCTAGAGGCGACGTATCCGTGCGATGACGCGCATTGCGAATCTTGACGACGCCTTCACTGGTAAACAAATGGCCGTTACGAGCATTGCGCGTTGGCATGACGCAATCGAACATATCGATTCCGCGACGAACCGCTTCGACGAGATCTTCTGGTTTACCCACACCCATCAAATAGCGCGGTTTGTCTTCTGGCATTTGTGGCGCAGTATGCTCGAGAATTCGCATCATGTCTTCTTTCGGCTCGCCGACTGACAAGCCACCGATGGCATAGCCGTCAAAGCCGATCGCGGTCAAACCGTTGAGTGACACGTCACGTAGATCTTCGTACATGCCACCTTGAATAATCCCAAACAACGCTGATTCATTGTCGCCATGGGCCGCTTTTGAGCGTTCCGCCCAGCGCAGTGACAACTGCATTGAGTCTTCAGCTTGTTTAACCGTTGCTGGATATGGCGTGCATTCGTCAAAAATCATGACGATATCGGACCCAAGTTCACGCTGAACTTCCATCGATTTCTCCGGTGTCAGGAGAATTTTTTCACCATTAATCGGCGAACGGAAGGTCACCCCTTCTTCGGAGATCTTGCGCAGATCTCCCAAGCTGAAGACCTGGAATCCACCGGAATCGGTCAAAATTGGCTTGTCCCAATTCATAAAATCATGCAGATCGCCATGCTGACGAATAATCGATGTGCCCGGCCGTAACATCAGGTGGAAGGTGTTACCTAAGCAAATTTGCGCGCCGGTATCGGCCAATTCTTCTGGGCTCATACCTTTGACAGTACCGAGCGTGCCAACCGGCATAAACGCTGGCGTGTCTACTGTTCCGCGAGCGAATTGCAATTGGCCTCGACGTGCTTTGCCAGCTTTCTTCAATAACTCAAACTTCATGATCAACCTGTTTTGCTAGTTACGACAACGCCTGCAACGGCGCTTGGTCATTGCGGGTAATCAACATGGCATCGCCGTAGCTAAAAAAGCGATATTCGTGTTCGATGGCCGCTTGATACGCGTTCATGACTTTGGTTTTACCCGCGAACGCGGAAATTAACATAATTAGGGTCGACTCGGGTAGGTGAAAATTGGTCACCATGGCGTCGATCACCTTAAATTCATATCCTGGAAAGATAAATATATCGGTTTCAGCGGCAAATACACCAATTTCGCCACCGTTCGCTCGTGCTGCCGACTCTAATGAACGAACCGATGTCGTGCCGACAGCAATGACACGTTTTCCGTTCGCTTTCGTCGCACGAATCGCCTCGACCACGTCAGCAGGAACTTCGGCATATTCACTGTGCATCTTGTGCTCACGAATATCATCGGTGCGCACTGGCTGAAAGGTTCCGGCGCCAACATGCAGTGTTACGTACGCTGTGTTGACGCCTTTTGCTTGCAGTTGCTGCATGATGGCTTCGTCGAAGTGCAAGCCTGCCGTCGGTGCCGCGACAGCGCCCGGCTTCTTGCCATACACGGTCTGATAACGTTCGCGATCACTGGCTTCATCCGGGCGTTCTATATAGGGTGGAAGTGGCATGTGACCATACGCATCAAGCCACTGCAATACGGTTTTGGCTGGATCAAAGTGGACTTCAAACAAGGCGTCTTCACGCTCTCCAATGACTGCGGGAACAGCGCCTTCTAACAACAATTCTGTGCCGGCTTTGGGTGCGCGGTTGGCACGCACATGCGCCAATACGCGATGGTCATCGAGCACACGCTCAACCAGTACTTCAATTTTGCCACCGGAAACTTTTTGCCCCAATAAGCGCGCAGGAATAACCCGGGTATCATTGAATACCAATAAGTCACCCTCATCGACGAGTTCGACAAGATCACGAAATTGCCGATGGTCGAGCGCGCCCGTGGCACCATCGAGCGTTAATAATCGACTTGCGCTGCGATCCGGCTGTGGATAGTGGGCAATTAACTTTTCTGGCAAATCAAAGTGAAAATCAGACTTGTTCATCAAACTCCAAACATCGCTTTCAGCGTAAAAAAGAAGATAATCGACATCAGTGCGCCGGCCGGTAAGGTGACCACCCAACTCACCACAATGTTACGCACTACGTTTAAATTCAATGCGGCGATTCCGCGGGCCATGCCGACACCTAAGACAGCGCCAACGAGCGTTTGCGTGGTCGAGACCGGTAAACCCGTCGCTGAGGCCATCACGACGGTCCCTGCCGCTGCCAGCTCGGCGGCAAAGCCGCGACTCGGCGTTAAATGGGTAATCCCTTCACCGATGGTTTTGATCACCCGATGGCCAAACAATGCCAAGCCCATAACAATACCGAACGCACCTAGCGGTAATACCCACCAAGCAAGTTGCGCTTGTGATTGAAAATCGCCACCACTGGTGACCGTCGAAACCACAGCGGCAACCGGTCCAATCGCATTTGCGACATCATTGGAGCCGTGCGCAAACGCCATACAGCACGCAGTGACGACCATCAATACCGCAAAAACGCGCTCGACATTGTTGAACTGCATGCGGCGGTCAGCCCCAGCATCAAACTTAATCCGCTTAATCACCCAAAAGCCAATCACGACGAGCAGTACCGCTATGCCGACTGCCCACAAATAGCCTTCAAGCTCGCCCATATCGAGACCGACATGGGTTAGGCCTTTCTTAATCGTCATCAGCGACATAATAAAACCACCGAGTCCCATGTAGAAAGGTACATACTTTTTCGCAGCTTTGAGCGGATCGGGGTCGTCAAAAATCAACCGCTGTGCGCTCATAAAAATGAAGTAAGCAATCACGCCGGCAATGAGAGGTGTAATCACCCAACTGCCGACAATACTGAATACTTTACTCCAGTAAACCGATTCAACCGCGATACCGACGGCAGCAAATCCAACGATGGCACCAATAATGGAGTGCGTAGTCGAGACCGGCCAGCCCAAATAAGAGGCGATCACCAGCCAAATACCGGCAGCCAAAAGTGCGGAAATCATGCCAAGGACGAACAAGTCCGGGCGATGCACAACATAGCTCTGATCAATGATGCCGCTGCGAATGGTGGCAGTCACTTCTCCGCCCGCCAAATAGGCGCCAGCAAACTCAAACACCATGGCGACCAAAATGGCTTGTTTAATGGTCAGTGCTTTCGAACCCACCGATGTGCCCATCGCGTTAGCAACATCGTTTGCACCAATCCCCCACGCCATCAAGAAACCAAATACCGCAGCCAGTAGTATGAGGAGAAGGCCGTACGAGGTAATGATGTCCATATGCTAATCCTTGGTTGCGTTAATCGCGGGCGAGCATGACTTCAAAACGGCTGCCGACACGTTCCGACAAGTCCGCTAAGTCACCCACCCAATCAAGGATTTGATACAAAAACATGGCATCAATGGGGTTCATTGCGGTTTCGATGCTGCGCAACGAACGGCGAAGCTGTATCTGCATCTTGTCGGTGTCATCTTCAATGCAATCCAGCTCATTAATCATGCTGACGACTAATTCGCGTTCACGCCCGCGAAAACCGGCTTCCAGCAGCTCATCAAATTCATTGATCGTTTCCGCCGCTTTACGAACAGCATCAAGACAACGACTCAAATAAGTCTGAAAACCGTCAATGAGTGGGCTTGGAATGACTAATTGACGTCCAGTCACAAGCCCAGCAACGTCTTTAGCCTTATTAGCAATTCGGTCTTGTTGCGAAACCAACTCGAGTAAATCCGTCCGTTCCACTGGCATAAACAGGCCACTGGGTAAGTTGCTGCGGATATCTCGTTTAATCTGGTCAGCTTCTTTTTCCAATTGCGAGATGTGGCGTTGAATCTGGCCAGCCTGCTCCCACTTTTCTTGATAAACGGCATTGAAGAATGCATCGAGTTCAACCGTGCATTCGACAATCTTGTTGATATGCTCAATCACCGGTTTAATCGGTGACTTCGCAAATACGCCAAGAATCGAGTTCGCAGGCATACGCCGTCCTTACTAGAAGGTATAAACCAAAGTGACTGCCGTTTCCGTGTCGAGCTTCTCAGGAATACGACCGTTAGCTTGCTCAAACACCGTCGAGTTGTGTGTCAACGTCAATGAAAAGCGCATCGCCAACCGTGAGTTAATATTCGCTGTAAGTGCTCCAACCGCTCGTGAACGGGTATTGTCATCGCCGATTTCGGTGGAAACTAACTGCGTAAAACGTGCTGTTTCACTAATTTGCCATTCGTAGTTAGCCGCCATCCGGATAATGAAATCGCCATCCGTTTCGCCCGTACCACGAATTTTGTCGTAGGAATAACCCGGACCAATCTCGAAGTCGGTAAACATCGCGTCACTGATCAACCAGCGCGTACCATAACCCGCAGCCACCGTGGACTGATATTCGAAGCTATTCAGTGCATCGTCTTCATAAGACCCATAAAGGAAAAATGACGAGTGTGTTGAATTCGCAAATTTGCGGTTACCCTGTCCAGATAAGAACAGGCGATCCGCATCAACGACAGACGTTCCTTCATAGGTTTTTCGCTCTTGTCGGTAGTAATCCATCACTGCTCGTTGACGCCAGTTTAAGGTGTCACGTTCCAGATCAAGCTTACCTTTCCACGAACGCGAATCCGTATTTCCTGATCGAATTAACACGCCCACTTCTGCACTCGCGCGCCACTTACCATCTTGTGACGCAGGATCGACATCCTGAATGTCATCAAACATAAAGGTTGATGACATCGCGGTGCTGGAAAACCCTAATAAAGCGATACTTAATAATCTTAGACGCACGTCGCCCCCTTTACTTAACGGTCGCAGCTAACACGCCACTTTCGTATTTTTTGAACATCTCTTCTAATGAGATAGGCTTAATTTTGCTCGCGTTACCGGCCGTTCCGAACGCTTCATAACGCGCCTTACAGATGTCATACATTGCCTTGGTTGACGCGGCTAAGTATTTACGTGGATCAAACTCTGATTTATTTTCGGCTAAAAACTTGCGAATCGCGCCAGTTGAAGCCAAACGCAAGTCAGTATCGATATTCACTTTGCGCACACCGTGGCGAATACCTTCTTGGATCTGCTCCACTGGCACACCGTAGGTCTCTGGAATTTCACCGCCAAACTCGTTAATGATCGCCAACCACTCTTGCGGTACTGACGAGCTTCCGTGCATGACCAAATGCGTGTCCGGGATGCGCGCGTGAATTTCTTTGATGCGCTCAATCGCTAAGATGTCACCGGTTGGTGGCCGCGTGAACTTGTAAGCGCCATGTGACGTTCCACAAGCAATCGCTAACGCATCAACTTGCGTTGCCTTCACGAAATCTGCCGCTTCTTCAGGGTCCGTTAACAGCTGGTCGTGCGTGAGGGTGCCTTCTGCGCCAACACCGTCTTCTTCGCCGGCTTGGCCGGTTTCTAACGAACCCAAAACACCTAGCTCACCTTCCACCGACACACCACATGCATGGGCCATTTCCACCACGCGACGCGTGACATCGACGTTATAATCATAGTCTGCAGGCGTTTTACCGTCTTCACGCAATGAGCCATCCATCATCACTGAGCTAAAACCCAGTTGAATCGAACGCTGACAAATTGCTGGTGAGGTACCGTGGTCTTGGTGCATGACCACTGGAATATGAGGAAACTCTTCAATGGCCGCTAAAATCAGGTGCCGCAAGAAAGGAGCGCCCGCGTATTTACGCGCACCCGCTGAAGCCTGCACAATCACTGGGCTATCGGTATCGTTTGCGGCCATCATGATAGCGCGCATTTGCTCTAGATTGTTGACGTTATATGCCGGTACGCCGTACCCAAATTCGGCAGCGTGATCGAGCATTTGTCTCATGGAAATCAATGCCATTTGCGAGGCTCCTTTTTAATTATTTAAGTTTATTCGCTACCGCGAGCTTCTAAGATTGCCACTGCTGGCAGCTTTTTCCCTTCTAAAAACTCTAAGAAGGCACCACCACCGGTTGAAATATAGGAGATTTCATCGGCAATGCCATATTTATCAATGGCTGCAAGAGTATCACCGCCACCAGCGATTGAAAACGCAGGACTCTTGGCAATCGCTCGCGCTAAAATTTCTGTACCTTGACTAAACTGTTCAAATTCAAAAACACCGACCGGACCGTTCCACACGATCGTTCCAGCATTTTCCAGTAATTTGGCTAATGCTTGCGCAGTTTCTGGACCAATATCAAATATCTGGTCATCGCCACTGACATCATTGACGGCTTTCGTCGTCGCCACCGCATCAGGACTAAATTGGTCACCGACGATGACATCCGTCGGCAACGGAATTTCCGCACCGCGTGTTTTAGCGGACTCTGCTAAACGCGCCGCTTCTTTCACTAAGTCTTCTTCATACAAGGACTTGGCGACATTGTGACCTGCTGCAGCAATAAAGGTGTTGGCAATACCACCGCCGACGATGAGCTGGTCAACTTTGCGAACCAATGAGTTTAACACCATTAATTTGGTAGAAACTTTCGAGCCACCGACAATGGCCACTAACGGCCGCTGTGGATTTTTTAATGCTTTACCAAGGGCATCGAGTTCTGCCGCAAGCAAAGGTCCTGCACAAGCAATCGGCGCATACTGCGCGACACCATAGGTCGACGCTTGTGCCCGATGCGCGGTACCAAACGCATCCATGACAAACACGTCACACAAAGCCGCCATACGCTTGGCCAGTGCTGGGTCATTTTTCTTCTCACCAACATTAAAGCGGACGTTTTCGAACACCACCAGTTCCCCACCAGCGACATCGACACCATCCAAATAATTTGTTTCCAGACGGACTGGGAAGTTGAGTACATCGGCAAGGTATTTAACGACAGGCGCCATCGAATAGGCTTCATCAAATTCACCTTCTTCAGGACGACCTAAATGCGACATGACCATGACTTTTGCGCCCTGTTCGAGTGCGCTCTGCAAGGTTGGTAATGCGGCTTTCAGGCGCGCGTCCGACGTTACTTTGCCATCTTTGACTGGCACATTTAAATCTTCGCGGATCAGTACACGCTTGCCACGCAGATCCATATCAGTCATATACTTCACAGTCATTTCATAGTCCTTGCGAAAATTTATTCAAAGCAGTTTAGTCTAAACTCGCTAACGTTGCTGCCGACTCCAACATCCGGTTAGCAAAGCCCCATTCATTGTCACACCAGCAAAGCACTTTGACGAGACGTTTGTGACTCACTCGCGTTTGTGTTCCGTCTATGATACTTGATCGTGGGTCATGATTAAAATCCGATGACACCAGCGGCAATTCAGTATACCCAAGAATACCCGCAAGGTCGCGCTGCGCGGCATTTCGTAACGCCTCATTGACTTTCGCGATGTCAACATCCGCATCCAGCGTGACACTTAAATCCATCGCCGTTACGTTGGTGGTTGGTACCCGCACCGCAATGGCTTCAAAACGGCCAGCAAATTTTGGCAGGATTCGTTCAATACCGCGCGCCAGACGAGTATCGACCGGAATAATCGACTGCGAAGCGGCGCGTGCTAAACGCAAATTATCATGATACGCATCAATTACTTGCTGATCATTCATTGCCGAATGAATGGTCGTAATCGTGCCACTGTCGACACCAAAGGCATCATCGAGGGCTTTAATCACCGGGACGATACAATTGGTGGTGCATGAGCCATTGGAAATAATCCGGTCACTTGCACTTAAGTCAGCATTGTTGATGCCTTGAATCAATGTAAAGTCGACGTTAGGCGCTGCGGGGTGCGAGAACAACACACGTCGCGCTCCGGCCAGCAAGTGCGCGTGACCATCCTCTCGGCTGGAAAACACGCCGGTACATTCGAGTACGACATCAATCTTCAATTCACGCCAGGGTAAATCCTGCAAATCGCGACGATGGAACACTTGAATTTGGTGTTGATTTATATGCAGAACATCGTCTTTTGCACTAACATGCGCAGCGAATCGACCATGGGTCGAGTCGTATTGCAAAAGATGCGCAATCGCATCGGTTGCGGCTAATTCGTTAATCGCAACCAACTCAATTCGTTGATCCCACTTTGACTCAATCCATGCACGCGCGATACTCCGACCGATACGGCCAAAACCATTAATTGCAACACGAATTTTGTCGCCTTGCGCTGCTGCATTCTGCGCCATCAGGAGTCCTTGCGTTAGTCAATGAAACACGGCCCTTGCGTGCCAATCAGCACGCAAAGACCGTTTGAAAATCAAATCGATTGCGCGACCTGAACCACATTCTCAACGGTGAAGCCAAAGTGACGGAATAATTCCTCCGCCGGCGCCGATTCACCAAAACTAGTCATGCCGACGACAGCACCGTCAAAGCCGGTATACTTGTGCCAAAAGCCAGCAATACCTGCTTCAATGGCGACACGACGACGAACCTGCGGTGGTAAAACGCTATCACGGTAGGCTTTATCTTGTTGGTCGAATACGCAGGTAGATGGCATTGAGACCACCCGCACTTTCTCCCCAATTGCAGTCAGCTGCTCCGCCGCTTGCATGGCTAATTCAACTTCCGAACCTGTCGCAATCAGAATCAATTCAGGCTGTTCCGCAAAGTCTTTCAGAACATAAGCACCTTTACGCACGTCAGCGAGTTGCTGAGCGTCGCGTGCCATTTGCGGTACACCTTGGCGCGTGAAAATTAAGCAGGTTGGACCGTCAGTGCGTTCTACCGCAGCTTGCCAAGCAATTGCCGACTCAACTTGGTCACACGGACGCCATGTTTGGCAGTTCGGCGTTAAGCGCAAATTGGCTAATTGCTCAACCGGTTGATGGGTTGGACCGTCTTCGCCAAGACCAATCGAGTCGTGGGTATAAACATGAATGACAGGCTGCTTCATTAGCGCAGCCATGCGCACTGCGTTGCGAGCGTATTCCATGAACATCAGGAAGGTTGCGCCATAAGGACGGAAACCACCATGCAACTGAATACCATTCATAATGGCTGACATACCAAACTCACGCACGCCGTAATAAATATAGTTACCGCTTGCATCTGCAGCCGTTAAAGGTTGTGAGTCTTTCCAAATGGTCAAATTCGAGCCTGCTAAGTCTGCTGAGCCGCCCATCAGTTCTGGTAAAACCGGTCCAAGTGCATTCAAGGCATTTTGTGATGCTTTACGGGTCGCAACTTTTTCTGGGTTCGCTTGCAGTTTTTCAACATACGCGGTGACCGTTTCGTTCCAGTCTGCTGGCAACTCACCGGCCATCCGGCGGCTAAACTCGGCTGCTAATTCTGGGTGTGCTTGACTATAGGCTGCGAACATTTCGTTCCACTTTGCTTCGGCAGCAGCGCCCTTGTCTTTGGCGTCCCACGCAGCGTAAACGTCTGCTGGCACTTCAAACGCAGCGTGGTTCCAGCCTAAGGCTTCGCGAGTCTTGGCGATTTCGTCGTCACCTAGTGGGGCGCCGTGACAGCTTTCAGTACCCTGCTTGTTCGGTGCACCGAAGCCAATGATGGTTTTACAGCAAATTAAAGTTGGCCGCGCGTTGTCAGCTTTGGCTGCTGCAATGGCTTGCTCAATGGCGTTACTGTCATGACCGTCAACGTCAGCGATGACTTGCCAGCCATAACTTTCAAAACGTTTTACCGTGTCGTCGGTAAACCAACCTTCAACTTCACCATCAATGGAAATGCCATTGTCGTCGTAAAATGCAATCAGTTTGCCAAGCCCCAATGTGCCGGCTAAAGAACAGACTTCATGGGAAATACCTTCCATCAAACAGCCGTCACCAAGGAAGGTGTAAGTGTAGTGATCAACAATCGGGAATTCAGGTTGGTTGAATTGCGCCGCTAGTGCTTTTTCGGCAATCGCCATGCCAACCGCATTCGAAACACCTTGGCCAAGTGGTCCAGTGGTCGTTTCGACACCTGGCGTGTAACCATACTCAGGGTGTCCTGGGGTTTTTGAATGCAATTGACGGAATTCTTTCAGGTCGTTGATGCTGACGTCATAGCCCGTGAGATGTAACAGTGAGTAAATCAACATCGAGCCATGGCCATTCGACAATACGAAACGGTCACGGTCCGCCCAGTTCGGGTTCTGTGGGTTATGGGACAAATGATCCCGCCATAACACCTCTGCGATATCTGCCATGCCCATGGGGGCTCCAGGGTGACCAGATTTGGCCTGTTGAACCGCATCCATACTTAACGCACGAATCGCATTGGCAAAATAGCGACGATCTGACATCGGAAACTCCTGACTGTATTGATCAATATGAAGGCGCACGGCGTACACCACTTAGCGCGCGTATTGTCCATCATTCGAGCGATTCACGCAAATTGGAAACGTTGAGAATTTGTTTCATTTAGACAGATAGACGTCTAAATATAGATTTTTATTCATCAATCGGCTACCATACACCCACTTTAAGTCTTAGCTTTGGAATTACTATGGCTCGTCACGTTTTTACTTCTGAATCGGTGTCAGAAGGACATCCTGATAAAATTGCAGATCAAATCTCTGATGCGGTGCTTGATGCGATTCTCGCTCAAGACCCAAAAGCTCGCGTTGCCTGCGAAACCTTCGTAAAAACCGGTATGGTTTTGGTCGGTGGCGAAATCAACACCAATGCTTGGGTTGATATTGAAGAGCTGACGCGCGATACCGTGCGCAAAATTGGTTACGTCCACTCAGACATGGGCTTTGATGCGGACAGTTGTGCCGTTCTAAATGCCATTGGTAAGCAGTCTCCTGACATTAATCAAGGTGTTGACCGTGAGCGTCCAGAAGATCAAGGCGCCGGTGACCAGGGCTTAATGTTCGGCTACGCAACCAATGAAACCGCTGAGTTTATGCCAGCTCCGATTATGTTTTCGCATCGCTTAGTACAAAAACAAGCGGAAGTGCGTAAAGCGGGTCTTGATTGGCTGCGTCCTGACGCAAAAAGCCAGCTCACGTTTATTTATGACAATGGCAAGCCAGTTGGTATCGATGCCATCGTGCTGTCTACCCAACATGCTCCGGAAGTCAGCTTGCAAGAATTACGTGACGGCGTGCTTGAGCACATCATTCAGCCGGTATTACCGGCTGAGTGGCTGACCAAAGAAACCAAAATCCATATCAACCCAACCGGTCGTTTTGTTATCGGTGGACCAATGGGTGACTGTGGTTTAACGGGTCGTAAGATTATCGTCGATACCTACGGCGGAATGGCTCGTCACGGCGGTGGTGCGTTTTCGGGCAAGGATCCATCGAAAGTTGACCGCAGTGCCGCTTATGCAGCGCGTTATGTTGCCAAGAACTTGGTTGCCGCTGGTTTAGCTGACCGCTTGGAACTGCAAGTTTCGTACGCAATCGGTGTTGCCGAGCCAACCTCAATTAGTATCGAAACCTTCGGCACCAGCAAGTACGACGAAGAAACCTTGATTCGCTTAGTGCGTGAACACTTTGATCTGCGTCCGTTTGGTATTTTGAAGATGCTCGACCTTGAGCGTCCTATTTACCTACCAACCGCGGCTTACGGTCACTTCGGTCGTGAGGAGTTCCCATGGGAGCGCACGGACAAGGTCGATGCAATTCTAGCGTCACTCTAACTGCCAGTTTAACCCCGAATAGAAGCCGCCAGAGCACTGCTCTCGCGGCTTTTTTCTTGTCGCGGTAACATTGCCAACATGGCGAATCTGAACTAAGCTGAAATCAACAAAAATAACGATTTGTCAGTAAGTTAAACTCACGAGGCAGGCTATGAGCGACGATAAAAATATGATTCCCGGTATTAGCGTGAAGCAACGACTTGGCCCAGCACTGATTCAAGCGCTGATTTTAGTCATTTTGCGCTTATTCACGATTCCATTGCGCATTTGGTTAGGAGCAATGGCTCGACTTGCAGAACTTCACGAAGAAACCCGCAACGAGTCGGACTCGACAAAGACCACTGAATTCCCAGTACTCGATTGGTTTCGCCGCGCGTGGGACGGCGTCATTCTGTTGTGGTGGGTCGGCGGTGGCATAGCCGTTATCTTTGGCTTTCTCGGTGGTATTTTCATTTATGGCTTTATGGAGTCATTAGGTACAGCGTTAATGTCCACAGTCGTACTTTATTTCTCGGTCATTTTCATTTCACTCATGAAAGAATCAATGATCCTGTTGCTTTCTATCGCGACTAACGTTGAGAGCATTCGCCGCAAGCGCAGCTGAGTACTTGGGCGACTCAACGTCGCGATTAACCCCAGATTCCTTGCCGCATATTCGCCTGAGCGGTAACATGGCGTTATAACGAATGTTTTCACCAACGTGGTGGTATTCAAGCGGCAAGGATCTGTATGCGAATTCCTCGGTTTTTTCAGTCTCAAACCTTTAGCCTCAATGGCCTGTTTCAATTGAGCGATGAAGTTGCTCATCACGCTAGCCGCGTCTTGCGCTTGCCGGTTGGTGCGACGATCGAGCTATTCAATGGCGACAATCATACGTACACTGCCGAAATCATCTCCGTCGGTAAAAAAAGTGTCGAAGTGAAGGTCACCGCTATCCTCGAAGCTTCGGTGGAGTCCGACTTAAAAATCCATCTTGCTCAAGGCATCAGCAAAGGCGACCGCATGGACTTTGTTCTGCAAAAGTCTGTTGAACTTGGCGTGCACGCCATTACTCCGTTGTTTACCGAGCGTTGTAATGTAAAACTCAGTGGTGAACGTTTAGAAAAAAAACAGGAACAATGGCAGAAAATCGTCATCTCGGCCTGCGAACAATCAGGGCGAAACTTTGTTCCGAAAGTACTCCCAGCGATGAAGCTTTCCGACTGGCTTGCTGCTGAGCGTAACGGTATCACCGTCACCCTCGACCCGCACGTCACCACACCATTTTCAGGCTTAGCGGAAGCGAATGAATATCATCTACTGATTGGCCCCGAGGGCGGTTTTTCGGAGCAAGAGGTGTTAGCCACTGCCGCGGCAGGTTGCCACCCGGTTCAGCTTGGACCGCGGATATTACGTACCGAAACTGCAGCACTTGCAGCCATAACTGCGTTACAATGCCATTTTGGCGATTTAGGTTAGGAGTCATTCATGATCCGTGTTGCTATTGTCATGGACCCCATTGCGTCCATTACCACCTACAAAGACACAAGTTTCCGTATCGCATTGGAAGCCCAAGCCCGTGGATATGAATTGTTGTACCTCGAGCTTGCCGACATGTTTATCGAACAAGGCACCGCCAAAGCACGGGTACGTCCCTTACAAGTTTGGGATCGAAGCGACAACTATTACCAGCTCGGAGCCGACGAAATCGTCAACATGGGCGATCTTGACGTGATTTTCATGCGCAAAGATCCGCCTTTCGATATCGAGTTTGTTTACGCCACTCATATACTCGACTTGGCTGCGCGCGACGGTGCATTGGTAGTCAATCGTCCGCAAAGCTTGCGTGATTGCAGCGAAAAATTATTCACCGCGTGGTTCCCTGACTTGATCCCGGCGACACTTGTCTCGCGCAGCGCGAAACAAATTCGCGAGTTCCACCAACAGCACAAAGACATTATCGTGAAGCCGCTCGACGGCATGGGCGGCGCTTCGATATTTCGCGTCGATGAACAAGGCAGCAACCTAGGCGTTATAATTGAAACCCTGACCAACCATGGCAAGCGCTTCGCTATGGTACAAGAGTACTTGCCCGCGATTAAAGATGGCGATAAACGCATCTTAATTATCAACGGCGAACCAGTGCCGTATTCGCTAGCTCGCATCCCGTCCGCAGGTGAAACCCGCGGCAACTTGGCAGCGGGTGGCAGTGGCCGCCCACAACCACTAAGTAACAGTGATCTTGCGCTCGCGAACAAGATTGGGCCGGTTTTAAAAGAGAAAGGACTGTACTTGGTGGGTTTAGATGTCATTGGTGACCGTATCACTGAAATCAATGTCACCAGCCCGACCTGTATGCGCGAAATTGAAAATGCATACCAAATTAATATAGCGGGTCAATTATTCGACGCCGTCATTGCTGATTTGCCGTCAGCATCACGTTCTTAAAAGGAGGGGGAATGTCCGATACCCCAGAGAAGACAGAGTTTCAAAGCTTACAGAATCACTTTCTAATTGCTATGCCGGGTTTAAACGATCCGTTTTTTCATCATACCGTGACCTATGTCTGCGAACACAATGAAGAAGGTGCGATGGGGCTTGTGATCAACCAGCCGATCGGTTTGACCGTCGCCAGTTTACTCGAGCAAATCGATGTCGAGGTGACCACAACGCGGACATTGGAAGACTTACATGTACTGACCGGCGGTCCGGTCGCGACCGACCGCGGATTTGTATTGCATCCTCCACAAGAAGGTTGGCGTAGCAGTTTACAACTTAGTAATGAGATAATGATCACCACATCGCGCGATATTCTCGAAGCCTTGGGTTCTGATCGTGCGCCCCGGCACTTCCTGCTCACATTAGGGTATGCCGGCTGGGAAGCAGGCCAGTTAGAAGAAGAAATTGCCGATAATTCTTGGTTAACTATTCCGGCAGACGCGGATTTACTCTTCCACACACCGACTGGTCAACGCTGGGAAAAAGCCGCAGAGCGTTTAGGGTTCGATATTAGCCAGTTATCGAGTGAAGCAGGACATGCCTAGGTGAGCATTCTTGGTTTTGATTATGGCACAAAGAGTATCGGCGTTGCCGTGGGTACCGCGCTCACGGGTACTGCGTCACCACTGCCCGCGTTGAAAGCAAATGAAGGCGTACCACAGTGGGATCACGTCGAAAAACTCATTCAAGAGTGGCAACCAGAACTCTGCGTGATCGGTTTACCACTGAATATGGACGGCACCGAGCAGCCGCTGACTGCTCGTGCGAAAAAATTTGCCAACCGACTTCATGGTCGATTTGGTGTGCAGATTTTCCTCCAAGACGAGCGCTTAACGACGGTCAGTGTCCGTGAAGAGCTGTTTGCCCGAGGTGGCTTCCGGGAACTACAAAAAGGCCGCGTCGATAGTGCCGCGGCCTGTGTGATTTTAGAGGATTACTTTGCCCATCACGCGGCTGTTTAACGCGTTATAGATTCTCTTCCGCATACTGCGCCAAACTCGAACGCACCACGCCGTTGAGGTTCATCGTCGAACTGCCGTAGTAATTTTTAAAGCGCTCTACAATAAAGGTTAAGCCTGAGGTAACGGCCGTTAAGTAGTAACTGTCGATTTGAGCCAAGTTACCCGAACAGATAATTTTCGTGCCAGCACCGCACCGCGTAATAATCGTTTTTAACTGGCTTGCGGTTAAGTTCTGCGCCTCGTCGAGAATGACCACAGCGTTTTGAATACTCCGACCACGCATAAAATTCAGCGATTTAAACTGAATATTCGCTTTCTTCATCGTGAACTCTAAACTCGCATCCATGTGCTCGTCGTGCTTGTGCAAAACTTCCAGTGAATCGGTAATCGCAGCCAGCCAAGGCGCCATTTTCTCCTCTTCCGTACCCGGCAAAAAGCCGATAGATTCGGCAATTTCCGGCGTATTGCGGGTGACGATAATTTTCTCGTACATGCCCTTTTCCACCACCTGTTCAAGGGCTGTGGCAAGCGCGAGTAAGGTTTTCCCGCATCCGGCCGGACCGGTCAAAATGACTAAGTCTTGGCTAGGATCCAGCAAAGCATGCATGCCCATCGCTTGATAGATATTCTTGGGGCTAATCCCCCACGCGCGAATCCCCATCAAGCGCTCGCGGCCTAAATCCAGAATTTTCACATGACTGTCGGTGAAGCTTTCGACCCGGGCACAAAAATGTTCGGTTTCGTCGATCAAGTATTCATTTGGATAAACCGTTGGAAACAAATCGCGGGCAATAAAATGATAGATATCACGGCCGTCTTGTTCTGTTTTGACGTCGCCAACACTATCCCAAAAATTCCCTTCGAATTGGTAAAAACCCTTAGCGAGCAGGCGGATATCATCGATTAATTGGTCGGTACGATAATCTTCAACGCACTTCACCCCCGCACCTTTGGCTTTCAAGCGCATGTTAATGTCTTTCGTAACTAATACCACTTTCGCCGGTGCTTTGTCTTTTTGTAGTTGCAATGCCGTTTGAATAATCCGATGGTCATTTTCGTTCAGCGCCAGCGCCGACTCTGCCTGACGTAACTGAAAGTCAGGAAAAATCGATAAGTGGCCCACGGCTTGGTGTTCACCGGAAATTCGGGTCAGCGGCACGCCGTCGATAATTTGTTCGGGAGTTGCGTCATGCAGTGCTTCTTCGAGCGAACGAATCGCCACTCGAGCATCGCGGCTTACGTCCTTTTGGCGGTCTTTAATGTGGTCGAGCTCTTCTAGGACGACCATGGGAATGACAACGTTATGTTCTTGAAAGTTTAAAAAGGCAAGCGGTTCGTGTAAGAGGATGTTGGTGTCGAGAATATAGAACTTGGGGTCTTCATTCTGAATCGATTCAGGCATAGCCCACCTCTGATTTTTTGTTGTTGTCTTTTGAGCATAGCGCAAGAAAATGACGCTGTGATGAATTCCACAAAAAAAAATTCAAAAGGTAGTGATTTCTGGCGAGATTTCCCCGAAGGGAATTGCTGTTGTTGTTTCCGGCTGCATCATTAGGTGCATAACCTAGTGGGCTTCCATTTCAGCTTCTAACGCCCGCTTTGCCCACGTTAAACCGATATGATTTTGAGTTTATTCAAAATGCTGCAATCCTGTATTTGCTCGCTGCTACAGGAAGTAGCCAGTGTTGACAATGTTTGTTCAAGTTCTGCAAGTTCTTTTTGGGTTTCGCGCACTTTTCGTAACTGCCCCGCTATCAGCTCATCCACCATGCCGCATGAAGCCTTGGGGTGTCGCTGTGCTTCTACTAAGCACTTAATGTCACTTAGGGACATGTTCAATTCTTTACATCGGCGAATGAAGATTAGCGTCTCCACAGCTTCAGTGCTGTAATTCCGGTATCCATTAGGGTCGCGGCTTGGCGACGATAGTAAACCGATACTTTCGTAATATCGAATTGTTTTCGGTGCAATCTGGCTTGCGTATGATAGTTCGCTAATTTTCATGTTGACCTTCCTGTTACTGGAACCTTTAGTATAGGCGTTACTACAACGAAGGCTCCAACGTATCGCGTTGAAATTTTCATAGCTAGATACTCTGCTAGAACAGGTTTCTTTATTAAAAGGTGTTCCAATGTTGGCATTCCGTTCCGCATTCATAGTGTCTTTATCAATACCGTTCCTCCTTATTAACCAAGCAAGCGCATCTGACAAAGAACACGACGATGAACACGAGCATGAGCACGACCATATTGAGCGCGTGGTTGTTCAGGCTACACGGTCAGGACGTATCGCCGATGAACAACCGATTCGAGTTGAACTGATTAACCGCGAAGATATCGAAGAAAAAGCAGCAATGCGGCCGGGTAATATCTCGATGTTGGTCGCGGAAACCGGAGGCGTTCGCGTGCAAACAACCTCGCCCGCGCTCGGAAGTGCAAACATAAGGCTGCAAGGGCTCTTTGGTCGTTACACACAGCTACTTGCCGATGGCCTACCGCTTTATGGTAACCAAGCCGGTTCTATTGGTCTATTGCAAATTCCACCAACAGACTTAGCTCGCGTAGAAATTATTAAAGGCTCGGCGTCATCGCTGTACGGTGGCTCTGCCATGGGTGGTGTTATTAATTTAATCTCGAGAAAACCGGACGATAAGGCAAGTGGTGAAGTGTTGGTTAATGCCACCACACGACATGGACAAGATATTACGAGCTACTTTGAAACACCACTTAGCGTTAATGCGCAGGGCTCAATAACCGCAGGTGTCCATCACCAAAGTCGCACTGATATCAGTAACGACGGTTGGATTGATTTACCGGGCTATGAGCGCTATACCGCGCGGCCACGACTATACTGGCAGGGAGATCGGGGGCAAACACTATATACCACAGTAGGTATCATGTCGGAAAATCGCACGGGTGGTACCATGCCTGGCGGAACGGTTGCTGATGGAAGTGCATTTCAACAAACCCAAGATTCAGAACGTTTAGATGCGGGTATGATCTTTACCATGCCTGTATTCGATACATTAGCATTGAACTCACGCGCTTCCGCGATGCAGCGAAAGCACGAGCACACCTACGGTAGCTTGGTAGAAAATGATGAACATGAAAGCTATCTGCTTGAATCAAGCCTTGCGGGTTATACCGATAATAGTGATTGGGTAATTGGGGTCGCGTATCAGAACGATCGCTTTAATTCAGCTACATACCCGAGTTTCAACTATAACTATCAAGTGCCCGGTGTCTTCTCGCAAATTGATTACATGTTCAGCCCGTTAATAACTGCCTCACTAAGTACGCGTTTCGACGACCACAGCGAATTCGGTTCTCAATTTAGCCCGAGGTTATCATTATTGTATCGCCTTGGTGAGCTAACCATTCGCGGTTCAGTCGGCAAAGGTTATTTTGCACCGACACCCTTTGTCGACGAAATTGAAGCAGCTGGATTAGCGAGACTAGAACCGATTCAAGACATTAGCGCTGAAACAGCAGACACAGCTTCTATCGATTTTACCTACACCTATGAAAGTATCGAAACGAGTCTCACCCTATTTGCCGCAAATATTGATAATGTAGTGAGCTTAGCCGCGTTCGATTCAAATGCCGACGGCATCAACGATAGAGTACGTTTAGTTAACAGTGCGGAGGAAAGTCGAATACGCGGCTCTGAGTTTTTACTCAGGTATTACTGGAACGATTTAAAGTTAACAGCGAGTTACCTCTACCTTGATTCTTCAGAATCTTCACCTGTGGGCATCAGAAAGCGTTCAATTGCTTTGACACCAATGCACTCAGCCGGGTTTGTTGCAATGTGGGAACAACATGGCAAATTCAGAGCCGGATTTGAGGCATATTACACTGGCACGCAGCGCCTCAACGATAATCCATATATTAATGAATCAAAACCTTATTGGCATCTCGGCTTCCTCGCAGAAGTTACTAGGGGCCGATTCAGTTGGTTCATTAACCTTGAAAATCTCCTCGACGTAAAGCAAAGCGATGAGCATCCTTTATTGTTACCGAGCAGAGCTCCCAGCGGTTTATGGACAACCGATATCTGGTCACGTAATGACGGATTCATCGTCAACGGCGGTGTAAGAATTAAATTTGGTACATAAGATCGATCCGCACTGGCTTTCTTTTTAAGCGTTTGATTGGTGATGTGAAGCCGATAACAAATGCGAATTTTTTTAAGCGAAAGAGCAAGCTGATCCCGTTTTATTTCTGATAAACTACATCATCGTTACGAAACTCTTATTAGGCTTTTATGTTTGTTTATAACCCGCCGCAAACCCCTTGGTTATCGATTGTGTATCGTGACGAACACCTTGTTGTTTTGAATAAGCCAGCAGGTCTACTCACCGTTCCTGGCAAAGCACCGGAACACAAAGACAGCTTGGAAAAACGCGTGCAAGCGGTATTGCCGACGTCTTTAATTGTACACCGCCTAGATATGGCGACATCTGGCTTAATTATTATGGCGCTAGATAAGTTTAGTCAGGGGCAATTAGGGCGTCAGTTTCAAGAGCGGCAAGTGAAGAAGCGTTATCGAGCGCGTCTGCATGGTCAGTTAGAGTCCGTTGCGGGCACCGTGGAATTGCCGTTGCGCTGTGATTGGCCGAACCGGCCGAAGCAAATGGTCTGTTATGAACACGGTAAATCGGCATTGACCGAGTATCAGCGTGTTAAACTAGGTGACAATTGCACTGAGGTTTTGCTATTCCCAGTAACCGGTCGTTCGCACCAATTACGAGTGCACATGCAACAACTCGGGCATGCGATCATTGGCGATCGTCTCTACGGCTGTGAGGATTGCAAACAGCAGCCGCGCCTATTGCTACACGCCGAATGGATCGCCTTTCGTCACCCGCGTACAGGTGCGGCACTCGAATTCGAATTACCTGCCAACTTTAGGTTATCGGGGGATTAGTCTTGCGGCGCACGTTGCATTAATTGCGCATTCAGCATTTCCAAACGCTCCGGGGTACCGACGTCGGTCCATTGACCCGGATGGTATTCTGCCGAAATCAAACCTTGCTCGAGTGCTGGCGCGAACACGTCGCGCAGGGCTAGACGCTCACCCGTGGCATGTAGCCATGGTGCAAATAACTCTGCGCTAAGAACACTGATACCACTAAAGGTCAGCCCGGTTTCGGCCTCTGAGCGACACACCAATAGTCCTTGTTCTGTTAACTTAAAATCACCGAGCGGATGATGCTCGGGATTATCAACAAGCACTAAATGAGCAAGCAATTCTGGTTGTTGAGTCAGTGCACACTGCTCCAGCTTGGCGAGATCATAGTCGCACCAAACATCGCCGTTGATCACATAGAAGGGTCCATCACTTAACCAAGGTAAGGCCTTCAGCACCCCACCTGCGGTCTCTAATCCGCCCGCAGGTTCATGACTCCAATGCACCTGCACACCCCATTGACTGCCAGTACCGATTGCCGCGACTAATGCGTGACTCAACCAAGCTGTGTTGATCACAATCTCGCTGACACCGAGTTTCGCTAGCTTTTCGATGTGCCATACAATCAAGGCTTTATTCGCCACTTGCAGCAACGGCTTGGGCGTGTGATCGGTAAGCGGCCGCATCCGCTCGCCACGCCCAGCGGCAAGGATCATGGCCTTTTTCGGTTGGCGACTATGATATTCCGCCACTATGACACTCCAATCGAGTCACGTTGTTGAGCTTTTTCAGCTAATGCCGGTTGCACCCGCTCTTGCAGCCATTGACAGTAATCGTGCAGTTCCGGATATTGCCGCGAAACCGTCACCAAGTATTCAACCGTGCGTGGAATATCATGTAAATATCCTGCCTTGCCATCTCGGTGATAGAGACGCGCAAAAATACCACTTGCTTTGGTATGTCGTTGCAGACCCATCCAGTCAAACCAGCGTTGCCACTGCGAAAAGTCAACATCAGTCAGCAGACCGGCTGCGGTGAAACGTTGATAAGCGTAGTGCAGTTGCTCTTGAACAAAATCGTCCGGCCAGACCACATAACAATCACGCAAAAGCGACACTAGGTCGTACGTAATTGCGCCTTGTACTGCATCTTGAAAATCGATCACCCCTAACTCACCAGCTTCCGCTGCTCCATCGAGTAGCATCAAATTGCGTGAATGATAATCACGATGAACACCCACTTGCGGTTGCACACGCGCATTGTCAATTAAAAGCTGATTTACCCGTTGCCATAATTTTGATTCTGCTGGCGATAATTCCATGCCAAGGTGCGTCTTTAACAGCCAGTCATGAAAAAGGCTATTCTCGCGCGTGAGCAGTGCGACGTCGTAATCGGGCACGCTTCCTTCTGTATGTTCGGTCACCTGCATAATTTGTGGTAGCAGATCAATCGCGGCGCGATAGCGCGACGACGCAACCGTCTTATTCAAACCGCTCGCAAACAAGGTATCGCCAAAATCTTCCAAAAGCATCACGCCCAAGGATTCGTCAAACGCTAACACCTCTGGTGTTCGCACTCCGCGCTGCTGATACGCATGGGCTAACGCAATGAATGGTTGTAACGACTCAGGGGGTGGCGCATCGACCAAGACCATCGTTTGTCGCGCGCCCGCACTACTGACAACAACCCGAAAATAGCGCCTAAAACTGGCATCGCCGGCCAATGACTCAACGTCAAACGTGGATTGTGGCAACAAGCGTTGAAGCTGTTGTTGCAGCCAAGGCTGGAGAAATTGCAGTCGTTGATCCACGGAAACCTCATAAAATTCTGATTTTTTAACCTGACTGGGCATATTAGCAAATAGCCCCGAAAACGAAATTGCTTTATCATAACGCTTACCATGTCGAATCAAACAAGAATAGTTAACTTTTCATGAGTGAACAGCAGGAATTCATGCTGAAGTCGCGTCGTAGCCTATCAAAGAAATATGCTGCGCGTTTTCTTGTGCCTAGTGTCGTAATCACCAATTTGTTACTTTCACCATCGGTATTGGCACAGCAAACAAGTCCGCGCCCCGTGCTTGCCGTCAACGACGCACCCCCCATGCATCTGCGCAGCTGTGCGATTAACCCTGCATGGCTCGACGATATTCCCTCGCTCGCGTCGCTCCAGCGCGATGGCGACATTGATGATGAGGATTTACTGGTACTTTCCGAATACAGCCAACTCGACGCCAACCGTTTTGCTCGGTTTCGCGGTCATGTTGTGGTTTTGCAGGGGCATCAGCGACTGGTGACCCGCAATGCAACCTTTGACAATGTCACCGGGGTTTTACAAGCGGATGGTGGACTGTTATTCAGTGATGACTACATTGCCGTTCGTGCGGCTGACATTCAGGCGGATAGTTTGGGTCAAAGCGCATCGATTATTGATAGTGAGTACTTGCTTATTCCGCGCTCTGCTCATGGTCGAGCGGGTCAGATTGATTTAGCCATGGCTGAAGGACAGCGTCAGGTCGTGCTCCACGATGGTACCTTTACGACCTGTCCAGGTGATCGCCCTGCTTGGCAAATTGCCGCGCGCAATATTGAAATGAACGAGAATGAAAGCTGGGGCACCGCCCATCATGCTCAATTTCGCTTGTTTAACGTACCCGTGCTGTATATTCCTCGGTTTAGCTTCCCACTCACGGACGAGCGTAAATCCGGCCTGCTTTACCCGACGATTCGGAGCTCTGCTCGCAACGGTGTGGAACTGGAAGTACCTTACTATTTTAATCTAGCGCCAAACTACGACGTTACTCTGACGCCTCGGCTGATGACCGATCGCGGTGTTATGGGTATGGTCGAAACACGCTATTTAACTGAGCAGCATCGCGGCGTCGTTGAAGTCAACTACCTCCACAGTGATCGGCGCAGCAGCCTCGACAATAGTCGCTCGCTCTGGCGTGTGGAACAAAATTCACGTCTCTCGGAGCGTTGGTCAGGTTACGTCGACTTTGCCCAAGTGAGTGACACAGCTTATATCAACGATTTCGGCAGTACCTTTGTCAATCGTGCCGATCCGCATTTATACCGGCGCGGCCAATTTGACTACCACAGCGGTCAGTCGCACTTGCAGATCCAATTTGAAGACTTCCAAATGTTAGGGCCATATCAGGCGCCTTATCGAACACTCCCGCGCGTTTCAGGCTGGCATCAAGAGAGCCTTGCCAATCATCTCGATTTACGTGTTTTTTCGGAAGTGACCCAGTTTCGCAATCCTCTCGATGCCAATGACTCTGCGACCCGTGTCCATGTCGAACCAACACTTCGCTATCAACTTGTGCGCCCAGCGTGGGACTGGCAAGCAGATGTGAGCTATTTAGTCACACATTACAACCAAAGCGGACGAGACGATCGGGATTCATCTGTCACACGACATTTGCCGCAGTTGCGTTGGCATGGTCGTATTCACCTCGAACGACCATTTGCCAATAGCAACGGCTTTCAAACGTTAACGCCGCAGCTGCAATATTTGTATGTGCCGCATCGAGAGCAATCGCGAATTGGCATTTATGATACAATTTTAATGCAAGACGATTACAACAGTCTGTTCCGTCCGCGTCGCTTTACCGGCCTCGATCGGATTGCCGATGCCCATCAAGTAACGGTGGGAGCAACCACGAGTTTCTATAACAATACTGCTGATGAGTTAATGCGTTTGAGTCTAGGCCAAATTCTTTATTTAGACGAAAGTCAGACGCAGCTATTTGACGAAACCAGTCGAATTACGGCAAGTAACTCCGAAGTAGCGGCAGAGCTTGATTTGCGGGTTTCACAACGTTGGTTTGCAAGCTCAGCAATTCAATACGATACCGACTTGAGTCTGGTCCGCAAAAGCCGTGTTGCACTCGAATATCGCAAAGATGAAAGTAACTTGATACAGTTGAACCATCGTCGGGTTCGCGGACTCGTGGGCACCACGGAAGAAGTTGAACAAGTGGGGATTGTCACCTCATGGCGGATCCATCAAGACTGGGCATTAGCGAGTCATTGGTATCAAGATTTGCGAACAAATCGAACTATGGACGCATTATTTGGTCTGCAATATGACAGTTGCTGCTGGTCCATACAAGTAAGCGCTTATCGGCGTGTAAACCGCAACTATGATTTAAATTTCGGTGAGGGGCCTTTACCACTTGCCGACTTTGACAATGGCGTCAGTTTGCAATTTTCGCTAACTGGTTTAAGTAATCGCGCTGGCGCTGGCATTATGAATTTATTACAACAGGGTATCTTTGGATATCGTCGACCATTTTATTTAAGTAATTAACGGAAGTTTTATGAGAAAAATAACAGCCTTGGTTTTCGGTGTCGTTGCCATGCTGGCGAGTGCCGCCGCAACCGCAGAAACGTTGCTGGACCGCGTCGCCATTATTGTTGACGAGCAAGTCGTACTGGAAAGTGAGTTAGAGAGCCTGATTGCTTCGGCGCGTCGCGAGATTCAGCAGAACAACACACCGATGCCGTCAGAGACCGCTTTGCGTACTCAGGCTTCAGAACGTTTGATTCTGCAAAAACTGCAAATGCAAATGGCTGAACGAATGGGTATTCAAATTAACGATGCATATCTTGACCAAGCCATTGCCGGTATCGCTGCGGAAAATAACGTTCCGGTCGACGCCATGCGTCAACAAATCGAAATGAGTGGCGCGTCATGGGCTGAGTACCGTGAAGAGATTCGTAATCAAATTCTGATGAGTGAAGTACAAGGTGCCGCCATTCAGCGTCGTATCTATATTAGTCCGCAAGAAGTTGACTTAGTAACCGACCTGATTAAACAACAAGGCACCCAGAGCACTGAGTATCGCGTTGCTCACATTCTAATTGGCATGCAAGACGAGCAAGGTAACGACGACGAAGCGGGTGCTCGCTCACGTGCCGACCGCGTAGTCGAGCTTGCCCAGCAAGGTGACGACTTTGCCCAGTTGGCCATTACCAGTTCAAGCGCGGCGAACGCACTTGAAGGGGGCGATATGGGTTGGAGCTCATTAAACGCAATGCCAACCTTATTCGCGAACGCGCTGCAAGGTACGACGACCGGTGATATCGTAGGCCCACTGCGCAGTGGCATTGGCTTCCATGTTCTCAAAGTGACCGACATGCGCGGTGTTGAGCAAGCGACAATGGAAGAAGTTCGCGCCCGTCATATTCTTATTCGCCCGTCAGTGATTCTTTCTGATAATCGTGCCCAACAAATGCTCAACCAATTCCGCGAGCAAATTTTGGCCGGTGAGAAGTCATTTGGCGAGTTAGCTGCCGAGAATTCAGCCGACACCGGCTCTGCACAGCGTAATGGTGAGCTGGAATGGGCTGTTCCTGATGTTTATGTACCAGAATTTCGTGACCGTGTTCGTCGCTTACCAGTAAATGAAATTTCTGAGCCGTTCCGTACCACGCATGGCTGGCATATTGTTGAGGTCCTTGAACGTCGTCAACAAGACATCACCGAACAACGCTTTGTCGAACAAGCGCAACAATTACTCTATCGTCGTAAATTTGCCGAAGAGCTCGACGTCTGGTTGCAAGAAATCCGCGCCAATGCGTTTGTTGAGTTTCGTGATTAAACACCGATGACCTTACGCATTGCCGTAACACCGGGAGAGCCGGCCGGGATTGGACCCGATTTGTTGCTCCAGATTGCTCAGCAGGATTGGCCTGCTGAGCTTGTCGTTTGTGCCAGTAAAACATTATTACTGGAACGAGCCGAACAACTGGGTCTGACCATTCAATGTCGTGACTATGATGCAAATCAGGCGCCACAGCCTCATCAAGCAGGTGTGGTAACCGTCTGCGACGTCCCCTTAGCCTGCCCCGTTACTCCTGGTCAACTGGACGAACGCAATGGTGCTTATGTCGTTGAAACTCTGCATCGCGCCAGCGTCGGTAACCTTTCTGGCGAATTTTCCGCGATTGTCACTGGGCCGGTACATAAAGGGATTATCAATCAGTCCGGTGTTGCTTTCAGTGGCCACACTGAATATTTCGCTCAACAAGCGAATCGCAAAGACGTGGTCATGATGTTAGCCACAGAAGGGCTGCGCGTCGCTTTGGTCACCACCCATATTCCGCTCGCGTATGTTTCAAAAGCGATCACCGCCGAGCGATTAAGCCAAGTGATTCATATTTTACATACGGACTTAGTGGAAAAGTTTGCCATCGCTCAGCCTCGTATTTTGGTCTGTGGCTTAAATCCTCACGCCGGTGAAGGCGGGCATTTGGGCTTCGAAGAAATCGACGTCATAGCACCGACCTTAGCGGCATTGCGCAAAGAGTTTGGCTATAACCTGTCGGAACCTCTGCCCGCTGATACCATTTTCCAGCCTAAATACCTTGAAAATGCGGATGTGGTGTTGGCCATGTATCACGATCAGGGGCTGCCCGTGTTAAAATACAAGGGCTTCGGTGCGGCGGTGAACATTACCCTAGGTTTGCCTTTCGTGCGTACATCGGTTGATCACGGTACCGCCCTTGACCTCGCTGGCAGCGGCCAAGGTGACACCGGCAGCTTTCGAATTGCATTGACACAAGCGATACAGATGGCCAATAAACATCAGCTCCAGAAACAAAGGATACCTGCTGACACATGAGTAAAGCACTCGACGGTCACCGCGCTCGCAAGCGCTTTGGTCAGAACTTTTTACAGGACGAAATGGTCATCGACGCTATCGTCGACGCGATCGCCCCAGAACCTGGCCAACCTATTCTAGAAATTGGGCCGGGGTTAGCCGCCTTGACTCGTCCGGTTGTCCAGCGCAGTGGCCATCTTCATGTGGTCGAGTTAGACCGTGACTTAGCCTCGCGACTCGAGAAGTCACCTGAGTTTGCCGGAAAATTAACGGTCCATCGCGCCGATGCGTTGAAGTTTAACTTTGCGGATTTAGCGAAGGAGCTCGGCACACCGTTACGCGTCTTTGGTAACTTACCGTACAATATTTCAACACCACTAATCTTCCACTTGCTGAGTCAAGTGAACACCATCAGCGACATGCATTTCATGTTACAAAAAGAAGTGATTGAGCGCATGGCCGCAGCACCGGGAAGTAAAGCGTTTGGGCGCCTGACCGTCATGATTCAACAGGCGTGCGAAGTGGTTCCCGTGCTTGAGGTTCCACCAGAAGCGTTTGACCCGGCACCGAAGGTCGACTCTGCTGTGGTCCGGCTGCTCCCTTATTCTGAATCGCCATGGCCGGTACTCGATCGAGCGACACTTAATCACGTCTGCCATATGGCCTTTCATCAACGCCGGAAAACTCTGCGCAACAACATGAAAAAGTTAATGAGTGCGGATGAATTAGAAACACTAGGTATCGATCCGGCAGCGCGTCCTGAAACTCTATCCGTCGCTGACTTTGTAGCGATGGCGAACTGGATTACAGAGCATAACCGAACTATATGAAGTCATATTCCATTGATGTCACTATCGCCACTGAATATTTGCCCGACCAATCTGAGCCGGAGCAGAATCAGTTTGTCTTTGCCTATACCATTACCATTGCCAATCATGGTGAAGAAACGGTGCAGTTGGTCAGCCGCAAATGGGAGATTACTGACGCGGACGGCAAAACCACAGAAGTTATTGGTGACGGTGTCGTTGGTAAACAACCGAAAATTGATCCCGGCAAACGATTCACGTACACCAGTGGTACGGTTTTAAAGACGCCCGTTGGGCACATGCAAGGCAGCTATGGCATGGTTGATCAAGACGGTCAACGTTGGAGCTTACCGATTCCCATGTTCACCTTAGCGAAGCCAAATATTCTCCATTAGGAGCAAACATGGCGCGATATATAGTCGGTGACATCCACGGTTGTTTACAACCTTTGCAAGCACTCCTTCAACGCGTCGATTTTGATCCCAAGGCCGACGAACTTTGGGCTGTGGGCGATCTTATCGGCCGTGGTCCGCAAGCCCAAGCAACCCTCGAGTTTTTGGCTGAGTTAGGCTCATCATTTCGCTGCGTTTTAGGCAATCACGACCTCCATGCCCTCGCGGTATTCACCGAGGTCAAACGCATCAATGCAAAAGATAATACTGCGGATATCGTGCATTCCCGCGATCGCGATTTTTGGGTGGATTGGCTACGTAAACAGCCACTTTTGGTCGCCGACGGCAGCCAAGCCATCGCCATGGTTCATGCAGGCATTCATCCCGATTGGCGCATCGATGACGCTGCCGCCTATGCCAGCGAAGTCGAACTGTATTTACGCAGTCGCCAGTTTGTGACTTTATTGGAACACATGTACGGTAACGAAACTCAGCAATGGCACGACGACCTTAGCGGCATCGATCGACTACGTTTCTTTATTAATGTATTTACGCGAATGCGCTATCTAACAGCCGACTATGGTGTCGAACTGACCTGTAAAGCACCACCCGCTCAAGCTTTGGATATGGGGCTCAGACCTTGGTTTGAACAGCTCAAGATTGCACCGTGGCAGCTTGCTTTTGGCCATTGGGCAAGCCTCGAGGGCAAAGCGAACCATGACAGTGTGCTCGCGTTAGATACCGGTTGCGTGTGGGGCGAGCAGTTAACCCTTTGGGATTGTGAGCGAAAAACACGTGTCAGCGTGCCGGGGTGGCAACGCTGACTGCGTTCGTTACAATCAGCTTAACTGAGTATAATACGGGCAAATTTGCGTTTACCGACCTGATACACAGCGGTACCTGTTGCACAAACCATACGGGCATCGTCGACACGCTCACCGTCAATACGCACGGCCTTCTGTTTCACCATGCGCATGGCTTCCGAGGTTGATGCAACCAAGCCAGCTTCCTTCAACACATTAGCTAAACCACGTTGTTCCTCACCTAACTGCAACGTTAGCTCTGGCATATCGTCTGGAATTGCATTCTTCTGAAAGCGTTGAATGAAGTCAAGCTCCGCCGCATCTGCATCGGCAGCACTGTGAAAACGAGCAATCAACTCTTTGGCTAACTGCACTTTCGCGTCGCGCGGATTTGCACCGGCCGCCACTTCGGCTTTCAATGCTGTCAACTCTTCGGTTGGGCGGAAGCTTAATAGGTCGAAGTACTTCCACATCAATTCATCAGAAACCGACATCAGCTTACCGAACATGTCGTTCGGTGCGTCGGTAATGCCGACATAGTTACCCAACGATTTCGACATCTTTTGCACACCATCGAGGCCTTCGAGTAACGGCACGGTAATCACGGTCTGCGGGCGTTGCCCTTCTTCTTTTTGTAGTTCACGACCCATCAACAAGTTAAAACGTTGGTCGGTTCCACCCATTTCTACATCGGCTCGCAACTCAACCGAGTCCCAGCCTTGCACAAGCGGATAGATAAATTCATGAATCGCGATCGGCTGACCACCTTGATAGCGCTTTTTAAAGTCATCACGTTCGAGCATCCGCGCAACCGTTTGCCGCGACGCCAATTTAATCATGCCTGCAGCGCCTAAATTATTCATCCATTCGCTGTTGAAGCGAACTTCAGTTTTGGCTGGGTCAAGAATTTTGAAGACTTGTTCTTTATAGGTTTCAGCATTGGCGAGCACATCCTCGCGACTCAACGGTTTTCGCGTGACATTTTTGCCGGTTGGGTCACCAATCATGCCGGTAAAATCACCGATGAGAAAAACAACCTTGTGACCGAGATCCTGGAAAATCCGCAGTTTGTTGATCAGCACAGTGTGACCCAAATGTAAATCAGGTGCGGTCGGATCAAAGCCAGCTTTAATGACCAGCTGCCTACCTTCTTTTAATTTGTCGATAAGCTCTTGTTCGACAAGAACTTCTTCCACCCCTCGAGTGATTAGCTCGAATGCTTCTTGAACAGATGTGGTCATTTTTACTCCAAGCGCTGAAACTTTTTTGCGTTTCTGCATTCTACTTGATTCGTAGGATGCTTTTAAGCGTTGAGTAAAGGTTTGTGCGGAAAAATGTGCAAGCTGGGAAAAAATGCTAAGATAATGTGGTAAATGCAGTTCAGGGGTTCAAAATTAAAATGGTCAAGCCGGTTACACAACTATTAGAAAAATTACCGAGGCGTCACCAGTTTATTATTCTTTGCGTCGGGATTCTTCTCCTCGTTCTGATGGTGTGGCCGTCGGAAAAGGCCAGCGCATCTCGCGATATGGCGATTGCAGAACCGCTTGAGCCGGGCGTTCGCTACAGCCTTGACTTGCATCTTGGCGAGTCGGCATTACCCGAAGATGACGAGCAAGGTTTAGTGTGGGTTGACTATGAAGTTCGCTCAGGCGACAGCATGGCCATTATCTTCCAACGTCTGGGTTTTTCCGCGCGTCAGCTCCACCAATTAACCCAAACCTCAGGGGCGACTAATCTTCGTCGCATCCACCCCGGACAAACCTTACGTTTCGCACGTTCAGAGGACCATGAGCTGATCGCGCTACACTACCGACTCAATGAATTAGAAACGCTAGTGATTGAGCGTAACGATGACGGTCAATACGAAAGCTCCATTGAAACCCAAACGACCGACATTCGCCTCGCCTTTGCCCATGCTGAGATCACCAGCAATTTCTGGAATGCGGGCGTCCAAGCTGGTCTGACTCAAGGTCAAATTATGAGCCTTGCCGAGTTATTCGGTTGGGATGTGGATTTCGCTCTCGATATTCGCCGCGGTGATCAATTTAGCGTGCTGTTTGAACAACGATTTGTTGACGGACATTATGTTGGTACTGGGCAAATTGTTGCCGCCGAATTTGTTAACCAAGGCGAGCGATTCACAGCAGTTCTGCATGAAAATGGCAGTTACTACACAGAAGCCGGTCGCAGCCTGCGTAAATCCTTCTTGCGCGCTCCGGTTGCATTCAACCGAGTCAGCTCTGAATTCAACCCACGTCGCTTACATCCGGTCACCGGTCGTGTCGCGCCGCACCGCGGGATTGATTACGCCGCCCCAGTTGGAACGCCGGTTATGGCCTCCGGTGATGGTCGCGTTGTTGAGAGTGCCTATAACAACTTGAACGGACACTATATTTTCATTCAACACGGCGAGCGTTACATGACCAAGTACTTGCACCTTCATCGTCGCTCGGTGCAAAAAGGTGACCGTGTTCGTCAAGGCCAAGTCATTGGCCAAGTCGGTGCAACCGGGCGAGTCACCGGCCCACATTTACATTATGAATTCCTTGTTGACGGTACCCACCGTAATCCACGAACGGTGAACTTACCCGAAGCACCATCGTTACCAAGAGAAGAAATGCCGGTCTTTAACCTGCTCGTCGAAGAACGTATGGCGATGATAGAAGGGCGTAAACGCTTCTACCTCGCTTATGCTGAATAAAGCCGTGTGACGATGAAACAGGACGAGCTCTATCTTGGCATTCTTTCTGGCACGAGCCTAGATGCTCTCGATATCGTCCTCGTCGCCATCAACACCGATGGTGATGTGCATCATCGTGCAGCAATCAATTGGCCGCTGCCGCTGCCACTGCGGAAGCTCTGCCAGCAACTGTGCACCCCCGGAACCAATGAACTGGTGCGTTACGGTACTGCAGATCGTCTATTTGCGCAGACGGCTGCTGAGGGTGTACTGCATCTACTGAAACAAGAACAAATCAGTACCGACGCGGTCACTGCTATTGGTAGTCATGGCCAGACCGTGCGCCATCATCCAGATTTATCGCCCGGTTTTACCTTGCAACTCGGCTGCCCGCATACACTTGCGGCATTAACCGGAATTGATGTGATTGCTCAGTTCCGCCAGAAGGATATTGCCCTCGGTGGTCAAGGCGCCCCTCTCGCGCCAGCCTTCCACGAAACCGTGTTTCGTTCACCGCAAAGCAATCGAGTCATTGTTAATATCGGCGGCATCACCAACCTGACCTTGTTACCTGCCGACCTCAGTGGCGCTGTCATTGGCTTTGATAGCGGCCCCGGGAACACCTTAATGGATGACTGGATTTATCGTCATCATCAACAACATTACGATGTTAATGGCCATTGGGCGGCAAGTGGGCAAGTGCATCCACAATTATTGCAATTACTCCTCAGCGACTCTTATTTTGCCAAAGCAGCACCGAAAAGTACCGGTCGCGAGTATTTTACCCCGCAGTGGTTACATCGTGCCTTGGAGCATTTCTCCGCGATTCAACCTGAGGATGTGCAAGCGACGTTGGCTGAGCTTACAGCACAATCATTATGCTCCGCGATCGCAGTAACGGCGGAGCAACACCAACTCACCATCGACGACGTCTATGTATGCGGCGGCGGTGTGCATAATCAACATTTGCTCAGCCGCTGTGCGGCACTCTTGCCAACCCCTACATGGCAAAGCACAGCAAGCCTTGGGGTTGATCCTGACTGGGTTGAAGGTGCACTGTTCGCTTGGTTGGCTTGGTGTCATCGCCACAAAAAAGCACCAGACCTAAGCAAGGTAACTGGTGCTTCTAAAGCGTCAATTCTCGGTGCCCACTTCCCAGCAGGCTAGTCCTTAGCAACCATTAGAGACTGGCAAAGGCGTCCCGAGTGATGTTTTCGTATCCATCCGCTGTGACTACAACACTGTCTTCAATGCGAACACCGCCGTAAGGCCGTAGTTCAGCAATGCGATTCCAATTAAATTCTTCATTGCCATCGAATGCTTCCAGCAATTGATCTATCACGTAAATACCCGGTTCAATTGTGAAGACTTGCCCCTCGGCCAGCTCTCGACGTAACCGCAGGAACGGATGAGATGCGTCCCGTTCGAACGTATCGCCATTTTCCGATTTCAAGTAGCCACCAACATCGTGCACTTGCAAGCCAATAAAATGACCTAAGCCGTGAGGGAAAAATGGACGGGTGTAGCCGCGTTGATAAATGGTCTCTGCGTCGACTTTGAAGAAGCCAAAATCAGCAAGAATTTGCGCAATCATCCGATGCGTCTCAACGTGCAAATCGTAATAAGATACGCCAGGTTTAATCTGCTTAATGATCGCTTGCTCAGCAGCGTCGACTGCCGCTACTAGCTCCGCGTAGAAACCGTCTTTACCCGCATAGCTGCGCGTAATATCGGCACAATAACCGTTGTAATATGCACCAGCGTCAATCAGAAACGACCGATGTTCTGCTGGGGCGTCATTGTCATACACGTCATAATGCAGCGTTGCGCCGTTTTGGTTGAGGGCGACAATACTATTATAAGGTGTCTCGGTTTCCCGGCACTTCATCGCAGCTAAGTAGGCCGCATGAATTTCAAGCTCAGATTTACCAGCGAAAAACGCGTCTCGTGCCGCATTATGGCCACGAGCGGCGAGGACGTTGGCCTTGCGCATATTCTGCAGTTCCCATTCCGTTTTCACCGCCCGGTGGTAGTGAATAAAGTCGATCAACGACTCCGGGTTATACGCCGAGAGACCCCAACTATCGGCTGGAGCGTGTACCTCGCCAATAAATGCCGTTGTCTTTACTGCATTACCCAGTGATAACACCACGGTTTCAACGTTATCAATAATGGTGATATCGAAATTATCTTGCCACTCACCTGGCGGCAGTTTGGGTGTGGAATGCCAGAAGTCGCGCGCCTGATAAAGAAATAACTTTGGCGTTTCACCGGACTTATAGTAGATGAAGCTTTTCGGACTAGCCGTGATCGGCAACCAGTACTTAAACAGCGGGTTCACGCGATAGGGATAGGCATTGTCGTCTAGAAATGCGTACGCTGGTTGGCCGGCGGCAATTAAAACTGCATCAAATCCGTTTGCTGCTAATGCACGATCGAATTGATGCTTCACATAGTCTAAATGTTGCGAGTAATGGCTCATACACCCTCTCATGATGACCGCATTTTTCAGCGAGGAATAACGTCAGCCGCCGCGCGGCTGAGCACGTTCGGTGACAGTGTAGCAAAGCAGGAGCGAAGGTTAAATGCTAGGGAGTCTTTGGCGTAACGCTTGAATAATCTGCGAACTGTCGTAGCCGGTGGTTTCTGCCCACTGAAAGATAGTGCGGCCGTTGTGATCTGGTTCCATAATCATTCGCGAAGGTAAACTACGAGCAAGTAAGGACCCCACTTCTAGCGCTTCTGCAGTAACGGCAAACTGAAGCAGCGTGTAACCATTGCAACGCACAGAGTTAAAAAGATTATTCAAGCGCAGATTACTACGGTTGATTAACGCTTGGAATTCTCGGCGATCGTCAGCGCTAATGAGAAAGCAAATTTGGCGAGCAAGTTCTTCACCCTGCAACGTCGTTTGTTTCGCGACTGGAGCTGTCACCCCATTCACCGCAAACCAACCTGCACTCGCTAAAACTAACCAACGGTTCATAGTATGCCTTTGAAAAGAATTCTTGAACTGAAGTCATCGCGCATTCGGAAGTTCAGCGCATGCTTCAAGAAATCGTTGGTCATTTTTTCGTTTCGACGATGGAATGGCAAGTCTTTTTGTGTATTAAAATTGTTAAAATCAAGGGGTTTTCTATGCGGATTTATAGCAAAACGAATAAAAAAAAGCCCTGAGCTTGGATCAGGGCTATACGTTTGAAGGACTTATCAGTTGTACGTTTTTACAACAACTCTATGCAAGCTGTCTGATTCTTTCGAGTGCGCGTATGCGCTAGATCAAACAGAGAATGAGGAGCCACAGCCGCAGGTTGTCGTCGCATTTGGGTTGTTAACGAAAAATCGAGCGCCTTGTAGGCCTTCTTCATAATCAACGACGCCACCAACCAGATATTGCAGGCTCATCGGATCAACCACCAAGGTGACACCTTCTTTGGGAATTTCCATGTCACCTGGATTTACTTTCTCATCGAAGGTGAACCCATATTGAAAACCTGAACAACCACCACCAGTCACAAAGACGCGCAGCTTCAGGTTCGGATTTTCTTCATCAGCAATTAACGTCCGCACGCGGATTGCAGCTGCTTCTGAGAATTCAATTGGCATGGCCTGTTCTACAGCACTCATCGCGGTCGCTCCACTTCTATCTTAAACTACAAATTCGGGGGCATATTGTCGCTGATGGCGACCTTCGAATCAACTCTCGTCGTCGATTTCTTCAGCACTACTCAGTAATTCACCCCACGGAAACTGGCGCTCAGTTTGCTGTCCTGCACTTGAGCGGACTCTGATCACGAACGATTCAGGGTTAAAATTGGCTGGAAAAGTCCAGGTCGCTTCTTGTAATGAAAAATAGCTCATAGCGAACTCAACACTTGAGCTTTCCGCTCCACTCAATTCGAGTACATTTAATTCCGTCCGCTGCCCGTCCTGCTGACCACGAACAATGACCTCCATGCGCCCGCGAACAAGTTGTTGCAAACGTTCGGTATGGAGCAAGATAACCCGGAAATAATAACTGTCTGTAGCCGGTATCGTGCGAACGAGCACGGAGTCAATGGTGATACCCTCGGCGTCAAGCTCTGGCGCCAGCACCCGTTGATAAAATGCTAACTCACGACGAGTCTGGTTGATCTCTTCTTGAGCCGTGCGCAGTTCTTGTAGCAATGAACGATTCGCCGCTCGCTCAACATCAAGTTCAACCGCAAGAATATTGTTCCGATATTCAAGTTGATAAATAGTCTGCTGTAAATTGACCTTTTGGTTATCCAAGAGACGCGTTTGCTGCTCAAGATAGAGTCCACGCGTATTACCGAGCATGAAACCCAGCACGATTAAACTAACAAGTAACCCGAGCGTAACCGCAGTACGACGTTTATTAGAAACTAAAAACCTAAAATAGTATGGCAAACACCACCCCTTTTTGCTGACTGTCGAGCAGCTGCGCGGTATGCTACATTGTTACCGATTCACTAGGCACAGCTTTGAGGATAAACATGAACGAATTACTTTGGGTACAATGGTTTAAAGCCCTACACCTGATTTTCATGGTGGCTTGGTTTGCTGGCATCTTCTATTTGCCGCGGCTTTTTGTTTACCATGCTGAGTCCGTTGAACCCAAAGTACACGCGCAATTAAAAATCATGGAGCGTAGGTTACTTTATTTCGTCACGCCATTCATGGTCTTAACGATTATTTTTGGCACTGGCCTGATTGTACTCTATGGCAGCGCATGGTTGCAGTTTAGTACATGGATGCATTGGAAGTTACTTTTAGTCGCAGTGCTCGTTATCTATCATTTATATTGCTTTCGCCTACTCAAGCAATTTCGTGATGACCAAGTGACGCGTTCTGGACGATGGTTCCGTTGGTTCAACGAAATGCCGGTTATTCTCTTGTTCGCGATCATTATTTTAGCTGTTTTAAAACCCTAGAGGCTGTGCCATGCCGCTCTTTCTGGTATGCTTTGCGGCCATCAGCCACTTACGTCGGAAACGCCACTGATGATGAAATTTACCGGAGCTAACATTCTCTCGGTTGACCAATTTGACCGCGATGCAATTGAACACATTTTTCGTATTGCGGACCAAATGGAACCGTATGCCCACCGCCGTAAACGCACGCGCGTGCTCGACGGCGCGATTCTTGGCAACCTCTTTTTTGAGCCTTCCACGCGAACCCGGATTAGTTTCGGTACGGCGTTCAATTTGCTCGGTGGCGAAGTGCGTGAAACGACCGGCATGGAAAGCTCAGCATTAGCCAAAGGTGAGTCGCTCTATGACACTGCGCGCGTACTTTCAAGTTATAGCGACATCATTGCCATGCGCCATCCAAAAGCTGGCTCAGTCACTGAATTTGCTGAAGGCAGTCGCGTCCCGGTGATTAACGGTGGCGATGGTGCCAATGAACACCCCACTCAAGCGCTACTTGATTTGTACACCATCGAGAAAGAGCTTGCCCATCACGGTGGCAGCATCGATGGAATGCATATTTGCATGCTCGGTGATCTCAAATACGGCCGTACCGTACATTCTCTTTCGAAGCTATTGTGTATGTTTAAGAACGTGCGCTTAACCCTGATTTCACCGCCCGAGTTGGCGATGCCACAGTCAATCTGTGATGCCCTTACCAATGCCGGCCATCAGGTGATCAACACATCAGAATTAAGCGGCTCTCTGGATGCGGACATTGTCTATCAAACCCGCATTCAGCAAGAACGTTTCAATAGCCTCGAAGAAGCGGAACAATATCGTGGCCGCTTCCGTTTGAACAGCGAAATATATACCCGTCATTACAAGCCTAACACGGTAATTATGCACCCGTTACCACGTGATTCGCGCGCTGAGGCAAACGAACTTGATAATGACTTAAACCAAAACCCGAATTTAGCTATTTTCCGTCAAGCGGATAATGGTGTTCTCATTCGTATGGCCCTCTTCGCCGCAACACTCGGCGTTGAACACCTAGTTAGCCGCTACGATACCGATGTGATTTGGTATAGCGACAAAGCCATTAATTAAAGAGGTTGTGACGCATGTCTCGTTCTGAAGATCTATTTAAAAGAGCCCAAGACTATATTCCTGGTGGGGTGAACTCGCCCGTTCGCGCATTTAAAGGCGTCGGTGGTACACCGCTGTTTATCGAGCGGGCGCAAGGCGCTTATTTATTTGACGTTGATGGTAATCGTTATATCGACTACATCGGCTCTTGGGGGCCGATGATTTTGGGCCATAACCACCCGGAAATTCGTGATGCGGCCATCGAAGCAGCGGAGCGCGGGTTGAGTTTCGGTACGCCAACAGCGATCGAGATCACGATGGCGGAGAAAGTTATTTCCATGGTGCCGTCGATTGAGAAAGTACGCATGGTGAACTCGGGGACGGAAGCAACCATGAGCGCTATTCGTCTTGCTCGTGGTTATACTGGCCGGGACAAAATCCTTAAGTTTGAAGGCTGTTACCACGGCCATGCTGATGCGTTACTGGTGAAAGCCGGGTCTGGCGCTTTAACCCTCGGCGTGCCGAATTCACCAGGTATTCCGGAAGACTTTGCTAAACATACGCTCACCGTCAGTTACAATAATCTCGATGAAGTTCGGCAGATCTTTGCCGAAGTGGGCGACCAAATTGCTTGTATTATTGTTGAGCCGGTTGCCGGCAACATGAACTGCATTTTGCCAGAGCCTGGTTTTCTCGAAGGTCTGCGTGCTGTCTGTGACGAATACAATAGTGTCCTGATTTTTGACGAAGTCATGACCGGTTTCCGCGTTAGTCGCGGTGGTGCTCAAGAGTTTTTTGGTGTCAAACCTGATTTAACCTGCTTAGGTAAAGTTATTGGTGGTGGTATGCCGGTGGGAGCCTTCGGTGGCAAGCGCGAGATTATGGACTTTATCGCCCCTGTCGGCCCGGTTTACCAAGCAGGTACCTTGTCCGGCAACCCGGTCGCCATGGCCGCAGGTCTGGCGGCATTGAACTTATTGCACGACAGTAGTATTTACGCGCAACTCAAGACCTTAGTGACTGAACTTACTTCAGGACTACAAGAAATCGCTGATGCTAAAGGCGTTCCGTTTACAACCAGTCAAGCGGGCGGCATGTTTGGGTTCTTTTTTACTGATGTAGAGAAAGTGACCACATACGAGCAAGCCACGCATTGTAATATGGAGCACTTCCGTACCTTCTATCATGAGATGTTACATCGTGGTGTGTACTTAGCCCCAAGTGCCTATGAGGCTGGCTTTATGTCACTCGCACACACCGCAACCGACATCGAAGAAACATTGCAAGCCGCTGAGCGAGCCTTCAGTTTGTTAAAGTGAGCAAACGGAAGAATTTTCGCGGTCTAATCACTGCCAGCGACGGAAAGTGCTACACTATCCGGCTGGCAGTTTTATTTTGTCGCACATGTATTTTATTCAGTTGTTGGAGTACGCATGAGTCAAAACGTTGAGAAAGGTCCTCTTTATATCCCTCACGCTGGACCGTCGCTATTAGAAACACCTCTTTTAAATAAAGGCAGTGCCTTTACTCGTGACGAGCGTATCGCCTTTAATCTCACTGGCTTACTGCCACCGCGCTATGAAACCATCGAAGAGCAAGTCAGCCGTGCGTACATGCAGTACCAAAGCTTCGATACACCACTGAATAAGCATATTTATTTGCGCGCCATTCAAGACAATAACGAAACCATGTTTCATCGCTTAGTGTCGTCACATCTTGAAGAAATGATGCCGATTATTTACACCCCGACAGTTGGTGACGCGTGCGAGAAGTTTTCCGATATTTACCGCAGTTCCCGAGGCCTATTCATTTCTTATGCCGAACGCGAGCAAATGGACGATATCCTTCGCAATGCGACCAAACGCAACGTCAAGGTGATCGTGGTCACTGATGGCGAGCGCATTTTGGGCTTAGGTGACCAAGGTATCGGTGGTATGGGTATTCCTATCGGCAAACTGTCACTTTACACCGCGTGTGGTGGTATCAGTCCAGCCTATACCCTGCCGGTCATGCTTGACGTCGGTACCAATAATGAGAAGTTGCTCAATGATCCCATGTATATGGGAGCGCGACACAAGCGCATTACCGGTGACGAGTACGACGCCTTTATCGACAAGTTTATTCATGCCGTCAAACGCCGTTGGCCCAATGTGATGATTCAATTTGAGGATTTCGCCCAACAAACGGCGATGCCCATTTTGAAACGTTATCAAGATCAAGTGTGCTGCTTTAATGACGATATTCAGGGAACTGCAGCAGTCACCGCCGGATCGTTGCTTGCGGCCTGTCAGAGCAAAGGTGAAAAGCTTTCGGAGCAGAAAGTTGTCTTTGTCGGCTCTGGCTCCGCTGGTTGCGGTATCGCCGAGCACATTATTTCGCACATGTGCGCTGAAGGCTTGAGTCGTGAAGAAGCGAAAGCGCGTATTTTCATGGTCGACCGCTTTGGCCTCTTATGCGAAGGAATGGCTGATTTGCGCGACTTCCAAGAAGCTTTAGTGCAGCCTCAATCCGTGGTTCAACACTGGCAGTTTAGTGGTGATTATCCGTCGCTACTGGATGTCATGCATTGCGCTCAACCGACGGTCCTCATTGGTGTTTCTGGGCAACCGGGTTTATTCACCGAGCAGGTGGTCAATGCCATGCAGCAATATACGCCCGAGCCCATTATTTTCCCGCTTTCGAATCCGTCGCGACGCGTTGAAGCCGATCCGAATGACGTGGTTCGTTGGACCCAAGGAAAAGCTATTATTGCGACTGGAAGTCCATTTGCGCCGGTTCATTATGAGGGCAAGACTTACCCAATCGCGCAATGCAATAACAGTTACATTTTCCCCGGTATTGGGCTTGGTGTCTTGGCGGTAAAAGCGAATCGAATTACCGAAGAAATGCTGATGGCTGCGAGCAGAACATTGGCTGAACATTCGCCGCAAGTTCGCGGCTTATCCAGTCACCTATTGCCGGCAATCACAGAAATTGCCGCACTCAGTAAAGAAATAGCCTTCGCTGTCGGCAAAGTCGCTCAACAACAAGGTCATGCGCTAGAGCTTGAGGACGACACGTTCCGCCAGCGAATCGACAACAATTTCTGGCAGGCAGAATATCGTCAATACAAACGAGTCAGTATTTAACGCTAAAAGATCCGGTTACAGGTCACGCTTGGCGTTTGCTGAGCGTGACCCTTGGTTTCAAAATACGAGCCTAGTCATTGGAGCCACGGCCAAACAAGCGCCGCCAGAAACCGCGTTGCTCTGCGTCTTCCTCACGCTCTTCCGCCAAGCGTTCATCGTCAACGACACAGCCCTGCACGTCAATGCCGTTGGCAATTCCTGGTAATGCCCTTGAGCCGGGGCAACCACTAGCGATAGCCATTCCTGTTTCGGCGTCCCAATGGCGCATAGCCACGCCTGGTGGTGGCGTCAAGTTCAATGGAAACACCTCTTGCTGCTGCCAGAAATTCTGCGCGACAGGCAAGGCACCACGACTGCCGGTCAAGCCTATCGGTTGGTTATCATCACGCCCTAACCACACTGTGAGCAAATAGCGATTATCAAAAGAGACAAACCAACTGTCGCGAAGATCGTTGGTCGATCCGGTTTTACCACCGATCGGTTGGCGAATGTGCTGGCCCAAACTGCGCCCGGTACCAAATTCAATGACACCATGCGAAGCATAGCGCGCTAAGTAAGCTGCTTCCGGACGAAAACCTTGATTTACTCGGCGCTCTTGCACATAGAGCACGTCGCCGCGATGGGTACTGACACCATGAATGGAGGTTAACCGATAGCCTTCACCATAATTGGCGAGATAACCATACAGTTCGTTGACCGCGAGCGGACTGGTTTCTAATGTACCCAGTGCGAGGGCAGGATAAGGCCGGATATCAGCGCGCACACCCAATTCCAGCAAACGTTGGCGAAGTCTTGCTGGGGTGAGCTTCTGCCCCACTTCAATAGCCGGAATATTGCGCGAGTCGAGCCAACTTTGATAAAGAGAAACAGGACCGCGAAATTCCCCGTCAAAGTTACGCGGTTGCCAAGTGACACCGCGCTCATTGGTGATGCTGAGCGGCTCATCATGCAGAATGGTTGCCAAGGAAAACTGCGTGTCGTCTTCGAGAGCCAAGGTATACAGCAACGGCTTCATAAGTGAGCCAATTTGCCGCCGTGATTGGAACGCGCGATTAAAGCCACCGAATACCGGTGTCCGACCGCCAACTAAAGCGCGCACTGTGCCTGTATGATAATCGGTTACGACAGCTGCCGCTTGTATTTCATGATCCGGCAGCTGTTCCATACGGTTATACACTGCCTGCTCTAATTCGGCTTGCAGCCAAGGATCAAAATAAGTGAATACTTTTAGTCCTGTCTGTTGCCATTGTCTTCCCGGTATCAATTGACGCAATTCTGTTTGCACCAAATCGATATAGTCCGCACGTTGCCGTGCAATTAGGCGCGCACTCGCACGCGTGACAATCGGTGACTCAAGTCCGGCAATCAATTGCGGACGATTAATAAGGTCGTGCTCAAACATGAGATGCAACACAAAGTCACGGCGTTCCGCTGCACGCTCCTGATGGCGGTACGGGTTATAGAGCCCCGGACCACGGATCATACCGACCAGCATTGCGATTTCCGCTGGTGTCAGTTGCTCCGGTTGTTTACCGAAATAGAATTGCGTTGCCAAACCGATGCCATGAACTGCATGACCGCGATCTTGGCCAAAATAAACCTCGTTAAAATAAGTTTCGAGTATTTCATCTTTGCTAAAACGAAAATCCAAAATCAACGCCATGAAAGCCTCGTTGATTTTTCGTACCATGCGCTTTTCATGGCTAAGAAACATATTCTTCACGAGTTGCTGGGTGATAGTGCTACCGCCCTGTACCGTCCTTCCAGCCGCCAAATTTGCCAAAGCAGCACGGATAATTGACGTCGGTTTGACACCCCAGTGATGATAAAAGTCGCGGTCTTCGATGAGTAGTAAGGTCTCTTGCAGTAAATTGGGTACCTGCTCCAAACCAACGAGCAGACGTTCTTCCTGATTGTCGGAAGCGAAACGACCTACCAGCTGCGGTTCAAGGCGCAAACCATTGATAAATTCCTGGCCTGGCCATGTCTCTATTTCGACCAAGTAATTATCCGCATCAAACCGCAGCCGAACACGAAGGTCTGGCTCGTATCCATCCGGAAAATCAAATCCGCGGCGATAAAGCAGCACTTCTTGTCCTTGGCGACGATATTCACCGACATTTCGTGCGTAACGCGTGGCGCGATAATCTAGTGCCTGCAATTCTCGCTCTAATTGCGCGAGTGTTACACCAAGCCCTGGTGCGAGTTCAAATGCACGGCTATAGAGCAGTGCGGGAGCCTGATAGCGAGCTTCGGTGAAACGTTTGGTCACGAGCGAGTCAAGATAAATCATATAGAAACCGACGCAAACCACAGCAATTAATGCCAGTTTCCAAATTAAATGACTGAGTTTCTTTAGCATTCCTTTTATCCTATTTGCTCGAACGTTCAGCAGCGTCAAGGGCCCGCTTAGTTAAGTGCGTCGCTTGTGCATCCCATGGGGCTTCCGGCCATGGGTGTTTCGGGTACCTACCACGCATCTCTTTGCGCACCTGCACATAGGCGTCACGCCAAAATGAAGCAAGATCGTGGGTCTTATGTAATGGCCTTGCCGCAGGCGACAGTAATTCAAAAACAGGCGTAATACGACCATTTGCAAAGCGAGGAGACGCCGTCAGGCCGAATACTTCCTGCAGCTTCAAAGCAATCGAAACGGTGCCATCGCTGTGATAATAAACCCGATGCTGACGCTCACTGGGCGCCAGCCAACGTTCAGGCAACAAGGTGTCAAGTTGTTGGCGCTGAGCATACGCCAATTGAGCTTGTAGTGCTGGCAAGGGCTCCCACTTTTCGGCTTCGCTGCGCGTTGAAATCAGTGAGACATAGGGCGCTGCCCAATGTTCAAGTTCATCGAGTAAATTTTCAGTAAGCCACTGCGCACTGTCACTGCCAAGCAAATCAGCGACTAGGCGGATGCGGGCTAACCATTGTTGGGTTGACTCGCTGGCAAATAAAGCATCGCCCCGGCCCTTAATCACAGCTAAAAGCGCTGCAGTTTGGCGCTCCCGGTCCGGTGCTCGTCCGGTCGGTCTAGAGCTCACCACCAACTGGCCGATACGCTGCTCTTCGAGCTCAACGAAGTGGCCTTGTTTGCCTTGCCATTCCCAACTGAATTTAGTTTTAGCATGTTGCTGCAGCCAACCTTGCATGAAATCCGCTGACAACGCCAAGGATTGCCAAATCAGAGCATCGCTGTCGTCTTCCTGCAACGTCATTTGGCTCGCAACAATCCACTCCGCCGCTCCCATGGTATCATCCTGCAATCGCGCTGCCGTGCCGCTGGCTATTAAATAACGTTGTCCTGACTGACGTTGAGCTAGGCGCAGAGGCAGTGCCGCAAGTAGGAGTTCACTGAGAATTTCTCGGTCGGGGACGGCATCGATTGTCGCTACCTGCAACTTTTTGCACCAGTACTGGTAGCGCTCATAAAGCCGACGATCACCTTGGCTTCCGCGGTTTTTTAAAATCTGCTCAAGCCGAGCCAACAAATCGGTGTGTTGTTCTTGGCCGGCTTCTTCAAGATATGCGGCCAGTAGGGCCGCTACTTGTCGCCATAACGGCGCTTCCTGTTGAGCAGCAAGTGCCAGTGCGGTAGCAGCACTGAGCTCAGTTCCCCATTGCTGAACTTGGCGACCGAGTGTCGTCAACTGATTGTGTTCGTCAAGCAATTCTGCTGCTTGTAATTTCTGTCGAGCGGCCGCTAAGGCCGTTTTCGCAGGTGGGGTGAACCAAAGCAAGTGTTCCGGCTGAGTGCCCCAAGCAATCACTTCGAGTAGCAACTCACTTAAGTCTTCCGTTTCAATTGCTGCCGTGGAATAAGCAGCTAGTCCGTGCTGCACCGATTCTGACCAAAGCCGAAAGCACTGGCCTGCGCGGACGCGTCCTGCGCGCCCTGCCCGTTGTTCCGCTGAAGCCTGCGAAATCAGCCGAGTGGTCAGTTGCGTCAGTCCATAACGCGGATGAAAGCTGGCTTGCCGTTCACGTCCGCTATCCACCACGACATCAATATCAGGGATGGTGACGCTGGTCTCAGCCAAGTTCGTCGCTAACACCACTTTGCGTAAACCTTGCTGCTGTTGCGCCGATGTCAGTGGCTGCAGTACTTGGCGCTGCTCCTTCAAAGGCAAGCCACCATGCAGTTGCATCAAGATAATGCCGCTGTGGCCCTGCAACTCAGATGCAAGTCGACGAATTTCGCGCTGTCCGGGCAAAAACACTAAAATACCGTATTCAGCGACATCAATCGCTTCACGGACAACCGCGGGCAATACTTGCTGCCATCGATGTAGTTGTGTGGGTGGACGATAATGGAGCTGGATCGGAAATTGACGACTCTCGGTGGTAAAGGTTGCGACCTGCTGGCCAGCCCTGCGAAGCCATTGACCGAGCGCCTCGGCTGGCAGCGTTGCCGACATAATCAGGAGCTGCAAATCAGGGCGTAGGTCACGACTTTCAAGCGCTAACGCTAAACCTAAATCGGCGTGCAGATTGCGCTCATGAAACTCATCGAAAATAACCGTACGCACGCCCTTCAATTCAGGATCGGATTGAATCAAGCGAGTAAACATGCCATCCGTGACTATCAGTAGCTGCGTTCGCGATGAGACTTTGCGTTCTTGCCGAACCCAATAGCCAACGCGTTCACCCACGCTTTCACCAAGTTGCTCAGCCAAATAGTAGGCAATGTTTAAGGCCGCAACCCGTCGCGGCTGCACAAGAATAATTTGTTCAGCTTGAGTTGCCTTAAAGGCTTGATTGTTCGCCAATAAATAGAGCGGCAATAGCGTCGACTTACCGGCACCGGGAGGTGCTTGTAAAACGACCACGGATTGCCGCAATGCGACGGATAGCTCAGCTAAAATCGTCCGCACAAGTTGCCGTCGATTATGCGTTGGTTAAGAGTTTCGCGATATTGCGAATACCTAAACCGGTCGCACCAGCCGCCCACAATGCATTAGCATTGCCGTGATAAGCAGCCGCTAAGTCGAAATGCAACCAACCTTGACCTTGGTTCGGGGCAAAACGCAACAAGAAGCCAGCAGCATTACTTGCACCACCCGCTCCGCCGCCTTTGATGGGTCGACTATTGGCAGTATCAGCAAACGCTGACGGGCAATTCTCTTGGTGCCAGCTTGCTAATGGCAAACGCCAAAGTGGTTCAGCAGTGTCAGCGGCAGCTTGCAACGCTTGCATCGCATAAGCCTCGTCGACACTAAATAAAGCGTTGTACTCGGTGCCAACGGCGACTTGAGCCGCGCCAGTAAGCGTCGCTGCATCGATGATTTTCTTCGCACCTAACTCACCAGCACGCAGGAGTCCGTCGGCGAGTACAACGCGACCTTCCGCATCGGTGTTAACAATTTCTACGCTCACACCATTCTTATAAGTGATGATATCGCCGTTTTTATAAGCTGTACCGTCAATCATATTCTCTGCACAGCACAACAATAAACTCACCCGTTTTTGCAAACCTTGAGCAATGGCAAGGAGCAGCGCACCAGCGACCGTTGCAGCGCCGCCCATATCGCACTTCATGGCCACCATACCTTCGTTACTCTTGATACTATAACCACCTGTATCAAACGTAATGCCTTTGCCAATGAGCGCAAATTCGACTGCTGCATCCGCGTTACCGGTCGGGTTATAGTCCAGTTCAAGTAACGCTGGTGCGCGCTGACTGGCGCGACCTACGGTGTGAATGCCAAACCGCTCTTCGGCCAGCAACTGATCACCGGCAACCACCCGCGCTGTCACATGCTCGCCAGCCACGTCTTTCAGTTTTGCAATCACTCGCTCACATAACGACTCAGGGTAAATTTCAGACGATGGCAAATTAATCAGCTCACGACTCCAGCGCACGACGTCACGAAGTTGTTCAAGCTCAGGCTTTGCGTCACCAACAAAGTTAACCTGATTGGAACTTTTAGTATCGGTAAAGCCTTGGCTTAAAGCCCACTGACGATCGCGTGTCCAACCTTCACCGGCAGGCTCAATTTCGGTCATACCCAGTTGATCGAGTTTGCGACCGGCTTTCTGAATACTGCGTAACAACAGCGCTTCCGACTCGAGCTGCACGATCTGCATGCCCTCCGCGGTTAAATAACAAGCGCTATTCCCTTTATAATTTGCAGGTGCTGGGGTTTGTGTTAATCGAACTTGTACTGCACTGGACATAAGCTTTATCTCCACGTATGTTGCCGGCTAAAGAGTTTTTCAACGGATACTGTAAAGGGAAACTGAACCACGATGCAATTTAATCCACCTTTACTGCGCGGCACCTTATTGCGCCGCTATAAACGCTTCTTAGCCGATGTTGAATTAGACAATGGTGATCATATCACAATTCATTGCCCAAACACCGGGGCAATGACGGGATGTGCCGAGCCCGGCAGCGAAGTGTGGATGAGTGTCAGTGATAACCCTAAACGCAAATATGCCTACACTTGGGAACTGACACACACGCAGGACGGTGCTTGGATTTGTGTCAACACCAACCGCGCCAATGCACTGGTTGCCGAAGCCATTGAGCAGGGTGTCATCACTTCACTTGCTGATTATGCTTCTGTACAACGCGAGGTGAAGTATGAAGAAAACAGTCGTGTTGACTTCTATCTCAGTCAACATCCGAAACGCCCGGATGCCTATGTGGAAGTGAAATCTGTTACATTGTTTGACCCAGAGCAATCGACTACGGCGAATGGTTTCTTCCCCGATGCAGTGTCAACGCGCGGTCATAAGCACCTCAACGCCTTGATGGCGGTCGCGCAACGCGGAAGCCGAGCCGCTTTGGTCTATGCGGTCTTACATTCACAGATCCAAAGTGTTGCGGCAGCAGTACATATTGATGCGAAATACGCAGAGCTCGTTGCACAAGCCCGAGCGGTTGGGGTTGAAGTCATTCCAGTCTTTTTTTCGATATCTGCTCTTGAAATTAAAGCGCGAGCGCCCCACCTCTAATCACGCTCAATGCAGCAACGGCATGGAAAATACTGCAAGTAATCAATCACTTTATAGCAGAAAACCTTCCGAAGAGCGGTTAAAATTGCGCCCGCTGGGGCAATCTGGTATACATACCCATCTTTTTTGTTAGGTAGGCTAATTGAACGCTGGTGAATTCAATAGAATTGCCTGCTGGAGGATAAAAAATATGACTGATGCGACTAAGGAAAGGAAAGCGCACGGAGTCCTAGCTATGGCTGAACTCGCGCCATATCAGGAAAAGGACGGCGAAGAATACATGAACGAAGAGCAACGCGCTCACTTTAAACGTATTCTTGAAGCTTGGCGCGCGCAATTGCGTGAAGAAGTGGACCGTACTGTGGGCCACTTAAAAGAAGAAGCATCAAACTATGCAGACCCGGTCGACCGCGCTGCACAAGAGGAAGAATTTGCAATCGAGTTGCGTACCCGCGACCGCGAACGCAAACTGATCAAGAAAATCGAGAAAACACTCGAGCTGATTGAGCGTAACGATTTTGGTTATTGTGAATCATGCGGTATCGAAATTGGCATTCGCCGTCTCGAAGCGCGACCTACAGCTGACTTATGCATTGACTGTAAAAGCCTTGCTGAAATTCGTGAAAAGCAAATGAAAGGCCATTAATGGGACATGGTGCAGCATGCCGAACGATATCGTGGGCGCTTTGCCCCTAGTCCTTCCGGCCCGCTGCACGCAGGCTCTTTGGTAGCTGCTTTAGGTAGCTACCTTGACGCCCGAGCTCACCAAGGTGAGTGGTTCGTCCGCATCGAAGACATAGACCCCCCGCGCGAAGTTCCTGGTGCTGCAGATACCATCCTGCGGCAATTAGAATCGCATGGTTTGCATTGGGACGGGGATGTCGTTTGGCAAAGCCAACAAACTCCGCGTTACCAACGTGCTATCGCAGAGTTAAGCACTGCGCAACGTTGCTATCATTGTGATTGTACCCGCGCTCAGATTAAACGCCGGGGGACTAATTACGATGGACACTGCCGCAATCGTCAACTCCAGGACCAGTACACCGCAATCCGTTTTTTGAATACTCACCCACTGCAACACTTTCACGACCGTTTTCATGGTCATATTCAGTGTCAACCCAGTGCGACAGAAGATTTCATTTTGCGTCGTCGTGATCAACTTTGGGCTTATCAATTGGCTGTTGTTTGTGACGACCGCGCTGCCGGTGTAACCGATATCGTCCGTGGCGAGGACTTGCTCCATGCGTCAACGTGGCAACTGACATTGTGGCAGGCTTTGAATGACATTCAGTTCGACGCCAAGACCGTACCTCTTCCTCGCTTAGCCCATTTACCCTTGGTCAGAGGTCGAGACGGACGTAAATTAAGTAAGCAGAACCATGCGCCAGCACTCGATGCTGAGACTGCTTTAGACAACCTGATGGCGGCAGGTCGTCAATTAGGATTGAGCCGGCCGGAAACAGAAGGCTTCATCCGCGTGGAAGAATATTTAACTTGGGCCATCGATACATGGCGAGCACTAAAAAAGTAGGTTAAAATTGCAGCCTTGATTCAATGAGGAGTTCGGTCATTATTAAACGTCTCGCTAGGATTGCGAAGAGAGTACTACCTTCCAAGTCACGTACATCTCGCAGTGAAACCACAGAAGTAACAGATAAACAGATTGTCTCGCAAAGTGACGTGCATGCTCCTGTCACGCAAGCGGCTGCACCTGCAGGCCAGAAAAAGAGATCAGCGACGAAGCCAGCGCCGGCGCGAAAATCGAAGCAAGCAAAGGTGCAAGGACCTCGACGGATTCCTCGGTCTGAGCATCCTATCTCGCGAAACGACATCTCCGATAACGCCTTAAAAGTACTCTATCGCCTGCATAATGCTGGTTTCGATGCTTATCTGGTCGGTGGCTGTGTACGCGACATACTGCTCGGATTACAACCGAAAGATTTTGATGTTGCCACAAACGCCAAACCCGAAGAAATCAAAGCGCTATTTAACAATTGTCGCCTGATTGGACGGCGTTTCCGCCTTGCGCATATCGTTTTTGGCCGTGACGTGATTGAAGTTGCAACCTTCCGCGGTCATCACAGCGACGACGAAGCACCTGCAAATAATCTCTCCAAGCAAAATGATGAGGGTATGTTGCTGCGTGACAATGTCTATGGCTCGATTGAAGAAGACGCTCAACGTCGCGACTTTACGGTCAACGCGCTGTATTACTCGATTGCCGACTTTGCCATCTATGATTACGCGAACGGGCTTGCTGACCTTGAGCAAGGCTTGTTGCGTCTGATTGGTGATCCTGAACAGCGCTACCGCGAGGATCCCGTGCGCATGTTACGAGCGGTACGGTTTGCGACAAAACTTGGTCTACGCATTGAAGATGAGACACGTAAACCGATTAAGCCATTGTCAGGCTTACTGGACAATATCCCTGCTGCGCGCTTATTCGAAGAGTTTCTTAAACTATTTTTGCACCGTCGCGCGGAAGCAAATTTTGAGTTGTTATTGGAGCTGAACCTCTTCCAGTACTTATTCCCCGTCTTAAAGAGCGCACTGAAGAACCCAGACAGCCTCGAGTACCGAATGGTCCGTCAGGCCTTTGTTGATACCGACGTTCGATTAAATGAAGACAAAGGTGTCAATCCAGCTTATTTGTTTGCTGCCATTTTGTGGTATCCGGTCGCTGCTCGTGCCGACGAAATCATTCTCGAAAGCGGTCTTTCCGAATTTGATGCCTATCAGGTTGCTGCTGCTGACGCACTAAGCCGACAATCACGCAGTATTTCAATTCCCAAACGCTTTAGTTTGCCGATGCGCGATATTTGGTTATTGCAATTGCGTCTGCGGCAAACGCACCCGAAACGAGCGATTCGGTCATTGTCGCATCCGAAGTTTCGGGCTGGTTATGACTTCCTCTTGCTCCGCGCACGGGTCGAAGAAGACGAAGAGTTGGCGGCGCTAGGCAAGTTTTGGACCGATTTCCAACAACAATCACCACCTGTGCCAACAGCAAACAGTGACGCCCCAGCTCGGCCTCGAGCGAGTCGTCCTCGACGTGGGCGCAATCCGCGCCGGCGCAAACCCAAAGCCAAACAAGGCGAATAACGCAAATGGTTCATCGCTGTTTTATTGGCTTAGGCGCCAACCTTGAGCAGCCGTTAATAACCGTGCAACGCGCTGCTGAGGTGCTCGCTCGGCACCCAGCATTGCACAACTGGCGCTGTTCTTCCTTGTATCAGAGCAAGCCAATGGGCCCTCAAGATCAGCCCGACTATGTAAATGCCGTCGCTTGCTTTGACACTGAGCTCCAGCCGCTCGACCTGTTGGATACATTGCAGTCGATCGAACAACAATTTGGTCGCTTACGCGGCCGTCGCTGGGGTCCGCGTACACTCGATTTAGATCTCCTTTTCTACGCGAACGAAAACATCAATCACGAACGTCTGACTGTGCCCCATCCCGGTATTCTCGAGCGAGAGTTTGTCCTTATCCCATTAGCCGAACTCGCTCCTGACCTTTTGCTACCGACGGGACAAACCGCCGCAGTTGCAGCACAGCAAATTCCCTTAAACGACTTATGCAAAGTTGTCTGAACTGCTATGATGAGCGATTAACAGGCACATTAACATCGCGCTTTCACGATCAATGCAGGAGTCCATCATGAGTCGAATTCGTACCGCTGGATTATTAAAAAAGAAGCAACGCGGGGAAAAAATTACCGCTTTAACTGCCTACGATTCGAGTTTCACAAAGCTTTTCCACGACTGTGGTGTCGACGTTCTCCTTGTCGGTGATTCGTTAGGCATGGTTCTGCAGGGGCTTGATTCGACTATTCCGGTCACGCTGGATGAAGTGGCCTATCACACCCGCTGTGTTCGTGCTGGCAGCAGTGATGCCTTTGTGATTGCCGACATGCCATTTATGACCTACCCAGATCCCTTGATTGCCTGTGAAAATGCAGCGGAATTAATGCGAGCGGGAGCCAACATGGTCAAGCTTGAAGGTGGCGATTGGCTGGTCGACACCGTCCACGATTTGACGCGTCACGGCATTCCCGTGTGCGCACACATCGGTTTACTGCCACAATCAGTCAATGTTATTGGTGGTTACAAAGTTCAAGGCCGCGACGAAGAAAGTGCACGTGAGTTAGTGCGTCACGCTCAAGCTCTCGAAGCCGCAGGTGCTCAACTGTTAGTTGTCGAATGTATTCCAACGCATGTTGGCCAGCAAATTTCGACAGCTTTAACAATCCCAGTCATTGGCATTGGTGCCGGCAAAGAAACTGACGGACAAATTCTAGTCATGCACGATATGCTGGGCATGAACGCGGACTACCTACCCAAGTTTACGAAAGACTTTCTTGCCCAAGGCGGAAGTTTACAAGGCGCGGTCGAAGCCTTTGTGCAAGAGGTGCGTGACGGCAAATTCCCTGCACCTGAGCATTGTTTCGATGCCTAAGTCGTCTCTAACTTGACTATCAACTTACACGGAAAGCGCTATGCTGCATCTCGAATCCCTTGAACAATTGCGTAAAACTCGTCGCCAGTGGTCACAGCAAGGTTCTGTTGTGGCGTTTGTGCCGACGATGGGGAACCTACATGAAGGTCATCTTCAGCTCGTCGATGCCGCAAAGAAGCTAGCAGATAAAGTCATTGTCAGTATCTACGTCAATCCGCTGCAGTTCGGGGCGAACGAGGATCTCGACAAATATCCGCGAACACTAGCCGCAGATATGCAAGCGCTAACTGCGCGAGGTGCCGACGCGGTGTTTACGCCCGACACCGGTCTGATTTACCCGCGTGGTTTAAGTGAACAAACGTACGTCGAAGTGCCTCATCTAAGTGATATTTTGTGCGGAGCCTCGCGACCCGGTCATTTTCGTGGCGTCGCGACGATTGTTTGTAAGTTATTTAACATGGTGCAGCCGGATCATGCAGTATTCGGCAAAAAAGACTACCAACAGTTGATGGTCATTCGCCTCATGGCCGAAGATCTCTCGTTGCCAGTTTCCATACACGGTATTGAGACTATACGTGCCAACGATGGTCTCGCACTAAGCTCGCGCAATGGCTACTTGAGTGATCATGAACACAAGCAAGCCACAAGCGTGTATCGTGCGATGCAACAGATTGCTGAAGCACTTCAATCAGGTCGCAAGGACTTCAGCACACTCGAGAATGACGCGAAACTCCTCCTCAAAGCAAATGGCTTTACACCGGATTATGTCAGTATCCGACGCCAGCACGACTTGGCGCCCGCCGCAGACCACGATCATCAGCTCGTCATCTTGGTCGCGGCGTACTTAGGAAAAACGCGTTTGATTGATAATTTAGAAGTGTCCTGTTAGGACGCTGAATCGACCACTAACAGGCCGCAATGCTCCGCTGCGGCCTTGATTTGTGGCATCAAGTTTTTTGCCGTCGCAGCAATGTCACGTTGCTCTGCAATAATTTCCTGCAGCATACTCTCCGTCGTTAATGGATTCGCCAAGACTGAACGAAAGACGACGCTCCCTTCGTGATTATATTGTGCAGGTGTCAATTTAGTTCGAGAAACAAACGAACGGCCATTCTCGCGCTGCGTTTTTTGAATAAAGCGCGTCAGCGTATTCAATAATGGCGTGATCACTTTCAGCTGATCGTCACTCGCGTTTTTTAAGCTCTCTTTTAAACCAAACGGCACATAACGGTAGGTTAAAATACACAGTTCCGGATAGGTGATAACTTCAAAGTCATCCTGAGATTCAATAAGATCAGCGAAATATTTGGCTTTTTGAATACTGGTATCAATCAACAACTCATAGCCGGTGCGGCCCATGACATGTAATGCTGAGTAAACCAGCATTGCCATTCCTGGCCGCGAGCCTTCCATCGTATGACTCCCTAAGTCTTTCGAACCACGGCGAATAATATATTCAGCGTGATGTTCAATCGCATTGACCAAGCCTGGATCTTTGAAAAGTACCATGCCAGCGCCCATCGGCACATACATTTGCTTATGAGCGTCAATGGTCACGCTATCCGCAAGCTCAATCCCAGCCAATAGCGGACGATAGTGACTCGACATGAGGGTCGCGCCACCCCACGCTGCATCAACATGGAAATGCGTTCGATATTCTTGGGCAATCTTCGCCATCTCTTGCAGTGGATCGATATGACCGGTTTCCGTCGTACCCGCAATACCGACGATTGCGAGAACACGGCCACCTTCAGCGGTAACCTTCGCGGCTGTTTCACGCAGTGCATCGATACGAATGCGATTATTCTCGTCCGTGGCAACCGTGACAATATTCTGCCGGCCAATACCGAGAACATCGGCTGCTTTACCGAGCGAATAATGGCCACGCTCAGAGACTAAAATGACCAGTCGGTTATAGCCACAATGCATCAGACCGGCGGCAAGTCCTTCAGCACCGACACCTGCGAAGCCTTTTCTGGGTGCCAGAAGATTGTTGCGGGCTACCCACAAAGCAGAAATATTGGCGATCGTACCACCCGAGCAAAAGGCACCGAGCGAGTATTCTGCATTATGCATCCAACGATGGTAAAAGGCTTCCGACTCGCCGTAAACGAGGTGATGCAGCATCCCCAGCACATTTCGCTCAAGCGGGGTAAATGCCTTTGATGTTTCGATCTTCACCAAGTTCTGATTCAAACCAACCATCAGTTTTGCCAACGGCAGCAAGAAATACGGCAGCGCTGACGTCATATGGCCGATAAATCGGGGCGATGCAGTATGGACTGACTGCGAAACGAGTTTTTTTAACAAGGTTTCGGTATGGGTGGAGACAAACTCAGGCTGTTCCGGAATTGTGCTCGCTGCGAACTCTTGCTCAATTTCATGCAGGGGGCGTTCTTGCGCAACAATATGAGACGACAGAAAATCTTCAAGATTCTCTGACAAGTGTTGCTCGATTTTACCCAACGTAGAATCAGGCGCTTCCGGCACCGTAAAGATGCGGAACAACGATTCCATGCTGACTTCAGCGGTTGTTTTCGGCGCCACACAATTCTCCTGACTAAAATTTTAAGCCGGCAACTCTAGCACATTTCCACCGTCACTCGCTACTTCCTGTAAAGCAGCTCTTCGCGACTGAGATAACAGTGACGGCGTTTGTAAAGTCGCCGACAGTTGCCAAAGCGGCTGGCCACTGGCTTGGTATTTACGTTCAAACGGGGTCATTGGTTCGATATCTTGTGCAAGTTCTTTTACCTTAGCTGGAATTTGTAAACATGCCAGCGCGAGCGCAAACTCGCGAAGGTAGATCGGCCAATTACTGCGCATTTCCAGTTCACCACCAAGTTGCACTAACGCTGGGAAAACTGGCGCACCATGCCACCTGCGGCCAAGATGCTTCTTCTTCGGCCACGGGTTGGGGTAAAGCAAGAAATGCCGCTGCACAGGCCATTGTGCCGTAACCGCCAAACGCCAGAAGTCATTGAGGTCTGCTCGAACTAGCGCGTATTCGCCTTGCTGCTCAGGTCGGCGATGCGCGACATGCTTACCGAGTCGATGAGCCGACTTATCTACACCGACCACTAAAGCATCAGGATATCGAGCAGCAAGATGTGCTGTGCTTTCACCGACGCCACAACAGGAGTCCAAAATCAGCGGCTTGCTATTGTTTGTGAGCAAGGCATCGATTTCACGAAAAGCGGCTAAACTGTGCTCCGCGACTGGCTTTTGAAATTCGCTGTGCCAATAGCGAGCAACTGCCGCAGCGACGTCAGGGTGAACACCCTCTTGATTGCTTTCAATCGCTCTTGATTCCTGTTTCATGACCTAAGTCCGAGTTCCTGTGCCGCGCTTTAACAAGTACCAAGCGAGGGTAAAGAAAACAGCATTAAAGATCAGAAGCACGGCAATTGCTGTCATCGGCTGAATATCGGAAACGCCGATAAAGCCATAGCGAAAACCGTTGACCATGTAAATAATTGGATTGAACTGCGATACGTTTTGCCAAAATTGCGGCAATAACGAAATCGAATAGAAGACACCGCCTAAATAGGTCAGTGGCGTGAGGATAAACGTCGGGATAATCGAAATGTCGTCAAAGGATTTGGCAAACATGGCGTTTAATAGACCGCCCAAGGCAAACAGCGTCGCGGTTAACAGCACCGTAATCACGATCATGCCGTAACTCTGGATATTGAGCGGCACAAAGAAGCCAGACACAAGCGTCACAATAACAGCGACAAGCAAGGCGCGTGCGACACCACCACCAATATAGCCAAGAATAATCGTAATGTTGGACACTGGCGCAACTAACATTTCTTCCAAGTTACGCTGGAACTTAGCGCTAAAAAACGATGAGGCTACATTCGAGTACGCATTGGTAATGACCGACATCATAATCAGCCCAGGTACAATGAATTCCATATAGCTGACGCCACCCATTTCACCAATTCGCGAACCAATGAGGCTGCCGAAAATAATAAAATAGAGTGTCATGGTAATTGCCGGCGGAACTAATGTTTGCACCCAAATGCGCAAAAATCGGGTGCATTCTTTGATCCAAATTGTTTTTAATGCGGTGAAGTAAATTGGATTACGCATGTTACACCGACTCCTTTGCTTCACGACCTTGTTCAACCAGATTCACGAAAAGTTCTTCGAGGCGGTTCGCCTTATTGCGCATTGACAAGACCTTAATATTTTGGGCGCTCAGCTCAGCAAAAACGGAGTTTAAACCGGCTGACTTTGCGACATCGACTTCAATGGTGTGATCGTCAACAATACGCATCGTCGCCGAAGACACGTGTGGGCGTTGCTCATTTTGCTCTAAATCCAATACAAAGGTTTCAACGTTTAATTTATTCAACAACGCTTTCATCGTTGTGTTCTCGATGATCTGGCCTTTATCGATAATGCCAATGTTGCGACACAACATTTCCGCTTCTTCGAGATAATGTGTCGTTAATATAATCGTCACACCTTCTTTATTAATGCGGGTTAAGAAGTCCCACATCGAACGACGTAACTCGATATCGACGCCTGCTGTCGGTTCATCAAGAATTAATAGTTTTGGTTCGTGCAATAACGCTCGCGCAATCATCAAACGGCGTTTCATACCGCCCGACAAGTTTCTTGCCCGCTCATTGCGTTTATCCCATAAGCCGAGTTGCTTTAAATACTTTTCCGCACGCTCTTTCGCCAGCGTACGTGACACACCATAGTAACCAGCTTGATTCACGACGATTTGCATCAAGGTTTCAAATTGGTTGAAATTGAACTCTTGTGGCACTAACCCAATATGCTGTTTAACTTCATTAATTTGGCTATCAAGGTCATAGCCGAACACTTTAACGGAACCGGCAGACTTATTGACCAGCGATGAAATAATGCCAATCGTGGTCGACTTACCGGCACCATTCGGCCCAAGTAGCGCGTAAAAATCGCCCTCTTTAACGGTCAGATTAAGCCCTTTTAGCGCTTCAAATCCGCCACGGTAAGTTTTCCGCAAATCACTGATTTCCAGTGCGTAGGTCATACAATTCTCCGAATGCTATTAAGAGGAGCGCGAGTCGTAGCCCCAACGAGGCATGATGTCTTGCCCTAATTCGAGATGATCAAGGATTCGCGCAACAACAAAGTCGACCAAATCACGAATTGATGTTGGTTGATGATAAAAGCCCGGTGCCGCCGGCATGATGGTTGCTCCCATATTCGCGAGCGTCAGCATGTGTTGCAGGTGGATGCTATGCAAGGGCATTTCACGTGGCACTAAAATCAACTGTCCACGTTCTTTCAAGACCACATCAGCAGCCCGTTCAATTAAGTTATCACTAGCGCCTGTTGCGATTGCCGAAAGGCTGCCGGTTGAGCACGGGATAACGACCATACGTTTAGGCGCTGCTGAACCGGAAGCAACCGGTGAAAACCATTCTTCCTTGCCAAACACTTGTAGCTGCTCAGCATTCACATTAAAACGCTGACACAGCTCTGCCTGCATAGCTGACGGCGAGCCCGATAATTTAAGGTTCTCTTCCGTTGCCAGTACCACACGCGCAGCACTCGAAATGAGGAGATACACCTGTTGGCCTTGCGCCAGCAAGCATTCTAGTAAACGCAAGGCGTAAGGCATGCCCGACGCACCCGTCAATGCCACGGTGATCCGCTGCTGATTTGGTGTGTTTTTCTCTTGCATCGTCACCTCCTGAGCTTACCTTCCAACGATAAATCTCGTTTGCTTATGCTTCTGCTTCACTGCGAGCGTGCAGCCCATCGAGCAATAGCTGATGGATACCACCAAAACCGCCATTACTCATCACCACCCAATGCTCGTCAGCCGCAGGTCGTTGCAACACACTGTTCGCAAGGTCAGTCACCGTTTGTCGGACAACGGCATGAGAATGTCCTTGACTCAGTTGTCCTTGTAAATCCCATTGTTGCGATGCATTCAACGCATACACAGCGTCAGCTTCGGCAAATGCCGCGGCTAATGTGTGCTCATGCACGCCCGCTTTCATGGTATTCGAGCGCGGCTCAAAAACTGCGATAATTCGGGCGTTGTCACCAAATCGAGCCCGCATCGCTTGCAATGTTGTGGCAATCGCTGTCGGGTGATGCGCAAAATCGTCATACACTGAAACACCAGCAACAATGCCTTTAAGCTGCAACCGTCGCGCTGGTGCTGTGAACGAATTTAACGCCGATAAGGCATCACGTGCGGGCACACCAATCTGCACCGCGGCCAACATTGCCATCGTCGCGTTGGCGACATTGTGCGTGCCAATTAGCTCCCAATCCACCGAGCCTTGCAAAACCCCGTCATGATACACGCTAAACCGCTGACCTGCGGCATCTTCAAGAGCAACTTCCCAGCCCTTGTTCTGCCGAGCTTGATTTGGCTTTAAGATAGACTCCAACGCCACTTGCTGCGACCAACAGCCGCCCGCAAGCACCTCAGTTAAAGCTTGCTCTGTGCGCGGCGTGATCACTGTGCCGTCACGCGGAACTGTGCGCAACAAAAAACCAAACTGTTTTTGAATGGCGGCAAGGTCAGCAAAAATATCCGCATGGTCAAATTCAAGGTTATTGAGTACGAGGGTATCGGCAAAATAGTGCAAAAACTTGGAGCGTTTATCAAAAAAAGCAGTATCATATTCATCAGCTTCAACGACAAAATAATCGCTCTCGGTGAGTCTTGCGGTCTGTGCAAATGGCTGTACCACCCCGCCGACTAAAAAGCTCGGCGATTTATGCGCTTGCTCGAGAATCCAAACCAACATCGATGCTGTCGTTGTTTTGCCATGTGTTCCAGCGACAGCGAGCACATGCTTATGCCGAAGAATTTGTTCGCCAAGCCATTGCGGACCGGAAATGTAAGGCAGCCGACGAGCCAAAACTTCTTCAACTAAGGCGTGACCGCGGCTCAGCGCATTACCAATAATCACGAGGTCAGGTGCGGGTTCTAGCTGACTTAAATCGTCATCGTTGGACAACTCAATACCTAACGCTTCAAGCTGTGTGCTCATGGGCGGATAAACATTCCGGTCAGACCCCGTTACTCGGTGGCCTAATTGTTGAGCAAGCGCTGCTATTCCACCCATAAAGGTGCCACAAATTCCAAGCACATGAATGTGCATAAGCCCTTTCCCCTGACTCCTTTTGACCAAGCCCAACATTGTAACACCTCCATGCCAAACGATCATTAGCGTGAGTCTTCGCTTGGTGATCAAAAAGGAAGCATCGAAGAAGATTTTACGGTACACTACAGAGCGTTTCCGGCAACGACCTAAACGCACTTTAACAGAGGCTAATCATGCAACGCCTGATTCCCGTTCTGAACAATGATCACGTCCCTTTACATCTTATTTCCGTGATCAATACCCTGCTCACCGCAGCAAAAGAAATCTCACACCGTTTACATCAAGGCAGCTTGGCCGGCACCCTCGGCTCAACACTCGATGAAAATATTCAAGGTGAAACGCAAAAGAAACTCGACGTCGTCTCTAATCAGCTCATTAAGAATATGCTGCTGGAGACCAATCTTGTGCATGCTGTTGCGTCCGAAGAAGAAGATGACGTGGTCATGGGTAACCCAGACGCCAAGTATCTGGTCGCATATGATCCACTGGACGGTAGCTCGAATATCGATATCAATGGTTCCGTTGGAACCATTTTTTCAATCCTTGAGAAACCAAAACACGCCGCGGAAGGAAAAGAGCTCTTTTTGCAAACTGGCGACGAACAAATCGCCGCCGGTTATATCCTCTATGGACCGTCGTCATTACTGGTGATGACCACCGGACAGGGTGTCCGTGTATTCACACTCGACCACCGTGTCGGTGAGTTTCTGTTGACCGTCGATAAACTAACGGTCCCAAGCGATACCCACGAATTTGCAGTGAACATGTCCAATCAACGCCATTGGACCAAGCCGATGCAGACCTATATTGCCGATTTATTAACCGGTGAACTCGGTCCCCGCGGTAAGAACTTCAACATGCGTTGGAACGCGGCTATGGTCTCTGACGTGCATCGCATTTTGACTCGAGGCGGAATCTTCACCTACCCAGCTGACTGCAAACATCCAGATAAACCATGTAAGCTGCGGTTGCTCTACGAAGCGAATCCCATGAGCTTCCTCGTTGAGCAAGCCGGTGGTCGCGCAAGCACGGGTTACGAACGAATTATGTCGTTACAACCGACGGAAATTCATCAACGCGTGTCTGTCATTATGGGTTCGCGCAACGAAGTCGATACCTGTCTCGATTACTACAAACGTATTCCATGCGATCGTCCAGACGCGCCGACGGTGTAATTTGGACACGGAAACATGAGAAAAACTGTCAGTTAACGCTGAATTTAAGATAAAACTAACAGTTTTCACGCTAATTGCTTTGAGTTTAACCGAAAAGCTTCGTTATACTTGAGCGATCTAAAATTTATCCGACTTTGCATGCGCAAAGCACAAATCAAGCTTAGCAAGATAAAGGAACTGACATGAGTTTAAACGCTGTACCAGCAGGCAAGAACTTGCCTGAAGAAATCAATGTGATCATCGAGATCCCTGCCAATGCAGACCCTATCAAATATGAAGTGGACAAAGACACTGGCACCGTTTGGGTTGATCGTTTCATGTCGGCACCTATGTTCTACCCGTGCAACTACGGTTACGTGAATGATACTTTGTCACTTGACGGTGACCCTGTTGATATCCTTGTACCAACGCCTTACCCATTGCTGCCGGGTTCAGTGATTCGCTGCCGCCCTGTTGGTGTTTTAAAGATGAGCGATGAATCTGGTGAAGACGCAAAAGTTGTTGCTGTACCGATCAGTAAATTGAGCAAAGAGTACGATCACATTCAAGACGTGAATGACCTTCCAGAGCTGCTTCGTGCCCAAATTACGCACTTCTTCGAGCGTTACAAAGAGCTTGAAAAAGGCAAATGGGTAAAAGTCGAAGGCTGGGATGACGCAGCTGCCGCGAAAGAAGAAATCGCGTCTTCTTACGCCCGCGCTCAAGAAAGCAAATAAGGTCAGCTATGGCTGAACTTTGCATTACCGGCCAGCAGATTAAATTCTGCTGGCCAAAGCAATCCCAACCCACGTTATTTATACCGGCACTTGCCGTTGCCAAAGGTGAACGTATTTTGCTACGTGGACCGAGTGGTTCGGGAAAATCCACGCTATTGTCGTTACTAGCCGGCATCAATCAACCCAGCTCGGGTACACTTAGTATTCTTGGCACCGACTTGCATCGCTTAAGCCAACGTCAACGCGACAAATTCCGTGCGGATCATATCGGCTACATTTTTCAGCAATTCAATCTTTTGCCGTATTTAAGTGTCTATCGCAATGTTTTGCTTGCCTGTGATTTTTCTACCGCTCGAAAAAAGAAACTTGCTGCGCTAAATATTAAGCCTGAAAGCGAATGTGAACGCTTACTAACTCACTTAGGGATTGATGCTAAATTATGGCATCAACAAGCCTCGCAACTGAGTGTCGGTCAACAACAACGTGTCGCCGTTGCTCGCGCTCTGATTGGCAAACCAGAACTAATTATTGCCGATGAGCCCACCTCAGCTCTCGACACAGACGCCCGCGACAACTTTCTCGACTTGCTACAACAAGAATGTACCTCGGCTGCAATTACTTTAGTGTTCGTCACCCATGACGCATCACTCGGTCATCATTTTGACCGTATCATTGAACTCTCTGAAATCAACCAAGTGGAGGGCAAAAAATGAAGCTATTCCGCCTTTCACTGGCCAGTTTACTCAGCCGCAAATCAAATGCATTACTCACGATTTTCGCCATCGCGATCAGTGTCATGTTGCTGCTCGGCGTCGAGCGCGTCAGCCAACAGACCCGAGCTGGTTTTGCCAATACGATCTCTGGAACTGATCTGATTGTGGGCGCCCGTAGTGGCTCAGTCAATCTGCTGCTGTATTCTGTTTTCCACATCGGTAATCCAACCGCCAACGTAAGCTGGCAGACTTACGAACATTTTGCCAACCATCCGCAGGTCGAATGGTCCGTACCCATAGCACTTGGCGATAGTGTTCGCGGGTTTCCGGTGGTCGCGACCGAACCACATTATTTCGATTATTTCCGCTATGCTCGCCAGCAATCTCTGGCATTCGCTGAAGGTCAAGCATTTGGCCGCGAAGAGGCCGTGCTCGGAGCGCAAGTTGCTCGACAACTTGGTTTAACCGTCGGTTCAGAGCTGGTTGTCGCTCACGGGACAGGTAGTGTCAGTTTCCATGAGCACGACGATCATCCATTGATCATTAGCGGTGTTCTAGAGCGAACCGGTACGCCGGTCGATCAGGCAATTTTCATTGGCTTACGCGATCTCGATATTATGCATGGCGGTCATGGCCATGATCATGAAAATGACCACGATCATGAGCATCATGAACACAGTCATGACCACGATCACGATCATGAGCATCACGAACACAGTCATGACCACGATCACGATCACGATCATGAGCATCACGAGCACAGTCATGACCACGAACACAACCATGTGCATGAGGCTGAAAGCGCTAGCGTGCAGCCACCAATTCCTGGAATCAGTGCATTTTTAGTCGGTTTGCAGAGTCGACCACGGGCAGTTTTTATGCAGCGAGAAATTAATACCTATCGTGACGAGCCTCTTACTGCCATTATGCCGGGATCGACGCTACAAGAACTGTGGCGCACATTAAGTGGATTCGAAACCGCGCTATCGATTGTCTCTGGGTTTGTGCTGCTTACTGGGCTGATCGGTATGCTTGCCACGTTACTCGCTAGCTTAAGGGAACGACGTCGAGAAATGGCGGTCTTAAGAGCAATCGGCGCTGGACCAAAAACGATCTTTAGTTTGTTGGTCAGTGAGGCCGTTTTCTTAACAGCGATTGGTATTGCTGTCGGTGTTGGCCTACTTTATGGTCTCATCCTAGCGTTAGCACCATGGATCCAAACGAGCTTCGGTATCGTTGTTGAACTAGGCACAATTTCACCAGAAGAATGGCAGCGCATGGGTATTGTTCTTGCTGCCAGCTTTGTAATTAGTTGTATTCCAGCTTGGCGAGCGTACCGTAATTCACTCGCAGATGGCTTATCGATGAGGTTTTAAAATGAAGTTATTGGCAGGTCTTTGCGCTGTGGCACTTATTGCCATTGCCCCTTTAGCGCAAGCCGATGTACGTACGTTAAATTGGAACGAACTGAAGCCTGACGATTGGAAAGCACCACCGGTGCGCGATCCTATGTTCTATGAACAAAACCCGGAAGCACAAATTCAGCAAAGTTTGGACGCGCCTGTCGTTCCTGAGCTGAATGGTCAGCACGTCAAGTTACCAGGTTATGTTGTTCAACTTGAGGGTGACGATCGACGCGTAACCGAGTTTCTACTTGTTCCCTACTTTGGGGCTTGCATCCATGTGCCACCCCCGCCACCCAATCAGATCGTTCACGTCACCTTCCCTGAGGGTGTGCCTTACCCAGTGACTTACGATGCAGTTTGGGTGACAGGTACGATTAAAGTTGAACATAAGGACTCAGACCTAGCTTTGGTTGGCTATCAACTTGAAGCGACCGCCGTTGAACCTTATTTCTAAAGTTCTAAGTACACCCGTTCATTACAAAAAAACCGGCGACTCAGCCGGTTTTTGTATACTTTAATTGCGAAAATTTAGAAACGCAAAGACAAGCTCAAAAATGGTCCTTTAAAACGATAGTCCGTCGCAAATTGGTCGCCATTTGCCAGCTGTATTTGCGCCTGGCGATAACCAAGACTCACATGACCATCAAGCACACTATCCATGAAGCGATAACGAACAGCAGCTTCAAGATCGCTAATCTCATGGTCACTGCCTATCGAAAATTGCCCTTGACCAACCACTGAGAAACCCGTAAATGGCAAGCCAAATGATGCACGTAGGTAACCTAGCCCAATGTCTTCTGAAACACTTTCGCTCGGTGAGCGACTACCAGAGCCAAATTCGTGGATGGAGCCACTAATGCGCATATAACTCGCACCAAAGTGCACCGTGGTTAAGTCATTATTCAGCGGCGCATAATATAAGGTAAATAAATCATGGCTGAGATCAATACGTGAGCTCAAAACTTGATCACGCTTACCGTCAAATTCCAAGGTTTGACTTGCTACTTTAATATTGGGTAGCAATGGCAGAAAGTGTTCAAAGGACGCACTCAGGCGCGTTTGTCCTTCCGTGTCCCAATCATTTCCTGAAAACCGCAAATCACCGAAGGTGTGATCTCCGGAAGCATTGGCTGACCAATATTGTACGTCCCCTTCAATATTAATGAGGTCAGCATGTGCCGACCCAATCGTCATCAAGCCTGCGAATGCGATGCCTGTTGCGAGATACTTTCGCATAAAGATATCCTTGTTGATTAAATTGTCTTAATGTCTGTGACCATGCCCGCGTGACGAGCTATCAACAAGTGATTTTACCGGAACTTTAACTTCGATAGTGGTGCCATCGCTAAAAATAAGCACCAAATCATGCTCTTCGCCCACGACCAAAGGACGCTGGAGCTGCATCAACATCAAGTGGTAACCGCCCGGTTGCAGAACGACCTCTTCGCCAGCAGGAATGACCAACGCATCCATCGCCTCCATCCGCATTTGCTCGCCATCGCGCACATGCCGATGAATTTCCACGTCCTCTGCGATCGTGCTGCTTGCACCAACTAAAACGCGATCATCACTACCTGAGTTAACAAACTTACCAAATCCCGCGCCGTTAGGCTGTCCCGGAATACTCTCACGCAACCAGAAGTTTTCTACTTCAACGGACGCGAGCGCTGGCTGTAGTGCGAAAACAGTAAGCAGCCCCGCACCACATAAGGTTAGAAAACGTGCCATAAGTGTCTCCATGTTTCATTATCGTTATTAGAATTATGGCAACACTTTAACCAATTTTAAGTCGTTTGGGTACGGCTGCGACTAAATAACCAAAAGATAAATAGTAGTAATAGAACTGGCCAGAAAATGCTGAAGCCGAGCACTGCAATAACGAGAGCAGCGATACCGAAGGCAAGTATAGTACTACCGAAAACCAGCGTGCCGACCAAAAAGCCAGCTCCAGCGACCGCAACGACGACTAGAATTGGGACAATGAGTAACAACGCGCCTTCAATAATAAAGGTTAATAACGCAGGACCAAACCATACCAAGGCAACGACGATTGCTAAAGCGATGAGTAGATTTTTCATGAGACGTACTCCTAAATAATTTTTTCTTCATTAACTATCTAGAAGCAATTATGATGCCAACTATGCAACTGCATGTTTTACTTATATTTATGTCTGAACTTTCGAGTTGCTTATGTGTTAATTTCGCCACTAATTAGCGAAAACGCTCTTACCGTCAACACGGTAAGAGCGTTTTTTCAACACGTAGCAAAACCACTAAAAGCGATACGTGACCTCACCATAGTAGTAGCCGCCATTAAATCCAAACGGTGCGTTGGTGTTCGGATAAATGAAGATACCATTAAATTGGTTCTCAGGACGTTGCTGATCTGGATATGTATCAAACAAGTTCTGAACACCAAATTTGAATGCCAAATTGTCCGTAAACTGATAGCGAGTTGACAGATCAGCAATCCATTTACCACTGAATTTGGTCTGCACACCAGCATTGTTTTCTAGTATGTAGTCGCCAAAATAACTTAAGGCTAAGTGATTTGTCCATTTCTCGTAACCATGCGTCAGCGAGAACGTTGCACTATTGCGCGGAACTGAACGTGTCATTCTCGTACGTTCAACATTATCGAACAATTTGTCATCAAGCCCATCAAGGATACTCGGCAGATTTACGCCATCGACCTTGGTCTCGTTGTAACCATAGGCAGCTTGAGCTCGAAGACTACCAAACTCACCTAAGTCAAAGCGTTGCGCTACAACAATATCAAGGCCCCGCGTCGTAGTATCCACAGCGTTGATAAAGAACCGAGCATTATCGGCACCCGCCGCCGCAAGTGCATCCGCTACAGCTTGGGAGTCACTCGGAATCAATGAGCTTGAGAGTATAATGCGATCATCAATTTCAATCTGATAGGCGTCGATTGTGATTGAAAGACCGTTGTCGCCATTCCAAACTGCTCCGAAGCTATAGCTTTGTGATTCTTCAGGACGGAGGTTGCCAATTTCAAGTTCACGTGCAACTGAACTAATGTTGTTAAAGGTTCCTGATTGTTCTGGTACTAGCTCACCGTCACGGTTAACAAACAAGGTCGAAATGTTCGTGAAGTATAACTGTTGCACACTCGGCGCACGGAAACCCGTGTTCGTTGCACCGCGAATAGCAAAATTAGGCGAGAATTCGTAGCGACCTGATAGTTTCCAACTGGTATTGCTGCCGAAATCCGAATAGTCTTCGTAACGAAGTGCCGCACCCCATTGGAAGTTTTCGGTCAGCATATTCTCCAGTTCAACGTATAAGCCCGTGTTGTCACGCGACTCATTCACTTCAGAGTCCGGACGGAAGCCGGTAAAGCCTTGGCTACCGGCAGGCCGGTTGTCGAATCCGCCATTCTCATAAGACCCCGGTTCACCCGCCTTCACTTGATAACCGTTTTCTCGGTAGCTCACGCCAAGGGCGAGGGCTAAATCAGAATAGTTGTAAAACGGTATTAAACGACTCACTTCGAAGTTAACGTTGAGTTCGTCATGCACCAAGGTGCCAGCATCAAATTCTGTGGGTGTGCTTGGACCAAGAGAAGCGTTCAGAGAGTTCTCAAGGCGATAGTTGAATTCAGATTCGCCATAAATCACCGATAAGTCTGCATCCCAATCACTGACAACAAATCGATAACCTGCCGCGAGTGAAATATCATTAGTATCTGGACTCAAGAGCGGCAAGAAACCGTCTGGGTAAACTTCGATGAGGTTTCTATTATCAATCGCTCGGCGGTAAAATGCACCAGATTTTGTTCGTCTATCGCTGAAACCGCCAAACGCGTAAAGACTGCCGTTATCGACTTGATAGTCCGCATTAAAGAAGATTGCGATGTTCTCGAATTCCGCATCACCGACATGATGGCTTTTACGATTGAAGGTTTGTTCGCGTGGATCTGGCTGACCATCAATCAATGGATATTGCTGACGCGGATCCAAGCCAGCGCGGTTGGTCCGTGCCTTGTCATGATATTCGGCTGCGATGACAAAAGCGCCGCGGTCATTCAAATTGAAACCGGCGCTGCCGTGCAGTTTAAACTGCTCACCATCACCTTGATACGTTTGACCTGCGCTGAAGCTGAGGTCTCCGCCTTCCGAGTTGTCCTTGAGGACAATATTGATCACACCGGCTATCGCGTCAGAACCGTATTGAGCAGCGGCACCGTCACGTAGGACTTCAATGCGTTTGATCGCCGAAATTGGAATGGCGTTTAAATCAACGTTGGAACTACCACGCCCGGTGGTACCGTTTAAATGCACCAATGCACTGGCGTGACGACGTTTACCGTTGATTAAGACCAAGGTGTGGTCCGGCGATAAACCGCGCAAGGAAGCTGGGCGCACCGCATCGGAACCATCGGTAATCGATGAGGACGGAAAGTTAAAACTCGGCACAGCATATTGCAGTGCTTTTGCTGTTTCCGTGAAACCAGCGGCAATCAGATCTTCGCCGGTAATAATATCGACGGGCGCGGTGCCTTCTGTTGCTGTTCGTACGCTTAAGCGTGAACCAATGACTTGAATCCGTTCCGCTGCCGCATCAACCGCTTGACCACTATCCTGCGCCCACGCAACCGCAGTGGGAAGCGCCAATGCACTGGCAATGGCCGTACTGATTAATCGTGCCTTCATAGTGTTTTCCCTCGTGATGGACATTATCTATTAGAATTACAACTTACCAAATAGACGTCTAGACATGCAATACCAAACTGATCTTACATAGACTAAAGTTATATATCGCCCGAACATTCGCCGCTTTGGCTGACTGTAGAATTTCCTCAGAGTATGCAATTCTGAAGATGCTGTTTGTCTATTTCGACTTAAGTGCTACTTTATTTCCTACGCATACGTTTTCGAAAAGGATTGAATATGAACTATGAAGCACTTTTAAGTGTCGCCCGTAAGCAAGCTGAAATTGGTGCAGAAGAGGGAGGAGTGCCAGTCGGGGCTGCATTGTTTGATGCTCAAGGGAATCTTTTGAGCGAAGGGCGTAATCGTCGTGTGCAAGAGGACGATCCGTCGATTCACGGTGAAACCGACGCGTTTCGAAAAGCAGGACGGCAAACCAACTATCGCGACAAGATTCTAGTAACGACCCTTGCACCGTGTTGGTATTGTTCCGGATTAATTCGGCAGTTCAATATCGGTACGGTCGTCGTCGGTGAGTCAGTTAACTTTGCTGGCCATCTCGACTGGCTAAGAGATGCAGGCGTCAATGTAATCGAGTTGCGCGATCCACAGTGTATCGAACTCATGGGGCGCTTTATCGAACAACGCCCTGATATCTGGAATGAAGATATTGGCGAGTGTGATCACTAGCCAATAAGTTGTTGTGAAGCGCCAACGAAAAAAGCCCTTCGCATAATAACGAAGGGCTTTTCCGTATTAGGTGCCTGGCGGTGTCCTACTCTCACATGGGGAGACCCCACACTACCATCGGCGCTGACATGTTTCACTTCTGAGTTCGGAATGGATTCAGGTGGTTCCACGTCGCT
>NZ_JAIUMR010000012.1 GCF_022565475.1 Aliidiomarina sp. | reverse complement strand
CGTCGTTCACGTTAACGGTGGATGCGCAAAATGGCGATGCACCGGTGGTCAGTACGGTTGCGTTTGATAGTTTGGTGCATTTGCCGACCGAGCCAACTCGCGATTGGTATAATTTCGTCGGTTGGAACAGTGCCGCAGATGGCGCTGGTAGCAGCTATGATGCAGACTTTACGATGCCAGCGACGGACTTGACGTTGTATGCACAGTGGCAAATTCAAACCTTCTCGGTTCGCTTCTTGGATTGGGATGGTTCGGAGTTAGTCACTCGCACAGTGGATGCAGGAAGTGCGGCAGCTGCACCGACGTCACCGTCACGCATGGGCTATACGTTTGTGGGTTGGGACGTGGCGTTTGATGAAGTCTACTCTTCATTTGATGTGACGGCGCAGTACAACATCAACACTTTCACAGTTCGCTTCTTGGATTGGGATGGCTCGGTGTTGTCGACGCAGACGGTGGATTGGAATACCGCAGCAACGGCTCCGGCGTCGCCGACACGTGATGGCCACACCTTCACGAGTTGGGATGTTGGTTTTGCGGCTGTGACTTCGAATTTAGATGTTACTGCACAGTACGACATCAACACTTTCACCGTGCGGTTCTTGGATTGGGATGACAGTGTTATCGCAACTGAAACTGTGAATTGGAACGAAGGAGCCACGGCGCCGGCAGATCCAGAGCGAGACGGTTATACCTTTACGGGTTGGAGCGTTGCGTTTGATGTGATTACTGCGAACCTTGATGTCACTGCACAGTACAACATCAACACCTTCACCGTCCGGTTCTTGGATTGGGATGACAGCGTCATTGCAACCGAAACCGTGAACTGGAACGAAGGAGCCACGGCTCCGGCAGATCCGACGCGTGAGCTATATGAGTTCATCGGATGGGATCGTGCGTTTGATGCAGTGACAAGCGACTTGGACATCACAGCGCAGTATGAGCGCAATGCCTTTGTCGTGACGGCAACCGTGATAACGGTGGATGGCTTTGGCGTAGTGACGCCGATGGTGCAGCAAGTGCCACGCGGAGGAACAGCGACGTTTGAAGCGTGGACCAGTATGCGCTATCGAATCCGTTCCGTACAAAGCGACTGTGGTGTGACGTTCGAGCGCAGCGGCCGGACGTTCCAGTTCGACGATATCCGTCAAGACTGCGAAGTTGTCTTTGAATATCGTAAAGTGCGCAGTTCAATTATTCGTCTGTTAAAAGCCCATGGATCGGTGATACAGCAGCAAGACGACGAAATGCCAGAGAACTTCTAAACGTTCGCAACGAAAAAACCCGCCGCGTGCGGGTTTTTTATTCCCCGCAAAAACAACGAGATAGAATTCTGGCTCGGAGCCGGAATTCGATTGACTACTGGCTCGGAGCCGGAATTCGCGGCACGCATGGCGGAAGGGAGAATGATAGGTTTGATGAATTGCGGCTCCGAGCGGAATGCTCGAATGCTCTACAAGTTGCGATCCAAGGTGGAATAGGCAGCGAACATATCCAAACATTAACGTTTATTTACACTTGCTAACTCGAATCATGGTCAACAAAATGTTAAGCTCGGCATTAGAAAATGAGTCACAATGGCAAAAATGCACCAAAATGGTGCATTAACGCGCAAGACGGAATTTATGCAGAGCTCGATGCACAATCACGAAAACGAACGAATCGCATTTGTCGGCAATGAAGACACTACCCTAATCGGCTTTCGCGGTGAGCTTATTCGCGATCTCGTCAATCAAGGCCATACCGTTTATGCATTCTGCACGCAATTTAGCGACAACAGTCGTGAAAAAATTGAAGCATTAGGCGCCATTCCGGTGCAGTACAACATGAGTAAGTTCTCGCTGAATCCGCTGCGGGATATGTTCACCTTGTTTCAACTCTATAAGTTTTTCAAACGTCTCGAAATTACAATTACCTATTGTTATTTCGCCAAGCCAGTGATTTACGGCACACTGGCTGCAGCGATGGCTCGAGTACCCAAGCGCATCGCGAAAATCGAAGGGCTCGGACGCGTATTTACCGAAACCCAAGAAGGAACGAGTGTCTCGACCAGCATCTTGCGCTGGGGCATGGTTCGACTTTATAAATTGGCGTTGCCAAAATCCAGCCTGCTTTTGCTTTTAAACAATGAAGACAAATGGGACCTCATCGACCGTCATAACATTTCAGTTCCACGCAGTGAAGTGATCGGCGGCATTGGTGTGTGTCTTGACGCGTACCCAAAATCGCAGGCACCGAAAGGCCCACTGCGGTTTATCTTTGTCGGTCGACTGCTGGCCGAAAAAGGCATTCGTTATTTCCTGCAAGCTGCAGAAGTCATTAAAAAACAGCACCCTGAGGTCGAATTTATCGTTCTCGGAGAGCCGGACGGTAGAGCAGGTCGCGAGAAAGCGGTTAGCCGACCTGAGCTAATGGATTATGTCAGTCGTGGCGTCATTACCTATCCCGGCCGTGTCAACAATGTTGTCGACTGGCTCGCTAGTAGTAGCGTTTTCGTGTTACCCAGCTATTACCGCGAGGGCGTACCGCGCAGCACACAGGAAGCGCTTGCCGTTGGACGGGCTGTGATTACCACGGACATGCCCGGTTGTCGAGAAACGGTAATACACGGTGATAATGGTTTATTAATTCCACCCCATGATCAACTTGCCCTTGTGCGTGCGATTGAACACTTCATTCACAATCCTGAAGACGTCGATATCATGGGTAGTCGCGGCCGCGAGCTGGCAAAACAGAAGTTTGATGTACGTGCCTGCAATGATAAAATCTTGTCACTCATTCACGGTCTACCGAGTGCTCGTGCGCAACAGGCCTATGAATCCGACCAAACTGAAAACAGTAAACTCGACGCGGAAACCTCCGAAACTAAAAGTGAAGTCAAGGACGCCCAGTAGTCATTGAATAGCTCATGGGCATCTTTAATCTCTCTAACTCACTCTATTTCCTGTCAATTAACGTTGCAAAATAGTTGCAAATTCCGCCTTTTCGTATATTTTTTAACTTGAACTTTCTATGAATGAGACAAAACCAGTTCAGATCCTGTCCTGAGTGTCATCCAGTCGTTGCTCTCGCATTAGGTCGCATCGCGAACGATTATTTGGATATCTACTCAAAAGGATACATTGATGAACTTCATCCGCTCGGCTTTTCATAGCGCACAGATAACTCTATTACTTGTTTTTATTTCCCTCTTCACCACGTCAACGCTTGCGAGTCCTAATGAATCCGGCCTCATCCAGCAGGGTACGGCGTTTGAATTAGGAGATGATTTAAATACCTTCAGGGAAGCTACGCAGATGCGCGAGAGTCCCGATGGGCGTTTCGTGTATGTGTTGCAACTTTCGTCGAGTCAGTTATTAGTGTTTGAGCGTGACGCAACGACTGGAGCACTCAGCTATCGTAGTCGCACAGATCTTTCGTACCTCGATTTCGCCAATGAAATGTTGATGTTAGCAGAGGGACGGTTGATTGCATTTCCTGGTTATAGTTTTAATCGAATTGATTTCTATTTTCGAGATGAGGAAACCGGTGCGTTAACGTTTGCAGAAACTAAGCCTTTGGTGTCGGCTCTAAATTGGGGGGCTACAAAAAGCCCGGATGAACGGTTTTTTTACTTTACGCGCCCATTTTCTACAGGGATTAGCGTTTACGAATTTCAAGAAAATCCACTCAGTTTTACTTGGGTGTCTGATCATAGTGGACCAGACATTGGGCTTCCTGGCTTTTTGAACGCACCGCGTAACTTTACACATGTGTCGGCGGACGGCTTGCGATTTTTAATTGCTGGTCGCAACACCCAATCAATCAGCGTGTATGACATCGATGCGGTGACCGGGCAGCTTTCTAATCGAGAAGACTACGCGACTCCCGATGTTAATCCGATAAGCATCATGTTTAGCCCAGATGAGCGCCATTTGTACATCGGCAGCGATGGTTCAGGCACAGGCGAAAGTTCATTACATATCTATGACGTGGATAGCGTAACCGGTACGCTAAATAATTTTCGCACGGTAAATGTGGCGGATGTGAACTTACGTGCCATTAATAGCCTAACGCAAACCCCCGACGGTAAATTTGTTTTTGTAGGCAGCGCATTAACGTCAGCCGATGCTGGCGTCGTTTGGTTTGAGCGCGACCCAACTACTGGGGATCTTACGTTTAAACTCGACATAAAGAATGGTGTCGACGACATTAGCGGAGTGGCACCGATCTGGTCACTAATGGCGTCCGCCGATAACAAAAACTGGTACGCAGCCTCGGGAAACGGAAATATTTCGGGTCTTTCAAGATTCTTTACCTTTCAACTTGGATCCATCGTGCTGGATCTTCCCGAGTCTCATCTGAATTTTATCCCAAATACTCCGGTTCAACTTGCCGAAAACGTATCGATTGACGTTGAAATTCCAGATAACACAGACACAGTTGACGCCGCGCTAGTGCGCATCAGTGGCGGATTTGAACTCGGGGATATGTTGAGCGTGACGGCTGGGTTTGGAGTCTCAGCAGCGTATGACTCGTCCACCGGCGAATTAAGCTTGTCAGGCGCAGCAACAGCTGCCGAGTATGTGGCAGTCTTGCAAACCTTAGCATTAACGGCATTAGGCGATGTGAACGACTCGCGTGAAGTGACGATTGAAGTCAGCTCTACAACGGTGACAAGTAACACAGTAACGGTAACCTTGACACTTCCCGAGTTCACGGTCCGGTTTCTTGATTGGGACGGCACCGTGTTGGCGCAGGAAACTGTTCAGTACGGCAATGGCGCGACAGCACCTGTAGATCCGACACGCGACAATCATGAGTTTGCGGGCTGGGATGTTGGTTTTGCGGTTGTGACGTCTGATTTAGATGTCACCGCGCAGTATGACATCAACACTTTCACGGTGCGGTTCTTGGACTGGGATGGCTCGGTGTTGACAATGCAGACGGTGGATTGGAACACGGCAGCAACGGCTCCGGCAGATCCCACACGTGACGGGTATACTTTCATCGGCTGGAACGTCGCGTTTGATGTGATTACTGCTGATTTGGACGTGAGCGCGCAATACAACATCAACACCTTCACCGTTCGGTTCTTGGACTGGGATGACAGCGTCATTGCAACCGAAACCGTGAACTGGAACGAAGGAGCAACTGCACCGGCAGATCCAGAGCGTGACGGTCATACCTTCATTGGTTGGAGCGTTGCGTTTGATGTGATTACGGCAAACCTCGATGTTACCGCGCAGTATGACATCAACACCTTCACGGTTCGCTTCTTGGATTGGGATGACAGCGTCATTGCAACCGAAAGCGTGAACTGGAACGAAGCCGCAACCGCTCCTACAAATCCGACACGCGAGCTATATGAGTTCATCGGATGGGATCGTGCGTTTGATGCAGTGACGAGCGACTTGGATGTCACAGCGCAGTATGAGCGCAATGCCTTTGTCGTGACGGCAACCGTGTTAACGGTAGACGGCTTTGGCGTAGTGACACCGATGGTGCAGCAAGTGCCACGCGGAGGAACAGCGACGTTTGAAGCGTGGACTAGTCGACGTTACACAATTCGCTCAGTGCAAAGTGATTGTGGCTCAGCGGTTGAGCGCAGCGGCCGGACCTACGAGTTCGACGATATTCGTCAAGACTGCGAAGTTGTCTTCGAATATCGCAAAGTACGAAGCTCTATCGTGACGTTCTTGAAAATGCACGGAGCCGTCATACAAACACAAGACGACGAAATGCCAGAGAACTTCTAAACGTTCGCAACTAAAAAACCCGCCGCGTGCGGGTTTTCTTATTCCTCGCAAAAACAACGAGATAGAATTCTGGCTCGGAGCCGGAATGCGATTGAGTACTGGCTCGGAGCCGGAATGCAACGGAGCCAAAATGCATAAGCGCCGGAACGGTTGCGGTAGGGGATTTGGGCGTTGCGCTGTATTAACCGATCAGGTACGATTAAGAGCTAAAAACAAGTGTCCGAATAAGAAGTAACAAGGTGTTGATAATTTATGCGCAAGGACCTGCCGGAAGTAGCGTTGCAAGCGACTTGTAACGGGCTAATTTATGATTGGAGCTACCAGTTTTTAACTCCAGAAGCTGTCGAAGAATATGCCAACAAACGCTTACCGAAAAATTTCGACGAAGCACGCAAGCAATTACTGAACGGCACCTACCTAAATATCTCTGAAAATCGTGAAGTCAGTCACGTCCTTGCCCGTGGCCGCCATTCAGTCTTAAACGACGGTGATCACTCCAAATTTGCAAAAATCGCGCGCAAACTACGCAGTGGCCAATGGCTGGGTAGCACCGGCAAACCCATCCAGCATGTCGTCAATATTGGCGTTGGTGGCTCGGATCTCGGTCCCCTCATGGCCAGTTTTGCCCTCAAAGAATTCGCGACTGACATCCAGAAACATCACCTCGAAACGCATTTTGTCAGCTCCATGGACGGCGGCCAACTCTACGCGGTGCTACCCGTCGTCGATCCAGAAACCACGGTATTCATTATTACCTCCAAGTCGTTTGGCACCATTGACACCTTTGCCAACGTCGACACGGTAAAAATCTGGGCGCAAGAAGGTCTGCAGAAGCACGAGAAAACGCTGCAAGACTGGATGGAGCATCATGTGATTGGCATTTCCGCCAATACCCAAAAAATGACCGACTACGGCATTCCGCCAGCGCACCAGCTGACGTTCCCTGAATCGATCGGCGGTCGCTTCTCGATGTGGTCGGCGATCGGCCTCGCTATCGCAACGAGCTGTGGCGTGCAGGTCTTCCAGCGAATGCTCGAAGGTGCGCGCATGATGGACGAACATTTTGCGACCCAAAAGCCAAGCGAAAACATCCCGTTATTGATGGCTTTGCTGGGGATATATAATCGCGAAGAGCGACACATCAATAACCTCGCCGTGCTGCCGTATGACGGCCGTTTCCGTCACTTACCCAGTTATTTGCAGCAGCTCGATATGGAAAGTAACGGCAAGCAGTACACCGCCGACGGTCAAGCCCTAAACCAGCCGACAGGGCCGATTATTTGGGGTGGCTTTGGCCCCAATGGCCAGCACGCGTTCTTCCAGCACTTGCACCAAGGCTATGATAGTTTTACCGCAGATTTCGTCGTGGTTCTGCATCGCGACACCAAGCGTTTCAGCGACAACGTGACCAACAGCTTGAAAAGCCAGCAGCATTTATCCGTTGCCAATTGTCTCGCGCATCGTCGCTTGATGGCCGTCGGACAATCGAGTGACAACCCGGCCAATCATTATCCAGGCGGTCACCCGAATAGCCTTTTCGCCCTAAAAGAACTCACACCTGAGAGTTTCGGTGCTATTATTGCAGCGTATGAACATAAGGTTTTCACCCAAGGTGTGGTGTGGGGATTGAACTCATTTGACCAACCGGGCGTCGAACTGGGTAAAGAAATTGCAAAAGACACCTATAAAGCCGTACTCGACAAAAAATTAGGTGAGAATAGCAACGTTTTATTTGACGCATCGACCGATGCCCTGATTCAATGGGTACATGACTAACGTCAACATAATAAATACAAGGTCATCGCACTATGTCGGACTGGTACGTTCTCCAGTGTAAAGTGAGACAAGAGCAGCGTGCGCAATTGAATGTAGAAAACCAGAACTACGTCACTTGTTTGCCACAGCTTACCGTTACCAAGCGCCTGGCGGGTAAACGCCAGAGTGTCCGCGAACCCGTGTTTCCCGGTTACCTATTTGTCCAACTCGATCAAAACACAGCCAACTTCAATGCCTTGCGAAGCACTCGCGGCGTCTACAGCTTTGTGCGTTTCGGCGGCGTCCCTGCAAAAGTCCCGAACTCGGTTATCAGCTACCTTCAGCAATTGAACGACAACGATAACGTCGAGTCGATGGCAGAGCCGAAAGGGCTTTATCAAACTGGCACGCGCGTCGAAGTGGCCGAAGGGCCATTCGCCGGACTGCAAGCGATTTATCAGTTACCGCGCGGCGACGATCGATGTTTGGTTTTGCTCGACATGTTAGGTAAACAACAACGGATAGAAATAGAAGAGCGGATTTTACGGTCCGCCTAACGACAAAACGACACAAATAAATCGACAAATGGATGTCAGTGGGAATTTGGGGCCCGTAACTCACGGGCGGTAGCGTGTCTAACGACCGCACTTAACCTCATGTTCCCAAGCAACATGCGACATAACTTGTCGCAAACTGGCTAGCACATCAAAAATGAGCCACTAGTTGCGTCATAATCTGTCGCATTCACACCATCAAATTACAACTACAGGAACTGCAACGTGAACAAGCCATTTTCACAACTTTTGGGTCTGGGTCTACTCGCCTTCACCCTCACAGGCTGTGCCCTCACCGGTAACCCGCAGCCGAGCAGCAGTGTTTCCGACGAATTTCATCACTGGGCCTTTTCCCAAGCGCGCGCGGTGAGCTTGCCAGCGGAAGCGGCACCGCAGCTCGAGAACGGCAGTGTGGGCGATCAAATCACGCTTGGTACGACGCCATGGGGTAGCCAAACTCAGGTGACGCTCACCGAGCGCTATTTCGCAGCCAGTGGCCGACCCTGTTACCGTGGCAGTATTCAAAGCAGCGAAACACCGTATACCACAGCGGTCATTTGTCGTTATGGCGAGAACCAATGGCAAGCGACACGGAATGTAACCGATCCAGCGCAACAAGCTCGCGAGGTAGTTGCTAATGACTATTAAAATTCGCACCGGCAAGCGTTGCCGCAGTCTTGGCAAAACCCTGATCTTGGCGTTGAGCATTTTCGGTCTGAGCAGCGTCGTCAACGCCCAATCCATTGGCGATGTACCGGCAGATCAGCGAGCGCAAGCAATGCAAGCGGCGCAAGCGCAACAAATGCAAGAGCCGCCGGTACAAACCAATTGGCGTACCGGAAACTACGGCCCAGTTCCCGACGAACTAAACCAACGTCAGAAAGACGAAATTAAACCGTTTGGTGCAGACCTGTTTACCGGTGGCTTCCGTGGACTGCGTGCCGATGGCTTGAACCCTGAGTACCGCGTACTGCCAGGCGACCAAGTGACCTTGCGGATTTGGGGGGCAATTGACGTTGACCGCGTTCTGCCCGTCGATGCCCAAGGCAATATCTTTATTCCCAGTGTCGGCCCAGTGAAAGTACAGGGCGTGAGCCACCGCCAACTTGACGCGACCGTGCGTGCAGCGGTGCGCGAAGTCTATCCGGAGAATGTGAACGTCTATACCAACTTACAGGGCGTGCAGCCGGTCGCCGTCTTTGTGACCGGATTTGTGCAAAAGCCGGGGCGTTACGCCGGGGTTCCAAGTGACTCAATTCTGTATTTCTTAGATCAAGCCGCAGGCATTGATGAAGAAGCCGGTAGCTACCGCCGCGTGCGCTTATTACGACAAGGCGAAACTATCGCCAATATCGACCTTTATGAGTTTATTTACAGCGGCATCATGGACCATCCGCAGCTGCAAGACGGTGACACACTTGTCGTCGAACGGCGTGGACCGGTCGTCACTGTACATGGTGAAGTAGCCCGCGCCTATCATTTCGAACTGACTGAATATGACAGCCCGGGTGAACTCATTACTGAACTCGCTCACTTGCGCACCGGTGTCTCGCACGCATTAATTCGTGGCAAGCGCGATCAGCGCCCGTTCTCGCGTTATTTGCTACTCAATGACTTCCGCGAAGCGAATATTATGAGTGGCGATGAGATCTTATTCATGGCCGATCAACAAGGTGACAGCATTGTCGTGCAGCTCGAAGGCGCGCATCTCAGCCAGTCGTACTTTGTCGTGCCGAAAGACGCCACCTTGCATGAGCTACTCAATAGTATCGCCATCAATCCGCGGGAAACAGCGTACGAGGCCATTTCAATTCGCCGCGAATCGGTGGCAGAGCGGCAGAAAGTAGCGCTCGAAGAGTCGCTGCGACGCCTTGAAACCACCTATTTAGGTGCCTCATCAAGCACTGTGGAAGAAGCGACCATTCGTATTCGCGAAGCCGAGCTGATTACCCAATTTGTGCAACGTGCGCGTGAAGTCGAGCCAAACGGTCGGTTAGTCGTGAGTTACAACGATGAAGTGGTGGATATTCGTCTGCAAGACGGCGATATTGTGACGTTACCGCAACGTACTGACTCAATTTTGGTCAGCGGGCAGGTCTATATTCCGCAGTCAGCAGTGTATTTGCCGAACAAATCAGCGCGCGACTATATTACCGGTGCCGGTGGTTTTAGCGAACAAGCTGACACGCGTCGAATCTTGATCCTGCGCCAGAACGGTGAAGTGCGTGACGCTAGCGAAGTGGCATTGCGGCCAGGTGACGAGATTCTTGTCTTGCCGAAAGTACAAACGAAGAGTCTTCAAACTGCATCAGCGATTACCCAGATTCTTTATCAAGTGGCTGTTGCAACTCGCATTGCCATCGACCTCTAAACACCGAGTGTAAACCGACAAACATGAACGCCATGAAGACTCATCAACCGCGTACACCATGGCAGGTCACACTGCACGTGTGGTATGCCATGTTTATGCGTGAGACCATGGCACGTATGAGTCAAGACCGTTTTGGCCCGGTTTGGCTGCTGCTCGAACCTGTGCTGCACGTGTTGATCATGGTGAGTGTGCGTTCGATGTTAGGGCGTACCGGCCGATTGATTCCGGGTGCGGAATTTATTCCATGGTTGGTGGTGGGAGTTGTCACCTTTTTCCTGTTTCGCAATATTATGAACCGAGGCATGGCTGCGATTGACGCAAACCGTGCCATGTACGCCTATCGCCAAGTCCATCCGACCGATACAATCTTTGTTCGTTTTGGATTAGAGACTTACTTGCAATCGATCGTTTTCGTATTGATGATCATTGCGTTTACTTTTGTGGACTTCCACATTGTCCCCTATCAACCGCTTGAGGTGATTTGGGTGTGGCTATGGATCGCTCTACTCGGGCTTGGTGTTGCCTTGGTGCTGAGTTTGCCTTACAGCTTAATTCCGGAAATGCGCAAGATAATTACGTTGATCACCTTCCCACTGTACATGTTATCGGGAGTGATTTTTCCGGTGTTTATGTTCCCCCTCGCGATCCGAGAATATCTCATGTACAACCCGGTGTTGCATGCGGTAGAGCTGATTAGAATTCACACCTTTAGTACGTATCACTCGGTACCTGGTATAGAGCTTGCCTACGTGCAGAAGTTTGCCATTGTAGCTATTTTGTTCGGCTTAATGTTACAAATTCGATTTAAAATCAAAATGATAGCGCAGTAGTGACAAGGTATGAGCGTGGCCGATAATCCTCCAACAGATAGCCAACCACTGAGCGAAGAACAACGCATCTTGCAGCGTGCCGAGCAGGCGCGTCGCCAACAATTCAAGCAGAGCATTGCGAAATTACCAGCGGACGTGAAAGAGGCTGCGTATGCCGCATTTGAAGCGTCGAGTAATGCGCACCGCGAGCGTTTAAAAGACGAAATCAAACAGTACAAACAAGACAGCGGTGATCGCCAGTCGAAAGCGGCGGACGTCATTGTTGCGCAAGAACGATCGGCGCTCGCAGAGCAACAAAAGGTCGAGCAAAAAGCGAAACGAAAAAGTAAGTCGGCGCAGGCGGATGACAACACCCCAACGGTTGATGTTGCCAAGCGGCGTGAAACCGGCCCTTTCGTTGTCGAAGTGCAAGATTTATGGAAGCGTTATCACGGACCATTCGGCGGCGATTGGGTGTTACGTGGCCTCAATTTTAAGATTCCCTATGGCGTGTCCGTGGGCATTGTGGGTCGCAATGGTGCGGGTAAATCAACGTTACTCAAGTTAATTGCAGGTATGGACTCACCCGATCGTGGCAAAGTCCTCGAGAACGCGCGAATTTCATGGCCGATTGGTTTATCGGGTGGTTTGCAGGGCTCGATGACCGGGCGCCAGAATACCAAATTTGTTGCCCGAATCCATGGTGGGGGAGACGACATTGACGACATCATTGAGCGGGTACAGAAATTTGCTGAAATTGGCAGTGCGTTTGATCAGCCGATCAGTACGTACTCCACGGGTATGCGCAGTCGATTGAACTTCGGTCTGTCGCTGGCGTTCGACTTCGACGTTTACATCAGTGATGAGGCCACCGCAGTTGGTGACGTCACCTTCAAAGAAAAAGCACGTAATGCGTTTCGTGAACGGGTGGGTAATGCCAGCTTAATTATGGTGTCGCATCAAACCGGAATATTACGTGACTTATGCCAGGCTGGCATTTTTCTGCATGAAGGCCAAGCCATTTGGTACGACAGTATAGACGACGCGATTGACGCCTACTACGCCTCAATCGGCCGTACCCCAGATAAAAAATCGTAGAAATTTCATTGTATTATAATTAGAGCTCGGAGCCGCAATTCATACAGTGCATTGCGGCTCCAAGCCGGAAACCGAGATACTTTCATGAAAATTAGCAAACCGGCACTGAATAAGACTCAGGTGACAAGTTACGCAAAACGTCAACCGCACTGGGCTATAGCCTTTGTGGTTATCCTCGGTGCCATGCTGTATTGGGGTCTAATGGCGACAGAGCGTTATGTCTCCACCGCGCACATTGTCATGGAAAGCCCAGAAATTAATCCCACCGGCATGAATATTTCCAGCTTGCTGTCTGGCTCGGTGGGCAGTGGCGACCTGTTATTACTACGCGACCACATGCTTTCAGTCGACATGCTCATGCGTTTGCAGGACGAGCTCGATTTACGCAGCCATTATAGCGACCGCAACATCGACTACTGGTCACGTCTGAGTGCCGACGCGCCCATTGAAGGTTTCTACAAATATATGCAACAACGTATGAAAATCGAATTCGACGACTATGCTAGCGTTTTGCGTGTTCAAGTGCAGGCTTATACGCCGGAAATGGCGCAACGTATTACCCAGTTGTTGCTCCAGTACGGCGAGCAGCACATGAATGAAATGGGGCAGCGTCTTGCCCGCGAGCAAGTTGCCTTTATTGAAGAACAGGCGCAAATCTTGGAGCAACGCTTGTACCGCGAACGCGACGCCTTGTTGCAGTTCCAAAACGAATATGGCTTGGTGTCGCCGACGGGTACCGTCGAAGCAACCTTTGAAACGGTCAGTCGTTTGCAAGCAGAAAAAGCCGTTGCTGAAGCGCGCAAGCGAGCAATGGCGAGTTTCCAAGCGCAAACATCACCAGAAATGGTACGTCTTCAAAGCGAAATTCGGGCGCTCGAAGAGCAAATTGATATTGAACAAGAAAAAATGGCCTCGGCCACCGGTCAAAGCCTGAACCGAGTGTCATCAGAATATGAAACACTGGCGCTGCGTGCGCAATTTGCCCTCGAACTCTACTCCAACACCTTGATTGCACTGGAAAGTACCCGCGTCGAAGCCGCGCGCAAACTGAAAACTATTTCCGTGTTGCAGCACCCGACGATGCCGCAGTTTGCCACCGAGCCGCGTCGTCTTTACAACATTACCTTGTATTTCATTTTCGCGATTTTCATTTCATCAATCGCCCATTTAGTTCGCTCAATTGTTCGGGATCATAAAGACTAACCATGCAAGTACACAGCACCGCAATCCATGATGTGTTAATCATCGAACCGAAAGTGTTTCAGGACGAACGTGGCTTCTTTCTGGAAAGCTTCAACCAACAGCGTTTTGACGAGGCCGTGGGCGAGCACATCGAATTCGTCCAAGATAATCACTCGAAGTCGCAGCATGGCGTATTGCGCGGCTTACATTTTCAAACCGAGCAAGCGCAAGGAAAGCTTGTGCGCTGCACCCTTGGGCGGGTATTTGATGTCGCGGTCGATATCCGCAAAGACTCACCAAGCTATGGCCAGTGGGTCGGCGTCGAGCTTAGCGCGGAAAATTTCAGACAGCTGTGGGTGCCCGCAGGGTTGGCGCACGGTTTTCTGGTGTTAAGTGAACATGCCGAGTTTCTTTACAAAACGACCGAGTTCTATGCGCCCCAGTTCGAAAAAAGCATTCGCTGGGACGACCCAACCCTGAATATTGCTTGGCCGTTAAGTGAAATTCGTGGTGAACCGACACTCAGCGTCAAAGACCAAAACGGCGAAGCATTTCTCGCACAGGGGAACTAAGCATGACGCCTTGGGCTCATGCACAGGCACCAGAGCTCCGTGGCCTGGTGTATGCCATTGGCTTTAAGTCGTATTGGCGCCCAGTTCTTACGCAGTTTCTGCCCAGCCAAGCGCAGATTCAGTATGTCGACGGCATTGAAGCCGTACCTGAACAGAGCACCGCCGTCATTTGGGGACGCGCCGCCGAAGCAAGAGAAGAAGCAGAGCGCCGCAACATCACATTATTTCATCTCGAAGACGGCTTTCTCCGTTCGGTGGGACTCGGTGCAGAATTTGTCAAACCCCTAAGTTGGGTTATCGATCGACGCGGACTCTATTTCGATGCAACCCGTGCCAGCGACTTAGAACATTTGCTGAATACAGGTGAATTTAGTCAACACGAGCTGCAGGAAGCCGGTCGGTTAATTCAAAAGCTGAACGAACTTAAGATCAGCAAATACAATACCGGCAAGCATGATTGGCAACCGCGTGGTGAAGCCAGCTCGCGCAAGCGAATATTAGTTCCCGGTCAAGTTGAATCCGATGCTTCAATTCAATATGGCGCAGCGGTTGAGGAAGATGCACCGGCGATTCGCCGAAATATCGAATTGTTAAAGGCCGTGCGCAGTGCTAACCCAGAAGCGTATGTTATTTATAAACCGCACCCCGATGTGCTGGCGAAAGCTCGCGAGGCGGGAGCAGGCGAAGCGCAGGCAAGTGCTTACTGCGATGAAATAGTCGGTCCGGTGTCGTTGACACACATGTTGGAGCAGATTGACGAAGTACACGTTCTCACCTCGTTGAGTGGGTTTGAAGCACTACTGCGGGGCATTCCGGTGACCTGCTATGGTTTACCCTTTTATGCAGGCTGGGGGCTTACCAAAGATCTGCAAACCTGTGCACGACGCACTGCCAGTCGAACCTTACCCGAACTCGTTGCAGCGGCACTCATGCGTTATCCAATTTATTCGGCGGCGCACTCAAATGAGTGCGCGATTGACTCAAGTGAGTGCAAACATAACTCAGATGAGTGCAGCGACCGGTTTGTGACCGCCGAAGTAGCGGTCAATTACCTCCAACTGCAGCGTGACCAGCGACTCGGTGGTGTGCAGAAGCTGCGACATAAATTGTCGCAAAAAGCCCGAAATCTGCTGCGCCGAGTGTTAAATCACTGGCGGCGCAAAGCGAACAATTAAGAATCCGGCGGCTTTAGAGACAAAACAGACTCGAAGCCGCCGAAAAATCAATTTAAACGACTGACAAGGTCTAGCAATGTACAGGCGGAATGCGAGCAAATGACAAAAATAATTAATGCAGCGGGTAAAGCGTTTGCCGAGGAATTAACAGCGTGGTTCGGTATGACGGTTGAGCATGTCGACGTTCGTACAAATCAGGCGAGTTGGCCAACGTTTGAGGGACAAGAAACACATGTGGTGTTTTATCAACGCCCGGAGCACCTTATTGTGGCGGCTGTGGAAGACGGGGAAACACTCGAAAAAGCTTTAGAACAGGCGTTACAGGCACTGAATGTCGTATTGCAACAACAGAAGCAGAATCGCCGTGGCTATCGACTCGTCGATATCGATCAAGCGCGCCAGCAACCTAAAGCGTTGATGCAGGCGCTGGCACCACTTGGACTTGAATGCAATACAACTCAAGCACAGGCGCATCATCACGATCCGCTTCTTCTGGTCGCTCATGCTGCAGTGCAACAAAATGAAACGTTGCGCGAGCAAGTCGAGCTGCTGGAAGCGAGTTCATTGCCACTGTCGGCTGCGGATAGCAATGTTTTGGGCGTCGACTTAGCGCGTGTCGTTGTGGCTCTAAAAGAAGATTCGCAGGCGTTGCAACAAGCGCAGGCTACAATTGGACAGCTGAATAATGCACAAAAGGAAGCTAAAGAAGAGAATGAACTTCTGTTGTTACAGCTTCAGCAAGTGCAAGAAGAGCTCGAGGCCAATTTCCTCAGCAAAAAGCAACTTGATGACGAAAAACATCAACGTGAACAGCAATTAAAATCGTTAAAAGCAGAGTTACAACAAGCACAAAGTAGTCTGGCGACACTCGAGTCGGAAAATAGCGAGTTGGGTAAGCAAATCAAGACATTGAGCAACGAGAGCAGCAAGAGTACCGAGGCGCAGACGCAACTTAAAGAACTTACTGAAGAAAATGAATTGCTTTTATTGCAGCTGCAACAAGTGCAAGAAGAGCTTGAGCATTATTTCATTGAGAATAAAAAGCTGAGCCAGAAGCTTGTGGCGGCAGAAAGTCATGAAGACATCGATCGAGAAATAAAAGCAAAAGACGCAGAAGTAGCAAAGCTCACGCAAAAAGCTACACAGGTCACAACAAAACTAGAGCAACTGCAGACGCATGCCAATAACCTGCAACAAGAAAATACCCGCATACTCCAACAGTTACTTGCCACGCAAACCGAATTAGAAAAGGCGCTCAATCGTCAAGAAGACGCAAGTAAAGTGGCACAAGCGAAAGCAGATAAAGAAGCGACCGTGACAGCATTGAAAGCTGATTTCCGCCAGCAAGCAGAAGCGTTTAAAGCGAAAGCGGACGAGCGAGTCGAGTCGTTGAAAGCGGACTTCCGAGCACAAGCCGAAGCATTCAAGGCGAAAACAGCCGAAGAAATGCAAGCGCTGAAAACGGAGCTTGAGGCGCTGCGACAAAAAGCAAACACGTCGGTGAATTCACAAGAGCAGGACTTGTTGGTGCGCAAGTATCAAAGTCAGATCGAAGTGAAAAATGAGAAGTTACATAGCTTTAGTCAGCGCCGGAAGGAAGAGAAGGCACGCTATGAGGCTGAAATTGAAGCACTGAAGGCGACGCTTGCGGGATACGAACGTCAAGTTGCTGCGTCACAAAATGTCGCAGAAGTGTCAGAGCGCCAAGAAAGCATAGAAAGCACAGAAAACACGACAAGCACAGAAAACAAGCAAGTAACGACACAAAGCGACGCACCTAAATCGGTTTTACCCGTTTCGCGCCGTGCTAAACGCAAGTTAGCGAACATGTTTGGACTACGGAAGGCCGGACCGATTAAGCAATCCGATCCAGAACGTGAGCTGCTTGATCAGCAAATCAATTTAGTCGAAAACTCCAGTTACTTTGACCGTCAATGGTATTTACAGACTTATCCTGACGTGGCTGAAGATGTACTGAAAAACGACGCAAACCCAGTTGAGCATTACATTCGCTACGGCGGATTTGAAGCGCGCAACCCAAGCCCGCGTTTTGACAGCCAGTTCTATTTGGACAGCAATCCGGATGTCGCCGAAGCGGAGATGAACCCGCTGGTGCATTATTTGCAATACGGCAAAGAAGAAAGCCGACAGCCGCTGCCGACAACTGTTGTAACAGGATCTTAAGATGGCGCGTCAACTGATTTATATTGGTGCGGGTCGTGCACAGCCGATTAAGGCGTTACAACAACGATTTCAGCCGTCGCGGACGATACTGGTGGAAGGGCAAGAGCCACTCGCTAGTCAGTTAACAACGAGCGACGTTATTGACGTTCAGCAGGCGTGGGTGAGTGCGGATGGCCAGCCGGCGACGTTTTATCATTACAATTTGGTGGAATTTGACGGCTTGCTAAAGGCCTCTGGTTTATATGAGTTGTTTCCGAGTTTAAAAGTCAAGGCGAGTGAGCCGGTGACGACCACCGCCCTCACCGACTTGGTCAAGAACGCATTGGACGACGCGGACAGCAAAGACCATGTGTTAGTGCTTGATGTTCCTGGGCAAGAGCATGCACTGCTGAGTGCCTTAGCTAACGCAGATCTGCATCGTCGGTTTGAGCACATTGAAGTGGTGACATGCCAAGACGCGTGGTTCGACGGTGTAAAAACCACACCAGCGACACAAGCACTGCTGAATGACATGGGTTTTAAAGCGACGGAGATCAGCTTAAGTACCGACCCTGATTTTCCTGTCATTGCTGGCTACCGAGATGCGCTAGCGGATGAGAACCAAGAGCTGAAAGCGCAAGTTAAGACGTTGCAGAAGCAGCTGGAAGAGGCGAAAAAGGTTGCAGACACGCACTTGAAAGATTTAGGGGCAGCTCAACAAGCAGTTAAGACCAAAGAGCAAGATCTTGCTGAAACACAGCAATTAGCCGAAGCGCGGAAGAAGCAAGTTGATGAGTTGAAGCCAAAGCTCGAAGAGGCCAGTAGGGCGAAACAAACACAACTTGAAAAAGCTGAGGCGCTGCAGAAGCAATTAACGGAAGCGCAAGAAGCAGCACAAGCGAAGAGCAAAGCGTTTGAAGCACTGCAGAGAACGCACGAAGAAGAAAAACGCGCGTGGGAAGTTGAGCGTCAGAAGCATACCGAGTGGGCGCATTCCCTAAATAAACAGCTCGACGAATTAACGCCTAAGTATGAGGAAACGAAAGATAAGTTGACCAAGCTACAGGCACAAAGCGAACAGCAACAAGCGCAACTACAAAAATATGAGAAAGAAATTGAAAGCGCACGGGAAGACGCGCGCAACGCGCTACGCCTAGTAACCATTCGTGATGGTGACTTAAAAGATTTACAAGAGAAGTACGCAAAGTCGCTCGACATACAAGCGCGTCAGTTTAAGCTGCTCGACACCATGCAAGATCGTCTTGAGCAAGCGTCAAATTATTTACTAGAACTCGACGGCGATAGTGTAACGGCCGAACTACTTCTGGCGGACGATTATGACGCGGAACAAGACGAGGAAATGATTACAGAAGCTGTTGCAGAAAAAAAGAATAGTCCCGCAAACAAAACCTCGGCACCGCAAGCTTCAAGTACAAAGCCAAACACAAAAAAGCGGAGCTCAGCGCGCCGTGGCAAATAAAAAACATCATATTTCCAGTTACCAGCTCGCTGAGCATTTGAACGAGTCGTTGGACTTGCTGAAACATGAGCTAAATGCGCTCGGTGGCAATCCAGATCGAATTGAGCTAGCCGAAATCGAACGGAATATTGTTCAGGAGTTACAGTCGTTAAGACATGAGTCGGAACTACTCACTCAGCAACCAATACGCACCATTCACCATTTGTCTTGTACTGGCGGTACGTTGATAGCCAAGTGCATTGCCGCACTACCCAATGTGCAGTTGCTCAGTGAAATCGATCCGCTAAGTACGTTACAAGACAAGAGTAAGCCCATGTTCGGGCCAACAGACCTAATTAAGCAATGGCGACAAAGCTCTCGTGGAGCGAGTAATGACGACATCATTGAACTGTTTTTGACGGACATGAAAGTTATACTTAAAGCTGCCACGCGTGCAGGCCAAAATGTCGTGATACGTGACCACTCGCATAGTCATTTCAATTCAGGCCCAGAAATACCTGAACGCCCAACTATAAGGCGAATATTGCAACGTGCGTTTGATGTGAAGTCTTTGGTGACAGTAAGGCATCCAGCGGATAGTTACGTGTCTATGGTAAAAAATGGCTGGCATACGCATTTTCAACCATCTGATTTTAAAGAATATTGCGATCGTTATTTTTTCTTCCTAGAAAATTATTCAGACGTATATCTAATCAAATATGAAAACTTCGTAAAGTCCCCTTCAGATATCATGAGAAAAGTGGCTAACGAACTTGCTCTTGATTACGCCGATACTTATTTATCGACGTTTTCAGCAATAAAGTTAACAGGCGACAGCGGTAGAACTCAAACAACGATTATAGAGCACGAGCCAAGGAAAGAAGCGATAACGCTTCGTGAAGAAAATGCGGAGTTGGTGGTTTACAAAGAATTATGCTCAAAACTCAGTTATGACCTTGTCTAGAATTAGTTGGTTGAAAAATCGTCATAAGGATGAGACTTGTGTCATTGTTTGCAATGGCCCATCACTCAATGAAATGGATTTAAAGTGGTTGCGCGACTATACGGTCATTGGCCTTAACAAGATATTTCTCGGTTTTAAAAAGTTTGGGTTTTATCCAAAGTACCATGTTACCGTGAATCCGAAAGTCGTCGAACAATCGGAAAAAGAACTGAAAAAGCTCACCTGTGTGAAGTTTATCGGAACCCGAGGAATTTCTGAGAACAGCTCCATTCAAGAAGACGCGCTTACGCATTTTATCAATACCAAACAGCCAAGATACCGTTTTTGTAAGGACCTCAATGACGGATGTCGCGAGGGTGGTACTGTGACTTATGCTGCTTTGCAGGTCGCATACCATTTGGGATTCAAAAAGGTCATTATTATTGGCATGGATCATAACTTCGAATATGAAGGGAAACCGAACGAAGCTAAGGTCATGTCCGGCGCTGATCCTAATCATTTTATTGACAATTATTTCGGCTACGGGCAAACCTGGGATAACCCCGATTTAGAAAAGTCGGAAGAATCTTACCGGATCGCAAAAGAAATTTTTGAGCAAGATGGGCGCGAAATCATTGATGCAACAGTGAATGGCAAATGCACCATTTTTCCTAAAGCAGATTATCGAGAGTTTATTCGTACGTGAATGTATTTCATGATCACCCTTACCCTTTAGCTGAAGGCCCATTATGGCTTCCTCAACTCGCCGCGTTTTTCTGGGTAGATATTATTGATAAACGAGTGTGCGGAAAGAAATTTACCAATCAGAGTAGCCTACTTGATTTCGAGCTAGAGCTTGAAGCAATTCCGACCGCATTATTGCATGACAGTCATTCTGAAGAGCACATTTGGATCGTGACTAACCAAGGTCTTTTGCATTGGCATCCTGTAAATCATGAATTGAAACTGTCACTTCCTTTCGAATTACCTGTTACTCACCGCACAAACGATGCAGGTGTCGACGGAGTTGGCAACCTCTGGATTGGTGTCATGGAAAAGAAGCCTACGGGCAAAAATGGTTGGGTATTTGTCATTAACGGCCATGGCGACGAAGTTTTTCGAGTTCAGGAGGTGGGTATCGCAAATACGTTCTGCTACCTATCATCGAAAAACAGCATGTTAGTATCTGACTCATTTCAGCAATTAACGTTTGAAGTTCCCTGTTCAGAAGTGACCTCAGGAGCGTTTATCAATGATTATTCGATATGGCAAAATTTGAGTCAGTCGAAAGCAACACCGGATGGCGGCTGTATAGACATAAACGAAAATGTTTGGAATGCGCACTGGGACGGTTCCTGTGTCCATCAATTAAAGCCTGATGGCTTAAAAGTTGGTAACGTTGATATTCCTGCAATACAGGTAACCTCGTGTTGCTTCGGTGGCCCAGACATGGAGCATCTTTTGATTACTTCTGCAAATGACGGTTTAATTCATTTAGACAATGACAATAGCCTACAGGGTCGAATTTTTATTACTAAGGTGGAAGGCCATCATGGCACCACTCCGAAAGGATTTGGTTTGAAGGTAGTTACATGAAAGCAAGCGTAGTTATACGTACCTATAACGAACAAAAGTATCTCGACCGTTTACTTAGAGGGGTTACCTCGCAAACAAGTGATCTGGTTGAAATCGAAGCTGTCATCGTAGACTCAGGCTCAACGGACAAAACCCTTGAAATTGCGGCTAAACACAACTGTCGCGTGACACATATCAAGAAAGAAGACTTTACCTTTGGGCGCTCCCTGAATGTAGGATGCGAATTTGCTGATGGAGATTTTTTGATTTTCGTCAGCGGTCACTGTTTCCCCGTGAATGATGACTGGGTGCATGAGCTTGTCAAGCCACTCGTAGAAGGTTTAGCTGACTACAGCTATGGGAAACAGGAAGGTGCGGAAACAACCAAGTTTTCAGAATATCAGCATTTTAATAAATTTTTCCCCGATTGCAGTCAGATTCCGCAAAAGGGATTTTTTTGTAACAATGCAAACGCAGCAGTGACAAGAAAGGTATGGGAACAATACAGGTTTGATGAGTCTTTAACCGGACTTGAAGATATGTATTTGGCCAAACAGCTTGTCGCTGATGGCGGTAAAGTAGCTTATGTTGCAAGTGCTCCGGTTTATCACATTCATAATGAAAGTTGGAAGCAAGTGAAAACACGCTATGAGCGTGAGGCCTATGCACTTCAAAAAATTATGCCCGAAGTACATTTTACCTTGGGTGATTTTATGCGATTTACCACGTCTTCCATTCTAAATGACTTCTCCGCAGCATTGGCGCAAAAGCAGTTTCTGCGAAAATTCGGAGAAATCGTCAAGTTTCGCACCATGATGTATTGGGGAACTTATAAAGGTAACCATGAAGTCAGAAAACTTTCAGCTGAAATGAAGCAGCGTTACTTTTATCCAAAGAATTCGTCCACAGAAGGAACAAATGAAATATGAGCAAGCGCAGAATAGTCGCACTGTTACCCATGAAGGCGAACAGTAGTCGTGTACCCGGGAAAAACTTCAAAGACTTTTGCGGTAAGCCTTTATTTCGTTGGATTCTGGACAGTTTGCTAGCGGTTAAAGAAATTGATCAAATTGTAATCAATACTGATGCTCGTGATATCTTAGCTGAAAATGGCTTAGTAGATACTGATCGGGTGAAAATTCGCGACCGCAAGCCAGAAATTTGTGGTGACGATGTGTCGATGAATATTGTATTAGGCGATGATGTTGCTAACGTTGATGCAGACATTTACCTAATGACGCATACAACGAACCCGCTATTGAGCTCAACAACGATGCGCAAAGCGATTCAGCAGTACGCGGACGCACTCGACGCTGGCAGTGCTGATTCGCTATTTACTGTGAATAAAATTCAAACGCGGTTTTACCGTGAAGACTGCTCACCCATTAATCACGATCCGGACAACTTAATCCCGACCCAGAATTTAGAGCCGTGGTATGAAGAAAACTCCAATATCTATCTGTTCAATCGTGAGAGCTTCGCAAAAACCAACGCGCGTATTGGTAAAAGGCCCATGATGATGATTACACCAGCAATGGAGTCTTCTGATATAGATACTCCAGATGATTGGGATAGAGCTGTGGTTACTACACACTACTTTATTCAAAAGGGCCTCATTGAGGTTTAGGGGGCAAACATGAAAAGAGTTTTAGTCACATGCCCTCCAATGTTGGGTATGTTTGAGCAGTTTATCGAACCTGCAAAAGAGCTGGGCTTGGAGCTAGTGCCTGCACAAACCACACAAGTACTCAGTGAAGAAGAGCTCATCAAGTTATTGCCGGACTATGATGGTTGGATTATTGGTGACGACCCTGCAACACGAAGAGTTTTTGCGGCGGCGAAAAGTGGCAAGCTCGTCGCGGCGGTCAAGTGGGGGATTGGTGTTGATAATGTCGATTTTGAAGCCTGTAAAGATTTCAATATCCCAATTATTAATACACCGAATATGTTTGGAACCGAAGTGGCCGACGTTGCGATGGCCTATTTACTCGGTTTAGCACGACAAACGTATTTTATTGACCGTGAAATTCGGCAGAACCACGCATGGCCAAAACCCGCAGGAATGAGTTTGACCGGTAAGCATATTGGCGTCGTGGGCTTTGGTGATATTGGCTACAATGTGGCTAAACGCTTAATGGGTTTTGATGTGACGGTCACCGCTTATGATCCGGGCGTTGAAGGCAATCGGGACCTCCAATATGTTCAACGAAAGTCATGGCCAGAAGGACTAGAAGAGCTCGATTTTCTGGTATTTACTTGCGCCTTGAACAAGCACAACTTTCACATGTTAAATGCAGAAACATTAAGCCAACTTAAGGCTGGGGCGCATGTTGTAAATGTGGCTCGAGGTCCATTGATTGACGAGAAAGCTCTGATTGCTGCGTTAGAGAGCGGGCATATTACTGCTGCGGGGCTTGATGTGTTTGAAGTAGAGCCGCTACCCAAAGAATCGCCACTACGAAAAATGCCTCAATGTATTTTTGGATCACACAATAGCTCAAACACCAAAGAAGGTGTGATTCGAGCAAGCCATAAAGCTCTTACCGAAATAGCTCGATTTTTCAAAGAGGTGTCAGCCAGATGAGTAGCCAAGAGCGCCAACAAAAGTTTGTTGTGATTACCGGTGCTAACGGCGGTATAGGGGAAGCGCTCTGCGAAACGTTTGCGGCTAAAGGCTACAATGTGATTGCTACCGATATTCAAGACGCAGCAAAAAGTGGACTACAACACCGTCATTACGTGTCAATAGACCTCAATCGTTTCGTTGCAGATGAAGGTTATGGGAATAACAAAACGGCGGAAATACTAACCTTAGTCGGCGAAAGCAAGCTACATTGTCTAATAAATAACGCCGCTGTACAGATTCTTGGTGGCGTTGATTCACTTTCTCGAAGCGAATGGCAAACAACACTGAATGTTAACCTTCAAGCGCCGTTTTTCCTCGCTCAGGCGTTCACAAATAAGTTGGAAGCAGCGAAGGGCTCAGTTGTAAATATCAGTAGTATTCACGCGAAGTTAACAAAGAAAAATTTTGTTGCCTATGCAACCAGTAAAGCGGCACTTAGTGGAATGACACGAGCTATGGCCGTGGATTTGGGCCCACGAATACGAGTGAATGCTATTGAGCCAGCAGCGATTAAAACAGCGATGTTAATAGATGGCTTTAAAGATAAGCCTGAAAAACTAGAAGTACTAGAGTCTTTCCACCCTGTTGAGCAACTTGGAAAGCCTGCGGAGGTTGCTCAGTTGGCACATCTCCTTGCCGAAAGTTCGATGCGATTTATGAGTGGTGAAGTATTGAGTATCACCGGTGGAATCAGGAATGTACTGCACGATCCAGCATAACAGTCAAATAATGGCTAAAGCACATGGAGAACATCATGAGTGCCGTTAAACAATTAGAAGAGTTTTTACGCGAGGGTAAAACTGACAGTGCAATTGAGTTCTGTAAAAACCAGCTGAAGAACAACCCTCAAATGTCCTACTATCAATTTTGGTTGGATAGGCTAACTAAAACATCCCGTCGCTCCGACACTCGCTCTCTACTTCCGGCGAACGTAGAAAGCGAAACTGAAACTTCAGCGTTGACGATCGATGATGCTGTGGCGTCATTCCGAAATGCATTTAAAGATCTTCAATACCAATCAAACGAACAGTATAAAAAGATCATCTCAGACCAAGATGAAACCTCAGTACAACGTGAGAAATTGGTCAAAGCGTTACCATACAATGGGGACATTTACCTCCCCACTGAAAAAATAGGCACTTCAGAGCAAATTGAAGGATTAAAGTCAGTTCATGAGCTGATAACACCTGAAAATAAAAAGGTGACAAAACTTCGATTCGATCAGCTAAAAAATGCTCTTCAAAAAACAGGGAAGAGGCGTATTTTTGTTATAGGTAACGGGCCTAGCCTGAAAGAGACTGACTTAAATCTTTTGAAGGACGAAATTACTATTGGCTTTAATGGTATATTTCTGCATGAAAGTTTTACGCCTACAATTTTTGTTGTGGAAGACCATTTAGTTGCAGAAGATCGAATTCAAGAAATTACAGATTATCAGTGTCCAGTCAAAATATTCCCCTCTTACCTGCGTTATTGCCTCCCTATACAAGAGAATACAATATTTCTTAATCACCTGCCCCGCAGAAGCTTTCCTGTAGACACTGATTTTTCCGATGATGCAGGGACGATTACTTACACGGGTGGAACCGTTACATATACAGGACTCCAGTTAGCAGCTTCATTGGGTTTTGATGAGATATACCTTGTCGGAGTGGATGCTAGTTACAAAGTAGAGAACGTTGACCGTTCGACGGATTACGGAACAGGCGTGCTTTGCTCAAAGTCTGATGATGTGAACCACTTTGACTCAAGGTATTTCGGTAAAGGATATCGATGGCATGATCCTAATGTAAACACAATGCTTCAAGCATATCGGAAAGTGCGTAATTACGCTGAACTAAACAATAAAATTGTTCGAAATGCGACCATAGGAGGTGAGCTCGAAGTGTTCCCTAGGGTCAATTACTACGACCTATTTGATTTTAGGCGCGTATATCCCAAAGTAGCGGTTGTTGATTTTACGCACGTGAACTGGTTGTGTGCGACTGGAATAGTAAAGCGGAACATGTTTTCAGGCTGGTCAAAACATTCGCTTTTGCATGTTCATGCTCAGAATCCTAAAACCATATCAGCATTTCAGTCTGTACCAAATGACTGCTATGCAGCAGGAGCAGACAGTACAGGTGCATGGGCTGCATTGCGTTCCGTCATCGAATACGACCCGGATATTTTGTATTTGCGTCCGACCCCTGATCGTCCATTACTTACATTATTGCAACTAGCGCTACCAAGCCTATTAGGTAAGCCATTTGTTGTTCACTATATGGATGATTGGTTAAGTAAAATCGAAGTTACGATTGGAGCAGATACAGCTCAAATATATCGAAGAGTGATGGAGTATCTATTCACACATGCTGCGAAGGTTTTGACGATCTCAAGCAAGATGTCAGACTATCTAGAAAAGGAGTTTTCAATTGAAAAGTCAAAGCTGCAAATTGTGCATAACTATATTCAAAATGACAGTCAATTAGTTCTTCCTAAGAATAAGGACGTAAAAATCATCCGCTATTTCGGTGGTATTCAGCCAGATATGAGTTTAGCTAGTGTAATCGAAGCTGCTCGCGTTGTTGAGGAACTCAATAAAGATGGTGAGAAAGTCCGATTTGAAATCTACACGGCTGGTGACCATATCAAGAAGTTTGGTACTGAGCTTCTAGCATTCGAGAATACGTCAGTATTTGAGCAGCACGACGATTACCAAGTCTATCTAGCGTTATTAAAAAACTCTGACTTGAATCTACTATGTTATAACTTCGATGAGGTCTCTCAACGCTACTTGCGGTACTCAATGGCTAATAAATTGCCAGAAATAATCGGTGCTGGGGTGCCGTTTGTTGCCATCGGTAGCAAAGAAATCGGTACTATTAGCTATTTATTGAACGCAGGGTACCCTATGGTAGCGTCTGAAAACAATAGACGCAGAATTTACGATTTATTTCATAGAGCGCTGATGTTTCCCTTGATTCAAACTGACGATTACAAACAGTCGTATACGGCGCTACTGTTAGAATTTTCGAAAAATAAGAACTGCGATGAATTTCAATCTATATTGCGAGACTTAGGTAATAGTGACTGTAGTGAATTTAATTACTTTGATTCTAAAAAATCAAGCTTAATTGACTTGCTAGATCTGTACATTAATGAGAATTTAATTGACTCAAATTTTTCTTCTTATATTAACAAGCTGCTGGCTCTGCCAATAAAGGACCGGCTTGGCTACCTTTCTGACATTAAATCACATGGACATACATGGCAGTTTAAAGATATAAGTGTGGATGTAAGCACGGATGTTTCTGCTATTCCCCAAGTCGAGCTCCTTAAGTTTCTGCTGGTTTCTTTAAACCATGACCGATTCTCAGAAGTTAATACGTATTTATTTAAAAGTTTCTTGAAATTGAACAATGATTGAATTATTTAGTTTGGGAAAATTAACTGGTTGGCATGATTCAGATTGTGCATTCAAGACCAAAAATTAACGGAATTATTCTTATGTTGTTGTCTTCTGTTGAGTTGGTGGAGTTATACCTATTGAGCGGGGATTTAAAATGAAAGTAGTGTTAAATGTTAATGCAACTCCACGTATATTAACATACATACCTTTATATCTTCGCCTCAAGAAAATAGCAGATGAAGTTGTACTATTGTTCCCTCCCGGAACTGACGTTTCCGAGGTTATAAGTCTGGGCGTTGGGGAGAATGACATTTTATTTCTCGAATCTGATAGATTATCAGAGATTAAGGGCTTAGATGTATTTGTTAGTGCTGAAAGTACAATGTCTTCGATTCCAAATAATTGCGTGGCGATCGGGCTTATTCATAGTCTTCCTCTGAAAGGAGAACTTAACTTCGACTACTCGACAGTTCTTAGGTTAAAGCCAAATATTCTTCTCAATTTTGACTACTTAATTCTACCGATACGCCAAGAGGACGAGTTTTGGTGTCCTCATAGATATGAGAGGCATGTGAGAGGAGTTGTCCCTGATAGAATGAAACGATCGAGTAGGTTGGGTATTTTGCAGGGCGGATATCCAAAAATTGATTTTTTGAAAAATCAATTTGCACAACGGAAGTCATGTGGTAAGTATATTATATACTCGCCAACAAATGCTAATATATCTGGTGGAGAAGTTTTAAAGTACGGTGAGTTAATAATAAGTGTTTTGCTCAATGAATTTCCAGATAAAACAGTTGTTTTTAGACCCTACCCTGGGAATTTAATTCCTTTTATATCGTCTTTTAAAGAGAATTCAAGGTTCATAATTGATAATTCAGAAACCGGCTTGAAGTATCAGAAAGATGCTTTTCTAACTGTTACTGACAACTCATCTTCTTCTATTACATTTTCTTTTTCAAGTTTAATACCATCTATTTTTGTGGAGCTTGAGAAAAGCAGTTTGATTAATGGCGCTGGAGGTGAGGTTGATTCAGTGCATAAACTTGGTTTTGGGTTTCATGTTCGTAGCATTAGCGGTTTTACTGCTGCACTAAAAGAATTGAAATCTCAGAAGGACGATTGGCCTTCAATCATCAATGATTTTGGTGCTAAAAGGTTGGCGAATTTTCAATGCGCTAGTGAAGCTATCGCGGATTTTATTGTGGATAGTAAAAGAAATGAAAATCCAAAGTTGCTATGGGTGAGTTCTGAACCCAGCAAAATTGAGTATAATGCAGAGAAAATACAAGAAATTCTTTGTAAAGGAAAAGCCCCAAACAGGTGGCAAGCTGATTTTATGAAAAAGATAAAAGAATATCATTGTAAAGGAGAGATTTTGTGATCTACATAGGAACTCACCATCGTTGCGGAACCGTGTTAATGCGTAACTTGTTTCGTATGTATTGTAAAAAGACTGAGCAATCTTTTTTTAAAGGAATTTATGATAGTAGCAATCTAAATATAGATATATATCAGGATGCCCACAGCCGAGAAATGTCAGCGATTGCCGATGCAGCATTTGGGATTCATTTATTCAGAGATCCAAAATCGTTGCTTTTGTCACATTTGAAGTACCATTTAGTCTCAGAAAGTGAAGCTGAAGCAAGTAATAGAATATTAATAGATGGTGTTGTGTATCGAGAGTACCTTAGATCCATAAGTTCAGATGATGATAAACTTATTTTCGAAATGAATAATATATTTTCTCGTACCGTTAATGCGATGTCGGGTTGGGACTATGAGGATGAGCGATTTCTTAATATTAATTTGAAAGTGTTTCTTGAAAGAACGCCTGTGGAAATTGTTGACCTGATTACTGAATATTTTCCTGATTGCTTTGATCGCGATGCATTGCTTCACTCAGTTGTTGCTGCAATGAATAACAAGGTTAAAGATCGGCACGGCACATCAAATCAGAATCAGTTGGAGTTATCAGCTGACTTAGAATTGTTATTGCAAGAAAGATTTCCAAGCCTTAAGGTATTTAACGAAAGTACGTTAAGAACACATAAGAAGAACATTATTAGTTAATTTCAGGGAGATATATGATTACTTGGATTATAGGTCTTTCTGGCAGCGGCAAGACCACAGTAGGCAAAGAGCTGTTTATCACTACGAAACATTTACATCCAAATACAGTATTAATTGATGGAGATGAAATTCGAGAAGTTTTTAAGCACAATCGAGGTAACACTCCATATTCTATTGAAGGACGCCGCCAAAATGCTGAACGTATACAGGCGCTGTGTAGATGGCTTGACAATCAAGGCATTAACGTCGTTTGCTGTATACTCTCAATCTTTGAAGAGTCTCGTGAGTGGAATAGAGAGAACTACTCTGATTACTTCGAAGTTCTAGTGGACACGCCGATAGATATTTTAAAGACGCGCCGAGATATGTATGGTAGGGCAGAACGTGGCGAAGCAAGCAATGTCGTTGGAATTGATATTCCTTTCCCACATCCTAAGAGTCCAGATCTCGTTATTGATGGAAGCGGAAGTGGAAATACACCAGAACAGAATGCTGCACTGATCTTGGAGCATATTAAGGAGCGGTTGATTTGAGCACTCGTTATGAATTTATAACTAATGCTCCTTTAGAAGAGCGGCAAAGTTACACCTATACTCAGTATTTTGGTCAGCCATTTCTAAATGAGTGGCGATGGTCGAGGCATCGGGTTATTGAGCATTCACTTTCTCAAGCGTCCTCTAGTTCCTTCAGAAATGAAGTCGAATCGGTAGGAGAGTTTAAGGCTGGTGGTTTCGTTAATTCGAAAGCATGTCTTGAGCAGTTATTATCAGCTCCACCTAAGCGTGAGCATTGGAAGTGGTTGGATTTCTTTATTCAGCGTTTTGAGGTCAGTAAGCGGCTTTTCGATGAATATACACTCACTGCAAGCCGACCTAAAAGTATAGGTAATTACACAGACCTCGAACTCTATTTGCTTTTTGCTGAGTTATTGATCCGAAGAGTTTCGTTAGATTTATATTTCCCAGCAGTAAACGCTCTGTTGAAAGTTGTTGATACCCTTTTAGGGTTAGAATCGAAACTCAGCCAGTCTCAACGCTCTCGCCTTGTTACTATTGTTTCTAGCGAGTTTGAAGTTGTAAAGCGAATTGCTGATAGGAACGTTGTTTCTAGTAATCCGTTACTAGAGAACAGCCAACCGGTGACAGTTAGAAAGTCACCTCAGAAGTTTGACATGAGCCATACGACATTCATCGCTGCGGATACCGTAAGAACACGAGCTTACGCGTTGGCACTCAAGCAAGTTGGATATCGATTTGATTCTATAATTTTTTTGAAATCGACTAAACCGAAGTGGGGTCAAGCAAGCGATCTGCCTGCATTTACGAAATCGTTAGAGTGTGGCGTCTTTTCTGCTGATTTGAATGTTAATCTGGAACAACTATTGAATCGAATCTCCGATAACGTTACCGAAGTCACTACCGACACTGTTAACTGTATAGATGTAAAAAACCTGATTAGCGAGCTATCGTCAACATTTATAGTATTTTCGGGCTACGGTGGTGAGATTGTAGATGTTCGTGGGTTAGCTCCTACTACTCCTATGCTTCATATTCATTCGGGTTACCTTCCTCATTTTCGTGGCAGTACAACGGTTTATTATTCCATTTTAGAAGATAATTCCTGCGGCGCTTCTGCAATTATTCTTGAGCCAGCCATTGATGAAGGCGTAATTTTAAATAAGAAGAAATTCAGACTGCCAGTGGTTACGGAAGAGATTGATTATTATTATGATAGCTTCATTCGAGCTGATGTATTAGTTGGAACACTTAAAGAATTGATCGATGGGGCTGGACAAATTGAAGTTGAGCAGCAGCATCCAGAACACGGTGTATCGTACTATATTATCCATCCAGTACTCAAGCACCTATCTATCATGAAGGTGAACGGTATTACGCCAACTCTAGCTACCTTTTGAATGCAAACAGTCAGCAAGGATTAAAATAATAATGTCAAAGCGCTTTGTTGTGTTAGGTGCTGGTGCACCGCAAGTCGGCTCTCAGTCTCCTTTACTTCATGATGTTATCAAAGGTCGTCAATTACTCGAACTACAATTACAAACCGTGGGGTTGAATCGCGAAGAGGTATATTTGGTAGCAGGATTTGAGGCTGAACGTTTTGAACCATATCGTGATTCTGTTCAAGTGGTCGAGAATGCGCGTTGGAAAGAATCTGGAAGCCTGATGTCACTTGCAAAGGCTTGTGAATACATTGTCCGCCAAGATAAGGGTATTCAAGAGTTAGTGGTTGCATACGGAGATATTCTGTTTCGTGAAGAAGCGCTTGAACTCCTAAGAGAAACCAATGCAGAGATCTCTGTAGCTTGGTCTAGCCAAAAGCTAACCAATCAAAACTTCAAACCTCGCTCGACCACTGAGAAAGTTGCGGTAAATAGGGGAGTGCTGAAGTCCATCAGCACACAGCTTCCCGAATACATGATTGATGGATATTTTGTTGGACTAGTTCGTTTTTCTGGTAAGGCCCTTGAAACGTTATTCGAATTTTGCGGTGAGCCATCGAGAGAACTCCAGAAAGCAACGGTTGGAGAGTTTGTTGAATTACTTCGGTGTAAAGGTGCACAGGTTCATGCTGTAGACTTAAAGGGCGAATGGGCAGAAGTAGGCTCTGAGCATGATATTGTTCGATTCGTTCTTGGCACAAAAGCAGAAACATTGTCTCGCCTTCGCAAGCTTGTGGCATCCTCACAAATTGAAGACCAAGTGTCTTTCGATGTCAAAAGCTGGAAAGAAGATGCGAAGAGTATTCTGTCAATTATCCGTAATAAATTCTCTGGTGCGCTGATTGTTCGTTCAAGCGCACGCAGCGAAGACTCATTCACGCACTCAAACGCGGGCGCGTATACCAGTATTTTGAACGTCGACCCGATCAACGGTCTTCAAGAAGCAATAGAAGAAGTGATTGCTTCGTACCACAATCAGCAACCAGAAGATCAAGTATTGGTACAGCCGATGCTGACAAACGTGACGCGAAGTGGCGTTGCCTTCACGCGTACACTTGAGCACGGTGCTCCGTACTATGTGATTAACTATGACGAAACAGGCTCCACTGACGGTATTACGGCAGGAAACAATAATGAGCACAAAACTCTAATTGTGCGCCGTGGAGCTAAACCTGAGCAGGTCGCAAATCCTGATTTGTTACCTCTGTTAGAAGCAATGAAAGAGATCGAAGGACTGCTTAGTTTTGACTCGCTTGATATTGAGTTTGCCATGACAGCTGGAAATGTTGTTCATATTTTGCAAGTACGCCCTATAGTGGTGAAGAAATCTGACGTTGAGGCCAGTAGCGATACATGCTTTGACGTTTTGAGTCAAGCAGAAGCGTTGTGGCAGAAGTTGGCAAAACCGGCGAACCACATTGTAGGCCAATCACCAATATATGGTGTTATGCCGGATTGGAACCCTGCTGAGATTATCGGCACAAATCCAGGAAAACTCTCTGAAAGTCTCTATAAATACTTAATTATGGATGAAACTTGGGCAACGCAGCGGGCTGAATACGGCTATCGTGATGTCCGCCCGCAACCCTTGCTAGTTTCGTTTGCAGGAAAGCCTTACGTGGATGTGCGAGCAAGCTTCAATTCGTTCCTGCCGGTAAATTTGAGTGACGAGGAGTCAGAATGCTTAGTTTCCTTCTATCTCAACTATTTAAAATTGAACCCTAAACTCCATGACAAAGTCGAGTTTGATGTTTTGCCTACCTGCGTAGGACCGGGCTTTTATCGTTGGGAGCAGCGTTTAGTTAACGACGGTGGCTTTAGTGCCGAACTAGTGAGTAGGTTAAAAAATGGGTTGCTCGATGTGTCACGTCATGCGATTGAGCATACGCATGATTACTTAGAAAAAGTGAATAAGTTGCAAGCGCGTATTGATGGTCGCCGTCACGCAGAAGCTCAAGGACATTCGAAACTACCAGCAACCATTCGTAATATTCGCTTGCTACTCGACGAATGCCGTTTATATGGCACTTTACCATTTGCACACCTTGCGCGGAGCGGTTTTGTCGCTGCGACGCTGTTAAAAGAAGGGGTAAAAGAAAAATGGTTAACCCAAGCAGCAATGGACTCGTTTATGGCCAGCGTACGCACAGTATCACACGAGTTAACCGCAGATGCCAAAGCGGCGGCGACAGGCACAATGAATTGGAATGACTTTGTAGCAGCTTACGGACATTTACGCCCTGGCACATACGATATTACTTCACCTGCTTATTTTGATGATCCTGAGAAGTTCCTTAGACCCATTGTTGACGCAGCATTAAACGCTGATGGCGAACACGAAAGTTACGATGAGGCAGCTTGGTCACAAGAGCGAGGTGTTTTCTTTGAGAAAGTTCGTTCACTCGGACTCTTGTATTCAGATGAAATATTGGAAAAGTTTCTGCGGGATGCGATTGAGGGGCGAGAGAAAGCTAAGTTTATTTTTAGTCGAAATCTATCAGAAGCTCTGGATATGCTGCGGGATCTGTCTGTTGAGTTTAATCTAACCGTTGAAGAATCTGCGAACTTATCGATTTATGATGTGTTCGGCTTATCAGAGTCAACGTTAAGTCAGCATGAACAAGTAGAGCACTTAAAAGCTGAAGCGGCAAAAAATGCAACACAACGCAAACTCGCGGCAACCTGTGAATTGCCAGCATTGCTTACTGACATCAATGACTTCTATTCGTTTGAGTTAAGTGCGGGCGAACCTAACTTTATTGGTTCTATGCGGATTATGGCACCTTGTATTCATTTACAAGGTTCGGAGAAGGGCGATGTGGATGTGAAGGGTGCAGTGGTGCTCATCCCCCAAGCTGACCCCGGCTATGACTGGCTATTCGGGCAAGGAATCGCGGGACTTATTACCATGTATGGTGGAGCGAACTCGCATATGGCCATTCGCGCTGCGGAATTTGGTCTAGCGGCTGCGATTGGTATCGGTGAGCAGCTTTTTAAACAGCTATCCCAAGTGAAAGAGATTGAACTTGACCCAGTAAACAATGTGATGCGAGCGATACGCTAATGTTAAATGCTAGAAAAAAGCGCATTGCTATTAGTCAACGCTACGACCAAGTTCCTGGTCGCGATGAGTGGCGCGATGCATTGGATGCAAAGTGGGCGCAACTACTTGAACAGTTAGGATTCTTGCCAATTTTGCTGCCGAATTATCTCCACGATGTAGTGCAGTATTTGGAGTCGGTTGGTATTGATGGCCTCATTTTGAGTGGAGGTAATGACATTGGCTCGGCTCCTTTGCGTGATGTATTGGAAAACGAGGCGCTACTGTATGCACAGCGTCAGAACTTACCTGTGTTAGGCGTATGCCGTGGTATGCAGTTCCTAAGTCACACCGAAGGTGGGAATCTCCATAGTCGCTCAGGACATGTTGCAACTAGACACAAATTAAATGGACATTGGGCGCACAAGCACGGTTTTGTCCAGGTGAACTCCTACCATAATCAAGCGATATTGCAAAACGATTGCCCAGAAGCTTTTGAAGTATTGGCAACAACCGAAGACGGTGTTGTGGAGGCTTTTCGCCATAAGCAGAGAAACTGGTTAGGTATTATGTGGCACCCAGAGCGGGAAGTTCCGTTTCAAGAAAGCGATTTAGCGCTGATCCAAGCACACTTCCGGAATTAAATTTTAGAATTAGGTTTAAAAATAAATGGATAACAATACACTTCGAGTCATTGTACTTGCCGCCGGTCAAGGAACGCGCCTACGTCCGCATACTAATGAGAAGCCTAAATGTCTCGTTGAACTGTGTGGGAAGTCATTAGTGGATTATCAGCTCGATGCGTTCAAACGAGCTGGGGTATCGGATATTACCCTCATAGCGGGTTACAAAGAAGATAAACTCGTTCGTAACGGTGTAAAAAAGATACTAAATCCGGAGTACGCAAGCACCAATATGGTTAACACGTTAATGTGTGCAAAAGAGCTCTTTGATGGTAGTTGCGATGTCCTGATTACCTATGGAGATATCGTTTATGAGCAACGTATTCTTGATTCGATACTTGCTGCGAAAGGTGATATTTGCTTAACCATCGATAAGGAGTGGAAGCGCTTATGGTCATTGCGCATGGATAACCCACTGAATGATGCTGAAACCTTAAAGTTAGAAGGTGATTTAATTAAAGAGCTCGGAAAAAAGCCGAACTCTTATGATGAAATTCAGGGGCAATATATGGGGCTCATTAAAGTTTCAGCTAATAAAGCAAAAGAGTTTGTCGAGACTTGGGAAGCAATGGATCGCGATGTTCAGTATGACGGCAATGATTTCGATAACATGTACCTTACGAGTTTTATTCAATATTTAATTAATAGTGGCTGGCCTGTTAAAGCGGTCCTCGTCCAAAATGGTTGGCTGGAAATCGATACGGTTGAGGATCTTGAGTTTTATGAGCAAATGATAAGAAGTTCTAATAGGAAGGAACTTTTTAGCATCAGGTAACCTTCCTACGGAAGGCTAGGTCTTTTTCTGACGTTTTATAAGGATTAACTGGTGAATACAGGAAATCCGCGTATGGATTTTGCAATTATTGGTTTTCCCAAGTGCGGTACAACTGCATTAATACAAGAGCTAAGTAAATATAGAGAATATAATATCTTAAAAGATGAGGGGGCGAAGATTGAATATAATGTAGCTCGGTTTCATCCTAATATACAAGAACACATTGGAAGCAATTTAAAAGGCGATGCATTGAATGGCCATAAATTTGTAGCTTATGCGTTCTCAAAGTCAGCAGTCCGCAATCTTCTCCGATATAACCAAAATATGAAGATGATTCTTTGTGTGCGCACGCCTTTGAAAGCGCTTATTTCATGGCATAACATGCACAAAAGAATCGCAAACTCAAAAGATCCTTCAAATCACTTTGCCTACAAAGAGCGAAATTTTTATGGTAGCTGTAATTTGTTAAGTTACTATTACAATTACGCAAAAGAAAGGTTGCGATACGATATATATCTTGAACGAGTTTTTGAGTTGGTGCCCGAAAATAATTTAATGTTGGTTTATCAGGAGGAAATGGCAAAATCAACCTCTAACACGCTTCTTGCTGTAGCAGATTTTTTGGGAACTGATATTAGAGATGCGATTAGTAAAGAAGAGCATCCTTCAAGTCGTCATGTTGGGTTTGCAGATAAAGGGTCTCATGAAATCCCGAATCTAATTGTTGAAGAGCTTAATGATGTTTATCAAAGAGTGTTGTCTTTTGATAAGAGAAATAATATCCCAAACAACAGATGGTGATACGGTAGATATTTATCGTATTGAATGGAGTTATTAAGGTAAATTTCTTATTAAATGATTCGAGTGAATTGTGCGGAGGTAAACATTGGATTTCTACATTAATGTTTTTCATAAATGCGGTTCGAATTGGTTCAGGCCAGTATTTAAAAATATAGCGAAATGTACGAGCGGTCATTATTTTCCTCATACAAAAAACTCGTTTGGTATCAATAGTCCTGTTAGTTTTGGCGAAGAACATGTCTTCAATGTCTTTCCTGGAGGGAATATTAAGAAGGTTCAGCGCCTTACTGAAAACCTAAATTCGAGTAACTTGATTTTGTGTGTTCGAGATCCTCGAGACGCGTTAGTTTCTCAGTTTTTTAGTTGGCGCAACTCTCACCGCAATAATACTAATTCTATATTACAATATAGAGAGCGATTTCAACAGATGTCACCGGTTGAAGGAATGAAAACTATTGTGAATGAGAATGTGTTTGTGTTTGCTAATCAGATGTTACCTTGGTCACAAGAGATTTTTTCTGTTCCGGTTCACGAAAGAAATTTTAAAATAGTAAAATATGAAGAGTTACAAAGTGACTTTATTGGTACGATTCAAAGGTTATCAACTTTTTTTGACTTGCAGTTATCCCTAGTGGATATAGAGTCCATCGAGAAAACTAACCGATTTGATAAGAAGGCAAAGAGAGAGAAAGGTCAAGAAGATCAGTATTCGCACTATCGAAAGGGTATAGTCGGTGATTACATGAACTACTTTGACTCGGAGTTACGAGAGCTATTCGATGAAAAATATGGATGGTTAGTCGAGCTACTCGACTACGATTCACGAAAATAGCATATTCGTGCAGGAATGAGTGACACTACGGACAATTAATTAAAGCGAAATATCGAATTATGAAAACAGCATTGATTACCGGTGTAACCGGTCAGGACGGCTCTTACTTAGCCGAGTTTTTGTTAGAAAAGGGATATCAGGTTCACGGTATTAAGCGTCGTGCATCGTTGTTCAATACACAGCGCGTTGACCATATCTACCAAGACCCACATGTGGATAATCAAAACTTTGTTTTGCACTACGGTGACTTAACCGACAGCTCAAACCTGACACGTATTATTCAAGAAGTGCAACCCGACGAAATTTACAATCTCGGCGCGCAATCTCACGTTGCAGTTAGCTTTGAAGCACCTGAGTATACAGCTGATGTTGATGGAATGGGCACCTTGCGCATTTTGGAAGCCATTCGTATTTTAGGCCTTGAGAAGAAAACTAAGTTCTATCAAGCTTCGACATCTGAGCTCTACGGCTTGGTGCAAGAAATACCTCAGAAAGAAACTACGCCGTTTTATCCGCGCTCACCGTATGCCGTGGCGAAACTCTATGCTTACTGGATTACCGTGAACTACCGCGAATCTTACGGTATGTATGCTTGTAATGGCATTCTCTTTAACCACGAGTCACCACGCCGTGGTGAAACCTTTGTAACTCGCAAGATTACCCGTGGTTTATCCAATATTGCTCAAGGTCTTGAAGAGTGTCTATATATGGGCAATATGGATGCTTTGCGCGACTGGGGTCATGCCAAAGATTACGTACGTATGCAGTGGATGATGCTGCAACAAGACGAACCGGAAGATTTTGTGATTGCTACGGGTGTTCAATACTCGGTGCGTGAATTCATTACTTGGTCAGCTAAAGAGCTTGGCGTAACCCTTCGCTTTGAAGGCGAAGGCGTTGACGAAGTGGCGATTGTCGAAGCTATTGAGGGTGACGATGCACCTGCACTTAACGTTGGCGATGTGATTGTCAAAGTTGATCCACGCTATTTCCGACCTGCTGAAGTTGAAACCTTGCTCGGTGACCCGACTAAAGCCAAAGAGAAACTCGGCTGGACACCAGAAATTACCGTGCAAGAAATGTGCGCCGAAATGGTGACTGAAGATCTAAAAGTTGCCAAGCGCCATGCTTTGCTTAAAGAGCACGGTTACGACGTGCCGGTTTCGGTTGAAGGTTAACAGGTAATCGAATGCAGACTAAAAAAGTATTTGTCGCCGGCCATCGTGGAATGGTCGGCTCTGCGATCGTTAGACAGTTAGAAGCACGCGGCGGTTTTGACATTGTCACCCGCACACGCGCTGAGCTTGACTTAACGAACCAACAAGCGGTGCATGATTTCTTTACCGCTGAGAAGTTTGACCAAGTGTATCTGGCTGCAGCTAAAGTGGGTGGCATTATTGCGAATAATATCTATCCAGCGGAGTTCATTTACGAAAACCTGATGATTCAGGCGAACATTATTCATGCTGCTCATGCAACCAATGTGCAGCAGCTATTGTTCTTGGGTTCATCTTGTATTTACCCTAAGCTCGCGAAACAACCCATGGCAGAAGCCGCGATGCTAACGGGCACGCTAGAGCCTACCAACGAGCCCTATGCCATTGCTAAGATTGCCGGTATTAAGCTGTGTGAAAGTTACAATCGTCAGTATGGACGTGATTATCGCTCTGTGATGCCAACAAATTTGTACGGGCCGAATGATAACTTCCACCCCGAGAACAGCCATGTCATTCCTGCGCTGTTACGTCGCTTTCATGAAGCTAAACTTGAGGGTGCGTCACAAGTTGTCGCATGGGGCTCCGGCTCACCCATGCGCGAGTTCTTGCATGTGGACGACATGGCCGCTGCCAGTATTTTTGTGATGGAGCTTGATAAGCACACTTACGAAGCCAATACCCAGCCGATGCTGAGCCATATTAACGTCGGCACTGGTGTCGATTGCACCATTAAAGAACTAACCGAAACGGTCGCTAAAGTGGTGGGCTTTGAAGGTGAAATAGTTTGGGACACCTCAAAACCCGACGGCGCACCGCGTAAGCTCATGAACGTTGACCGTCTGAAGGCTCTTGGCTGGCAGTATTCGATTGAACTTGAAGACGGTCTACAGAATGCTTATGCGTGGTTCTTAGCGAATCAAAGAGGCTTCCGCGGTTAATGTCAAGCATGCAAAATGGTTTGAGTACATCCGATAAAATTAAAGCGCTGATATTGACCTATGATAAACAGATAGGACTAGCGCAACTTTTAATCAAAAAGTATCGTCAACTAGAAATGGCGGATGTTTTGAGTTTTGTTGTTCCAATAAATGGTCAGGATTCTATTTTTAGTGTTGATGCTGTCGATATCGAGTTTATTCAATCTGATTCAGACATTTTGTCCACAATGCATGCACTATTAAGTGGTTTTGCTGACGACGATTGGATTTTCTGGGCTATCGATGACCGCTACCCGTTGACTCTTGATGCGAAATCGTTTCTCGAGATTACGCAGTACCTTAGCACTGCACCCGCTAACATTAACGGTATCAAACTTTTGCATTGGCGTGAGAAATTGACCACGGATGCAATTAAGATTGGTGAGACGCGGTATTTTCTGCAAGAAGTAGAGAATACCTTTGGGTTATGGCATCACCATTTTCTAAGAGCAAAGGTACTTAAATCTTTATTCCTCAGAGAGAATTCACAGCAGCTCAATAACATTACAGCTATCAACGAATACTTTTGTAATTCGGTGCCATTATCTTTCTTGGAAGGTATCTATGTGCCAGAAAGGCCGATAGCAACACTAGGCGAGCCCTTATATCAAGGAAAGCTTACTTTAAATGGCAAGGCGGACTTGATTCGTTATGATTGCAGAGTACCTGAGTACCCAGTGATTGAGCGATGCATGGCTTTTTACGATGGACAAGAGCAGATAGAGCTAAATCCGTCCGCTCCAAAAGTTGTCCCGAGCGATTTCTTTAAGGCTTAATGACCTGCTGCAGTGCCAAAGCAGGATCCTTATCAAACCCACTGTTTGCTTATGCAAGCGTTGTCTTAGATGGAAACTCCTATGTTTACTCAACAGGATCTTGAATTAGCATTTTCCAAGTACAAAGTATCGAATTTAGTTGGTATTTCAGAAAAAGCATTCTATGAAAAGCTTACAGGTGAGATTGGTCGTGTCGATCATGAAATTGAAGGATATAAAACGTCTGAACTTGAACAGCAGCGAGACCTTTCCCTAAAGTTTCACTGGGGGCATAACCACGACTTTGGCAGCTTTAAGTTAGAAGGCCGCATGGGTGACCGACACCTCAATTTACTGAGCACTTTTTGTGACCTTTTCGATGTACCTTCAGGATACTTCGAGAATAAGAATATTCTAGATGTTGGGTGTTGGACCGGAGGCACCACATTATTACTGAGTGCTTTGGGAGCAAACGTAACCGCTGTTGAAGAAGTTCAGAAATACGCGAATATGGCAGAGTTTCTAGCACAGAGCTTCGGGCTGCAAGACAGCGTAAAAGTACATAAAAAGTCGCTGTATAATCTTACAGAGCCGCATCTTAAAAACGCTTTTGATGCTGTCTACTTCCCTGGAGTCGTTTACCACCTGTCTGACCCTGTGCTTGGCCTCAGAAGGCTTTACAACACTCTTAAGCTCGGAGGTGAACTTTTTGTAGAGTCGGCGGGTATAAACGTCAAAGAGCCCTATTGTAAGTTCCAAGGTAACTACGTTACTACCGAGAAAGGTGGTCGAGAGGAGCTGAGCCGAGGCGGATGGAATTGGTTTATGCCTTCGCCATCTGCTTTGGAGCGAATGATTAAAGAAGCTGGATTTGACGATATTCAATCTGTTTGGGACGATAAAACTAAACGAGTTTTCGCCTTTGCAAGGAAGGTTCAGCACAAGCCTATCTGTAAGGCAGGCTTCTCTGTGCCTGATATTGACTAATCTAATGTCCGTTGTACGGATGTACGAAGGTAAGCTAGTCGCCGACAGTTGATAAGGGTCTTTCTATGGCGGGTTTTCTGGTAAATTCAGTTGGAGGCTGCGGCTCTAAGTATGTCGTTAAGAAATTAATGGCAATTGGTGACGATCCAACTTTAAAGAAGTGTCATAAACACCTGAAATCTCCCGATTTAGTCGATGAGGGTGTCGAGAAAGTTGTTTTTGTTTTTGGCGATGTGATTTTAAGCGTTGTTTCCTTCTTTAATCGAAGATTGATAAATACCGTCAATCATGGGTTTGTACCGAAGGAGAGAAATACTCGAGGCGATTTGCAATGGGCCAAGAAGCATTGCGAGAATTTAGGTGGTGATTTTGAGCGGATGGATGAGCAGTGGGGGCTTGAAGAGTTCGTTCTCCGAGGGGAAGATTTTTTTGGGTTACATGATTTTTATTCTGATTGGTTTGAGTTAGCAAACTCACCAGCTAAGTTTGATACGTGTTTCGTGAGATATGAAAGTTTGCCGGATAACTTTGATAGGGTTCTGGACTTTTTAGACATCAAAGCAGATGTTGATATGACAGATTTTATAACTCGTGATAGTAGTGTTGATTCTCTGAATACAGAAGTGGCTAATCGTCTTGAGACGATGTATGAAGGCTTGAACCGGCGGATCATGGACTTTCCAGACTTTTACGTAACAAGCTGAACGTGAGTACTTTTAAGCGTTAGCTGAATAATCGCATTTTATAGGACTTTATCTTTAACTGTGAAGATATTTGGTTGATCTTGGAGGAAGTCAGTAGATTAGTTAGATTAACGAGCGCTGTATGATTATTTCTCATAAATATAAATTTATTTTTATTAAAACAGTTAAAACCGCTGGCACAAGTATAGAGGTTTTTCTATCTGGTTGTTGCGGAGATAATGATATATTTACGCCGATTATACCGCACGTCAAGCCTCATCGAGCACGAAATTATAAAGGGCTTTGGAATCCACTTCCTGAGCTTCTTAATACAAAAGACCAGAGCGTGAGTCGTTCAGTTAGAAATTTGTATGCGACCGCACGGGCAATTTTAGGTAGAGACAAGTTTTACAACCATATTCGTGCGTCAGTTGTGAGGAACAGAGTTCCTGAAGATATATGGAATTCATATTTTAAGTTTTGCGTAGAGAGAAATCCTTGGGACAAAACGTTGTCGCATTATCATATGCTAAATTATCGTTCTGGAGGAAACCTTTCGTTTAACGATTATATGTTACGCGGTAAGTTCTGCACTGACTTTCCAAAGTATACGGATACTCATGGAAATTTACTGGTAGATAAGGTTGTTCAATACGAGTCTCTACAGAGTGAGTTAAGTGATGTGTTTTCAGAATTAGGGATTCCTTTTTATGGCTCACTAGGAGTTAATGCCAAGTCCGAGTACCGTACTGACAGGAGACCTTATCAGGAGGTTTTTTCTGACACCCATAGGCAAATTATAGAAGCCGCATTTTCAAGTGAAATTAAGATGCACGGATACACTTTTTAACTGGTTAATGCCGACAAATACGGGAATATGTCATGCCGTCACTTGAACATCATGCAGCTGCAAAAGAAATAGAAGCTTACGTCAATAAATTGTTGAAGTTGTATAAGCGCGATGGCTCAGTTGCTTTTTCACGTTTAACTTCATTGATTGAGACTTTATGGAGACAGCATATTCCTTCTGGCCTTTCTGCTTTCTTCCGAGAGTGCGAGCGTTTTACTGCTCACTTACCTGATGAGATGGTATTTGAAGGTAATTTTAGACAGCGGAATGAAAAAACCGATATGGCTGAACTTCGCCTTTTCGCTCGGTCTGGTGAAGTACTGCAGCCACACGATGGCGCACGCCTATTTCGAAACGGCACCAAGGGTCTGGCGATCATGCTAACCCGGTCTAACGGTGCGAAGCGTAGCACACAGTGGGGTGAGTTTTTTCTTTGGCGAGCATTGCGAGAACTTGGTATGTCGCTTCTTTTGATGGGTGACCGTCAAAATTTGATCTTTCAACAGGGATTTGGCGAATTCTATGGGAGACTCGGTGACGGCTTAAAATGGATTGATATGCAGCTGTCCCCTTACGACTGTGCTTTTTTTGTTGGGAATTCAGCGTCGGGTTTTCCTGCACTGCAGTTTGCGGCAAATACAAAGGCTTGCAATGCTTTAACATATTCAGCTGGAACTCACTTCCCTAATGAGGAATATCGTGTGGTTGAGTTGAAGCAGCGATTACAGTCACGCATTGTAGACAGGCCTTTAGACGTAAGACCCATGCTACACAACTTCCGTGGTGCAATGCATTTGCACTACCCGGCACAGCATCCTGTTGACATATTACATGCTGGTCACTTAGCTGACCTCCCTACCGCACGATTGATCCCTCATGATACAGATTTTCATCCACTTTTCGGTATCACGTCATCCGAGACATTCATAGAGCATATTCAAGCACTGTATCGAGATCCTAACTTCCACCGAATGCGCTAGTATTTGGGCGTGGGTAATCGTTTAGAGGTCCTTAAACGGTGCTTTACATAGCGGTGTCAACAACAGGTGAAAACTGATCCACCTACACGCATCACCGAAGTCAATGTGTGCTTCCAGTGACGTATACACTCTTTTGAGAAAGGGAGAGCTCGGCTGATGCACGCACATAGCAAAGATGGCTACAGCTCAGCAGATAGCAACATATAGCCATCGCTCGTACTTGCAAGCGTAGCATCATATCGTGAAATATTTAATCGGGTATTACTGCCAGCTTCGGCCGCATCTGCATAACAGTGGTATGGGTCCGAACCAGGCAGAGGAAAAGTACTGGATTAACTAAAAAACCGGTGGACAGTTATACTTAATCACTACACGTAATGGAGAGGAAATGAAGTATGCGAATTTTTTCGTTTAGCTTTCCACACAAAACTGCATCTATGTTTTCTTATAAAATAGCGGTGAATTTAGCTGAGAAATTCGAAATGCCACTGTATTCAGCTAATGGTGAAGGGAAAGGAGTAAATGATGCGAATCATGCTAAAGTAGACTCTGTTGTCGGTCCTTTGCGTAGTTATTTGTTAAACAAGCATATAATAGATAACTCATTTGTCACTGAAATTTTTGATGTTGCTCAAATACGGGACCCGCTCGATATCTGTGTTTCCCAATTTTTTTCACATGGCTATACTCATTCAGACTCTAATTGGACGGATGAGCAAAAAGCTCAGCGAGAAAATATAAGATCTGGAAACATTAGCATGTTTCAATATGCATTGATGGAGCTTAAAGGTGAAGCTCAGTTTGGCGGCGCGTCCATATTAGAAAAATGGTCCTTTTTAGAGCCAAGAGATGATCGTGTGAATAGGAAAGTTGTCAGATATGAGGATATGATGGATGATTTCACCTTTTGGGCATCGGAGGTTTCCAAGGGGCTATGTCAGGGGGGGGATTTCGAGAAAGTGATCCACTCGTTAAGACCTCAATATAAGGCGAAAGTGGATAATGAAGAGCAGTTCTTTGATGAACGAATATTTGACTATGTACAATATAAACTGAAAAATAATCACATTAGGTCCGCTTGGCCTAGAGATTACAAAAGATTCTTATCTCCAGAGCAAATTGCTGAACTTCGAGAGTTTATAAGAGTTAATCAACCTCTCATAACGCAATACTATGGCTAGAAAAGTTGAATCTAGGAAGAATTAAAATGAAAGAAGCATTAATTACCGGTGTAACCGGCCAGGACACGTCGCGTATTTTAGAGGCCATTCGTATTTTAGGCCTCGAGAAGAACACTAAGTTCTATCAAGCTTCGACATCTGAGCTGTATGGCTTGGTGCAAGAAATGTGCGGCGAAATGGTGACTGAAGATCTAAAAGTTGCCAAGCGCCATGCTTTGCTCAAAGAGCACGATTACGATGTGCCGGTTTCGGTTGAAGGTTAACAGGTAATCGAATGCAGACTCAAAAAGTATTTGTCGCCGGCCATCGTGGAATGGTCGGCTCTGCGGTTGTTAAACAGTTAGAAGCACGCGGCGGTTTCGACATTGTCACCCGCTCACGCGCTGATCTTGACTTAACGAACCAACAAGCGGTGGATGATTTCTTTACCGCTGAGAAGTTTGACCAAACCCAGCCGATGCTGAGCCATATTAACGTCGGCACTGGTGTCGATTGCACCATTAAAGAACTGACCGGAACTGTCGCTAAAGTGGTTGGCTTTGAAGGTGAAATAGTTTGGGACACCTCAAAACCTGACGGTGCGCCGCGTAAGCTCATGAACGTTGACCGACTGAAGGCTCTTGGGGGGCAGTATTCGATTGAACTTGAAGATGGTCTACGCAATTCTTATACGTGGTTCTTGGCGAATCAGGATGGGGTTCGGGGGTGATTGCGTTAACGGATATTCCGGTGTTGTGTCTAACACTGCCAAATGCTAGAGAGCGTCAAAAGCTAGTTAAGAAGGAGTTTGTGAGGCACCAGTTTAAACACTATCAATTCTTTCCTGGTGTTGATGCACATAGTGTCAAGGTTAGACAAGCGTTCGAAAACAGCCGAGTCATACCATTTCCCGGTTGTTTTCGTTGTGGTCAAGGTGATTGTGGGAAAGACTGCAACAATATTCTGATACCTCAACAGGTTGCTGTTGTTTTGAGCTTTCAAGCGTTGCTTCGGCAAGTTGCGAATGGCCCTCACGAACTTATGTTCGTTTGTGAAGATGACATTGTCATAGCTGATTACGCAAGCGACGTTTTTTCTCATCAAGCTGTTCAATCACTTTTGCAGAATGCACTGGAAGACCCTGAACGACCATTTTTGCTTCGACTTGGATCTCCGAAAGTACCGGGTTATTTCAGTAATATGGGCGATTTGCCAGATGTTCGGCTTGATAATGAAGTTCGTATGTCGAACTATGCCTTCGTCGTGAATCGGAAAATGGCTCATATCGCAACGACTAGGTTGGAACACATTAATCATACAGCTGATGTTATTCTGCACAGTGATTTGGCAGATGCCGGCTCTTGTTTTTCGCTAACGCCGCAAATTGTTCACGATCGTTCATGGGCTACGGGCGAACTGATGTCAGGTATTCACCCGAAGCGAAAAAATGTAGATTATGCGCTGAAAGTTTATGGTGCTGAGTCATTGGAGTACAAGCAAGCGGCTTTGAGCTTGAAAACGCATCGCAAGAAGGCACGGGAAACTGAATTTGCTTTTATAGGATCGCCTCGTTGTGGTAGCCACTATTTAAGTGAACTGCTTATTGAGAACGGTGTAGATGTAGGTCATGAGAAATTGGGTAACGCAGGGATTTGTGCATGGCAATATGCTGTTTATAGTGAAAGTCACCCTTACATAGCTGACTTGCTGGCGTCGAATAGCTTTTTTCTTTACCCCAAGAAGTATTTTCTATACGTTCGTAATCCGATGCGGGCTGTCCCCTCTCTTATTACTGAAAATCAGCAAGCGCCGCTTTCCTATGGGTATCGTCGTGACCGTATACTCGAGGTGCTCGGAATCAACCTCGATTCGTTTTCTTGCGAAATTGAGCGGGCGGCTAGAGCTTATATTCACTGGTATGAATTAGCTTTGAGAAACACCATTTCCGGGATTGTGCGAATTGAGCACGCTGTTGAAGATCTTAATGGAATGAGGGTTTTCGGTGAGGTTCGCGAATTCACAATTAGTGATAAAAAATCTGGAAAAGGTAAGCCCTATCTCGGTGTTGCTCATGAGAATCCAGATCTGCCCGAAGATTGGGTACAAACTTTAGCAACAGATACGAGAGTTCGCCTACTGATGATGGCGAGACAATTTGGATATACTGTTGAGTAGGCTCCAAGACGTGAGATTAAAAATATTCGGTGAGAGAAATACATCAACAAATGCCATGCGCTCAGTATTCGCAAAGAACTACCCTCAAATTGAGCTTTTACCCGCAACGGTTTTAGACATTGCCCCAGAATCCCATAAAACTATCCAGCAATTTGATAAGTTAAGGCGTGGATTGCCAGATCCGCGATTGTCAATACCAGAGAAAGAAGCACATATTGATGCAGTCTTCGCTGACACGGGGTTGTTAAACGCATGGAAACATTCGGCACTTAATTTCGATAATGATGAAAGCTTGCCACACGATGTTTACATCATTCTTATGGTTCGGCATCCGATGTCTTGGTTACTGAGTTTATTTCGTAAGCCTTACCATGCAATTTATCCGCTCGAAGATAAATTTGAAGATTTCTTGACTCAGTGTTGGCCAACGGTTGCGCGCGACCGTCTGAATAAAATAATAACAACGCCGATTGATCTCTGGAACCTAAAGTTAGAGTCTTATAAAAGATTCTATGAGTGTTACTCCGATACAGGGCAAGTGCGTATTATCAAATTCGAAGACTTCGCTTGGTCACAAAAGTCGGCTATTTCTGGTGCTTGTCGAGATCTGCAATTAAGTACGGAAAATTTTATTGAACTTACACAGTCAACCAAGGAAGGGCGCAAAGATGTTAATTGGTATCGTAATTACTATCAATCTGAAATGTGGCGAATTGAAGTCAGTCAATTAGGCTGGCAAATTTTGGATCATAAATTAGACAGAGAGTTAAGTCGGTATTTCAACTATGTCTGCTGATTTACTTGGAATAGGTCTTATGCGCTACCGCGAGTTGCTCCTTAGCTGCCTTAATGGGGACAAAACAGAAACGAGTCCCGTCTCGGCTTGGCAGCACAAGCCTAAAATTGATCAAAATGCGGAAGCTTTCGCTGCGGCAACGCTTGCAGACTTCGCTCGGTATGATTTTGATTTTGTAAAACTTACTCCGGCGTCGACGTGGCAGTCGATCGACCAAGGGTTAGAAGATTGTAGAAATCATGACTTTCTAGGGCGACGAGAAATTGTTAGTCACAATGTTACGAAGATAAGTCAGTGGGAAGATATCTCAGTCTGTAATCCTTGGCAGGGGTTTTCTGGCCGAATTCTCAATGCCGCTCGTCTACTAAAAGCTGACCTCCCTCAACACGTCCCGTTGCTCGTAACTGTGTTTAATCCATTTTTTCAGGCAGTGCAGCAAGGTGGTTTGGCGCTGGTTATGCGTACAGCTGAAGAAAGTCCACAGTTATTGGAGCAAGGACTAGAAGTACTGTTGAGTAATACCCTTCGTCTAATTTCTGAGATTGTGAACCTAGGTGTCGATGGAATTTTCTTTGTTACTCAGCACGCAAGTGCGGAGCTTGTTCCTGAGGATTTTTATCGCCGATGGGCATTAACCGGTGACTTAATGTGTCTTGATGCTATAGCCAAGCTACCACTAAGTATGTTGCACCTGCACGGCTCAAAGACATACTGGCAGTTGTTTGCCAGCGTTCCAGTTGTGCTTCATTGTGATGAGTTAAACCATCAAGATGTCACTCAGCGCATAGACACCTTCGCCGCCCTAGCTGGCACTCTTCCGAGTAATAGCTTGTTCGTTAACGGGAGTCGGCAAACGATTCAGCAGGCTGTTATTGCACGTAGAGCGTTGCTGGCGCACAAATCGTTTATTGCAACTCCCGGCTGCGCTTTACCGCTTGCAGTTCCAGTCAAGAATATTGAGGCGTTAGTGCATGGAGCGCGTGTAAAAATCTGAATTTACGGCTATTCACATTATAAATAGAGAGAGTTATGCATAAGCCACTGCAGCCTATCGACTATGGTGGACCGGCAGATGTTGAATTTGAAGCGATACTGCCGTCGATACTCGAGCAAGGAGTCTATCGAGCCTTTATTGCAAGTGCTGCGCGGTATGCGGATAATCTTGCGGTAGCAGATTTGCAGACAAGGCTGACGTACGGTGAACTGCAGCAAGAAAGTCTGGGTTTAGCGCAATACTTGCATGATGTTTCATTGGCGAGCTCTGCTGATGGAAATGCTCCAATTGCAATATATCTGCCACATCAAGTTGAGTTGACCGTCACTATTCTTGCCTGTTTAGCATTAGGCGTGCCCTATGTTCCACTGGACACGCTATTCCCGCTGAGTCGGAATCGCGCAATTTTAGAAAATAGCGCCGCTCAGGCTATTGTGACTCAAGCGCAGTATGCGGAGATATGTCGAGATATTGCACCACATAATTGCCAAGTCATTGTACTCGACACGTGTGATCACAGTGAGGCACCTAGTGAACCACAGTGTGAAAAGACAGTTCGTGGTAATGCCAAAGATATCGCTTATATCCTGTATACTTCGGGTAGTACTGGAGCCCCGAAAGGAGTGTATCAGAATCAACGTGGTTTATTGCATGACGTGATGCAGTATGTGAATGCCGCCCATATTAATGCCACTGATCGGCTGACCATGTTGTATTCAGGGAGCGTGATTGGCTCAATACGTGATCTATTCGGCGCTTTACTGACGGGGGCGTCGGTGTGGCTTTTGTCGGCGAAAGAGCTTGGGGTTTCAGGAGTGCTTCGGGTTATCGCAGATCAGAAACTGTCGATACTGCATGCAGTTCCAGTGCTCTTTCGGCAGCTAATGCAAGACACAGATGCGAAAGCTCAATTACGAAGCGTTCGGCTTGCCTATCTCGCTGGCGATCGTTTGGACATTGAAGATGCGCAGTCGTTTCAATTGAATTTCCCTACTCACGCCTATCTGTATACCGGTATTGGATCGACTGAAAACTCAACACTTTATCGTCATTGGTTTATCGCTGCGGATACACCACTAACGTACGAGGTTTTGCCCGTTGGTCGCGCGATTCCAGATCGGTTTGTTCGATTGCTAGATGATAATGGCAATGAAGTTGCCGCAGGAGAGGTTGGTGAAATTGAGGTCACGAGTGCTTTTATGGCGCTTGGATACTGGCGAAATGAAGCGCTCTCAGAACGTTTTTTTCAAAAGAGCAGTTTGATTCTGGGAGCTCGAAGATTTCTCACTGGTGACCTAGCCCGCGAGAGACGAGATGGGCTACTTGAGTTTTATGGGCGGAAAGATTCGCAGGTGAAATTACGGGGTTACCTTGTTCATCCGGGAGAGATCGAGCGAAAAGCGAAAAGTCTTAGAGGCGTTGGCGAAGCGGCAATTATTGTCCGAAAAGATGATAGTGGCCAAGCAATTGGGTTGGTACTTTATTGGTCTGCGCAATCAGAACATCTTACTGAGTTTGATCTCAGGCAGTATCTTACCGAGCACTTGACCTTGGCGCAGATGCCAGCGCGCTTTTATAGATTGCCGCAATTACCGCTTTTGGGAAACTTCAAAATTGACCGCCAAAAATTGAGCGCTTTAGATTCTGTCTACCAAACACAATCAACCGCACAAGCGAGTTATGATAGCACCATGCTAGGTCGCACCCGCAGGGTTGTTCACGAAGTAATGGCCGGTGGCGCAGTTTCTCGACATGATGATTTGAATAGTCTACATGCGGATTCGCTGGATATTATGCGAATGGTACTGGCGCTAGAGCATGAATTTGCAGTGACAATTGACGCTGAGGCATTTGTGAAGAACTTTAAGTCGGTTGAAGCGTTAACGAATTTTATTGAAACACTAAAAAATGAAAAATGCGATGAATCTTGCTGATCTTGCAGAACATCTTCAAGACGCGCTAGAGAAAGGCAGCGAGCCAGAATGGTCGTTGGCAAGCAAGGGGAGCTGGAATGCCTGTTTAAACAAACTTGTCGACCAGAGCCCGTTCCCAATATGTGCCTTGGCAGTAATGAAGATGAAGGAAAAGTTTTCGAGTCCAGCCTCTAATTCATTGTTATCAGATCTTATTCATCACGCGGCAATTTTTAAACCATTGATTCCATTTCAGCCAATCGCTGGCCGAGATGTCGTTGTTCATAAACACCCGACGAGCAAAAAGGTGCTTCTCGTCTTCTGCGGAAATGCATTTCGAGTAGGTATTCCATTAATAGTTGCACATCAGTGGTTTGGTAGTCTCAATATCACAGTGATATACCTTTTCGATTACAGTAAGCGTTTCTATTTTCATGGACTTCAGTCGGTGGGTGGTAGTTTCGAAGAAACCATTGAGTATTTAAAGAGTCTCTTTGAATCAGTGGGTGTGAGTGAGGTCTATTGTTGTGGCTCGTCAGCTGGAGGTTATTCTGCTATTCGGGCAGCGCTTGCTTTGGGGGCAAAAGGCGCTCTCGTATTTTCAGCACCGACTAATTTAACGGCCGATTTTTTGATCGAGCACGGAATAAACCAAGAATTCTTGCCACTCGTTATGGAACTCCCTGATCATGCGCGAGACCTACGCTTGGAATGGATGCAGAGCGCCTGTCACCCGAGTTTATCCTTGTACTTCGGTGCTGAAAATGACAAAGACCGACTGCACGCCGAGAACTTGGCTGGTTTAGACCATGTAAAGCTTATCGCGATGAAAGGTCAAGACGCACATAATATTGTTCCGCCCATGGTATTTTCGGGACAATGGGGTCATGCAGTTCGTAATTTAGTTACTCAGTAATTCTGTGCAAGGCCACTTGGAAGGGAAAGTAATCGAGCTATGTTTTTAAAAGAAAAAGTGTTTACAACCGTTCTTGACAGCACACCATTAGTCTCAATTGATCTGGTTGTGCAAAATATTGACGGAAAGGTTTTGCTCGGTGAGCGCAAGAACCGGCCAGCTCAAGGTTATTGGTTTGTGCCTGGTGGGCGTATCTTCAAAAATGAGTCATTAGCTGACGCGTTCCAACGGTTAACCTTAGCGGAGCTTGGTCAGGAATTTTCTATTTCACAAGCTGAATTGCAGGGGCCTTTTGATCACTTCTACACTGACAGTGTTTTTGGGGGTTCACCTTCGACCCATTATGTTGCTATCGCTTATCGATTACTGGTCCGCGAGCTCACGAATTTACCGGATGAACAACATAGCGGCTATCGTTGGTTTACGGTGGATGAGCTGCTTAGCAGCGAGAAGGTGCACCAGCATACCAAGGCGTATTTTTTGTGAGCTAAGTACCAACGTCCTCCGCACCTTGAGATTTATTGAAATACGGGGATAATGTAGAAATCTTGTGATCACTTCCCGGAAAAAGGAATAATGAAAATGATTCTTCCAGTAATTATGGCCGGAGGCAGCGGAAGCCGATTGTGGCCACTTTCTCGTGCTGCTTATCCTAAGCAATTTTTGAAGCTCAATGGCGGCGGCACTATGCTACAAGAGACGGTTACACGTCTTCAGGGCATGGAAGTTGATGCGCCCATGGTCATTTGTAACGAAGAGCATCGTTTTCTTGCTGCGGAGCAGTTACGTCAAATCAAGCAGTTAAACAACAATATTATTTTAGAACCAGCCGGTCGAAATACTGCACCAGCCATAGCGTTAGCGGCGTTATGCGCGACCCGACAAGGTAATGACCCTTTACTTCTTGTACTCGCTGCGGACCACGTTATAAAAAATCAACAAGCGTTCCAAGTCGCGGTGCGACAAGCTATGTCGCATGCGCAATCTGGAAAGTTAGTTACATTCGGTATTGTGCCGACTGGCCCTGAGACCGGATATGGCTATATTGAGCGCGGTGCAAGTGAGTCTGAGGCCTTCCAAGTTGCTCGCTTTGTGGAAAAGCCCGACTTAGCAACGGCTGAAGAATATGTAAATAGTGGCGACTTCTACTGGAACAGTGGCATGTTTATGTTCCGAGCCTCCCGGTATTTAGAAGAGTTGAAAGCGCACCGTCCTGACATTTATGCCGCCTGTGAAAAAGCCATCGGCGACACGAGTGCAGATTTAGACTTTGTGCGAGTCGATAAAGACGCATTTATGGCCTGTCCTGAAGACTCGATTGACTATGCGGTAATGGAGAAAACCAAAGAAGCTGTTGTCGTTCCGCTTGATGCGGGATGGAGCGACGTGGGATCTTGGAGTTCTTTGTGGGATGTTTCCGACAAGGACACCCAGGGCAATGTACACCATGGCGATGTCATGGCGCACAATAGCCACAATAACTATGTATTTGCGGAAACTGGATTGGTTGCCACCGTCGGTGTGGACGACGTCGTGGTGGTACAAACGAAAGATGCAGTGTTGGTGACCAAGAAAGACCAAGTACAAGATGTGAAAAGAATAGTAGAAGAGCTAAAAGCGGCTGACCGCTCTGAATATAAACTGCACCGAGAAGTTTATCGCCCTTGGGGTAAATATGACTCTGTAGACGCTGGCGATCGTTATCAAGTGAAGCGAATTACCGTGAAACCGGGTGAGAAGCTGTCCATTCAAATGCACCATCACCGTGCTGAACACTGGGTGGTGGTGTCGGGTAGTGCGAATATCACGATTGACGATGAAACGAACCTTGTGACCGAGAATGAGTCGGTTTACATTCCAATTGGAGCTGTTCATTCACTGGAGAATCCTGGCAAAATTCCTCTGGAATTGATTGAAGTTCAAGTCGGCCCTTATCTAGGTGAAGATGATATTGTTCGGTTCGAGGATCGTTACGGACGAGTTTAGTCTTGAGGTGTTAGTTTGAGAATATTGAACATTAATCACCCGCGCTGCAAGGCGCGGGTTTCATTTCGCATTCAACAACCTCAGCGCACGGGCAAGCTTAGTGTGCGCATAGCGCAGATAAAAAATTAGGACAATTGGAATTACTCATGGAAAAGCTTACCTGTTTCAAAGCCTATGACATTCGTGGCCAACTCGGCACTGAATTGAATGAAGACATTGCTTACCGGATTGGCCGCGCCTACGGTGAGTATTTAAAGCCACAAACGATCGTGGTCGGCGGCGATGTTCGTTTGACTTCGGAAACGCTGAAGTTGGCACTTGCTAACGGATTACGCGATGCTGGCGTAGACGTGTTAGATATCGGCTTATCGGGTACAGAAGAAATCTATTTTGCGACTTTCCATTTGGGTGTCTGTGGTGGTATCGAAGTCACTGCAAGCCATAATCCGATGGATTATAACGGTATGAAACTTGTTCGCGAGGGTGCGCGTCCGATTAGTGGTGATACCGGATTGCGCGACGTACAGCGGTTAGCGGAAGAGAATAATTTTGGCCAAGCCGTTGCAAAGCGCGGAAGTTACACAGAAGTTTCGGTTCTGGATGAGTACATTGAGCATTTATTGGGTTACGTTGATTTAAACAACTTCGAGCAGCCAATGAAACTTGTCATCAACAGTGGCAACGGCGCAGCCGGTCATGTGGTAGATGCCATTGAAGCGCGTTTTCAGGCGCTTCATGTACCGATTGAATTGATTAAGATTCATAACGAGCCGGACGGTAATTTTCCAAACGGTATTCCCAATCCATTGTTACCTGAAAACCGCCAAGACACCATTGATGCTGTGCGAAAGCATAACGCAGACATGGGTATTGCCTTCGACGGCGACTTCGATCGCTGCTTCCTGTTTGATCATGAAGGCGGCTTTATCGAAGGGTATTACATTGTTGGCTTACTTGCTGAGGCATTTTTGCAGAAGAATGCTGGCGCCAAGATTATTCACGACCCGCGCTTAACTTGGAATACCATCGACTTAGTTGAGCAAGCAGGCGGTGTACCTATTATGTCGAAAACCGGCCATGCCTTTATTAAAGAGCGCATGCGCAAAGAAGACGCCGTGTACGGTGGTGAAATGAGTGCGCATCATTATTTTCGGGATTTTGCGTACTGTGATAGCGGCATGATTCCGTGGCTGTTAGTTGCCGAATTGGTTGCTGTAAAAGGGCAGCCCCTGAAGCAGCTTGTCGAGCAGCGAATGGCTGCGTATCCGTCGTCGGGTGAGATTAACAGCAAACTTGAAGATGCTCCTGCCGCGATTCAGCGGGTATTAGAAGAGTTCGAAGGCGAGGCGTTGCTGGTCGATCGCACTGATGGCATTAGTCTTGAGTTTCAGCATTGGCGCTTTAATTTGCGCAGTTCCAATACCGAACCGGTTGTGCGCTTGAATGTAGAAAGCCGTGGCGACACGGCGTTGATGCACGAGAAAACGACACAGATACTTGCCTTGTTACGTGCTTAGTTTTACGGATACCGAGTTTTATGGCAGAAAAACAAACGCTGGATGTCAACGATGAAGCCTTTCAACGCATACAACACTGGGTAGTGACGACTGAGTATGACCCAAATAGTACCTACTTGGATCAGCGGCTGCGGGATTGGTGGTATGCCGTTGGCGTTGAGCGCGATAGGCTGGCGAAATTGATTGATGCGAAAATTGTGGCCTCGGCACTTGCTGATCAAGCAATTTCATTCGATCTGGACGTCTCTAGCGAACGTCTAAGAATTTTTATAGATGAAGCTGAGTTGCCTGTGTGGCTTAAGAGAAAGGTTAAGTAGTTGTGGCAAAGATTAAGATTCATTTATTTGGTAAACATAGCCATCGGACGCCACTCAGCTATGCGGTTTATCAGCGCTTATTCTCGCCCTACGTCGAGTTTGTAGACGATATTAAAAACGCAGATGTGGTTGCATCGGGCACCTTTACCGATTTTCGTCGGAATGCGCGGGAATTAGCCGCACTGGAACATTCTCCTCGATTTTTGGTGCTTTCTGAGGAACCCTATTGGGACGTGTGCTGGGACCCCGTTTTTGAACATCGTCATGGCGATGTGAGCAAGGGCGACTCTACGGTTGTATTTCAGCGAGTGAATCACACGAACAGCTCCATTTATTCGTTCGTTAACCTGCCATATTACATTACGACGGATAATGAATTTTATGCGCGATATGCATGGTTCTTCAAACGTAATGCAACATTCAGGGCGAAAGACTGGCTTGCTCATTGGCAGCGGTGTCGCTATCGCGAGGCCTATTTAGTTGAGCGGCGACTCGAAGAGAAACATTTAGTCGACCGACCTGATTTAAGTATGTGGAGCTACTCTGTTTTACGAACACAGCTTGCTGAGCGGGTTTTCACTTTTGACAACTCGGGCGAAGGGCTTGTTGCTGGGTTTCGTTGGCGTGATGATGTTCGTCGCCAAAAGCTTCCGGACTGGCACCTTGATAAGATTCAAATGCTGGATGGGCAGGCGCAACTGATTAATGCGCTAGAAAATACGCATCAACGCGATTATGTGTCCGAGAAACTGTTTGATGGGTTTGCCCTGCAGGGGATCCCTATTTATTCAGCAGACAAAGATCATAGCCTATTCCGTTTATTACCGAACCCTGCTTGTATTAACCTGTTTGGTCACTCTTTTGAGCAGGCAGCTGAGGCGATCGATAACTTCGCAGTAGATTCTGAGTTTGCCGAGCAATACACGGAGAATCAGCAACAACTTGCGCTGCTTTTTAGTCAGCCGTGGCAACTTCATGAAGAACGCGCTCGCGTTGTGCGCGAAGTGGTTAACGTTCTCTATCAGCTTTAGTTTATTTGAGCTTGGCATCCAATAAGAAGAATAATGAATGAAGATATCGAACAAGCAATGGATTTATATCTCGACCGTTTTATTTTTACTCATACTTGGTACTTTGGCGGCAGTTTGGCTACATACGACGAAGAAGCAAGTCGATTTGACGGCGTTCACAATCGCAGTGCTGTCGGCGGTGATTTCGCTGGTTGCGTTGTTCGTCGCTTTGCAAACCTATATTTCAATTGATAGCGTAAACACCATTACAAAGATGGACGGTAACATACTCGATAATGAGCACTATGTAACCTGCATTCCAGAATTGATTGCGATGTACCGTCAAACCGAGGAAGCGGCACTGCGCGAAGCGATTCTTGGGCACATGACCAAAAACCTACGCGAGCATTCAAACACGGCAGTTAATTTTGCCGATACGTTGCAAAGCATGATCGATGTTTTGGTGTTGTTCCCCGCTATCGATCTAAAAGGGCAAACGCGAGACACCCGTTATGCCAAAGATATTGGTTGGATTATTAAGCGAATCAATGATCGTGCGGATGAACTACAGAGCATTAGTAAAGGCAATTCGATTCAAATCCGTGAAGCGGTCAAACTATTTACTTCCGTGTACGAATATCAGCGGGCGGTGGAAAGTCGCAGTCTACTCGAGCAAACAGGGCTGTTACAAATTCGCGCAACCATGCTGCGTAATCCGGTAAGTGCAACGGTATATCATAATTATTTGGGGCTGTATTATCGTAAGTGCGCAATGCGTATTATTGATATTGAAGACAAAGCTGATGTTGTGTCGTTGCAACGTTGGAGTGATATACGCGAGAATTTGCATGGTGGTGAACTGGAAAAGCTGCGACGTTATTTGTCGCATGCGGAGGATTCATTCGCGAAAGCACTGCAATTATCGCACGCCGATCCGATGTGGCGCGGTTATATTTTGTTTAACCAAGCGCGTGTGGAATTCATTCAGCGGATCTTCTTTAACGATGAAAATGCAAATCCTTTGCGCCGTATGGAAGCTGCAATTGACGCACGTGCGAACTTGAATGAACTTATTGATGAAATTCTTGTGCAACAAGAAGAGTTGTCAATTCTTCAACGCCATTATCTTTATCAAGAAGAATACGCCCGTCAGCTTTACGTCAACTACAGCTTAGTTTTGGGGCAAGCAGCATCGTATCGTGGCGAGCCAGTCGTCGCGGGTGACCAGTACATGGCATTAGTAGAGCCGCATGTAGCGAAGCTGCAAGACAAGAACCAACGTGGGTTGGCGCGGTTGCACGCGGGGTAATCAAGATTGTGCGAGTTTACTGAGGGGCAATGAAGAAAAAAGTACTCATCCACATCGGCTATGCGAAAACAGGGTCGTCCGCTGTGCAGGCATGGTTGCATGAAAACCGATGGCTACTTGCGGAAACCAATCGGATTTATCCGCTGCGCTCAATTGATGGTGATCATTTGATTTCCAGTGGTAACGGCCAAGTGTTGATCGATTACTTAGGCGGTAGGCGGACTTTCGATGAGGTTGATCGTTTGTACAAGTTTTCTGATCCCTCAACGATCACGTTAATTTCGAGTGAGCGGATTCGTTTAACACCAGACGCGATTGATAAAGTGCGTGCATTAGTGCAAGCATTTCAGCTGGATATTGAGTTTTTGGCGTATGTACGGGATCCTTTTTCATGGCTGCACTCTCGGTATTTACAACGCGTCAAACGACATAATTTCACCGGCGACTTTTTAAGCTTTCTGCAACGAACGAAGCGAATTTCGTTTATTACCGAGAGCTTCAATTTAAAGCACTCTGGGTTTACCTATAAACTTGTCAGTTATGATCAACATCAAGACAATGTATTGGCCCCATTTTGTGCATTTATCGGTGTTAACTGCGACGACTTTGTTCAGGTTGCGCGAGTCAACCGATCATTGACGCAAGAAGAGGCGAGCTTAGTTGCTTCTTTCGAACGTTTTTTAAAAGCGATTGAACACGAGGGCAAAGGACGTCAACTGGCGGACCAATTAGTGGCGAAACATGTGCCCATCGGACGGGCAATGACCGCAAAGTATTCGAAGCCAGAGGCGAAATTGGCCACACGGCGTTACCGCGAACAAATTGACAGGTTTAATCAGGATATTGGCCAAGACATCGGGATTCTGCTAAACACAAGCCCGGAAATTGCGCGCAAGAAAATAGACAATGCCGCCGTTTTCGCTGTGCTAAACGACGAGCGGTTTAAGTCTGCGTTCGATCAAGCGTTTGCTGATGATCTCGCGGTATTAAATCGCTGGTCTGACTTTGTCGCGTTTGTCGAAGCGTCAGATAATAAGGGACAGTAAAAGATGACAAAGAATTTTTTATTGGGCCTTGGTGCCATGAAATGCGGCACGACGTGGGTCCATGACTACCTTGCCGAGCACCCTCAGGCGAGTATGGGTTTTATTAAAGAGTTTCACGTCTTTGATACCTTGTATCTCGATGCAGATGTCTCGCCTCTGAAGGGTGAACTCAACACCCTTGCAGAAATCGCCGACACCGGGCAACTGAAGGGGGGCCGTCAGCGGGCGACACTGACCCGTTTGGCGATGGCGTCAAACCCGAATTTGTATGGTGCCTACTTTCAAAGTCTCGCTGCGGCGGAGCAGGTGCGCGTGGTCGGCGATATTACGCCGAGTTATAGTGGTTTGTCGGTGGACAACTTATTAGCGATTAAGCGTTTGCTGAAGCGTTACGGTTTTCGCCTGAAGCCACTTTATATCATGCGCGATCCGGTTGGCCGTTTAAAGTCGCACGCAGCGCATGTATCGCGTGGCAGCGAACCGCTGCGACCTGTTGACGAAATGCGTCGGATGGAAGATTTAATTGAACGAAACTCAGTGCAAGCGAAATCCAGTTATATTCGGACCCTGACGACGCTATTTGATGCCTTTAAGATGGAAAGGCTGGTCCTGGTTTTTGAAGATCTTTTTCGCGAAGAGTCATTGCGCCAACTCACTGACTACTTAGAGATTGATTATGTGCCGGCAGATTTTACTAGCCGTGCTAATGCGTCGTCGTCTAACTATGAGTTAACTGAGGCAGAGCGGGAACACTTCGCCCAGTATTTTGTCGACGACATTCGTGCAGCAATGATTTACTTTGGTAAAGATTATATTCGCAAGCACTGGCCCAGTGCGCAATTTGTTCAGTTCACGTGAGTACCGGCACGTTTGTATTCGGCTTTTTAAGCAGGTTAAAAATAGGCAGATGCCTTGTCGCTTCTGTGCCCTGATTTTGTTATTCTTGCTGACAAAATTCAACCCGTTCAACTTAAACGACGAGTAATTCCATGGACGTTAATGATCGTATGACCCATTTGAAAGCGCTCGAGAACGAGTCGATTCAGATTTTCCGCGAAGTGGCGGCTGAATTTGAAAACCCTGTGATGTTGTATTCTGTAGGGAAAGATTCGTCCGTGCTGTTGCACCTCGCGCGCAAAGCCTTCTATCCGGGGAAAATTCCATTTCCATTGATGCATGTGAACACCACCTGGAAGTTCCGCGAAATGATTGCGTTTCGTGATCGTATGGCCAAAGAAATGGGTTTTGAATTGATTGAATATATCAATCCAGAGGGCATTGAGCAGGGGATCGGCCCGTTTACCCATGGTTCGGCGAAGCATACCGACGTGATGAAGACGCAAGCGTTAAAGCAAGCATTGAATAAATATAAGTTTGATGCCGCGTTTGGTGGCGCCCGCCGCGACGAAGAAAAGTCGCGGGCGAAAGAGCGGGTTTATTCATTCCGTGATAAAAATCATCGTTGGGACCCGAAGAATCAACGTCCTGAGTTATGGAACATTTTTAACGGCAAAGTTGACAAGGGGGAGAGCATTCGTGTGTTTCCTTTGTCGAACTGGACCGAGCTCGATATTTGGCAGTACATCTATTTAGAAAATATCCAAATTCCTGACCTGTACCTAGCGAAAGAGCGTCCTGTGGTTGAGCGTGACGGTACCTTGATTATGGTTGACGATGAGCGCATGCCATTAGAGCCAGGTGAGACCCCGGAAATGCGATTGGTGCGATTCCGCACATTAGGTTGTTACCCGTTAACGGGCGCGGTGGAGTCTTCGGCGGCGACCTTGCCGGAAATTATTCAAGAAATGTTACTCACCAAGACATCTGAACGCCAAGGTCGGGTGATTGACCGCGATAGCGCTGGATCCATGGAGAAAAAGAAAATGGAAGGGTATTTCTAACATGAGTCATGCATCTCCTTTAATTGAACAAGACATTCTTGCCTATTTGAAACAGCATGAAAGTAAGCAGCTATTGCGCTTTATTACCTGCGGTAGCGTCGATGACGGTAAAAGTACCCTGATCGGCCGTTTATTGCATGACAGTAAAATGATTTTTGAAGATCAGCTGGCGGCCATTACCGAAGACTCGAAAAAGTCTGGAACCCAAGGTGACGAAGTGGACTTGGCGTTGCTTGTCGACGGCTTACAGTCTGAGCGAGAACAGGGCATCACCATTGATGTTGCGTATCGTTATTTCTCGACGGACAAACGCAAATTTATCATTGCCGATACCCCGGGACACGAGCAATACACGCGTAACATGGCGACCGGTGCGTCGACCTGTGACCTTGCGATTATTCTTGTCGATGCGCGGCACGGCGTACAAGTACAAACCCGTCGCCATAGCTTTATTTGTTCACTGCTCGGCATTAAGCACGTCATTGTCGCGGTGAACAAAATGGATCTGGTCGATTATTCGCAAGAGCGCTACAAAGAAATTCAAACTGAATACTTAGAGCTTGCGGGTGCATTGGATATTCCTGATATTCGCTTCGTGCCTATTTCTGCCTTGCGCGGTGACAATGTGGTGAATCCGTCGGAGCATTTGAGCTGGTTCCGTGGTTCGACCCTGATGGAATATTTAGAAAACATTGAAGTTGCTGCCGACACGGACAATCAAGATTTTCGTTTTCCGGTGCAATTAGTCTCGCGTCCAAATTCGGATTTTCGTGGCTTCCAAGGCACGATTGCGTCTGGCGCAATTCGTGTTGGCGACACGGTTCGGGTATTGCCGTCGGGGACGATTACCACGGTAAAATCAATTGTCACTTTTGACGGCGAGCTAGACGAAGCGCGTGCACCGATGGCGGTGACATTAACCTTGAGTGATGAAGTGGATGTGTCGCGCGGCAATATGATTGTCCGCAAAGACGAGCTGCCGCATGTTTCGTCGCGTCTGCGGGCGAAAATGGTGTGGATGCATGAAAAAGCGATGGAGCCCCATCGTGAGTACTATTTAAAATTCACTTGTAAGCTGACTTCAGGTGAAATTGAAAAGGTTCACCATCGTATTGATGTGAATACGCTCGAGGAAGTGGACGCCGGCAAGTTAGAATTGAATGAGATTGGCTTGGTGGATGTGAAGGTGAATGAGCCGGTTGCATTCGATGCTTACCAAGTGAACAAGCAAACCGGTGGCTTCATTGTCATTGACCGCTTGACCAATGTGACTGTGGGTGCTGGCATGATTGACCAAGCCTTGAAGTCTCACGAAGTTGCGGCGGAAAAGCATGACTACAGTGAGTTCGAAATTGAACTCAATGCACTGGTTCGCAAGCACTTCCCGCATTGGGGTGCAAAGGACTTATTGAAATCTTAGTTCGTTTTTTCAAAAAGGGATCCGAGTATGACGCTGCCAATGATTGCGTTGTTAGGCTTGCTGGTATTGATGGTGGTGGCATTGATTCGTCACCAAGAGCGAGCGACGGCGATTTTTGGTGGCGCCATGTTGGTCACCATTGCGGTAGGTTGGGTGTCAACCGAGACGATGTTGCGAAATGCGTCGAACTCGGGACTGATGACACTGGTCATGCTCGTGTTGATCTCGATTGCTTTAGAAAAAACTTCGGTTTTACGTCGAATTTCAAGTGCACTGTTTAGCCCATCGGTCGCCGGATCAACCTGGCGAGTCATGGGCTTTTCTGCATTAGCCTCCTCGGTTTTAAACAACACGGCAGTTGTTGCTGCGTTACTGAATGCGGTGCGTTCAAATAAGTTTGTGGCGCCGACCAAACTGCTCATTCCTTTGTCTTACGCGGCGATTATGGGCGGCACATTGACTCTGATTGGCACGTCAACGAACTTGATTGTCAATTCGATGTTTACTGAAACGGGTCATGCGGGCTTTCGATTCTTTGATTTTACGTTGGTAGGGTTAGGTGTTTTAGCGGGCGGCATGCTGGTGTTGTTTGTCATGACTTGGTTTCTGCCGTCCGTGGCCACGGAAAAGAGTACCGTTAACGAATACTTTGTCGAGGCAGAAATTACAGCGGACTCCCCCCTGATCGGTAAGTCGGTGGAAGCGGCTGGTTTACGTCATCTCGACGACTTGTTTTTGGCCGAAATTATTCGTGAGCAAGTCATCATTCGGCCGGTAGCCCGTTATGACGTGCTGCAAGCGGGCGACAAACTGGTGTTTTCCGGTAACGTCGAGAAAGTGATGGTGCTGAAGCAGTTTCCCGGCTTGATACTGTTTGCTGACGAAAATGGCTTAGCGACGCAGTCGTTGACCGAAGTGATTGTGAAAGAAGATTCGGTGCTCGTGGGCCGAACATTAAAATCGACTGGTTTTCGCGCGCGTTTCGACGCCGCCGTGGTTGCATTGCGGCGAGATGGTGCACGAATTAGTGGCAAGCTCGGTGAAGTACGTCTGCAACCTGGTGACTTCCTCTTGCTAGCGACGGGCCCTGACTTCGCAGCGCGTCCAAACATCGCCAAGAACTTCTATGTGCTCAGTGGCGTAACGCCCGACGACATGCTCGCAGGCTGGCGCGAGAAACTGACCATCTGGGGTTTTCTCGGCATGATCACAGCAACTGTCGCGACCGGTGCGTCATTATTTGTCGGAAGTTTGTTTTTACTCGGCGCGTTGTTGTTTACCGGTTGCCTGACCGTGAACGAAATTAAACGCCGTTTCCCAGTCGAGATTTGGCTGATTGTAACCAGCGCCTTGTGCATCGCTTCAGCGATGGCGAGCACAGGAATGGCGGACTGGATAAGCACCTTTGCGGGCACGTCATTGAGCGGTCATGCGCCGATTGTGACCTTTATTGGCATTTTCTTACTCACCTACTTGCTCACTGAGTTGATTACCAATAACGCAGCCGCGGCATTGATGTTTCCTATCGCCTATAGCTTGTCACTCGGTATGGGCGTTGACCCCTTCCCGATGGTGATGGGAGTGGCCTTTGCCGCTTCAGCGAGCTTCTTAACCCCTTACGGCTATCAAACCAACCTGATGGTGTTCAACGCCAGCAGCTACCAACTCAAGCACTTCCTGCTCACCGGTGTGCCAGTCGCCATCACCTATATCAGCTTGTGTATACTCTTAATCCCCCGCGTTTTCCCGTTTTAACCTTCACTCTCCCTACCAAAAATAGCTTCCCCTTTAAAATCAATACGCTACCATTCCGGCTCGGAGCCGCAATTTTTTTCACTCCGGCTCCGACCCCGAATGCCAGACCCAGAGTGCCGTTCGAAAACGATAAGTTGAATGCGTGGTTTGAAATTTGAAGTTGCAAATGTTAACTTTCTGTAAAGTTCAAGTCACTTTGAGAGAATGGAATAATGATTCGTCATATTAAGGGTACCTCACGGAAGACTACTGTCGCACTTTTGTCGACGTTCTTCTCACTTTCTGCTTTCGCCCAAGAAGTTGATATTCCCCACCAATTCAGCCCCAGCACCCCAGCAAAAGCAGAGGAGGTGAATGAGAACTTCGCGTTTTTAGGTTCTCGACTTGCTGAAGTGCTTGAACGGTTTGAGGCAAGTCCTGCAGATAACCATGTTTTTCAAAAATATGTGAATTGTGCTGAGAATCCTTATGGATTGCGTGATGCGTATGCAGAAGGTCTAGAGTACACATTTATTTCATTAGTTATCGAAGGCGCTTGTTACGGAAATTTTAAAGCTGGTGTTGGGGCTAAACGAGGTCAACATATTCAGCTAACCGGCGTAGCCGCAACAGGTGAGAGTAATCCACGCATTATCCCTGAGCCAATTTCCCAACGAACTAACTTGTTTTCGGTTGATGGCGGCTTATATTTGTATCGACTTCAGTTAGAAATGGGTGAGAATGATAGCAACGGTGTTTTCTTTGCAAATAATGCAACTGGCATCCTACAAACAGTTACTATAAGTGGACGTGGGATTAGTGCAGGAATAAGAGCAACCGAAGGAGCTTCAGTCCGAGTGGTCGCAACTAATATTGATAATTTTGATTTTGGTATTTCGGGTATTAATGCGGCCAATTTTCAAATTAGTGATGTGCTCATTACATCCGTTAATACTGGGATCGATTTAAATAATTCAACAGTTCAACAAAACGGTGATGTTGAAGTTCATGCTGCGCAGTTCGCTGCAATGATCAATACATCGAGTTGGAACAACTGGGACTCGCAGCTTATGACTTTGGGTCAAGGATCGATACATTTGAATCGCGGAAGTACATATTCAGCACGCTATCTCGTTAATCAATCACATATTAGCATCAATGCAAGTAATGTAATTGTCAGCGAACACATTACCGCAAATAGTTTAAGTGCGAATCGCCAAAGCTTTTTAGAGTTAGGTGGCGGAACCATTGCAGCAAAGCTTGATGTGGGAAGAAACGCCACTGTTGATTTAAATAATGTAACTACCAATGACGTTGCAATTTCAGACTATGCTACGCTGCGGAGCAGAGATTCGACGTACCAAGGTAATTTACAAGTGAATAGTGCCAGCGCTTCATTTGAAGGTTCGGTGTCGATAGATCTCTCACGTGTTCGATGTACTGGATTTTCGCATATTGATATGCAGTCGGTCGATTGGTTAAATGACCATCCCGAAACTCGATGTTTGACTTCAACGGACGTTTATCGACTTTATGATGTATTCCGCGACGCACTTATCAACTAAAGTTTTTACAAAAACAGGTACCATATGAAAAAAATTCAAATGCTAAAGATTGTTGCGGTTAGCGGCATCTTGTCTTGGCCAATTTTCGCCCAAGAAGTTGATGTTCCCCACCAATTCAGCCCCGGCACCCCAGCAAAAGCAGAGGAGGTGAATGAAAACTTCAGCTTTTTGGCTGCCGAAATTGCTGATTTGATGAAGCGCTTTGATGAGAGTACGGCTGGTAAAGCTCGTTTTGCTAAGCATGCCAATTGTCATGAAAATCCGTATGCATTGCGCGATGCGCTTTGGGAAGGCGTCAATTTTGACGATGTTCGGATTAGCCTCGAGGGTGAATGCTACGGGAGTTTTTGGCAGGATGCGACGGAGTTTCGTCGAGGCCAGAATATATGGCTACTTGGTATCGGCCCAGCGCCTGAAAATCGTGCGAGCATTGTGCCTCACCCTGATACAAATCGTGTTAGTTTGCAGGGCACCGATGATAATCTGTTCTTGTCGCGTTTGAATATTTACTTGGGCGATGCGGATGTCCATGGCGTTTACTATAACAATAATGCCAAAGGTGGGCTGTCTGACGTCACGTTCTTTGGTAAGGGCAGCGGAACCGGTGTTGTCGCTCGTGAGGGTGCGACAGTTGGAATGAATGCACTCGAAATAGTTAATTTTGAAACGGGCATCTTAGCTTTAAATGGCGCGAGTATTGTGACTTGGAGGGATGTCGCAATTCGGCAGGTTCAAATGGGTGTTGATTTGGGCTTTTCGACTTTTCAGCAAGCGGGCCATGTTTATATCGAAGCCAGCCAATTTTCAACAATGGTAAGTTCTTCCCATTGGAATGTTTGGGAACATGAACTAGAGACCGTGGGCGACGGCTCCGTCCATTTAATTAACAATAGCACGATGACGGCCTATCAATTATCGAATCAAACAAACGTTAATATTGATGCCAGTAAGTTAATCATCAGGCAGCCTACGACTCTTCATTCCGTTAGTGCGGGTCGTGGAAGTCTTGTTGAACTTAATGGTGGAACAGTGACTGAAACTTTTCGGCTGTCCCGACATTCGATTGCTGATGTGCGGCAAGTGACGATAGGCGAGATGGATATTCGTGATCAATCGAGTCTGAATGCCAGTGAAACGCAGTTCATTGGGCGTTTAAATGCGAGTAATGGGAATGCTCAAATAGACAGCAATAGTGTTGTCGATTTATCGCGATTAAGTTGCTCAGGAATCTCACAAGTTAACATCTCGAATATAAACTTGTTGCGTGATCATCCAGAGACACGCTGCATGGGCGGAGAAGACATAAATATTCTTTATCAATTGGTTCGTGACGCGGTGTTAAACGAATGAAAAACAAAAATTTTATATTAACCTCAGTGCTCCTCGTCATTGGTGTTGCGAGCGTTTTCCGAGTGAGTGCGGAGACGTTAGTTTGGAACGAGTCCAATTGGAACCAAGCGCAATGGTCAACACCGGTAGTACTGCGCGTGAATCGAACTGGCTCTGGCGAGGGGTTAGTACTCGGCAATGGCATTGACTGCGGTGCAGCTTGTGAAGTCGAGTTGGACTCTGGAACCTTGGTAGAGTTGGACGCCCATGCTGATGTCGGTTCCTATTTTATCGGTTGGAGTCATGCGACATGTTCGGTCGCAGAAAGTTGCCAGTTTCGTATTATGCAGTCAAGTGAGTTGAGTGCGGACTTCATTGCGCTGAGTACGAGTGATCCCGAGCCAATAGATGTTCCCGTTTACCAAGATGCCCAAGATGGTCGCTATGCTGAGTCTGCACCTATCGCAATTCGTGGAATCAATGGCCCGGTCGTTGTCACTGTGAATAACGGTGAGATCTCGTTGAATTGTACAGGCGAATATATCAGCGGTGAAGTGCTCTTATACCCTGGCGATACAATCTGCGTACGTCATTTTGTTGACGGCAATCCAGGTCAAACGATCCGTACAACATTGACGATTGGCAACTATAGCTTTGAGTTTGTCAGTGTCGTTGAGCGAGCAACTCAGCGTCGTCGCAATACTCTATTAAACTTGATTATCTTGTTGGAGCAATAGCCCTAAACGTTATTAGTGTCTTTATTGTCAAAGCTTTGTTATATTTCGGCATCCGCTGTTTAAAAATTAAACAGCGCAGCCGCGCATAACGAAGACGTTTCAATGTGCGCTTTACAAAGGAAGTAGCGCATGAATGCACGCACCCTGGTGGCTTTGTTTTTCGTCTTCTTTTCTGTTTCTTCGCAGGCCAATCAATATGAGGTATCTGGCGTAACTGGCGAATTATCAAACCTTAACGGAATCTACTCGCAGTTCTCAACGTTGAATGGAAAGCCTGTCTACACGAAGAACGACATTTACTTCATGCCGCTCGCTTACCTCTATTTTCATAGTCCCGATTCAGAATCCGGTGAGTGGCGCTTCGCCAGAAGCTTGACTGAGATCCCTCTAGCTACTAACCAAAGTCAATCTGAAATACCGCCGGAAACCGGCTGGATATCCTTCCTTCCCGCTTTAAACAACTTTCAACTAACTCGTCATGTGCCAAGGATTACTTTTTCCCGGACAATCTGGATAGAATCCGCCTCTAACGACGGGACATTCCCACAAATTTCGCGCGTAACCCACAATAACGCACTCGGGTATAAATTTAATGGCAGCGTGGGCGAAGACTTTATCGATACTGGTCGAGTGACAGTCACAAACCTCCCCGATGGTCTGACTGCTAAAGTAATCTATCAAAGCGAAACTGAGCTTGAAGTCTATTTTGAGGGGAACGCTGTATTTTCGGCACGCGCAAATTCTGTCGACGACGTCACGTTTGTTTTCAATGATTCTGCGTTTACTGGGCCTTTGGGAACAGTTCCAGATGAGACCCTTGGTGCAGTCAGGAGTGATATCACACTACAATTCCGGGATGAAATTAACGTTGGCGATGAAGGTGATTATGGAACAATTGCCGCAGCGGTGAGTGCCGCGCAAGATTTCGATATTATTCGAGTGGCTGCGGGTATCTATACAGAAAAGGATATTGTTATTAGCAAGAACCTGTCGATCATTGGTGCTGGAGCAGGGCAAACGATCGTGCAGGCGGCTGAAACCCCAGGAACCGCAGGTATCACAGCGCCCGGCGGTGGGATACCGCTTGCGCCGACGGGACGTGTATTTAGGGTGTTTTTTAATCTGACGGATGTCCTATTTTCTGATTTAACCATTCGGCACGGTCATCTCCGAGGACAAGGACTGAATGGCGCGGGAATATTAGCCAACAGTTTTTTCACGCTTCGTAACTGCCATATTACGTTGAATAAAGCTGAAGGAACTTCCAGCTCTTTTGGTGCAGGCGTGTATGCTGAAAACGGTCTTCGGCTCGAGAATTGTCTTATCGACGAGAATGAATTGAATCTATCTACCGCGGTCACGTCTGGAGGCGCTGGACTTTATGTTGGCGGCTCATCAACGATCGTGAACTCGACTTTTACAGCGAATCATCTTACCTCTCAAAATAGTGGCTCGGCGGATATGCGTGGTGGTGCTCTTTTGTCACAAACCTCTGCAAGTGTGCGAATTATTAACTCGACGATCGTGGGTAATAGCTCCGTTGGCGAAGGTGGCGGCATTGTGTTTAATCAGTCAAATAGCGCTGCAAATTACGAAATTATTAATAGCGTTATTACCGACAATGAATCGATTCTGGCGATCGATGGACAGGATGTTTATGTCAATGCGGGTGATGGGACTGTCTATGTCCGGCATTCGATTATTGATTTAGTTGACTCATCAGGCTCCGCGCCGTTTGTACTCGAGAACACTATGAATGTGCCCCCACTGCTTGATGTGTTAGACAATTACGGCGGCAACACGAATGGCTTTCAGCTTTTGTCTGGCAGTCCAGCTATTGGGGCTGGCGTCATAACTAATGGTGTTCCGGATCTCGATCAGCGTGGCTTTAGCCGGTCAGGCAATCCAGATATTGGTGCTTTTCAATATGATGGCACGCTTCCTGTGTATGTGACTTATTTCGCCAATGGCGGCAGTGGCAGTGTTCCGGAGCTTGGCCATAGTTTGTCGAGCGGTAAAGCCTTCACGGTAAGCAATGGCGACGGGTTAGCTTTGCAGGATTTAAATTTCGATGGCTGGAACAGCTCTCCGGATGGTTCGGGTGTGAAGTACGTGCCGGGACAAATTGTCATCGCAGACATAGCCGATATCAACTTATACGCGCAATGGCTGCCGGATGTGTTGCATTACACGTTGACTTACGTGGCGGGTACTGGTGGTTTTATTGACGGTGACGCTTCGCAGACCGTAATTGAGGGGGACAGTGGATCAGCGGTCACTGCAATTGCGGATACGGGTTATTCGTTCGTTGATTGGAGTGACGGGGTGACCAGTGCGACTCGTCAGGATATGGATGTTTTTTCTAATTTGTCGGTAACTGCTAACTTTGCGTTAAGTGAATACACAGTCACATTTCTCGTTAATGGTGTTCAATTTGATCAGCAAACCGTTCAGCACGGCAGCGGTGCAGTTGATCCCGGTGTGCCGACGGTAACGGGCTATGATTTCATCGATTGGGATGTTGATTTTAGCGATGTTACGAGCGACTTAACGGTAAATGCTATTTTGCTGATCAAGACCTATCCGGTCAATTTCTATGATCATGAAAATAATCTAATTGTAACCGTTTATGTTGAACATGGTAGCAGTGCACCAGCGCCGATTGCACCTGCTCGCGATGGTTATACGTTTACGGGCTGGAGTGTCGACCTTGCCTCAGTCACCTCATCTTTAGATGCGATTGCACAGTACGACATCAACACCTTCTCCGTTCGGTTCTTGGATTGGGATGCCTCGGTGTTGTCGACGGAAACTGTGAACTGGAACGAAGCCGCAACCGCGCCTGCGGATCCGACACGTGATGGCCACACCTTCACGAGTTGGGATGTTGGGTTTGCAGCTGTGACTTCGGATTTAGATGTCACTGCACAATACGACATCAACACCTTTACCGTTCGGTTCTTGGATTGGGATGGCTCGGTACTGACAACGCAGGCAGTTAATTGGAATGAAGCGGCAACAGCGCCGGCGGTTCCAGAGCGTGATGGCCACACCTTCACCGGTTGGGATGTTGGGTTCACGACGATCACTTCGGATCTCGATGTCACCGCGCAGTACGACATCAACACCTTTACCGTTCGGTTCCTCGATTGGGATGGTTCGGTGTTGTCGACACAGACGGTGAATTGGAATACTGAGGCAACAGCGCCGGCGGTTCCAGAGCGTGATGGCCATACCTTCAACGGTTGGGATGTTAGTTTCACTACGGTTACGTCAGATCTCGATGTGACCGCGCAGTACGACATCAACACTTTCACCGTGCGGTTCCTAGATTGGGATGATAGCGTCCTCACAACTGAAACCGTGAACTGGAACGAAGGAGCAACGGCTCCAGTAGATCCAGAGCGTGAGGGTTATACCTTCACTGGTTGGAGCGCGGCGTTTGATGTGATTACAGTAAACTTGGACGTGACTGCAAAGTATGAAATAAATTATTACACCGTTACAGTCAACGTGATTGGTCCGGGGTTACCTATTCCAAGTCTGTTTATGGTGGCACATGGTGAACAGATTGAATTTTTGGTAGAGCCTCAACCGCAGGCGCAACTTGTCAGTGCCCTCGGGTGTGACGGTGCTGTAGATGATGACAACATGTATCGCACTGCGGGTATTGTCAATGACTGTGAAATTATTCTGGAATTCGAAGCAACGCCGAGAGAGTTAAAACGAAGAAGATCATTATTGTTGATTATTGAAGCTATCCGCCGAACTGAAAACCAACTCTAAGGCCATATTGACTGAAGCAAATAATGACTTGCAGCGGTAATTCTAGCCTATCGTTTTTATACAGTTTTTGAAACGATGTTTAAATTATGTTATTTTGGTCATTCGTTTACCACTCTCGCACAGTCATTCAGTTAAGCAGTCGTTTGCATGTGCATTTATTACAAGGACGTTGCCCATGAATGCGCGCGCTATCTTTAGTTTAATTATTCTTTTCTTTTTGCTTCACACTCATACTCAGGCGAGTGAATACGTTGAGTATGAGGTGTCAGGTGTCCTCTTACCAAGCTTCAACGGCATATACACCGAAGCGGGTACGCATCAAGATCGACCTTATTATATTAAAATAACGGATACTGAAGATTCTTATTATGTTCGCTATCTTTTCTATGGAAGACTTGGATGGTCGATGAGCTATAACTTAAATACTCCCGTTGAAGAAGCTTTCAACCCTAGCAATGCACAAACGCCACCAGAAACCGGATGGGTCTACGTAGATGACTGGTATAGCGACGAAGACGAACATGATATTCGAGTTGTCCCCGCTGGACCTCGGGTATCTTTCTCAACTAAAGATTTTTTGGAGTCGTTCGAGAACGCTGGGTCTTTCGAACAATCCGCTCGGATTACAATCGTTAACCAAGATATTCAATTCTTCGCAGGCAATGTTGGAGATGACTTCATCGATTTTGGATACGCTATCATTGATAACCTACCCGACGGACTCACCGCAAAATTAATTAAGCAAGGTGATGTTGAACTTGAGTTGTTTTTCGTAGGTCAAGCCAATGCCGCTAAGCGGGGAGATAACGTTGAAGTTAGTTTGTCCTTTCAGGATGCGGCCTTTGAGAATGGCTCTGCGGAGGATATGCGCAATGCATTGTCAAACGATTTGTCACTCAGATTCCGTGATGAACTTTGGGTAGGCTCTGGTCACGATTATTCAACGATTACGGCTGCAATAGCTGCTGCGAATTCCGACGATATTATTCGAGTGGAGGCAGGGACATATACGGAAAAAGACATTGTTATTGACAAGAACCTGTCAATTATTGGAGCGGGGGTCGGATTAACGATCGTTCAAGCCGCAGCTGAGCCAAACGTTGCGAATGGACGAGTTTTTAATATACCGGCGATGCTAACTGACGTATTGCTCTCCGATATGACGATTCGTCATGGTAGCCTTTCCGGCGATATGTCCTATGGCGGAGCGGTTCGAGCTGAAAGTCCGATTACCATGCGAAATTGTGAGGTTCACAACAATCAAGTTGACGGCTTGTCTCCCGGTACCGCTTCAGGTGGCGGAATTTATGCGAGAAGTGGTTTGGTTCTAGATAGCTGTACAATCTGGAATAATCGCGTTGTAACAGGCCCGAATTGGCGATTCATCGGTGGTGGTGGTATCCACAGCTGGGCAGGAGCAACAATTGTAAATTCAACCTTCTACAACAACAGAGTTGATTTAGTAGATGCCGTAGGGTGGTCTAATCCGCACGTAGCAGGCGGCGGTATTTTAATTGATAGCGTACACAACCCATCTGATTTTGGTATTTTCAATTCCACGTTTGTGGGAAACACATTACATGGAGAAGGGACACAAGGCGCAGGAATTGCTCTTTATGCAGTTTTCGAACGAGATATGCCCGTGGAGCTTGTTAATAATGTTGTTGATGGGAACTTTACACAGGGGGCGCGTGATGAATTCTTCCTTCATGAATCAGTTCAGGCACAGCTCAATGTGCGTCACTCAATAATTAGAGATTTGCCTGAAGACAACCGCATAAATCCAATTAATGTCATGGATGTAAGCCCAGGAACTTTTGACTTTTACAACGACTACGGCGGTAACGTTTGGGTGGTAGCGTGGTCTCAAGGAAGCCCTACCAACGGTGCTGGGTTAATCATGGATGGGGTGCCTGATTTAGATCAACGCGGTTATAGCCGCTCAGGCAGTCCGGATATTGGATCTTTTCAACATGATGGGACACCACCGGTGTATGTGACCTATTACGCGAATGGAGCTAGCGGCATTGTTCCAGAGCTTGGTCATAGTTTATCGACGAACAAGTCTTTTGTTGTCGGAAACGCCAATGAACTAGCGTTGGCTAATCATAACTTCACAAGTTGGAATACTTCACAAGATGGCACTGGGCTGGACTATGAGCCTGGCGAAGCAGTGACCACTGGCACGGAGGATATTCATTTATACGCGCAATGGCTTGCTGAGTATACATTGACCTATACCGCAGGGCCTGGCGGTCGAATTGTCGGCAACCAAACGCAGATAATTAATGAGGGCGCAAGTGGTACCGAAGTCGCTGCAATTGCCGATACTGGGTATTCATTCGTTGATTGGAGCGACGGATTGACGAGTCCAGCGCGTCTTGACACGAATGTTTCTGCTGACTTGTCAGTGACTGCGAATTTCGCGATTAACGAATATACCGTGACTTTTTTCGTTAACGGTGAAGAGTTTGACCAACAACAGGTTGAACACGGTAGTGCTGCACTTGACCCGGGTACACCAAGTGTGACGGGCTATAGTTTCGTCGACTGGGACACTGATTTCAGCGCTATTACTAGCGATTTAACGATAAACGCGATTCTGGTTATCAATACTTACACGGTTCGATTCTTAGACTGGAATGGGGGCGTGTTATTAACGCAGACGGTAAGATGGAATTCGCCAGCTAAACCTCCTGAATCACCGACGCGCGAGGGATACACGTTTAGTGGTTGGGATGTTGACTTTGCTACAGTGACTTCAGATTTAGATGTCACCGCGCAGTACGACATCAACACCTTCACCGTCCGGTTCTTGGATTGGGATGACAGCGTCATCGCAACCGAAACCGTAAATTGGAACGAAGGAGCAACTGCTCCAGCAGATCCAGAGCGTGAGGGTTATACCTTCACCGGTTGGAGCGTTGCGTTTGATGTGATTACGGCAAACCTCGATGTCACCGCGCAGTACGATATTAACACCTTCACCGTCCGGTT
>NZ_JAIUMR010000011.1 GCF_022565475.1 Aliidiomarina sp. | reverse complement strand
TTGTTTTGTAGTGAGTTCCTAATAAACCACAAAGTTTAGTAGCGTTAAAGCACTTTCTTAACTAAAAGTTAACAAACTGCCAAGAGAAAGGGGTCAGTGAGGCACTTATCTGTCCCTCCCCCCCCGCGCCGTTTGGTTGGCTATTTGCTGGACTCGAGTGGATGCCGCATCCCTGCGGCATACACTCTGGCTTTACTTATTCCAGCGCCGCTTGCGCGAGCTGGCGAAAGTCCGCTTCCGCGGCACTGGAGCAAGTACGCCAGAGACGCGGTAAACTCACACGCGTGAATTAATTGGAGCTTATTTGCGCATTGACTCTGGTAGCAATGGGCGCATTTGCGTGACCATGGCTTGAAGGACGCGCGGAGAAGCGGCGACGATGTTGCCGGATTGAGCATGGTTCATTCCGCCGCCGAAATCGGTGACGACGCCACCGGCTTCACGGACGAGTAGGTCGCCTGCGGCGGTATCCCAGATTTTCAAACCTGCTTCCCAGAAACCGTCGTAACGGCCTGCGGCAACATAAGCGAGATCAAGGGCAGCTGCGCCAGCACGACGGATGTCGGCGGCTTGTTCGAAGAATTTATTGAACACTGCTTGGTAGTCCGGCAGGAAATGCTTCATGCGGAATGGGAAGCCTGTCGCTAGCAAAGCACCGTTCAAATCTTTGCCGCCACCAACTCGAATCCGAAAGCCGTTTAACTGTGCGCCTGCACCGCGACTAGCGGTAAATAATTCTTCGCGCACTGGATCGTAGACGACCGCGTGCTGCACTGAACCTTTATAGGCGAGTGCGATAGAAATACAGAAGTGAGGAATGCCACGCATGAAGTTGGTGGTGCCATCAATTGGATCGATGATCCACTGGTAATCCCCTTGCACACCACTTTCACCTGATTCTTCGGCAAGAATCTGATGACCCGGATAGGACTTCAAAATGGTGCTGATAATCACTTGCTCGCAAGCTTTATCAACGTTAGTGACGTAGTCATGTAAGCCTTTACTTTGAACTTCGAGGTGCTGAGGTTCATTAAAGCTTTTGACCGCCAAACGGCCGGCTGCACGCGCAGCCCGCACCGCAATATTTAACATTGCATGCATGGGAATTTCCTGTAATGGCAAAGAACGGGTGAAAAAATCGCCAGCATTATAGGCAGATTCTCGCGTGATTGCAATGTCCAAGGTTAATGCATCGACGCTGCTGGTGTGCTAAAATCCCGCGGCTTTTTTAACCGCTAGAGGAAATACCCATGTTGGAGAACATCCGCATTGTCTTGGTGAGTACGACGGATCAGCGAAATATTGGCTCGGCGGCTCGGGCGATGAAAACTATGGGTCTCAGTCAGTTGGTTTTGGTGAATCCACAAGATCCGCCACAGGGCAAAGCGCAAGCCTTGGCTGCAGGAGCAACCGATGTGTTGGCGAATGCCAAGGTGGTATCTTCGTTAGCGGAAGCCCTAGCTGACTGTTCGTTGGTGTTGGCAACGAGTGCTCGTAATCGGACTTTGGATTGGCCGCAGCTGGATCCGCGGGAAGCGGGTGAGAAGATTGTTCGGGAAGGAATGTCTGCGCAAGCAGATCAGTCGCCGCAGATTGCGATTGTGTTTGGTCGCGAAGCAAATGGCCTGACCAATGAAGAATTGCAACAAAGCGATGTTCACATCCACATTCCGGCGAATCCTGACTATAGCTCTCTCAATTTGGCCATGGCGGTTCAGACGGTCTGTTATGAGGTGCGTATGGCGTGGTTAGCGGCAACGAAGGTGCAGCCGGAGCAGGCTCCGGAGTATCCGTTGCATCAGGAGCTCGACAGTTTTTATGTGCATCTTGAACAAGTGTTAACAAAGTCTGGCTTTATTGTTCGTCAGCACCCCGGTTTGGTCATGACGAAGTTACGGCGGATGTTTACACGAACACGCCCCGAGGAAAATGAACTGAATATTTTGCGCGGTATTCTCGCCTCGGTTGAGAAGTTTCTCCCGCAAGATAAGCCGTAACACGGTTTTCTCTTGCATGGCCGATACGCTTGTTGCAACTGCATAATAAGGAAGGTTCTCGAGGTTCATGGGCTATTAAGCGGCGAGTTTTTAATCTTGACTAAATTAGTCAGGTAAATACTTGATGAAAATAGTCGGGAATGTTAAAATTTGCCCAGATTTAGTCAGAGGTGAACCATTATGCGATTGACATCAAAAGGACGCTACGCTGTTACAGCGATGCTGGACGTTGCCTTACATCGTGATCGCGGCCCGGTGCCCTTAGCCGATATTTCTGAGCGGCAGGGTATCTCGCTTTCTTATTTGGAACAGCTGTTCGCGCGTTTGCGCCGCAGCGGTTTAGTGACGAGTGTGCGTGGTCCAGGCGGTGGTTATCAACTCGGTTTACCGGCAACCGATATCTCAATTGCAGCGGTGATTCATGCGGTTGACGAAAGTATCGACGCCACCCGCTGCCAAGGCAAGTCGGATTGTCACGGCGGTACGCGGTGCTTAACCCATTCTTTATGGTCGGGTTTGAGTGACCGCATCGACGATTTTTTATCATCGATTACGCTTGGTGAATTAGTTGACGACCATGACGTTCAGCATGTGGCCAAAGGCCAGCAAGTGCGTCGCGGTGAGAAAATTGCTTTAGATTTGCAGTTTTAATCGCTTGGATTTGCAGACGATTTAGAACGTTTAGTGTTACCAAAATGATAGCAGCGTCGGACGCCCCCAGAGCCGATTTGCTGAAAGAGGAGTAGCTTGATGAAATTACCGATTTATCTGGACTATGCGGCCACGACACCGGTCGATCCGCGTGTTGCAGAGAAAATGATGCAGTACCTGACGATGGACGGGATTTTTGGTAATCCGGCGTCACGCTCACACCGTTTCGGTTGGCAAGCAGAAGAAGCTGTGGATGAAGCACGGCAAAACATTGCTGACTTAATTAATGCGGATCCGCGTGAGATTGTCTTCACTTCAGGTGCGACCGAATCAAGCAACTTAGCCATTAAAGGTGCCGCTGAGTTTTACCAGCGCAAAGGTAAGCACGTCATTACCGTTAAAACCGAGCACAAAGCTACGCTCGACACCTGCCGTGAGTTAGAGCGTCGCGGTTGGGAAGTGACCTACTTAGATGTTCAAGAGAACGGTTTGCTTGACCTTAACAAATTAAAAGACGCAATTCGTGAAGACACGGTCGTTATTAGTGTGATGCACGTGAACAACGAAATTGGTGTTATTCAAGACATTAAAGCGATTGCCAAGCTTTGTCGCGAAAACAAGATTATTTTCCACGTCGATGCCGCGCAAAGTGCCGGAAAAATCCCAGTCGATGTGCAGGATTTAGATGTCGACATGATGTCGTTGTCGGGCCATAAAATGTATGGTCCAAAAGGTATTGGTGCGCTCTATGTACGCCGTAAGCCACGTACTCGTCTTGTTGCGCAAATGCACGGTGGCGGTCATGAGCGCGGTATGCGTTCTGGCACACTGGCAACGCATCAAATCGTCGGTATGGGTGAAGCAGCACGCATCGCGAAGGAAGAATTAGCCGGTGAAGTCGAGCGCATCCGTAGTTTGCGCGACCGTTTGTGGAATGGCGTGAAAGATATCGAAGAAACGTATATTAATGGCGATCCTGAAAACGGTGTTCCGGGTATTTTCAATATCAGCTTTAACTTTGTTGAAGGTGAGTCGTTGATTATGGCGTTGAAAGACTTAGCGGTTTCTTCGGGCTCGGCATGTACTTCAGCGAGCTTAGAACCGTCTTACGTATTACGTGCTTTGGGTCGCAACGACGAATTAGCGCATAGCTCGATCCGTTTTAGTATTGGCCGTTTCACTACGGAAGAAGAAATTGACTACGCCATTGAGTTAATTAACAACTCGATCGGGCGCCTGCGTGAAATGTCACCATTGTGGGACATGTTTAAAGAAGGCGTCGACTTGGAAAGCGTTGAGTGGGTTGCGCACTAAGCAACCCCATGCCCGCATGGGCAATTACTGATTTAGATTGCTAATTGGATGAATTAGCATTGCATGGCTGGAGGTAAGTACCATGGCATACAGCGAAAAAGTTATTGATCACTACGAAAATCCACGCAACGTGGGTGCGTTTGATAAAAACGACCCAAGCATCGCAACGGGCATGGTGGGTGCACCTGCTTGTGGTGACGTGATGAAACTACAGTTGAAGATTGGTGAGAATGGCGTGATTGAAGACGCAAAATTCAAAACCTACGGTTGTGGCTCCGCGATTGCGTCAAGCTCATTGATTACTGAATGGGTGAAAGGTAAGACACTTGACGAAGCAGCATCGATTAAAAATACCGATATCGCTCAAGAGTTAGCGTTACCACCGGTAAAGATTCACTGCTCGATTCTTGCTGAAGACGCCATTAAAGCGGCGATCGAAGACTACAAGAAAAAGCACGCCTAACGGAGGTTCGCATGGCAATTACCATGAGCGACGCGGCAGCTGAACGTGTCCGTAAGTTTATGGAAAATCGTGGCAAAGGTGTCGGTTTGCGCTTGGGCGTAAAGACGACCGGGTGCTCGGGCTTAGCGTACGTTCTTGAGTTCGTCGATCAGCTTGAAGACGGTGACCAAATGTTTGAAGAAAAAGGCATTAAAGTTATCGTCGACGGTAAAAGCATGGTCTACCTTGACGGCACTGAGCTTGATTTTGTCCGTGAAGGCTTAAACGAAGGGTTTACGTTTAAAAACCCGAATGTGAAAGACGAGTGCGGATGTGGCGAAAGCTTTACCGTATAAGCCAATCAAACAGTAAACACAGTCGCCGTGAATACGGTCAGCGTGTTTACTGAAGAGGTCACTGCGATTTCATGAATTATTTTGAACTCTTCGATTTTCCTGTCAGTTTCGACCTTGATACCGGTGAGCTCTCGCGCCGGTATCGTTTATTACAGCAGCAGTTTCACCCGGATCGCTTTGCCTCCAGTGGCGAACGGGACAAACTGAATGCGTTGCAGAAAACATCGCAAATCAACGATGGGTTTCAAACGTTGAAGATGCCATTGAGTCGAGCGGAACATCTGCTTGGCCTGCGTGGTGTCGAGTTAGCACATGAACAGCGGACCCTGCGTGATCCTGAATTTTTGATGAAACAAATGGAATTACGCGAAGCGCTAGAGACCATCGAGACACCTGAAGCCGTGCTCGATATGGATGTGCAACTGCAAGCTGAAATCAAAACCTTGATGGATGTATTGCACCGCGAAATTACAGCGAACGAAGACGAAAGCGCCGCCGATACTGTGCGAAAATTAAAATTCATGCACAAGTTACGCGATGAGTTGGAACGCATTGAAGACTCGCTGATGGACAGCTGGTAGATCTTTTCAGCTGCAAAAGTCATTAACGTCACTTTGGCGAAATTTAGATAGGTTAATGACCTCCATGACGACGCCAACATTCACCTAATTGAAGAAACGAAACTATGGCCTTATTACAAATTGCAGAGCCAGGGCAGAGTAGTAACCCGCATGAGCATCGTTTAGCCGCGGGCATCGACTTAGGCACCACCAACACCATGGTTGCGACCGTTCAAAGTGGTGCGTCACGTGTGTTGACCGACCGTGAAGGGAACGCAATGATTCCATCTGTCGTCCGTTATGCCCACGATCAGGCACCTGTTGTCGGACTCGCAGCACAAGCACAGGCGAGCCAAGCCCCGGAAGATACCATTGTCTCCGTGAAACGCTTTATTGGTCGTACCTTGACCGATGTGCAGCGTACCTTTTCACATTTGCCGTATCGCCTTAGCGAAACAGAATCTGGTGTTCCGGTTTTTAACACCGCAGCAGGTGATGTGAACGCCGTGCAAGTGTCTGCCGATATTTTACGTGCCGCCAAAGCACGCGCAGAAGCCGCCCTTGAAGGCGAGCTGACCGGCGTGGTCATCACCGTGCCAGCCTATTTCGATGACGCTCAACGTCAAAGTACCAAAGACGCAGCACGACTTGCCGGCCTGAATGTCTTGCGTTTGTTGAACGAGCCGACGGCAGCAGCCGTTGCCTATGGTTTAGACAGCAATGAGCAAGGCAATATTGTGGTTTATGACCTCGGCGGTGGCACGTTTGATGTGTCCATTTTGCGCCTCGATCAAGGTGTTTTTGAAGTTCTTGCAACCGGCGGTGACACCGCGCTTGGTGGTGACGATTTTGACCAGTTGATCGTGCAGCAGTTTAAACAACAGCTGGGACTAGAAGACCATGTAAGCGCCGGCTTGGAGCGCGAGCTTACCGATAAAGCGCGGGCCTTGAAGGAGCAGCTGACGTCAACTGCAAGTGCCTCCATTGCCGTAGCAGATTTAGGAAGCGTACGACTCACTCGCGACGAGTTCAATACGCTCATTAGTCCTTTAGTGAAGCGCACCTTAATGACCTGTCGTCGCGTCCTGAAAGACTCCGGCCTCAGTGCCGATGAAATAAGCAATGTAGTGATGGTCGGTGGCTCAACGCGCGTACCGTTAGTGCGTGAACAAGTCGGCGCATTCTTCCAACGCGATCCCATGATCGATATCGACCCAGACCAAGTGGTTGCAATCGGTGCTGCGATTCAAGCAGATATTTTGGCCGGTAACAAACCTGACTCTGACATGCTGTTGCTGGATGTCATTCCTCTGTCGTTAGGCCTGGAAACCATGGGCGGACTGGTCGAAAAAGTAATACCGCGCAACACCACAATTCCGGTCGCTCGGGCGCAAGAATTTACCACCTTCCAAGATGGCCAAACCGCGATGGCGATTCACGTCGTCCAAGGCGAACGCGAATTAGTTGACGACTGCCGCTCATTGGCGCGCTTTGTCTTGCGTAATATCCCCGCTATGGCTGCAGGTGCCGCGCATATTCGTGTCACCTTCCAAGTCGATGCCGATGGCCTGTTGAGCGTCACTGCCATGGAAAAATCTTCAGGCGTAAGCGCGTCGGTTGAAGTTAAACCGTCGTATGGACTTGATGAAGACACCATTACCGGTATGATCTCAGCGTCAATGACCAATGCTGAAGTTGATATGGCCGCACGTATGCTGCGTGAGCAACAAGTAGAAGCCAAGCGTGTGCTTGTTGCCCTGCAAGCCGCTTTGGCAAAAGACGCGGACTTGCTCGACGACAATGAGCGTGGTCAACTTGAATCTAGTATGCAAAGTCTCGCTGCGGCCGCTGAAGGATCGAGTACAGACGAAATTAAACAAGCGATCGAAGCCGTTGATGCTGCCAGCCAAGAATTCGCAGCGCGGCGCATGGACGCTTCCATTCGTAAGGCCTTGAAAGGGCAAACCATTGATGATGTTAAGTAAGGTGTAACCTATGCCAAAGATTATTTTTCTTCCTCACCACGAACTTTGCCCAGAGGGCGCAGCCCTCGACGCCGCAAAAGGTGACACAGTACTCGACGTTGCTCTGCGTAACGGCATCGGTATCGAACACGCCTGCGAAAAAAGCTGTGCCTGTACCACCTGCCACGTCATCGTCCGCGAAGGTTTCGACTCCCTCAATGAGTCCGATGAACTTGAAGACGACATGCTCGACAAAGCTTGGGGCCTCGAACCGGAATCACGCCTCAGCTGCCAAGCCATCGTCGATGACGAAGATCTCGTCGTCGAAATCCCCAAATACACCGTCAACATGGTCTCCGAAAACCACTAAACACCGCTCGCCGGCACAGTGCTTGGCTATGGCTCTACGCTGGCTTGCCGGGCAAGGGCTTGGCTGTGGCTCTGCGCTGGCTTGCCGGGTTAGGACTTGGCTGTGGCTCTACGCTGGCTTGCCGGGTTAGGACTTGGCTATGGTTCTGCGCTGGCTTGCCAGAGATAGGTTTAGGGATGTCAGAGACGCCGTGAACCCATCCATGGGGGCTTATATTCGGCATCCATGCCTCATATACTCTGCCATCCCTAAACCTACCCCTGACAGCCGCTCCGAGCCTGCAGCCAAGCTCTAACCCGACAGCCGCTTCGATCCTGCAGCCAAACCCTAACTCGGCAGCCGCTTTGTTCCTACAGCCAAGCTCTAACCCGACAGCCGTTTCAAGCCTGCAGCCAAGCCCTAATCCAGCAGTCACACTCCAGCCACAAGAGCGTTGCGGCGTGTTGTACTCCATTTGCGCTCAGAGTTACCAGCGAGGAGATCGCTTTCGAGTTGTCGCGGTAGGGCTTTTGCCTTCTGAGTTCGTGCCGGTTAGGGTGTGGTCCAGCTTTCGCATGCTTAAGCCAGTGTAGGTTGCGAGTAGGTGGTGTTTTCGCTGCCTATGTAAGAGTAGGGTGCGAAGTGGTGGCATAGGCGCTAGCGGAGTCGTAGGTGGGGTTTTCAGAGTGTATGCCGCATGGATGCGGCATCCAAGCCCCCATGGATGGGTTTACGGCGTCTCTGAAAAACCCACCTCGACGCAGCGAAAGCAGCCACCGCCTCGCAGCCCAGCTCGGAGCCAGCAGCGAAAGCCGCCTTAGGCTTTGAGCTTGGCGGCGAAGGTTTTGCGGAACTTGGCGAGTTTGGGGGAGACTACGGCTTGGCAGTATTGGTTTTGTGGGTTGCGGGCGAAGTAGTCGCGGTGGTATTCCTCGGCGGCGTAATAGGTTGAGAGTGGTTCGACGAGGGTGACGACGGGGTTGTTGCCGTAGATTTGTTCGGCGTTGATTTCGGCGATGATTACTTCGGCTTCTTGACGTTGGTTGTCGTCGTGGAAAAACACGGCGGAGCGGTATTGGCTGCCGATGTCATTGCCTTGGCGATTCAACTGCGTTGGATCGTGAAGGGCAAAAAAGATTTCGAGAATCTGGCGAAAGCTGATTTCGTCTGGATTGAAGTTAATTCGCACAACTTCAGCGTGTCCGGTTTCACCGGTGCAGACAGCTTCGTAGCTGGGGTTCTCGGTTTGCCCACCGGCATAGCCGGGCTCGGCGTCGATAACGCCGTGAACTTGGTTGAATGCGGACTCGATACACCAGAAACAGCCGCCGGCTAGGGTGGCTTGTTGTTGCTTAACTGCCATGAATGCCTCTATATTGACTACAAATAACCATCTAGACGTCTAAAATAACTGAGTTATACAACTTTGCCAAGCTTTCTTTTTGTTTGCGCTGCTAAATCTCAAATTTAGTGGGAAATTTTCTCTAAATCACGTATAATCCGCGCGTCTTTTTTAACCACTTGTCAGACCGAACACTTCCTGTTGTGAACAGCAAGTTTCGAGTCAAACACACTTATCAGGAGCAAACAATGGCTTTGGAACGTACTCTTTCGATTATCAAGCCTGACGCGGTCGCTAAAAACGTGATCGGCGCTATTGTAAACCGTTTTGAAACTTCAGGTTTACGTATCGTTGGTCAGAAAATGATGCACTTAAGCAAAGAACAAGCGGAAGGTTTTTATGCTGAGCATAAAGAGCGTCCTTTCTTCGGCGCTTTGGTTGAGTTCATGACGTCTGGCCCAATCGTCGTAATGGCGTTAGAAGGTGAAGACGCGGTTCGTAAAAACCGTGAAATCATGGGTGCAACCAACCCACAAGAAGCTGCTGCAGGCACGTTACGTGCAGACTTCGCAGAGACGATTGACGAGAACGCGGTACACGGTTCTGACGCGGTTGAGTCTGCTGCGCGTGAAATCGCTTATTTCTTCTCTGACGAAGAAGTGTGCGCACGCACTCGCTAAGCTATAATTTAGCGTTAGCAAGCTGAACAAAAAGGGGCTTTGCGCCCCTTTTTTGCCAGACCAATGTAAGATTTAGGTAAGTATGAGGTCGCCAGTATGACAACCGAAACCAAAAAGATTAATTTACTCGACTTGAACCGTCAGGGGATTCGAGACTTTTTTGCCGACTTAGGTGAAAAGCCGTTCCGTGCGGATCAGGTGATGAAATGGTTGTATCATTACTGCATTGACGACTTCGATGAAATGACAAACCTCAACAAAGCATTGCGGGCAAAGTTGAAAGAAGTCGCTGAAGTGAAAGCACCAGTGATCAAAACCCAGCAGCAGTCTGCGGATGGGACGATCAAGTTTGCGATGGAGCTGGAAGACGGTCAAGAAGTTGAGTCGGTTTGGATTCCTGAAGATGACCGTGCCACGTTGTGCGTAAGCTCGCAGGTGGGATGTGCTCTTGAATGTACATTCTGTTCGACTGGACAACAGGGCTTTAACCGTAACTTAAAAGTTTCTGAAATCATTGGCCAAGTTTGGCGAGTGAATAAATTATTAGGTCCATTTGGTGAAACTAATGTCAAAGCTGTAACTAATGTCGTCATGATGGGTATGGGAGAACCTTTGCTCAACGTGAAAAACGTTGTTCCGGCGATGGAACTCATGATGGAAGATTTCGGCTTTGGTTTATCCAAGCGTCGAGTGACCTTAAGTACATCGGGTGTTGTACCAGCGCTGGACAAGCTGGTTGATCAAATTGATGTGGCTCTTGCTATTTCTCTCCATGCGCCAACGAATGAACTACGTGACGAGATTGTGCCGATCAATAAAAAATACCCAATTGAAGAATTTTTAGCGTCTTCGCGACGTTATGTAGAGCGGTCAAAAGCGCAAACGAAAGTGACGGTCGAGTACGTGATGTTAGATCATATTAATGACTCAACAGACCAAGCGCATCAGTTGGCGAAAATGCTGAAAGACACGCCGAGCAAGATTAATCTGATTCCGTTTAACCCATTTCCGGGGTCTGATTATGGGCGTTCAAGTAATTCTCGTATTGATCGTTTCTCAAAAGTGTTGATGGATTACGGATATACCGTTATCGTAAGGAAAACTCGCGGAGACGATATAGACGCAGCGTGCGGACAACTAGTCGGCGATGTGGTTGACCGGACGAAGCGACTGATAAAACGGCAACAAAAACAAAAATCTGGGGAACCGATTAACATAAATATGGTCGGTTAGCTCTAGAGTCTTTCTTTTTGCTATGGATAGCATTAACGAACATTACCTCAGGCAATCATGACCCAATTAAACGACGACCAAGAACAACAACAAGAGGAAGCGGCTGAAGCTGCGTTGCCGACGTCTGGTGAACTGCTTCGCGCTGCGCGTGAGCAAGCGGGCCTCACTGTACTTCAGGTGGCAGACCGGTTGCGACTCCGTCAACAATTAATTCAAGATTTAGAGAATGATCATTTCGATGGTCAGGCCGGTGGCACCTATGTACGCGGGTATCTGCGTGCGTATGCGAAACTGTTGCAAATTTCTGAGTCTGAGATCATGGACGCTTACAAGCGCACTCAGGGGTCTGAAGAAGTCACCCAGAGCACTATGCAGAGTTTTTCGAAGAAAACCAGCATTGAGTCTCAAGATAATAAGCTGATGATTTTGACATGGATTATTGTCATCATTTTGATTGGCTCGGTCGCTGTGTTTGTTTGGCAGCAGTTTTTGGAAGACAAAAACGGTGCGAATCAATCCAGTGCCGCCGAAACCCAGCAACCAACAGCGGCTGTGGTAAGCAATACCGATGCGGAGGCATACAATAATGCTGCTGATGAATGGTCGGTAGAACCGCAATCATCCGAACTTGGTCACGAAGAGCCTGAATCCCTAACGACCACGGACGAGTTAGCCGCTGGTGCAGCAACTGAATTACCAACGCGCGGCGAGTTGACTGCCGCAGCGAATCAAGCTGCAGAGGATTTGGCTGAATCTGCACAAGGCATTGTGACTGACGCCGCAGAACAAGTATCGACGCCAGCGGTGACGAGCTCGCAAAACGCCACAAACTCAGCAACAAGCGCACCTGCAACAGAAGAATTGAATTTGGCGACTGCGCTTGCGAGTCACCCATTAGTGTTCGTTTTTCATGGTGATAGCTGGGTTCGCATTGAAGATGCAGACGGCGAGCCGTTAGCCTTTGGTGTGAAAGTGAAAGACTATATTATGCCGTTGGCTGGTAAGGAACCCTATAGTATTACCCTAGGTGCGCCGCATTTAGTGGACATTTATTACTTAGGCGAAAAAGTTGATTTAAGTGCATTTGGTGGTGGCCGCGTTGCCCGTTTACAGGTGCCGGAAGAGTAACATCGAGTAACTTTCCTATTTTAGAGCAGTAAAATAATGACTCACCCGTCCCCGATTACCCGCAAGAAAACTCGCCGAATTTACGTCGGAAATGTGCCGATTGGTGATGGTGCGCCAATTGCTGTGCAATCGATGACGAACACGTTAACAACCGATGTCGATGCAACCGTTGCGCAAATAGAACGCATTGTTGCTGCCGGCGCCGATATCGTTCGTGTTTCGGTCCCGACTATGGATGCCGCTGAAGCATTTAAATTAATTAAGCAACGGGTTGAAGTTCCGTTGGTTGCTGATATCCACTTTGATTATCGCATAGCGTTAAAAGTAGCTGAATATGGCGTCGATTGTCTGCGCATTAATCCGGGTAATATCGGTCATGAGGATCGGATTCGTGCGGTTATTGAAGCAGCAAAAGATTACAACATTCCGATTCGGATCGGCGTGAACGCGGGATCACTAGAGAAAGATATTCAAGAAAAATATGGTGAGCCGACCGGTGCGGCACTAGTTGAGTCAGCGATGCGCCATGTTGATATTCTGCATCGCTATAACTTTGAAAACTTTAAAGTGAGCGTGAAAGCGTCAGACGTATTTTTGGCAGTCGATGCGTATCGACTGCTTTCGCAGCAAATCGACCAACCCTTGCACCTTGGCATTACTGAAGCAGGCGGCGCTCGGGCCGGTGCGGTCAAATCGGCGATTGGTTTGGGTATGCTCCTCAGTGAAGGGATCGGCGACACGTTACGGGTATCGTTGGCCGCGGATCCGGTGGAAGAAGTGAAAGTTGGCTTTGATATTCTTAAATCACTAAGAATTCGCAGTCGTGGCATTAACTTTATCGCTTGTCCGAGTTGTTCGCGTCAGGAGTTTGACGTAATTGCCACGGTCAATGCGCTTGAACAGCGCTTAGAAGACATCACCACAGCACTGGATGTGTCCGTCATTGGTTGTGTGGTCAATGGCCCTGGTGAGGCGATGGTCGCGAATATTGGCTTAGCGGGTGCGAAGAATAAAAGTGGCTTTTACAAGGATGGGCAACGTCAGAAACTGCGCATTGATAATCAGAATATTGTTGATGATCTGGAAGCGCAAATTCGTGATTATGTCGCCAAGGTGAAAAAACAACAGTCGATTGCTGTTCAGCAAGTCGACGATTAACGCGATTTTACCGCAAGCACGGAAATACGTATAATCAGCCCTCAGATTCAATTCGATGACGGCGCTGGCACAAAATGTGCCATAGCAGCCGTCATTTTTTAACCAAGGAATATCATCAGGTGGCCAAGCAGATTCAAGCCATTCGCGGAATGAACGACATTCTTCCCGAACAAACAGGCCGTTGGCAGTATTTTGAAGCAGTCATTCGTGATTTGCTTGCAAGCTATGGATATAGTGAAATTCGGATGCCAATCGTCGAGCAAACTGATTTGTTCAAGCGCTCCATTGGTGAAGTCACCGATATCGTAGAAAAAGAAATGTACACCTTCGACGATCGCAATGGTGACAGCCTAACCTTGCGGCCAGAAGGGACCGCCAGTTGTGTGCGCGCTGGTAACGAACATGGTTTGCTGTATAACCAAACTCGGCGAATGTGGTACATGGGACCGATGTTCCGCCATGAGCGTCCACAGAAAGGGCGTTATCGTCAGTTTCATCAGGTCGGTGTCGAAACATTTGGTCTGCAAGGACCCGATATCGATGCGGAACTTATTTTGATGACCGCACGACTCTGGAAGAAATTGGGTCTTAGTCAATTTCTCACCTTAGAGCTAAATTCGTTAGCGTCCAATGCTGCACGAGCGGCGTATCGGGAGGCATTGACGGCGTATCTGCGTGAGCACAGTGCTGTGCTGGACGAAGATAGCGTGCGCCGACTCGACAGTAACCCACTGCGAATACTGGACTCAAAAAACCCAGCCATGGCAGAGATGTTGGCCCAAGCACCGAAATTGAGTGAATACTGGGACGAAGAATCGCGAGTACACTTTGCTGAGCTTTGCGCCAGACTAGACGCGGCAGGCATAAGCTATGTCCATAACGAGCGCTTAGTCCGCGGTCTTGATTATTACAATCGCACGGTGTTCGAATGGGTCACTGAAAGCTTGGGCGCGCAAGGGACAGTGTGCGCTGGCGGCCGCTATGATGGCTTGGTCGAGCAACTCGGTGGCAAAGCGACACCGGCGGTAGGATTTGCGATGGGTGTGGAGCGTCTAGTCCTGATGTTAGAGCAGCTTGACCAACAAAGCTTGCCTCGGGAAGTCGATGTCTATATTTTAGCGGCGACTCAGGACGCGGAAATTCCAGCGCAACAGCTTGCTGAACAGATACGTGATCAGGTCACCGGTCTCAGAGTTATGTTACACTGCGGCGGTGGTAAGTTCGCCAAGCAGATGAAGAAAGCGGATCAAAGCGGTGCCGAGCTGGCATTGATTCTCGGCACGGATGAAGTGCAAAATGAACAAGTGACAATTAAGTATTTGCGCCAAGAGAAAGCGCAGGAAACATTAACCTATGCGGCCTTGACTGAAGTGCTTGGCGCTTTAGTTGCAAAATAAGAGGAAGAAGTCCGTGGAACATGAAGATCAACAAGTCGAAGAGATTAAAAAGTTTATAAAAACTTACGGCCCATGGATTGTTGCCGGTGTCGTCATCGGTTTAGGTTCGTTGTTTGGCTGGCGCACATATAGCGATCATCAAGTGGCAACGCAACAAGCGCGTACAGCTGTCTATGAGCGCGCACTCGAGCGTTTACAAGCAGCGTCGCCAGAAGAAGCCCCAGGGATTGCCCGCAACTTATTAGAAGAAGTCAGCGGAACTGAACATGCGGGTTTAATTCGTTTACAGTTGGCGCAAAAATTGGTTCTCGGTAACGACCTCACGGCCGCGAAACAAGAGCTGGAAACTGCCTTAGGGGAAGTCAAATCGTCTGAATTACAGGCGTTGATTCGTACGCGGATTGCCCGTATTGCTATTGAGCAAGGCGACTTTGATGACGCAGAACGGCACTTAAGTGCAATCAATCAAGCTGCCTATCGTGGCCTTGTTGCAGAAATTCGTGGTGATTTACTTTACGCGCGTGGAAACTTTAGCGCCGCTCGCGAGTCGTACCTGCTAGCGCAAACAGAGCAGGCAGAAACAGCGTCGCAAGCTCTGCAAATGAAAATCGATAATTTAGCAGGACAATAATAATGGTATTAAAACGTTGGCTTACCGCGTTCGCAGCAACCGCTTTACTTGCCGCGTGTTCATCGTCTGACGATGGCCCGCGTCATGCAGAACTGCAGCCGATCACCACCACAGTGGAAGGTCGCATTGAATGGCAAACGCGGGTTGGACAAGGCATTGAAGGGCACTATTCACAATTACGACCCGTGGTGCAGGACGAGACAATTTATGTTGCTGATCGTCACGGTACCGTGGTCGCGCTCAATGCAGCCAACGGCCGTCAACTCTGGCGTGCTGACTTCGGTGGACGCCGAGGCATCCTGAATCGTTGGTTCCGTGGCGAGCCCGCGCGCATTAGCGGCCTCGCGGTCGCCGGCTCGATGCTGTTTGTCGGTTCTGAAAACGGTAAAGTGATGGCGCTGAATAGCGACAATGGTGAGCTGATTTGGGAACAGAAAGTTCCAGGCGAAGTTTTGTCGGCACCGACAGTCGGTGACGGTCGCGTGGTCGTTCATTTAGGTAGCGGCTATGTTGTTGCCTTAGCGGCACGGACGGGTGAAATTCAATGGCGTCATGAAGATGACGTGTCACTCCTTTCACTGCGTGGTACTTCACGTCCAGCGATCGCAAGTGGCGGTGTCATGTACGGCAGTGCTACGGGTAAGGTCGTAGTATTGATCGCGCAAACAGGTCAAATGGCTTGGGAAGAGCGAATCGCGACGCCAACCGGCTCAACCGAACTTGAGCGCATTGTCGACGCCGACGGGTCACCACTGATCGTGGGAGGTACCATGTATTTGTCGGCTCAGAATGGCGAGCTTGCCGCGCTTGATTTGCGCACCGGTGAAGTTCTTTGGAAACGTGATTACGCGGCATGGCGCTCACCAGTACAAGTGCAAACGCGGGTTGTTGTGGTTGATCAGGAAAGCTATTTAGTGGCAGTCGATCGCAATAATGGTCTTGAACAATGGCGCAACACCGACTTGTATTTGCGTAGTGTAACCGAGCCAGTGAATGTGGGCTCGTATTTAATTGCCGCTGATCGATTCGGTTATGTGCATTGGTTTAATCGTAACGATGGCCAATTGGTCGGTCGTTTGTCACTGAATGATGATCCGGTACGTGCAGCGCCTGTGGTAGCCGGTGACCGCATTATCGTGCAAGACGCTGCCGGCCGAGTGTATGCAATCAGTCAGCACGAACGCTAGCGCGGCAGCAACGACATCGCCCTAAACAGCAACGCGAAAGCACCGAAAGTCAGCTAAACTGACTGGCAATAGGTCATACAACGCCTGAGTCGTCGTCGACTGCTCAGGCGTCTTTTAGTTTATAGAGGAATAAATATGTTACCAGTGGTCGCATTGGTTGGACGCCCAAATGTGGGTAAATCAACATTATTTAACCGGCTCACGCAGAGCCGTGATGCACTGGTTGCTGACTTTCCGGGCTTAACCCGCGATCGGCAGTATGGTCAAGGTCGTTACGACGACTACCAGTTCATCGTGGTGGATACTGGCGGTATTCATGGCAAAGAAGAAGGGCTCGATCTTGCGATGGCGCGGCAGTCATTAGCGGCAATTGATGAAGCCGATGTGGTGTTGTTTTTGGTCGATGCACGAGAAGGCGCAAATGCGGCGGATGAGTTTATTGCCGAGTATTTGCGCAAACAAGATAAACCAGTGTATTTGGTCGCGAATAAAGTGGATGGTCTAGATGGCGATGCCGCTGCAGCAGACTTCTACGGCTTGGGTTTAGGTCAAGTGTTCCAAATCGCTGCCGCCCATGGTCGTGGTGTCTCGCAATTACTGCGCGAAGTGATGGATCCGCTTGCCCTTGAGTTCCCCGGCATGTTGGAACTTGCGCGCAAAGAAAAAGAAGAAGTCCCCACGGAATTGACCGAGGAAGACGCGGACGCAGAAATTGAACGTTTGCAAGCGCAACCGATTAAATTGGCCATTATTGGCCGCCCAAATGTAGGTAAATCAACCCTGACTAACCGCATCCTTGGCGAAGACCGGGTCGTTGTCTATGACATGCCAGGTACAACTCGCGATAGCGTATTCATTCCGATGGAGCGTGACGGTCGCGAGTATGTGTTAATTGATACTGCAGGTGTTCGTCGCCGTGGGCGCATCGACATGGCTGTGGAAAAGTACTCGGTGGTGAAGACCTTGCAAGCCATCGAACAAGCGAACGTGGTCATTTTAGTGATCGACGCCCGCGAAGTGATTAGCGATCAAGATTTGAACTTGCTTGGTTTTGTGCTCAACGCTGGTCGTTCAGTGGTGATCGCCGTGAATAAATGGGATGGCATGGAGCAGGACGCCAAAAATCGGGTTAAAGATGAGCTGGATCGCCGTCTTGGTTTTGTTGACTTTGCACGTATTCATTTTATTTCAGCGCTCCACGGTACCAACGTCGGCCATTTGTTTACATCCGTTCAAGAAGCCTATGCAAGTGCGACTCAGCGTGTCGGCACGGCGAAACTGACGAAGATTATGGAAGCCGCTCAAGAAGACCATCAGCCGCCACTCGTGCGCGGTCGTCGGGTGAAATTGAAGTTTGCCCATGCGGGAGGTTACAACCCGCCGCTGGTTGTGATTCACGGCAACATGGTCAATGAGTTACCGGTGAGCTATAAGCGTTATTTAATTAACTACTTCCGTAAGTCGCTACAACTCATGGGTACGCCGATTCAAGTGGAATTCCGCACCAGCAAGAACCCTTATGAAGGCCGGAAAAATTCACTGACCTTGTCGCAACAGCGTAAACGGAAGCGTTTAATGAAATTTGTGAAGAAAAAGTAAGCACAGCAAGTAACAAAAAAGGACAGTTTGCTGAGCAGACTGTCCTTTTTCAGTATTGAGAGCCAAATTTATTGCGGCTGGCTAGGTGCTTCATGTGCATTTAAGGCATCAACGTCAAACGCAGTGTAGACGTAGTCTGTTAAGCAATAGTCGCAGGTCAGTCGCAGCTCGCCTTCTTCGGCAATAATTTCACGTAATTCATCCATTGGCACACTGCGTAACGCGGTAGCAGTCCGTTCCCGTGAGCAGCCACAGAAAAAGCGAATCGCCTGTTCTGGGTAGAGTTCAACGTCTTCTTCATGATACAAACGATGCAAGACTTCTTCTGTGCTGAGTTGGTACATTTCTTCCGCAGTTAGTGTCTCTGCCAGAGTACTCAAATGGTCAAAGCCTTCTGTCTCTTGGTCGCTGGCGGGTAATACCTGCAGGAAAAATCCAGCGGCTTGGCCACTGCCAGGATCTGCAAATAGCCAAACGCGCGTGGGCAATTGCTCCGATTGGAGGAAATAGGCCTCAATGGTGCTCGCGAGGCTATCACCTTCAATGCCGACCACGCCTTGATATTCTTCACCGTGTTCTGGGCTCAAGGTAATCACCAAGTAGGCACCTTCGCCCACCAAACCCAGAAAGCTTTCGTCTTTCGGTGTGTCGACTAATCGAGCGACACCACGCAGTGCTTGATCGTGGTTACCATTCACCGTGGCATAATTCAACGGACCATCGCCTTGAATTTGGACGTTGATATGGCCTTCAAATTTTAGCGTTGCGGTCAACAGACTGGTCACCGCCATTAATTCGCCCAGCAGTTTTTGGACACCCAGTGGATAGTCATGATTGGCAATTAAAGCACGATAGCTTTCTTGTAAGCGAACTAACTCGCCACGAACATCGTGGTTACGAAACGCAAATCGAGCAATAATATCGTTGCCATGCATAGGAAAACCTCGTTCAACTACTGGTTTTTAAAATGAATAAGTTCGCGTCGTTGTTTCTTATCCGGACGCTTATCAGGGTGCGGATTATACAGTGAATTCAATTTCCGTGCTTCAGCATTTTCCGCGCGCTTGGCTTCACTTTCGGATGTCTCTCGGTAGAGTGCCTGTGCTTCAGTCGCACTGCGTCGCTGTTCACTCACGGTGACAATTTCTACTTCCATGCGGTCATAGCCGCGAGGAGTTACAATATGCCCACCGACCTCAACTATTTTCGCTGGCTTGCTGCGTTGGCCGTTATACGTTACTTTGCCTGCCTGAATCGCCGTTCGAGCAAGGCCTCGAGTTTTAAAAAAACGCGCAGCCCAGAGCCATTTGTCGAGACGCACAGCTTTAACATCAGAGTCTGACATGCAATGCTCCTTGTGATCACGTATGAAAATGGATTTTAACATGCTTACTTACATTTTTTTACCCGATTACACGTTGTAGTTAACGGCATTTGCGCGCTAGAATGCTTTTCTTATAACAAAAATTCAATAGGCCGATTTAGGCATTCGTTTATGAAGACATTTTTTACATCGAAGCTTCGCTTCGGTGGTTTAGCGGGAAGCGCAAAATCTGCAGTCGGGGGATTAGCAATGGCGAAGGTGGCTATGCTGATTGGTACCCTGTTGATCATTGCTATCGCTATTCAGGCGGCTTTCTTCACATTGCGGCTGATTACACCGACAGCCGTGGCTCCATTGGTCGTTGCCAGTGCTGGAAGCTCAGCAACTGCTGCATCGCCGCTGCGCATCGAAGCTGTTCGCGGTTTAAACCTGTTTGGCGAATATGGCGCACGTCCAACCCAACAAGCGCAACGTATTGAAGCACCGGAAACGACATTGAATGTTCGCTTGGTCGGCGTGACTGCAAGCTCGAATCCAAGTCTCTCAGCCGCGATTGTCCAACAAGGCAATAACCAAGTTGTCTATATTATCGGTGAAACTATTTCGGGAAGTCGAGCTGTCGTCCGAGAAATCCATGCCGACCGTATTCTGATTGAAAATGGCGGTCGCATGGAAACCGTCTATTTGGAAGGCCGTGACGGCTTTACGCCAGAATTCTCTCGCACTCAGGCAACTAGCTCACGCACCAGCGGAGCGGTTCCGGCGCAAGCTCCGCGTGAACTCACCGCCTCACCCGAAGTGATGATCGATAATGTCATGGAGCTGATTAATATCACACCAGCTTCCAATGATGGTGAGTTGATCGGTTATCGACTGAGCCCGAAATCGAATCCAGAAATTTTTCGCGCAGCGGGTCTGCGCGACGGCGATATAGCCATTATGTTGAATGGTTATGACCTCACCAATGCAGCGGAAGCTATGTCATTGGTACAAAGTTTAGAGTCTATGACGACGGCCTCGATTGTCGTGTTACGCGACGGTGAAGAAGTGACCATCGAACTCAGTATTCCAAATCAATAGGTAAGTACATGCGTCTTTTATTACAGATTTTTGGCCTCACGCTCGCTGCTAGCTTGGCACTCGTGCCCGCATCGGCAATGGCTGAGGAAGAGTTTTCTGCCAGCTTCATGAACACGGAAGTGTCTGAGTTTATCCAGTCAGTGAGCCGAAACCTCGAAGAAACCATCATCATTGACCCTGAGGTTCGTGGGCGCATCAATGTTCGCAGCTATAATGTGATGAATCGCGACCAATATTACGCCTTCTTCCTTAATGTTTTGGAAGTCTACGGCTTTGCCGTTGTGCGCATGGACAATGGTGTCTTAAAAGTCATTCGCGAACGTGACGCACGAACGCGGCCTTCGCCATTAGTGGACGACGATAGCTATACCGGTGACGAATGGGTCATTCGTGTGATTCCTGTTGAAAACGTTTCGGTCCGTGAGCTTGGACCATTATTACGGCAGTTAAATGAACAAGCTCGCGGTGGCGCGGTCATGACTTATGATCCGTCTAACGTGGTGATGCTGTCGGGTCGTGCAGAGCTTCTTAACCGGATCGCAGAAATTATTCGCCGGGTCGACCAAGCCGGGAATCAGGACGTGGAAGTGGTTGAGTTGAAGCATGCTTCAGCCGCTGAAATGGTCCGGATTGCGCAGGCTATTTTCCAACAGCAAGGTACCAATGTTCCGGAAATGTTGGTGCCGCGTATCGTTCCTGATGAGCGCACCAATCGTGTGCTCGTTAGCGGTGAGCCGCGTGCTCGAGCGCGTGCGATTCGTTTGATCCAGCAACTCGACACAGAAATGGAAACCAGCGGTAATACCCGCGTGTTCTATTTGCGTTATGCCAAAGCGACCGAGATGGTGGACTTGCTGCGTGGGATGACGCAATCGATTTTAGCGGAACAAAGACAACAAAGCTCAGGTGGTTCCGGTGGCGCGGCTCCAGCACAGCGTCGGGCCGGTGGTGAAATTAGTATTGAAGCGCATGAGCCAACGAACGCTCTTGTGGTGACGGCACAGCCAGACATGCTGCGCTCGATTGAAGGCGTGATTGGACAGCTTGATATACGTCGCGCTCAGGTCCTTGTCGAAGCCATTATTGTTGAAGTCTTTGAAGGTGATGGAATTAATTTTGGTATTCAGTGGGTTAGCGAAGACTTCGGCATGATGCAGCATAGCAATGGTCAGATGATTCCGATTGGCCAACTTGGGGTCGCTGCTGAAGCAGCACGGACTCAACGTGGGGCCGAAACCGAGCGTGTGGACAATGCCGGCAATATCTTTACGACCCGAGAGCCAGACCGTCGCGGTGACTATACCTTGTTAGCAAATCTGTTAAGTAACGCCAATGGTTTGCTCATGGGGACTGTGGAGAATGGTTGGGCGGCCGTGGTTCAAGCCGTGGCCACGACGACAAATTCAAATATTCTGTCAGCACCGAGTATTACGACACTCGACAACCAAGAAGCAAGCATTTTGGTCGGTCAAGAAGTACCAACACTGACAGGCTCTACAGCGAGTGCTAATAATACCAATCCATTCCAGACTATCGATCGTCGTGAAGTGGGCGTGCGTTTGCGGGTTACACCACAAATCAATGAAGGCGACGCGGTCCAACTTCTGATTGAACAAGAAGTATCGAGTGTCGCCGGTAGCACGTCGGTAGACGTTACCTTCAATAAGCGTGAATTGAAAACCACCGTGTTAGCACGCGATGGTGAAACTATTGTACTTGGCGGCTTAATTGACGAAGACGTCCAAGAAAGCCTCTCGAAAGTACCATTACTGGGCGACATTCCAATTCTTGGCCATCTCTTTAAGTCGACGAGCGTGACCACACGCAAACGCAATCTGATGATCTTTATTCGTCCAACGATTATTCGTGATGACGATCGTATGGGATCACTGAGTCAACGCAAGTACAGTTATATTCGTGCCCAGCAGATCGAACAACGCCAACGTGGTGTGTCACTGCGGTCGCGAGATACGGTACCGGTCTTACCTGAGTGGGATGACGACGCCGAACTGCCACCAGAGTATCAACGTTTCCTTGATGAATGGCGTCGCGAAACTGAAGAGTTGCGTCGCGAAGCAGAAAGAGGACGTGGTCGCGAATGACAGATGAAGTAATGATGCGTTCGGAAGGTAATGATGAACAGACAGCTGCGCTTGCTGAGCAGGCCAGTGCGGAACTGACCGATGTACAAGCGCAAGAGTTAGTCACTGACGCCGAGCCGTTAACACGCAAACGCCTGCCGTATGCGTTTGCACGTCGTGAAGGCGTGGTACTGAGTTGGCAAGATGATCGGCCGGTTTTGAATACCCGTGGTCGTCCGCGGGCATCGACATTGCATGAAGTACGGCGGATGCTCGGGCAAGCGTTCCAGGTGCAGGAATATAGTGATACTGAATTCGATGTGCTGCTCAGTCAGGCTTATCAGCGCGACTCTTCCGAAGCCAAACAGCTGATGGAAGACATTGGAAATGAAGTGAACTTGTTTTCCCTTGCTGAGGAGCTTCCACAAACCGAAGACTTGCTCGACAGTGAAGATGATGCCCCGATTATTAAGTTAATCAATGCAATGCTTAGCGAAGCCATTAAAGAAGGTGCTTCTGATATTCATATCGAAACCTTCGAAAAAGACTTGGTGATTCGGTTTCGTATCGACGGCGTACTCCGTGAAATTCTCCGGCCACATCGGAAGCTCGCGTCTTTGTTAGTGTCGCGGATTAAAGTTATGGCGCAGTTGGACATCGCCGAGAAGCGACTCCCTCAAGACGGCCGTATTTCCTTATTGATCGCCGGTAGAGCTGTCGATGTGCGGGTTTCGACCATGCCATCGAATCATGGCGAACGAGCGGTATTGCGTTTGTTAGACAAAAACAACGCACGACTTGATTTAGGCGAGCTGGGGATGACATTGGAAAACCGGCAACTCTTTTCGCAGCTGATTCACAAACCCCACGGCATTATTTTGGTCACCGGTCCGACCGGCTCGGGTAAAAGTACCACGTTATATGCCGGTCTCAGTGAAATTAACACCAAAGATCGGAATATTCTGACCGTTGAAGATCCCATCGAATATGCTCTCGAAGGCGTTGGCCAAATGCAGGTCAACCCGCGTGTCGATATGACGTTTGCGCGCGGCTTGCGGGCGATTTTGCGGCAAGACCCGGATGTGGTCATGGTCGGTGAGATTCGTGACGGCGAGACCGCACAAATTGCAGTGCAAGCGTCCCTGACCGGTCACCTAGTGTTGTCGACCTTGCATACGAATACCGCATCGGGTGCGATTACGCGTCTAGAAGATATGGGCATTGAGCCGTTTCTTTTGTCGTCGAGTTTGCTGGCGGTTTTGTCGCAACGCTTGGTGCGAACTTTATGTAAAGATTGTCGAGAAATTCATACCGCGACTCCAGAAGAATGCGAACTCTTGGGCGTTAATGCCGAGAACCCACCGCAGATCTATTCAGCGAAAGGTTGTGCCAAATGCAGTCACACGGGCTACCGCGGTCGAACCGGCATTCATGAAATGCTTATCGTTGACGAAAAAATTCGTGAGATCATTCATAACGGTCACGGTGAGCAGGCGATTGAAAAATATGCGCGTACTCGTTACCCAGGAATACGCCAAGATGGCCGCGATAAAATTTTGCAAGGACGCACAACGCTCGAAGAAGTATTGCGCGTGACGCGCGAGGAGTAAAGTATGCCAGCGTTTGCGTACGAAGCTCTGGACAAGCAAGGGCGAAAAAAGCAGGGTGTCCTTGAAGCCGATACAGAACGGCAGATTCGACAGCAATTGAGGGAACAAGGTTTGTTTCCGGTTGCGGTTGAAATTGCCAACGCCCAAGAAAAGGGTTCGGCGCGCAAGCAGGTTTGGTTTCAACGGCGTATCAGTACCCATGACCTCGCGTTAATTACTCGACAACTGGCGACCCTAGTGGCCGCCGCCTTGCCGATTGAGCAAGCTTTGTTAGCGGTTGCTGAACAAACCGACAAGCCGCGTTTGCAGAAAATGCTCATGTCAGTGCGTAGTCGTGTTGTTGAAGGTTACAGCTTGGCGGAAGGCATGCGCGACTTCCCCGCTATTTTTGATGACCTCTTTTGCTCGATGGTGGCGGCTGGTGAAAAATCGGGACATCTCGATGAAGTCCTCAACCGCTTAGCCGACTACAGTGAACAGCGGCAAGCGATGAAAAGCCAGATCAATCAGGCCGCTGTGTATCCGATTGTGTTAACCGTTGTGGCGATTGGCGTGGTGGCATTCTTACTCGCTGTGGTCGTGCCGCAAATCGTGGAACAATTCGAGGATCTTGGCCAAGACTTGCCGATGATTACGCAGATCCTCATTGCCGTCAGCGATGGCTTACGTGCTTACGGCCTCTACCTTACCATCGCTCTGATTCTTGGCTTTGTGCTTTGGAAGCAAGCCATGCAAAAGGAGAGGTTTCGTTATCAGGTGCACAAAAGGCTACTGTATTTGCCCTTTATTGGCGGCTTAGTGCGTGGCGTGAATACAGCTAGATTTGCACGGACATTGAGCATTTTGACCGCTTCTGCTGTCCCATTATTAGACGGTTTGAAAGTTACCGCCTCGGTTTTAGGTAATTTACGCATGCGTGAGGTTGTTGAAGATGCTGCCGACCGTGTGCGAGAAGGATCGAGTTTGCGTGCAGCTTTGGCGCACAGTAAGCTTTTTTCACCAATGATGTTGCACATGATTGCATCAGGGGAAAAAAGCGGTGAGCTCGAACAAATGCTGCGTCGCTGTGCTGATAACGAAGATAATCAGTTTTCAGCAGTGGTCAATGTCAGTTTGAAGATCTTCGAACCGTTATTGATTGTCGTGATGGCAGTCATTGTGTTGTTTATTGTGCTAGCGATTATTTTACCAATTCTAGCGCTCAATCAATTAGCAGGTATGTAATGATGAATAAAAGACAATCCGGTTTTACCATGATTGAACTCATGGTCGTATTGGTTATTCTCGGTATTTTGGCCAGTTTTGTGGTGCCGAATGTTTTCTCTCAGCGTGATCAGGCGGATCGACAAAAGGCGATTTCTGACATCACCGCATTGGAAAATGCAATGGAACGTTTCTACCTCGATAACGGCTTTTACCCGAATACCGCGCAAGGACTGGATGCATTGGTGAGTGCGCCCAATATGGATCCACGCCCACGAAATTATCCTGAAGGCGGTTATATTCGTCGTCTGCCACCTGATCCTTGGGGAAATGAATACCGTCTGTTAAGCCCAGGTCAATACGGTCGATTTGATATCTTCTCAATGGGCCCAGATGGACAAGCAGGTACCCAAGACGATATTGGCAACTGGAATATGCACGACCGGAATAACTAATCATGTTCGCATGGGGCTCTGGAGCACCGCAGCAAAACTTCACTCGAGGCCAAAGCTCGCGACGACAAGCGGGCTTTACCTTAATTGAAGTTATGGTCGTTGCGGTCATTATCGGTATCGGCGCCCTGTTTATTGTTATGAATGCACCCTCACGCGCCTTAAATGAGGGCGCAGAAGTGAGTGCAAAGCAGTTTTTACAGCAACTTCATTTTGCTCGCGAACGTGCGCTGTTACGCAATCATGTCTATGGTATCGAGTTTGACGAAGAAGAGCAGTGGTACCAGTTTTATCGGTGGCAAGACGGCCGCTGGACGACGCCCGATGCGCAACAATTGCAGCGCGTGCAAATGCCAGATTATGTTGTTTTTGAGCTTGAGATGGGTCAGTTCCGTTTGCTTGATAATATGCAAGAAGGACGTGAAAGCGTGTTTGGCCGCGATCGCCGCGCCGATAACCCAGATGAGCGCGTTCCTCGTCCGACCATTCTAATTTTCGAAAGTACTGAATTTATTGGTTTTACGTTGCGCATTGAAAACCTGAATGATGTGCGTGACGCAGTGGTTATCGACGCTCGCGACGGTTATAGCGCGTCACTTCGCGAGGCGGATGTATGGTGAATCCGAACGCCCGCCAAGCAGTGCATGGCTTTACGCTCGTTGAAACCATGTTTGCGTTAACTATATTTGCCTTAGCGGCACTCGCTGCGGTATTTGTTGCCACTGAACAATTACGCAGTACCAGCGCGCTCGAAGAACGTTATCTTGGTCAATTGGTGGCGAGTAATCGTTTGGCAGAGGTTCATGCCAATACCATTGCGGGGAGCTGGCCACCGCAAGCGGAGGCGAGCGGTGAAGTGGAGCTTGGCAGTCGCGAATGGTACTGGCAGCAGCGCACAGTTGAAACCGTAACCGACGACCTGCGGGAAGTTACAATAGCAGTCAGCCGTCGTGAAAATGGCCCCGTGATCGTTGAGCTGAGTACGTTTGTGGGGCGGCGTTGATGAAGTCGACACACCGCCGTGCGCAAGGTTTTACGCTAATTGAAGTTATGGTTGCGATCATGATTCTTGCCGTGATTGGCGCTGCCAGTGCCGTCGTTTTATCGAATATGATTGACGCCAACCGCACTAGTGAACGGCGCCATGAGGCGCTGCAAGCGTTGCAGTTTGCTTTATTAACGCTGGATCGTGATGTCCGACAAATGGTGGTGCGGCCAGTACGTGCAGTACCCGAAGAGCGTCGGCATTATTATCTCACCAATGATGGCGCCTTGATTGACAGTGACAGTGGTGGTCTTGCGTTCGTGCGAGCGGGCTGGACGAATCCGCAACAGATGTTGCCACGCAGTGAGTTACAGCCTGTCAGTTATCGTATTCGTGACGAGATCTTGCAGCGGGTGTCACAACCTTTTGTCGATGACGCTAGCGGTGAAGCGCAAATTCAGAATCTCTTAGACGGCGTCACCGAACTTGAGGTTCGGTTTCTCTTTCGCGGCCAAGAAGTTGAACGCTGGGAGCTGCAACACTCGCTGCCGGATTTGGTCATTTTGACCATGGACACGAAAGAATTCGGCGTGATTGAACGTTGGCTCTTGGTCAGTGGTGCGAAAGCGGAGAATATTCCATGAAGTCGCCAAAACGCCAGCAGGGCGTCGCGATTATCACGGTGCTGCTGATCGTCGTTATTGTCACTGTATTAGCGGTGCAAATGAGTGGTCGCTTGCGCTTACAAATCGCCCGCGTTATTAGCAGTGATCACGCCGAGCAGGCCTACTGGCATTGGATGAGTGCAGAGTCACTTGTGCGACAAGTGCTGCTTGCTGAGCTTGAGGAAGACGACAATCGCGTGCATTTAGAGCAGAACTGGGCGACTCAGCAAGGCCCATTCCCTGTTCGTAATGGCATGATTGCTGGAGAAATCAAAGATTTACATAGTTGCTTTAACCTCAACGCGCTGTATAAAAACGAAGAAGATTTGGCCGCGCTGACGTTGGCCATGGAGCAGTATCAAGCACTATTGGAAGCCCTTGAATTTGATCAATATACAGCGGAACGGCTTACCGCAACTTTAATTGACTGGATCGACAAGGACAGCCAGCTGCATAGTAATTTAGGTGCTGAAGATGCCGACTACGAGTCGTTACCGCAGCCATACCAAGCCGCAAATAGTTTGCTTTCGCATCGCTCGGAGTTGCGCCAAATCATGGGTTATACGCAGGAGGTCTATGAACGATTACGACCGTTTGTCTGTGTCATACCCGCGCAAACCCAGTGGCGATTGAATCTAAATACGGTACCTGAGGATCGTGCCGAACTTATTGTCGCGTTTTTCCGCGGCCAAATGGACATGAATAGTGCACAGAGTCTACTTGGTGCTCGACCGCAGGACGGCTTTGCCGATGTTGAGAGTATTCAGCAACAAACCGAAATTCAAAATCTCGTAGGCGAAGGACAAACCATCCAGGGGCTTCCAGAAATAGAAGCTTTGACCGTAGAAAGTCAATACTTTGAGTTGCGTGCAGCAATTCAATATGGTGATCTAGAGTTTTATGGGGTTAGTCAGTTACATATAACCAACGGTGAGGCATACGTCGTGCATCGCTCGCGGGGAGGATACGAAACGGATGAACGAACAGATAATAATTCGTCTTCCAGCTTCCGATAATGCGCCAGTATTTTGGTTGATTTGGAACTCGGCCGGAAGAACAACGGTAGCTAGTGGCCAGTTGGCAGGATTGAATGACTTACCCAGTCTGACCGAAAAGGCGCAGGGGCGAGACTTGCGCGTGTTTGTGAGCTCGCTAGCGGTTGCTTGGCATAACATTGAGATTCCGCAAAAGTCGCGCCGCCAGTTGCAACAGGTAATCCCGTTCGCACTTGAAGATGAGTTGGCGGAAGACATAGATAATTTGCATTTTGCTTGGCCGGAGCAGCTGCCGAAGTCCGATCAAATCCCGGTGCTCGTGGTTGCCAAACGGGCCATTGACCGCTGGCTCGAAGCGCTGGCAGCAGCAAAATTGAGACCTACAGCTCTGTATCCTGACTTTTTTATGCTGCCCGTGGTCGAGCAGCAATGGAGCGTGGCTGATTTTGCTGAAGCTTGGGTTATCCGCCAAGGACCATGGCAAGCGTTGAGTTTGGACCCTTATTTAGCGACCTATGTGCAACCAGACGGTGACGAGGTTTTGGCAAAAATCGTGAGTTACGGTGAAATTGAATGGCAACAACCACCTGCTGTCGTCGAGGCCGGCGAGGAAACATTAGCGCTTGAGCTTGGTGCGCAGTTAGCAGCGCATGAAGCGGTCAATCTCCTGCAGGGGGATTATCGAGTCCAGCAGAAAACAGCCTTTAATATAGGCCCCTGGAAATTCCCAGCGGTGGCCGCTGCTGTGCTCGTAGCTCTGCTCTTTGTCGACAAAATGGTGACTGTTATTGAACTAGAACGCGAAGCGCAACAGGTTCGGCAGCAATATGAACAGCTGTATTTAGATACGTTCCCTGAAGAAAGCCGCGTGGTCGATATCCGCTATCAACTGCAACAACATGTCGCACGAACGGGCGGTGCGAGTGGCGGCGGGGTTGTGGTGTTATTGAATCAGTTGGCACCAGCGTTTCGTGCAGCACCGATCGAATTGACCAGCTTGAATTATGATCAGCAGCGCGATGAGCTGCGTATCCAAGCCAATGGTCAAAACTTACAGTCGTTTGAGCGCTTTGTGCAAGCCGCGCGGGAGCAATCACTGCAGGCGGAGCAGGGCCAGTTGGCGAATCGAGCAGGACAAATTAACGGGACCATTATCGTCAGGAGCGGCTCATGAATGCATTAGCGAAAATCACCGCACCGCTGAATGAAAGGTTACGCCCAAGTTTGGATAAATACAAAGCGCAACTGGCTCAGCGCTGGCAGGGGCTGCAAACTCGAGAACAACGCTTAATTCAAGTCATGGCTGTGTTTATTGCCCTTGCGATTCTTTGGTTTGGTTTCTGGCAGCCGCTGAACGAGCGCATTGAGCGGGCGGAAATGCGTTTGCAAGCACAGATACAAACCCAGCGTCATGTGGAGCAACAGATTGCCTTGGTGCTGCAAGCGCGTAATCGGCAGCAACAAAGTGTGCAACAAGTTCGTGCAAACCAACTCAATAGCGTCGTCAATCAGCTCACTGGTCAGTTAGATATAGACGTCTCACGGGTGCAGCCTCAGAATGAGTCTTTGGTTTTAGTATTCAATGAAGCACAATTCAACGCGTTGCTGGAGTTACTCGTGCAATTGAGTGAACGTGGCGTCTTAATTGAAAGCTTGGACGTTACCGAAACGAACACGACCGGTGTTGTTCGGGTGCGCCGTTTGCAAATTCGCGCCACTGGTTAAAATAGGAAGTGTCCATGGCTGTTCGGACTAAGTTAATTGTTGTTTTTATTCTGGCTTACATGATCACCTTGGTCGTGATGTTGCCGGCTCGCCTGGTTGTTGCGTTTGCGCCGCTCCCTAATGGAATTGAGCTTCAGCACGTTCAAGGAACGATTTGGAATGGTCAAATAGGCCGTGTCGAGACGCCTGATTTTGCGTTGAACGCGATCCAGTGGCAACTTCGACCGTTGCATTTCTTCACCCTCCACGCGGTTGCTGATGTGCAAATCACCTCACATCGTGACAATCCATTGACTGGTCAGGCGCGCGTCATCGCGAGCATGAATTCAGTCGAAGTTATTGATGCTCGCTTTGCAGGTAATCTACAAGAAATCATGGCGCTCAGCCCAGTGTCGTCGCCGATTCCATTGCGCGGTGCGCTGACCTTGCAAATCGATGAGTTCATGCTTGGCCAGCCGCTGTGTGAAATCCTGAATGGTCAGGCCCGGGGCTTTGATATCGAAGGTGAATTTAATCGTCGCTGGCAACCATTAGGTGACTACACGACCAACATTGGCTGTGCCGATGGCCGCATGTTAGTGCAGATGCCACGAGACAATTTACTCGGCTTAAGTGTCGACGGCACAGTTGCTCCCAATGGAATTGATTTACGCATTGGGATTGCGCCACAGGCTGGTGCACCGCAAGGGCTGACCGAGTTACTCGCTTGGTTAGGTCAACCGGATGCAGAAGGTCGAAGGTACTTTAACTTTCGGCTATAATGCATTCATACTTTCTAATAGATAAGGAATCTTTCATGAACGAGCCTCTCGACTGGGTAGCAGAAAATCAAGAAACCATGTTGCTCTTTGGCGGCAAGGTGATTGTCGCTTTGATCATCATCATCGGCGGTTTCATGATCGCAAGAGCGCTGTCCAACTTTATGGTCAAGCGTCTTGAAACCAGCAAAATTGATAATGCCGTGGTGTCTTTCCTTGCGAGTATATTGCGGGCAATTATTATTGTTGCTGCAATTCTCATGTCACTCTCGCATGTCGGTATCCAAACCACTTCGTTTGTCGCCATTCTTGGTGCGGCCGGTTTAGCCATTGGTTTGTCATTACAAGGCTCACTCGCCAACTTTGCATCGGGCGTGCTGATCATGATCTATCACCCGTTCAAATCGGGCGACTATGTTGACGCAGGTGGTATTCAAGGCACGGTTCAACGCATTGAGCTGTTTACAACAATCTTGAAAACGCCCGACAACAAGTTGGTGATCGTGCCGAACTCGCGTATTACCGGCAGTGAAATCACGAACTTCTCCGAAGAAGCGACGCGCCGCGTCGACATGCTTATCGGTGTTTCGTATAAGGCAGACCTGAAAAAGACGAAAGAAGTCCTGATGAACGTCATCACCAACGACGAGCGTGTTTTAAAGGAACCAGCTCCGCGCGTTGCAGTCACTGCATTGAATGACTCGTCGGTTGATTTAATTGTCCGCCCATGGGTCAAGAGCGAAGACTATTGGCCAGTCTACTGGGACATGATGGAACGTATTAAAAACGCCCTCGACGAAAACGGCATCGGCATCCCATATCCACAAATGGATGTTCACCTCCACCACCCCGAAGGCGAAGCCGGCGAGATGCGCGTCCTCAAGGTCGACAAAACCTAAAGGCTGGCGCTTCAGCTTCCGGGCCACCGGAGGGGACTCCTGAGGACCGCTCGAAATAGGCTTCGTAGGCTTCCATGGCTTGCGAAGCCACTTTCTCGGATCGCTCGAGTACATCCGTGTATCGCTATGGCGTCGCCATCCATGGCGACGACATTCCGAGAAAGCAGCATTCGCAACCCATTCACGCCTTCGAGCCTTTAGTTTGGCATTCCTCAGCAATCCCCTCCGGCGTCCCTCGCGCTGAAGCGCTGCAACATGGCCATCCGAGAAAGCAGCATTCGCAAGTCATTCACGCCCACATACTGAGGCTTTAATTTCGCTTAGACAGCGAACTCGATGGTTTCGTATTCAGCTAGATCAATAGTCTTTCGTGCTTGCCATAGGTTGAAGTTGTCTTGCATTGCCAGCCAGCTTTCCGGGGAGCGGCCTAGAACCTTCGAGAGCTTTAGCGCGACAGTCGGAGACAAATCGGACTTACAATTGAGTAGCCGGCTCACTTGGGCAGCGCTCATTTTTAGCTTTCGAGCCAATTCATTGGAACTCAGGTTAAATGGCTCAAGATACACCCGCTTGATGAATTCCCCTGGGTGCAAAGGCTTGTATTGTTGAATGCTCATCAGTGGTAGTCCTCATAATTCACAACGTAGGCGTGACCATCAATAAACTCGAAAACGATGCGCCAGTTTCCACTTACGTTAATTACCCATAAGCCTTCACGATTTCCTTTTAGTGCGTGTAGACGCCATCCGGGAATGTCCATATCTTCGACGACCGTAGCGGTATGAAGCGCTTGTAATCGTTCTTCAATACGTTGTGCGTGGTGAGCCTGAATGCCTGCCTTGCTCCCGTTGGTGAAGAACTTTTCCAGTCCTTTGTGTTTGAAGCTTTTAATCATACAATTATTCTGCCCAATCGTTACGCATTACGCAATATGTAATTTATTAAGCCGGAATTGAAGTTGTTGTTACGCTGCAGCTCCAACTAAAACAAAACGCTCAAAAAAGTTCAGAAAATACAAAACGCAACCCTAGAATGCAATTAGCCATTAGATTAAATGTGCTTGCGGTCGGTTGGTGTTGGCGGTAGGTTGGAATTTAATCGAATGTTAAGGAACAATGTTATGCAGAGGATTTGCTTCACTTTTTTATTTTTGATTTACCTGCTACCTATTCAAGCGCTGGCTGATGCCGAGCCTATCACTTTGCGTCACGCCATCATTGATTACCGCGACGGTAATTATGAGTCGGCTTATGACCAAATGTTAAAGTATTTGCCGTTAGGTAGCCCTGATGCTGCCTATTACTTAGGTGTGTTCAGCATTGAAGAGCTTGGGACGGATTATGACCCAGTGAAATCGGTGGGCTATCTGCGGGCTGCGAAAGCGTGGCGACATCAGAGTGCCGAGGATTTGTTGGTGCAAATTGAGCCGCACTTAAGTGCAGAAGAGCTCGATGCAGCAGAAGCGTTTTATACAATGTTGAAAGATGAGCTCATTGTCGCTCGTTCACCCAGTTGGCTTGAGCTTCGTGACCGTGAATATCGTCCTGCACGACGACGCGCACAACCTGAATACCCACCTCATTATGATCGGCAAGGCATGCAGACTTGGGTGAATATCGTGCAAGTGGTCAGTAAACGAGGGCATGTGTTGGCCTCAACGGTATTGAATGAACCGATGACTGATTTCACCCGTAACTATCGCCGCGTTGAAAATCAATTTCGCTATCCAGCAGCCGATCAAATTCAGTATACGCGTGTCCTATTAGACTATCGACTCGACCTCAATACCGCTGAGGAACTGAAAGTCATTCAGGCATCGCTCGATCGTGCCTTGCCTTTGGCGGAAGCTGGTGTTCCGGAACAACAAATGTTTTTAGGTGGCTTGGCTATGACGCGCGACCGCAATAACGAACCCTATCCTATGTTGGCTGATTATCGCCCGTGGGTTTGGTATGACCGCGCTGCTCGAGGCGGTTATCAGCCAGCCCAGCACTTTATGGCGTTGCAATTTTTTTCTCAAACCTGGGCGCAATATCTCATTGACCAAGGCGATCTCACTGTCATGACTTTCTATGGTGCACAGCTTCATAATCTTGCGGCTGATGACGCTGAGCGCGCTCGCGGTCTGCAACTTCTCGAACAAGCAGCTGCCGCGGGTGACGAACGTGCTGTAGCAATCCTCGCCGATATTAGATCTTGAGCTAAGCGTTTGCTTGGGCGCGAGTGGTGGGGCTTGGGCTGTTATCGGAATGTCGTCGCTATGGTGGGAAGTCATAGCTTTGCAGGTTTGGGCTTTCGCTGAGCGTTTGCTTGTGCGCGAGTGGTGGGACTTGGGCTGTTATCGGAATGTCACCGCTATGGTGGGAAGTCTTAGCTTTGCAGGTTTGGGCTTTCGCTGAGCGTTTACTTGGGCGCGAGTGTTGGGGCTTGAGCTGTTATCGGAATGTCGTCGCCATGGATGGCGATGCCATAGCTATACATGTATGTACTCGAGCTATCCGACAACAGCTCAAGCCCCAACACGGAAGCCCAAGCCCCAACACGGAAGCCCAAGCCCCAACACGGAAGCCCAAGCCAAGCTAGGGATTAACTTGGCGGACTTCGCTGATGACTTCGCCTTCGGCGAAGCGGGTGCGTAGCTCGTCGCCAGGTTTGAAGGCGCTGGCGTTACGGATGATGTTGCCGTTGGCGTTGACGGTAATGCTGTAGCCGCGTTTAAGGGTGTGCAAGGGGCTGACGATGTCGAGGGTTTGCTGGGCTGCTTGCTGACGGCTGAGGGCTTGATTGAGGCGCTGTGTGATAGCGCGTACGCCTTGATTGTAGAGCTGCTCGGTACGCTGACGCAGTGCGGGCAATGCGTGACCGGGTTGGGCACGTTGGAGACGGTGTTGGAGCTGCTGCAGTTGTTGCTGCTGTTGGCGCAGACGACGCACCATTGCTTGCTCCGCACGTTGTTGCCAGTCATCGAGCTGCTGAGCACGCATTTGCAAACGCTGTTGCGGGCTTAATGGCTGCAGACGTTGACGTAAATGCACTAACTGCGTGCGTTGACGTTGTAAGATTTGCTGCATCGCGCGGGTTGCTTGTTGTTCGGCTTGTTGCAATTGCCGCACCAGCTGCTGTTGATCTTGGCTGACCAATTCAGCTGCAGCTGATGGGGTTGCCGCACGTATATCAGCGACAAAGTCGCAAATACTAAAATCGACTTCGTGGCCAACCGCACTAATGGTGGGTAACGGACAGGCGGCAAGGTCGCGAGCCAAGGCTTCGTCGTTAAAACAGCATAAATCCTCTAACGAACCGCCCCCACGGGTGAGCAAAAGCACGTCAACTTCATTGCGGCGAATGGCTGTGGCCAAGGCTTGGCGCAACTGCGCCGGGGCGTCCGCGCCTTGCACTTGCGCGGGATAAATAATGACTTCGAGACTCGGGTCGCGGCGCTTCAAAACACTAAGAACATCTTTAATGGCGGCGCCTGTGGGCGAGGTAATCACACCGAGCGTGCGCACTTGTTTGGGTAACGGTTTTTTGCGCTCAAGGGCGAACAGCCCTTCTTGTTGGAGTTTTTGTTTCAGCGCTTCAAACTGTTGCTGCAATAAACCTTCACCGGCGGCTTCAAGATGTTCGACAATCAACTGATAATCACCGCGCGGCTCGTACAAGCTTAGCCGAGCACGAACAAGAACTTGCATGCCGTGCATGTTTTGTGAATTGGGTCGGCCATTGACGGCAAGTCGCACGCGCTGATTGTTGCCACGGAACATGGCGCAGCGAACTTGTGCTTGTTCGTCTTTGAGCGTGAAGTACCAGTGCCCCGAGGAGGGCGCGGAGAAGTTTGAGATTTCGCCGACCAACCAAAGGTTGCCGAAGTGCGACTCGAGTAGGCGCCTGACTTCACTGTTCAGGCGGGAAACGGTAAAAATTTGCCGTTGTTGGTCGCCGGATTCGCGCTTTTGCCCAAATGGGTCGTCGAAAGATGGCATGTCCATGGATAGTTTTACCTCAATGTAATTTGGCGCGCGATGAGAAAAATCATTTTTTAGTTTACTGTAGACGACGATCTGAGTAAAATACCGCCGCAACATTAATCCACCACCTACGATTCAGCGGAGATGTTGCCATGCTACGAATTGCCCAAGAAGCCCTGACCTTCGACGATGTTCTCCTGCTGCCTGCGCACTCGACTGTGCTGCCGCATACAGCAAACCTAAATACCCGTTTAACGCGCACCATTAGCCTGAATATTCCAATGGTTTCTGCTGCTATGGATACCGTGACTGAAGCCGATTTAGCGATCGCTTTAGCGCAAGAGGGCGGTATAGGTTTTATTCATAAAAACATGAGCATCAGCGAGCAAGCTGCGCATGTCCGCAAAGTGAAAAAATTCGAAAGCGGTATTGTTGCTGACCCAGTGACAGTCACTTCAAAAACCACCATTAAGCAAGTGAAAGCGTTAGCGCAAGAGCATGGCTTCCATGGCTTCCCTGTGGTTGATGATGGCCGTCTAGTTGGTATCGTTACCGGCCGTGACACGCGCTTTGAAGAAGCCAACAACAAAACCGTTGCCGACGTGATGACGCCAGAAGATCGTCTCGTTACGGTAAAAGAAGGCACAGACAGCAATACTATTCTTAATTTGATGCATAAACACCGCATCGAGAAAATTTTGATCGTCAACGACGCCCACGAAATGCGTGGCATGATTACGCTGAAAGATTTCGAAAAAGCAGCCAACAAACCGAATGCCTGTAAAGACGATCAAGGTCGCTTGCGCGTGGGCGCTGCGGTCGGCGTTGGCGCTGGCACGGAAGAGCGCATCGCGGCATTAGTTGACGCAGGTGTGGACGTAATCCTTATCGACACCTCGCATGGTCATTCGGAAGGTGTGCTTGAGCGTGTTCGTCAGACCCGTAAACAATATCCGGACCTTAATATTATTGGTGGTAACGTGGCAACAGCTGCAGGCGCCAAAGCACTGGCCGACGCTGGCGTTGACGCGGTGAAAGTTGGTATTGGCCCAGGCTCTATTTGTACGACGCGCATTGTTACCGGTTGTGGTGTGCCACAGATCACGGCGATTTCAAATGCTGTGGAAGGCCTCGAAGGTTTGGATATCCCAGTGATTGCCGACGGTGGTATTCGCTTCTCGGGTGACATCGCCAAAGCGATCGTTGCTGGCGCAAGCTGCGTGATGGTCGGTAGCATGCTTGCCGGAACGGAAGAATCACCGGGCGAAGTGGAACTGTATCAAGGTCGCTACTACAAATCGTATCGTGGTATGGGCTCCATCGGTGCAATGAACCAAAGCCACGGCTCGTCAGACCGTTACTTCCAAGCGTCAAATCAGGCGGAAAAATTGGTTCCTGAAGGCATTGAAGGACGCGTTGCTTATAAAGGTCCAATCGCGAATATTATTCACCAGCAAATGGGCGGATTACGTTCAGCGATGGGCTTGACCGGCTCGAAAGATATCGAAACCTTGCGAACCAAGCCGGAGTTCATTCGCGTCACCTCTGCGGGCATGGGTGAATCGCACGTACACGACGTCCAAATTACCAAAGAAGCGCCCAACTATCGTATGGGCTAGTGACCAAGCGCGCAGGCGTAAACTGCTGCAGATTGGATGACCAATCGTGGCCTTAATGACTTTGCTAACCGAACTGGAAAACACATGACACAAGATATTCACCAGCATCGAATTCTGATTCTTGATTTTGGTTCTCAGTACACGCAACTGATTGCCCGTCGTATTCGTGAAATCGGCGTTTACTGCGAATTATGGGCATGGGATGTCGATGCCAGTGATATCAAAGCGTTTAACCCAGACGGGATTATCTTGTCGGGCGGCCCAGAGAGTGTCACTGAAGCAGGTTCGCCACGCGCACCTGAGTATGTTTTCGAGGCCGGCGTACCCGTTTTTGGTGTCTGTTATGGCATGCAAACCATGGCGGCGCAGCTCGGTGGCGCGGTGCAAGGGTCGAACTTGCGTGAGTTTGGCTACGCACGTGTCGAGCAAATTGCTGACTGTAAACTGTTTAAAAACATTGAAGACGGCATTAGCGATGACGGCTTGCCATTACTCGATGTGTGGATGAGTCACGGCGACAAAGTCAGTGATATTCCGGAAGGCTTTATTACCGTTGCGCGCACAGAAACATGCCCGCATGCAGCGATGGTTAACGAAGAGAAGAAATTCTACGGTGTCCAATTTCACCCAGAAGTAACGCACACGCGCCAAGGTTTGCGCATGCTTGAACACTTCGTAATTGATATCTGTAAGTGTGAAAAGCTGTGGACACCGGGTGCAATTATTGAAGACGCAATTCAACGCATTCGCGAGCAGGTCGGTACGGGCAAAGTCATGCTTGGCTTGTCGGGTGGTGTCGACTCGTCAGTGACAGCGATGTTGCTACACCGTGCGATTGGCGATCAGCTGACCTGCGTGTTCGTCGATAACGGTTTATTGCGTTTGAACGAAGCCGACCAAGTCATGGAAATGTTTGGCGACCACTTTGGCTTAAATATCATTCGTGTCGACGCCGTTGACCGTTTTATGGATGCGCTCGCCGGAATCGACGAACCCGAAGCGAAACGTAAGACCATCGGTCGTGCGTTTATTGAAGTGTTCGACGAAGAAGCGCACAAGTTAACCGAAGTGGACTGGTTAGCGCAGGGCACGATTTACCCTGATGTGATTGAGTCTGCAGGTTCAAAAACTGGTAAAGCGCACGTGATTAAATCGCATCACAACGTGGGCGGTTTACCACCAGAAATGCGCATGAAACTGGTTGAGCCGCTGCGTGAATTATTTAAAGATGAAGTGCGTAAAATTGGTTTGGAACTTGGCTTGCCGTATGACATGTTATTCCGTCATCCGTTCCCAGGGCCAGGCCTTGGCGTTCGAGTACTCGGTGAAGTGAAAAAAGAGTACTGCGACATCCTACGTCGCGCCGATGCAATTTTCATTGAAGAGCTGCACAAAGCCGACTTGTATCATAAAGTCAGCCAAGCCTTTGTGGTGTTTCTACCTGTGCGCTCGGTCGGCGTCATGGGTGATGCGCGCAAGTACGACTGGGTTGTGTCGCTCCGTGCAGTCGAAACCATCGACTTTATGACCGCTCATTGGGCACACTTGCCTTACGATTTACTGGGCCGGGTGTCGAATCGAATTATCAATGAAATTGATGGTATTTCGCGTGTGGTTTACGATGTATCCGGTAAACCACCAGCCACTATCGAATGGGAATAAGCACTTAATCTTGTTGTAAAGCGTGGCTCGTGGCATATTTGATGTGCTCGAGCCACAATAAAAACAACAAGGAATTAGACCATGTCCACAGAGTTAGGCTGGCTTAGCCTACTACCCTCATTGCTCGCAATTTTCTTTGCTATTCTCACGCGCCGGGTCATTTTGGCCCTATTCGGCGGCGTGGTTTTAGCCTATGTCTTGCTCTTTATGCCAGCGGTTGGTGACGGTCTGGTGGCCGCGGGGGGCGGCTTATTTGAAACCTTAGTCAAACCATCGAATATGCTGATATGGGGCTTTACCTTGGCGATAGGTGCACTGTTTGGCGTTCTCGAGCGGGCAGGGACCTTCCAACATTTTGTCGCCGCCCTCGAACGTAAGCAAATTGTTCCCAACAAACGCCGTGCACGCATGTTTAGTTGGTTTTTGGGCGTGGCGGTCTTTATCGAATCCAATGTGTCAATCATGACCGCGGGAACCACGTCGCGCCCGGTCTACGATAAGTTGGGTGTGAGTCGGCAAAAACTCGCCTATATTATCGACTCCACTTGCGCCCCAGTCTGTATCTTAATCCCTCTGAATGCATGGGGTGCATTCAACTTAGGCTTGATTGGTAACCAAGGTGTCGCTGACCCGCTGATGACTTTTGTTTATTCAATTGGACTTAATTTCTACGCGATTTTTGCCTTAACTTTGGCACTCATTGTTGCTTGGACGGGATGGGCATTTGGGCCGATGAAAGCGTTTGAAGCGGCAGCACAAGAACGGGTGCGAAAGGCGAATCAGGCTGCGCTCGTGCAAGCGAGTGACGACGCTCACCATGACTTTACTCTCAATCGAGGCGCCGTTGCGACCGTGATTATCAGTTTAGTAACCATGGTTTTAATGGTACCGATTATGCTGTGGTACACCGGTGACGGTAGTATCGTTCGCGGCAGTGGGATGCAAAGTGTCTTTGTTGCGATCGTGACAGCGTTAGTCATCGCTATTATCGGTAGTGTGGTCACCTTGAAAGCCTCGGCAGCCGTGATTTTGGAAAGTGTTTTGCGCGGTGCATGGAAAATTTTACCGTTGGCGGTCATTCTCTGGCTGGCTATTGCTCTAGGTGACGTAACGCGAGCCTTGGGCTCAGGTGAGTATTTGGCGGGTATTTTGAACCAAACCTTACCGAGCTGGACTTTACCAGCCCTCATTTTCCTGTTGTCGGCCTTGACCGCGTTTGCGATCGGCTCAAGCTGGGGCACGTTCGCGATTATGCTGCCGTTGGCGATTCCGCTAGCGATGACATTAGGCTTACCGGTACCACTCTTTATCGCCGCAGCGCTGGCCGGAGGCATATTTGGTGACCATGCGTCACCCATCAGTGATACCACAATCATTGCCTCTTTGGCTTCGGGAACGGAGCACATCGATCACGTTCGAACCCAGTTGCCTTATGCGTTGTTGGCTGCGTTATTGGCAACCATTGGTTACCTGATTGCCGGAATTATGGTGGTGTAAATTCGGACATGCAGATCATTGACATGACAACAGATGAGAAATTTATGCGCGAGGCCATGCGTCTCGCTGCAGAGGCTGAGTCTGACGGCGAAGTGCCGGTTGGTGCGGTGTTGGTCTACCAAGGTGAAATTATCGGTCGCGGCCGCAACCGTGTTATTGGTGGGTTGGACCCATCATTGCATGCGGAAATGGAAGCCGTTCGTCAAGGTGCGGCTGCGATCGGCAATTATCGGTTGCTCGACACCACGCTATACGTCACTTTAGAGCCCTGCCCAATGTGTGCGGGTCTACTGGTACATAGCCGAATTCAGCGTTTAGTGTTTGGTGCCTTTGACTTAAAAACGGGAGCGGCAGGGAGTTTGTTTAATCTAGTTGCACATCCGCAACTCAATCATCAGATCGATGTCACGCCTGGAGTGCTACACGACGAATGTGCGGCGCAAATTTCAAATTTTTTTCAGCAACAGCGAGCGCGTAAAAAAGCACTCAAAGCCAAGCTGATAGGCGATTAACTCTATTCGAAATCGCCGTCTTCACACTCAGGGTCGGCACAATTCTCAGGGAGCGGATTGAGTCCGCAAGTTTCGTTTAAATAGAACCATTTATTGCGGCGGTCGACGACCATGCGCGTGTGCTTACGCCATAATTGTCGGCGTCTTTCGCTGCGAATAAATCGGTTTGCAGCGCCTCGTCTGACTACACCCATGCTGGTTCCTTATGCTGCTCAATACAGCAATTGTATTTGTTAATTGGCTGGTAAACGTCCCTGCTCGTCGAGCCAAACTAAGGTGTCGTAATAACGGCGAATATTTTCTACATAGCGTACAGGTTCATCGCCGCGAGCGAAACCAAAACGTGTATTTCGATAAAATTGACGCTGGCGCAACAATGGCAAGCGCTCACGCACATGAATCCAGTAATCCGGATCAGCGCCTTGGCGTTGCGTGATCACCCGCGCGTCTTCTAAATGCCCAAGACCGACATTATATGCCGCCAAAGCAAACCAAGTGCGATCAGGCTCGGTCATACGGTCTGGCAGGCGCTGATGCAACTGACGCAAGTATTCCGCTCCGCCACGAATGCTTTGCTCCGGGTCGATGCGATTATACACATTGAGTTGCTCAGCAGTTGGCAACGTTAACATCATCAGGCCGCGTACACCGGTCGCGGAGCGCGCCCAAGGGTTCCAATGTGATTCTTGATAACTGATCGCGGCCAATAAACGCCAATCGAAGTCACCTGCGTATTGGCGAAACAAATCGATATAGTCGGGCAATACGGTTTCTGTTGCGGCAATAAACGCTTGGGTGTCCACATAATTGAACTGCGAGACGTGGCCGAAGTGGCGATCAATTAACGTAAGTAGCTCGCCACTTTCATGGTGCTTACCAATATATTCAATGGCAGCGGCATACAGTGAATCGTCGCCATTGTCAGCAAATGCCCACGCTAATTGCGCTGGGTTGCGCACGGTGAAGGCGATGCTTAAATCTGGCCAAGTGCGGCGCTTAATATCTAAATGGTGTGAATCGGCAATGGTAAAGTCGATCGATTCGTTAATCACGTGGTCGAGTAACTCGTCGGCGTCATAAAGATGGCTACTCGTCCACGTCAGATGCGGATATTCTTGCTCTAACTCGGAAAGTAATTCCGCGTGACTGCTACTGGTGACCACACGAATCATCCCTTCGACCTGACTCCAATCACGAGGGCGGTTACGAGTACCTTGTTTGTAAACGAGTTTTTGATCAACAGCGTGATAGGCCGGCGTAAACCGATAGCGTTGAAGACGTGGTTCGGTTACATCGAGTCCGGCGGCGACAAAATCGATTTCTTGGGCGTCGAGTAAGTCCCATAGTTCGCGCAGCTCATAACGATTGATGATTTCAAGACGGACGCCGAGCTTGTCAGCCAAGCCACGGGCGAGTTCATATTCGAATCCGGCTTCCTGCTCAAAGCTATCGAGGTAATAATTGGTTGGCCCCATCATGGTGCCAACGTATAAAACACCACGATTTTCGATGCGTTGTAGCTGGTTTTGCTCCAGGCTATCAAAGTTACAAGCGGCTAAGATCAAGGCAAATAGCATCACTACAAGTGATCGTAATGTTCGCTGCGCCGCTCGGAAACGCACATTCGTGCTGCGTAAGTGCCGGCTTTTTTTAGTCGAAAAACATTTCAGCATGTAGGGGATAACCACTTTCCTTCGTAAGACAATCTCAGTTATAGCAAAACTTGCGTGTCACTGCATCGCATTTACGGTCGCAAATTCGCACAGATTTCATTATAATGCTGAGCCATCCTAATCCCTTCAAGTTAATCCGGAGCTAAACCAGTGGATATCCTGCGCGGTTCGCCTGCTTTGTCTGATTTTCGTCGTGAAAAGTTACTTCAACGTCTGCAAGCTGCAGGCCTTCCCGTTCAACAGGTCTATGCAGAGTTTGTCCATTTTGTGAATGCTTCAGTCGAGCTCACGAATGAGCAACGGCACGTTTTAGACCGCTTATTGCAGTACGGACCCACCCGTGAATCGCACGCACCGGAAGGGCAACTTGTGGTGGTCACGCCGCGCGTCGGCACGATTTCACCATGGGCTTCGAAAGCGACAGATATTGCACACAATTGTGGTTTGCAACACATTCGCCGGATTGAACGCGGGATTGCCTATTATTTAGAGGTTTCGTTAGAAGGCTCGCTCAGCAACGAGCAACAAGCACAAGCTGCGGCTTTATTACACGACCGCATGACCGAGAGCACTTTTTCCGAACTTGCCGCCGCCTCTGCGCTCTTTCAAGAACAACAGCCCGCTCCGTTTACCACGGTCGATATCCTTGGCCAAGGCCGAGCAGCGCTTGAATCTGCAAACCAGAGCTTAGGCTTGGCACTAGCCGCAGACGAAATTGACTATTTGACCGAGAACTTCTTAAAGCTCCAGCGCAACCCGGTCGACGCCGAACTGTACATGTTCGCGCAAGCGAATTCGGAGCATTGCCGACACAAAATCTTCAATGCGTCATGGACGATTGATGGCGTGGAACAAGAGAAATCCTTGTTTAAGATGATCAAGCGTACTTATGAAGCGACGCCTGATTACGTCTTGTCAGCCTACAAAGATAACGCCGCGGTCATGGTGGGTTGCGAAGCCGGTCGTTTCTTCCCAGACGCAGGCAGCTGTGAATATCGTTATCATGGCGAGCCAATTCATATTTTGATGAAGGTCGAAACCCACAACCACCCAACTGCAATTTCACCTTACCCAGGTGCCGCAACTGGTTCTGGTGGTGAGATTCGAGACGAAGGCGCAACCGGTATTGGTGCCAAGCCAAAAGCCGGTTTAGTCGGTTTCTCGGTGTCAAATCTGCGTATTCCGGGCTTTGAACAGCCGTGGGAGCAAGATTTTGGGCGCCCAAGTCGGATTGTCAGCGCACTCGAGATTATGATCGAAGGCCCTCTCGGTGGTGCGGCGTTTAATAACGAATTTGGCCGGCCGAATATTCTCGGTTACTTCCGTACCTATGAAGAGCAAGTGGTCAGCTTTAACGGCGAAGAAGTTCGTGGCTACCATAAGCCGATTATGATCGCCGGTGGTCTCGGTAACATCCGTGAAAACCACGTTGAGAAAGGTGAAATTCTCGTCGGTGCACCGTTGGTTGTGCTCGGTGGCCCAGCCATGAATATCGGCTTGGGTGGCGGTGCAGCGTCGTCAATGGCGTCGGGCGACTCGTCCGAAGATCTCGACTTCGCTTCGGTACAGCGGGAAAACCCAGAAATGGAACGCCGCTGCCAAGAAGTCATCGACCGCTGTTGGCAGCTCGGTGACGACAACCCGATTGCCTTTATTCATGACGTTGGTGCAGGGGGCTTGTCGAATGCGCTGCCGGAGTTAGTTAACGACGGTGGCCGTGGTGGTGAATTTAAACTCCGTGCTATTCCGAATGACGAACCGGGCATGTCGCCAATGGCAGTCTGGAGTAACGAATCGCAAGAGCGTTACGTTTTAGCCTTAGTGCCAGAGCGCCGCGAACTGTTCGAAGAGATATGTCGCCGTGAGCGTGCACCGTTTGCCGTTGTTGGAGAAGCAACGTCTGAACAAACACTGCGTTTGTACGACGAAGTTTTCGATAACTACCCAGTCGACATGCCGCTCGATGTGTTACTTGGTAAACCACCGAAAATGCATCGTGAAGCGACGACGGGCAAAGTAGCGGGCACGCCTCTAGCAACAGCAAACGTGAACGTTGCAGATGCAGTTAGCCGCTTGTTACGCCTACCGACAATCGCTGAAAAGACATTCTTAATCACCATCGGTGACCGCTCGGTGACCGGCTTAGTCGCACGTGACCAAATGGTCGGCCCTTGGCAGATTCCGGTGGCGAACTGTGGTGTGACCGCTGCGTCATTTGACACCTATGCCGGTGAAGCCATGTCGATGGGTGAGCGCACGCCAGTGGCCTTGCTTAACCATGCAGCGTCTGCGCGTTTGGCAGTAGCAGAAGCCATTACCAACATTGCCGCGACCGCAATTGGTGATTTAAAACGCATTAAATTGTCAGCCAACTGGATGGCGCCTGCAGGCCATCCAGGTGAAGACGCTGGTTTGTATGCGGCGGTGAAAGCCGTGGGTGAAGAACTCTGTCCGGCACTCGGTTTAACTATCCCGGTCGGTAAAGACTCCATGTCAATGCAGACGCGTTGGCAAGAAGACGGCAGCGACAAAGCGGTTATTTCGCCATTGTCGCTCGTGATCACCGCATTTGCACCGGTACAGGACGTGCGCAAAACCGTTACGCCAATGTTGCGCGCGGAGCGCGATGATGCCCGCCTCATGTTGATCGACTTGGGCCGTGGTCAAAACCGTTTAGGCGCGTCGTCGCTGGCGCAAGTGTATCGTGAGTTAGGCGCTGAGCCAGCTGACTTAGATTCACCAGAGCATTTACGTTTCTTCTTCAACACCATTCAAAGTTTGGTGGCGAATGACGAACTACTGGCGTACCACGACCGCTCAGACGGTGGTTTGTTGGTGACCTTGGCAGAAATGGCGTTTGCCGGCCACTGCGGTGTTGAAATCGATCTGCCTGCTGGTCAAGACACGGTTGCTGCGTTATTTAGTGAAGAACTTGGTGCCGTGATTCAGGTTTCAGAAGCCGTCGCTGCGCGTTTGAACGCTGAATTTGCTGCCGCCGGTTATGACGATATGCTGGTTAATCTTGGCCGTGCGGTAAGTGAAGACTCACTTGTCATTCGTCAGGACGAGCAAGTGGTGTATCAAGCAACGCGTTCTGAGCTGCGTACCACTTGGGCGGAAACGACGCATCAAATGCAACGCTTGCGGGATAACCCAGCCTGTGCGGACGAAGAATTTGCCCTCAAGCAAGACACCAATAACCCAGGTTTACATGCGCAATTGACGTATGATCCGGCGGAAGATATTTCGGCGCCGTTTATTCTGAAAGGTGTGGCACCGAAAATTGCGATTCTGCGCGAGCAGGGCGTTAACTCCCACTACGAAATGGCAGCGGCCTTTGACCGTGCCGGCTTTAGCGCGATTGACGTGCACATGAGCGATATTCTTACTGGCCGTGTTAGCTTAGACGAGTTCCAAGCGCTGGCCGCCTGTGGTGGCTTCTCGTACGGTGACGTGCTCGGTGCTGGTGAAGGCTGGGCGAAATCAATTCTGTTCAATGCCAATGCGCGGGAGCAATTCAGTAACTTCTTTGCTCGCCAAGACACGCTGGCGCTCGGCGTGTGTAATGGCTGTCAGATGTTGTCGAACTTACATGAGCTTATTCCGGGCACGGAGCATTGGCCGCATTTTGTCACGAACCGCTCTGAGCGTTTTGAAGCGCGCGTGGCGATGGTTGAAGTGCAAGACAATAAGTCACCATGGTTTGCTGGCATGGCTGGCTCGCGCATGCCCATCGCGGTTTCTCACGGTGAAGGTCGCGTTGAATTCAGTCGTAACGACGCCAACCAAGCTCTATCGGCGCTCAATGCCGATCAATTGATTGCGCTGCGTTATGTGGACAACTATGGCAAGGTGACGGAAAGTTACCCAGCGAACCCGAACGGCTCCGTACAAGGTATCACCGGCCTAACCAATGCCGACGGTCGCGTTGCCATCATGATGCCACACCCTGAGCGCGTTTTCCGCGCCGTGGCCAACTCATGGTACCCCTCATCCTGGGGCGAAGACGGCGCCTGGCTACGCCTCTTCCGCAACGCCCGCCGCAGCTTAGGCTAGCGTCGCCGTCGAAGTTTGCTTCCGAGGGTTGGGCTACACGATGTCAGAGACGCCGTGAACCCATCCCTGGGGGCTTATATTCGGCATCCATGCCTCATATACTCTGTCATCGCGCAGCCCAACCCTCTCGCGCAAACTTCGAAGCCGCTTTTGCGCCGCACGACAGACTGTGTCAGAGACGCCGTGAACCCATCCATGAGGGCTTGGATGCCGCATCCATGCGGCATACACTCTGTCACAGCCTATCGCACAGCGCTTGCGCTGGCTTCGTAGCTAGGCGAATACGGTGATGGTTTGGCGGCTGATGGCGACGAGGTTGCCGTCATCGTCCCACACGTGGGAATGGGTGTGGCCGTAACCATCAGCGGCGTAATCGATATAGGCAACATACTGCCACCAGTCGGTGGCTTTTTTGTGGGTCGGTAATAATTCTGGGAACTCGATCGTCCACGTTAATGAGCTAGCAGGTGCCGGCTGATTCAGCATCGGCAATACCGCAGGTGGCCAAGCGTCGACGAGACCAAGAAAGAGGCCGACGTCGATTGGTGTGTCTTCGTTACAGAAACGTACCCAACCTCCAAATTGACGCGACTGGGTGTTGCTAAACGGTAAACCACCGACCGTGACGCTGTAGTCAAAGTGATGTGCAAATTCAGGAAGAATGGGTGTTTTCGGGAAAGGCAAGCCGTGTTCACGATTGGGTACCTCAGCAGGTAAGGTGTCCGTGATGCGGACTTGCGAGGGCCGTGAACGGCCAAACGTGAATAAGCCACTTAGTTGCACACCGCCATTTTGCACAATTTCCACGCGGACTTGGGTGACGCTTTTACCTTTACGCAAAATGGTGCGTTGCAAAGTGGCCGTTCCAGGTTCTAGCGGACCGACAAATGAAATGGTTAGTGCTCGAATCGGTTGCTCAAGATCAACGCCGAGTTTTGCATGTTGAAACGCGATCGCTGCCGAAAAACCACCAAAGAATGCACGCCCCTGTGCCCAACCTTGCGGCAACACAAATTCTTGCTCTGCATCAGGGTCAATACTCGCTAAAACGTCAGAAAACTTCGCCACGTCACTCATTTTTGCTTTCACCTAGAAATTTAAACATGCGTTTAATTCTAGCTAGGCGAGAAGCAAGTTACTAGTCAAGATTGGTCAATTGTTTGGGTGTGCGAGCGGGCGGTCAGAGATATACAGCCAGTGCAGCGAAGCCAGCGCAAGCGAAGCACGGTTGGTGCGGTTAGAGATATACAGTCAATGCAACGAAGCCAGCGTAAGCGAAGCACGGTTGGTGCGGTCAGAACAGTAAGCATCATGCTCGAAGCCAGCGCTAGCGGTGTGCGCCTAGGGGTGGCAGAGTGTATGCCGCATGGATGCGGCATCCAAGCCCCCATGGATGGGTTCACGGCGTCTCTGACACCCCTAGGCGTGCACCGCGGAAGCGGCTTCGACGCACAAAGCTCAGCTTTCTGACCGCGCGAGGCATGCAGCGCGGAAGCGGCTTCGCGGCACTAAGCTCGTTATTGCAGCCAGTTGATGATGATGTCGGCGATATCGGTTTGGTCTTGGAAGCCGCGGAAGCGGTCGCTCCAAGGGCCGATAGCGATGACTGGGACATCTTCGCCGGTGTGACCGCCCGTGGTCCAGCCGGTGCTGGTGTGGTAGCGAACAATGTCAATGAGCACGTCTTGAATGCGTTGACGATGGCGCGAGCCGCTGTCTTGCGCGACTGTTTGTAGTGCATTTTGTTGGTCGACTGTAAGTGGGAATGGCAGGTACTGCTCAACATAAGCTTCCCAGTCGATGAACGGCATGCTGGTTAAGTCTTCAGCCATGGTGCGCAAGCCGCGGCCAATGCGGGCGACGTCAGCGGCGCGCCATTGATAATTACCGTCAGCACCGAGCGTTAAGCCGCCCGTTGAGTGGTCGGCTGTGAGTAGGACTTGCGTGCCCGGATTTTCGTTGGCGTACGCTTCTAGAAACTGCATCAAGTGGTCGAGTTCTTCCATTTCACGCATCGCACAAGCAATGTCATTGGCGTGGCCACACCAGTCGACCATTGACGCTTCGATCATGACCACATAGGGCTGATCAGTGTTGTCGAATAAGCGAAGACCATGGCGCGATAGCTGTTCTAAACGCATTTCGTCGTCAATCACGTACGGGAAAGCATCGTCGAAGAACAGGCCAAGTACCGGCAGACGTTGTTGCGCATGCAGCTCTTCGTAAGTTTCAACGATGCGAACACCGGCATCGGTGAGCGTCGTTAAATGGTTAATTTCTGTACCGTCTTCGTCAGTGCGAACAAAGTGTTTACGGCCGCTACCGAGCAACAGGTCGAAGATGGGTTGACCGTTCTCGTCTAATGTTGCGTATTGGTCGGCAATTTCATCTTCCATTCGGCGAGACGGCACGTGAGTATAGAAAGCAGCTGGCGTTGCGTGGGTGACTCGGGTGGTCGCGATTGCGCCAGTCAACCAACCGTTTTCACGGCCAATTTGCATCATGGTCTTCAGCGGATTACCGTCGGCATCGACGGAAATGGCGCCATTGTATGTTTTAATGCCGGTGGCGAGTGCTGTGGCGCTCGCGGCAGAGTCCGTGACTAAGGTGTCGTCCGCAGGGTAGGTGCTTGCGGCGCCAACCAAGTAGTTATCGAAAATGGTTGGTGAAATGTCACTGGCATGGGTGAAATTGCGTCCGTCTTTGAAGTACCGGTATGCAGTTAAGTAAGGGAAGCCCATGCCGTCTGCAATGACAAGGATAATTCGTTGTGGTTGCACTGAAGTACTGTCATCCGCGTGAGCGTTTGGAGCCCAAGCGAAGAGGGACGTTGCGACAACAGCAACGAGTGAAAGATGAGTGATTTTTTGCCAAATACGCATAGTTAATTCCTGTATTGCCCACCTGAATAGTCCGCGACAGTGCGGTCTATCGTTTCCGATTTTGTTCTTTGGTCGCAAGTTTAACACTTTGATTTTTCCGAATCATGACATAGGTTGCGCCCATGCCACCGTGAAATTTTTGGGCGCTATGGAATGCCATGACATTCTCAATATCTGGTAGCCACTGATTGACTAAGCTTTTCAATAAGCCCGGGCGAGGCTGGCTTTTCAAGCCGATGCCGTGAATGATCAGCGCGGTGCGAACACCAGTTCGGTAGCATTCTTTGATAAAGCGACTGATTTCGATCCGTGCTTCGCTGACGCGCATATTGTGCATGTTCAAGGTCGCTTGCGGTTCGTAGTGGCCACGCTTGAGCTGACGAAACACGCCGTCTTGGATGCCATTAAGTCGCCACTCGATGGGGTCATTGGGTTCAACCCAGTCACGCACTTGTTCACTTAGCGCGGCAGCTTCTTCTGCTTCTGCAGCTGCCATGGCTGCTTCGCGCCGAGCGGCTTGTTGCTCGGTGGTCAGGCAGCTGCGTTCAAGCGCAACGGTATCGGGCTTAGTCAGCGGCTTAACGTCTTGCATGAGCTCTTGAAACAGCGCGATTTCGTCGTCGTTATCGGGTGACTTTATCTCAGACATAAAAAAACTCCGACGCTCATTAACTGCAAACTGAACGCCGGAGTGTAACAAATTTTCCTTGGGGGGGCAGCTCAGCCGCTGTATTTCACAACGACCGACTGGAATTTGCGATGAATGGCTTAAAACGCGTACTGTACGCTTACTTGCACACGATCGAGATTGCCATCGTCGCCAGAGAGTAATTCACGGGTTGCGCGGCTATATTCGAAACCGACGACCATGCGCTCGTTGGCTTGATACATCAAGTTCGCAGCGATACGCTGGGTGTGATCGTTGGCATTCAATCCGGTCAATTCGCGTTTGTCTTCGAATTTGCCGCGGGTGAAAATCAAGTTGCTTCGATATTGGGCATTCCAGACATGGCGATAGGCCAATGAAAAGCCGGTATAGCCAAGTGCATCTAAGTTCAGCGCCTGATCGACCACAGCGTCGTTGACGGAGTTGACGCCGACATAACGGCCGATCCCTTCACCATGAACGATACCAGCGCGCAAATCGTGCGGGCCGAAGTTGATTTTGGTGGTTAAATTTACACCCCAACCGGTTTCAGTCGCATCGACGCCGTTCTGGCGATACTCTAAACGACGGAAAATACCGGCAATACTGTAGTGAATGTTGTCCACCTGTTGCTGGTAGCGGGCGGTGAGATCCGGCATCGCGGTGTCACCCGTGGTGATACGTGCTGTGCCGCCGAGGTTTGGCGTCACCGTCGTTTCTGGTTGCTCGACAGACACGGAAAAACCGTTGTTGCTGTAACGAATCTGTGGCTGACGGTTAAACACAATGCCGTCTGGTGAACCAATAAAGTCAACCGATTCAGGAATAATTGCCGTATCCTGGAAGTTGCTCCAAAACTGGCCGGCGAGCCAATTACGGTATTGAATATAGGCGTGGCGGACGCGCGGCGAGTAGGAGTTGGTGACGCGCTTATCGCCGCCCGGTGTGCCGAGGAAATCGAACTCGACATAACCAGAAATGGTCTCACCATTTTCCAAGGTTTGGTTGGCACGGAAGAAGAACCGAGTTTCGCGCGCATGAAAATCCGTGTATGTATTGCTATCGCCGCCAATTGGGGTTAAGCCAGGAATGTAAAAGTCCCGGCCAATACTGCCTGACGGCAACGAGCCACTGTCGGTGCGGGTAACCATGGCGTCGAGTTTGATGTAGCCGCCATAGCTAAATTCGGTTTCTGCCTTGGCGCTAGCCATGCTGATTAGGCCGCCTGCGGTTAACGCAGCAGCAACAGCAGTGGCCGTCATCGCGGTTTGTAAACGTTGCATGTAAGCTTCCTCATGTTGTCTTTTATGGCATTGTTGGCATGCCTTGAGTGCACAGCTACTGCAGGTTTGTGCGTGCTTTTAAGCATTCGGGAAGATGCGCAATGGGTCAATCTAGACTATGGTCTAATAGGTTTCAGCCAGCGAAATCAGTACAAATGAGGCTATAGAATTTAGGAGGAATGAAATATGTCAGCACTGAGTTATCCAATGCCTGAAGCAGTGAAAGCGTCTGCACGGCTGAATCCGCAAACCTATGCGGAGAAGTATCAGCAGTCGATTGCTGACCCAGAAGCGTTTTGGGCAGAAGAAGGTAAGCGTATTAGCTGGTTCAGCCCGTATAGCCAAGTTAAGAAGACTAACTTTGCGTCTGGTGAACTCGACATTCAGTGGTATGCCGACGGCACCCTTAACGCTTGCTACAACTGTGTTGATCGTCACTTGAGTGAGCGCGGCGACAAGACCGCGATCATTTGGGAAGGTGACGAAGTTGATGTGCAAAAGCACATTACGTTCCGTGAACTCCATGAAGAAGTGGCTCGTTTTGCCAACGGTCTAAAGAAACTCGGTGTGAAGAAGGGCGACCGCGTTGCGATTTATATGCCGATGGTGCCAGAAGCCGCCTATGCCATGCTGGCTTGCGCCCGGTTAGGCGCGGTACATTCGGTGATTTTTGCTGGGTTCTCGCCGCATGCGATTGCCGACCGAGTGAATGACTGTGGTGCGAAAGTGATTATCACTTCGAACGAAGGCCGTCGTGGCGGTAAAGGCGTCGCGTTGAAGCCAAACGTCGACGAAGCCTTAAGTGGTGACGCCTGCCCAACCATTGAACACGTGGTGGTTCTGAAACACACCGACGTTGATTTTGACATGCAAGAGGGCCGCGACGTTTGGTGGCAGGAACTCATTGGTGATTGTGACGCCGACTGTCCACCGGAAGTGATGCAAGCCGAAGATCCGCTGTTTATTCTCTATACCTCTGGCTCAACCGGCAAGCCGAAAGGCGTTGTACATACCACGGGTGGCTACATGGTGTATGCGTCAATGACGCACGAATATGTTTTCGATATTAAAGAAGACGACGTCTACTGGTGTGCGGCCGATGTGGGCTGGATTACCGGTCACAGTTATATTGTTTACGGCCCGCTCGCCAACGGTACGACCACGCTGATGTTTGAAGGCGTGCCAACGTATCCGGACGTGTCGCGCATTGGTAAGGTGGTCGACAAGCATCAAGTTAATATTCTGTATACCGCACCGACAGCGATTCGTGCCTTAATGGCCAAAGGCGATGCTGCAGCTAAGGGCAGTAAACGTGACTCGCTGCGGATTATGGGCTCGGTGGGTGAACCAATTAACCCAGAAGCGTGGGAGTGGTATTACAAGGTTATCGGTAACAGCAAGTGCCCGATTGTCGACACTTGGTGGCAGACCGAGACCGGCGGCATTTTGATTGCGCCGTTCCCAGCAGCTACTGATATGAAGCCAGGCTCGGCGATGTTGCCGTTCTTCGGTGTGAAACCAGCGTTAGTCGACAATGAAGGCAAAAAGCTTGCTGGCGCGACAGAAGGTAATTTGATTATCGAAGACTCGTGGCCAGGTCAGGCACGCACCTTGTGGAACGACCATGAGCGCTTTGAGCAGACGTACTTCAGCACCTACAAAAACGTTTATTTCACCGGTGACGGCGCACGTGTCGACGACGACGGTCATTTCTGGATTACCGGTCGAGTCGACGATGTACTCAACGTCTCAGGACACCGCTTAGGTACCGCTGAAATTGAAAGCGCATTGGTTGCCCATGAAGCCGTTGCCGAAGCCGCTGTGGTCGGTTACCCGCATGATCTCAAAGGCCAAGGTATTTATGTGTATGTGACTGTGGTTGATGGCGTTGAAGCCAATGACGATCTGCGCAAAACCTTAGTGCAGTGGGTCCGTAAAGAGCTGAGTCCGATTGCGACGCCAGACCATATTCAGTGGGCGCCAGGCCTACCGAAAACTCGCTCGGGTAAAATCATGCGTCGTATTCTGCGGAAAATTGCCAGCAATGAGTACAGTAATTTGGGTGATACCTCTACGCTCGCCGATCCGAGTGTGGTAGATTCGTTAATTGAGAATCGATTAAACCGCTAAGGATAGGAAGCGACCAGGTAGCGCTTCCACAAAAAGTGCTATGACCCGATTACTAATTGCTGATGATCATCCGTTATTTCGCGAGGCCCTGCAGGGGGCTCTCGCGAATCATTTTGCCGACCTCGATATTCGCGAGGCCGATACCCTCGACTCTACCCTCGACGCGTTAAGCCAAGACGACGACATTGATTTGTTGTTGCTCGACTTACACATGCCCGGTGCGGGTGATTTATATGGTTTAATCCGCATTCGCAACGACTATCCGTTGTTACCGGTGGCGGTCATTTCTGGGTCGGAAGACTTGCAGGTGATTTCCCGCTGTATGGGTTTCGGTGCGCTCGGTTTTATTCCAAAATCATTGTCGTCGGCCGACATTGCCAATGCAATTGCTGCAATTCTTGATGGCGATGAATGGTTGCCAGAGGGCATGGCTGAGCAAATCGTTGATGTCAGCCAAGAGGACAAAGAGCTCGCCGAGAAAGTGGCCGACTTAACCCCGCAACAATATCGGGTGTTGTATTACGTACACGAAGGCTTACTGAACAAGCAAATTGCCTATCAACTGGGCATTACCGAAGCGACGGTGAAGGCTCACATGACGGCTATTTTCCGTAAGCTTGATGTCTACAGCCGCACTCAAGCGGTACTGTTAGCCGAACGCCTACAGCTTTCACCGCCTGAAAGTGAAGGTGATCGTTAATCATTGGGACGGCTAAGGAGTTTGAGTTTGGCTTATTCACCACCCTTTAAGCTCAACACGGCGATTCTGAACCATGTGGCGAATATTTCGATATTAGTTGGTTCTTGGGTGGTGAAAGAGCAACGTCAACAACCAAGTTTAAGACGAGAGAACCGGATCAAGACCATTCAAGCCTCGCTGGCGGTTGAGCAAAATACCTTGAGTCTTGAGCAGGTGACAGCTGTGTTAGAAGGCAAGCGTGTACTCGGTCCACCGCGCGAGATTCAGGAGGTCTTGAATGCTTTTCAGGCTTACGAAGCATTACTGAACTGGCAACCGCAGAGTCTTCAAGACCTGTGCGCAGCACATCAGCTAATGATGCAAGGTTTACTTGCTGAAGCAGGTCGCTGGCGCTGTGGTGGAGCCGGTATCTATCGAGGTGACCAGCTTGTGCATATGGCACCGCCCGCGAATCAAGTTCCACGCTTGATGAACCAGCTCGTCGATTGGCTTGCGACAACCAAAGTGCATCCGCTTGTGGCTTCTGCAGCATTTCACTACGAATTTGAATTTATTCATCCATTTGCAGATGGTAATGGTCGTTTGGGCAGGTTATGGCAAACCTTGATTCTAAGTAAATGGCAGCCGCTGTTTGCGTACCTCCCCGTTGAATCGGTTATTAAAGACTCCCAAACGGAATATTACCAAGCCTTGCGCGATGCCGATCAGAAGAGCGACTGCACGCAATTTATTGAGTATATGCTGGCAGCAATAGCAACTGCGCTGGAAAATGCGATCGACGCGGATACGACAGTGCGGGAATTAGCACCCGAAATGCGGGTAGAAACGCGGGTAGAAATGCGGGTAAAAACGCCGGATGCGATATTATCGCTGTTGCAAGAAAGCCCAACACACAGTCTCGCGTGGGTTGCTCAGCAGCTCGGTGTTGCGACTAGTACCGTTGAAAGAGCTGTAGCGAAATTACAGCAAGACAAGAAGCTCAAGCGCATCGGGCCGCGCAAAGGCGGCTCTTGGCAAGTGCTTTGATTTTTACCTTTAAGTTCCACAAAAGGTTCGTTGCACTTCCTCTGCTTTGGACGGCGCCTGATAGAGCTCAAGTTCTAGCTCGCTGGTGGGCATGTTATAGGGTGTTTTCCACGCATTGAGCAGGGTATAGAAACGTTTTAGGCTGCCGCTTTCCTCAACTTCGGTAATCGCTTCGGCAATACGATGATTGCGCGGAATGAGCGCTGGATTCACGCTGCGCATGGCATCGATGGTATCCTTGACTGACCGCTGATTCTCGCTGAGTCGTTGCAGCCAGCGTTGGCGCCAAGCGAGGTAATCTTCCGGCTGGGTAAAGAGGCTGGCGGCTGGCGCGGTTGGGGCGACTAATGCAGACTCCCCTTGTAGAGATGACCCAGCTCTTTCGCTCAGTTCATTGGCGAGTTGCCAGAACGCCTGGGTGTAGTCGACGTCATGGGTTTGCAATACGACGAGAAAATCTTGAATCAGTTCGTCGTCCTCAGCTTGGGCTTGTTCAAGACCGATCTTGGTGGCCATCGTGCTGAGCCACAGCGCTTGTACCTGCTCCGAATACGCATCTAAAACGCGAGTGGCAAGGGCAATGGCGTCTTCACGCGCTGCCTTTACGCTGGCTTCGTCATCACCATGTTCTGACTCAGCGGTGAGCAACGGCAAAAGGCATTCGGCCAAGCGAGCTAGATTCCATTGCGCGATCGCCGGTTGACTGCTAAACGCATAACGTCCCCGGCGGTCGATCGAGCTAAAGACTTTTTGCGGATGATAGCGGTCAAGAAATGCCGCTGGGCCATAATCGATGGTTTCGCCACATATTGATGTGTTGTCGGTATTCATGACGCCATGAATAAACCCGACGCGTAGCCACTGACTGACCAACTCGGCTTGCTTCATGGCGACTGCATGTAACAAGGCGAGGTAGCGCTCAGTTCCGGTTGTGTCCGCGAGTTCCGGATAGTGGCGGGCAATCGCATAGTCCGCCAGCTCTTGAACTTTCTCGGCGCCGCCATGCAAGGAAGCAAACTGAAAACTACCGATGCGTAAATGGCTGCTGGCAACACGGGTAAATACAGCGCCCGGCACGCCACCTTGATCACGAAATACCAATTCGCCACTGGCCACGGCAGCGAGCGCGCGGGTCGTCGGCACCCCGAGAACAAACATGCTTTCACTCAGCAAGTACTCGCGCAATACCGGACCAACCGCTGAGCGACCGTCACCACCACGGGAAAACGGGGTTGGCCCAGCGCCTTTGAGTTGAACATCCCAACGCTTGCCGTGTTTATCAACAACCTCAGCTAAGAGCAGTGCCCGGCCATCGCCGAGTTGCGGCACGAGGTTACCAAATTGGTGGCCCGCATAAGCATGCGCAATCGGTTGCGCCCAACTTGGCACCTCGTTCCCGGACCAAACGCTGAGGCCGGTCTGTGTTGCATGCAGTTCGGCTGGCAGTTGCAGTTGCTCTGCGAGCGTTTGATTAAAGGCAATCCACTGGGGTTCGCGCACCGGTGAGGGGGCGACTGGCTGCGAAAAAAATGAGCCAAGTGCTTGAAAGCTATGCTCGGGACGAAAGTTAGTTGGCACGGGGAGGCTCCTCGCTCGGGCTTCGGTGTGTCTCTTTATGGCGCTGCATATGCTGCATCAGCGCTTTTAACTGCGCCGGTTTAACCGGCTTGGCTAAGAATTGCAGACCGAGCTTCCGTGTTTCTGCTTTCAAATCGGGGTCTCGAACAGCCGTCACCAAAGCACCCGGAACTCGCGTTGGCCAAATGCCACTCAATGCTTGCCACAGCGTCAAGCCGTCGCCGTGTTCACCGAGCTGATAATCCAGCAAGACGCCGTCTGGCGCTGGATTTTCTTTTGCCCAAACCAGAGCGTCCTGCGGGGTGGTGAACTGAATCGGGTGGCAGTCCCACTTATGCAGCAGCGCTTCCAGCGCTTTTAAGTTCTCTGGGTCGTCATCGACACAGAGAATCTTCAGACCGTCGTAAGCTTGATTCGAGCGCTCTGGCCGGACGCGTGGAATCACCATGGCAGCAGAACCAAGTGGCACCAGCACCGAGAAGCGGCTACCTTGACCGAGTGCCGACTTTATCTTTAATGGACAGTTTAGTTGTTCAGCCATGCGCTTGGCCACGCTTAGCCCCAAACCGACACCGCTAATGGAGCCTTGATGCAAACGAATAAAGGCCTCAAAAACTTCGTCGTGTTTTTGTTCTGGAATACCGGGGCCCGTGTCCCAAACCGCTAATTCGGCATGTTCGCCGCGTTTGCGAACGGTTAACAAAACACGGCCGCTTTCGGTATATTTCACCGCATTTGACAGGAAGTTCTGCACAATTCTCCGCAAGTACGTTGGGTCGGTATACACGGTTAAGTTGCGCAAACGGGCTTTGAACTGTAAGTCGCGTTGTTCGGCTAAGACCGCGTATTCAGGTACCAATGGCCCCAAAATCGTATTGAGGTCAATGTGTTTCAGCTGTGGCTGCATCGCGCCCTGTTCCATTTTGGCAATGGATAGTAAGGCCGAGAGCAGATGCTCGGTCGAATCGAGGGCGTTATCGACTTTATGAATCAACCCTTGGTTCTTCGGATCAAGCTGTTCATGATCCACTGCGGACAAATACAAACGCGCTGCGTTCAACGGTTGCAAAATATCGTGGCTAGCCAATGCGAGGAAGCGTGTTTTGCTGGCATTAGCATTTTCTGCTTCCGCTTTGGCCGCTTGTAAGGCGACTTCGATTTCACGACGACGGTCGATTTCCTCGGTTAGCTCACGGTTAATTTCCCGGACTTCGTCGGTGCGACTGCGGATCCGCGCTTCGAGGTCGATATTGGCATCTTCGAGCGCCTGCTGAGTTTCAATGTGTTCAGTGACGTCGGTAAAACTGGTCACGAAGCCACCGTTGGGCAGCGGATTACCGACCATTTCAATCACGCGACCGTCAGAGCGACGACGAATGAATCGGTGCGGTGAGCCAATTTGCATATAGTACAAACGCTTGTTGACTAACTCTTCGACTTCACCGACGCCGCATTCACCGCGCTCGGCGTTGTAACGAATCAAGTCAGCAATCGGACGCCCCGGTTGTACCATGCCGTCGGGATAGTCAAACAACTCGAGGTAACGGCGGTTCCACACCACTAACCGCAATTCTTTGTCGACGACGGAAATACCTTGGGCAAGATTCTCCAACGAGCTATACATGATTGACTGTTGGGTTTGTAGCGCTTGGGTAGTGTCGTCGAAGAAATGCACCACTTCTTCAAGATTGAGCTGGCGATTCTCAATCGCAGCATTCACCAGTGAACGGGCAGTGGCCGCACCGAGCACACCGCTAATGGCACGCTCGGCATAGTCAGTAAATTTGGCATCGGCAATACCGTCGCGGTCGAGCTCGCGATGACGTTGGTAACTTTGTAATAATTCTTCGCAGCGATGCGGACCAAGAAAGGTCTCCATCAGTAAAACTAAGTCGGCAACACGGGTTTGCTGCGGTCGTTGGGGACCGACATTGGTGTGGCTGCTGCGCGGTTGCACAAACGCCGTGGCTTGAATTTTATCGACGAGCGCCGGCACGGCTAAGTAGCTAAAAATCACATACCCAGCAACGTTTGCGGCCATGGCAATCAGGGTGCCGTGGGTAATGATCGTATCAGCTTGTTCCAGTGGCGCCTGAGTCAGAGGTAACAGTATCGCAATAAGCCAGGCCACCATACCGGCAATTAAACCCCAATAGACCCCTTGAGCATGACCACGCCGCCAGTACATGCCACCGATGATGGCGGGCAATAGCTGCAACACCACAGAGAACGCCAGCAGACCGATACTGACCAAGTTAAGGCGTGCAAACCAGAGGTGGTAACAAGCCCAACCGAGCACTAAAACGCTAACAATGGCATAGCGACGAACGCGAATTAACCGTCGTGAGAATCGGTGCGGTTGCGGAATTTTCTGACCTTCACGGGTGAGCCAAACGGGCATGACGACGTCGTTACTGATCATGGTGCTGAGCGTTAGGGTAGCAACGATGACCATGGCCGTCGCCGCTGAAATACCGCCGATATAGACCACAATCGCGAGCCAAGTTTGGCCATTCACATAAGGAATCAATAATGGAAATACCGAGCGTTCGTCTGGTAAACCATTGTAACTACCGAGTAGCTGTGTGCTGGTGATCGCCAGAACGGCAATGGCTACAGAGGTAAGTAGTAAGTAAACCGGAAACAGCCAGCGGGCAGTTTTCAGGTGCGACAAATGAACGTTATCAACGACGGTCACGTGGAACTGACGCGGTAAACAGAGAATCGCACCAGCGGCCATCGCCAGTTGAATGAAAAACTCTGCGTTAAGTGCTTGCCAACCCCAGCTGCTGCTGAGCTGTAGGCTTTCCAGCTGGGCGGTAATGGTCAGCACACTGTCGCTGCGAAAAGCAATCCAAGCAAAAACGGCTACGCCGAGCAAGGCGACGAGCTTGACTGTTGATTCGAAGGCGATGGCGAGCATCATACCGCTGCGGTACTCGGTGACGTCCAGACGCCGTGTACCAAAAACGATGGCAAATGCCGCCATCAGCAAGGCGACAATGAGTTCTTTCAGCGATCCGCCAGTAACTTCTGGCGGCATACCGCTGAGCACATTAAAGCTGATACCGACCGCTTTCAGCTGCAGCGCAATGTAGGGAATCACCGCCGCAGCGGCAATCATAGTGACCACCAACGCCATTTTGTGGTTTTTACCGTAACGCGAGGCGATAAAGTCAGCTATCGAAGTGATGTTTTGCCGTTTGCTGACGGCCACAAGCTTGGTCACAACGGGTAGGCCAAACACATACAACAACACAGGACCGAGCAAAATCGGTAAGAAACTCCAGCCTCCGTCAATGGCATTGCCAACCGCGCCGTAGTAGGTCCAGGTTGTACAATAAATAGCCAAAGAAAGGCCATACACCCAGGGGTGTAAGCTAATTTTGTAGCCTAATGAGTGTTTGCGCTCACCCCATAGGGCAATAAGAAACAGCAGCGCAATGTAGCCTAGTGCAGAGGCAATCAGAATCCAGATCATGTCGGTTGTTATGTCATTGATGGAATATTCACGGCTCACTGTGGCGTATTAGAAGACGCTCGTCAATCCGCTATTCATACTTCTTGATCCGGTCATGACGATATTTTGTCGTACCTGAAGAGGAGACCATCACCTTTGCGACCGAGTGTTCAATGGATTCACGTAAGCCCTTAAAAAGCTCAACTTCTTGTGATTGCCTGAGATAATCAAGAATGCCTTCAGCGAGTTGCTCAATGATTTCTCTGGCTTTGCGAATTCGATATCCCTTGCCTTCCGCTAAACGCAGAAGTGTTGCCATGTCTGGAAAAGATTTACTCCGGGCTAATTTTAAGGCTAGCTTATTATCGATCGTGTCGTAAATAAGCGTATGCGTGATATCGAATGGGGGCGATACATAGATATCACTCATGTCTGGCAAGTACTGCAGCGCAAAGTTCTTCAAATGCGCATCGCCATTACCAATAAGACAGTTAAAGGCAATGTATCGATACATTTTTTCGACTTCTGTTTGGCTATTGGTGTACAAAAGCGTTGCATGCAAAATTGCTTCATAGCTACCTGAGTATTTTGCGTCGGGGTCATTTGGCTTCTTCATCAGTGTGGTGAAGTCCTCGTACCCAAGTCGGTCCCCATTGCTTGACGTGTCGAATCGCTCGACCACATAAGTCTCCAAATTTTCCGCCAAATAGGTTTTCGGTGGGTTAAGTCCACACCAACGTGCTGCTTCCATACAGACAAACTCATTCACGGTAAGGAGGGGAAATTCTTCATCAAACGTTTTAACAATGATGTCGCGTTGCTCAACCGTTCGATCCGTCGCTAGCGTTTTGCTGCTCGGTACGCTCACTTTTGGCTGCACGCCCGCTAACGAGTTGCGTAAATAATATTTCTCTAGCAATTGCGGGAATAACGGCTCGGGACTGTTGTAAGACAAGATGTCTTTAAGTGCTATGGACTCAGTTACAGGTAGTTGAATCTCGCTTTGATAAGACAGCATGCCAATACCTTGATCGCCTTGTAGTGCGAGAAGATACATGTCGTTTACTTTCGCGTATCTGGCCAATTTTTCGGCAATAAATCGACGATTAAAACCTTCGGGTAGGTTCTGCGAGAAAATGGGATGCAGGTTTCCTGATGCGTAGCCATCTAATCCCTTTCTTGTCATTGTGAGCGAGATGTGATGCTCTTCTTGCGTAGGCTGAAAATGGTGGACAGCACCATGCGTGAGCAGTCCTGCTTCTATTTCGCCAACACACACTTGAATACGGGTGATTTTAGCAGGTAACTCAGGTCGCCCATTCGCAGTGCGAGTCATGATTCATCCTCCGAAAACAAGGAATCAATGTCGTCCCAGTCCGGTAAACGATGTGTCTTGCTCGACACCTCAAACTGCAAATTGACACTGTCGAGCAGGCGTTCGAAGATATCGAAAGAGCCGCTAAAGCGCCCATTTTCGATTTCAGAAATCGTTGATTTGTGAACACCCGTCAGCTCTGACAAAGCGTGTTGGGTGTATCCTAATTCCTTTCTACGCTCGCGAATTGCATTGCCGATCTCGATTCGTGTTGCCATCTTGCCACCATTAATGTTCGCTAATTGGCAAGCATTATAGCAAGAATATAAAGAGTTTGCCATATGGCGAACAATTATACGTAAATAGTGACATATTTGAGGAAAAAGACTGATTTTCAACGGTGTTGTTCCAACACAATCCACGGGTCTTCTTAACAAATAATTCACCTATTAGACTAACGTCCAATTTCCTCATTGCCATTTCTCTACGATGCTTGTTATCGACAAAAAGGTAGAACTACTCAACTAAGAGTAGCGCCAACAAACATACGTGGAGGAAATCACATGGCATTTGAATCGCAAGATCATGCCAAAGCCTACTGGAAAGAGAACCTGTCGTTGATGGTCAAGCTATTGGCTGTCTGGTTCACGGTCTCCTTTGGGTTCGGTATTATTTTGGTGGACTGGCTGAATCAGTTCTCCTTCTTCGGCTTTAAGTTGGGCTTTTGGTTTGCCCAACAAGGCGCAATTTACACCTTTATCGTGCTGATCTTTGTGTACATCGCACAAATGAACAAGCTCGATAAAAAATATAAAGTCGACGAGGAGTAAGCCATGGATATCAAAACACTGACGTTTATCGTCGTCGGCGCGACGTTTGCCCTTTATATCGGTATTGCGATATGGGCGCGCGCTGGTTCAACAACTGATTTCTACGTTGCTGGCGGTGGTGTGCCTCCAGTCGCCAACGGTATGGCCACTGCCGCTGACTGGATGTCAGCTGCATCGTTTATTTCCATGGCCGGTTTGATTTCCATGCTCGGTTATGACGGTAGTGTCTACCTGATGGGCTGGACCGGTGGTTACGTACTCCTGGCACTGTGTTTAGCACCGTACTTACGGAAATTTGGTAAGTTTACCGTGCCAGACTTTATTGGTGACCGCTATTACTCGCAAACCGCGCGAACGGTTGCCGTAATTTGTGCGATTCTGGTTTCCTTTACTTACATTGCTGGCCAAATGCGTGGCGTTGGCGTGGTCTTTAGTCGCTTCTTGGAAGTTGATATCACCACCGGCGTTCTGATTGGTATGGCCTTAGTGTATTTCTACACCTTATTGGGTGGTATGAAAGGGATTACTTATACCCAGGTGGCGCAGTACTGTGTGTTAGCCTTTGCTTACACCGTGCCAGCGGTGTTCATTTCCATGCAAATGACCGGTCACTTCCTGCCGCAAACCGGTTTCGGTGCGACCTTAGCGGACGGTTCAGGCATGTACATGCTTGAGCGTCTCGACGGCTTGTCGCAAGAGCTTGGTTTTGCTGCGTATACGGAAGGGACGAAGTCCGGCATCGATGTCTTTGCCATTACCATGGCACTGATGGTTGGTACCGCCGGTTTACCACACGTAATTATTCGTTTCTTCACGGTTCCGAAAGTGAGTGATGCACGGAAATCAGGTGGTTGGGCACTCGTCTTTATTGCAGTGGTTTACACGACGGCTCCAGCAATTGCGTCAATTACTAAAGTGAACATTCTGAACACGCTGAACGGCCCTGAGCAGCAAGGTGTCTTGTATGAAAATGCACCAAGCTGGGTGACCAACTGGGAACGTACCGGCTTAATTGAATGGAATGACCACAACGAAGACGGTCGCATGTTCTACTCGGCTGACGAGCGTAACGAAATGCGCGTTGACGCGGACATTATCGTACTGGCCAGCCCAGAAATCGCTAACTTACCGAACTGGGTTATTGCTTTGGTTGCTGCAGGTGGTGTTGCCGCTGCGTTGTCGACCTCTGCTGGCTTACTCTTGGTAATTTCGAGTTCCGTGTCCCACGACTTAATGAAACGAACATTGGCGCCGAATATCACCGACCGACAAGAGCTACTCTATGCACGAATTGCAGCGGGTGTGGCGGTTGTTATCGGTGCGTGGTTCGGTATTAATCCACCCGGATTCGTGGCGCAGGTGGTCGCCTTCGCGTTCGGTCTGGCAGCTGCCTCGTTCTTCCCAGCGATTATTATGGGTATCTTCCATAAACGCATGAATAGCGCGGGTGCAATTGCCGGTATGGTGGTGGGTGTCGTCTTTACCTTGTCGTACATCATCTACTTCCGCTTTATCAACCCAGCGGCAGATACCCCAGAGAATTGGCTGTTTGGTATCTCGCCAGAAGGGATTGGTACCGTGGGTATGATCCTGAACTTCATTGTGGCGCTGACTGTGCTGAAGTTCACCAAAGATGCACCAGAAGAGATTCAAGAGCTAGTCGAGTCGATTCGTTATCCGAAAGGTGCGGGTGAAGCCACTCACCACTAAGGTTGAGCTGGTGAAATCCTGAGTCATGGAAGCCCTATGGAGTGAGTGCCATGGGGCTTTTTTATCAGTAACATGTTGTTTTATGTGGGAACAGGCTAGACTGAAGATGATCTCGGTAGGGCCGATCAAAGGACTTAATGATGACCGCAGACAGTGTCGATATTCGCAGCTTTCTTAAACAAACACCGCCGTTTGACGGCTTAGCCGACGCTGAGCTACAACTTGCGGTCGACAAGTTACAAGCGGTGTACGTCTGTCATGATAATCGTAAGGAGATCATGCAGCCGGATGTACACCAGTTGTATCTCGTGCGTTCCGGTGCCTACGACTTGGTCGATAAGGACGGGCAACATCTCGACCGCCTCGAGCCCGGCGACCTGTTTGGTTTTCCGTCGCTGCTCACCGGTCGCAAGATTACAAATCAGTTGCAAGTCATTGCCGATGGCATTATTTGGCAGTGGCCAGAACCTGTGTTCGAACAGTTGCGCCGAAAAAACCAAGACTTTGAACGTTACTTTGTGAACGCGCACGGTCAACGTCTGCTCACAGAACAAGGGCAGAAACGCGGTGCTGATTGGAGTGAAATGCGCATCGCTGAAGTGATTCAACGCACACCCATTCAAATTCACAGCCAAGCGAGTATTCGCGAAGCAGCTCAGCTGATGTCAGCTGAACGGGTATCATGTTTGTTGGTGGTTGATGAGCAACAATTGCGCGGTATTGTGACCGATCGCGACTTGCGTAACCGGGTGGTAGCCGCGGGGCTGAATGTCGATATTGCGGTTGCGGCGGTAATGACCCCAGCGCCGCAAGTGGTGTACGGCGAGCAAAGTTTATTCGATGCACTAACGACCATGAGTCAGACGAATATCCATCACTTACCCGTGCTCGATCGCAATGACGTGCCGCTCGGCGTGATTACCAACACCGACCTCATGCAGCAGCAACGTAGCGAGCCGGTGCTCTTGATTAGCGCTTTGTTTAAAGCACCGGATCGTGCGGCATTGGTTGCCGAGGCCACAAAAATACCCGATTACTTGCGCAGTTTTGCTGGGCGGGTGAAGGACATCAGCATGATCGGTCGGCTACTGAATTCGTTAACCGACGGGATGACGCGCAAGCTCATTCGTCTCTACGAACAAGAGCATGGAAGCGCACCGGCCACGTATGTTTGGTTGGCCTTCGGCTCGCAAGCGCGGGGCGACCAAACCTTAGGTTCGGACCAAGATAATGCCTTGTTGTTTGCCGATGAAATCAGTGATGGTCAACGTGCGTGGTTTGCCGGCATGGCCAAATATGTCAATGAAGGGCTGGCGGATTGTGGGATTCGCTTGTGTCCGGGTGACATCATGGCAATGAACCCGACTTGGCAGAAAAATCAAATTGAATGGCGTGAGCAGTTTATGAAATGGATTCGCTCACCAACCCCGAAAGCCATTATGCATTCGATGATTTTCTTTGATAGTCGTCCAGTCGCGGGCAACAATGCCTTGTATCGTCGCCATCGTGACGACATTGCGAAGCTCGCGCAAAAAGACATGTTCCTTGGCAATATTGCCCGTCATATTGGTGAGTTGACTGTTCCGCTGGGCTTGTTCAATCGCTTTCGCACCAAAAGTGAGGGCGACTTTGATTATATTGATATTAAGAAGCAGGCGATTGCGATCTTGAACGATATTGTTCGCCTGTATGCACTTGCGGCCGGGCTGGTGGAGCCATCGACGCCGGGGCGCCTCGAGCAACTGAAAGGCAGCCGTTCGCTGAGTAGTAAGGACAACCAAAATTTGCTTGAAGCCTGGCAATTTCTGACGCAACTGCGCATGAATGCGCAAATGTACCGGCAAGAAGGCTCGAAAATCCCATCCAACTCGGTCGATCCAGAAGCATTATCGACCTTGCAACGACGGCAGCTGAAAGCGGCGTTTAAAGTGATTAAAGATTGCCAGCAAGGTGTGGCGTTTAAGTTTGGCCGGAATATGTAGCATGGGAACATGGTCACGTTGGCAACATCGCCGCAAGCCTTGGCAGCAGGGAAACTGGCTTGCGGTCGACATCGAAACCAATGGCTTAGATACAAAAAATGACGCCATGCTGACGTTGGCGTGGGTGCCGATTCGACCACCGGTGATTGCTGTCGATCGTCATGGTTATAAGGTTGTGCAACGCACCGAAGGTCTTTCCCAAGCAGCGGTCGTACACCAGTTATCGTCTGCAGATCTCGCAGCTGGAGAGCCGCTCGAAGGGGTGATGCGTGCGTTCATGGAGGCCGCGCAAAACTCACTTCTCGTGGCGCATAATGTTCGTTTTGACTACGAAGTGCTGCAAGTGGCATTGGCTAAATTAGGCCAGGAGCGTTGGCGGCCGGATGGACTATATTGTACGTTGCAAGCGGAACGACGACGGTTGCTGGGCTCACAACAAGAATTGCAGCAGGGCGAATTAACATTGGCGGCGTGCCGAGCACGCTACGGTTTACCAGAATTTAATGGACATCATGCTCTCAATGACGCCATCGCGTGTGCAGAACTCTTTTTGGCCCAATCTTACCGTTTTGCTTCAGGCCATCAGTCTTCAGTCGCCGCGCTACTGAAGCAAGGCCGTTAAGCCAGCGAAGATCTTTTTGCTGCAATTTCGCGCAAAATGCGTATACTCGCAACATAATCATAACAAATACAAGCGTTGAAATACTAACGGCAAAGCTGTAAAGCGGCTGTAAGAGGGCGTTGTGACCATTCGAAATCATCAAGTAGAACAACTCATTCGTGATGTCATGGACGAAGTTGCCGCAGAAACTGGCCGGGAAGAGCTAGGTGTGATCGAAGGCAATACGGTACTGACTGAAAGCGGCCTTGATTCGCTCGGTTTTGCTATACTCATTGCTCGTCTCGAACAAAAAACTGGCTATGACCCGTTTTCGCGCTTGCCAGCAGACCAAATTCCCCATACCTTTTCTGAACTCGTTGCTGTTTATCAGCGCGAACTTTAAATCGATTCAAGTGTGTTTCTAAAAGGAACCTGTGCATGCGTAATTGGCTTCTGGTCGTAGGCGGTGTGGTTGCAGTGTTTGGACTCTTTGGGTGCAGCTCGGCATTTATGAATTATAACGACGCAGCGACGTCGTCGAGTAGTTTAGTTAACTTCTTATACCCTGACGAAAAGTCACGGGAAGTACTGGAACCGACGATTCCGACCTTGTCATTGCCGCTGCGGGTCGGCGTGGCCTTTGTACCGGCGCAACGCTCGCATCGTGAGATTCCTCATGCGCAGCAAATTGCCTTGCTTGAGCAGGTGAAAGCTGAATTTGCTCAGTATGAATATATTGATCGCATTGAAGTGATTCCGAGCACTTACTTAAGTGGCGGTCAGGGTTTTACTACACTCGACCAAGTCGCGCGCTTATACAATGTTGATGTCATGGCATTGGTTTCGCATGACCAAGTGGTGAATACCTTTGATCGGAAAAGCTCGCTCTTGTATTGGACCATTGCTGGCGCGTACGTCGTCAAAGGCACCGAGAATGAAGTGCAAACATTTGTCGATACTGCCGTATTTGATGTGCGTTCGCGAACCATGTTGTTTCGTGCGCCAGGTGTTGCGACAACCGCAAATCGCACAACGTTAGTTGAAGCGAGCGCAGAGCTTAATGCGCAGCGCAGTGAAGGTTTTAGCCTTGCGGTGGAAGAAATGAACGAGAACCTTAAATTTGAATTAGCACGCTTTGAGGATCGGGTGAAGAACGAGCGCATCGCTCGAGTTGAGCGCCGCAGCGGCTATTCAGGCGCTAGTTTTGGTACGAGTTTATGGGGCGCTTGGCTTGCGTTACTTGCGGCAGTGGCGGTGCGCCAATGGCGTGTACGCGTGCGTCGGTAACGCCAGTGGTAATATAGACTTGCTTGTAACAGCGTCGACTGCAGTGACGATCAAAACGCAGATACAAAAAAACCGCCATGTGGCGGTTTTTTGTTGCAGCTTCTAGCGATTAAGCAGAAAGTGCATTGATCTGAGCATTCAAACGGCTCTTATGACGAGCAGCTTTGTTTTTATGGATCAGACCTTTGGTCGCATAGCGATCGATAACCGGAGTCAGAACAGCAAATGCCTGCTGAGCCTGAGCTTGGTCACCAGCAGCGATAGCTGCTTGAACTTTTTTAAGATAAGTGCGCATCATTGAGCGGCGGCTGGCATTGTGGCGACGGTTCTTTTCCGCCGTGATCGCGCGCTTCTTCGCAGACTTGATGTTAGCCAAGGTGAAACTCCTGATAATTCGTAAACTTGTGCCGGACTTTTTAAGGCCGAGGATCATGCCTCGTTTGCGATAAAAAGTCAAACGGATTCGATGAAATATTGTGCGCGGATATTACGGATCTTAACGGTGAAAAGCAACCATTTTGTGGTAATCTGCTAAGCAATTTATGATTCAGTGTAATTTTTACACGTTCACAACGCAGCAACAGGGACACTGTGAGCATTAATACACCCAAAAGAGAGCCGAAACCGGCCAACGAATCAGTGCCGACTGCACCACCTCCCGCTCCGCGTCTGCTGCGCTCGGGTTTAATTGTCAGTGTCATGACCTTTTTGTCGCGCATTCTTGGTTTAGTGCGCGACGTGGCTATTGCAGCCTTGGTCGGCGCGGGCGCAGCTGCGGACGTGTTTCTTTTCGCCAATAAAATTCCTAACTTTCTCCGCCGACTATTTGCTGAAGGTGCTTTTGCGCAGGCATTTGTACCGGTTTTGACCGAGTATCACCGTGGTAAGTCACTGGATGAGACTCGTTTATTATTGGCGCGAGTCGCCGGAACGCTCGGTACATTGGTAGGTGTCGTGACCCTGCTCGCGGTTATTTTTTCTCCCGTGGTCGCGGCCTTGTTTGGTATGGGCTGGTTCATGGATTGGTTGCAGGGCGGCGAGCAGGCGGATAAGTTTGAGTTGGCCAGCCTGTTATTAAAGATTACCTTTCCTTACCTATTCTTTATTACCCTCACTGCATTAGCGGGCGCTTCACTCAACGTATTGGGTCGCTTTGGGGTGGCTGCGTTTACCCCGGTCCTGTTAAACGTGTCGGTGATCGTTGCCGCGCTTTGGCTTGCCCCTATGCTCGAACGTCCCGAAATTGGTTTGGCGCTCGGCGTATTTTTTGGTGGCATCGTTCAGTTTCTTTTTCAGCTCCCGTTTCTTAAACAAGCAGGTTTGTTGGTCATGCCGAAATGGGGTTGGAACGATCCGGGCGTGGTGAAGATTCGCACCTTAATGATTCCAGCGTTATTTGGCGTGTCGGTCAGCCAAATTAATTTATTGTTAGATACCGTCATTGCTAGCTTTTTAGTCACCGGTTCGATCAGTTGGTTATATTACGCCGACCGCTTGCTCGAATTTCCGTTGGGCTTGTTCGGCATCGCCATTGCGACGGTAATTTTGCCCGCACTGTCTGCTCGCCACGTCGATCAGTCACTGGAAAAGTTTCAGCAAACACTGGATTGGGGCGTGCGCATGGTAGTGATGCTCGGATTGCCAGCCATGGCCGCATTGTTTGTGCTGGCTGAACCAATGATTTTGGTCTTGTTTGAGCGCGGCTCATTTACGCCGAATGATGCTGCGTTATCGTCCTATGCACTGATGGCATACGCGACGGGCTTGCTCAGCTTCATGTTAGTCAAAGTTTTAGCCACGGGCTTCTTCTCGCGGCAGGACACTAAACGTCCAGTGAAATATGGCATTATTGCGATGGCAGCGAATATGGTGATGAACATTGTTCTCGCCATCCCATTTGGCTACGTTGGCTTGGCTTTAGCAACCGCGTTGTCCGGTACCGTAAATGCAGCGTTATTGGGAATCGTTTTGTATCGTGAAGGTGTCTTATTGCTCAGTTCGCAAACGCGCCGCTTTATTGTCCAAGTCGCGTTGGCGACCCTAGTCATGGTGGTGGTGTTGCTGTGGTGGCTACCGGCAAGCGCAGAATGGATCGCCGCGCATTTTTGGCAACGGACACGTTGGTTGATGGCCTTGATTGTTGCGGGCGGTGTGACCTACGTATTGAGCTGGTTCTTATTTGGTGGTCGATTACGGGCGATTCGCGCCCATTAAGGATGCATGCGGATAGGGTTTACAGTATAATCGCGCGCCTATGGAATTAATTCGTGGTTTACATAATATAAAGCCGAAGCATCGCGGGTGTGTCCTTACCATCGGCAATTTTGACGGCGTACATTTGGGTCATCAAGCGGTGCTTGCGCGCGTGCGTGAGCAAGCCGCGAGTTACGGCGTGGCGTCGGCGGTGATGATTTTCGAGCCGCAACCGTTGGAGTTATTCGCACCGGAAAAGGCACCAGCTCGGTTGTGTCGCTGGCAGGACAAATTCCGGCTGTTAAGTGAGAACGGCATTGATCGCGTATTGCTGACGCAATTTAATCCGCGTTTTGCTAACCTCACGGCAGAGCAGTTTATTGAAGACGTGTTAGTGGCGAAGCTCGGTGTCAAATTGTTGGTGGTCGGTGATGACTTTCGTTTTGGCAAAGGCCGCACCGGTGACTTTAAGTTATTGCAGCGTGCGGGTGAGCATTTTGGCTTTACCGTGATTGATACCGCGAGTTATCGCACCGAAGAAATTCGCGTGTCGAGCACGGCCATCCGTAGCGCATTAGCGACCGCAGATTTTGCTGCGGCAGAACGGATGCTAGGGCGGCCATTCACCTTCAGTGGGCGGGTGCGGCATGGTGCCAAACGTGGTCGCACGATAGGCTTTCCAACGGCGAACATCGCTTTACAGCGCTTGCATTCACCCTTGCATGGCGTTTACATGGTGAACGTCGAAGCCGCGGGCAAGTTATATGGTGGCGTCGCCAATATCGGCCGCAAGCCAACGGTTGCAGGCGATAAAGAGTTGCTGGAAGTTCATATTTTTGACTTTGCAGCAACGCCAGAACTGCCCGACTTGTACGGACAAACGCTACACGTCACACCTTTAGTGTGGTTACGTGACGAAAAGAAATTTGCTGACTTTGCGGAGTTGCAAGCACAAATTAAAGAAGACGCAGCAACGGCACGTGCACTCTTCACAGCCATGCACGACGCTGCATTACATGAAACGTGTCACGAAACGATTCACGAAACGTTTCACGAATCATTAGACGATATGTCAGACAACAAATAACTCACTTGCAGTACAAAATAAAACGGACCTAAATGGCATGAGCGATTATAAACAGACCTTAAACCTGCCAGACACCGCGTTTCCAATGCGCGGTAACCTTGCGCAGCGCGAACCTGAGATGTTAAAGCAGTGGTACCAGGATGACCTCTACGGTCAAATTCGTCAGGCGCGAGCAGGCCGTGAGAAGTTTATTTTGCACGATGGCCCTCCCTACGCCAACGGTTCGATCCATATCGGTCATGCGGTCAATAAAATCATCAAAGACATGATTGTCAAAGCCAAAACCATGGGTGGTTTTGATTCACCGTACTTACCGGGCTGGGACTGTCATGGCCTACCGATCGAGTTGGTCGTTGAGAAAAAATACGGTAAGCCGGGACAAAAGCTCAGCGACGCGGAATTCCGTGCCAAGTGTCGTGAATACGCAATGACGCAAGTGGAAGGGCAACGCGAAGACTTTAAACGTTTGGGTGTGTTTGGTGACTGGGACAACCCGTATCTGACCATGAACTTTGCCCAAGAAGCGAATATTATTCGGGCGCTTGGTGCCATCATTGAACGTGGCCATTTGCAACAAGGCTTTAAGCCGGTGCATTGGTGTACCGATTGTGGTTCAGCATTGGCGGAAGCGGAAGTTGAATATAAAGACAAGACGTCGCCGGCGATTGATGTTCGTTTCCCTGTAGTCGACGAAGCTGCGCTCGTGAGCAAGTTTGAGCACCCGCAAGGTCATGCGGGGGAAGGAAAAATTAGTGTACTGATTTGGACCACGACACCGTGGACAATTCCAGCCAACCAAGCCGTCACCATTGAACCGAGTCTTGAGTATGCGCTGGTACAAATTGAAGCGGACGCAGAGCATGACATTGCTGCAGAACGCGTGATTTTGGCCAGTGACTTGGTCACTTCGGCGATGGAACGTTACGGCGTGCGCAAGTACCACAAACTTGGCTTCTGCAAAGGCGCTGATTTAGAGTTGGTGCAGTTACAGCATCCACTCTATGACCGCCAAGTACCATTAATTTTAGGCGCACATGTCACCACTGACTCCGGTACGGGTTGTGTGCATACCGCACCTGGCCATGGTGTCGACGACTTTTTGGTCGGTCAAGAGTACGGCTTAGAGGTGTACAACCCAGTCAATGACAACGGTGTCTATAAAGAAGACACCGAACTGTTTGCTGGCCAACATGTATTTAAAGCGAATACCCCGATTGTGGATGCGTTGCGCGACGCCGGCAACCTGATTCATCACGAAGCTTACGAGCATAGTTACCCGCATTGCTGGCGACACAAAACGCCAATTATTTTCCGGGCGACACCCCAGTGGTTTGTGAGCATGGACAAGCAAGGCTTGCGCGCCCGAGCACTGAGCGAAATTAAGCAGGTACGTTGGGTGCCCGAGTGGGGCGAGAACCGTATCGCTGGCATGATCGACGGCCGTCCGGACTGGTGTATTTCCCGGCAACGGACGTGGGGCGTACCGATTACATTGTTTATCCACACAGAAACGGCTGAGCCGCATCCACGTTCGCTCGAGTTACTCGAGCAAGTAGCCCAACGCGTGGAAAAGGAAGGGATCCAAGCCTGGTTTGATCTTGACGCGAAAGAGCTCTTAGGCGACGACGCCTCGTCCTACCGTAAACTGACGGATACCTTAGATGTTTGGTTCGACTCGGGGGTCACCCATTATTGTGTGTTGAAGCAAAACGAGAACTTACAATGGCCTGCAGACCTGTATTTAGAAGGTTCCGATCAGCATCGTGGTTGGTTCCAGTCGTCCTTGTTGACCGGCGTTGCGACCCAAGGTAAAGCGCCCTATAAGCAAGTGCTTACTCACGGCTTTACCGTTGACCAGCACGGTCGCAAAATGTCGAAGTCGCTCGGTAATGTGGTCTCACCACAAGACGTGATGAATAAACTCGGTGGTGACATTTTACGGTTGTGGGTTGCCAGTAACGATTACACGGCAGAAATGACCGTCTCTGACGAAATCTTGAAACGGTCTGCCGATGCGTATCGTCGTATCCGCAATACCGCGCGTTTCTTGTTAGCCAATTTGAACGGTTTTAATCCAGCCGAACATCAAGTGGCGGCAGCGGATATGGTCGAATTGGATCGTTGGATTGTCGCCCGCGCGCAGGCTTTGCAGACGGAAATCCAAGACGCTTACGACAACTATCAGTTCTTGAGTGTGGTGCAAAAACTCATGCATTTCTGCTCAATTGAACTGGGTAGTTTCTATTTGGACATCATTAAAGATCGCCAATACACCGCGAAAGCCAATAGTAACGCTCAACGCTCGTGCCAAACAGCGCTTTGGCACATCGCTGAAGCGTTAGTCCGTTGGATGACGCCGATTTGTAGCTTTACCGCGCAAGAAATTTGGCAGCAAATGCCGCAGCCGGTCTCTGGTGAGCGTAGCACCTACGTGTTCACCGCCGAGTGGTATCAAGACTGGCCGAGCGATTTAGCTGCGGGCAAAGTTAGTAACGATCAATGGCAGCAACTGATTGACGTCCGCGATGCGGTCAATGGCGCACTTGAAGCCGCACGTCGCAATGAAGTGATCGGGGGTGCACTGCAAGCGGAAGTTACCCTTTATGCCGCCCCAGAACTTGCGCAAACTTTAGCGGTACTTGAGGATGAGCTGCGCTTTGTGCTGTTAACCTCAGCGGTGACGGTTGCTGATCTTGCTGCAGCGCCGGCGACCGCAGAGAGCACAGAAATGAAACAGTTACAGGTTGTCGTTGCCCGCACCAGTCATGCGAAATGTGGTCGTTGTTGGCACCATCGTGAAGACGTTGGCGCAGTTACAGCGCATCCTGATCTGTGTGGCCGTTGCGTCACCAACGTCGATGGTGACGGTGAAGTGCGAGTGTTTGCCTAATGAGTAAGGTTACTAAACCAGAGCAGTGGCAGCAAAGTGGCTGGCACTTGTGGTGGCTTATTGTTGCTTTAGTGCTTGCTGACCAGTTCACTAAGTGGCTTGTGGTTGCCAACATGGATTTGTTTCAGCGAATTAACCTATTGCCGTTTTTCGATTTGGTCCATGTCCGGAACTATGGTGCGGCTTTTAGTTTCTTAAGTGATCAAGGTGGCTGGCAACGCTGGTTCTTTACCGTTATCGCGATAGCCATTAGCGCTGTGATTGCTTGGTTGTTGCGGCGCCAAACGCGACAAATGGTGATCGCCAACTGGTCGTTTGCTTTGATTCTTGGCGGTGCAATTGGCAATTTGGTCGACCGTATTCGTTTAGGCTATGTGGTCGATTTTCTCGATTTTTATGTTGGTAGCTATCATTGGCCAGCATTTAACGTCGCCGATAGTGCCATCGTCATTGGTGCTGGTTTAATGATTTATGAAGGTTTCTTCGGTAAATCATCAGAGTCTTAATGTAAGGTAGCTGTGAACATGAGCGAAGCTGTACAAAGTTCTCCCGTTTTAATTGGCCCAGGTAGTCACGTGGTCATGCATTTTTCCATCAAGCTTGCCGACGGCTCTGCTGCGGACAGCACGAAAGTGCATGGAAAACCTGCGCGTCTAACCATTGGCGATGGCAACCTAACGAAGAACTTTGAAGACTGCTTGCTGGGCTTGAAAGCCGGTGACAATCGTGAGTTCACGCTGGCACCCGAGGATGCCTTCGGACAACCGTTGCCAGAAAATATTTACCATATCGAACGCGTGCGTTTTTCGGGTGACACCCCCGCGGAAGTCGGTGCGATCATCGCTTTTGGCCAACCCGACGGCCGTGAAATTCCGGGAATTATCCGCGAAGTCACTGCCGACATCGTGACCGTTGACTTTAACCATCCATTGGCCGGTCAAGAAGTTACGTTTGCGGTAGAAATACTCAGTGTGGAGGCGCCATGAAAATTATCTTAGCCAATCCGCGTGGATTTTGTGCAGGTGTTGACCGCGCAATCACCATTGTCGAACAAGCCCTCGAATTGTTTTCGCCGCCGATTTACGTGCGCCATGAAGTGGTGCATAACAAACACGTGGTGGATGGTTTGCGCGAGCGCGGCGCGGTGTTTGTTGAAGAACTGCACCAAGTGCCCGACGATAGCATTGTCATTTTTAGTGCTCATGGGGTGTCGCAAGCGGTGCGTGAGAATGCCAAAAATCGTGGTTTAAAAGTGTTTGATGCGACCTGCCCACTGGTCACCAAAGTGCATATGGAAGTGACACGTGCGAGTCGCCGTCATCACGAGTGTGTCTTGATTGGTCACGCCGGACACCCGGAAGTGGAAGGTACGATGGGCCAATATAATAGTGATCAAGGTGGTATCTATTTGGTTGAATCCGTTGCTGATGTCGGTAAGTTGGCTGTGAAAGATCCAAGTAATCTTTATTACATGAGTCAAACCACACTGTCGGTGGACGATACTGCGGATATTATTGACGCGCTGAGAGAGCGTTTTCCGGAAATACACGGGCCTCGCAAAGACGATATTTGCTACGCCACGCAAAACCGCCAAGACGCAGTTCGTGATTTGACCAATGAGGTCGACGTATTGCTGGTGGTTGGCGCGCGAAATAGCTCGAACTCTAATCGCTTACGCGAGTTGGCTGAGAAAATGGGGACGCGGGCGCATCTTATTGATGACGCAAGCTGCATTGACCCTGCTTGGCTTGAAGGCGTTGAACGCGTGGGCGTAACCGCAGGGGCTTCTGCCCCGGAAATCCTTGTCCAAAACGTCGTCCGCTGGTTGCAGGCTCGCGGCAAGGACATCACCGTCGAAGAGCGTTCTGGGCGAGAAGAAAACGTGACCTTCTCCATTCCACCGGAATTGCGCGTGACCGCGATTTAAAGTTGTAGGTCATTACTGAGTTGTCTTGAGTAAATTGTCGAACCAACCTATGTTCCTAACAGCTAGGAACATAGGGGCAGCTCATGGAACGAGGATTTACATTACACGAGGTGATGCTAGTTTGTGGTATTCTCGGTTTTCTGTTGTTACTCAGTTTGCCGTCATTACAAACGTACCGGCATCGATTTCAACTGCAACAAGCCGCCGATGACTTAACCCAATTAGTCCGCTCTGCACGGTTATATGCGATAGCCAACAATCATGTGGTTTGGGTTGGTGCTGCGTATAATGGTGAGGTCTGCATGTGGTTTGATGAACAACGTCCGGCCAACTGTACGACCACCGGAAAATTAGCAAACTCACCCGCACCGCAAGTACGCGTTAATCCTGAGTTCGGGAATTTTAAAGCAACGCGCTTTTTCCCCGGTTCGGGGATGGCCGGCTTCGTCCAAGGTCGTTTTGAACTCTTTCACGAGGCGTTACCTGAAGAAAGCTTGCGCATCGTGGTTTCATCGCTAGGACGCATTCGCACTTGTGCGGTCGGTCCGCGGCAACTGCGCACCACGCCATGCTAAAGTCTCAGCGTCTAGCCGCCGGTTTCACCTTGATTGAATTGTTGGTTGCGCTCAGCATCGCTGCCGTTTCGACGTTGGCGGCTTTAACCCTCCATAGCGAACTGTGGCGCAATGCATGGCAGCAACAAGCCCAAGGCGAGTCTGAACAAGGTTTTTACGCCTTGGGACATTGGCTCTATCGGGAGTTGCGTCGACATGGGGGCGGCCACTTATGGCAGTTTGATCCGAGGTCTAGTTGCTTGTTGTTTGCTGACAACGGTGTGAGGCTGCGCAACGGCGCATTGCAATGGAAGCCCGAACACGGTGACTGCGGCAGCTCCGGCTGGCTAAATTTACACGATCCTGCACTGTTCAAAATCAATCATTTCTTTGTTGACCAGCCGACACCGGACACGCGAAAGCTCTGCCTTGAACTACTGCATTCGGGAGAGTTGCCGACGTTATGGTGTTACTCATGGAGGAGTAATGGTTAATGCTTATCTTCATTTTAGTACTGATTCAGCTGTCGTCCGTTCAACTGCTCGCGGGTCTGAATTATTCTCAGCAGAGCGTCGTGCTGCTATTCCATGACATTCGTTTAGCGCGAATTGAGCGACAACTCGACAGCTATGGCGCTTGGTTTGCGTGGCAACTAGCTCAAGGTAAGGTGCAGAATGCACCGCTGCATTCCGATTACCAAATTGATGCGCAATGGTCGGACGTTGACTGTACTGATAGCGAACAGCGATGTTGGCTGCTCGATCTGAGGCTGCGCCATACAGTTATTCCACTGCAACGGTCCACACGTTTTTTTTACCAACGTCACGTAACCGATGGCGGCGTTGCATGGCAAAGGCTCGGTGAATGAAGGCACACGGCTTTACCTTGCCAGAGGTTATGCTGGCCAGTGCGCTGTTAGCAACGACGGTCGTGTTTTTGCTGACAGTTCTTATCGAGTCGCAACGTGTTTGGCGATTTGTACAGACACAATATAAGGCGGATATGGAGATCCAGCTGTGGTTGAGCCATTGGCAGCAACAGCCACCTCAGCAGCATCAAACCGGAGAGCTAAGCGGCGGACTGCGTTGGCAAATCCTGCCGAGCGATGGCCTCTGGTCGTGGCGGGTCGACGACGTTGATGGTGAACGCATTGAGCAAGGGTGGTATACCCCTTCTGGGGCGGTGCTTGAAATTCCTTGATTTCGCGCAATTCGACGCGACTTATTCAACCGATTCGACAGCGGAAAAGGTCGCGGAACAGGCAATTATTGTGGTAGGATGAGGCCAATTTATCCTTACAGACCAAGGTTGTTAGAGCGGTGCTATTGCAAGGTAGAGAACTGCAATCTGTGCGCGGTGAGCGTGTATTGTTTAGCAACATAAACCTTGACGTTGCCAGCGGCCAATTGTGGCAAATTGAAGGCCCCAACGGTGCTGGTAAATCAAGCTTGCTGCGGATTCTTGCGGGTTTATTGCCGGCCCAGCAGGGCGATGTGCTGTTCCAAGGAGAAGAGATTCAGCAGTGTCGCGAACGCTACTATCATGACTTGCTGTTTATCGGCCATAAATCGGGGATTAAACCCGAACTTACCGCCATTGAAAATCTTGAGTTCTATGCTGCAGTTGAAGGCCATGAATTTTCCACTCCGCCTTATGAATTACTGGCACAAGTTGGCTTAGTCGGTCTTGAAGACATCCCGGCGCAACGACTTTCAGCGGGTCAACAGCGGCGTATAGCCTTGGCCCGACTATGGTTTTCACAAACGCGCTTATGGATTTTGGATGAGCCTTTCACGGCGCTCGACGTTGACGGAATCGCCATGCTGCATGATCGTTTTCAAGTGCATTTGGCGCAGGGTGGAGCAATTATCCTCACCTCGCATCAAGATTTGCAGAGTATGAGCTATCCGGTGAACCGCTTGCAGTTGAGGTATCAACACTAATGAGCAAGCCAACACCAAACACACGTAAGCCGGTCGCCAGTGGCCAGATTTTCCGCCAGATCATCCGTCGAGATTTGCGTGTGGCCATGCGTCAACGCAGTGACTTATTGAATCCGTTAATTTTTTTGCTGATTGTGATCACGCTGTTTCCACTCGGCGTTGGGCCAGGGCCAGATATCTTGGGACGAATTGCCGCCGGTGTTATTTGGGTTTCGGCTTTACTGTCAGCCATGCTGGGTTTAGAACGAATTTTTCGTGACGACTTTCGCGACGGCGCTCTGGAACAACTGATGTTATTGCCGGTCGCAGTAGAGTTTAGTGTGTTGGCAAAAATTATCGTCCATTGGCTGCTGACCGCCGTACCTGTATTGGTCATCACGCCGTTGTTGGCCTTGTTGCTAAATTTACCCATCCAAGCATGGGGGGTGTTATGGCTGACGCTGCTGATCGGTACACCGATATTGAGCGCAGCAGGCGCCATTGGTGTCGCCTTGACGGTCAGTTTGAACAAGGGCGGGGCGCTACTCAGTTTGTTATTATTACCTTTGTTGGTGCCGCTACTTATTTTCGCAACAGCGGCGGTCGAAGCCACCCTCGCAGGCGTGTCGCCGGCGGGCCCGTTGGCATTAATTGGTGCGTTTAGTGTCCTCAGTGTGACACTCGCGCCGTTCGCGGTGAAAGCCGGTTTACGAGTGAGTGTGAATTAATATGTGGCAATGGTTACATCCGTATGCAAAGCCAGAAGCAACCTTTCACTTGGTGCAAAAACTGCTGCCTTGGTTCCTGATTCCCGGTCTGATTTTGTCGGCTGTGGCTTTGGTGTGGGGACTGGCGATAGCGCCGCAGGATTATCAACAGGGTGAGAGTTACCGGATTATTTTTGTCCATGTTCCGGCAGCCATGTGGTCGATGGGCTTTTATGTGGCAATGGCAATCGCCGGCTTACTGGCATTAGTGTGGCAAATCCGAACCGCAGAATTGGCTTTGCTCGCCATTGCGCCGGTGGGGGCAGTATTGACCTTTATTTCGCTGTTTACCGGTGCCTTGTGGGGCCAACCGATGTGGGGCACATGGTGGGTGTGGGACGCTCGGTTAACGGCACAGCTGATTCTTCTATTCCTTTATCTGGGTGTAATGGCTTTGTACATTGCCTTTGAAGATGAACGCGCAGGGGCTAAAGCCGCGAGTATTTTGGCACTGGTTGGCGTGATCAATATTCCGATTATTCATTACTCAGTGTATTGGTGGAATACTCTGCATCAGCAGTCGACCGTGACGCGCGCAATTACCCGCTTGGAAGCGCCAAGTATCGCGCCGGAAATGCTCTACCCGCTGCTGGTGAGCATTGTTGCCATGATGCTGGTGAGTGCCGTATTGGTGATGAAGCGGCTGAACAATGAAATCTTACGCCGCGAAATTCACCGGCCTTGGGCGCTGACCTATTTAGGTATTCCCGTCGTGCAACGGAACGAGGAGTAGGCCGATGCAATTTGATAGCTTACAAGCATTTTTCCACATGGGCGGTTACGCAGTGTGGGTATGGTGGTCGTTTTTAGGCACCTTGCTGTGTTTTGCATTACTCGCTGTAGAAGCGAGTTGGCGCCGGCGTAAGCTGGTCAGTGAAGCGCACAAACATGCGGCTCGTGCCGAGCGTATTTTGCAGGCTCGGCAAGCACGGCGACAGGCCCAGCAAACGAACCAGAACTAGCCGAGTTGCGTAGTAGACTTGCATGTTGCAAAGCGAAACGAACAGGCGAACCGATTTTAAATTGACGAAACGAGAACGATCATGAACCCAAGACGTAAAAAACGATTCATCATGACCAGCGGTATTCTCGGTGGTGTAGCCATCGCGACCGCATTGGTGCTGTACGCTTTGTCGCAGAATATCGATTTGTTCTATACCCCAACAGAAATCATCGACGGTAAGGGTAGCGAACAGGTTCGTCCCGAAGTGGGGCAACGGATTCGCGTCGGTGGCTTGGTTGTGCCGGGTTCGGTGCGCCGCGAAGGTTCAGGTTTAACGGTTTCTTTTAACCTGATTGACACCGGCCCAGCCGAAATTATTGTTGATTTTGAAGGCATCCTGCCGGACTTGTTCCGCGAAGGCCAAGGGATTGTCGCGCAAGGCGTCTTGATTGAACCGAATCGCTTGTTGGCCAGCGAAGTCTTGGCTCGCCACGACGAAGAATATATGCCGCCAGCGCTCGCGGAAGCCTTGAAAGGTATCGAACATGTGCCGCCATCACAGTGGAGTGATGACGACTATCGGAACAACGACAAGGATGACGACAACGAATCAGGTGGTGGTTATGATCGGTGAGTTAGGGCACTTTGCGCTGGCGCTGGCGTTTGCATTCTCAGCGTTACTCGCCTTCATTCCATTAATCGGTGTGGCGCGTGGTCATGGTGGTCAAATGGCGCTCGCTCGGCCACTGACCTATGGCATGTTTATCTTTACCCTGATTTCATTTATTGCCCTGGTTTGGGGGTTTCTGGCGAATGATTTCAGTATTGCTTACGTTGCCAATAACTCCAATACCGCACTACCTGCAATTTACCGCTTTACCGCAGTTTGGGGTTCGCATGAAGGTTCATTCCTCCTGTGGATGCTGGTGCAAGCGAGTTGGGCGGCAGCGTTAGCCTTGTTCTCAAACCGTTTACCGTTAGTTTTCGCGGCGCGAGTTCTTGCGGTGATGGGGATGATTGGGGTCGGTTTCTATTTGTTCATGTTGCTGACGTCAAATCCATTTGAGCGCACCATTCCATTAATTCCGGTCGATGGCCGCGATTTGAATCCATTGCTGCAAGATCCGGGAATGATTATTCATCCGCCATTGCTGTATATGGGCTATGTTGGCTTCTCAGTGGCTTTTGCCTTTGCGATTGCTGCCTTACTGGGTGGCCGTTTAGATTCCGCCTGGGCACGCTGGTCGCGGCCGTGGACGATTGCTGCGTGGGTGTTCCTCACGCTCGGTATCATGGTTGGTAGCTGGTGGGCCTACTATGAACTTGGCTGGGGCGGTTGGTGGTTCTGGGATCCAGTTGAAAACGCCAGTTTCATGCCCTGGTTGGCAGGTACGGCGCTGATGCACTCATTGGCGGTCACGGAAAAACGCGGCACCTTTAAGTCGTGGACCGTATTATTGGCCATAGCCGCATTTAGCTTGAGTTTGTTAGGAACCTTCTTGGTGCGTTCCGGGGTTTTGGTCTCGGTCCATGCATTCGCAGCCGATCCAACGCGCGGCATGTTCCTCCTTGGGTTCCTGGGTGTAGTGATTGCCGGCTCGTTATTGTTATATGCGATTCGAGCGGCGAAAGTGCAAAGCCACAGCCGCTATGACCTATTCTCGCGCGAAGTGTTGCTCTTGGGTAATAACGTGGTCCTCGTCACCGCCACAGTAGTGGTGATGATCGGTACCCTATTGCCGTTATTCTTCCAGCAGCTAGGCTTAGGGAATATCTCCATCGGTGAACCTTTCTTTGATGAAATGTTCATGTGGTTGACCATCCCATTTGCCATTATTCTCGGCTTAGGCCCGCTGACCCGCTGGCGCCGCCAAGGGTTTAGCGAAATCCGCAATAGTTTAGGTCTGGCACTGCTGTTAGCTGTCGTACTTGGTTTCGCCTTACCCTGGATATTTGCTGATGTCGTGCATGGTCTCGCCGCACTTGGTCTAATCCTCGCGTTATGGGTGGTGTTTACTACGGTCGCCGAGTTACGTATGCGTGTGGCCAGCCGCGAACACAAGCTGCCAGCGTTAGTCAAGCTTGGACGCAGCCACTGGGGTATGGTACTCGGCCATTTAGGTTTTGCGGTCATGGTGATTGGTATTGCCATGGTGCAGAATTACGAAGTCGAGCGCACGGTGCGAATGGGACCGGGTGACACCTTCGAAGAGCGCGGTTATGTGTTTAGTTTCGAAGAAATGTACGAATGGCAGGGGCCAAACTTTATTAGTGATACAGCGACGTTCCGTGTTACGCGCACCGATGGCAGCCGTGTTGGCATTATCAAGTCAGAGAAACGCTTTTATACGGTAACACGGCAGATGCAAACGCAAACGGGCTTGCAGGTCAATCCTTTCCGTGACCTCTACATCGCCTTGGGTGAAGAGCTCGAGGATGGTAGTTGGGCGGTGCGGATTCATATCAAGCCGTTTGTGCGCTGGATCTGGGGTGGCTCCATCCTGATGGCCATTGGTGGTATATTCAGTATGACAGATAAGCGCTACCGCCTGCGTCGTCGCTTACGCGATGAGCGTAAGCGTGAACATGACGCAGCTGAACAGGAGGCGAAGGCATGAATCCGAAACTCAAGCTTGCGTTCTTTTTAATGCCACTGATTCTATTTTTATTGGTGGCGGTATTCCTGTTTAAAGGCTTGTTCTCCGACCCAACGCGGCTCGATTCCGCGTTGGTTGGACGTGAAGTGCCTCAGTTCGAGTTACCCGATTTGTATCAACCGGATGTCATTCATGACAACCGCATCATTGGTCAGCGCCCGTTGTTGATCAACGTGTGGGCCACTTGGTGTCCAACCTGTTATGCCGAGCATACGTTTTTAAACCAACTCCTCGCTGAAGAGCAGGTCTACATTATTGGTTTAAATTACAAAGACGACTCCCGCGGTGCGGCTGTACGTTGGCTGCAAAACTTGGGCGACCCGTATGCGATCAATTTGTTTGATGCGACGGGACTGTTAGCATTGGACTTAGGTGTCTACGGCGCACCAGAAACCTATGTGGTTGATCAACATGGTGTGATTCTTTATCGCCATGTGGGTGACTTGAATGAGCGGGTGTGGCGACGTGAAGTCGGGCCAATTTATTATCGTGCGATGCGTGATGCTGGCTTGCCGATTCCAGAACATCGCCAGGAGCTGGTCTTATGATGAAACAACTCCTCCTCGTTATGACGCTGGCATTCACGTTTGCCATCGGACATGCGGCCGCGTCAGCCGAATTTTATGAATTCGAAACGGCAGAACAAGAGCGCCGGTTTAATCAATTAGCGGGTGAACTGCGCTGCCCGAAGTGTCAAAACCAAACCATTGCCGACTCCGACGCACCTTTGGCGCAAGATATGCGTCAGCGTGTTTATGAAATGGTGATGGCCGGCGAAAGCAACCAAGAAATTATTGAGTTTATGAAAGTTCGCTATGGTGACTTTGTTCATTATCGGCCACCGGTCAATCGTTCGACGTTGATCCTCTGGCTTGGGCCGTTACTGGCTTTTGTTATTGGCATTGTCGTCATTGTACTGAATGTCCGGCTGCGTCGTCATGACGACAGTGAATTAACACCTGAAGAAGAAGCGCGTATGCGCCAAGTGTTGGCCAACAGCGACATTGACACCAATACCGATGAAGAGAATAAAGAGGAGCACAAACAATAATGTGGTACTTCCTTCTTGCGCTCCTGTTAGTCCTTGCCATTATCATGATGGTGCTCGCGCGCCGCAATCAATGGGAAACGTGGACGATTGAACAGGCAAATAAAGAGATTTATGAAAGCCGTCTGAGTGAACTTGAAGAAGACGTTCGCCAAGGCGTGATTTCCGAAAAAGAACGTGTTCATGCGGAAAAAGAGCTGCTCAAAACCTTCGTCACGGATATTCATGATCCGGACAGTCACGTCGAGAAAAAACCGGCCAGCATGCTGATTCCGACCATCATTTTGGTGGTGCTCGCGGTGGGTATTTATATCTATGACGGTTCGTGGAAGCAACAACAGCAGTCGGATCGTGCGCATGAGGCATTACCGCTGTTAAGTGCTTGGTTGCAAGGCGACCAAAATGCTGCGCCGCGTTCTGAAGAAGAGCTTTGGACCTACGCGTTGGGGCTGCGTCAGCGATTGATGGAAGAACCAGAGCCAAACGCTTGGAGTCTCTATGGGCGCTTGATGATGCAAGTTCGTCAGCTTGAACAAGCACTGGAAGCGTTCGAAGTGTCTTATAATCTTGAACCAGACAACTACAACAATCTGATGTCCTATAGTCAGGCGCTAATTATGTCCGGTAGTGACCATGATTTGGCGCTGGCAGCACGGAATTTGCGTCAAGTGTTGCAGCAGAATAATCAGAACGTCGAAGCCTTAGGATTACTCGGTATTGTTCATTTTGAACGCGCTGATTTTGAGCGCGCAGCCGCCTCATGGGATCTAGCGTTAACACTGATGGATGAGAGTGATCCGCGATACAGCGCAATTGCTGATTCGCTGCAGCAGGCGCAAGATCGTATCGACGGTACGATCACGACATTAACCGTCACTATCGATATTAGCGAAGCCTTGCGCAATGAAATGGCGTGGATTAATAATTTGTTTGTCTTTGTCCGCAACCCTGATGGTGGTCGCGAACCGATTGCGGTGACCCGCCAGCGTGTCACCGATTTTCCTGTGACGGTAACCTTAACGGATGAAGATGCCATGCTCGAAGGCGTGAATTTGTCCTCTGCTGCGAGCTGGTTAGTGCAAGCTCGGTTGACCACAGGTGACAGCATGGAACGACGTCGCGGCGATTTTGAGACACGACCGATGTTGATTGAGCGTGAGTCGGGTCAGCAGATACGGATTACACTTGTGGACATGGTTGAATAATGCGGCGCGTGCATTTTATCGTAGCGATGATGGTGGCTCTGGGAGCAGTTGGTTTAACTGGCTGCGCCCAAACACCAGACACGGACAGTGCAACCGATGTCGATGTCGATACAACAGCAGCGATAGCGGAATCGTATGATTTCGATTTTCGTGATGAGCGCGATCCATGGGAATCCATGAACCGCAGTTTTTACAATTTTAATCGGCACGTCCTCGACCCGTATTTAATCAGCCCAGCAGCGAGTGCCTATGCGTTGATTCCAAGTCCTGTGCGTGATGGTCTCTATAATGCTACGGAAAACATTACTGAGCCGGCGTCGACGGTGAATAACCTGTTGCAGCGTAAGTTCAAGTCGGCGGGCATTAGTGCAGGCCGCTTTCTCATGAACTCAACGATTGGTGTGTTTGGCTTGTTTGACGTCGCCGGTAAAATGGGTGTCGGTCAAGAAAGTGAAAGCTTCGGGCAAACATTGGCGGTCTACGGTGTGCCTGATGGCCCATATATTATGCTCCCCGGCGCAGGACCAACCGTCATTATCGATCGTGGCGGTGACGTAATTGATGACTATGTCTGGCCGGCGACCTTGTTTAGCTGGTCACTGAGTATCGGTCGCTATGTGATTCGGGGTTTGGAAACGCGAATCGCCCTGCGTGAACTGGAGCCTATGTTGGAAAATGCTATCGACGAATATGCGTTCGTCCGAGAAGCCTATTTTTCCACATGGCGCGATAAAGTGTATGACGGTAATCCGCCGATCGACGACTTTTACGATGACTTCGATGACTGGGATGATGATTGGGGCGATTGGGATGATCGCAGTGTGCGCGTGCCGATCTATCAGCCGCAACTGAAACTACCCGACGATTACATTGTCATTCGTGTACGAGTAGCGCCTTAATTTACTCAATATTATCGATTCTAGGTTTGACGCCAGCGCGTTTGTGAACGACGCTTAAGGTAGGCGAGGAAGTGGAGTTCCCAAGATGAATCGAAAAGTCCTGATCATTGAAGATGATCGCGTTTATGCCTCGATTCTCGACAGTTTTTTAAGCGAACGAGGCTACAGTGCTACACATGCGCCTGACGGCGAAACGGCGCTGCGGCTGCTGAAACAGATTGAACCTGATGTGGTGCTCTGTGACTTAAGCCTACCTGATATGTCTGGCTTGGCGATTCTTGAACGTTTAGTCAGCTCACCAGACCCGATTCCCGTAATTGTCATCTCAGCGTCAGACCGCATGGCCGATATTCGTGAAGCTGTGCGCCTTGGCGCAGCGGACTATTTGGTAAAACCGGTGGCGAAACTCGATGTGCTTGAATATGCTTTAGAGAGTTGTCTCGATCGAGTAGCGCTCGAAAAGGAACACGAGCATGACCGTTGGGAATTTGATGACCATCTTGATGTTCTATTTCAAGACGACAGCGTCGTGCAACGTTTAAGTTATGATTTAATTCGCCGCGATCAATTAGCCGTGGGGCCATTCCAAATCATCCACCATGTCGGCCCTCGCGACGAGCAACGGCTATGGCTCGATTACTACCGCTTGCCCAATGATCAATTGATTATGGTGCTTGCCCGAGCGCAAGCGCTCAGTGGGCAAGATATTCTCGCGCTGTTGGTGCTGAAAACACTGTTTAATCCGCTCTTGCGAGCTACTTTGGCGGAAACGACACACTTACTGATGCATCCGCCGAAACTGCTGGCGCGCTTGAACAGTGAGCTCTGTCATTCACGTATTCGTGCGGCTTTTGACATGGTTGTGGTGTGGATTGATACGCGCACGGGGGTCGCACGTTGGAGCCAAGCCGGGGACAAAATCTTGCTCAGCCATGAAGGGAAGCCTGATTTAGCGTTGGGCATTTGGGGCAATGCGACTTACCGTCAACACCAAGTGCCGCTGGATCGACAAGGTTTCTATATGGCCTGTGAGGAAACTTGGCTGCGGGCGCAACCCCGCAGCTAATTGACTTATTTAATGCTCTGCAACCAGGAACCGAACTCTTTGCCGAGTTGCGGATGGCGTAGGGCGTAGGTAACAAACGTTTGCAAATAGCCCAGCTTATTACCGCAGTCGTGGCTATGTCCCTGCATGTAGTAAGCGTTCACTCCTTCTTGTTCAAGCAGCATTGCAATCGCGTCGGTTAACTGTATTTCGTTGCCTGCTCCGGTCGGTGTTTTCTCCAGCAATGGCCACAAGCCATTGGAAAACACGTAGCGTCCAACCACAGCAAGATCTGACGGTGCTTCGTCTACGGGTGGCTTTTCGACTAAGGCTTTAATTGGCGCTTGTTCACGCGGGCGAAGTTCCGCACCACCAATGTCGGCGACTCCATATTGGTCAACGAGATTCGCGGGCACTTTTTCGACCATGACTTGACTGGCCCCGGTGTGAGCGAAGTTTGCGATCATTTCTGCCATGTTTTCTGTTTTTGTGTCGTAGCTCGCCTCGTCCATGAGAACGTCAGGCAAAACGACAGCAAATGGTTCGTCGCCAACCAACGGCCGCGCGCACAACACGGCGTGACCAAGGCCTTTAGCTGCGCCTTGACGAACATGCATGATGGTCACACCTTGCGGGCAAATGGCCTGTACTTCGTCCAATAATTGGCGCTTAACGCGTTTTTCTAATATCGACTCCAGTTCAAAGCTGGTATCAAAATGGTTTTCAATCGAATTTTTACTCGAATGCGTCACCAAAATAATTTCCGTCAACCCAGCGGCGGCACATTCATTAACGATATACTGAATTAATGGTTTATCCACTAACGGCAGCATTTCCTTCGGAATCGCCTTCGTCGCAGGTAGCATCCGTGTCCCAAGGCCGGCCACGGGAATAATCACTTTGGTTACGGCTTGTCCTTTCTTACTCATAATTCACCTTTCTCGTTTTAAAATACTGTTGCACCACTTCCGGTGCCCCTGCACCGCGGAAGCGCTGCACGCTAAATGCTGTCGCACCACTTCCGGTACCCAACCGACCGGTTTTCATAGACGCCGTAAACCCATCCATGGGGGCTCGGATGCGGCATCCATGCCGCATACGCTCTGAAAACCGGCCGGTTGGGCACCTCACGTGGTACTCCGCCTTTTCAGCGTGCAGCGCATTCACGTCGCTCGGGCACCTCGCGTGGTGCTTCGCTTTAACCTTGAGTTTACAACATGTTGCCCGTAAACAGAATGCAGGAGTTGTGCTAAACTTTTGTGAAACAAAGGAGTCAAGCGAATGATTTATTTTTCAGCGAGTAAAATTAAGGCATTGAAAGGTTTTTCGACGTTGGAGCGTGCTCAGATTGTAGCGATGGCGGCGCGTTCGATGCCGTTTGAGCGCAAAGCCATTGCGAATGTTCTGAAAGTCATTTTGCTGGTAGCAATGTTCTGGATACTGTTGGATGTGCCAGGTATCGCTTTGAAAATTGTTGCGTTGTTAGCGGTAGGCTTGCTCTATCCTTTGGTGCTGCAACCGATTACTTTAACTATGGCGGTGCCTTATATTCCGGAAGCGGCGAGCCGTTTTCAGCGCAGCAAGGCCTTTGCCCAAGACGCACCGGATGGAGATGGCGAGGACGGTGGCGCAGATTAGGCGCTGTTGTGGTCGGATGGCTAATCGGCCAGAGGGTAATCTTGAATCAAGCAATGAAGCGGGATACGTAAGCCAACATGCAAGCTACGTATCATTTTGATACTCAGGCCGCGTTTGCGATTAAGTATTTCGCTCACGCGGCTTCGTGTTCCTAAGAACGGCATGAGATCTTTGTCGGCTAGGTCAAGTTGCTCCATTCGAAATCGAATGGCTTCGATTGGGTCGGGTGCATCGATAGGAAACTCTTTTTCTTCATATGCGGTGACTAATGTTACCCATACTTCCAGTTCATCCCCTGCGGTTGTGTTCGGTTCGGCATTCCATAATTCGTCAATTCGCGCGAGGGCGGCACGATAGTCTTGTTCGCTTTTAATCGGTTTGATGTTCATAGCTCAGCCTTTATATGGTCGCTGCATCGATCTGGTCATATTCATCATGATTTCCGACAAAGCGGATGTATATGATTGAAAAAGAAAAATTGATTGCGACAACTAATCTGTACTTGTTCCCATGGATATTAAAAACAACCCTATTATTCCCAACAAAGCTTGCGTGACGATAGAGTTCCTTATTTCCCATTATGGGAAAATCAATTGAGTTATGCAAGAATTTTCCCGAATTGGGAAAATTCTTGTTCGTGGTTGTGTGCCAAAGCGGGAAGTGTAGCGATGATTTAATGCGAAATTGAAGGGATACGAATGTAGGCAATCGCGGATTGCCTACTCTCTTTATTTTTCTGCAACAATTACGGCCCGTTTCGGGGCGGGGTAACCTTCGATGGTTTTGCTGTTGTCGTTGGGGTCGAGGAAGTCGGCGAGGGAATGGCTTTCCATCCACTCGGTGGCGCGTTGTTCGTCGGTGGTGGTGATGCACTCGTCGACGACGCGAATGTTTTTCATGCCGAGGCGCTCAAGCCAGTGGCAGAGGGCGGCGGATGAGGGCAGGAACCAGACGTTGGGCATCTGTGCGTAGCGGTCGCCGGGGACAAGGACGGTGTTGCGGTCGCCGTCGATGACGAGGGTTTCCAATATAAGTTCGCCACCTTTGCGCAGTTGATCGACGCACTGCTGCAAGAAATCGACCGGTGAGCGGCGATGGTATAAGACGCCCATGGTGAAAACGGTGTCAAATGCTTGGAGCTTGGGCATGTGCTCGATGCCGAGTGGCAGCAATTCAATACGTTGAGCCAGTTCTGTGGGTACGAATTTGCGTACGGCGCGGAATTGGCTGACGAAGAGCTCTCCGGGATCGATGCCAACGGCGAGGTCGGCGCCGGCGCCGAGCATGCGCCAAAGGTGGTAGCCGCTACCGCAACCGATATCCAAAACGGTGCGTCCGTTTAAATCGCTGATATGTGGTGCCACGCGGTCCCACTTCCAATCGGAGCGCCATTCGGTGTCGATGTGCACACCAAACAAGTCAAACGGGCCTTTGCGCCAGGGCATTAGTTGCTTTAAGAGGCCGCGGATGCGCGCTTGTTGGCCGGCATTGGCTTCGTCTGCTTGACCGAGCTCGACTTTACTGTGCAGGTCAATATGTTTGGCGGTGAGCTCTGGTAATTGCTGTATAACGCGCTGCCATTTGTGAAATTCACCGTGCGGTTGTTGTTGCCATGTCCGCAGTTGAGCGGGCAAGGTTTCGAGCCAATGTGCAAGTGGGCTGTCGGCGAGAACTTTGTAAAAATCGTTAAATTCACTGGCTTTATTCATGACTCTCACCTTTAATTGCAACCCATGAGGCAAAGTTGAAACAGCGGAACCAATTTTGCACTGTGGTGAAGCCGGCATCATGTAAACGCCGCTCTTGTGTTTCGGGTGTATCGATGCGCATGACGTTTTCGAGTGCGGCGCGTTTTTGGCTGACTTCAAGTTCGCTGTAGCCGTTGTCGCGTTTGAATTGGTGGTGCAAGTCGACTAAAAGTTCTTCGGCTACGGGGTCGCTGTGGCGTACTTTTTCGGAAATTACTAGTAGCCCGCCAGGCAATAATTGTGCGAAAATCGAGTTTATGATCTTCTGGCGCAGTTTGGGATCGACAAACTGTAAAGTAAAATTCAGAATGACCATTGAACATGGCTCAAGCTGCACGTCACTAATATCGGCGCAGATAATGTGCACTTGGCTATCACCGCGATAGGCATCGACGTAGGTTTGGCAGCGTTCGACCATAGCCTGGGAATTGTCGATACCAATAATTTCAACACCGGATTGTTGACAATGCTGTTTCACGGCAAGCGTTGCTGCACCTAACGAACAACCAAGGTCGTAGACCTTCGTATGCGGTTGGATGTAGCGTTCAGCAAGACGTCCAATAGTGTGGATAATATTGGCGTAGCCGGGAATTGAGCGATTAATCATGTCAGGGAACACATTGACGACTTGGGCGTCAAAGGTAAAGTCACTGACTTTTTCTAATGGCTGCGAGTAAACGGCATCGCGTTGTGTCGGTTGAATTGGTTTCATGAGTGTTTTTGCACTAATAACTCGGGATAATGACTAAATTGTACCTTAAGCAGAGTGTAGCGACCATATTTGCGTCGAAACTGCAGAAGCGTGTTATGCAGCATAACCTTCGTTGTCTTTGGTCGTTGGTCCTGTTGTTTATGGTTGTGCTTCAATCCCCTGCGTGGGCGCAGTCGGCAGGCGCACAGATTTGTGTGGCAGCGGATGTTAACGCTAACGAACAAACGCTAAGCCAGTTAGTCATCGCGGTTCCCAACGAAGCAGTGCGTTTGCGTTTGCAGCGCGCTTATCCAGAGTATACGTTGCGGGTGGTTAGTGACCAAATTCAGCGCAACGGGCAATCAACCTCGTTCCTTACGGCGATTCAAAGTAAGCAGGTTCTTGCGTGGTGGTGCGGCAGCGATCTCGAGGACGCTTTGCATGCTGAGTTGCAGGTGATTCCGCAGCAGTCCATTCACTTGTTACGTACGGTGCAGTTGGATCAAACCCTTGATCTAGACTTTATAAGCGAATCCGAGCAAGCGATTAATCTGCGTCCATCGGAATTCGAAGCGGTGTTGTCTGCAGGTGTGCTTTATATCGGTCTGCCGGAAGATTCTTCACCGATTTCGTTTCGCGACCGCAGCGAACGTGCAGTCGGTCTTGATGTTGACGTGATGCAACTTCTGTCAGAGCGGATCGGTTTCAGCTATGAGTGGGTTGACTGCGGCACTTGGAATCAGTGTGTGCGCGCATTGGAACAGCGTGATATCGATGTGCTGAGCTTTATGACGCCGACCAGCGAGCGGCTCAATTATGCTGCGTTCAGCGTACCTTATTGGGATGTTGCTTGGGCAACGGTCAGTTTAGAAAGTAACCCGGTGCGTGGGCAGAACTTTAATAGTTTGCGCACGAAGGTTATTGCAGTGGTCGAAAACTACTCAATTTTAGATCAAATTAAGGCGATTCCCGGCATGACGATCTTGCTAGTGGAAACGCCGGAAGACGGTCTTAGTGCGGTGCTCAACGGCGTTGCGGACGCGTATTTAGATAGCTTGCCTTTATTGATGAACCGTGTACGTGAGCAAGGGCTGACGGGCATGGTATTAAATATATTGCGCGACGAGCCCGGCGACCAGGTGAGTATTGGCGTGCACCGCGATTTTGCTGATTTAGTGCCAATCATTGACCGCGCGATACTTTCGGTGTCGGCAGCCGAGCGCCAAGCGATTCAAGAAGCGTGGTTTGATCCGAGCTTGGAAAGTGGCCTGAATCGGGAGCAAGTGCAGCGCTGGGCCATTATCATGACGATTTTGGTCATCGTCATTATTACCTTGTTCGTCGCGCGGATGTTTGTATTACGAAAGCACATTCGGCGACAAAAGCAGCGCGAAGCCAAGATTCGTCATCAGGCGCTGCACGACTCCTTAACAGCGTTACCGAATCGCGCGCACATTCTTGAACGTGTCAACGACGTTTTAACGAAGCATCTGTTGGACGATAAAAAATTCGCATTGTTGTTCATCGACCTAGACGGTTTTAAAGCCATCAATGATGAACGCGGTCATGAAGCGGGTGACGAACTTTTGATTGCGGTGGCTAAACGGCTGCAGCATTCGGTGCGCGAGTCCGACTTGGTCGGACGCTACGGTGGTGACGAGTTTGTGATTTTATTGACCGACTTAACGGCGACGGATCAAGCGACTGTGGTCGCCGAGAAAATTCTTTCGCGCATGGGTCAGCCGTTCCGGATTGATTCAGGTTTGGCGCAAATCGGTGCGAGTATTGGTGTGGCCATGTTCCCTGATCATGGCGACGATCTTGAAAGTCTGCTGAGCGCTGCCGATGAAGCCATGTACAAGGTTAAAGAGTCGGGCAAGCATGGTATTTTCTTGGCCAAGCCCGCGGTTCCAGCGGAGTAGGTTTCTCGCGATGATTTTAGCGGCTCTAAGGTGACCACTTTAGACAGCCGCACAGGGTGACTTTAACCCCTGCTGTCCTTTATACTACCTCCTTTATTAAATTAGATTATTGTTGCCAAAATTCGTTTGGCGGCTTTAAATTTTTTTCCGATTTTTCAAAACGTGGAAGCAAAGAAACATGCGCAGTCATTATTGTGGTCAGGTCACCGAGCAGGAGCTCGGCAATCAAGTTACCGTTGCAGGTTGGATTCATAAGCGTCGCGATTTAGGTGGTTTGATTTTCGCTGATGTGCGTGATCGTACTGGCTTACTGCAAGTGGTATTTGATCCTGATTTAGCCGACATGTTTGCTGAAGCGAACAAGTTGCGCCAAGAATTCTGCGTGCAAATTAAAGGTGACGTGCGCGCCCGTCCGGAAGGGCAAGTGAATGAGCGCATGACCACGGGTAAAGTGGAATTGCTGGCGAAAGAAGTGACGATTTTGAATCGCTCGGCGCCTTTGCCCATTGATTACAATCAGCAAGTGAGCGAAGAGCAGCGCCTGCGCTATCGTTATTTGGATCTCCGTCGTCCGGACATGAATGAAAAAATTCAGTTCCGTGCGCGGGTGGCGAGTGCGGTGCGCCGTTTTATGGACAGTCAAGGCTTCTTGGACATTGAAACACCCATGTTAACGCGGGCGACGCCAGAAGGTGCGCGCGATTATTTGGTGCCAAGCCGCACCCATAAGGGTAAGTTCTTTGCGTTGCCACAGTCACCGCAGCTGTTCAAACAGTTGCTGATGATGTCGGGTTTTGACCGTTACTATCAAATCGTCAAGTGCTTCCGCGACGAAGATTTACGTGCGGATCGTCAGCCTGAATTTACTCAGATTGATATTGAAACCACCTTTATGAGCGCCGACGATGTGCGTGCGCTCACTGAAAGCATGGTGCGGTCGTTATTTAACGAAATGCTGAATGTGGAATTGGGTGACTTCCCAATTATGCCGTATAGCGAGGCGATGCGTCGTTTCGGTAGTGATAAACCAGACTTGCGTAATCCGCTTGAATTGGTGGACGTTGCCGACTTGGTCAAAGACATCGATTTTAAGGTGTTCTCTGGCCCAGCGAATGATGAAAAAGGTCGTGTGGCAGTGATTAAAGTGCCAGGTGGCGCGAGTTTGAGCCGCAAACAAATTGATGAATACACAGCGTTTGTTGGCATTTATGGCGCCAAAGGTTTGGCGTGGATGAAGGTCAATGACCGTGCTGCTGGCCTTGGAGGCTTGCAGTCGCCGGTGCTGAAATTTTTCCCAGAAGATGTGGTGCAGGCGTTATTGGAGCGGGTTGACGCGGCGGACGGTGACATTCTGTTGTTCGGTGCCGACCGTGGCACAGTGGTTTCGGAAGCGCTCGGTGCATTGCGTTTAAAACTCGGCCAAGATTTTGGTTTGGTCGAAGACAGTTGGAAACCATTGTGGGTGGTCGACTTCCCCATGTTTGAAGAAACCGATGAAGGTTATTTTGCCTTGCATCACCCGTTCACTGCACCGATTGGTGTGACCGCCGACGAATTGAAAGCCAACCCGGGCGCTGCGCTGTCGAATGCCTATGATATGGTACTGAACGGCTGTGAAGTTGGTGGTGGCTCGGTGCGTATTCACGACAATGCCATGCAACAAGCGGTGTTTGGTATTTTGGGTATTGACGAAGCCGAAGCGCAAGAGAAGTTTGGCTTCTTGTTAGAAGCATTGAAGTATGGTGCGCCACCGCATGCGGGCTTAGCATTTGGCCTCGACCGTTTGGTGATGTTGATGGTGGGTGCGAGCTCGATTCGTGACGTGATTGCGTTCCCGAAAACGACCACGGCACAGTGTCCGTTAACCGACGCGCCAGGTGTTGCCAACCCTGCGGCATTGGTTGAGTTGGGCATCGATTTACGTAAGGATTAATGGGTGACCCGCATCGTGTTGGGCATCGACCCCGGATCACGGATTACCGGTTACGGGGTGGTGCAGATGTCGGCGGGCAAGCTCACTTATTTAGGGAGTGGCTGCATCAAGCTGGCGCGCACCGGTGGTTCGACTGACATAGCACTGTCGACCCGCTTGAAGATGATTCATGATGGGGTGCAGCAGCTCATTGAACAATTTCAGCCGACGGAATTTGCTGTCGAGCAAGTGTTTATGGCGCGCAACCCGGATTCAGCATTGAAACTCGGGCAAGCACGCGGTGCGGCGATTGTGGCTGCGGCGCTGGCTGATTTGCCCGTTTATGAATACGCTGCGCGAGCGGTAAAGCAAGCTGTGGTTGGCACCGGTGGGGCGGCGAAAGAGCAGGTGCAGCACATGGTCAAGCACATGCTGAAGTTGCCTCGTATGCCGCAGGCAGATGCCGCAGACGCCTTGGCGGTGGCTATTTGTCATTTGCATACGTCGGCGCAGTTGCGTTGAGTGGCCTAAGCTAGTGACTTGCGCTAGCGATGAGAATAATTAAAACAATGGGACAGCCATGATTGGACGATTACAAGGGATACTCGCGGCGAAGCAGCCCCCAGAACTGTTGATCGACGTGCAGGGTGTGGGCTATGAAGTGCAAGTGCCGATGACGTGTTTTTACGATTTGCCGGAACTCGGCAAGGCGGTGACCCTCTGGACCCATTTTGTCGTGCGTGAAGACGCGCAGCTTTTATTCGGCTTTAATACGCTCGACGAACGTGCTTTGTTTCGGCAATTGATCAAAGCGCAAGGTGTTGGACCGAAGATGGCACTCGGAATCATGTCCAGCTTGTCGGCACCGCAGTTTATTAACTCCGTGCAGCAAGGCGATTTGACTACGCTCGTGAAGATTCCCGGCGTCGGCAAGAAAACCGCCGAGCGCTTGTTGGTCGAGATGCGTGACCGCCTGAAAGACTTTGGTGGTGCTGATGTGAACACAGGTTTACCGGGAGTTACGCCAACGGCGCCAGCGGTTGTGTTGGTGTCGGCCCGTGACGAAGCTTTAAGCGCATTGGTGGCGCTTGGGTATAAAGAGTCGGTGGCGCAGAATATGCTGAAGAAGACTTCCGACGATGGCATGAGTGCGGAAGAGCTGATTCGGGCAGCGTTAAAATCGATGCTATAGAGCTGTTGAATTGTTGCTGTAAGGTCGTGAGTACTCGACTCTTGATGAGCAGGGGCGAAGCCGCCGAAGACAGCGCAGTTTGTAGCAAACCCGAGACCACAAAGAAAAACGAGAATACATAGGACGAATGATGATTGAAGCTGATTCGATGATGCCAGAACGACCGGTGCAAGCGCGCGCTACCGGCGAAGACGAGGTCATTGATCGCGCCATTCGTCCCAAACGTTTGGCCGACTACACAGGTCAGAAACACGTCGTTGAGCAGCTCGGTATATACATTGAAGCAGCACGTGGACGTGAAGATGCGCTTGATCATGTGCTGATATTCGGCCCCCCTGGATTGGGTAAAACTACGTTGGCAAATATTATTGCCAATGAGATGGGCGTGGGTATCAAAACCACGTCAGGTCCCGTGCTTGAAAAGGCCGGTGACCTTGCTGCGCTGCTGACCAACTTAGAGCCAAATGACGTGCTCTTTATCGACGAAATTCATCGCTTAAGCCCAGTGGTGGAAGAAGTTTTGTACCCTGCCATGGAAGACTATCAGCTTGATATCATGATTGGCGAAGGGCCTGCGGCGCGTTCGATTAAACTCGATTTACCTCCCTTTACGTTAGTTGGTGCAACAACACGGGCTGGCGCTTTGACGTCGCCGCTGCGTGATCGTTTCGGCATTGTTCAGCGCTTAGAGTTTTATTCGGTGGACGAGCTGACCAAAATTGTCGTGCGCTCGGCTTCCTATTTAAATATGGATCTCGCTGCGGATGGCGCTCGTGAAGTCGCGGCACGTTCTCGTGGCACTCCGCGCATAGCGAATCGTCTATTACGCCGTGTGCGTGACTTCGCGCAAGTGAAATCGTCGGGCCCAATTACCGCAGAGGTTGCGGCGGCGGCCTTGAACATGGTCGACGTCGACAAAGCTGGTTTTGATTATATGGATCGCAAGCTACTTGAAGCGATTATTGACAAGTTCACCGGTGGTCCGGTTGGTTTGGAAAACCTCGCAGCCGCGATTGGTGAAGAGCGTGACACCATTGAAGATGTGTTGGAACCGTATTTAATTCAGCAAGGCTTTATTCAGCGCACCCCGCGCGGCCGCATTGCCACACAGCGAGCCTACCAACACTTTGGGCTGCAGAAGCCGGAGTAAATGATAGGCAAAAAAAAGCCCACTCGGGGGGAGTGGGCGAAGTTGTAACAACAACAAGGAGGAAGTTAAATCCAGGAACTACATGAGAGCAGTTGCTCTCAAAATAAGGAACGCGACAATCGTTACCTTAAATTCTTTCGTCAGGCAGGAACCTTGTGATTGCCCCCTGAACATGCCGCGTATTATACGGCTTCTCCGACCAGTCTCAAACGAGAAAAACTACAACTTCGCATAAGATAAAGTAATGTGTTAATGAAATGTGAAGGTTGTTTTTTCGCCAACACAATCCTAACAATTGCCAATTAGGTGCATAAAATCAACAAGTTAACAAATTCGATTAAATTTTGACGGATAAGTAAAAGTCTTGCGAACGTGCTTATGGAAGCCTTCGTGGCTCGGAGCCGGAATGTGCCGTGGCAGGGTCGAAAACGAATTGCGGCTCCGAGCCAAAATGAATTACGGCTCCGAGCCAAAAAGCGGTAGACCGCATTTTTCGTAAGTTTGTCGCAAATCGAACGACTCTTAATTTCTTCTTGTAGCTAAGGTATAGTAACCTGCGATTAGTGAGTCATCGCAGTTCCAGAACGAATGCGCGAAAACGAAAAAATAGATGACGTATGACGGAACTGAAAGACAAGCTGCATACCTAACGCAGCAAGCTCGACAGATCGTGGGGGAAGTGAGTTTGGGGGAATTTTCTTGGCCGGTGCGCGTGTACTACGAGGACACTGACGCTGGCGGCATTGTTTACTATGCAAATTACCTAAAATTTTGTGAGCGCGCACGCACCGAATGGCTGCGTGCTTTAGGTGTTGAGCAAGATGGTTGGCTCGATGAAAAAATAGGTTTCGTGGTCCGCCATGTTTCACTTGATCTTCGTGCGCCGGCTCGATTTAATGACTTCCTCACAGTGACCGTGGTGCCAACGCGAATTCGTAAAGTGTCGATCGAGTGCGTGCAGGAAGTTCGCAACGTCAATGGCCAAGTTTTGTGTGTCGCCGAAGTGAAGGCGGCATGTGTCAATTTAGCAACAATGAAGCCGGTCGCAATTCCCGGCCCAATTATAGAGGTACTCGGACGTGGAAGCTGATATGTCCTTTTTAGGCTTGTTCTTGGAAGCAAGTCTGTTAGTGCAAGCGGTGATGGTGTTATTGGTGGCAATGTCTATTTTATCGTGGGCCTTGATTTACCAGCGCCGCAAAGTTTTAAAGGCAGCGGAAACGGAAGCTCTGAAATTTGAAGAGCGTTTTTGGTCAGGCGTTGACCTCGCAAAACTCTACAAAGAAGTCAGCGCGAAAGGCAATAAAGTGCAAGGAACCGAGCATCTATTTCATTCTGGTTTCCGCGAGTTTGCCCGACTTCGCCAAGTTCGCAGTATGGATCCTGTGTCGGTGATGTCTGGTACTCAGCGTTCGATGCGGGTTGCTCACAGCCGTGAAATGGAACGTCTTGAAACGCACCTTAGTGTTTTGGCGACGATTGGCTCCATCAGCCCTTATATTGGTTTGTTCGGAACGGTATGGGGCATCATGAATGCATTTATCGCGCTCGGTAGCGTGCAGCAAGCGACCTTGCAAATGGTTGCACCGGGTATCGCGGAAGCATTGGTGGCGACGGCAATGGGTCTATTCGCAGCCATTCCGGCGGTCATTGCGTACAACAAATTCTCTACCCAAGTGGCGACGATTGACGGCAACTACATTAACTTTGCCGAAGAATTTACCGGTATTTTGCAGCGCCAAACGTTTGGCAGTGTTGCGCAGGCTGAAGCGCAGGGGCAGGAGGCTTAATATGGAAGCCTTTATTCCGCGCAAACGGCGCAAAGCAATGTCGGAAATTAACGTCGTGCCCTATATCGACGTCATGCTGGTGTTGCTGATTATCTTTATGGTAACCGCGCCGCTAATTACGCAAGGGGTCGATGTCGACTTGCCACAAGCGGATGCTCAACCCTTACCCGAAGATAGTCGCCAACCCTTGGTCGCCTCGGTTGACCGCGAAGGGAATTACTATTTGAATTTGGGTGATAATCAGGATCAACCCATGTCGGCAGTCGACGTTGCAACATTAGTTGCTGCGCACCTGCGCATGGATCCGGAAACTCCAGTGGTTGTGCGCGGCGATGGCAATGTCGCCTATGCGCAAGTGGTTCAGCTGATGGTGCTGTTGCAACGAGCAGGCGCACCGAAAGTGGGTCTCATGACCCAGCCGCCGGAGTAAGATGATGAGTAAGAAGCAGGACCAACCGCAGCAAAAAGGTTTGTTTGGCATCAGCTGGAAGGCCTATGGATATTCAGCGGCGTTGCATGTGGTGCTGATTTTGGTGTTGGTGCTGAGTATGGAATTTACCCCAGCGCATGATGCCAAAGACTCACCGATGCTGTCAGCGCCTGATGTGGATATTGTCGAAGCGGTTGCCGTCGATGAAGCGCAGGTGCAAGCGCAAGTGCAGCGTTTACAGGAAGAGCGCGATGCACAGCGCCGCGCCGAAGAGCAGCGGGTGGCTGAGTTAGAGCGCCGCGCTCGCGAAGCGGAGCAATTAAGACAACGCGAAGCGGAACGGGCAGCACAAGTTCAACGTGAACGTGAGCAGCAAGAACGTCAGCGTCAGCAGGCGGAGCAACAGGCACGGCAAGCGCGGGAAGAAGCGCAACGCGCAGACCAAGAGCGTGAGCAAGCAGCTGAACGTCTACGTCAGCAGCAGGAACAAGAGCGACAAGCGGAAGCTGAACGTCAGCGCCGTGAACAAGAACGGCAAGAAGCGGAGCGACAAGCCCGCGAGCGTGCCGAGCGTGAACGCCAATTGCAAGAACGTTTGGCGGAAGAGCAGGCGGCACGGAATCGGGCACGGCAGCAGCGGGTGTTGACTGAAGTGGAGCGCTATCAGGCGCTGATTCGGCAAACCATTCAACGCAACTGGATCGTCGACTCGTCGATGCGCGGCAAGTCGTGTATTCTGAATATTAGTTTGGCTCGCGACGGCTTTGTTACCAATGTGACTGTTGGTGAAGGTGATCGGGCGGTGTGTGAGTCTGCGCGGGCAGCCGTCATGCGTGCAGGTAGTTTACCAATGTCCGACGATCCGGATGTCGCCGAGCAATTAAGAAATATTCGTTTGCGCGTTGAACCGCAGCTTTAAGTTTTAACTGGAGTAGGGTAACCATGAAGATGTTCAAGCACGTTTCCCAAGTTTTCCTGCAGCGAGCGGCGTTGTGGCTCGTTGCAAGTGTTGTTTTGCTCGCGGGGGCACTGCAAACAGCGCAAGCACAGACTGCATTAGAAATCGTTATCACTGAAGGCCAAGACAGTGCGCGGCCCATTGCCATTGTGCCATTCCAATTCCGTGGTGAAGGCGAATCACCGTACGACTTCGCTGAAATTGTTGCCGCTGACCTACGTCGCAGTGGCCGCTTTGGCCCGGTCAGCCGGAATCAATTACCCGGCACTCCGGGCAAAGACGCTGATATCGAAGACTACGCGGCGTGGGGACGACTTGGCGTCGAAGCACTGTTAGTCGGCGAAGTTTCGCGCTTGTCTGACGGTCGTTACCAAGTCACCTACGAACTCATTGATCCACTGCGTGGCCAAATCACCGGCGGCAGTGCCCAAGCATTGGTCGACGGTCGGTTGATTGATAGCAATGACCATATTATTGAAGGGCGCAGTTCGGTGGTCAGCGAACCACAATTCCGCCAATATTCGCACCGAATTTCCGATGTTGTTTATGAAGCACTGACCGGCGAACGCGGCGCATTCTTAACGCGCATCGCCTACATTTATGTCGACTTTGATGCCGAAAATCCCTACCACTTAATGGTTAGCGATTATGATGGCTATAATGAAAGGGTGTTGCTAAGATCACCAGAACCATTGATGTCGCCGACTTGGTCGCCAGACGGGAACAAACTGGCATATGTCAGTTTTGAGAACGGCCGACCAGAAATTTTCATGCAAGATATTTACACCACCAGCCGAGAAAAGTTAACCTCTTTTCCGGGTATCAATGGTTCGCCTGCGTGGTCTCCGGACGGACGTCGTATGGCCATGGTGTTGTCGAAAGACGGCGCACCAAATATCTATGTGATGGACATTGAAAGCCGTCGCTTAGAGCAAATTACTGACCACTGGCGGATTGATACCGAACCGTCGTGGACACCGGATGGACAGTCGCTGACGTTCACCTCAGAGCGAGGTGGGCGCGCACAAGTGTATCGAGTGGATTTAAATAGTAAGCAAATTCGTCGCGTGACTTTTGAGGGTGAAGCAAACCTCGGTGGCGTGGTGACTCCTGATGGCAATGGACTGGTGGTCGTGCACCGCGCAAATGGGCGTTTCCATATTGGGCGGCAGGACTTCCCCAGCGGGAATTTACAGGTGTTGACTGAGACGTCTCTGGATGAGTCGCCGAGTGTGGCACCAAACGGAAGTATGATCATTTATAGTACAACCCACCGCGATAAGCAGGTGTTGGCTCTGGTGTCGATGGACGGGCGTTTCCGCGCTCGTCTACCTTCACGGGAAGGTGAAGTGAAGGCGCCTGCATGGTCACCGTTTTTATAATATGGTACAAATTAGGTTATTCGGCTAAAACTTTCTGACAGGACGACAATAATGCAGTTATCTAAATTAGTAAAAGCAATGATCGTAGCGGTTCCAGTTGTGATGTTAGCAGCGTGTTCAAGTGCACCTGACGACACATCGACCACTTCAACCGACGGTACCACCACAACAGGTGCAGATCGTCGTGGCGTTGAGTCTGGCGCAGCTGACCGCATGTTAAGCCCGGAAGAGCAGCGTCAACAGCGCTTTGCTGAGTTGCGTCAAGAGCATATCATTTACTTCGACTTCGATACCTCGGAAGTACGTGGTGAATTCGCTGAGCTATTAGCTGCGCACGCTGACTACTTAGTCCGTAACCCGTCAGTTCGCGTTGTTATCGAAGGTCACACCGACGAGCGCGGCACGCCTGAGTACAATATCGCGTTGGGTGAGCGTCGTGCGCAAGCCACCGCTGACTACCTGCGTAACCTCGGCGTTTCTGCATCGCAAATGACGATTGTGTCATACGGTGAAGAGAAGCCATTAGCACGTGGTAGCAATGAGCGTGCATGGGCGCAAAACCGTCGTGCGGTTTTAGTCTACTAAGTTACTGACGCCCTTAGTGGTGGCAGTTGCTGAAGTAAGATGAAATAGTTTAAAGAATGGCGCAACCATCGCGAGCTCGGCTCTCGGGTTGCGCCTTTTTGTTGGTCACGTCGTTGTTTTGGCAATGTCGATAAATCGAGAAACAGGTGATGAAACTGATGAAACTTTCAGGAGTGGTACTGGCGGTAGGCTTCACGGGGCTAGTGATGGCGCAATCGGGAGCACCTGTGGTCAACGTCGCGCAGGCCCAGCAAGGTAACGAAAGCGTGCAACAGCGGTTAGATCGTATTGAACGATTACTGGAAGCGCGCACGCAAGGTCAAGCCTCGATGATGGAGCAGCTTGGACGGTTACAGCGCGAAGTCAGTGAATTGCGCGGAATTTCTGAAGAGCAAGCCTATCAGCTCGACCAAATCGTGCAGCGTCAACGTGATATTTATCAAGAGCTTGACCGAGTCTCACAACAAGTTCGCAGCGGTGGGGCGGTATCTGGTGCAGCGACATCAGGTGGTTCAGGTAGCAGTGCAGCAATTGATGCACCGAGTTTACCGGTGACCTTGTCCGACAATGTCGGCGAGAACGAAGCCTATGATCGTGCAGTGCGGTTAGTGTTGCAAGATCGTCGATACGACCAAGCAATTCCAGAATTTCAGGCATTTTTAAGCAATTATCCGAATTCATCGTACGCCGGTAATGCGCACTATTGGCTCGGTCAGCTGTTCTACGCCCAAGAAGAATACGACCAAGCGATTCCGCATTTCCAGCGCGTGGTTCGAGACTTCCCTGATTCAAATAAACGTGCTGACTGCATTTTGAAATTAGGCATGATTGCCCAAGCGCGCGGCAACGTCAGTGAAGCACGGCGTTTCTTTGAACAAGTTCGCAGCGAATACGCCGGTTCAACGGAAGCGGGTATGGCCGGTCGACAGCTTGAGCAGCTGCGCTAAAATTTTTTCGCTCAATTCACAATTTGTGATCGAAGAATTGGCGAAAAACGTTAAAGAAAAGTTGCAAAAATGGCGCTTCCGGTTATTAATTGGCCGGAAGCGCGATTGTTTCAAAAAAAATTAGCAATATAGGCAGATTGTTTCTTGCATCGAGGTCAGATTTCAGTAAACTATGCCGCCGTTGCAGAGGCAAATTAGCAACGTTTGAAAGTGGGTCGTTAGCTCAGTTGGTAGAGCAGTTGACTTTTAATCAATTGGTCGCAGGTTCGAATCCTGCACGACCCACCA
>NZ_JAIUMR010000010.1 GCF_022565475.1 Aliidiomarina sp. | reverse complement strand
CAACCTGATGCACCAAAGCTTCATTGTATTCACGTCCAAAGGTAGCTTCGGAAACTTCAAGAGCGCCTTTCGCGTCTTTTAATGCTAATTCCATCACTAATCTCCTCAGACGTTACGCTTTGACCGCTGGCTTCACGATGACATCGCCACCAGAAGCTCCAGGGACTGCACCCTTAACCAGGATCAAGTTGCGCTCAGCGTCAACACGGACGACTTCAAGGGACTGAACAGTTACCTGTTTGTTACCCATTTGGCCGGCCATTTTCTTACCTTTAAATACTTTACCAGGTGACTGGTTTTGACCAATTGAACCCGGAGCACGATGCGATAACGAGTTACCGTGTGTAGCGTCCTGAGTTGCAAAGTTCCAGCGCTTAACGGTACCGGCAAAGCCTTTACCTTTAGAAACACCAGTAACGTCAACTAGTTTAGTATCCGCGAGAATTTCCACGGTGAGCTCAGATCCAACCGCAAAGTCCGCGCCTTCTTCAGCGTTCAGGCGGAACTCCCACAAACCGCGACCAGCTTCTACGCCAGCTTTGGCGAAGTGACCAGCTTCAGGCTTGGTGACTCGGTTGGCCTTTTTGCTACCAGTGGTCACTTGAAGTGCGCGGTAACCGTCAGTGTCAAGATCTTTCACTTGAGTCACTCGGTTTGCCAGCACTTCGATCACAGTCACAGGAACAGATGCGCCATCTTCTTGGAAGATGCGGGTCATTCCTACTTTCCGACCGACTAGACCAATAGCCATTGTTAAAACCTCTTATCCAGAATCTTGTTGCTCACTTAGCCCAGGCTGATTTGTACATCAACACCAGCGGCCAAGTCCAAACGCATCAGAGCGTCAACAGTTTTTTCTGTTGGCTCGATGATATCGATAAGACGCTTGTGGGTGCGGATCTCGTACTGATCACGGGCGTCTTTGTTTACGTGCGGAGAGATCAGCACGGTAAAACGTTCTTTGCGCGTTGGCAGTGGAATTGGTCCACGAACCTGTGCACCGGTACGTTTCGCTGTATCTACGATTTCCGCCGTAGACTGGTCGATCAGGCGGTGATCGAAAGCTTTCAAGCGAATCCGAATTCTTTGACCAGACATAAATCAAAGCCTCATATAAAGAGCATTTAAAAAAGAGCATAAAAAAACTCGCACCTTTCCCGCATTCCTGCCGAAAGATGAAGCCTTTTAAACCACCATTCGACCCCCAATCGGGGCCGCTGTTGCAGCGCTTTTTGGCTTATGAGTCGACAAGTCGCTCACAACCTCAACACTGAAATATTACTTACGCCTAAATAGACGTGGGCGAGATTATACAGACACGCACACCAAAGTCAAATAATTTGGAGCTTGAATAACCTGCATCCTCATATTTAGAATATAGCAATTAATGCTTACGCTCTCGCTGAGCGAAAGAACATTAAATAAACTAAGCGGCCATTTTCGATCGATGTACCGAACGACTCGCCGGCAGTGTGCCAAAGCCATGGACGCAACAAAATAAGCCGGTTAAACCGCATCGGTACGCGCATCGTCATGTCCCACTTCGAATCGTCCAATGAATCGCGATCTAAGAGGTCAGCCACCCACTGTTTCGCCGACGCTGCACCAAATCGTTGCTGGGCTTCCTGGTCATTATAAGGCGCGCGTTCAGTGTCGGTCTCTTTGTGGCGGAAAAATTCGGTGCCGCCGCGACAATCTTCAGGATTACTCAAATAAAGAATTCCCGACCAGTGCGATGCATCAACATGAACTTTGGCTTTACCAACATCGGACTCCAAGGCGATACGACATTTACCATGCGCTTGGTCTTTATCCATGGCTATTAATGGTTCGCCAACGATTCTTGAGACTTCCTCGCTCAATCCTTCTAAATTGATTCTCTCCACAGAATTTCGGCCAGGGTAAGGCCCCTGCACTTGCGGATAGTTCAGTTTCAGTGCTGCTTCTCGCAGCGCTTTAGCGTTACTAAAAAAATCATCAACAACAATCAGCGAAGTAGGCATAACAGGTTACTCAATTTATTCATTTTATCGGACCAGTTTAACCACATTCCAAGCGCATGTGAACCCAACCCCGCGCGTAAAGAAAAGGCTCGCTAGTCTTGCAACCGGCGAGCCACTATTGTTTAAACTGCGAACAGCTGATTACTGCTGGGCGGCGGCAAATGCTTCTGCAGCACGCCAAACACGCAAGGTATTGCCATGCAAAATTTTGTCAATATCATCTTCTGAGTAACCGCGATCCAACAATCCCTGAATAAGGTTAGGGAAAGTGCGAACGTCTTTCAGTCCCACAGGTAAAGTGTCACCGACACCGTCGTAGTCTGAGCCGATACCGACATGATTAATGCCAACTAATTCAACGATGTGGTCGATATGATCAAGAACATCTTCAAGCGTTGCAAAAGGATACGGGTTATCAGCACGCATTTGTGCAATTGCGGCTTGCGCTGCTTCGGTACCTTCGCCAAGACGCTCATTGATTTCTCGGGCTAAACGATTAATGCGCGCGCGATGTTGATTTGCTTGTGGTGTCACAAATGTAGACCCAAAGGTCACCTGAATGACACCATCATTTTCCGCTAAGGCTTTAATCATGTCGTCATTCATGTTGCGCTGCCAACCTGGGGTAAATCGACGCGCTGAAGAATGGGTTGCAATGACGGGCACTTGTGTAATCTCAAGCACGTCATAAAACGCCTTATCAGAAATATGGGAGACATCGATCATCATGCCGATGCGATTCATTTCCACGACTAATTCTTTACCAAAGGGACTGAGTCCGCCCCAAGTACCGCGAATATCGTAAGATGAATCAGAAATATGGTTGTCTTCAGAGTGCGCAAGCGTCACGTAGCGGACACCGCGATCAAAAAAGTGTTGTAACTTTTCAAAGCTGCCTTCAATAGGAGCTCCGTTCTCCATGCCCATAGGCAGTGACATTAAGCCTTGTTCAAATTGCGCTAATAATTGGTCAACGCTGTGCGGGATAGCAAATTTTTCTGGTGCCCGATAAACCAAAGCTTCCATAAAATCGATGAGATGATTCGCCAGCGTATAAGCGCCATTGTCCTCATAACTCGACGGGATATAAATCGCCATAAATGGTGCGTTCAGACCGCCCGCCACCGCTCGTTCATAATCAAAGTCACCGCGTTTCGTTGCATTCGCTACGTCTTCCCAGTCATTGATCAGACGCCACGGTACATCGATATGCGTGTCGATAATCAGTGACTCTTGGGCAATACGCAATGCTTGCTCACTCGCAGTGACTTCTGTGGCCACGGCGTTTGCAGTAAAGCCAAGCATTGCGGCGGTAACTGCTGCCAAGGTAAAGCGGGTTAAATGTTGCATAGTTCACACATCCGTTCAGTGATTGTTATTCGAATTCTCATTCGAGATTATCAAAGAACGAATTAAGGTGCGAGTTCATCCGCTGCTTTTTCAGCCTGTTTGACCACGACTTCGTCGTGTTCGGCATTAGAGTTCTGTACAAGTGCTTGAAACTCAGCTTTGTTTTGCTCTAACTGCGCTGTCACAATCGTTTTAAAGGTCGAGCGTAACTGCTGCGTAAACTGACTAGTTTGCTGTTTGACCATCACGTTCACGAGTGCAGCTAAATCACCTTCTGTACTTTGCGACTGTGCGTAACTTGGTTGTACTGACAACATGAACAAGCTTGCGACACCTAATAGCATTAATTTTTTCATGACCTGAATCCTCATTTAAGTTCGATACAGTTCCGATGCCTACAACATGTCAATTCGACTGGCAAACTGTACTTAGGTATATTCAAGTCTCGTGCCAAGTTTCTTAATTATTTGTTTTTTATATGATATTTCCATTTAAAAAAGAAAAAAGGCCTGTCTACACAAGCCCTTTGTCGTATTTTTGCCTAACCGTTAATCAGAATTACCAAGTGCCGGTATTTTCCATCGACTGCCAAGGCTCTTGTGGTGGTAACGCACCACCAGCTTGTAAAAGTTCAATTGAAATATCATCGGGAGAGCGCACAAACGCCATGCGACCGTCTCGTGGCGGACGATTAATCGTGACGCCCATCGCTTGCAGATGCTCGCAAGTCTGGTAGATGTCCTCGACAGAAAAAGCTAAATGGCCAAAGTTACGACCACCGGTATAGGTTTCCGGATCCCAATTGTAGGTCAGTTCAATCTCGGCCTCTGGGGTCTCTTTTGCAGATAAAAATACCAGTGTAAATCGGCCTTCGGGAACGTCTTTACGACGGACTTCTTGCAAACCAAGTCCCTCACAATAAAACCGCAGTGACGCGTCTAAGTCGGAGACACGAACCATCGTATGTAAGTACTTCATACTTTTACCTCATTTTTTTCTGCAGCTAATAGAGCTTGATGCTCATCAAAACGACGGGCTTCATCATGAATCACCTGCAGCGCTTGCAAAAGTGGCGAAATATCTGTCGCTTTGGGTCCCTGCTCACTCAGTGTACGGCGCCATTGTCGCGCACCCGGACAATTCTGATAAAGACCAATCATGTGACGAGCAACATGCCAGAAACGACCGCCATTTCTGATGTGCTCTTCGATATACAAGACCATAGTCTCAATCACCGATTCTTTATTCGGAGTCATGACCGACTCATCGAATAGACTATCAACGTCGGCCAAGATCCATGGGTTCGAATAGGCTGCACGTCCAATCATGACACCGTCGACGTGCTGTAAATGCGCTTGCGCAGCGGCAATTGTGTCAACCCCGCCATTCAAATGGATTTGGATATTCGGATAGTCGCGTTTTGCTTGATAAACCCGCTGGTAATTTAACGGTGGAATCTCACGATTTTGTTTCGGGCTCAAACCACTGAGCCAAGCCTTACGTGCATGCAAGATAATGCGTTTGCATCCAGCATCGACAACTGGCTGTAAGAATGCCTGAAGAAATTCGTAGCTATCATATTCATCAATACCCAAGCGCGTTTTCACCGTAACGGGCGTTTCTGGTGCTGAGTCTTGCATGGCTTTCACGCAATCAGCAACGAGCGCGGGCTCTGCCATCAAACAAGCGCCAAAACGGCCATTTTGAACGCGATCCGATGGACAACCAACGTTCAAATTAATCTCGTCATAGCCGCGCATTTCAGCGAGCTTTGCGCAAGCGGCCAAATCAGCTGGATCACTGCCGCCGAGTTGCAAAGCGACTGGGTGTTCAGCCTCATGGTAGGCTAAAAAGTCCTGTTTACCATGCAAGATTGCCCCTGTCGTCACCATTTCCGTGTACAACAATGCAGTTTGGCTAATTTGGCGATGAAAGAACCGGCAATGGCGATCAGTCCAGTCCAGCATCGGGGCTACGGAAATCATCTAATACTCCTAACCGAGGGCAATCAGCGCCCATAGGTTTTCACACGAATAAGCGAGACATTTTACGCCATTCTGAGGCTTGTTTACAGCGTCCGATTAGCGCACACTAAGAACTTCAAAGAATTGAAGTGATCAATAGTGTGGAAATGAGCCTGATGCAAACTGAATCAACGGAACAACTCATCAAGCGTGCTGAAATAATGTGTCAACGCCGGGGCGTTCGCTTAACGCCAACACGTCGTGAAGTCTTTGCAATTTTAACCAAGCAAGACGGCGCTGTGGGTGCTTATGATTTACTTGAGATGCTGAAAGCTGAAGTACCCAACGCTAAACCACCAACGATTTATCGTGCTTTGGAGTTCCTCCAAGCGCAGGGGTTTGTTCATAAAGTATCATCGTCGAATAGCTACGTGCTTTGTTCTCATTTCGAGAAGCAACATCCGGTGCAAATGCTGATTTGTTCGCTGTGTGGCAATGTACAAGAAATTCACTCCAGTGGCATTCATCAAGAATTTATCAATCAAGCCGAGCAAAAAGGATTTCAAGTTCAACACCAAACGGTTGAAGCTCTAGGCGTTTGCAAGCAATGTCAGCACGCCTAGCTTAGGCCATTATTGGTAATCAAGTTGCACACGGCGAGCAACGTTACAGAGCAGTTCGTAAGGGATCGTTCCTACCGCCTCAGCAACTCGTTCAACGGGTAGTTTTGCGCCCCAGAGCTCAGCTGTGTCACCAAGCTTCACGGATAAACGACGCCCAAGGTTGACGGTCACCATATCCATGGCGACGCGACCGACCAGTGGATATATGTTGCCGTTAATTAAAATTGGCGTTCCTTCTGGTGCATGGCGCGGATAACCGTCACCGTAACCAATCGCAACTATACCAATATAGGTGTCTTCGGAAGCAATCCAATAACCGCCGTAACCAACCGCCTCGCCGGCTTTAATTTGCCGCACAGAAATAATACTTGCGCGCAAATTCATCACCGCTTTGAGGTCATGATCGGCACCAGTCTTGGTTGCAAATGGGCTCACTCCATACAAGGCGAGTCCGGGGCGAACCCAATCGTATTGCGGTGCGAGTTGCGCTAACAAGGCGGCGCTATTAACCAACGACGTTGAACTCGGTGGCAGTTGCTCAAGAATACTTGCGAATAATGCAATTTGGCGCTCATTTTGCGGGTGTTCCGGTTCATCAGCACACGCAAGATGACTAATTACCACTGGGTGGTCGTTCACTTGCGGCAAGTCCAGAAGTTGTTGGTAAGCACTTACCACTTGATCCGGCTCTAACCCTAATCGATGCATGCCCGTATCGACTTTCAACCACACCTTCAACGTATCACCTAGTTGGTCGACCTGACTTAACTCTTTCATTTGCCGCAAATTATGGATGACCGGCTGAATATTACTCGCGGCTAGCACCGGAATCTGCGAGGCATCGAAGAAACCTTCAAGTAACACGATCGGACGGGTTACACCGGCATTCCGCAATTGTAATGCTTCGTCCACGCGGGCAACACCAATCGCGTCAATTTCACTTAAAGCCTGGGCAATACGTTGCAAGCCATGGCCGTAGGCGTTGGCCTTCAGAATAGCCAAAATCCGTTTACCGCCGGCAAGCTTGCGAATCACTTTCACATTATGCTGCAGCGCTGCTAAGTCAATAGCGGCCCATGCGGGACGCATTAAGTCTGCCATGCTTTACCTCAGCTCACGCAATGCATTAATACTCATCGTCGATGTCTGCGCCTGTGTAATTATCGAAGCGTGAATATTGACCATGAAACATCAGTTTAATTCGTCCGATCGGACCGTTCCGTTGTTTACCCAAAATGATTTCAGCCAATCCTTTATCAGCAGAGTCTGGGTGATACACTTCGTCGCGGTATATAAACATAATCACATCCGCATCTTGCTCAATTGACCCTGACTCACGTAAGTCTGAGTTGACTGGGCGTTTATCTGAACGCTGTTCCAATGAACGATTCAACTGCGATAGAGCGACAACCGGACATTTCAACTCTTTGGCTAATGCCTTCAGTGAGCGCGAAATTTCGGCAATTTCAAGGGTTCGGTTTTCCGCCATGCCCGGAACTGTCATCAATTGAAGATAGTCGACCATGATCATACTGACGCCCTTATGTTCTCGGGCTATACGCCGCGCACGTGAGCGCACTTCGGTAGGAGTGAGACCAGAGCTATCATCAATATAAAGCTTACCTCGGTCTTTCAAAACCGACATTGCCGAGGTTAAACGATGCCAATCTGCATCGTCCAATTGTCCGGTACGGACCTTGGTTTGATCGACGCGACTTAATGAAGCCAACATCCGCATCATAATTTGCTCTGCCGGCATCTCCAAACTAAAGACCACCACCGGCTTTTCTTCGTTCAATGCAGCATGCTCAACCAAGTTCATGGCAAACGTGGTTTTACCCATCGATGGGCGCGCCGCGACAATAATCAAATCAGAAGGCTGAAGTCCTGCGGTTTTTTTATCTAAATCAGTAAACCCAGAGGACACGCCAGTGACGCCACTCAAATTCGCATGGCGGCTAAGGTATTCAATCCGATCCAGTGTTTTGTCGAGAATATTGACCAGTCCTTGCGGACCTTCCTCACCGGTACTGCGCTTTTCCGCGATTTGAAACACGTGCTGCTCAGCGAAATCAAGTAACTGTTTACTGCTGCGCCCTTGGGTGTCATACCCAGCCTCTGCAATCTGATTGGCAACACCAATCATTTCTCGGATTAACGCGCGCTCACGGACGATATCGGCATAGGCAAGAATGTTTGCCGAACTTGGCGTGTTTTTCTGCAGCTCCATCAAATAAGGGGCACCGCCTACTCGATCGAGTTCATTGGTTTGTTCAAGTCGCTCCGTTAGCGTAACTAAATCGACCGGCTTCGACTCCTCACTTAAACGCGCCATCGCTGCAAAAATTAAACGATGCGAATGTAAGTAAAAGTCATCCGTGATCACGCGCTCAGCAACATTATCCCACTGCTCATTATCAAGCATGAGACCACCGAGTACTGATTGTTCAGCATCAATTGAATGCGGGGGTGTTTTCAGGGCTGCGAGCTTAGCATCTGTTGTTTTTTTCTTATCGTTAGCCACAAGGAACCATTTTCGCTCTGTTTGAAATCAGAGATTGATAATACACAGGAGATAAAAAAAAAGCAGCACCGAGGTGCTGCTTTTCGTGTAATAGACGTGTAAGTCCGGAATTACTCTGCTTCTACTTTCAGAGTGATTGCCGCTAAAACGTCAGCGTGTAGTTGCAGTTCGATTTCGAATTCGCCAACTTCACGGATAGTGCCGTGAGGCATCAAAATTTCGCTCTTCTGCACTTCAACGCCTGCAGCAGAAACTGCATCAGCGATGTCGCGAGTACCAATTGAACCGAACAACTTACCTTCGTCACCAGCTTTAGAGCTGATTACGATAGCGTCCAGTGCATTGATTTTCTCAGCGCGCTCTTCAGCAGCTTGCAAGTCAGCAGCTAATTTAGCTTCTAACTCTGCACGACGTTGTTCAAACATTTCAACGTTTGACTTGGTCGCTGGTACTGCTTTGCCCGATGGGAACAAGAAGTTACGTGCGTAACCTGACTTTACGGTAACCTGGTCACCCAGACCGCCCAAATTTGCAACTTTATCGAGAAGAATAATATTCATTGTTAAAGTCTCCCTTACTTGTGGCCATCAGTGTATGGCAGCAAGCTCAGGTAACGGGCACGCTTAATTGCGCGAGCCAGCTGACGCTGATACTTAGCTGAAGTACCGGTAATACGGCTTGGAACGATCTTACCAGTTTCAGTAATATAATTTTTCAGCGTAGCGATATCTTTGTAATCGATTTCTTTTACGCCTTCTGCCTTAAAGCGGCAGAACTTACGACGACGGAAAAAACGAGCCATGGTGTTCTCCTATTAAACCTGTTTTATGTTCTGAGCGTGAAGGACAAGCCGGGCGATGCCATTTGCGTTTTCATGTCGCTGAATGAAACCACTTGCTTCTATTTCACTTCCCAGAATTAATTTCGTTGACCAGAAATCTGCCCCATCTCCACTCACTACCGCTTGAATGCGCGCATAACACTGTCGTGTTAATCCTGCTTCTTGTTGAATTGAGCGATGCTCAATCATCAAGGACAAATGTGCAATTCCTGCTGGGCTGCGAGTCAATCGCGGTTCTTTTACTAAAATTCCGCGAATCGTGAGTTGGTTAATGGCCGATTCCTGAGCTGTAGCCGACATCACTCAGCAGATTCAGTCTCAGCTTTCGCTTCACGGCGATCTTCTCTTTCTTTTGGCTTAGCAAAAGGTGAAGGTTCGCTGATTGCTTCGTCTTTACGCATAACCAGGCTGCGTAGTACCGCATCGTTGTAACGGAAGTTGGTTTCCAACTCGTCAATCACTTCTGAACTTGCTTCAACATTCATCAGAATGTAGTGGGCTTTGTGCAGTTTGTTGATTGGGTAAGCTAATTGGCGACGACCCCAGTCTTCCAAACGGTTAATCGTACCACCCGCTTGAGTCACAGTTTCGCTATAACGCTCAACCATGCCTGGAACCTGCTCGCTCTGGTCTGGATGGACCATGAATACGATTTCATAATGACGCATTAATTGCTCCTTATGGATTAAAGCCTGAGTACAGCTCAGCCCGGCTGACATGGAGGCAAGGAACTTGAACTATAGATTAGTGGGCTGATCAAGCCGGCGAATTGTACGCAAGTTAAGCAGTGTTCGCAAGTAAAAGCGGGGATTAATCACAGAAAATAGCGCTCAGTCTCGTTTTTCAACTGAGCGCCATGCGTATCTAATCGGTTTGCTGCTGAATCTCTTCATTGAGCAAACGAAAAAATTGCGGAACTAAGCTGGTCCACACTGCGCTCGGTCCATCAACAACGATCAAGCGGTCGCCGAGACGACCGCGAATAACCAATTGTTCCGTGTTCACTAACTGGAGTTCAACGTGAACACGGTGAGAAGCCACATCTGGCGATGCAGCCAAGCGATACTCATGATGCGTTTGCAGCCGATAGTTCAAATCTTCAGCGGCGTTGGTTAATAGCCGATTGCTTTCATCATACTGCCATTCAAGCCAGACTTGCGGACGTTGCGAGCTAGTATCGTCGTCTGGCGCGCTAAAAAACGCTCCCAATGCGAGCACTAAAATAACCAGCGTGACGCCAATAATTGGCAGCAAACGTTTTAACATGACTAGCCCTTGCGCTGCTGACGCTGACGAGCGACTTCAAATAGACACACGCCAGCGGCGACGGAAACATTCAAGCTACTGACCGTTCCCGCTAATGGAATGGCCACAAGGTCATCACATAACTCACGAGTTAGACGACGCATGCCAGTGCCTTCGGCACCCATCACCAATGCCGTTGGACCAATAAACTTATTGTCGTACAGTGAACTTGTGGCTTCTCCAGCGGTGCCCGTCACCCAAACGCCCTCGTCTTTTAAAATACGAATGGCGCGCGCTAAATTGGTCGCAACCACTAAAGGCACCACTTCAGCAGCACCGCTGGCAACTTTGCGGGCGACACTAGTTAAACCCGCCGCTTTATCTTTCGGTACAACAACTGCTGTCGCGCCAGCAGCGTCAGCTGTGCGCAAACATGCACCTAAGTTATGCGGATCAGTCACCTGATCTAAGACTAAAAAAAGAGCTTGCTGACCGGCTTTAGCAACCAATTCAGGTAAATCATTTTCTTGCCACGAGCGGCCCGGTGTTACGATGAGATAAACACCTTGGTGATTGCCTTCACCGGCACGCTCGTCGAGGGTTTTGCGCTGACTAAATTGCGGCCGTAATCCTGCAGAACGGGCAGCTTTGATAATCGCTTGTACCGCAGGATCGTCGCGATCTTTCTGTACAAATAATTCAACCGCGCGTTCCGGTGCGTGCTCTAAAATGGCACTCACTGAATGAATGCCGTATACCGCTTCGTTTTTACTCATGAACTCTTTCTCAATGACTGTATGAACTATGGTCTTAAAGACCCTCGCAACCCATGCACTTCGTCACGGTTGCGATACCAGAGCTGACGCGATCAACGTTTCTTATTTTTCGGCGTGCGCTTTTTCGCACCAGGTGGTGCTGTTTTCTTGGCTTTCTTTGCTTTTGCGGCTTTGCTTCCGGCAGATTTCTTCTTGCCACTTTTCTCCGCTGCTTTGGGTTTATAACCACCCTTGCCACGTTGCGTCTTTTTCTCCTGCCGACGCCGAGGTGCTATCGCATCTGAAGTTTGCTCAACCGATAACAACTCAAAATCAATTTTTCGCTCATCGAGATTGACTGCGGCAACCTTCACCCGTGCCTTGTCACCTAAACGATAAACATTTCCTGAGCTTTCGCCAATCAACAAATGGCGTTCCGCGTCGTAATGGAAGTATTCGCTAGTTAAATTGGAAATATGCACGAGGCCATCGATCATGTAGTCATTCAGGCGCACGAATAAACCAAAGTTAGTAACTGCCGAAATAACACCGTCAAATTCGTCACCCACGTGATCTTGCATAAACTCACACTTCAGCCACTCATCGACTTGTCGTGTTGCGTCATCGGCGCGACGCTCGGTCTGCGAACAATGCGGGCCGAGTTCAGCCAGTTGATTCTCGGCGTAACTATGCGCACCTTCTAAACCAGCAAGGTCTGGATACTGTTTGGCGAGAATCCGTTTTATCTCACGATGGAGCACTAAATCCGGATAACGGCGAATTGGCGAGGTAAAATGCGCATACGCTTCCAAAGCTAAACCAAAATGACCACGGTTCTCACTGCAATAAATCGCTTGTTGCAGCGAACGCAACAACATGGTTTGAATTAACTCGCGATCCGGCCGTTCAGCGACCTGAGCCAATACGGCGCCAAAATCTGACGGATGCGGCTCATCTCGTAACGGCATCGACAAACCAAGTTCACCAAGCACCAAGCGAAAAGCAAACAAACGCTCTTCGTCCGGCAAGTCATGCACCCGAAATAACGCGCCGCCATTGTTCTTCTCAACAAACCGCGCCGCTGCAACGTTGGCCATAATCATACACTCTTCAATCAGCATGTGCGCATGATTGCGGTGGATTGGCACAATATGTTCGATCTTGCGCTGAGCATTGAAAATAAAGCGTGTTTCGACGGTATCAAAGTCAATTGCACCGCGTTGCTCGCGGCTTGTACGTAGCACTTTGTAGAGGTCATGTAAGGTTTCTAAATGCGGCACCACATGGTCGTACTGCTGACGCAGTTTGACATCGCCATCAAGAATTGCCGCCACTTTATTGTAGGTTAACCGTGCATGCGAATTCATCACCGCTGGATAGAACTTGAAGGTGTTCAGCTTACCGCGCTCGCCAATGGTCATTTCCGCGACCATACAGAGACGATCCACTTGTGGGTTCAATGAACACAAGCCGTTAGACAAGGCTTCTGGCAACATCGGGACGACATGATTCGGAAAATACACCGAGTTGCCGCGGTTCAAGCCTTCCCGATCGAGTGCACTCCCCACCCGCACGTAATGGCTGACATCGGCAATGGCCACCCATAACCGGAAACCTTTACCTTCGGGCTCTGCATAGACAGCGTCGTCAAAGTCTCGGGCGTCTTCACCGTCGATCGTCAGCAGCGGTAATTTACGTAAATCGACGCGTCCTTGCTTGTCACTTTCCGCAACTTCGGCAGGAATCTTTTTCGTTTCGGCAATGAGCGCATCTGGCCATTGGTTGGGAATATTGTGCTCGCGAATGGCAATTTCAATTTCCATTCCCGGAGCCATATGGTCGCCAAGCACTTCTTTAATGCGCGCAACGGGTGAACTACGTCGACTCGGCCGCGAGACAATTTCTGCGACGACGATTTGACCGTGGCGCGCACCATTGACCAACTCCGGAGGAATAATTAAGTCTTGGGCTAAACGCGTGTCGTCAGGCACAACCAGCGACACACCTTGTTCAACGAAGTAGCGCCCCACAATTTCCCGAGGCTCTTCAGCAATGGTGCGAACAATTCGGCCTTCACGGCGTCCGCGCGAGTCACTCGATCCCGCTTTAACTAAGACTCGGTCACCGTGCATAACAAGTTGCATCTGATGAAACGGCAAAAACAGATCCTGACCGCCTTCGTCTAATTGAACGAACCCGAAACCATCACGATGGCCAATGACGGTGCCTTTTTTCAAATCCATACGCTCTGGAATGCCATAGGAGTCATTGCGCGTATACACCAACTGCCCGTCACGTTCCATCGCCCGCAAGCGGCGTTTTACACCAATATGCTCGCGTTCATCACGTAAACCGAAATGGGCTAAAATATCGCTAAATGCGACTGGCTTTAAAGCCTTTTTAATAACTTCAAGCATGTCTTCGCGCGACGGGATCTGCACGTCATATTGAGGTTGCTCAGAAGCGTTTTTTTCATTCATTTTAGTAATAATCTTTCTCTTTTATTCTGCGGCCTATGGGCCTTTATTTAAAACTAGGTCGGTCAATGTTCGACGCTCCTAGTGATTCAGACAAGTGGCGCATTGTCACGCCATTGCTTGACAATTGTCAGTATACCACTGACTTGGGTGTATAGATAACATCCACGGATAATGCTCATTCAAAATGAAGAAAGTTGTTGATTTTCTGATCACCGCGTATGTTTAATAGTTCAACAATAAAATACTGACAACATTCTTGGAGCCACTCATGATTCGCTATACTCTTCTCGCTTGCGCGCTTAGTTTAGCCCTTACCGGCTGTAGTGAAGCGCCGCCCGCTACACAGGAAAGTCCTGCAGACCTACGCACCACCAGTGCCGAATTAGCGACATCGACCAGCGAACGACTCAATCAATGGTTTGACGAGCGCTTCGAAGAGCGCCTGCAAATGAGCCCAATGCAGATGACCATGCTCGGTCGCAAGGATCGCTACGACCAACTTGATGACATGAGCCTCGCAAGTCAACGCGAAATGGTGCGCTGGTTACAGCAAACTGCTGCAGAACTAGCGGCCAACTTTGACTATGATGAGCTCGACACTGAAGCACAAACATCGTATGACTTATGGATGTATCAAGTCGAACGTGACGTCCGTGCGTTCGAGTACCAGCACATGAGCTATGTGTTTCACCAAATGTCGAGCGTGCACGCTTACTTACCACAATTTTTGATTTCATTTCATCGCGTCGATTCTCTGGCTGACATGCAAGCGTATATTAGTCGACTTGAACAACTCGGCAGTGCCATTCAGGTTCTGCTAAACCAAGCGAAAGAGAAAGCGGATAATGGTATCCGCGTTCCCGACTTTGGCTATCAAGGCGCGTTACGTCAGTCACAAGCTTTAGTTACTGGGCAACCTTTCAGCGAAAGTGACGAATCCGCTCCGCTCTATGCTGACGCGCAAGCTAAAATTGAACAATTACGCGCTAACGACGCGATAAACGCTGAACAAGCCGATGAACTTCACCAAGCAGTGCAACAAGCGCTCACTCGCCATGTCGGGCCGGCCTATCAACAGCTAATTGCTTGGCTCGAGGTTGATCAAGCGAACGCCGAGAGTAACCCAACCGGCGTCAGTAAATATCCAGGAGGTGACGATTATTATCAATTTATGTTGTGGTATCACACCACGACTGATCTGAGCGCCGAAGAAATTCACCAAATTGGTCTCGACGAAGTTGCCCGCATCCAAGGCGAGATGATCGAAATTAAGCAACGCGTGGAATTTGACGGTGACTTGCAAGATTTCTTTGCGTTTATTCGTACCGATGAGCAGTTTTTCTACCCGAATACAGACGCCGGCCGACAAGCCTATCTCGACGATAGTAAAGCCTATCTCGATGCGATTGCGGATGAGTTGCCAAACTTTTTCGGTATCTTGCCAAAAGCCGACTTAGTCGTCCGTCGCGTTGAAGCCTTCCGCGAAGAAGATGGCGCTGCTCAACATTATTTCCCGGGCACCCCTGACGGCTCGCGTCCCGGGATTTATTACGCTCACCTGTCCGACATGAGTTCCATGCCGAAAGTCGATATGGAGTCAGTTGCCTACCACGAAGGTAATCCTGGCCATCATATGCAAATTTCAATTGCCCAAGAATTAACTGGCCTTCCTCAATTTCGAACCTTAGATCGCCATACTGTGTATGTTGAAGGTTGGGCGCTTTATTCAGAACTACTGGCCAAAGAAATGGGCGGCTATCGTGACGATTATTCCGACTTCGGACGCTTAACCGCCGAAATTTGGCGGGCTGCACGTCTCGTTGTCGACACCGGCATGCATGCGCTCGGTTGGACTGAAGAGCAGGCAGTTGATTATTTCTTAGTCAACACGCCCATTACTGAGGGCTCTGTTCGCTCCGAAATTCAACGGTATTTAGTCTGGCCGGGTCAAGCCACAGCGTACAAGATCGGCATGATGCGCATCCAAGAGCTGCGTGCGGAAGCGGAAGAAGCGTTAGGCGAACAGTTCGACATTCGCGCGTTCCACGATACGGTCTTGGGTGGCGGTTCACTGCCATTACCGATTCTTGAACGCCGTGTCCAGCAATGGATTGCGGATGTACAAGGCTAATCTTAATCGAATATCAGTAAGCCTATGCAGGGAAGCTGCTTGCTGATATCAACAAAACATTGAATAAAAAACGACAGAACAGATAAATAGACAGGGCTATATGGAAAGAAGTAATGGTGCCTGGGGACGGACTCGAACCGTCACGGGGGATTAGCCCGGCGGATTTTGAATCCGCTGCGTCTACCAATTTCGCCACCCAGGCATTAGGTGCGAACGTTACGGTTTTGAACCGAACGCAGCGCATTATACTTAAGCTTGATTTCGTTGCAAGTAGGCTGAACAAAAACTTTTAGTCATGGTAAACTGTTTGCTTGTTATTTGAACCATAAAAAGAACGCATCTATGTCCGCAACTGAACAATCGTCTACTTCTCCGTCACAAAACTCCGATGTTGAATTTATCAAAGCACCCCGCGCTGGATTCTGGCGACGAATTGGCGCTATTGTCTACGATATTCTAGTCGTAACCGCTGTCGTCATGCTTGCAAGCGGTCTTGCCCTTGGGTTTGTCGGTTTGTTGACGATGGTCGGGCTGGTGACCTTAGTGGAAGGCCAAGACCATGCGAGCTTGCTGCAAGGAAACTGGCTCTACACCTTGTATCTCATAGCTGTGGTTATCTGGTTTTATACAGGGTTTTGGGTGCGAGGTGGGCAAACCTTAGGAATGCGGACGTGGCGATTACGAGTACAGAATGAAGACGGCAGCCGCATCAGTAAAAAGCAAGCACTGATTCGTGCCTTCACCGCCGTCCTCGGCTTGGGTAACTTTGCTGTACTATTCGGTCAACAAAAACTTGCGCTGCAAGATCGTCTCGCCAAGTGTGAAGTCATTGTCCTCAGTAAAGAAGCCAATCAATTTAAAAATTGGAAATAATCACAGGAACTGTAGCCGCGCGGTTGGGCACCCGAGCGGCTCCGCTAGGTCCGATTCCGCGTCAAGATATACAGAGCCGCAGTTGCAAACACGATCCCCGGCAGCAAAGCGCCAAGCACAGGGGTTAGATTATACACTTGTGAAATTGGGCCAAACACTTCGTTAAAAACGTGGAAGACAAAGCCAGTAATAACCCCAAGCAAAATCCGTGCGCCCATCGTCACCGACCGCAATGGGCCGAAAATAAACGAGAGCGCAACGAGCAACATCACCGCGACAGTGAAGGGCACTAACACCTTGCGCCAGAAGGCTAACTCATAACGGCTAGCATCCTGTCGATTCGACTGTAAGTAGGCGACATAGCCATACAAACCACTAATAGAAAGCGACTCTGGACGAACGGTCACGACCGCGAGTTTTTCTGGAGTTAAGGTTGAGGTCCAGCTCCAGCTTGCCAACTGATAATTGCGAACTTCGTCATCCAGCAATTCCGTGTATTGCGCATCATGTACACGCCACTCAGGGCCGATATAGGTTGCTCGGCCACCGTGCACTACTTTTTCCAACACCCGATCATTAAACTGGTAAATCGTAACGTTGTGCAGTCGCCCAGTATCAGCAACTTCACCAATATGAATATAGTGATTGCCATCTTTCGCCCAGATACCATGATCGCCGCTAATTAAGCTCCCTCCGGAGATGGCTTGGGCACGCAGCTGCCGAGCTTGCGACTCGAGATTCGGTGCAATCCATTCGCCAATGACGAGGACGGCAATCATCATGACAATTGCAGATTTCATCACTGAACCGATCAGATTCAATCGCGAGCGTCCCGCCGCCATCATCACTGTCAACTCACTGTTGCTTGCAAGCAGTCCCATGCCAATCAACCCGCCGAGTAACGCAGCCATGGGGAAAAACAACTCAATATCGCGCGGTAAACTTAATAATACAAAAGCAATGACGTCGGTCATATCGTAGGTACCACGACCAATCGCCCGTATTTGCTCAACAAAACGAATGAGCGCGCTTAAACCAGTCAGCACCAACAAGCTCAACAGCGTTGTCATCAGTACCGTTTTACCGATGTAACGATCGAGAATACTAAACATTATGAGCGCCTCCGCAGCATTGCACGCAGACGATAGCCGCTCGGTCGCTCTCGAATCAACAAGGAAACGCCGATCAGCAATAACGCCGCATGAATCCACCAGAGTCCCAATGATTGCGGTAATGAGCCATCACCAAGTGCGCGTTTACTCGCCATCAACACCATAAAATATCCGAGATAAATCAGCACCGCCGGCGCCATTCGAGCGAACTTGCCTTGCCGCGGGTTAACGCGACTGAGGGGGACAGCAATCAATGCCAATAAAGGAATCGCTAAAGGAATCGCCAGTCGCCATTGCAACTCAGCCGCAGCCTCGCTGCCCTGAGTTTGCATAAGTTCAAGCGTTGACACTGCTTCCAGCCGACGGCGCTCTTCTTCGAGCTCCTGTTCACGAATTTGCATCTGATACTGGTCAAAACTCATGACGTGATGATCAAGATTAACCAGCGACTGAGAATAGCGACGGCCATCCTCAAGCACCAGTTGCTGAGCGCCATTGGAGAGCGTTTCAATGCGACCCAGTGCGGCCATAACCACACTAGCCCGCGAGTCTTCATTGAATTCACTGCGTGCGGGTAATTGCGCAACGAAAATCTCTTCAAGGAGACCATCCCGATTCTGGCTTTCGACAAAGATCACCGCACGCTGTTGCGCAACTTGCTGAAAACGCCCGGTTTGAATGACTGAGACGCCCGCTTCTGAGCGCGCGCGATCCGCAATGGCTTGCTCTTGCGACAATGCCCAAGGCCCCAGCCAGAGGGTAAGCAATGCGGTAAGAATCGCCAACACCACAGCAAACACGAGGGTAACGCGGGCGATATACCACTCACTGACCCCACAGGCATGCAAAACTGCCATTTCATGGTCCGCATACAAGCGCCCTTGGGCAAGAAGGATGCCGAGAAAAATACTAATCGGTAAAATTAACGAAGCCAAGCTAGGTAATTGTAGGCCAAGAACTTGAATGATGAGCTGCGCAGGCAATTGCCCCTCAGATGCCTGTGCAAGTACTTGAACGAACTGTTGACTGACAAAAATCGTCAATAAGACTAGGAAAACGGCAATTTGCGCTTTGAATGTTTCACGAATTATGTAACGAAAAATGCGCACTATTTGAACCTTTAACTTCGTTTTTCACTGGAAATCAGTGAATATTTCAGTAAACTCTGTATTTTAGTAAGTTTAATCGCTATTACTAGGTTTTGGCGAGAAGTTTTCGAGCCATTTTTAAGCGATCGTCACCCTAACAGACGCTCGTTCTAAGCCGAGTAACTTGGCATCATATTTTCATGATGCCATGAGCAGACCTAATAAACCAGAAATGGGAGCAGGCATGGAGTTTAATGTAAAAAGTGGCAGTCCTGAGAAACAGCGTTCAGCATGTATTGTCGTGGGCGTGTTCGAGCCTCGTCGTTTATCCCCCGCTGCTGAACAAATCGATAAAATCAGTGATGGTTATTTAAGTAACTTACTGCGCCGCGGCGATATCGAGGGCAAAGCAGGACAAGTTTTATTGCTCCATAATATTCCCAATGTTTTAAGTGAACGTGTTCTGTTGGTTGGTTGTGGTAAAGAGCGCGAACTCGATGAGCGTCAGTACCGCCAAATTATCAGCAAAACCATTGCAACCTTGAATGAAACGGGTGCGATGGAAGCAGTTTGTTTCCTTAGCGAATTGCACGTTAAAGGTCGCGATACCTATTGGAAAGTGCGCCACGCAATTGAAGCTGCGCAGGCAAGCTTATATGTCTTTGACCAATTAAAAACACACAAAGAAGAGCCTCGTCGCCCTCTGCGTAAAATGGTCTTCAATGTTCCTACGCGTCGCGAGCTACCGATTGGTGAAAAATCGGTTCAACATGGTCTCGCCGTCGCCAAAGGCGTCAAATTATGTCGTGACGCGGCCAATATGCCGCCAAATATTTGTACGCCGGTTTGGCTTGCCGAACAGGCAGAGCAAGTCGCTGAGCGTTATGAAAACCTTACTGTCGAACGTGTCAATGAATCGGACATGGCCGAGCTTGGCATGAATTCTTACTTAGCCGTAAGCCGTGGTTCAGAAAACCCTGCAGTGATGACAGTCATGCACTACCGTGGCAGCCAAGACGACCGCGCGCCAATTGTTTTAGTTGGTAAAGGCCTAACGTTCGACTCCGGCGGTATTTCAATCAAGCCTGGCGAGGCCATGGACGAAATGAAATATGACATGGGCGGTGCGGCCGGCGTCTTAGGTACAATGCAAGCACTGGCAGAATTGCAGCTGCCGATCAATGTCATTGGTATTCTCGCCGGTTGTGAAAACATGCCTGACGGCCGAGCGTATCGTCCAGGCGACATTTTAACCACGATGTCAGGACAAACCGTTGAAGTGCTCAATACTGACGCGGAAGGACGCTTGGTACTTTGTGACGCATTAACCTATGTTGAGCGTTTTAACCCTGAGGCGGTCATTGATATTGCCACCTTAACTGGCGCCTGTGTAATCGCACTCGGCGCACATGCGACCGGCCTAATGAGCAACCATAATCCACTTGCTCATGAATTACTGAACGTTTCAAAACAAAGTGGCGACCGCGCTTGGCAGTTACCTTTGTGGGACGATTATCAGGAAATGTTAGACAGCCCATTTGCTGACATGACCAACTTAGGCGGCCGTCCAGCCGGTACAATTACAGCGGCCTGTTTCTTGTCACGCTTCACCAAGAAATACCATTGGGCGCATTTAGATATCGCCGGTACCGCTTGGAAAAGTGGCAAAGATAAAGGGGCAACCGGACGCCCTGTGCCAATGCTGACCCAATACCTATTGGCGAAAGCTGGCTCTGCGGCAGGTGAATAACTATGGCTAGAGCGCCTGAGGTCACTTTTTATTTGCTCAACCAAGCGGAAGAGTCCGCTTGGTTGTCTCAGGTGTGTCAGCTTGTTGCTGAGCAGTTTTCACAACGCCGCAAAATTGCCATACGTGCCCAATCACAAGAGCAAGCTGAACGCTTTGACGAGCTGCTCTGGCAACAGCCTCCGGAACGCTTTATTCCGCATAATTTAGTTGGCGAAGGGCCGAACGGCGGCGCGCCGGTCGTTATCGGTTGGGATCAGCCGCTCGAGAATTATGGCAGCGGTCGACAACTGGTCATCAACTTAGCCAGTGACTGTGCGCCGTTTGTTCGCGGTGTACAACGAATTATTGACTTTGTTCCGTTGCAAGACGACGAAAAAGAGCTTGCACGTGAACGTTTTCGAACCTATCGACGGACTGGGGCGAATATAGACACTCAGCCTCTTTCCTAAGCATTGAAGGACATTATGGATAAAACCTATTCCCCACAGAATATTGAGCAGCGTCTGTACCAGCATTGGGAGCAGTCGGGTTACTTCCGTCCATCCGGTGAGGGTGACTCTTATTGTATTATGATTCCTCCACCCAATGTTACTGGTAGCCTGCACATGGGCCACGCATTCCAGCACACATTAATGGATACGCTCGTTCGTTATAAGCGAATGGACGGTTTTAATACACTTTGGCAAGTGGGCACAGACCACGCCGGTATTGCCACACAAATGGTTGTCGAACGTAAACTTGCTGCCCAGGGGATTGACCGCCATAGTCTCGGCCGAGAAACCTTCATCGACAAAGTTTGGGAATGGAAAGCAGAGTCAGGTGGCACGATCACCCAACAGATGCGTCGGTTAGGTGATTCCGTGGATTGGCAACGTGAGCGTTTCACCATGGACGACGGCTTGTCGGCTGCGGTTCAGGAAGTCTTCGTGCGTTTATATGAAGATAACCTGATTTATCGTGGCAAACGGTTAGTCAATTGGGATCCGAAGCTCAAAACAGCAATTTCGGATTTAGAGGTCGAAAACAAAGAAAGCCAAGGCAGTCTTTGGCATTTGCGTTACCCACTTGCTGATGGTGCCACAACTGCCGATGGCAAAGCGTATGTCATTGTCGCGACTACCCGGCCTGAAACGATGCTCGGTGACGCGGCTGTCGCGGTACATCCAGACGATGCGCGTTATGCCTCTTTGCACGGTCAATTCATTGAATTGCCACTGACCGGTCGTCGGATACCCATAATTGTCGACGACTACGTTGATCAAGAGTTTGGCTCTGGCTGTGTGAAAATCACACCTGCTCATGACTTTAATGACTATGAAATTGGCAAACGCCACAACTTACCTTTAATTAATATCCTCAGTGACGATGCGCATATTTTGGCTGCTGCTGAGGTGTTTGATTTGAAAGGTCAACCACGTCATGACATTTCGACCAGCCTGCCAACTGAGTTTGCCGGTTTAGAACGTTTTGCTGCGCGCAAAGCAATTGTTGCTGCCTTCGAGGCGGCGGGCTTACTGGATAAAATTGAAACACATGCCAACAAAGTCCCCTACGGTGACCGCTCTGGCGTGGTGATAGAACCATTCTTAACCGATCAATGGTATGTTCGCGTTGCCCCACTTGCTGAAACCGCCACCAAGGCCGTCGAGGACGGTGATATTCAGTTCGTGCCAAAACAATATGAGAATATGTATTTCAGCTGGATGCGTGACATTCAGGACTGGTGTATTTCTCGTCAATTGTGGTGGGGTCATCGAATTCCAGCTTGGTATGACGATTCCGGTAATATCTATGTCGGTCGCAGCGAAGACGAAGTACGTGCAAAACACAATCTTGCGGATCGTCCTTTACACCAAGATAATGACGTTCTGGATACGTGGTTCTCTTCCGCGTTATGGACCTTCTCAACCCTAGGCTGGCCGGAAGATACCGAAGCGTTAAAGACTTTCCATCCGACCGATGTCTTGGTTACAGGTTTCGATATTATTTTCTTCTGGGTTGCTCGCATGATCATGATGACCATGCATTTCCTCAAAGACGAAGATGGTAAACCACAAGTTCCTTTTAAAACCGTGTATGTCACTGGCCTCATTCGTGACGAACAGGGTAATAAAATGTCGAAATCGAAAGGTAATGTTATCGATCCGCTCGACATGATTGACGGTATTGAACTGGATACCTTAGTCGAAAAACGCACTAGTAATTTGATGCAAGAAAAGCTCGCAGAGCAGATTAGCAAGCGTACGCGCAAAGAATTTCCAGAGGGAATTAGCGCGCATGGTACTGATGCTCTGCGTTTTACATTAGCTGCTCTGGCTTCCACTGGTCGCGATATCAACTGGGACATGAAGCGCCTCGAAGGCTACCGGAATTTCTGCAATAAACTCTGGAACGCCAGTCGTTATGTCCTTATGAATACGGAAGAGAAAGATTGCGGCTTATCCGCTGGCGATATGGAGCTCTCACTTGCGGATCAATGGATTATTGAGCGCATGAACGCGACCGTCAAAGACTTCCGCCGCGCACTCGACCAGTACCGTTTCGACCAAGCTGCTGCAATTGCCTATGAATTTAGCTGGAATCAATTCTGCGACTGGTATCTCGAGTTGACCAAGCCGGTATTGCAAAATGGTAGCGAAGCACAGCAACGCGGTACGCGTCACACACTTGTGCACGTGCTGGAGCAACTTTTACGCTTGTTGCATCCGCTACTTCCGTTTATTACCGAGGAAATTTGGCAGCGCGTTGCACCACTGACCGGCGTTAGCGCAGACACAATAATGCTGCAGCCGTATCCGCAGGTTAAGGAAACTCGTTTTGCCGCCGCTTCTGACGACATGGAGTGGCTCAAACAAGTCATTATCGGGATCCGCAATATCCGTGGTGAAATGGATTTATCACCAAATAAAGCGTTACCAGTCATCATTGTTAATGCGGACGAGCAAGCAACGCGTCGTTTGCAGCAAAACGAAAGTTTCCTCAGCGCACTTGCGAAACTTGAAAGTGTGACCTTCCTAGCTGCCGGAGAAGACGCGCCAGCAAGTGCTACAGCACTTGTCGGTCGTACGGAAATACATATCCCGATGGCTGGGTTAATCGACAAGGACGCTGAACTTGCACGTTTAGACAAAACGATTGATAAAGCTGAAAAGGACAAACAGCGCTTAGCTGGCAAGCTTAGTAATGACAACTTTGTCAGCAAAGCACCTGCTGAAGTCATTGCCAAAGAGCGTGAAAAATTAGCAGAAGCTGAAGAACTCCTCCAGCAACTGCAGCAACAACGAGCTCGGATCGCCGCCATTTAATCTTGATCTGCAGCGTTCGTTGCCCGCTAACAAAACAGCCGTCGGTTTCCACCCACGGCTGTTTTTTTGACGCTTGAAGCAGAGATTTACTCTTCTTCTTCGTCACCAATAAATGTACCCCAACCATCATACTCAACACCACAATGGTCAGCAATTTCAGTAATTTCACGAGTTTGTGCAGCGAGCTTCGCGCGTTCAACAGTGCAATAAGTTAACGCTGCAAAGTAAAACGCCGGTTGTCCATCATCGAGCTCGAACTCTTCAGCGTCCTCGACATGATAGCCAAGCTTCACAAGCTCCACGGCTGCCTTCTCTAACTTGCTAAAGTCTGATGAAACCAAGTGATGTTCAATTTCTAATTCCTCATCAGCTTCAAGTCCAGCTTCTAACAAAATATCAATCGTCTCATCACTTTGGGCTAATAAGGCTTCTAAATCATTCACGACGAACGTACTCCCTCTCTCGACTTAATCCGAGAATTGACAGATTTAACTTCTTCATCGAGGCGATTAATTTTAGCAAGCATTTGCTCATAACTTGTCGCCATCAGCTCGCGAATGCGCTCGCGCGAGTAACCTAGCGTATCAATCGGCGGCATCATTTCGATAATTACTTTACCATTATTCCAACGATTGAGCTTGATCTTTTCATGGGTTGTCGACATACACACGGGAACAAGCGGAACCTTAGCCTGCACCGCTGTATGAAAGGCACCGGTCTTGAATGGCAACAAACCGCGGCCGTAACTGCGCGTTCCTTCTGGGAACATCCAGATCGATAAATTACGCTGCTGAATTGCGTTTACAGCAGTCCCTATTGTTCCGTGTGCCCGTGAACTATTTTTGCGATCAATCAAGATATTTCCAGACAGCCAATACAGCTGACCGAAAAAAGGAACCCATTTTAGGCTCTTTTTACCAATTGTAACGGTACCCGGCAATAAACTTCGACTCATGGTGAAAATGTCGTAACTGTTTTGGTGATTAGCAATATACACAAAAGGACCGCCTTGCTTCACCTCTTCTGGCACCCGGATCTCCAAGTCAACACCGAGTAATTTGTGCATCCGTCCAAACAAATGCGCAAAAAGCGCCGTATTATTGCGATGAAACGGCCTAACTAGGCAAAATAACGAGCCCAAAACACCCGCTAACACAACAAAAACACCCAGAATCAGTAATCTAATTACAGCTAACATGTGTACTCTCAATCGAAAATTAGGCTCGCAGTATAACCTGAAAGGTCTTATTTTGACCAATAAAAATAAGGGACTTACCTTTAACGAGTAAGTCCCTTTTAGCGTACAGCTGTATTAAAAATTAGCTATTCTGCGTCATTTTCCTGAATTTCTTGAGGTTTTTCCGATAATTCAAAATCGAGCGCGTCAACGCGCTGCAAGCCTCTCGGTAACTTATTCCCACGTCGTCCGCGTTCGCCTCGATAATGCTCAAGATCAGAGGGTTTGAGTTGTAACTTCCGCTTACCTGCATGAACCACTAAGGTCGCATCTGCTGGCATTACCGTCACTGCTTGCACATACTCTTCACGCAGTTTAGCTCGACTAGATGGAATGCTAATAATCTTGTTGCCTTTACCTTTGGCTAATTGCGGAAGATCAGCCACTGGAAACGCTAGTAGTCGTCCCTCATTGGACACAGCCACGATCAAATCTGATTCAACTGCATTTACTCGCTGCGGTGCAAGTACTCGTGCAGAGCTTGGCAAAGAAAGTAAGGCTTTACCATTCTTCACGCGACTTTGCATATCGCTAAACTTGGCCACAAATCCATAACCAGCATCGGATGCAAGCAACCATAATTGCTCGTCTTTACTCATCAGAACTTGGGAAACACTCTCGCCCGCCACTAAACTAAAGCGACCTGACAACGGCTCACCTTGCGTGCGTGCTGAAGGCAATGTATGCGCTTCACAGCTATAACTGCGGCCTGATGTATCAATAAACACGACCGGCTGGTTGCTGCGACCGGAAGCTTGGGCAAGGAAACTGTCCCCTGCTTTGTAGCCAAGCGCGGCGCCATCAATATCATGCCCTTTTGCTGCGCGTACCCAACCTTTTTGCGAGAGCACAACAGTCACGGCTTCTGACGGCGTTAACTCACGCTCAGACAACGCTTTGGCCTCTTTCCGTTCGACCAGAGGCGAGCGACGGTCATCACCGTATTTTTCCGCATCCGCTAACAATTCTTTCTTAATGAGCGTTTTCATTCGCCGCTCAGAGCTCAGTAACGTTTGCAATTGATCACGTTCTTTAGCGAGCTCATCTTGTTCAGCACGCAACTTTATTTCTTCGAGCTTCGCCAAGTGGCGTAATTTCAGTTCGAGAATTGCTTCCGCTTGCGTGTCTGAGAGCTCAAACCGACGCATCAACTCCACTTTCGGCTGTTCTTCGTGACGAATGATTTCAATCACTTCATCGATATTCAGAAACGCGATAAGGAGACCGTCAAGGATATGCAGGCGGCGTTCAACTTTGTCTAAACGAAACTGCAGCCGGCGTGTCACGGTTTGCAGACGGTAATCAAGCCACTCTTGGAGAATAGAGACTAACGGTTTAACCTGCGGACGCCCGTCAAGTCCGAGCATGTTTAAATTGACGCGATAGTTCTTCTCAAGATCCGTGGTGGCAAATAAGTGCGCCATGAGTTGTTCAACATCAACTCGATTCGAACGCGGAACAATGACTAAACGCGTCGGATTTTCATGATCTGACTCATCCCGCAAGTCAGAAACCATCGGCAGCTTTTTGGCTTGCATCTGCGCGGCAATTTGCTCAAGTATGCGCGCACCAGAGGCTTGATGTGGCAAAGCGTCGATGACAACCTCGCCATCTTCCATCACATAGCGAGCGCGCATTTTGATGCTGCCACGCCCAGTTTCATATATTTTCTCGATATCGTCTGCCGCGGTAATCACTTCCGCATCAGTCGGATAATCTGGTCCGCGCACATGCGCCATAATATCGCTTAGCGTGGCTTTGGGCTGATCGAGTAGCAATGCACACGCATTAGCGACTTCGCGAGCGTTATGCGGTGGAATATCAGTCGCCATGCCGACAGCAATACCGGTCACACCATTTAATAAAATATGCGGTAGGCGCGCCGGTAGGATCTTCGGCTCGTCCATGGTTCCATCGAAGTTCGGCACCCAGTCTGACGTTCCTTGGGCTAATTCAGCGAGCAATACCTCACTAAAACGAGACAAGCGAGCTTCGGTATACCGCATGGCAGCAAACGACTTAGGATCATCGGCGGAACCCCAGTTCCCTTGCCCATCGACTAACGGATAACGATACGAAAATGGTTGTGCCATTAATACCATGGCTTCGTAGCAAGCAGAGTCACCATGTGGGTGGAATTTACCCAACACATCACCGACCGTGCGGGCTGATTTTTTATATTTTGCCAACGCAGACAAACCAAGCTCTGACATGGCGTAGATAATGCGGCGCTGAACCGGCTTAAGGCCATCACCAATGTGTGGTAAAGCACGATCCATAATCACGTACATCGAATAATTGAGATACGCTTGCTCGGTAAATGCATGTAATGGCTGCTGTTCAATATTTTCCAATGCCGTACTCATAGCCAGTCCTGTTTCACTTTATTATTATCCAGTTTCATTCACGCAACATTTCGGTGCTTGCTAAGTTACGCTAACTCGACAAGGTTGCCTTTGCTTTCCAACCAGTCGCGGCGGTCACTCGAGCGCTTTTTAGCCAGTAACATATCCATCAGAATGTCGGTCTGCTGCGGATCATCAACGGTCAATTGCACAAGACGGCGTGTGTTCGGATCCATCGTCGTTTCGCGTAACTGCAACGGATTCATCTCACCGAGTCCTTTGAACCGCTGAACGTTGACTTTTCCGCGTTTTTTCTCAGCTTCAATACGATCAAGAATGCCCTGTTTTTCACTATCGTCCAACGCGTAATAAACTTCTTTGCCAACGTCAATTCGATATAAAGGTGGCATCGCGACATACACGTGCCCTGCCGCTACCAAGGGTAAAAAGTGTTTCACAAACAAGGCGCAGAGCAGCGTCGCTATATGCAGTCCATCGGAGTCGGCATCGGCAAGGATGCAGATTTTTCCATAGCGCAAATTACTTAAATCGAGGGCTCCGGGGTCGACACCCAGCGCAACCGAAATATCATGAATTTCCTGCGATGCGAGGATCTGATCCGGATCGACTTCCCACGTGTTTAAGATTTTCCCACGCAGTGGCATTACCGCTTGAAATTGACGATCGCGCGCTTGTTTCGCCGAGCCTCCGGCCGAGTCACCCTCGACCAAAAATAACTCACTGCGATCCGGATCTTGACTAGCGCAATCGGCCAGTTTACCAGGCAGTGCTGGTCCTTGCGTGACACGCTTGCGAACCACCTTTTTCGCAGCGCGCATCCGCCGCTGAGCACTTGAAATACAGAGTTCAGCAATTTGCTCGGCTAAATCCGTGTGTTCATTCAACCACAAACTGAAGGCGTCTTTAACGACACCGCTAACAAATGCTGCCATTTGCCGTGAGCTTAAGCGTTCTTTGGTTTGTCCGGAAAATTGCGGATCACTCATCTTCACTGACAAGATGTAGCTGCAGCGGTCCCAGATATCTTCCGGCGTCAAACGCACGCCGCGCGGCAGCAGGTTGCGGAACTCACAAAAATCACGCAATGCTTCCAACATACCTTGACGCAAGCCATTTACGTGCGTTCCTCCTTGCGGGGTTGGAATTAAGTTCACATACGACTCACCAATCCCATCACCACCTTCCGGCAGCCAAGTGACCGCCCATTCAGCGCCTTCTTCAGCCGCATGAAACTGGCCAATAAATGGGTCATCGGGTAAGCGCGGGAGATCGCGTAACGCTTCAGTTAAATAATCACGCAAACCGTCTTCATAAAACCACGTCGTTTCTTCACTGTTCACATGATCTTTAAAGGTAATGGTCAGCCCTGGACAGAGCACCGCTTTTGCACGCAATTGATAGCGCAGACGGCTCACAGAAAATTTAGCTGAATCAAAATATTTAGCATCCGGCCAAAAACGCACCCGTGTTCCCGTATTGCGCTTGCCAACAGTGCCTGTCACCGCAAGATCAGTGACCTTGTCACCATGCTCGAAAGCCATTTCATAAATTTGACCATCGCGCTTTACCGTCACATCCAAGCGCGTCGAAAGCGCGTTAACAACGCTAATACCGACACCGTGTAAACCTCCGGAAAATTGGTAGTTTTTGTTCGAGAATTTACCGCCGGCATGGAGTTTCGTCATAATCAACTCGACGCCCGGAATACCTTCTTCCGGGTGAATATCGACCGGCATACCACGACCGTCATCAAGAACTTCAAGCGATTGGTCGGCATGAAGTATCACGGTAATTGTCCGCGCATGTCCGGCGAGCGCCTCGTCGACTGAGTTATCAATAACTTCTTGACCAAGATGGTTCGGGCGTGTCGTGTCGGTATACATGCCGGGACGACGTTTAACTGGCTCGAGGCCGTTAAGAACTTCTATCGAGTCCGCTTTGTAATCAGTTGTCATAGGTAGTTAAAGCTCGACTGTTGTTATAGTTGTACGCGAATTCGTGTGGTCACAACGCTGTAGATCTTATTAATACAGATACTAGGTGCGGATGTCACTAGCCAGCATAGTTAAATTCGTATTGTATCCGTCCAGTTTGAAAACAGAGCTTGAGCCAATCCGCCAGATGCTGATTCAATTGCAGCTTCTCATCGCGCGGATATGCTGGATTTTCTGCCGTTAAAGTTAAAGCGGTTAAACGCTCTTGACCCTGGCAATCAATGATTTCAGCCATCCGAGCGTCGTGATATAAACGCACAATAAATGACGCTTTGACAAAATCATGCGTGTCTGGCGCGGTTTGCGCGATGGCCAAATCCGTGGTGTAACGTGCAGACGTCTTCTCTGCAATCTGGAAACGCAACTGGTCACCCACCAAAATTTCTCGTTGTAAGGGTTCGTCTGGGCTCTGCGTTAACAAGCGTTGCAGCGCGGCATAGTTGCGCTCCGCCAAGCTATGTAGACGTTGTAAATCTGGTACGTAGCGCTTTTTATTCAACGTCAGAAAACCCCCATTGGTGGCGGAATCGGTTTAAGTGAATTGCCAACCATTGTAACCCAATTACGGTCGCTGCGTTATCCATCCGACCGGCTTCTAACATGCTCATGACTTGCGTGCGCGCTAACGGGGTCACTTTGATATCCTCATGTTCACTGGCCAAGCCACCAAACTTCGAAGCTGAGTCTGCGTCAACTTGGGCTAAGTAAATGTAGATACGTTCAGTCATGCCGCCAGGGCTCGATAAGTAACTTAAAGCATAATGTAATGAATTCGCAGCTAAGCCAGCTTCTTCTTGCAACTCCCGACGGGCGACTTGTTCATGGGTTTCGCCCTCGTCGACCATGCCTGCCACTAATTCATGCAGCCAAGGCGTAGTGCTCGTGGCCATAGCTCCGACTCGAAATTGCTCAAGCATGACGATTTGATCACTCACCGGGTCATAGGGGATCACCACAACCGCATGACCGCGATCCATGATTTCACGTTTCATCCAGTCACTCCAGCCCCCAGCAAATAACCGGTGGCGAAGGGTTGCTACGTTGACACGAAAGAAACCGCGATAAACTTCATGCGTTTCGCGAATTTCTACATCTTCATAATTGAACTGATCCACATCTCACTCCTACGTTGTACTTATTCCATCGTCATTTACGCTGGCACGAGGAATAAGATCGGTGCTCACGCCGTTCTATCTGTGCGAAAGCCTACCTGCCGAGCAGAAAAGCTGCAAGTTATCTCAATGCTGAAGCCATATGTCGCAGGATGGGCCTGTATTAGACACGCCTAATATACATGAGCTAATATTCTGTTACACTTAGCGCATCAAAAATGCGTGTTTAAAAGATGACCTCCTGTATGCTCTCGGGCTACACTGGCCGCATGAACCCGATTTGTACTCATAGCTGTACCTTTTTAATAAAGGAATCGACAACCGATGAAGATTAAATGTTTAGCTGTCGCACTCTCCCTAGGCTTGGGCCTAGCCATTGTTCCGACCCAAGCAACTGACCTTACCGACATCTATCGTCTCGCTTTAGAAAACGATCCCCGCCTATTGCGTGCTGCTTCTGACCGTGACTCCGCAAAAGCTGGGGTAGACGTTTCTCGAGCAGATTGGTGGCCACAAATTAATTTTGGCATGAACTACTCGGACAGTAAGTCTGATGGTGTTAATACAACAGATGACGGTTTCGTGGTACGCACCACCAATAGCACGTCGTTTAGTCAAGAAGTGTCATTGTCGCAAACGGTATTTAACCTTGGCACTTGGCGCGGTACTGGCATTGTTGAAAAGCAAGCTTATCAAGCCGAAGTAAACTATTTGTTGGCTCGTCAGCAACTCATGTTACGCGTGACCAATGCTTACTTTGCGGTATTACAAGCCCAGGATAATCTCGAGTTTGTGCAAGCAGAAAAGCGAGCAATTGAACGGCAGCTAGAGCAAACCAAGCATCGATTTTCAGTTGGTTTGACGGCAATTACAGATGTTCATGAAGCGCAAGCGCAATTTGACAATGCCGTCGCTCAAGAAATCCAAGCGCAGAACCGAGTTGAAATCACCCTTGAAGGGCTACGTGAAATCACCGGTCGTCAGCATGCAGACATCCACCGTTTAAACACCGACCGTTTTGATCCAGTACGCCCTGACCCACAAGGCGTAGAGCGTTGGATTCAACTCGCCCACGATCGTAACCTTCAGTTGCTGATTAGCCGCAGCGGTTTAGAAATCGCCGAGCAGCGCATCGAGCTAGCGCGGGCAGGCCATTATCCACGCGTCAGTTTAAACGCAAGCTACTCCAATCGTGATCAGGACACCAGTAGTGCTGCAGGAAGCCGCAGTGTTAGTGGCTTAAACTCACGGAACATTGGTTTGCAACTGACCTTACCCTTGTATTCCGGTGGCCGTACAGTGGCAAGCACTGAGCAAGCGCGCGCCGACTATGTCTCAGTCAGTCAAACGTTGGAAGAAAATCGTCGTGCAGTAGAGCGTGAAGTTCGCAGTGCTTATTTTGACGTGGTCGCCAGCATTTCGAGTATTCGTGCGTTCGAACAAGCAGTTATTTCTGCTGAAAGCGCTTTAAACGCGACCCAAGTCGGTTTAGAAGTGGGTACGCGGACAATCGTCGATGTACTGCAAAGTACGCGGAACCTGTTTAATGCGCGTCGGAACCTGTCAGAAGCCCGTTATACATACGTCAATCGAATTTTGGCACTGTATCAAGCTGCTGGTATTATTTCTGAAGGCGACTTACTCACTATTAACGACGGTCTTGTTGCACCGCAACAGTAAATGATCCCTTCCGTATATCGATAAAGCCGGCCATTGGTCGGCTTTGCTTTTTCTGGTACTGCTCAGTTACAATCAAGCAAAACTAAAAGGTAACTTGCGTGACCCAGCAATCATCCCAGCACAAGACCAAGCATTCTGTCGAGCTGCCGCGCTTTCGCGCCTTCTATCTGCATCCAAAGTTTTGGCCAACCTGGTTGGGCATTGGCTTCATGTATCTATTGTCATGGCTACCCTTTCGGCTGCAATTAGCCTTAGGCCGCCTGATTGGACGCTTGTTTTATCGTCTGTTCCCGAAACGCGTTCGAGTTGCTCGACGCAATATAGAGCTCTGTTTTCCCAACATGCCAGCCGCGGAGCGCGAGCGTCTGATTCGAGAAAATTTTAAAAACACCGGCATTGCGTTGTTGGAAACAGGAATGGCTTGGTGGTGGCCTGACTGGCGTATGCGCCGAAAACTCAAAGTCGAAGGCTGGGAACATATTGAGGCTGCAGAAAAAGAAGGTAAAGGCGTGTTTCTGCTGCTCTTTCATTTTTTGTGTTTAGAAGTGCATGCCCGCGTGTTTGGTTTAATTCGACCTTCAGTGGGACTCTACCGACCCCATAATAATCCCTTAATGGAATATCTTCAGACCCGTGGCCGCAGTCGCAGTAATAAGTACATGCTGCGCAAAAAAGATGTACGCGGCATGATCGCCGCTTTGGACCAAGGCGAAGTCTGTGGCTATCTCCCGGATCAAGACTATGGCCGCAACCGAGCGGTCTACGTGCCACTGTTCGAGGTACCAGACGCAGCAACCACAACTGGCACAAGCTTGTTTGCGAATAGCGCGAACTGTATCACGCTCATTAGTACCTGCGAGCGGCTGCCCGGAACGCAAGGGTATGTTCTGAGAATTCATCCGACAATGGCGGACATTCCGAGTGGCAGTGAGGAAGAAGATGCGCGTCGCGTTAATCTCGAGGTCGAACGCGCGGTAAAAGCCGATCCCGAAATGTATATGTGGATGCACCGGCGCTTCAAAACACGTCCGACTGACGATCTGCCAAGCTATTACGACAGCAACAAAACCTCAGCATAAACAATCGTAGTCACTTAATGTACGCTATCAGCAAAGACCTGCTGCCAAATACGTGTCACTTGCGCAGCAGGCTCGGCAAAGTCGCGCTCACTCATGCGTCCCTGCTCGGCTAAGGCGAGTCGATGCAACTCAACTCGGTATTGTTGATAGGCGTCAATCAACTGAATAACATCAGCTTCACTGAGTAGCTTATTACCCGCGGCAATCTCAAGAATTCGAATATTATCGGTCCATATCGCCAAATCTTCATAGCTTTCACTATACGCAAGCACTAAATACTGAGTGATAAATTCAATATCAGCAATACCCCCGGGCATTTGCTTCACATCCCAGCGCCCATTGTTTTTCTGCCACAAGTGTCCCCGCATTTTTTCCCGCATGGCGATGACGTCAGCACGCAGTGAATCGTGGTCGCGCTTGCGGCAAAGGGTGTTCTTGCGTATTGCTGAAAATTGTTCATACAACGAGGGGTGGCCAAACACCATTCGGGCTCGGACTAATGCTTGCAGCTCCCAAGTCCAGGCATCATTGCGCAAGTACTCACGATAAGTGCTGGCGCGAACGACGAGCAATCCGGCCTGACCGGAAGGACGTAGGCGCATATCGACATCATACAAAACACCACTGAGGGTTCTCGTCGTAAATAGATGCAATACACGCTGAGCCAAGCGCAGATAAAACTGCTGGACATCAAGGGGCTTCTTGCCGTCAGTCTCTCCTTGATTATCATCCGCACTCATGAAAACCAAGTCTAAGTCGGAGCCATAGCCGAGCTCATAGCCACCGAGTTTGCCATACGCTATGACTGCAAATCCGGTATCGCTTTCATCCCGTCCCGGTGGGCAACCATGAACGGCCGTTAATTGCCGCCAAGCCAGCAAGACCACTTGTTCGATAATGGCTTCAGCTAAAAAGGTGAGGTGGTCACTGACGCGCATCAAGTGCACGCCTTCATTGAGATCTGCGGCAGCGACTTTGAGCTGGAAAATCTGCTTGACCTGGCGCAAAGCATCCATCTGTGCCTCGGCATCATCGGTTGGTAACCGGAGCAAGTAGTCACTTACACGACGACGGTAACTTTCTACTTCAGGTAATTGGTAGAGCTGTACTGGATCGATTAGCTCATCGAGTAGCAGCGGGAATTTCGCCAATAAATGGGCAATCCACGGACTCGCCTGACAAAGAAAGGTTAATTGTTTGCGCGCATCACGGTTTTCTGCCAGCAACTCAAGATACGTCGTCCGCGAAGCGATTTGCCCGACGATTTCGAACACGCGTTGCAGTACCCGATCGGCATTAGGATATTTGAGTACCCCCTCGATTAACGCCGGGACAAGATTTGCTTGTAGCTCTCGACCACGGGGACCGGAGGGTCGTTTGCGCAATTGAATACGAAATGCTTGAATTGCATCCCAGCACGCTTGCGGATCCGCAGCGCCAGCCTCAGTAAGAACATCGAGCGCGGTCTCGTCCGCCAGCAAGTCTTGCCATAAGATCGCAAACTCACTTTCATCCATTGCGCGGAGATCGTCTTCACCACCAATCGCATCAAGAAAATGTTGATGGATTTTGTTCATGTGTTGTTGGGTCTTTGCAATTAGTTCATCCCAGCCTGCAGCCGTTTGCGGAAATCCACAAATGGCTAAAACCCGACATCGCCCAAGCTCATCTTGCGGTAAAGTTTGTGTTTGCTCGTCATTGATCTCTTGCAACGTATGCTCGAGCTTGCGTAACCAGGCATAACCTTGAAGCAGTTCGGCCACTGCCTGAGCATCAAGGTGTTGCTGTTCTTCGCAGACCGACAAAGCGGCCAATAACGAGCGCGTTTGTAGTTCGCTTTCACGGCCACCGCGAATCAGTTGAAACACTTGCGTAACGAACTCGACTTCGCGAATTCCGCCTTGACCCAGTTTTATATTATCCGCCACTCCTTTGCGGCGAGCTTCCTGATTGATCAACAACTTCATTTTTCGCAGCGCGTCAATCGCACTGTAATCCAGATAACGGCGATATATAAAAGGTCGCAGCGTACGATTCACTTTCTCGACCAAATCAGCTGACGCATTAAGCACACGCGCTTTTATCAGTGCATAACGCTCCCACATTCGTCCTTGTTCGTGATAATAGTCCTCGAGCGCATCTAAACTCGCAACCATAGGACCGGATTGACCAAATGGCCGCAACCGCATGTCAATTCGAAATGGCTGACCATCAGCGGTCTGCTGACCGAGCAGCTTTAAAAACAACTGCGCAACCTTCTGATAATAGACATCAAAGGCGACTACTTGACGACCTTGTTGAGTTTCGCCGTGTTCAGGAAAGCAAAAAATCAAATCAATGTCGGAAGAAAAATTAAGCTCTTGGCCTCCCAACTTGCCCATCGCAAAAACGACAAGTGGCAAGATCTCGCCATGCGCATTTAGGGCGCGACCGTACCTCGGTGCAAGTGCTTCCTGCACATGCTCCATTGTTTCTTCAATCATCATGTCGGCCATTGCCGAGCATTCATTGAGTACCCGTGCCAAAGGCATTAAGCCAAGCAAGTCGAGTGCCGCGATTCGGCCCATTTCGACATGGCGAAACTGTCGCAAAACCTTCATGACCATTTGTTCACTATCTGCGGCCTGTAATTGCTCACGCAGGTCTTGACGATTTGCGGCAGAAGGAGCCAAGATTCGGTCGAGCGCCAAGGTTTGATAACGCATTATCGTGCGGGCAAGAAAGGGGCTAACCTGCACCAGCCATTTAAGCTGCTGTTGTTGCTCAGAGTCGGACAGCAAGGCACCTAGTCGCTCAAGATCGCGTTGGCTATCGGCTGCAATACTCTGATCCAGCTTAAAGCCTTGGTCTGGGCTCAAATCGATAGTTGGCATTAAGAGCATTTCAAAGTTCCTTGCGTTGACTCCGCGCTAACAAGGCATAGCCACGTTGGGCTTTGCTTTTGCTACCCGGTAACAGCGAAAATTCGGCACGAATATGTTCAATCGCAGGTAACAGTTCGGCAAGGTGACCGCGTTGCATTTCAACCTCAAGCTCAGCAATTTCTTCAGCTTGCTCAGCCGCCAGAATCATGCCGCGATCTAAGGCCACCTCCGCGACTGAATCGCCACGCGTTAATAACCACCTTTGGCGCGTAAAGTCGGTACGGAACTGTTCAATTAATTCTTCTTGCAGCGAATCTAGGTTCCAATTCTCCGGCCAAATAGCGGTCGGGAATAGCGCTAAATTTGGAATTTTAGTCGTGCAAGGAACCGTATACTCTGGCCGCTCACTCAACGCCCCAGCGGAACGTCCCGCAAATTTTATCGTTTGTTCGCACTGGTCATTCCAGCGCCGAATACGCAAACCTATTTTGGCGTTACCCAGATCAGTAGTACGGGTATCAAAGTAAATATTAGCCAGTTGCAATGTCGTTTGCGGCAACAAATGGGTGTTCAGATAGCTCTGCAAGTCATTTATTTTATTCTTCTCTATTAGATACTTAAGCTCAATTTCAGCGAAGTCCTGCGACATCGAATACATCCCAATTTCAGTCCTAACAAAGTTCTATTCTGCGGCTTCGTTTGAACCTAGGTCAACAAAGTTTCTTGATGGTTATCAAGCATTCACCGCATTGTGCCCGGAAAAAGTCGAAAAATCGTGCACACAAGGGTTTACGCGGCGCAAAATAATCATACAATGGCGGCCATGTCCCGAGGGGATCCGCAGTACCGGTTAACTCCGGATTTTAGGTTACAGGAGAGGCAATGTTTAAAGCCAGTCAAGTGTTGTCGACACACTATCAGGCGAGCCAGTTAGCTGAGCTGCGCAAGGCAATTACTGAGAATTATTCAGTCGATGAAAATGCCTATTTGGAGGAGTTAATTCAATTGGTTCCAGAAGACCAGGAAACCATTGACGCATTAACTCATTCGGCTCATGACTTGGTCCATCGCGTGCGCGAAAAGACCCAGGGTGGCGATGGTGTTGATGCATTCCTGCAACAATATAGCCTCGACACCGAAGAAGGCATTATTTTGATGTGCCTCGCCGAAGCACTCCTGCGGATTCCTGACAGTTTCACCGCAGACTCATTAATTCAAGACAAACTGGGTAAAGGTGCTTGGAGCGACTATCGCAAAAAGAGCGAGTCGATTTTGGTCAACACCGGCACTTGGGGACTCAATCTCGCGAATAACGTGATTAATCCGCATGGCCGCCAACGCGACACCGCCGTTTCCCGTTTCCGTCGATTGGTCAAGCGCATCGGCGAACCAATGGTGCGCACAGCAACCTATCAAGCGATGAAGCTGATGGGTAAGCAATTCGTTCTTGGCCGCACGATTGATGAAGCGTTAAAGAATAGTCGCAAAAACCGTGACGACGGTTATACCCACTCCTACGATATGCTTGGCGAGGCCGCATTAACGAGCAAAGACGCCGAGCGCTATAAGCAAGCCTATGTAAATTCAATTCAGCGTGTGGGTCGAGAGTCGTTCAACAACCCAAATGTCCCGCGTCCGACTATCTCGATCAAACTGTCGGCTTTGCACCCTCGTTATGAAGTTGCAAATCGAGAGCGTGTACTGAGTGAACTTGCAGCGACATTGACTGACCTTATTACGTTGGCAAAACAAGCCAATGTTGGTGTCAGTATCGACGCTGAAGAAATGGATCGCCTTGAACTCTCGCTCGAATTATTTGAGAAAGTTTATCGCAGCGGTGTCTGCAAAGATTGGCCCTATTTTGGTTTAGTGGTCCAAGCCTATTCAAAACGCGCGCTACCAGTTTTATGTTGGATTAATGCTCTGGCCAAAGATGGCGGCGACGAGATTCCGGTGCGTCTGGTGAAAGGTGCTTACTGGGATACCGAAATAAAACATTGCCAGCAGCTCGGTTTACCCGGCTATCCAGTCTTTACCCGCAAGGCCAGCACAGATGTGTCCTATATGGCCTGCGCACGGTACTTGTTAAGCGCCGATACCAATGGCCAGATTTATCCTCAGTTTGCCACTCACAATGCGCAAACGATTGTCAGCATTCAACATTTAGCGGGCGATCGTCGCTATGAGTTCCAGCGCTTACACGGCATGGGCAAAGACTTATACGATGAGTTCTTATTGAAGAATCCAGGTAAGACCGTACGGATTTATGCACCTGTTGGTGCCCATAAAGAGTTACTGCCCTACTTGGTTCGCCGACTCCTCGAGAATGGTGCAAATAGCTCGTTCGTTCACAAATTACTTGACCCTTCGGTGCCCATTGAAAGTCTGGTCGAGTATCCATTGCTAAACCTGCGCAAAAAGCCGAGCTTAGCCAATGACCAAATTCCATTGCCGACACAGATCTTCGGCCAACGCAAAAATTCACTGGGGTTAAACATGAATATTGAGTCTCAGGGTGCTGAATTCTTCCATAAGGTTCGCAGCTTCCAGAATAATCAGTGGCAAGGTGGTCCAATTGTTAACGGGAAACTCGTTGAAACGATTCAACGTGTCGGTGTGACCTCACCACAACAAAGTACGCATCAAATCGGTACAATCGGCTGGGCCGATACAGAGCTTGCCGCTCAAGCCTTGCAAACGGCGAACCAAGCCTATTCGCGGTGGACGAATACGGACGTCAATATCCGTGCCGAAGCACTAGAAAAACTCGCTGACTTGCTCGAAGAAAATCTGCACGAATTAATCGCGCTTTGTACTCTCGAAGCCGGAAAAACCTTGCAAGATGGTATCGACGAAGTGCGCGAAGCGGTTGATTTCTGTCGCTACTACGCCATTCAAGCACGCAAGCTAATGGGTGCCGGCGAGAAACTACCGGGTCCAACAGGTGAAACTAATGAGCTGTTTGTTCAGGGCCGCGGTACATTTATTTGTATCAGTCCTTGGAACTTCCCATTGGCGATTTTCTTAGGCCAAGTGACTGCAGCATTAGCCACCGGTAACTGCGTCATCGCTAAACCGGCGGAGCAAACCGGTTTAGTCGCTTATCGTGCGGTGCAACTTGCGCTTGAAGCGGGTATTCCTGGCGATGTATTGCAATTCCTGCCGGGTAAAGGTGCGGAAGTCGGCTCCTTCTTAGTCAGCCAAGATGAAATTGCTGGTGTGTGTTTCACCGGTTCGACCAACACTGCACAAGCCATTAACCGCGCTCTAGCTGCGCGCACTGGTGCTTTGGTGCCATTGATCGCCGAGACTGGCGGCCAGAACGCAATGCTGGTTGACTCGACCGCATTACCTGAACAAGCCGTCACCGACATCGTTGGCAGCGCATTCAAGAGCGCCGGTCAACGCTGTTCTGCATTGCGTGTTCTGTATATTCAGGATGATGTTGCCGACCGCGTCATTGAATTGCTCAAAGGTGCGATGCAAGAACTATTAGTTGGTGACCCGATTGATCACAAAACCGATGTTGGTCCAGTCATTGACGGTGTTGCCAAGACCAACCTAGAGCAGCACATTATTGATATTCAGCATGTTGGTAAATTACTTGCCGAAGCGCCAATGCCGGACTATACCAATGGCGGCACGTTCGTCACGCCAACAGCGATCGAAATCGATTCAATTAACCAGTTACACCGTGAAAACTTCGGACCAATCCTGCATGTTATTCGCTTCCAGCGTGATAACTTGGATCAAGTGGTGGCCGATATCAATAATACCGGCTTTGGCTTAACGTTTGGTATTCATAGCCGGAATGAATCATTTGCCTACGATATCGCTAAGCGCATTCAAGTTGGTAACGTTTACATCAATCGCAACCAAGTGGGTGCTGTCGTTGGTGTGCAACCGTTCGGTGGCCGAGGATTGTCTGGTACCGGGCCGAAAGCCGGTGGTCCACACTACCTCTATGCGTTCATGACCGAAAAGACATTTACCGACAATATTACTGCCGTTGGCGGTAATGCGACACTCTTGTCACTGGGTGACTAACCAACAAAAAGGCCGCTTCAAGTGAAGCGGCCTTTTTATCACGAGCAATGTCAGCCTTTCGGCCCGAGTAAAAACCAAAGAATAAAACCAATAACTGGCAGTAAAATAATTAAAACAATCCACAGTACCTTCGAGCCTGTTCCTGCACCACTTTGAACCGTTTTAACAATCGCATAAATATTTAAAATTAAAACAATCAGTCCTAGTAATCCGCTCACTTCGACCCCCATTGTCTACTCCTTGTTAAGAATTAAACGTTTATTCGAATAAAGGAAATGCTTGTTTCTAATACGTTATTAAAGATAGCACAAGAATTGGAAACCGAAAGGTTAATTAATGGTAAACTAGAAGCTTACGTCTTTGTATGAGAGCTTGTTATGGCATCCTTGTTCGACCGTCATTTGAAAGAAAAACGTGAAAAAGCAAAAGCGAAAAAGCGTGAGCGCCAACCCATAGAGCAGTCACGTTCTTCTGTTGAAAGCAATCCAGACAGTATATCCACACTAACTGTCGAGCGCTTAAGTCACGACGGTCGCGGCGTTGCAAAAGATCAGCATGGTAAAGTCACGTTTATTGCAGGTGCTTTACCAGGCGAACAAGTGAATGTCCAAATTAGTGCCAGTCATAGTCGGTTCAATGAAGGACTGGCAAGCACCATAAAAGTCGCTTCACCACATCGCCGTCCGCCACATTGCGAATACTTTTCTGTCTGTGGAGGTTGTTCGTTGCAGCATCTTGCTGCCGATGAGCAAGTCAAATTCAAGCAAAAAATCACCCAAGAACAACTACAACATCAGACTGAAACCCGTGCGGTACTTCCTCTGCCAGAGCAAGACACGCCATTAGTTGCCGCTGAATATGGCTATCGACGCAAAGCTCGACTCGCATTGACGGAAACACGTTCGCAAAAATTTTCCGCTGGGTTTCGCGCGCGCGACTCAAAGCAAATAATTGCGATTCATCATTGCCCTGTTTTGTGCGCAGAGCTGCAACCTTTGTTACCACAGTTGCAAGCATTCTTGCCGCAATTACAAGGACGCGCCCATATTGGCCATGTTGAGCTTATCGCAGCAGAGCCACAGCCTCGGATTCTGGTCAGGCTATTGCGAGCTCTCAGCGCCCATGATGAAAGATCTTGGCGCGAGTTTTCACAACAACATCGCGTGACGGTTGTTTTCGCTGAAAGTACAGATAAGAGCAAGAAGTCATTGCGTTATCGACAGTTGGACTCAGCTCAGTTGCTCCCGCTCATGTATTCAATCAGCGACATTAAATTGGAGTTTCAGGCGCACGACTTTCTCCAAGTCAATGCGGTGATTAATCAACAAATGGTCGCGCAAGCGATGGACTGGTTGCAACCGCAACCCGATGAAGTTGGTTTAGACTTATTTTGTGGCTTCGGTAACTTCACCTTGCCATTAGCACGACATGTAAAAAAGATGACCGGCGTAGAAGGTGTAACCGAACAAGTTCACCGAGCAACAAGTAACGCAGCACTGAATCGAATAAGTAATGCTGAGTTTATTGCCAGTGACCTCCAGCAGCCGCTCAGTAAAGCGCGCTGGGCAAGTCAAAGTTATGACTTTATTCTCCTCGATCCGCCGCGCACGGGCGCCATCGATATTTGCCGTCAAATCACCGAATTAAATACAAAGCGGATTCTCTATGTGTCGTGCAACCCTGCTACCCTCGCTCGGGATGCTGCTGAGTTAGTTGCACAAGGCTATGAAATCGAACGTTATGGTGTTATGGATATGTTTCCGCAAACAGCACATAGCGAAACGATGATTTTATTTAAGCGCAGTTAATTTAGACATTCAGCATTTACACGCTCAGCGCGGGTTGAGTTGACTCGCTGCGCGATCAAGAGCGCCTTCGATGCTCTCATCCGTGTCAATCTCAACCGTCGCCGACTGCAACTCCATAGCAAAGGTGAGCTGCGGTATGTTCAAGTAGTGCAAGCTGGTTAGCATTTGATTGAGCGCTCGTTCAGCATGTTCCTTGGTTGTATCCGGCATTAAAAGCAGAAAAGTAGCACCCCGTCCGCGGGCTAAGATATCCGAGTGCCGCAAATGTCCTTGCAGACTTTCGGAGACTTTCTGCAATAGCCTGTCTGCGACTTCATGGCCTGCTGAATATTGAATATTCCGAAAGTTATCGATATCGACAATGGCTAAAGCAACCGGATATCCATGATACGACGCACGATCTATTTCATCGCGCCCTACTTCAAGAAAGTAAGTTCGGCTCGCTACTTTCGTCAAATGATCTAAATAAGGCTGATATTGCGAGCGCTCACGCTCGGCTAACATCGCTGGCACCGCAATGCTGAAGTAGACACTGGCGGCAATGACCGAAATAGCGAACTGAACGATGAGTGCGCTTTCACCGATGCGGAATAAAAACAAACCAAGAGCCATCGCCAGACTTAAAATCGCTAAACTCAGCGCCGAGCGAAATGCCGATTCGGTGTAGGCAATCCACATTTGCGGCAACACAAAAAAGAAAAATAAAAATGCAATTTCTGGGCGTTGAAACCACCAAATGAACAGCGATAGAACGAAAACACCGGCAACGGTATAACCAACTTTCAAACCGTATTGATAAGCGCTTGACTCAAAAGTACTAAAACGTAAACGTCGTTGCCATACAGAATAAAGCGCACTGCGCCAAAACATAATGCCGACAAACAATGGAGAAAGCACCAAAACACCGACCAAATCGCCAATCCACCAAGGCAACCAAACTTCGTATAAATCAAAAACAGTGATAAGTCCCGTCGTCAACAGCACTTGGCTACCGAAGAACGATGCTAGTAATGCGGTCACTGCTCCCATTAAAACAAAGCCCATGACAAACCCTGGAAGGGTCTGAATGACTTGCAAGCGAATAAACTGACGCAAAAACAGAGCGCCTATCGCGTACGCTGAAATGTGCGCAATCGCAAACAAAGCACTATGATAGAAGAGTTCTCCGGCAGGTGGCGAGAGCTCATACATGTGGGTTAGCCAGTAGTTCATCAGAAAGGCAATTGGCGTAATCAGCAGAATAGTCCGCCAACCGTAAACAATGAGTGCCGCAAACGTGAGGCCGGCAGGTGGATACCAGATACTGGCATATGGGGCATATTCGAGTATGGCAGAGAAGCGCCATAGCAACACCCAAACCACGCTCAGCACCAGAGCCCTTAGCAAGGTTAATTGAAATACATCAGTGTTTTTAACTAGTTGAGTTGATTTTTCGCTCTCGGCCATCATCTTTAATAACTCTGAACTCTTTCATCTCAACATACGTCAACTATAACCGTGAAACAACAAAAAACCCCAATTATTGGGTAATTGGGGTTTTCTTTCATCAGGTACGATCTGCAGCGTTTAGAACTCGTCTTGAGCAAACTCAAATAAGCAATCAGCACCAGCGTCGATTGCAGCAACGTGCCCCTGCACACGAGGGAATAGCTTCGCAAAGTAGAATTTTGCTGTTTTTACCTTGCCGGTTGCAAATACACCGAGTTCAGGTTTAGCTTCCGCAGCTTTCGCCATTCTCAGCCATAAATAACCAAACGCCACGTAACCAAGCAAATTCAAGTAATCGACAGCAACGCTATTAATGAGATTCTCATCATTCTGGAAACCAGTGATGACATCTTTCGAGACGCGTTCAAGTTCTGATAAACCCTGCGCCAACTGCTTAAACTCTGCTCCCCATTGCCCCGGGTCTTGCTCGAGGAACTGTTTGATTTCGGCGCCTAACGGCAACAATAATTTACCACCCGAACCAACGACTTTACGCCCCAATAAGTCGAGCGCTTGAATACCATTTGTACCTTCATAGATTTGCGCGATGCGACAATCTCGAACGAGTTGCTCTTGACCCCATTCACGCACATAGCCATGACCACCGAGCACCTGTTGTCCAGCAATAGTCGCTTCTAAGCCGGTATCCGTTAAAAATGCTTTCGCCACCGGAGTTAATAATTGTACCTGCGCTTCAGCGGCCGCTCGTTCCTCGGCCGTGTTCGCATATTTTGCCCGATCGAGCTGTTGACCGACGTAGCTAGAAAAAGCGCGACCACCTTCAACAAAAGCTTTCATGGTCAGCAGCATCCGACGAACGTCGCCATGGACTAAAAGTGGATCGGCTTCTGCACTTTGATCAACAGTCGCCTTCGCTCCGCGACCTTGGCGACGGTCTAAGGCATAATCCAATGCGGTACCATAGGAGCGAACAGCTGCTCCGAGGCCCTGAATCCCTACACCTAAGCGCTCATAGTTCATCATGGTAAACATAGCCGCTAAACCGCGGTGTGGCTCACCAATTAACCAACCTTTCGCGCCATCAAAGTTCATCACGCACGTGGCTGAGGCGTGAATACCCATTTTATGTTCAACCGAGCCGGCAACTGCCGCATTGCGCTCGCCAAGAGTGCCGTCTGCATTGACTAGGAATTTCGGCACTAGAAACAATGAAATTCCTTTCGTTCCGGCTGGTGCATCGGGCAATTTCGCGAGGACTAGGTGAATAATGTTATCGGTCAAGTCATGTTCGCCGCCGGTGATAAAGATTTTGGTTCCGGTGATAGCGAAGCTACCGTCTTCAGCAGGAACTGCTTTCGTGCGAATAATTCCCAAATCAGTACCTGCATGTGGTTCGGTGAGACACATAGTGCCTGTCCATTCGCCTGACACCATGCGTGGCAAATATTGGTCTTTCAAGTCGTCACTGGCGTGCAAGTCCATCGCCATGATGGCGCCAGCCGTTAAACCAGAATACAGTGAAAACGAGATATCTGCGGCACACATCATTTCTTCGTACTGCGCAGAGAGAATTTTCGGCATGCCCATACCGCCGTATTCAGGATTAGCCGTCACACCGACCCAACCGCCTTCGGCAAGCTGCTTAAACTGTTCTTTATATCCTTGTGGAGTCGTGACGACGCCATCTTTAAAATGAATCCCTTCTTCGTCAGCTGCTCGCGCGTTCGGCGCAATCAAGGTCGAGGTTAATTTTGCAGCCTCATCAAGGATTGCCTTTGCTGTGTCAGCATCAATGACATCGCTTAATTGGTCCATATTGGCCCAGTCATCGGCAATATTCAGTACATCGAACAGAACAAAGTTCATGTCCTGTAGCGCTACACGATATTCACTCATTTCAAACTCCCGTCACACAATGTTGTTGCGGCATGAAAATTTCAAACAGCCGTTTAACTTTGTACGCATCATCGCAAAGGATGGATGAGTTCGCAAGTCTTCAATTGTGAATATGTTCAAGGGCTTCCAGTTGAAAAAGAAAATCATCAAAACCAAGGACAACATGCGACGGTTCTATTGAAATGATGCGCAACTCCCGGAATTGCTCACCTTCACGGAGCATGCGGCCGTCAAAGCGTACCCAGCGATCTTGATTACGACCGCTATACATATGTGAATCATAACTAAAGCTTGGCAACCGCCGACGCTGCTCTGCCGTCAGTTCCTGTAACGTCAGCAACGAATGCACTTCAGTCGCGTTGACGGCTGTTTGCTCGGGCGCTTCCGCAGGCAAAACATCATCGATACCTAACTCCGCAACGACACTATCAAATAGATTCCGAACACGATCAGAGACATATTCGAGTTCTTCATCGACTGCCTCTGGACGCAAGCGCTCGCCTTCAACGTCGGCATTACGATTCGCCGATGCTGACTCGTTTGCACCATGCAATGCAAGCGTCACTGGCTCAATATCCAACATCGACAATTCTTCTACAGCGAGATGACGAATACGATCTATGCTCAGCCCACTGATGGAGCCACCGCCATGACTCAAACGTGGCCCTTGCGCAAATGCCGCAGCACTGAGATAGGCTAACTCTATCGCATCCAACGCATCTTCTGGGTGTTCTTCCGCGCGCGCAATTGCGGCGAGGTGTCGACGCAACCAACGGCGATGTACCTCTGTTGACTCATCTTTCAGCGAGTACGGTGCTCGTTCAGCAAGACTCGACTGCAAAAATCTATCGCTGTCTTGGCCCGGTAGTTGCCAAAGAAAAACGACGTCACTCGGAAAATACTGACGCAAATCAATCTCGGTCATTTCCTGCTGACCCGAACGACTTACTACGCGCCACATTCGAGAACCACGATCGTCCTGTTGATAGCCAACGAGAAGCAAAAAATTGCCATCCGCAGCGGTACTCTCGTCGTCCCCTGGTATTAGTTTCAGAACCACGGGCAAATCAAACGCAATGACTTGATCCAGTGTTAATTGGGCTTGGCCGCAAGCAAGTCGAACGTCACGAATACTAGTGCAGGGTGCCTCATCATCCATAAAAGAAGTCACTTGCCAAAGGTCCGCCAGCGCCATTAATGCTGTTGGTAAGGCAAGACCGGCGAAATCTAACCGCACCTGCTCGCTCTGATGATCAGCAACCGGTTCAGGTGATTGTTGATCTAGCCACTGCCACCACGCGACAATGGCGAACAGGAGTGATACAACCGCAAGGCCACTCGCTACCCCCACTCGTTTTCTCGTGCCCACCACACGTCGGTGGCTTTGCATCGGCTCCAAGCTTAGCGAGCGTATCGCGTCACGAGCAAGTCGACGATCAACTTGTTTGGTCTGTGCTCGCGCTGCCATTTGTAACGCACGATCACACGCCAAGTTAATTAATCTCGGCGTTCCTTGACTGAATTGATAAATTGCCTTCAATGCTGAAGTGGTGAAAACATCAGTCACATTAATCTCGACATCAGAAACCCGATGTAATCGATGTTGAATATAATCATGAGCCTCGCGTTCAGTTAACGGCAAGAGATGATAGCGGGCGACGATACGCTGGGCGACCTGACGAAGCTCGCGGCGCTGCAACAAGGTTTGCAGTTCTGGTTGACCAATTAAAACGATACTCAGAAGTTTGCGCGAATTGGTTTCTAAGTTGGTGAGTAGTCGCAGTTGCTCAAGTACCGACGGCAATAAATGCTGAGCTTCGTCAATCAGAATTACCGGGTGACAGCCTTCGGCGCTGCAGGTCAAAATAAAACGACTGAGGTGGTCCGTTAAGCGTTTTAGCGATGCTTTTTCATGGCGTCCGGGTATGCCAAACTGGTCGCAAACGGTAGCGAGCATTTCCCGCTCACTGAGTAGTGGATTGACGACAAATGCGACCTTTAGCTTATCGCCAAATTCAGCCATCACCGCACGCGACAGTGTCGTTTTGCCCGTTCCCACTTCTCCCGTTAAGAGAAGAAAACCGCCACTTCCGCTAAGACCACTGCGCAAATGATCAAGCCCCTCACGATGCCGCGGCCCCAAAAATAGAAATTCAGGATCTGGCGCAATGGAGAATGGGACTTGGGAAAAACCAAAATAATCGTGATACATGAGCACACTTAACCTAAGCTTATGATACTTTAGTAACCTGCAAGTTAGCAGGCATCACAGCACCGTGCAATCAAACACCATGGAAAGCGGAGTACTCAATTCGAGATGAAAATCTACTTGGTCGGCGGCGCCGTGCGCGACGAACTCTTAGGTCTACCTGTCTACGATCGTGATTACGTTGTTGTCGGCGCGACGCCGGAACAGATGCTCGCCCATGGTTACACGCAAGTCGGCAGTGACTTTCCGGTATTTCTGCACCCAAAAACCCAAGAAGAATATGCGCTTGCACGCACCGAAAGAAAGTCTGGAAAAGGATACACAGGCTTTGAATGTCACGCCTCACCCGAGGTAACCTTAGAAGAAGATTTACTGCGCCGAGACCTGACGATTAACGCGATAGCCAAAGACGAGCATGGCAACATTATCGATCCCTACGGCGGTGTGCAAGATATTCAGCAGCGTATCTTTCGCCACGTTTCACCTGCATTTAGTGAAGATCCATTGCGCGTGCTGCGTCTTGCTCGCTTTGCTGCGCGCTTTGCCGCTTTTGATTTTCATGTCGCTGCGGAAACAAAGTTGCTCCTCGATAAAATAGTGCACAGTCAAGAACTTAGGCATCTCACGCCAGAACGAATTTGGATGGAAACCCGCAAGGCACTTTGCACCGCAAAGCCGTCGCTTTATTTCGAGTTTCTGATCAATTACCAAGCCCTAGAGGAATTAACTCAAGGGCAACGTAAACCACAAACAACGGCTGATTTCTCAGCGCTTGCCGTCCAAGCCAAGTCCGTATTAACACACCGCGAATTGGTTACAGAACAGGGTCAAAATGACCTTATTCGGCGCTACAGTTTGGCTCACTTTGCCATCCTTCAAGCTTTTGTGACCAGTACATCAGTCCATCAAATGTGGCGCGTTCCAAGTCAGTTCGCACGTATCGCGGATGCCACCGTCGCAGTACACCAAGCGTTTACAACGAGCGCCGAGGTCTTGGATCCTTCATCTCTGCTTGCTGTATTGCAACAGCTAGATAGTTTTCGACGACCTGAAATTTATCACCAGACATTGGCCTGTGTTGAGGCGATTTTGCAGAGTAGCGGTCGCTTAGACGTTGTCTCTCGAGCTGACTTTCAAGTATTTCGTGCAGCCCATTCACTGTTTGTGGATATTGACGTGCAAAGCATCATCGCCCAAGGCTTTAGCCACCAAGCCATCGGTGCAGAATTAAACCGACAACGACTTAGTCGATTGCAGCAAGCAATTGCGACCAGCTCATCGCCAGCCGCTGAATAGGCTGCTGATGCCCGATATCTGTATGCTGAAACTCGCGCCATAACTGTTGGAACGTCTTGTCTGAATGAGGGTAGTGAGCGAACGGAATCAAATCTGCCAGTGGTTTCAGCACATAAGCACGGGTTAACACGTCAGCGCGCGGTAGCGCAGGCTCTTGCGCTGTCTTCGCTTGCACAAGGTCACCGTAGAGTAAGATATCAATATCGAGCGTTCGTGAACTATATTTGCTATCAGACTCAACGCGACCATATTCAAGTTCAATCGCTTTACAAATCGACTGGATCGATGACAAAGAGGCCTGGGTCTGCACTTCGGCGACAAGATTAAAAAATGCCGGACCTTCAAAACCGAAAGCTTCACTCTCGTAAATTGGCGATAATGAAACCTGACGAAACTCAGACTCTAGCGCCCTTACGCCGCACACGATATTGTGTTCACGATTGAGATTACTCCCCAACCCGAGGAACACACGCACGTTTTTTTGCGCGGCTGAGCTCATTCTTGAGCTTTCCTTTCGATCAGGACTGCGACGCTTCTTGCGGTTTCAATCGCTGTTGGTTTAGCGACTTTCAGACGAATTGCCGAGGTTTTAAAGTCCGTTAGAATGAGCGTCGCTAAAGCTTCGGCAACTTCTTCTATCAGCCCCCAACTCCGGCGACTAACCACGTCATGGATAGCATTGGACACGGCTTCGTAATCAAGCGCATCGCCAATCGCGCCGCTCGCGGCTGGTCGACGATTATCCCAAGCCATCTCAACATCAATAAACAATGGTTGGGTAATCTGTTGTTCCCAATCATAAATGCCAATCACTGCTGGCACTTCCAAGCCCTCTATCAACACACTATCGCTAATCACGACCCCGGCAATTTGTCGCATACCTTCACCTAACACCTTTTGATATTTACAAATTTAAACAATTCTAACGCCTTGAGGCGACTCTGGTCGGATAGCATTCAACGAAAAAACAACGTATGCTCACAAGCTACAAGTGTAACGTAATAGGAAGCTGCAAAAAAGCCGATGTCTGCTCTGGCCCTACTCATGATCGTGCTTGCCTATCTGCTTGGTTCGGTAAGCAGTGCGGTTTTAATTTGTAAAGCATTTCGCCTCGACGACCCTCGCCTCCGTGGCTCTGGCAATCCAGGGGCAACCAATGTCTATCGCTTGGGTGGTCCCGTTCCTGCTGGGTTGACCTTACTTGGCGATGTTCTTAAGGGGATGATTCCGGTCTGGGCTGGTTACTTTCTAGGACTGACACCGATTGAACTTGGTTTTGTTGCGATTGCAGCCTGTTTGGGGCACATATATCCGCTTTACTTTAAATTCCAAGGTGGTAAAGCAGTCGCCACCGCGCTGGGCACCATGTTCCCTGTCGCCTCAGAAATGGCCATTTTGTTGATCATCACTTGGCTTTTGGTTTTTTGGGTAAGCCGTGTGTCTTCGCTCGCGGCACTCATCACCGTTGCCCTTTCACCGCTGTATGCGTTTCTGATCAAACCTCAATATACCATCCCTGCCATCATGCTTGCGGCGCTGATTATCTGGCGTCATCGAACCAACATTGTTCGTTTATGGAACGGTACCGAAGTCGCATTCCGCACAACCACGAAGCGTAAGAAGAAATAGTTTAAAGCGGCGGCAATTCGGTAAGAGGCCATCGCGGTCTTACTTTGACCTCTGGATCTGCATGTTGTCCAGCCGCTAATCGTTGCGCACCAGCAAAAGCAATCATAGCGCCATTGTCTGTACAGAATTCTGGTCGCGGGTAGAATACTTGCCCACCAAGCTCGGCCATAGTTTCAGCCAGCGCTGCACGCAGCCGAACGTTTGCACTCACGCCTCCCGCCATAACGATACGCTTGAGGCCAGTTTGTTCTAATGCACGACGACATTTAATCAAAAGTGTATCAACGACCGCATCTTGGAAAGCCAAAGCAATATCAGCTTGGGTCTGCAGGTCGTTACCATTTTCCGCAATGGCAATTGCAGCAGCCGTTTTTAGCCCACTAAAGCTGAAGTTGAGACCTGGCTTATCCGTCATTGGCCGAGGAAAGATGAAGCGGCCAGCAACGCCCTGCTCTGCAAGCTTTGCAAGCCGCGGTCCGCCAGGGTAGTCCAAGCCTAACAGCTTGGCGGTTTTATCGAACGCTTCTCCCGCTGCATCGTCAACCGACTCACCAAGAAGTTCATATTCGCCAATGCCATTTACTTGCACTAACTGAGTGTGTCCGCCTGACACAAGTAACGCGATAAAAGGAAATTCTGGACGTGTCGCTTCAAGCATCGGTGCCAACAAATGGCCTTCCATATGATGCACACCAATCGCTGGTTTCTGCCAACCAAAGGCTAAACTGCGACCAATGGTTGCGCCAACCAACAGCGCGCCGATGAGTCCAGGACCCGCCGTATAGGCGATGCCATCGATATCTGTGGCGGTGAGATTCGCATCACGCAGTGCTTGTTCGATCAAGGGTAAGGTTTTGCGAACATGATCGCGTGAGGCCAGCTCTGGCACCACGCCACCATAATCAGCATGCAGTTTCACTTGACTATAAAGGACGTGTGAGAGCAGACCTTGCTCGGTATCATAAATAGCAATACCGGTCTCATCACAGGACGTTTCTATTCCAAGTACACGCATTACAATTCTTCATCCACTCACATTCAAAGGGCTAGTATTCTAGCAAAAACCCTGTCCTAGGACTATTCAATTTGCCCCAGCTTACTACGCACAACTTCTTCTGAAATAAGTCCCGATTGTGCCAGTCGATTCAGCGATTGCTCCAGTGTTTGCATACCGATCGCAGCGCCGGTTTGAATTGCCGAGTACATTTGTGCAATTTTCGCTTCGCGAACCAAGTTCTTGATTGCCGGTGTCGCTAACATGATTTCATGCGCGGCAACCCGTCCGCCGCCCTTCTTTTTGACCAGTTGTTGCGAAATGACGGCTCGTAACGATTCCGAAAGCATCGAACGGACCATCGACTTCTCATCACCTGGAAACACGTCAATAATACGGTCAATGGTTTTCGGTGCTGATGTGGTATGAAGGGTTGCGAACACTAAGTGCCCAGTTTCTGCAGCGGTTAAGGCCAAACGAATGGTTTCTAAGTCCCGTAACTCACCAACAAGAATGACATCAGGATCCTCGCGTAATGCGACACGCAACGCATTACTAAAACTCAAGGTATCGCGAAAAACTTCGCGCTGATTGACTAAGCTCATTTTACTCTCATGAACAAATTCAATCGGATCCTCAATAGTAAGAATGTGTTGCGGCTTAGTGGCGTTAATATAATCCACCATTGCCGCTAACGTCGTTGATTTCCCTGAGCCGGTAGGTCCAGTAACAAGCACCAAACCACGAGGATAATCGGAAATACGCTTAAAAATATCCGGTGCATTGATATCTTCTAAGGTGAGGACGCGATCCGGAATCGTCCGAAACACGCCCGCTGGTCCATATTGCTGCATAAAGACATTGGCACGGAATCGCGCTAATCCCTTCACCGCAAACGAGAAATCAACTTCGAGTTGCTTCTCAAATTGTTCCAGCTGACGCTCATTCATCACCGATTTCACCATCGCGGCGACCGCTTCCGAGTCGAGGTTTGCGTCGTGAACCGGTGTTAAGTCGCCGTCAATACGAACAAGGGGGACTGTACCTGTCGATAGATGTAAATCCGAAGCCCCGTTCGTTACGCTATATTCTAATAATTGTTTAATATCCATATGATATGCTCTTCGGCCGAAAGTCAGATTGAGATGATTTAATGAGGTTACGCTGATGAATCCCGAGACTCAAGAAAAAAGCAACTCAATGAGCGCGCGCTTTCAATTGGTGTCCGCGCAAATCGATGCCGCGTGCGAAGAATGCCAGCGTCCGCAAAATTCAGTAAAGCTGCTTGCTGTCAGCAAAACCAAACCGGCAACAGATATTGCTGAGCTTTATCAATACGGACAGCGCGCATTCGGCGAAAACTACGTCCAAGAAGGTATTGAGAAAATCAATGAATTAGCCGCGCTCACGGATCTTGAGTGGCACTTCATTGGCCCTCTGCAATCGAACAAAACCAAGGATGTCGCCGAACATTTTACTTGGATGCAAAGTCTCGACCGTGAAAAAATTGCCCGCCGCCTCAATGACCAAAGGCCACTGTCACTGCCGCCCCTGCAAGTCTTAATCCAAGTGAATATTGATGATGAAGAGAGTAAGTCTGGGGTCGCGCTGGCTAATATCGCTGCCCTTGCGCAAACAGTCGAAGATCTTCCGCGTCTGACGTTGCGTGGTTTGATGGCTATTCCAGCTGCCAACGCGACAGCGGAACAGCAAGCACAAAGCTACTCAACCCTATACGATGCATTTCTTGAATTACAACAAAGCCATCCGACGGTCGACACCTTATCGCTTGGCATGAGTAATGACTTAGAGGCCGCAGTCCGACATGGCTCTACCATGGTTCGAATTGGTACAGCCTTGTTTGGTGCACGAGAGAAATAGCCAGAATCATGCGGGTTAACGCTTGAAAAGCAGGAAAAGTATCGCCATTCACGGTAGACTATAATCAAATTCTGCGCGTATTAGAGGAAGTTTTTCGTATGCAAAATGACGTTCGTACAATTGGCTTCATCGGAGCTGGTAATATGCCACAAAGTATTATCGGTGGCATGATCAAAGGCGGATTCCCAGCACAATCTGTGTTGGTTAGCAACCCGAGTCGCCCCAAGCTCGATCTCCTATCTGAAAAATACGGATTGCGAACTTCGCAAAATAATCATGAAGTCGCAAATGCTGCCGACGTCATCGTATTGTCGGTCAAACCGCAGTTAATGCGGGAGGTTTGTGAAGATTTAAAAGAAAATGTGAGCAATCTCGCTGACAAATTGATTGTTACCATCGCTGCTGGACTTCGTTTTGAAAGCTATTATGACTTTCTTGGCGATGACATCCGCATTATCCGGGTTATGCCAAATACACCGTCGTTGGTGGGTGAAGGTGTTTCTGGTCTTGTTGCCGATGATAAAGTTACAGCTGCAGAAAAAGAGTTTGTGCAGCAAGTCTTTGACTACGTCGGCATTACCTTATGGCTTGAAGATGAAGACGCAATTGATGTACTGGGTGCTGTAGCAGGTAGTGGACCGGCTTACTTTTTCGAGTTTATGCACGGTTTGCAACGCGCTGCCGAAGAGTTTGGAGTGAGTCCAGAACAAGCACGTGCTATGGTTCAGCAAACTGCCTTAGGTGCGGCAAAAATGGCCTGTGAAAGTGAGCTATCGCTGGTCGATTTACGCAAACAAGTCACCAGTAAAGGCGGTTCCACCGCAAAAGGTATCGAAGCCTATCAACAAGGTGAACTCAACGAAGTTTCGAAAAAAGCAGTCGCGGCGGCTGTCGCACGAAATCGAGAAATGGCGAAACTATTTTAATCACGACCAACGGTCGATAAGGAAATAGCTATGGGCGAAGGTGCTCAGTTTTTAATTGTTACCGTTTTTAACCTGTACATCATGGTGGTCATCTTGCGCTTGTGGATGCAACTTGCACGCGTGGACTATTTTAATCCAGTGTCACAATTTATCGTCAAGATCACCAGCCCGATTTTAACTCCGTTGCGAAAGATCTTACCGACTCTTGGACGTTTTGACATTGCCGCTGCATTTCTTGCTGTGGCCTTGTCAGCACTTAAATTCTTTATTATCGTTCACTTGCAGTTAGGCGGTTTTCCCTTTGGTGTTATTGAACTGCTCGTTACGTCCATCCAAGCAACGATAGTGACAGCGCTAACGTTGGTTTTCTGGATCTTACTGATTCGCGCGATCTTAAGCTGGTTTAGCCAAGGGCGTCATCCGATGGAGTTTGTCATGGCGCAATTAACGGAGCCATTACTTGCACCGATTCGCCGTATTATCCCACCCATTGGCGGTCTCGACTTGTCGGTTTTAGTCCTGATTATTATTGTCCAATTCCTGCGTATTTCATTGGGAGGCTAAGTCATCGATGACCCAATTGAAGCTCTATCGCTCGCTCTTGTGCAAGGCAACCACCATCGCTTGGATCGTGACTCTCGTGGTTTTGATGCTGCTATCATGGCAGGCTCATAGTCAAACCACGACGCAGACAAGCGAGCCACAAGGTGGACAGTTTGTCGAGCTCGGCGATTGGGAAGTTCATTATATTGCTTTCGCGAGTACCTTTTTACAGGCCGATATTGCCAACCGCTACAATATCCGTCGCAGTAATGCTCGCGGCTTAGTGAATATTTCTGTTTTGGACGCCAGCCGAGAAGATAAACCTGCCTTACGTGCGCAAATTCAAGGCTATGCACTCAACAGTGCCGGACAACGGCAGGAACTGCAGTTCCGCCGGTTTATTGAAGAGCCCGCGATTTATTTCATTTCGGAAGTCCGCCATAGCGATGACGATCGGATACGCTTCTTTATTACCATCCGCCATGGCGATGAAACTCGAGAATTGCGCTTCACACACACCTTCTATCGAGATTAAGCATGACTTGAAAGCGGCTCGGTTGAACAACGCTTATTTGCGTTGTTCAACCACCTTCACACCAACCTTCAAAATCGTGCCTTCTTCGCTTACTTCGCGCACAGTAAACATCAAATTCCCGATAATAATATGATCGCCGATAACCACGCGGCGATGGAAGCGACGCCGAAAGATCTCGCGAATATCCGTGTCTAACTCTTCGCCGCTGTCCTCAGGAATCGCGTAAAAGCCGGCCAAATCAGCAAGGGTAATATCTGCATTCAATATAAAATCACCAAAGAACGACTTTTTATTCACCCGTTGATCGCTGCCTGACGATGCAAGTACTTCACTAATTTTGGCGACGTCAGAGGTGCGCGTTAGCACCATAATAAAATCACCGGCTAACAGCTGTGGATTATTACTGGATCGCAGCCAATGACCGTCACGTACTAAGCCCACAAAGTCAGCGTCACGTGGTAAGTTAATTTCATGCCAGAAATGTTCTACCGCTGCTGAATCTTCGGTAATTCGATACACGGCTACTTCCATTACATCATCGGCACGGATTGACTCAATCGGTGTCCGAGAATCAGGCTCAGCCTCCGGTGGAATTTCCAGCCCCATTTTTCTCGCGGTATAGGAGATACTCCAACCCTGAACTACGAGAGAAACGAGGACAACAACGAAGGCTATTTCAAAGTAGAGTTGTTGGTTTTCCAGGCCAGATATCCATGGAAATAACGCGAGTACGATCGGTACCGCGCCGCGCAAACCGACCCAACTGATAAAAACCTGATCCCGCCAAGGAAAACGGAACGGTGCCAAACTTATAAACACCGCAACTGGACGAGCAACAAAAATCAGCACAAGGGCTAGCCCCAAGGCCGGTAGAATAATATTGAATACTGAACTTGGCGTCATCAACAAGCCAAGCATCAAGAACATGACGATTTGTGACAACCAAGCGAGACCGTCATGAACTCTTAAAATATGCATCACTTGGGGTAGCTTCGCATTGCCCACCAAGTAGCCCATCAAATACACAGCTAAGAAGCCACTTCCGCCTAAATTAGCTGCTAGCCCAAAGACTAAGATACTTGCGGAAACCGCTAAGAGAGGGAAAAACGAGACATGCAATTGTAATTTTCGACAGGTTAAAACAAAAAGTTTCCCGCCGAGATAACCTAAAAGCGCTCCGACTATAGCTTGTTGCAGAAAGACAACGACAACGCCGAAACCAACCGGTAACTCGGGCTGCGCTAACACACTCACAAGCGTTACCGTCAAAATGACGGCCATCGGGTCATTACTCCCCGATTCAATTTCCAAGGTTGCAGCAACACGCTCTTTAATCCGCAGTTTTTGCGACTGGAAAATTGAGAATACTGCAGCTGCGTCAGTCGAACTCAGGATTGCACCCAGTAAGAGTCCTTCAACCCACGAAAAACCAAATAAGTAAGCGGCAGCAATTCCGGTGATGATACAGGTGATAATGACACCCACCGAGGCCAGCATAGCGGCTGGTGCAAGTGCGACGCGAAAACGTTCCGGATGGGTACGCAAGCCACCATCAAAAAGAATAATGACGAGGGCCACAGAGCCGATAAGTAATGCTATATCGGGATTATTGAAGGTTAAACCAAGCAGTCCTTCCTCACCCGCCAGCATACCTATGGAAAGAAACACTAAAAGCAGTGGAGCACCAATGCGAACCGAAAATTGCACGGCAACGATGCTGAGAAACAACATTGCGCCTGCAATTAATATAAGAAAGTTCACGGCTTCCATAGGTTCTCACTCGTTCCTTCTCTTAATATCAGGGCAATAGATAATAACACAGGCAAAGAAGTGCGCTATAATTCGCCGCATAAATTTATTTGCGTCATTGATGAAAATTATGCCAGAAAATCAAAATATTAATGATAAACCTAAAAAAAAACTGGTACTAGCCACCGGAAATGCAGGGAAAGTAGCGGAACTGGTTGCTTTACTCGCGCCTTTCGGCTGGGACGTGATCCCACAAACCGAGTTTAAGGTAAGCGATGCCGAGGAAACCGGTAAAACCTTTATTGAGAATGCCATCATTAAAGCACGTCATGCCTGTGCTGCAACTGGTTTACCAGCACTCGCGGATGATTCTGGACTTGCAGTTGACTATTTATCCGGTGCTCCCGGCATCTACTCAGCGCGTTACGCACAACTTGATGATAACGTGAAGTTTTCGACAACCGACGAAGATGGCCAGCTGCTGACAAAAGACCAAGCGAATATTGCGAAATTATTGGCGGCACTTGCGGGGGTTCCTCAGGAACAACGGCAAGCTCAATTCCATTGTGTCTTGGTATATATGCGCTCAGCAGATGATCCCACGCCCATTGTTTGTCATGGTCGTTGGCCTGGATATATTACCACTGCAGCCGCTGGTACAGGCGGATTTGGCTACGACCCCATTTTCTGGGTGCCTGAGCAACAGTGCACCGCAGCTGAGCTTACTGCCGATTTAAAAAAACAACTCAGTCACCGTGGGCAAGCACTTAACTTGCTCATGAACAGCTTAGTGTGAGTTCACCGATGGTGTTGCAACTGCCTCCACTCAGTCTTTATGTGCACATTCCTTGGTGCGTACAAAAATGCCCATATTGCGATTTTAATTCGCACGCGCAACCGAATGTGATACCGGAAGCCGAGTACATTGCTTGTTTGCTGGATGATCTCGAGCAAGATCTAGCCTTCGTACAAGGGCGCGAACTGCACTCAATTTTTATCGGCGGTGGCACACCGAGCTTATTTTCTGCGGCCGGCATTCAGCGTCTCTTACAAGGAATCGAACAACGAATTCCATTTGCTGATGATATCGAGATCACATTGGAAGCCAACCCTGGAACCTTTGAAACCGAACGTTTTGCAGGGTTTGTCGACGCCGGTGTTAATCGCTTGTCGATTGGTGTTCAAAGCCTTCAAACCGAACAGCTTCAGCGCTTGGGTCGAATTCACGACCCCGAACAGGCACGAGTGGCAGCTCGACACGCAAGCATCTTGCCATTAAAAAGTTTTAATCTCGATTTAATGCACGGCCTTCCCGATCAAACTTTGGCGACAGCAATGGCTGATTTAGACGGCATTATCGCGCTGAACCCACCCCACATTTCCTGGTATCAACTCACCATCGAGCCAAATACATTATTTGCCAGTCAACCGCCGCAGTTACCGCATGACGATCTCTTGTGGGAAATCTATGAACAAGGGCATCAACGCCTAGCGGCGGCAGGATACGAGCAATACGAAGTCAGTGCTTATGGTTGGCCGGGTCATCGAGGTCGCCACAACACTAATTATTGGCGCTTTGGTGACTACTTAGGAATTGGTTGTGGTGCGCATGGCAAGATCACGCTGCCAGCCGAAGGACGAATTATGCGCAGCGAAAAAATAAAGCATCCACGCGGTTACTTAGACTTAACGCGACCTTATCTGTATAAGCATTGGCAGGTCAGTGACAGCGACTTGTGTTTCGAGTTTTTCATGAATCGACTGCGGCTCCTTGAACCTGTGCCAAAGTCGGACTTTACCGCCTTTACTGGACTGCCGATTCAAGCTGCCGAAAATGCATTGAGCGACGCAATTCAACGTGGCTTTATCGTTAGCCATAAGCAGTCTTGGGAAACCACAGCATTAGGTCGACTGTATTTAAACCAAGTCCTGAGTGATCTCCTCGACGATTAAAAAATCCCAAGCTGTATCTGCATGCTTGGGACTCCATAGAATACAATCAGTTTAATCAGACAGTCGCGGTAAACTTCATGTCCCACACGCCATGGCCTAACCGGTGTCCACGCTGCTCGAACTTTGTCAGCGGGCGCTCATCTGGGCGCGGAATATAGGTTCCATCTGCGGCTTGGTTTTCGAAGCCCGGCGCTGCGCTCATCACCTCGAGCATATGCTCCGCATAATTTTCCCAATCTGTTGCCAAATGAAGAACACCACCCTCTTTCAATTTAGTCCGCAATAACGCTACAAACTCAAGCTGAATTAAGCGGCGTTTATGGTGACGTTTTTTATGCCATGGGTCAGGAAAGAAGATCTGCACGCCGTCTAAACAATGATCTGGAAGCCAGTCTTTCAGCACTTCAACCGCGTCATGCTCTATCACTTTTAAGTTACTAACGCCTTGGCTTTCTGCTTCAAGCAAGCAGGCTCCGACGCCCGGTCGATGCACTTCAACACCAATAAAGTTCTTCTCTGGCATTGCTTTCGCCATCGCCACAAGTGACTTACCCATGCCAAAACCGATTTCGAGGACAACCGGATGGTCATTGCCAAACAAGGTCGACGGGTTAAGCACTTCACCATGAAACTCAATACCCATAGTCGGCCACTGGCGCTCGAGCGCACCAGCCTGTCCTTTCGTGAGGCGGCCTTCGCGGCGAACAAAGCTGCGAATCTGCCGCATGTAGCGTTCGCCCGTTGACTGCTGTTCGTCGTTGGTCATTAATGGTGATTTTTGCTCTGCCATGGTCATTGAACCTGTTACACTCGTCGGATGAAGTCTAAAATGGGTCGCCATTATCCAACTCGCTGCCGAAAAAACAAGCAAATTCCATGAGTTCACCGAAAAAAAGTAATGAAAAGTCCGTTTTACCAGCATTCTCACTGACAGCCGATGGCTTCGCTCAGTGTGTGCTCGCTTGGCAACAACAACATGGTCGCCACGATTTGCCGTGGCAGCAACCCGCGACACCCTACCGTGTTCTGGTAAGCGAAATTATGTTGCAGCAAACACAGGTGAGCACTGTCGTTCCCTATTTCCAGCGCTGGATGGAAACGTTTCCTGATTTGCCGACGTTAGCCGCCGCGGAAGAAGATCAGGTGATGGCCTTATGGCAAGGTCTAGGTTATTACTCGCGGGCGCGAAATCTGCAGAAAGCTGCGCGGTATCTGGTGAATGAGTACGACGGTCAATTTCCTCAGGAGCTTACTGAACTGGAGAAAATCCCCGGCGTCGGTCGCTATACTGCAGGCGCCATTCGCGCATTTGCATTCGACGCCTATGGACCCATTGTCGACGGCAATGTTCGGCGCCTATTTTGTCGCCTTTTCACCATTTCCGGACAGCCGCTGAGTACCGCTGTCAATAAAACACTTTGGCAACTTGCAGAGCATCTCACACCAAACCAAAACAATCGCAACTTTGCTCAAGGTCTCTTAGATTTAGGCGCAACAGTCTGTAAACCCAAAAGTCCAAACTGTGAAAAATGTCCTTTCGTGCGACATTGCCAAGCAAAACTGCAGAATCGGGTGGCGGAGTTTCCCAACCCAAAAACAAAAAAGACACTGCCAACACGTCATGGCCACTTTCTCTGGCAACTCGAACGCGATGGTTTGTGGCTCGAGCGTCGTCCAGAACAAGGCATCTGGGCGACGTTATGGGCCCTCCCTGAACTTGAGAGTGCTCCGGAAAACGCCAATTTAGTTGGCGAATTTCTCCACACGTTTAGCCACTACAAGCTGCGCGCTCAGGTTTGGCAAGTGCAAGCGCTTGAACTCAATGAAACCTTGTCGCAGCCACGTGATCTAAAGGCGATTGATCAAGAGCAGCTTGAACAAGTGGGGATGCCCACACCGATTCGGAAGTTTATTCAGCAACAGTTGCAAGAATAACAACAGCGCGCGACTCAGACGCAGAAACTGACCAACAACTGCTGCTTCAGAAGCTTTGGCTATGCTAAGATGCAAGCCTCGATTACAGCGGCGAATTATCCACCGCGTTCACCAGCGCTTGGTAATGAGGAAATTAAATCATGGCACGTACCGTATTTTGTCAATACTTGCAGAAAGAAGCCGATGGACTGGACTTTCAACTCTACCCCGGCGATTTAGGGCAGCGAATCTTTGAGAATATCTCTAAAGAAGCATGGGCTGAGTGGCAGAAGAAACAAACAATGTTGATTAATGAAAAACGGCTTAACCTTATGGATCCCGATGCACGGGCTTTCCTTGAGCGAGAAATGGAAGGGTTTCTTTTTGAAGGCAAAGACGTCGATATTGAAGGTTACACGCCGCCAAGTAAATAGCGTAACACCGACTTCACAGCCGATATTCACTGTCAGAGCTGCAAACCATTGCAGCTCGCCACGAAAACTCGTGTTTTAGCCATATATCACATTTATGCAGTTCGCTTGCTTAATTACTCAGGCACTGGCGATTCATTAACACATCCAGCCTATGCATAGCAAAAATCTGATGAATACCCCCTATAAGCAATGAAAATGGCGTTTACCTGCTCTTAACCGCGTTTGCGGTAGAGGCCAAAGGTCAATTTTGCTAGTATATACAGCTCGATTGACTAACAGGGAGTCCCTATGAAAATCCCAGCCTGGCGAAGAGCAGTGATTAAAGTCGGCAGTGCTCTAATCGCGCCAGATGGTAACGGTTGCAGTTCAAAATATCTTTTAGCCATCGCTCGCTTCATTAATGAATGCCGTGAGCGCGGACAAGAAATTGTCTTGGTTTCTTCTGGATCCGTTGCAGCAGGCCGACATCATTTTAACCACGAAGAAAAAACGGTTCCGGTTGTCCTCAAAAAAGCCATGGCGGCTGTTGGACAAACCCAAGTAATGGAAAGCTGGGCGCGCTTTTTTGATTTCCCCTGTGCTCAAGTCCTCATGACGCATGACGATCTTCGTGACCGCGAGCGTTACATCAGCATCCGTAATACCGTTAACGCATTACTCGAGCATGGCATCATGCCGATTGCCAATGAAAATGATGCACTTGCAACGGATGATTTGAAAGTCGGTGACAACGACAATCTCGCTGCTATGGTTGCGACCGTCGTTGACGCTGATGCACTTTTCATTTGCTCTGATATCGATGGTTTGTTTGACAAAGACCCGAACAAGCATAAGGACGCTACACTCATCCCTGTGGTTGATGAAATTGATCAGAACATCTACGCACTCGCCGGTGGTTCGGCAAGTGCAGTGGGTACAGGTGGCATGCGCACTAAGGTGGAAGCTGCAGAGAAAGCAACGACCCATGGCATTGACACCTATATCCTCAACGGCCGGAAAGGCAGTAAATTTGAAGTCTTGCTGCGTAATGAAAACCCCGGCACCTTATTTAAAGCCAAAGAAAACCCATTGAGTAATAAGAAACATTGGCTGCGCCACACCTTAATTGCTCAGGGCGAAATTTTAGTCGATTCAGACACGATTAAAGCCCTGCGTGAAGAAGGCAGTTCGTTACTCAGTCCGGGTATCGTCGATATACAAGGAAATTTCGATCGCGGCGATGCAGTACTCATCCGTAGTGCAGAAAACATGGAAACGATCGCAAAAGGTATCTGTCGTTATAGCTCCCATGAGCTGATTCATATTAAAGGACAGACCGACACCGCCATCGCTGAAGCCTATGGGTATAGCCCAATCAGCGAAGTCATTCACCGCGACGATTTAATGTTATGGAGCAAAAAATGAGTAACCAAATACTAGCCCAAGAAATTTCACAGCGTGCTGCCAAAGCGGCTCGCGCTATCGCTACTTTACCAACAGCCGAAAAAAATGCGGTGTTACAAAAAATGGCCGACGCCATTCGCCAGCATACTCCGGCGATTCTCAAAGCAAACGCCGATGATCTCGTCGCTGGTCAAGAAAAAGGTCTTGATGCAGCAATGATGGATCGCCTCGCGCTCGATGAAGCTAGAATCGAAGACATGGCCAGTGCGATTGAAGAGATTATTGCTTTACCCGACCCTGTTGGTGAAAGCTATCTGCTGGAAGAACGTCCAAATGGCATGCGCGTCGACAAAATGCGCATTCCGCTTGGCGTGATTTGCATGATTTACGAAGCGCGCCCAAATGTGACTGCCGACGCTGGTGCCCTGTGCTTTAAGTCAGGCAATGCCGTCATTCTACGTTGTGGTCGCGAAGCAATCGGTACCAGTAAAATCATTGCTGAGGCCATGCATAGTGCCATCGAAGCCAGCGGCTTGCCAAAAGACGTAGTGACCGTGGTGCCGACGCCAGACCGTGACTTGATGGCTGAACTTTTAAAGCAAAGTGACCATATCGACTTAGTGATCCCGCGCGGCGGCGAAGGCTTAATTCACTACGTCAGCGACAACAGTAAAATACCTGTGATACAGCACTACAAAGGCGTTTGCCATTTATACGTCGACAAAGATGCGGATCTCGACAAAGCTCTGGCGCTTCTGTTGAATGGTAAAACCCAACGGACAGGCGTGTGTAATGCCCTAGAAGGCCTGTTGGTGCATGCTGACGTTGCCGATCGCTTCCTGCCAATGGCAGCAGCTGCACTCGCCGAAAAAGACGTCAAAGTACATGCCTGTGCTCAGTCAATGCCACACTTTGACGGGGCCGAAGTCATTGCTGATGATGCCTTTGGTGAGGAGTACCTAGCGCTCGAAATTGCAGTTCGTACTGTCAAGGACTATGACCATGCAGTCGAGCATTTAGACCAGTTTTCCAGTGGTCATACCGATGTCATTTGCACTGAAAATGAGCAAACCGCCCGTCGCTTCATTGCCGATATCGACTCCGCAGTGACGATGTGGAATACGTCATCGCGTTTCTCTGATGGCGGCCAGCTTGGCCTCGGTGCGGAAATTGGTATTTCAACGTCGAAATTACATGCATACGGCCCAATGGGCTTGCAGTCATTAACGACTGAGAAGTTCGTTGTCACCGGCAATGGACAAATTCGCCCGTAAGTCAGAGCGCTTGGCGAAATTTGCAGCAAGCAGTTCGGTTTTTCTATCTGTTTGCTGCTCAAGCCTTGACTCTTTCAGCGAAAACGAGTCTAATACCGCCCGCATCGCAAGATGCAACGGCATGCCCAGATAGCTCAGTCGGTAGAGCAGGGGATTGAAAATCCCCGTGTCGGTGGTTCGATTCCGCCTCTGGGCACCATTATTTGAAAAGCCCCGCTAGCAATAGCGGGGCTTTTTGCTTTCTCACTCCTTCTCACGGCATAACTTTGTCAGCATTTGTCAAACGCTATTGCCGTTCATTTAACAATCCTCTACATTTCTCGCCAAGCAACACAATCACACTGTGATTCATTCTCAACCCCAGTAATTGAAAAGGAAGTTAATATGAAATTATTAAAAATCTCTGCGTTAGCGAGCGCCTTATTGTTGTCAGGTAATGCTTTAGCAACAGACCTCACCTACGACTACGCAAATTTCAACTATGTGAAGTTTGGCACCGGTAGTGATAGTTTAGATGGCTTTAATTTTGAACTCAGCAAGCTTCTCAACGAAAACCTTTACCTGTCAGGTTCATACACCAATGTTTCTGACAGCTATTCTGAAAGCTTTAGCGGTGAGACCGTGCGCGTGAAGTTTGACGCCGATTTATTGAGCTTCGGCCTTGGTTATCGTCACGCAATGCAAAGCAACATGGATTGGTTTGTCGAAGGTGGTTTAGCTTACATTGACGCATCAGCTCGAGTTTCCGCTACTGGCGTTGGCTCATTCCGCGAAAGCTATGATGATACCGGCTTCTTTGGCGCCACCGGTATCAATGTCATGCTCACCCCGAACTTTGAATCGCGTCTATTTGTTCGCTATACCGATATCGCTGACACCTCAGAGACTGAATTCGGTGTTCAAGGTCGTTATCGCTTCACCAATAACTTCCATGGATTGGTTGGTGTTTCGCGTGATTCAGAAGAGACCTCAATGCGTATCGGTCTTAGTTACGCATTCTAATCTTGTTGAGGGAAGCAGAATCCTGCTTCCCTTTTCTTCTTTTAGAGCCAACGCCGAACTCGTTGTTGATAACGCCGATATTCATCGCCGAATAAAAACTTTAATTGACGCTCTTCGGGTTTAATTTGAAACTGCGTCATATAAGCAACAAAAATCGGCAGCATCAGCAAACCGACCCAGCTCCCTAAATACAAACCGCAAGCCAGCAACCAAAGTAACATCCCCAAGTACATTGGGTTTCTTGTCAAACGATAAACGCCGGTCGCGACTATTTGTGACGTTTCTTCTGGGTGCATCGGGTTTACCGTAGTTTGCTTCCGTTTAAACTCAACAACGCCGAAGAATGCGAACAATGTGCCAATGGCAAAGCTCAACACGATCCACAGGTTAGCGACTGTGAAACTCCAGAACGAAAAAATCCAACTGAGCAACCACATGTCCAAAGCACAGATCACCACGAGCACTAAGGGGGGTATCTTTAGTTCTAAGTCTCTCATTATTCCTCAACTAGGTTTCCTCGCGAATAAGTTCTATAGTATAGGCCGGAATTACAAATAATTGACACAGACCAGTTTATGAATATAACCATTAGCCAGCTCGCCAATGCGACGGGTTTGACTGCCAAAATGATCCGTTATTATGAAGCGAATCAAATCGTGCCTGCACCGCAGCGGACTGCCGCAGATTATCGAACCTATGGCGAGAGTGATATTTCTACTTACCGGTTTATTGCGCATGCGCGTGACCTTGGGTTTTCGCTCAGTGACATCAAGCAACTCGTCCAATTACGTGCGGATCCGCAACGTGCCAGCCGAGAAGTCAAAGAACTCGCAAATCAACAATTATCGAAGGTGCAACAACAGATCGACCAACTACAATGGCTTGCGAAAGAATTAAACCTATTGATTGAGCTCTGCCCCGGCGATCAGTCGCCGAGTTGTCCGATTCTAAACAAACTGAATGGATCGGCTTGACCTTCACCTAGTGTCAAGGTTTATGGTTGATCTAAACTATTGTGCAGGAGCTCATTGTTTATGTCTGATCATCAAGTCAACACCATTCAAATTCCCGTTACCAAGTTAACCTGCGCAGGCTGCGTCAGAAGAGCGACGAGTGCCATTGACCAGGTCTCTGGCGTCGAAAATGTCTCGGTTAACCTAGCCACTGAACGAGCGCAGTTCAGTTATACTGATCCAGCAACACTTCCTGCGGTGGCGAATGCGCTCAAGTCCGCAGGTTACCCGACCCGCACCGAAAGTATTGAATTAAGTCTAATCGGCATGCATTGCGCTTCATGTGTCAATAAAATCGAAAAGTCTTTAGCCAAACTCCCCGGAGTACTTGTTGCTCGGGTTAATCTAGCCAGTGAAACCGCAACCGTCACTATGATTAGCGGCACATGTCCACCTGAACAGCTGATTGCCGCAGTAAAGGCAAGTGGTTATCAAGCTGAAGTTCACCGCTATGAGAACGGCGAGTCACAAGTTCAAAGCCAGAAGGCAAAAGAACTAAAGTCCTTACAACACTCTTTTTGGTTCGCATTTTTGCTGACTTTGCCTGTATTCGTGCTCGAGATGGGCAGTCATTTTGTTCCTGCAATTCACCACTGGGTTGAGCATAACCTCGGTCAAACCATCAACTGGAACTTGCAATTTATCCTCACCACCCTCGTTCTAGTAATTCCCGGCCGTCGTTTTTATCAAGTCGGTATTCCTGCTCTGTTACGCGGTTCACCCGACATGAATTCATTAGTCGCATTAGGGACCGCGGCGGCCTGGAGTTTCTCCGTCGTTGCGACCTATCTGCCCGGCATACTGCCAGACAATACCCAGCATGTTTATTATGAAGCCGCTGCTGTTATTATAACGCTCATACTGCTTGGACGTTTTCTTGAGGCGCGTGCCAAAGGCCGCACTGGTGACGCGATTAAACGCCTGATTGGACTACAAGCCAAACAAGCTCGAGTGCAACGCGACGGGCAATGGATTGACCTTGCCATCGAAGACATTCAAGTTGGCGATGTCATTCTCGTCAAGCCCGGTGAAAAAATCTCGGTCGATGGTATCGTCCGTGAAGGTGAGTCGTTTGTCGATGAATCCATGCTCACTGGTGAACCAATACCGGTCGCAAAAGCCGTCGGTGATAGGGTTGTTGGTGGCACATTGAATGGCAACCGAACACTGACGTTTGCCGCCGAGAAAGTGGGCGCTGACACCATGCTGGCACAAATCATTGCCCTCGTGGAGCAAGCACAAGGTGCGCGGTTACCGGTGCAGGCTTTGGTTGACAAAGTGACAGCTGTATTCGTACCGGTTGTCATCAGTCTCGCCGCCCTCACTTTTGTCGTCTGGATGATTTTTGGGCCGGAACCCGCTTTAACCTTCGCCATTGTCAATGCAGTGGCGGTATTAATCATCGCCTGCCCGTGTGCGATGGGCCTTGCTACTCCGGTATCCATTATGGTCGGGACCGGACGCGCTGCTGAAAAAGGAGTTCTCTTTCGCAAAGGTGAAGCATTACAAACGCTCAGAAATAGCCGCGTCATAGCCTTCGACAAAACGGGTACCTTGACCGAGGGTAAGCCTACCCTCACTGACTTTGTGGTCACGAATAGTTTTCAACGCGAAGATGCGCTGGCTTTAGTCGCAGCGGTTGAAAGCAACTCCGAACATCCGATCGCTCAGGCAATTGTTGCCGCGGCCGACGACGAAGGTATTGTGGTACCGGTTACAGATGCGTTTGTCAGTGTTACCGGTATGGGTGTCACCGCAACTGTTCGTGGCCACGAAGTGTTTGTTGGTGCCGATCGGTGGATGGTTGAGAAGGAAATCGATATCTCTGCATTCAATGAACAAGCTGAACGACTCGGTCACGAAGGAAAATCACCTTTGTATGTTGCCATCGACGGTCGCCTCGCTGCCGTCATTGCAGTTGCGGATACAATCCGTGAAGGTACTGCTGAAGCTATCTCTGCTTTTCATGACGCAGGCTTGAAAGTAGCCATGATTACCGGCGATAACCAGCGCACCGCGAAAGCTATCGCGCGGCAGCTGGGTATTGACGAAGTTATTGCTGAAGTAATGCCTGCGGGCAAAGTTGACGCCGTTCAGCAATTACGCCAACAATTTGGCGACGTTGCTTTTGTCGGCGATGGTATCAACGATGCACCCGCGCTTGCAGAAGCGAATACCGGTATTGCTATTGGTAGCGGCACCGATGTCGCGATTGAGTCGGCCGATGTCGTGCTCATGCGTGGTGACATCCGTGGCGTTGTCACGGCCTTCACTTTAAGCCGCAAAACCATTCGCAATATCAAGCAGAATCTGTTTTGGGCGTTTGCCTACAACACCAGCTTGATCCCCGTTGCCGCAGGCGTACTTTACCCGACTTTTGCGATCTTGCTTTCACCCATGTTGGCCGCTGGAGCGATGGCATTATCGAGTATTTTTGTCCTCACCAACGCGTTACGCCTGAAACGAGCTTAGCGCAAGCGTTCAACAAACTTCATCCGGTTCACCCGAGCCATCATGAGGATTCCAGACCACTTCCCAAAGATGTTGGTCTGGATCCTGAAAGACACCACCATAACCACCCCAAGCGAATCCTTTGGGGGGCCTAACAATCACAGCCCCAGCGTCTCGAGCTTGGGCAATAATGTCATCGACATGTGCACGCGTTGGCACATTATGCGCTAGCATAAACGCTGCCGGATCAGGCTTCGAAGCCGAAACATTGCATTCCTCAGCAATGCTTTTACGTGGCCATAAGGCAAGCTTTAAACCCGGCTGAAAATCAAAGAAAGCTACAGCCCCATGGTCAAGTTCAGAGCCGACAATCCCTTTCGTTTTTAGCCCTAAGCCATCGCGGTAGAAGACCACTGCTCGTTCTAAATCATCAACACCAAGCGTGACATAACTCATTGAATTTGAAAATTTATGCATGTTCACTGCCTCACTCGATCAGCAACTGCCTTGGCCCAAAGTTGGTAACCAACCGGCCCGGGATGAAAGCCATCACTGGCTATCACATCCGCTTGCAGTGGAAAATTAACATCGACAACCTCCACCATACTGTCAAGTTGAGCAACTCGTTGCAACTGAGCATTGAGGCGTTCTGCTTGGCGACCGAGATACCAGCGCAGAGGCTGCGGCAAGGCTGGGAAATGACGCATGGGCGGCACGGCTGTGAGGAGTATTTGCCGTGCAGAATATTTTTCTCGAAATAAGCGTACTAATGCCTGTTGCTGACGGAAGAAACGATAGTCCGCCAACCCACGAGTCACGTCATTTACCCCTAATGAAGTAATGACCAGATCAAACTCCTGTGTTTGGCGCAGATGCAATTTAATCAACGCAACCGCGCTAGTGTCACCGTTAGTTGCCCATAAAGTCCAATGAATATCATACTGTGGGAAGCGAGTCTGTAACTCACGCTCAAGACAACCCGCCAGTGCTTGTTGCTGGTTTTCCACACCCACTCCAGCTGCAGCCGAGTCACCACAAATAAGTATACGTAGTGACTTCGTGTGCTTAGAATCGTTGCTCGTCGCCGCGATGGTACCCAAACGACACCCAGTGGCTTCCGGTAACCGCGGGGTTTCTCTTTTCACGCGACGGCCTTGCACGAGAAGCACTGGCGCCAGCGCGAGCTTGACGAAAAAATTAAACATCAGTATTCATTTCCTCAGGAACATAAAGGGGCTGTCCTTATCCTACTATTTTGACGTACTAGCGCAAAATGTTAAAAATGAGTTAGCAATATCTGCTAAATTAAACTCAATAGATAAACCAATGCCTTCACAACTCGATTGAAGTGATTCGTGACGATGACTACAGAACGACATTATGAAAGCGACTGTTTGGTCGTGGGTGGTGGCCTCGCCGGCATTGTAACGGCGCTAGAGCTGTTAAACCATGGGAAATCCGTCACACTGCTCGACGCTGATCATGCAGAGGCGTTCGGCGGACAAGCGAATAACGCGTTTGGCGGCATGCTGTTAATCAATACCGATGAACAGAAAAAAAACAGAATCCATGACTCACCTGAGTTGTTATTGAACGACTGGTTAACCGCAGGTGAGTTTAATGACGACGATGTCTGGGGACAGCGCTGGGCGCGAGAATATGCCTACCACTGTAAAACGGACGTCTATGACTGGCTGCGACAGTACGGCATTTCTTTTTTTCCTGCCGTCCAGTGGGTAGAACGCGGCAACCACGGCAATGGCAATTCGCTGCCACGCTACCACATCGCGTGGGGCTGCGGCCGAGGTGTCGTGCAGACACTGATCAAACGATTACGCCAACATCAACATGCGAGTCGGCTGCGCATTTGTTTTCAGCACCGCGTAACCGGTTTATGCCGCGATGAGTCCAGTGGTCATATTATTGGCTGCACTGGCTCTTATTTAGATCAACCATTTGCAGTGAAGGCGGAGGCAACTATCATCTGCAGTGGCGGTATAAATGGTAATCTTGAGCGCGTGAAGCAACATTGGGATCCGTGTTACGGTCCCTTTCCCGAAAACATTCTAAATGGCGTTTCTCCAGCTGCTGACGGTAGTGTTCACGATCAGGTTGCGGCCGTCGGTGGTCAAGTCGTGAACTTGAATCAAATGTGGAACTACGCTGCTGGGATTAGTCATCCACAACCGCAATTTGAACGCCATGGCTTAAGTTTAATACCGCCGCGCTCAGCGCTCTGGCTCAACGCTTATGGTCAGCGAATTGGCCCTGAACCCATGGTCACCGGCTTTGATACTCACGATTTATGTAAACGCACCGGCAAACAGCCCGGCCAATACACGTGGCAAATCATGAACTGGAAAATTGCCGCAAAAGAATTAGCAATTTCGGGAACTGACGAAAACCCATTATTTCGTGACAAGAAGCTTTTACCACTGATTTGGCAAACTCTACGTGGTAATCACGCTTTGATCCGCTGGCTTGTCGATCACTGTGAAGACGTTGTCTGTGCTGATTCTTTGGCTGAGTTAGTGCCGAAAATGCAGCACGTCGCTGGCGATAGTCTGCTCAATCAAAGTGATCTTGAGCAAGCTGTCGAGTCTTATGACGCGATGATTAAGCGCGGCCCAACGTTTTGGAATGATGAGCAATTGCGCAAGCTGCAGCAGTTACGAAATTGGCGCAGCGACAAATTGAGAACCTGTAAATTTCAACCTATTCTTGACCCGAAAGCAGGCCCTTTAATTGCCATTCGCGAGCGCATCGTTAGCCGAAAAAGTATGGGCGGCATGTTGACCAATTTGGAGTCTCAAGTCCTGGATCATGCTCAACAACCGATTCCTGGCTTGTACGCCGCAGGTGAAGCTGCTGGTTTTGGTGGCGGCGGAATTGCTGGTATCCGCTCGTTAGAAGGAACGTTTTTATCCAACTGTATATTGAATGGACGTCGAGCTGCACAGGCCATTATTAAACGCGAGGCATTATAATGAGAAAATCAGGAGCTGCATTAGCTCGATACGCACTCGAGCAACTCGGCGTGAAACATACGTTTGGGATTCCCGGCGTGCATAATACCGAGCTTTATGACGAACTGAATGCATCTGAGCAGATCCAGCCCGTATTAGTTGCCCATGAAGGCGGTGGTGCTTTTATGGCGGATGCAGTGAGCCGCATGGGTGAGTCGATTGGAACTATGGTCATTGTTCCCGCCGCTGGCGTTACCCACGCGGCCAGTGGGATTGGCGAAGCCGGTCTCGATGGTATTCCCATGCTGGTGATTTCCGGTGGAATTCATAGCGAAAGTGGTCACAAGTATCAATTGCATGATATGGATCAACACACGTTATTGTCGCCCATTACCAAAGCAACATTTCGGATTGAATCACATGACGAAGTGATTCCGACCATTTACGAAGCCTATCGTATCGCCACGAGCGGTGAGCCGGGACCTGTTTTTATCGAGTTACCCTATAATATTGGTAATTTCCTTGGCGACATCGAGGGTATGCCAGCATTTAATACCCACGCTGCATCGGCTCAGGTTGACAAGACACTACTCAAACAGGCTGCAGACTTATTAGCGCAAGCCAAGAAGCCCGGCATCTTTGTCGGTTGGGGTGCCATCAATGCGGTTGATTCGGTCAAGGCGATTGCCGAACATTTGTCTGCGCCGGTTTGCACCACGCTTCAAGGGCTTAGTGCCTTTCCCGGCAACCATCCGTTACATACTGGGATGGGCTTTGGTGAATACGCGGTACCAGCAGCAACCGAAGCTTTCAAAGAGTGTGACTGCTTACTTGCTATCGGCACTCGCTTCGCCGAAATACCGACCGGAAGCTATAGCATGCCGGTTCCGGAAAAGCTTATCCACATCGATATCAACCCTGACGTTTTTAGTGCCAACTTCCCTGCGCAGATTGCCATACAAGGTGATGCGGCAAACGCCTTGCCTGTACTTGCAGAACTCATCACCACACAGAGCACGGCGCGCGATAATAGTGCGCTAAGCCAGCTCATTCTTGAACAAAAACGAGCTTACAATGAGGAATGGCTGGCTCACAAAAGTAACGGGCGGGTCAATCCAAAAGCATTCTTTAATAAACTCCGCTCAGCAATCGAAGACGACAGCATTCTTGTTGCCGACGATGGTAACCATACCTTTTTGATGGCGGAGTTAATGCCCGTTCATGGCCCTCGACAATTCATCTCGCCGAGCGATTTTAATGCGATGGGATACTGTGTTCCTGCAGTCATTGGTGCCAAATTAGCGCAACCCAATCGAGAAGTTATCGGTGTCGTTGGTGATGGCGCGTTGAAGATGACAGGACTAGAGTTAAGCACTGCCAGTCAACTTGGTCTTGGTGTCGTTGTTTTTGTCTTTAACGACGGTGAACTTTCACAAATCGCTCAAGCACAGCAGATTCCCTATAACCGAAAAACCTGTACCGTGCTAAAACCATTAAACATCAAAGCACTCGCAGAAACGACCGACTGTTCATTTTTCAGTCTCGAAAACAATCAAGCGATCGATTCAGTGATCGACAAAGCATTAGCGGCGGCGCGCAGCGGTGAAACTGTCCTTGTTGACGTGAAAATTGATTACTCGAAACGGACCCGGTTCACGAAAGGTGTTGTGAAAAGTACCTTGAAGCGGTTTACACCACGCGATAAATTTCGTGCGATAAGCCGTGCACTGATTCGTAAAGTAACCGGTTAACACGGACTTCCTTGCACTGAAGAACGACTATCTTTATTCAGTGCAAGGATTAATTACGACGATAAATACACACCTGATTACGTCCGTTCTCTTTCGCTTGATAGAGCGCCTTGTCAGCGTTAATCAGTAAGGTACTATGATCTTGCTGACCTTGTCGACACGCTAAACCAGCACTTAAGGTTGGCTTAATACCTTTTGCAATATCTGAGTAATCAGCGCTTTCTACCGCCAAACGAATTCGTTCACAAATTGCCAGCGCTTCTTTTTCAGTCGTATTCGTAAAGACAATCGCGAACTCTTCACCACCCCAGCGCGCTGCATAGTCCTGCTCACGAATATTCTCTTGAATTATTCTTGCCACACGAATGAGCACACGATCACCTGCTGCATGTAAATATGCATCATTGATCTGTTTAAAATGGTCGAGATCGACAATAGCTAAACATAGCGGATGATCCAGCTTTCGAGCTTTTGTTAGTGCGTTCTTCAAGTGCAAATCAAATGCTCTGCGATTCGGCAGATGTGTCAAAGTATCTTCATGCGCGAGCAGCTGTAGCTCTTTCGTTTGCTCACGCACTAACCGCTTGAGCTCATTTTTTGACCGCTCCAGAGACTTCAAGCGCGCATGCATTAATACATAAAAGAAGCCTATTAAACCGATAACAATAGCAGACCAAAACATCGGATATTCATAGAAACGAGCCGCGACGGTGAACCTATAACTGACTGACTCAGACCATTCAGAGCCAGGGTAGCGCGTTTGTACGATAAACTCATATTCACCTGAAGGTAAGGCTGTGTACTCCGAGTAGGTTTGCTGATCGCGACGAATCCAGTCCGTGTCAAAGCCACGCAACTGCACTCGATATTGCAACTGACGAGTCATTCGGTAACCGAGTCCACTGTAACGAAAGCCAATTCGCGCGAATCGGGCTGGCATATCTGCGGCCGCAGAAATCGGTATACCGTCAACAATCACACCATCAATGACGACAGGTGGCGGCATAATACCATGATCAACTAACTGCCTTGGATCGAGCCGCACCGCACCCTCGGCACTGGCAAACCATAGGTTACCTGCCTGATCACGAATCGACGACGGACCACCGCTATTAATCTGATTGCTCACCATGCCATCGGTACTGCCGAACAGGGTATAGCTAAGGGAGTGCAACCTACCAGCAAGAAGTCCATGCCACTGTTCTGCTTCGATTCGCACGATTCCTCGACTACTGCCCAGCCACAGCGATTCGTCGTCACTAAACGTCACTGAAAAGTATTTATCAAAAGGCAAGCCATCTGCTCTCGATATCCACTGCCAAGTTTCTGTATCTAATTCATGAACGAGAACGCCGCGATCCGAAGCAAACCAAATGCGACCAGCAAATTCATTAATGGCGAAAAAATTCTGCGCCACAGTAAATTGACTCAGTTCAATACTTTCGGCAGACCATTGGCCGGCATCCGTTTCGCGCAAGCGCGTTAACCCGGTAATTGAACCGACCCAAATCTGGCCGTAGCTGTCTAATTTAAGTGCGGACACAAAATCAGCTGTCAGGCCATTCGCCGCATTAAATTTTTGCTCAACTTGAAATTCATTGTCGACCAGCCGCAAGGCAAACAGTCCTTCCGGCGAGCCCGCCCAAACTAGCCCCTGCGCAGGGTCATAAACGACTGCGCGCACTTCTGGAAGTGATAGACCTTGGGCGCGGCCAAACTGAGACAGTACCCGGTCCTCTTCAAGTAATACGAGGCCATCCGTGTATGACCCAATCAACACGGCCGCATCACGATAAGGTGCAATACTAAGCGTCGAAATGCTTTCAAAATCAGGAGGGATGACTGGGTGTAAATTATTTCCTTCCACCCGAGTTAAACCTTCATTCGAACCGATCCAGATGGAACCATCGTGTGCTTGCTGCACGGCGCGAATGAAATTACCTTGCACGCCTTGGATACGTGTGAAACTGGTAAATAATGCATCACGTAATTGCGCTAAACCGCCGTGCGTGGAAACCCAAATATTCGCTTCTGAGTCCTGAAATACATCGAGAACATGCTGATTTGGTAAACCGTGTTCAACGGTAAAATAATCCACACCATGGTCACTAATACGGCCAAGGCCATGAGCAAACGTACCAAACCATAACTCACCTTGCATGCCTTGATGCAACGAGGTTACCACCCCCTCGAGTTGTTCTGGGTAGCGAGCGCATTGTTGGACATCTGGCGTACAAAAGTAGATGCCGGATGCACTGGCCGCAGCGATGTGCCCGGACTGTAATCGAATGACGTCACGATAAATTTCTTGTGGCAGGTGAGTAATACGGACAAATGTATCGATTTCAGGTACATAGCGCGAAACTCCGCGCTGGGTTCCAATCCAAACATCGTCATAATAGTCTTGGTCAACCTGATAATTATCTGCTGAATTGCCATGCAGCACGTGAACGCGAAAAGCGAAGCGATCGGGTAAGCCATCATTCACTGTGTATTGACGAACTGTACCATCGGGTAAATAACGAATCACACCCGCGCCCGAAGCAGCGGCCCAAACCTCACCTGAACTTGTAGTTGCGGTCTCATTAACAAAATCTGGCGCATTCGGTAATGCCTGCCAACGACCGTTACGATAATGGGTAATCCCACCACGAGGGCCAGCAGCAAGAACACCATAACCGGACTCATCGCGCTGAATATCAATGACGCCCGTTTCTTCCATTTCTAGTTCGACTAAATCATCGAAGACCTGAAATTCGCGGCCGTTGAAGCGAACGGGACCTTCCCATGTTGCCAACCACAGATAGCCGTCTTTTGTTTGCGTAATTTTATTGACCGAGTTATGCGGAAGTCCATCTCGGCTATTCCAGGTGGTTAGCGTATATTGCTTAACCGGCTTCTCAATAACTGGAAATTTTGGAAACGGAAATGCTTGAACATCTCCCTTCGCCAGAGCCGAAGAAGTAAACAAATTAACCAAGACAACAAAACTCAGCATGAGCCAGAGCAAAGAAAATCGCCCATGTCCAACTTCACGCAATTGACACTTTGTGGTTGATTCAAGCATTTGATTCGGCAAAAGTTCACACGACGATTGTTAATAATTAGTTGATTTTTACTATAGCAACCCTTTTGTTCACAACCAATGACTATTTCAATTCGCTCGACTATTTTTTTACTCAGTCAAATAGCGTTGACTCGCCTCTTGTAACCGATTCGAAATCTCTTCCCGCAACTCCGTCGGATGCACAACCTCAACCAATTCTCCAAGCGACAATAGCCACCAGCGTAACTGCCACGAATCATCAACTTTTGCGGAAAGCTCCGCCGGAATTTCACCATTGAGCAACACTTGCTCATTCGACAACGGTGACTCTGCTAAATTACGAGCAACTTCCTCGCTGAAAATTCGCAGCTTCAAGTCAAAGCTCTGGCCGCTGCCATAACTAAATGCTCCGTCCTGAATGTACCGCTGTAATGAGAATCCAACAGGGTTCTGCCGCGGCTCGTCCAACTCCGTTGCCTCGACAAATCGGTGCAACGCAAATTGACGCGCCTCATTATAAGGCTCTGCGATGGCCACTAAATATGTCATCGTCCGCCGCTGCACCAAACCTAAAGGGTGCAATTTGAGCTGCTTTTCGACATCACTTTTGAGCGAACGATAACTCGCTTGCAGACAACGCTCGTGCAGCAAGGCTGATTGAATTTGTTCGAGAACGAAGGGGTTAAGCTCTGGACTCACTTGCGGCAGCAATTGATTCACCACAGCAACCTTGTCTTGCCAAGAGGCTAATTTATGCTCTTCTTGTAGGGATTTAAGCTTGGCATGCGCTTGGCGGAAACGCGGCGTAATTGCGGTGAGTACACTCGCCGGAAGCAATGGCTTGATCAAGCTCTCAACCATAGTGAGTGACAGTGCTTCGGCCAGCGACAGACCTGGTAAGTCAACGACGGCATCGCGACTCCAGTACCAACCGAAGGGCTTACTTTTATCGTTACAGACGATAGGGAAGATCCGACTCAGCTCCGTGAGGTCGCGTTCAACACTCCTCTTGCTAATACTGAAACCTTCCGCGTCCAGTCGACTTGTAATCTCTTTTACCGTTAATCCCGGCGACCGCGACGGCAGGAATTTTAATATCTCCCACTGCCGAGCTAAAGTCATCCGCGTTCCATTTGCTGACATACAAACTCCATTTTTGTTTGCTTTCCTAAGCCAAATGTCATTTAAGCTTACTTAAATGAATTATCAATATTCCCATTCTGCATAAATTTTTATATGACGCCAAGCTTATTTAACCCTATCGTACAGTCACGTCATTTTACGTCGCAACATGTTTGAAATGTTCGCGAATCCATTTGATCTTCGGATCTCGGTGATAGCGGTCGTGCCAATACATATAAAAGCTCACCCGCTCTGCCGTTAGCGGTGCGGGCAGTTTGCGAATACATAACGCTCGCCCAGCTGCAATTTTCTCAGCGATGCGTGCCGGCAATGTAAAGATTAATCTGCTGTCTTCAAGAAAATCCGCAACTGACGTAAATCCAGCTAAACGCAGTGCAACGGTACGTTTTAAGCCGTGCCCTGCTAGCACCTGCTCCATACTCCCCGGGCCATGACCAGTGATTGAGACAAGTCCGTGCGGTGCCGCAGCATAATCCTCCGCTGTCATCGGCTGCTGTGCGAGTGGATGCGATTCAGCCATTAAACAAACCACTTCCATGTCATCGATTGGCCGGCGATGTAAGCTGTGCTGTGCACTCATCGGTGCCAAACCGCTAAGGCTAAAATGCACGATGTCGTTCTCCAGCATGGGAAACGAGTCGTTTTCCTGACGCACAATTTCGAATCGCATATGCGGAGCTTCGCGGCGAATTCGCCGAATCAGTTTCGGGACGTACAAGCCGATCTCCATATCTAACCCGGTTATACGGATGACGCTATCGTCAATCGCAGGATTGAACTCTGGTGGTTCAATCACACGCTCAATATCGCGTAAAGCTGTGTCCAGCTCTTGTCGAACAAGCTCAGCTCGAGCACTCAAGGCAAATCCTTGGGAAGTTCGCACGAGGAGCGGATCGCCCAACATTTCTCGTAACCGCCCAAGTGCGCGACTCACCGCCGGTTGACTCATCGCCAAACGCTCTGCAGCTCGCGACACGTGTTGCTCTTCGAGCAAAACATCTAACACGACAAGTAGATTCAAATCTAAGTTTCGTAATTTTTGACTTCGCATTATGCGCCCCGTGCATAGCTTTTATATAAATCATGCATTGGATGAATATATACCCTTTCGCTATTCTTTGTGCAACTTTTAGACTGGAGACCTACAATGAGTACTTTTAAATCAATTGCTTTAGCAAGTTTTCTTGCCGGCTCAACCTTGTTAGTGACTACAGCAAATGCTGCCGATTATGTCATCGACACCGAAGGCGCACATGCGTCAATTAACTTTAAAATTGATCACCTAGGCGTGAGCTATGTTGTCGGTCGTTTCAATGAGTTTACCGGTACATTTACTTTCGACTCGGAAAACCCAGACAACAATCGGATCGAAGTTACCGTCAAAACCGCGTCCGTGGATTCGAACCACACTGAGCGCGACAACCATGTCCGTAGCAGTGACTATCTTGATGTCGAACGCTGGAGCGAAGCACGCTTCGTCAGCACCCGGTATGTCGACTTAGGTGAAGGTAAAGGGCAAGTCATCGGTAATCTTACCCTCTTCGGTGAGACTCGAGAAGTGACCATTGACGTTGCTAAGTATGGTGAAGGTGCAGATCCTTGGGGTGGCTATCGCGCAGGTTTCACAGGCGAACTCGCCATCAATGTTGGCGACTTTGGTATGGACTTTAATCTCGGTCCGGCCGCGCAAACTGTGTACCTTGACCTGCATGTCGAAGGCATCCGCCAATAATTCTTGTATACTACCACCGGTGAAACACACCTGTGGTACTTAAGACGAGAATCCCATGCAAATTTCTTCTGCTCAAATTTTTGACATCCCCACAATCGCCAAACTAGAGCGTGACGAGTATGGTGCTGAAGGCTATCCCGAAACGTTTTTTTGGCAAGCATTGGCCCAATGGCCATCACTACTCCTCATCGCGCGCAATGAATCCTCGGCAAACGCGCCACTTGCTTATGTTCTTGCTGCTCCTGGCCAGACTGCCGGCCAAGCATGGATCATGTCGTTGTTAACCGTTCCGGCAGGACGCGGACAAGGTTTAGGTCGCCGCCTCATGGACGCGATTATCACGCAATTACAACTCGCTGGGTACGCAGAAGTACTGTTGACGGTATCACCTGCGAATCGTGCGGCAATTTCACTGTATCAGCAGCTTGGCTTTCGCATTCTCACTGAGAAAAAAGATTATTTAGGTCCCGGTCAAGATCGTTATTTAATGAGCCTGCCGCTAACTGACTAGTGCGCCGAAAGCTTTTTACCACTGCAGTTGACAAAAAAGTGAAGAATTGTTTCTGAAAGCAACGTACTGTAATAAAAAAATGATAACCTTAGATTAGCATTACATCATTCAGAGCGGAGCCTCAACCATGGAGAAGATTTGGCAAGCGCGGCGGTCAGGTGCAGCGCCAGCAAGACCTGGAGATCGACGTAATCCTTGGCAGCGCGATCGCGCCCGTATATTGCATTCCGCTGCATTTCGTCGGCTGCAATCAAAAACTCAGATCATGAACGTTGGTGAAAATGATTTTTATCGCACGCGTTTGACCCACTCACTCGAAGCCGCCCAAATCGGCGCCTCACTCATTAATCAATTAGCGCACACCAGTTCTGAGTCGATACAAGCACTCCTCCCTGATGAAAATTTAATGGAAGCCTTATGTTTGGCGCATGATATCGGTCATCCGCCCTTTGGCCATGGTGGTGAAACTGCGCTCAATTATAAAATGCTTGGCTCCGGAGGCTTTGAGGGTAACGGCCAAACGTTCCGCATTGTCGGTCGACTCGAATCCTATCATGAAACTCATGGTATGGATTTAACCCGTCGAACCCTATTAGGGCTATTAAAATATCCAGTACTCATGCCTGATCTCGAGTCGCCAAGTGAAGGTACGCCAGCAAGTTTAAGCGCTTGGAAGCCGGCAAAAGCTATATTTAAGGCTGATGCAGAGCTGCTTGACTGGGTCCTCGAGCCACTCAGTGATTCAGACAGAGAGCAGTTTCAAAGCGTCATTCAACTAAACCAATCGCCATGGCAGAAGTCGTTACATAAATCGTTCGATGCCTCATTAATGGAACTCGCAGACGACATCGCCTATGGTGTTCACGATCTCGAGGACGCTGTCGTCACTGGAACCTTAACGTCTTCGCAGTGGCATACCCATATGGATAGTGTCTTAGCAAATTTATCTAACGACTTACAGCAACTCATGATTGAGCTCGGTGAGCAATTGTTTTCCGGTACACATTATCAACGGAAAAACGCGATCGGTGCACTGGTGAACATTTTCGTCACTGCAATCACAACGAAGGATGTACTGCCTGAGACTGAAGAGCCGCTAATTCGTTTTAACGCAATCCTACCGGAAGAACAGCGGACATTGCTAGACGCCTTAAAAGGCGTGGTGTTTGAGCACGTTATCAACGATCCAGCTATTCAGCAATTACGCTATCGCAGTCAGAATATGCTGCTAGATCTTTTCTCTGCATTTCATGCGGAACCCTTGCGCTTACTGCCGAGAAATACTCGGGCTCGCTGGACTGAAGCATTCAACAGAGAAGGCCAAATCGCTGCCGACCGCGTCTTATGCGACTACATCGCCGGGATGACCGACGACTACGCCAGTCATATGTATCGCCGATTATTCAGCTAAAACAGCGCGACTTCCTCGGCGCTTAAATGACGATACTCGCCGGGCTCTAAGTCACCGAGTGTGAGTTCGCCGACCTGCTCTCGGTGCAAGCCTTCAACTTTATTGCCAACCGCAGCGAACATACGCCGAACCTGATGATACCTACCCTCAGACAAGGTCACTAAAGCTTCACGTTCGTTGACAATCGTCAATTTCGCTGGCTTCGTCAGCGCCACATCGCCATGCAATTTAATCCCCGCAGCAAATTTTTCTACCGCTTCTTCGCTGATCGGATCCGCGAGCTGCGCGCGGTAAACTTTTTCACAGGCATGTTTCGGCGACGTAATTCGGTGCGACCACTGCCCGTCATTGGTGACCAGTAATAGTCCGCTGGTATCGAGGTCGAGGCGTCCTACGGTATGAAATTTCTCCGGATTCGGTAAATCAAGATAGACAAAAACAGTCGGATGCCGAGGGTCATCATTGGCACAGATACAGCCTAACGGCTTATGAAACAGAATATACGTAGGACCTAAACGTTCGAGCGTTACGCCATTCCACTCCACCAACCCCGCCGATGGTACCTGCACAGCGCCCTTTTTGACCACCTCGCCATCGAGGGTCACCTCGCCTCGGTGCAACACTTTGCTGGCCTCTTTTCGGCTCATACCCGTGGTTTCAGATAGATATCGATCAATACGCATAATATAAGAGAACCTTAATGAGTGTTTCTTCGTAAGTACTCATTAGTCTACTGAACCATTCGCCTCCTGCCTATGAAATTCAGTCGTGGTAGTCTAAATCAAGGAATACTCGTCGTATGTCTCTATGGAAAAGTCTCGATATCGTTCCAGCTGCGATCAAGAACCAATACCAAGAAGTTCGTCTCATCCTTGGCGATCAGCTCAATTTGAGTCACTCATGGTTCGATGATGAACAACCGGTTCTCTATGTCATGTTTGAGATGCAGCAAGAAATCGATTACGTGACGCATCATCAACAGAAAGTTCTCGCTTTCTTTGCAGCCATGCGGGCATTTGCCGATGTACTTGGCACCTTAGTCGACGTTCTTTATATCCGTTTAGACAGCGCGGAAAATCAACATGACCTCGTGACCAACATACAGACAATCCTTGCTCAATTGCCGAACGTTTCCCAGTTTAGCTATCAACAACCCGATGAGTACCGGCTGGATCAGCAATTGCTCAACTGCGATTTAGGCTGCAATAAATCCATGGTCTCCAGTGAACATTTTCTGCTCGAGCGCTCGGATATTCCTGTGTTTCTACCCACAGATAAAAAACCATTAATGGAAACTTTTTATCGCAAGGTTCGACGCAAAACCGGTTATCTGATGAAGCAAGATAAACCGCTTGGTGATCGCTGGAACTTTGATCAAGAAAATCGAAACCGCTTACCCGATGATGTCATCGTCCCTGAGCCCGTGAGTTTTAAAAATGACGTGACGCACATTGCCGAAATGCTTGAGCAAATGCAAACGAAAACGATTGGCAAGCCAGTTGCCGACTATCTTGACTGGCCGATTAGTCGCCGACAGTCACGCCAGCTACTCAAGCACTTTATTCAACATGCTTTGCCTGCCTTTGGACTCTATCAGGACGCGATGAGTACACGCGGCTATTTGCTTTTTCATTCCCGCCTGTCGTTTAGTTTGAACACCAAAATGATTAGCCCGCAAGAAGTTGTCGAAGCCGCCATTAGTGCCTTTGAGGAGCAAGAGAATGTAATTTCTTTGGCGCAAATTGAAGGCTTTGTCCGCCAAATAATCGGTTGGCGCGAGTATGTACGACTGATCTATTGGCGTGAAATGCCCACCTACAAAACGCTTAATTTTTTCAAATTTAAGAACGACTTACCGAGCTTTTTTTGGAATGCAGAAACGAAAATGAAATGTCTCAATGCGACCATTGAGCAGTCACTCGAGACCGCCTACGCACATCATATTCAGCGACTCATGGTGACTGGGAATTTCAGCGTACTAGCGGGCATTGACCCTGACCAAGTCGACGCTTGGTATCTGGGCATTTATGCCGATGCAATCGAATGGGTTGAATTGCCAAACACGCGGGGCATGAGTCAGTTCGCAGATGGTGGCTTACTGGCGACTAAGCCCTACGTGTCGTCCGGGAATTACATCAACAAGATGAGTAATTATTGTCAACATTGCTATTATGATGTGAAGCTGAAAACGGGTCCTCGGAGCTGTCCATTGAATAGTCTTTACTGGAGTTTTCTTGTCCAACAAAGAGACAAGCTAGCACACAATCCGCGACTGGCCGTGATCTATAAACAATGGGATAAGCGCCCCGCAGACGAGCAAAATGCAATTTTAGCCCAAGCTTCAACGTGGCTACTCAATCTCGATGAGATTTAACGCGAAACGCCGAATAGTGAGTGCTATTCGGCGTTCTTCAGCGTCATTCAATCAAACTGCGTCAAGTGAAACTCATTTGTTTTTAAAGTCACTCTGTGTCCCGCGCGCATCCATCGACTCGGCAATCCGTCGAATACCCTGCATGTAGGCGGCGCTGCGCAGATCGAGTTGCTCTTTTTCTGCCAATTCGAAACACTGCTGAGATTGCGTACGGATTACCTCTTGCATCCGTTCCGTGACTTGCTCCGAAGTCCAATAGTCAGCACTGCGATTTTGTAGCCACTCAAAATAACTGACAATCACACCGCCCGTGTTCGCCAGTACATCCGGGATGACAACGATATCATTATCAAGCAGAATCGAGTCAGCATCGGCAGCAACTGGGCCATTCGCGATTTCTAACAACCACTTCGCCCGCACATTCCCCGCATTGTCTTGAGTTATTTGGTTCTCAAGGGCAGCAAGTGCCAGAATATCCACGTCCAGTGCGAGTAGCTCGCTATTTGACAGTGATGAAACTTCACCGCCCTTTTTCGCACTCACGCCTTTGAGCTCACGATGCTTACGTTTGTGTTCATAAATGGCATCAACATCCAAACCATCTGCACTATAAACCGCACCGCTCGAATCCGAGACCGCGACCACATTAAAACCTAAACGCTTGGCTGCACGGGCAAAATAATAACCAGCATTACCAATGCCCTGAATTGCTATGTTCAAGTCTTCGGGTTGTTGATTCTGTTGTTCTGTCCAGATCTGCAGGACTTGCGCTGCCCCCTCTCCCGTTGCCGACGTGCGTCCGCGTGAGCCACCCATCGCCACCGGTTTTCCAGTAATCACAGCAGGACGGCGTTGGCGTATTAAGGTGTCATATTCATCCGACATCCAGCCCATGATGCGTTCGTCGGTATTCATATCGGGCCCAGGAATGTCCACTTCTGGACCAATAACATCCGCCATCGCACGCATGTAGCCGCGTGATAAGCGCTCTAATTCAAGCAATGATAGCTTTTTCGGATCAACTCGGACGCCGCCTTTAGCGCCACCATAAGGTAAATCGACGACGGCACATTTAATCGCCATCCAAAAGCTGAGTGCGGTGACTTCGTCGCGATTGACGCTCGGATGGAAACGAATCCCTCCTTTACCCGGCCCTCGAGTCAAATCAAATTGCACACGCCAACCGCGGAATACTTGCAATGAACCATCGTCCATTCGCACTGGAATAGCCGCTTCGACCATGCGATGCGGCACGCTCAGTCGTTGTTTCGTATCTGGGCACACGGACAATCGTTCAAAGATTAAGTCCAAGCGTTGCTGGGCTTCTTGAATGACCTTCGGGATATCACTGGGTTGCACCATATCGAAACTCCTCGGTTTTGTTTTTAAATCGTGTCCTTCACGCTCTCCAATTATATCTGTGCCGCCAGCTCTGCTCCCTGACGTATCGCTCGTTTTGCATCCAACTCAGCGGCAACATCAGAACCGCCGATGAGATGCACGCGAACACCAGCTTGTTGCAATGGCTCTTGCAAGGCACGCATCGGTGTTTGTCCGGCGCAGACGACAATGTGATCAACTTCAAGCGTTTCTGACTTGCCATTACGTTCAATTTCAAGTCCAAGTTCAGTTACCGCTTTGTAACTGACACCATTGAGCATCTTGACGCCTTTATGTTTCAGCGTTGAACGATGAACCCACCCGGATGTTTTAGCGAGATTACCTCCGACTTTGCTCTCTTTCCGTTGCAGCAAGTAAACCTGTCGAGGCGACGGGTCTGGTAGCGGCTGAGTCAATGCTCCGCGATTCTGATAATTGGTATCGATGCCCCAGATCCCATGCCACTCTTTGCTATCTAAACTCGGCGAATGTTCCGTCGTCAAAAACTCAGCAACATCGAAGCCGATACCACCAGCACCAATGATGGCGACACGTTTACCCACCTCCTTATGGTCCCGCAGGACATCTAAGTAACCTAAGACTTTATCCTGCTCCGCGCCTGGAAGATCAATTTTTCGCGGTTGAATACCTGTGGCGAGAATCACTTCATCAAAGCCGTTCGCGAGGCTTTCAGCCGTTTGTTCAGTGTTAAGATGCACATGCACTCCGGCGTCCACGAGGCGATTTTGGAAGTATCGAATCGTTTCGTGAAACTCCTCTTTTCCGGGAATTTGTTTGGCGTAATTAAATTGACCACCAATTTCATGACTACGGTCGAAAAGATGCACTTCATGCCCTCGCTCGGCAGCAAAGCAAGCAAATGATAGACCAGCGGGTCCAGCACCTACCACCGCAAGCTTTTTAACCTGTGTTGCTGGTGTCATACGCAACTCAGTCTCGTATGCAGCTAATGGGTTAACTAAGCAGCTCGCCCTTTTGTTCTCGAACACATGATCTAAACACGCTTGATTACAAGCGATACACGTATTAATTCGATCCGCCTGACCATTCTCGGCCTTGCGCACAAAATCCGCATCAGCAAGGAAAGGTCGCGCCATGGAAACCATGTCGGCCTCGTCATTGGCGAGAATCGACTCGGCAATTTCCGGTGTGTTGATTCGGTTTGTGGCGACAACCGGCACCGACAGCTCTTGTTTCAGACGAGCGGTAATCCACCGAAATGCACCGCGAGGCACAGACGTGACAATGGTCGGTACCCGCGCTTCATGCCAACCAATCCCCGTGTTAATAATCGTCGCACCAGCGCTTTCAATCTGTTTGCCAAGCGTGATCACTTCCTCGAGCGTACTACCATCTTCAACCAAGTCGAGCATGGAGAGCCGGTAGATAACAATGAAGTTGTCACCGACGGCCGCTTTCACCGCTTTCATAATTTCCAATGGAAAACGCATACGGTTTTCGTAACTGCCACCCCAACGATCCGTTCGTTTATTGGTTCGCTGACAAATGAATTGATTAATTAAGTAACCTTCTGACCCCATAATTTCGACGCCGTCATAGCCTGCTTTTTGCGCCAGCTTGGCCGCGCGCGCATAGTGGCGAATCGTGGTCAGAATTTGTCGCTCACTCAACTCTGAGGGTTTAAAGGGGGTAATCGGTGCTTTTATGGCGCTTGGCGCGACACTTAGGGGATGATAGGAGTAACGCCCTGCATGAAGAATCTGCATCGCAATCTTTCCGCCGGCGGCATGGACAGCATCGGTGACCTGTCGGTGTTTGCCAATCTGCCAAGGATAGCTGAGCTGACTTGCAAACGGTGCTAGGCGACCACGAACGTTCGGGCTAATGCCACCGGTAACAATTAAACCAACACCGCCGCGCGCGCGAGCTGCATAGAATTCAGCCAACTTCGCAAAACCACCGCGCTCTTCTTCTAAATTGGTATGCATTGATCCCATCAAGACGCGGTTCTTCAACGTTGTGAAGCCCAAATCGAGTGGCTCAAATAATTTTGGGTAATGCTTGTTCATGCCAATGTACCTTCTGGTCTAACCTCTTGAATACCCTCACTGTAGCCGCAGTTGTGAACTCGAGCAAGCACACCTGTACGCTGAGCTGCGTTTAATCATGCGGGCAAACAAGCTGAATACTGGCTAATTTGAAAGAAATTAGGTAGTTTAATAGGCTTAAAATAAAAACACGTTTAGCAAAAAATAATAGAAGGGTTGTTCACATGAGGACTCGGCGGCGAACGCTAAGTTATTTGCTTGCCTTTATACCTGCTGTTCTGCTGGCGGGTGTGCTCGGTTCTGTGATTCAAACCCAATTCAATTTGCTTGCGATCGGCTCCATTGGGCCGGCCATCGACTTTGCCACGCGTTTAGAAACAACGCTCTATGACCTTCGTCATTTTGGCCCAGTTTATACCGCGATTATTTTTTTGGTCTACCTCATCGCCCTGCCGGTTGCGCATCTGGTGGTTCGTATGCAGAAGCGGCAGATTTACGCGTGGTGTGCTGTCGCCACTGCGATTGGCCTTTGGGTCGCTCTTCGTGTCATTGATCATTTTGCCCCGATGCCGACTCTCATTGCCGCAACACGGACAACACCTGGCACCTTGTTGATGATTTTTAGTAGTTTTCTGGGTGGCCTTTTTTATGCGTGGCTTAGTCGGATCCTACGCCGTTATTTGCCCCGAGCAAGACAAGGAACATAGGATGAATGTTACCTGGCAACGCCTACTCATGACGCTAGCCGCTGCAATTTCCTTTTCCTCGGCAGCTGTACAAAGTCACACTGAAGAACAGGACGGTAAGCTCTGGCAATACGAAGTCATGGTTGAACAAATTGAATTTCCTTGGGCAATCGCAATTCTACCCAACGATGATTATCTGATTAGCAGTCGCAGCGGCGCATTGTGGCACTATCAGACGACCGACGAACAGATGACGAACGTGCTCCCAGAACTTGAAAACTTATGGGTCGATGGCCAAGCAGGTCTCTTTGATCTTGCCCTTCACCCTCACTTTGACAGTCAGCCTTATGTTTACCTAACTTATGCGTGTGGGGATTTACGTCACAACAATACTTGTCTCGCCAGAGCTCGGTGGACGGGTCGTGAACTCGTCGAGACTGAACTTCTCTTTCAAGCCTATCCGGAAAAACGAGGGAGCGCACATTATGGTGGTCGGATCGCGTTTCTACCCGACGATACCTTAGTGTTAACCTTAGGTGATGGCTTTGATTATCGCGAACGGGCACAATCATTGAGCGACCATTTAGGCACGACCATTCGTCTAACGTTGGACGGTGATATACCCAGTGACAATCCATTTGTCGCTAACCCTAAAGCATTACCGGAAATATACAGTTACGGCCATCGTAACGTACAAGGCATTGCTTGGCATCCGCAATTACAAGCACTTTTTATCAGTGAGCATGGGCCTCGCGGTGGCGACGAAGTTAATCGCCTGCGTGCAGGTGGCAACTTTGGCTGGCCGCTGCTAACCGGCGGTGTTGACTATACCGGCGCAAAAGTCACTCCCTATCGAGACTTACCCGGCCTAATTCAAGCTGATTTTGAGTGGACGCCGTCGATTGCACCAAGTGGGCTTGCCATCTATTCCGGCGCTGAGTTCCCACAATGGCAAGACCATTTACTGGTACCTGCACTCGCCGGCAAGCATGTGGCCTTATTACGCGCCGATGCAGACGCAGTCGAGTCTGTTGCAACGCTATTTACTGACCTCGATGCACGAATTCGCGCGATTCAAGTCCATCCGCGCACTGGCCATATCTATCTACTTATCGATGCACCTGATGGAAAAATAATCAAAGTCACTCGTCAGTAAAGCTTTTTTTGATCCGAAGATGACGCGCTCACGTTTTAAAAAACGACCATGAGTTTGCCGGCTCATGGTTCGCTAGCAACGAGCTTGAGCCAGCATCCCCTGCTGGCTCTTTTTTTACAGGTTGGGTATGCTAGCCTCGTCGCCTAATCGCCGTGTAAACACGCAAGGAATCCGTCGATGTTGAATGCTTATCAGCAGCTTTCAAAATCTCAAACATTGCGCTTTGATGGCCATCAGGCGCTAATTCTGCTGTCGTTGCATCGGCTTGGTCAGAATTTAAATCAACAGAATGCGTCACAGAAAGGCGTATATCTTTATGGGCCAGTTGGCCGCGGCAAAACCATGCTGATGGATTTGTTTTTTCAACATTGTTCCGAACCCCGCAAGATCCGACTGCATTACCATCATTTTATGAAGCGCGTTCATCTCGCCTTAAATCAGATAAGCGGGCAAGAAAACCCACTCACTGTCATCGCCGCACAATGGGCTGAAGACTATCGGTTAATCTGTTTGGATGAGTTTTTTGTCGAAGATATGGGCGATGCAATGATTCTTGGGCGTCTTTGGCAAGCGCTATTTAACAACGGGGTGACTTTGGTCACAACCTCGAACAGCCGACCTGAGGAACTCTATAAAAATGGACTGGGTCGCGACCGTTTTTTACCCACGATTCACTTACTCAACCAGCATTGCACTGTGTTATCACTCGATCATCCAACTGATTACCGCCGAAGTGCAAATAACACTGAAAGCACGTTGAACTATTATTGGCAGTCGTCAACACCAACCAGTACAGAGCTCATGGCTGAAATTCGCCAGAGCCTGCAACTATCATCACCCATAGAGCCCGGACATCTTGATTTACTAGGTCGCGAAGTTCCCTTTCTATGGCGTACGCAGACTGCGATTGCGCTTTCGTTCGAGGCCTTATGTATGGGTCCGCGCAGTCAACGCGATTACATGGAGCTCGCAGCGCAATACAAAGTCATGGTGGTGATCGATGTACCGCGTTTTAGCTACACTCCGACTAAAGCCATTGTTCACGGTGTTGAAGAAACGTATCAGCGTGAAGACAGCCAACAACAATTTGGTCAACGTGATGACGCCGCTAGGCGATTCATGGCTTTGGTCGATGAGTGCTATGAACAATCGTGTTTGGTTGTAGTGAGTAGTGACACAGCGATTGACGAGTTGTATCAAGGCAAGGAGTTAGCCCAACCCTTCGCTCGCTGTGCGTCGCGTTTACATGAAATGCAAACGTGGCCGTTGCCGTCCGAGTAAACTTAAAAGCGTAATGCTAAGCCCAAACGTACTGACTGATAATCGTCGCCGCTGGTAACATATTCCAGCGAAGCACGCCAGTTTCGCGATAACCGATAGCCAACACCAGCACCGTAGATAAAATCTGTCGAACTATACCGCGGCAGTTGTTGCTGGGTATCGACCGTCGTCCGCGCAATACCGAGATTGGCAAAAACAAAGGTGGTATCGGTCAAATCGAACTCGGGCACCAGCACCAACTGCAAACTCTCCATGTCACCTTGCTCATGAACTGCAATTAAGGTGCAGGCGGTATCGGGCGGACAGCGATTCGAACTGCGCATTTCAGCGCCAAATTCATAACTGGCACGAATACTTAAATTGGGTGTCGCGAACCAGGAAAGTGAGCCAATAAAACTGGTTTTACTTTGATCGGTAACCGCATGCCACGGGGTTCCAGATGTCTCACGGTCGATTGACGTGCGCGCTACGTTTGCACTAAACATCCAATCTTTTTCGAAAGCTTGAGCACTTGCAGCTGGGGCATAGGTGACGCCCACCAAAATAAGTCCAGTCAGGGCGGACAAAGACGCTGATGTGAACGATATAAAACGCATAACTCGCTCCTTCGTTACATTAAAATCTAATAAATAAACTAGCCGCTCAGAACTGAGAGTGCCACTTGAACATCGTCAAAAGTTGTCAAAATAATCGACCACAATTAGACTTTTTTGACAAATTCTGACTTCAACTTCATGGCTCCAATACCGTCAATTTTGCAGTCAATGTCATGATCGCCATCAACAAGGCGGATATTCTTAACTTTCGTTCCGACTTTCACCACTAAAGAAGAACCTTTGACTTTCAAGTCCTTAATGACCGTCACCGTGTCGCCGTCGAGCAAAACATTGCCGTTGGCATCACGAATCCCTTGCGCTTCAGTTGTTTCTGCATTTGCCTCTTGTGCCCATTCATGACCACATTCAGGGCAAACAAACATGAGTCCATCTTCGTACGTATAAGCAGAGCTGCATTTCGGGCAATTCGGTAGACCACTCATCTCATTTTCATCCTTTCGATTAACCAGTGCCGTATAATGCCCGAAATCGTTAGTTTTCTCCATGCATCCGAACAGCCACTGTTCGTGTTTCCTGTATGTCTACTCTGAAGTTTCAACGACATGCTATAACCACCGCAAGCTAGAGAAGGTATCGTGACCGCATCAACTCAACCCATTCGAGGATTTGCTTGGCTACTCGCTGCACTGGTGGCTTTGGGCCCTTTAGCGATTGACGCCTATTTGCCTGCCATGCCAGAAATGGCAAAGGATCTCGGCACTTCACTACACAATATCGAAATCACCTTAAGCGTTTTTCTCGTCGGCTTTGCGGCAGGACAGTTAATCGGTGGCCCTTTTTCTGACCGATTTGGGCGACGCCTGACCATTCTCGTCGGCTTAAGCCTGTTCATTCTCGGCTCTGTTTTTATTGCGCTTGGTTCACGCATTGAATTGCTTTGGGTTGGACGTGTTTTGCAAGCCTTCGGCGGCGGTATGGGGGTGGTCAATACCATGGCAGTCGTGCGTGATCGCTATGCGGGTAGCGAGAGTGCGAAAATTCTTTCGCAAATCGTCACGATCATGATGGCAGCGCCATTATTGGCTCCCTTTATTGGCGCCCTACTTTTACTCGTCAGCGACTGGCGCAGCATTTTTTGGTTTTTAGCCCTATATGCGGTTTTGTTGCTTATTTTACTGCGTCGTTATCTCCCTGAAACACGCAAAATTCAACAACATGCTCAAAAGCAGTCGGTTTGGCAACGCTATCGCAGTGTGATTCAAAACAAACGAGCGGCTGGATTCTTATTCGCAGTCGCCTTCAGCAATGCCGGCATGTTTGCCTTCTTAACCAGCTCGCCAGGCGTTTACATGGGCTACTATCAGATTAGTCCAACCCTCTATCCGGTTTTGTTTGCGCTTAATATTGTGACCTTAAGTATTTGTAACCAGGTCAATATTCGCCTATTACGCCATCATTCACCGGCAAACATACTACGCCGTGGCCAAAGCTTACAATTAATAGTCGGCGCGATAATGTTAGTGCTCGTCCTGCTTTTTTCTTTACCCATTTGGTTACTCGTGCCGCAAATCATGATATTTGTCGGCTTACAGGGCTTTGTCGTCGCCAATGGCATGTCCGCAGTCACCGATGAGTTTCCTTACAACTCAGCCACAGCAACCGCGCTAATAAGTGCCAGCGGTTTCACCTTGGGTGCCTTTACCGGCGCTATAAGTGCATTTTTAAGTGATGGCTCACCATTGGCAATGGTCGCCGTCATGGCCTGCTGTCCATTGATTGGCATAACCTTAAGACGACTTTTTCATGGTAAAGTAAAAAAATAAGACCAAATGCCTATTTTGCTCTGCTAAAGCAACTGCATTTCGCTTCCATTTGTTGCATACTCGAAGCGATCTGCACTTATACAACAATCGTTGAGAGAGGATATTCCCGTGCATACCATGCAAAAAACTTTACTGGCATCACTAATCGGTGCCGCCTTAGCAATCACTGGCTGTGCTGAACAAGCGCCGGCGCCGACCGCAACTGAATCAGCTCAGGTGAGCGAATCTGCGAACGACACCGTGTCGATGGAAAACCCATTCTTCCAACCTTTCGCGTTGCAATACCAAGCACCTGATTTCCGCATCATTGAAGACGAGCATTTCCTGCCAGCGTTTGAGCGCGGTATGGCAGAGCAAATCGCAGAGATTGAAGCGATTGCGAATAATCCAGAAGCACCAACTTTTGAGAATACGCTCGAAGCGATGGAGCGCAGTGGGGAGTTGCTGACTCGAGTATCACGCGTTTTCTACAACCTTGTTGGTACCGATAGTAATGAAGCGCGCCGCGCGATTCAGTCAGAGTTAGCGCCGAAAATGGCGGCACACTCGGACAATATCAACCTCAACCCAGCATTATTTGAACGCGTCAAATCAATCTACGAGCAGCGCGAAAACTTAGGCTTAAACAGTGAACAGCAACGCTTAGTCGAAGTTTATCATCAGCGTTTTGTTCGTGCTGGTGCCTTACTCACCGAAGCTGAGAAAGAGCAAATTCGTGCATTGAACGAAGAGCATTCGCGGTTAACCAACCAATTTGCCCAGAACCTACTTGCAGAAACTCGCAACATCGCTGTGGTCGTCGATACGGTTGAAGAGCTCGATGGCTTATCTCGTTCACAAATTCAAGCGGCAGCCAACGCTGCTGCTGATCGTGGTCATGAAGGTAAGTACTTACTTAGCATCACGAATACGACGCGCCAGCCGATTCTGACTCAATTAAATAACCGCGAACTTCGCCAGCGGGTTTGGGAAGCTTCAGCCTATCGCGCGCAGTCAGGCGACTATGATAACCGCCCAATTTCCGCTCGTTTAGCACAAATCCGAGCGCAACGCGCTGCCTTACTCGGCTATGACAGTTGGGCAGACTACAATCTTGAAACGCAAATGGCGGAGAAGCCGGAAGCCGTCTTCGAGATGCTCGGCAGTATGCTGCCAGCGGTCGTTGCCAACGTGCAAGCCGAACAAGATGCAATTCAGGAAATGATCGAGCGTCGTGGTGGTGATTTTGAAGTCCAGCCATGGGACTGGGAATACTACGCTGAATTCGTTCGCCAAGAGCTTTACGACTTAGATGAAAGCGAAGTACGTGAGTATTTCGAATTTAATCGCGTTTTGCATGACGGCGTGTTCTATACCATGAACCGTTTCTACGGTATTACGTTTGAGCCGCGTCCTGACCTCCCAACTTACCACCCTGACGTGGAAGTTTATGAAGTATTTGACCATGACGGCACCAGTCTGGCGATTTTCTATGCAGACTATTTCGCTCGCGAAGGTAAACGTGGTGGTGCTTGGATGAGCTCGTTCGTTGGCCAGTCACATTTGCTCGACAGCAAACCAGTGGTGGTTAACGTCATGAACATTCCAAAAGCACCGGAAGGTGAGCCAACATTAGTGAGCTATGACCATGTAACCACCATTTTCCATGAGTTAGGTCACGGTATTCATGGTATGTTCTCTAACGTCACTTACCCAACCTTAGCAGGTACTTCGGTGTCACGTGACTTCGTGGAATTCCCATCAACCTTCGAAGAAGACTGGGCTGCTCACCCTGAAGTAATCGGTAACTACGCTAAACACCACGAAACTGGTGAGCCAATTCCGACAGAATTACTTGAGCGTGTGATTCAATCACGTAGCTTCAACCAAGGTTTCGATACCTTAGAGTACATCTCTGCTTCGTTGCTCGATATGGAATGGCACTCATTATCTGCTGATTCCGAGTTGCAAGACGTCAATGAGTTTGAAGCCGCAGCGCTAGCCAAGCACGGTGTCGATCTTGAAGCTGTTCCTCCGCGTTATAAAACGACCTTCTTCAGCCACTCGATGGGCGGCGGTTATTCTGCGAGCTACTACGCCTATATGTGGAGCGAAATTTTGGCTGCAGACGCGTTCGCTTATGTGCAAAGCCAAGGTGGTCTGACGCGTGAGAACGGTAACCATTATCGTCGCAACATTCTTGAAGTAGGTAACTCACGTCCAACCATGGAATCTTACATTGAATTCCGTGGCCAAGAGCCGACGACTGATGCATTGTTAATTCGACGTGGCCTCAAATTAAGCGTCGATTAACAGCGTTCTTAACGTAAAAGAAACTACGCCCTCGCTAACGAGGGCGTTTTTATTTGTTTTCCTCGCTGATGCATGTTTGCTTGATGATTATGCTAGGATTCACTCACGCAACTTGAACCTAAATGAGATATTCAATGGCAAATAATTACCTGCTTTCGCTGTATGCGAAGACTTTAAAGCTGCCTTTCGGCCGGAAGATTTTTTCAGCCATGTTTGCCCGCAAGGCGCCTTATTTTCGCACCATAAGGCCGCTGGTCACCGAGTTACGACCGGGCTTTTGCGAGTTAACCTTCCGCAAGCGCAAGTCGGTCGAGAATCATATTGGTACTGTCCATGCCATTGCCTTGTGTAATGGCCTAGAAATGGCCATGGGTGCAGTCGCAGAAGCCTCGATTCCAAATCATCTGCGCTGGATTCCGAAAGGCATGAACGTCGAGTATACCGCGAAAGCAAATAGTGACATTCGCATTACTGCTGAAGTATCTGCCGACGCTTGGTCTGCGGGTGATGTCGCCATCGACGTGACCGGTTACCGTGACGACGGTAGCGCAGTCATTCGTGGCCAGATTATTGTTTATGTATCGGAAAAACCGGCGCGTCCGCGTTGAAGCCAAACCTAATGACAATTGCAGCCGACCGCCAACTGATCATTCGCCAGACCGACGCGCCATTTTGTCAACGACCGGACCTCGGGTTTGACTCTTTAAATCTCGCACATTGCTTGAGTTTGAACAGTACGCAAATTGCGCATTACCGACACTACTTGGGCCGCGAGTTTGCCTGGGTAGAACTTGACTGTCGCGATAGCTTTCATGCCAACGCCATTGCGGCACTGGCGGGAACATTAATCGCTGGTGGCACGTTAGTAATTTGGCTGACAAGCTCGATAACCCCAGCTATGCAACGTTTCTTAACGATCGCTAAACAAATTTACCCCGCTTATCGCCTATTCCACGACGGTGCACCTCGCGCTATAGCGACTCGGCCTTTTCAACTCACTGACGATCAAACACAAGCGTTAAACGCATTAAATCAAGGACTCGAACAGCCACAGGCAGCTGCGGTTATCTTAGCACCACGGGGACGGGGAAAATCAACCGTCCTAGGCTTGTGGATGAAAAGCGCACCAGCGACGTCCAGCTTTGTACTGTGCGCGCCATCACGAAAACAGGCGCAGAGCGTGTTTCAATACCTTGACCAGCGTTCCATTAAATTTATTGCCCCTGATCAGCTGCTCACCGTCAAGCTCGATCCGAGTACATGGCTTGTGATTGATGAAGCTGCTTCTGTTCCCGCTCATGTTCTACTCAATGTTGCCTTAAAGCATCCTCGGCTCGTGCTTAGCTCAACGACTGAAGGCTATGAGAGTGCAGGTCGTGGTTTCCTATTTCGATTCCTTAAACAACTCCCGGATCACTATTCAAGTATCAACTCGATTAACCTGCGACAACCCGTGCGCTGGTCAAGCGCTGACTCGTTAGAAAAGGTGATCAATCGGTCGTTTTGTTTGACTACGACGGAATACACTTATGTTGCAAAACAATCGAATTCGCCTGCCTTCGAACTCGACGATGACGATCCGTCCATTGATTACCAATTTTGTCACGCCTCCGCGCTCGAACCGGAAGTCATAGAAGCTGCTTTTCAATTGCTTATGGCGGCGCATTATCAGACCAGTCCAAATGATCTCAAACTGCTGCTCGACGATGCCAAGCAAAAGCTACTGATTCAATTTTATCAAGATCAAGTTGTCGGCGTTTGCTGGCTATGCGAAGAGGGGCCGCTGCCGCAGTCTATTCATCACGCTATTCTACAGGGTAAGCGACGTCCACCAGGGGCTTTGCTACCGCAGGCTTTAGCATTTGGGCTGCGAGTCGAGTCAGCGTTGATGAGCGCATGTGTACGGATTGTACGCATTACCATTGGCGACGCGTTGCAAGATCTTGGTCTGGGCTCTCGTCTTTTACAGCAGATAAAGCTTCACTATCCGAATCATTTACGCGGCACAAGTTTCGGGTTAAATGCTGACTTACATCGATTTTGGCAACGGAATAATTATTTGCCAGTGCGCATGGGCAATCATATCGACTCAGCAGCAGGATTGCCGGCAGGCCTTTATGTCGATGCCAGTGGAGTACAAAATAGAGCTCTGCAAGCTGAACTTGACCAAGCGCGAACCATATTTTGGTATTCACTTCAACATGCTCTGGTGTTTCAGACGCTACCAACTCTGCAGGCAGAGTTAATCGCACAAGTCCCTCCGCCATCTGAATTCTATTGGGATGAACTCATGCCCATCGTTGAACAGCGTCTGCAAGCATTTGTCCATGGCTGGACTCCATTTGATTATATCCAAGCTTTACTGGCTGCGCTGTTACACATTCGACCTCAGGTCATACCCTCAAAACATTTTGAGCTGCTGTCAAAAGCATGCCAAACAGATCTCGCAGCCCTTGCCAAAACAACTGGATTCCAAGGCAAGAAAGAGCTTGAAGCGGAACTTAGGATCATTTGTCGAGATTTGAATCTCAAGATATAGTCTTCTTCTTAACGTCAGTGTTTAGCCTGCCCTCTAACGCAGCGACAGGTAATTCCAAAAGGAACTTAGTCCATGAAAATACGATCGTTATTACTGACCGCAGGAGTGTTTGCAATGACTGGCTGTAGTCAAATTGATACGACCACTAGCACACCGACCACGAGTCTCGAGTATCCTCTGTCACGCACCGTTAACCAAGTTGATGACTATCACGGTGTTCAGGTTGCGGATCCCTATCGGTGGCTAGAAAATATGGACAGCGGCGAAGTTCGTGCCTGGATACAGGCACAAAATCAATTTACCCAACCATACTTAAACGCACTGCCAAGTCGTGAACACTTCAAAGAGCGGCTTACCGCACTTTGGAACTACGAGCGGGTCAGCACGCCCTTCAGAAAAGGTTCACGTTATTTTTATTACCGGAATGACGGGCTACAAAACCAAGCCGTTTTGTATGTGAGCGAGAATCTCAATCGACCAGCGCGTGAACTGATCGATCCCAATCAGTTTAGCAGCGACGGAACCATTTCCCTGTCGCGGGTTTATATCAGCCCACGGGCCAATTATATTGCCTACGGCGTCTCTGATGGCGGCTCGGATTGGGTGGACTTTAAAGTTCGCAACATTACTACGGGCGAAGACCTGTCAACGCTGATTTCAGCGACTAAATTTACCAATCTCGCTTGGCTACCGGATGAAAGCGGATTTTTTTACAGCCGTTATCCAGATGGCGAAGATGGGCGTCCAGATGACCAACAAACCGTAGAAATCTACTTTCACCTCCTTGGTACGCCGCAAGATCGTGACTTACTCGTTTATGCCGTCGACGACGGGCGGCCTATCAATCCGTATCCACAAATCTCCAACGATGGACGTTTCTTAATTGCGAATCATTGGGAAGGTTATTTTGCCAATGCGGTTCATGTACTTAATCGCCGTCAAGACGATGCAGAATGGCAGCCTTTGTTTGACGATTGGGATGCGCTGTATAGCGTCATTGCAACCGATGGCAATATCTTTTACGTCAATACAACGAATAATGCACCAACGGGCCGGGTTATTGCTGTCGATATCACTCGTCCTGAACCTGAGCATTGGCAAGAAATCATACCCGCGCGCGAAGAAACCTTGGATAGTGTGAGTTACGTGGGCGGACATTTTTTTGCCAACTATTTGAAAGATGCGCAGTCACAGATTGAAATTTATTCGGCTCATGGTCGTCACTTGCGTACCCTAGATTTGCCCGGTATTGGCACAGTTTCAGGGTTTACCGGCGACCCTGAGCATATGGAAACATTTTTTAGTCTGACCAGTTTTACTCAGCCAAGTAATATTTATCACTATGATATCGCGAATCAGCATTTGAAGTTACATCACCGAACTGAAGTGAATGCTGATTTAGCAGGACTGATCACCGAGCAAGTATTTTTCGAAAGCAAAGACGGTACCCGTGTGCCCATGTTTATCATTCGCCATAAGGACGCACCTCGAGATGGCTCCAATCCTGCACTTCTCTATGGCTATGGCGGCTTTGGCGTCTCTTTAACACCAGGATTTAGCGTCGCCCGAACCGCTTGGCTCGAACAAGGTGGAATCGTTGCAATTCCAAATCTTCGTGGTGGTGGTGAGTACGGTAATGCTTGGCATCGTGCGGGCACCAAGTTGGACAAACAAAACGTTTTTGATGACTTTATCGCTGCCGCCGAATACCTCATTGAAGCGCAGTACACACAACCAGGAAAACTTGCTATTCAAGGCGGTTCGAATGGCGGCTTATTGGTGGCGGCAGTGATGACTCAGCGCCCAGAGCTTTTTGCCGTTGCTTTGCCGGCCGTGGGTGTACTCGACATGCTCCGTTACCATACGCCGAGTGCCAACGCTCGTGCTTGGAGCAGTGACTTCGGCTTGAGTGAAAATGCAGATGAATTCGAGGCTCTGTATGCCTATTCTCCGATTCATAATACCAAGCCTGGCGTATGCTACCCAGCGACGTTAATCACCACAGGCGATCACGATGATCGTGTGGTACCATGGCACAGTTATAAATTTGCAGCGGTGCTGCAACGCGATCAAGGCTGTGATAATCCTGTTCTTTTGCGCGTTGAAACCCGTGCTGGACACGGCGCTGGAACACCGACCTGGATGGCCATTGAACAGATCGCAGACCAATGGGCGTTCATGCACAAATATTTAGGAATGGATAAGGCGGAAAAAGAGTAGTTTTCGCGAATAATCATTGCATTTAAACACGGGCGTAGGCAAAATCTCGCCCGTTTTATATACACGACCCAAGCATAAAAAGGGGTGAATATTATGTCTCGAGTTTTGATTATCGGTGCCGGCGGAGTTAGCGGCGTCGTTGTAAAAAAATGTGCGATGTTGCCGGAATATTTCGACGAAATTCATTTGGCTTCGCGCACGATTTCTAAGTGTGAAAAGTTACAAGAAGAAGCTGGTAAAGACCGCGTAGTCGGTGTTTATGCTGTCGACGCAGACAATGTCGATGCACTGGTCGCCTTAATCGAGAAAGTGCAGCCAGCACTTGTCATTAACGTGGCGCTGCCTTACCAAGACTTGCCAATCATGGATGCATGTCTTGCGACTGGCGTTCACTATTTAGACACAGCGAACTACGAGCCAAAAGACGAAGCGAAATTCGAATACAGCTGGCAGTGGGCTTATCATGAGCGTTTCAAAGAAGCGGGTTTAATGGCCCTGTTAGGTTCTGGTTTTGACCCTGGTGTGACCAACGTCTTTACTGCTTATGCAGCGAAGCACTACTTCGACGAAATTCATTATTTAGATATCGTTGATTGTAACGGCGGTGACCACGGTCAAGCATTCGCAACCAACTTCAACCCAGAAATCAATATTCGTGAAATCACCCAACGTGGTAAGTTCTGGGAGAATGGCGAGTGGGTTGAGACCGATCCGATTAGCGTACGCAAAGACCTCGACTACCCAGGCGTTGGTGTTCGCGCATCGTACTTGCTATTCCACGAAGAGCTTGAGTCATTGGTGAAGCATTTCCCAACGATTAAACGCGCGCGCTTCTGGATGACGTTTGGTGACGCTTACCTGAACCATTTACGTGTATTAGAAGGCATTGGCATGACCTCAATTCAGCCAATCGACTTCAATGGTCAGAAAATTGCACCGCTTGAATTCCTTAAGGCAGTGTTACCAAACCCAGGCTCACTAGCTGAAGGTTACGAAGGCTTAACCTGTATTGGGACTTACATCACAGGTATCAAAGACGGTAAAGAAAAAACTATCTTTATCTACAATAACTGTGACCATGCTGCCTGTAATATTGAAGTGGGCGCGCAGGCGGTTTCTTACACCACAGGCGTACCCGCTATGATCGGTGCTTCATTAATGCTGGAAGGTGCGTGGATGAAACCGGGTGTTTGGAATATGGAACAGTTCGATCCAGACCCGTTTATGGAGCGCCTCAACAAATATGGCTTGCCATGGCAAGTTGTTGAAGTTGACCGCAACCCACTTGCTGAGTGATCTTGCTTAAGTTAAATAACCGGCTCTTAGGAGCCGGTTTTTGTCAGGAGTTATAGTCGTATGTCGAATCCATACCTGTCACCGGCGATTCCGTCGCCGTGTTATGTGCTGAACGAGAATAAGCTTATTGCGAATCTCGAGCTCATGGAGCGCGTGCAAAAAGAAAGTGGTGCACATATTATTCTGGCACTGAAAGGTTTCTCCATGTGGAGTTCGTTTCCTGTGGTGCGTCAGTACCTGAAAGGCTGTACCGCTAGCTCAGCTTGGGAAGCAGAACTGGCTGCAGATACGTTCGGCCGCGAAGTGCATGCCTATTCGCCAGCGTATAAAGACTACGACATCGAAGTGATTCTGAAGCACTGTAATCACATTTCGTTCAATAGCCTGACTCAATGGCAACGCTATCGTGATCAGTGCACTGCAGCGGGTGTTTCTATGGGCTTGCGGATTAACCCAGAACATCGTGAAGCAGAAACTGAATTGTACGACCCTTCTGCCCCGGGTTCACGTTTAGGCGTGCCTGCGGCGCAATTAGAAGGTGTGGATCTGACTGGAATCGAAGGCTTCCACGTGCACAATTTATGTGAGTGTGACTCCTATGCCCTCGAGCGCACGTTGGCGGCTGTCGAGAAACGCTTTGCCAAGTATCTGCCGCAATTGAAGTGGTTAAACCTTGGTGGCGGACACTTAATGACACGCCAAGGCTATGACGTCGATCACTTAATTGCCCAGCTCAAACGCTTGCGCGAAACCTACGATATTGAAGTTATTCTTGAGCCGGGCTCTGCAGTCGCATGGCAAACCGGTCCGCTGGTGTCTGAAGTCGTCGATATTGTCGAGAATAATGGCCAGATCGCTATCCTCGATATCTCTGCGACAGCACACATGCCAGACGTTTTAGAAATGCCTTATCGCCCAGCGATTACCGACGCTGCCGACGCTGGTGTTAAACCATTTACTTATCGTTTAGGTGGCAATAGTTGTTTGGCTGGGGATGTCATCGGTGAATATTCATTTGACCATGAGTTAAAGCCAGGTGACCGCGTCATTTTTGAAGACATGATTCACTATACGATGGTGAAAACGTCGTTCTTTAATGGGGTTGAACATCCGTCTATCGGTATCTTACGCAGCAATGGCGAATTTGAGTTGGTGCGTAAATTTGGCTACGAAGACTTTAAAGCACGCTTATCGTAAGCGTGCTTTTATGTTGAATACAAATTAGTCCAGCGTGAGGATAGGTATCATCGCCGAAGCGATCGTAACTAGCTTGTCAGCACGGTCTTTTTGAACATGCTTCTTAAACAGGCTTCTGCTCATACCAACGAGCGAGGCCTTCTAAGACTAAATCCGGTCGACGTTCAACGCGACAATTAAAGCGGTCCAATAGCGCTGCGTTGATATGTTCATGATCCCCACCCGTTAAATAGCAAGTGAAACCACGATCGCCAAACACGTGCTTGCTGTGCTGCAACGCTTGCTCGACAAAGCCGCGCAGTGCCGCCTGACAGCCGAGGTAAACAGCATATTCCGTACTCGTACCGAGTGCCTCTGCTGGCTTTTCAGCAGTCATTCGGAGTTTGCTACTGCGCTGAATTAAAGACTCTTGCATAAGACGAAAGCCGGGGCTTATCCAACCACCTAAATGATGACCTTCTTCATTAATGACATCGAGCGTAATCGCTGTGCCGGCATCAATGATCATCGCATTGGTTTGTTCGGCACGAGCGACTAATAAGGTTAACCAACGATCGACGCCATAGGTGCTCGGGTTCGCATAGCATTGCGTTACATCAAAGCCGGTTTGGGTCTCGGCAATCGATAACTGCTTTTTGTACTGAGCAGAAAACTGCCGTAACGCTTCAATAAAGTCACTTTCAGCAACTGACGCGACCGCTAAGTGGTCAAAGTCTAAAGTCTGCAACAATGCCACAAGCGCTTCGAAGCCTTGACCACGGTTGAGAAATTTGGGTCTGCTAGCCGCTTGGTAAGAAGCCAATTTCCAAGCGGTATTGCCGACTTCAAGCAGTAATGTCACGGACACTAATTTCGCCCCCAAAATAACGTTTTACTTCATCGCCTTGCTTCAACAAGAACGCGCCCAAATCATCGATACCGAGTCCGATGCCAACCTGTTCATGCTGACCTAACAACAACTTAATCGGCTGTTGATAGAAGTGGTCAAGCGCTCGCCAACGCTGAATAAATGGACCGAGGCCTTGTAGGTCATGTTCATGAAGTAACTGGAGACAATGGCTGTAAAGCTTTGCTGCCCATTGATTGCGGTCGAGTTCACTGTCAAGATGCTCTTGAATTGCAGTAAAGGGTTGGTCAATCGGCGCGTTAGTTGCCAGTGCTAAATTAACGCCTATCCCGACAATCGCGTGCCCCTCGCCTTGAGCCTGTCCTTCAAGTTCAACCAAGATACCCGCGACCTTTTGACGATGAATATACACGTCGTTCGGCCATTTCAAACTGACACCATCGACACCAGCATCGATGATGGTTTCAGCGACAGCAATGCCAAGAACAACACTTAAGCCGATAGCGCTGTTTAAGCCTTGAGGCAATGGCCAATAGACCGACATATAAAGGTTGTTGCCAAATGGCGAAAACCACTGCTTGCCACGCCGCCCTCGCCCCTTTGTTTGCATTTCCGCCAAGACCGCGGTTCCTGCCTGCAGCGTACTGTTCGTCGTCAGCTGATGCTTGATGTCATCATTAGTCGATTCAGTAACATGCTTAAGCGTGACCAGAGCTTCACTGGCTTGAGGCGGTAAATGGGATTGAAACTTCTTGGTATCGAGCAGCTGAATCGGGTGGGCAAGTTTATAGCCCTTTCCCGTCACTCGATAGATATCTAAGCCGAGACTTGCCAGCTTTTCAATGTGGTTATTGATTGCTGCACGCGAGAGTCCGAACTCATCGCCCAACTGTTGTCCGGAATGGAATTGACCATCGGCAAGCTTTTGAATCAGCAAAGAATCGATTTCGTTGTGATCATAGCTCATGAGTATATTAATCCGTAGTCATTCAATAAACGCACTTCGGGTTCGAGTTCAACACCATAGCGTTCACGCACATTGGTTTGTATATGTTCTGCAAGCGATAGAATATCAGCACCTGATGCATTGTTGCGATTCACTAACACCAAGGCTTGGCGCTCGTGAACGGCCGCACCGCCAACGCTCAGTGACTTGAGCCCAGCTTTATCAATTAACCATGCGGCAGCCAGTTTACATTCTCCATTGGCTTGCAAAAATACCGGTATCCCCGGGAAATCGGCCTGCAAACGCTGACAGTCAGCCTGAGGAATAACAGGATTCTTGAAAAAGCTGCCTGCGTTGGGTACCCGAGCAGGATCAGGAAGCTTCTGTTGGCGAATCTTGATCACATGCGACATAATCTGCTCTGCTGTAGCATCAGACGCTAAGCTAGCAAGGTCAGGATAACCCAGTACCGCTTGCCAAGCTTTTGGAAAAAAGAAATGAACACCAGTGATAAACCAATGCCAATGCGCTGGCCGCTTGAAAATACTGTCTCGGTAAGCAAATTCACATTCTTCGTGACTTAAAGTGGTTTGCACATGCAACTTACAATCATAAACCTCGACTCGGTCAATAAATGTTGCAACTTCAACACCGTAGGCACCGATGTTTTGCACTGGTGCTGCACCTACACTGCCCGGTATCAGCGCTAGATTTTCACTCCCGTAAATACCGAGTCCGATGAGTTTCACCACCAACTTATGCCAATTCTCGCCTGCAGCAGCGTAAACATGCCAGCCAGTTTCGCTTTCTTTAATCTCTATGCCAGACAATCGATTGATTATTAACTGTCCATTGAAGTCTTCAGTGAATATTGTATTGGTTCCTTCCCCAAGAATATACGTATCATTCTTCCACACCAGCGACTGAAGCGCTCCAATAGAGTCAATTTCAATGACCTGCTTTGCGTTCACATCAACAGCGAAACTATGTTTTTGTTTTAAAGGAAACAAGAGCAACCTCTTTGGAAATTAAGAATGCAAAGCGATAAATTGAAAAACGATCGAGTGATGTTCCGTACCATCGATAACCGTTAAATAAAACGTACCATCAGCAACGGTTAATTCGATTTTCATATTGCGGCCGAGCAGAGGCTTAAGCTCCGCAAAAACGTCCTCTGGTACCGCCAAGATTTCCATTTCGCTTTTGATAGCTTTCGGTAGCTCTTTTTCTTGCCAAATCCGACGATTACCATAAACAAGCAGTGAATACTTCTTGGCTTTCCTAGCGGCTTTTGTCATCCGCTCCGCATCCGGCAAGCCGACATCAATCCAATGTTCAATCTGGCCATCGAGACCAATTTGCCATAAAGCTGCTTCGTCGCTATCGGACAGCCCGCGACCAAATTCGACCTGTTCATGATACCAAAGCAAATAGGCAAGCAAACGTGTCAACATTCGGTCTTCAGTTTCCGATGGATGTCTTGCGACCACAAACTTGAGCTCCGCGTATACATGCGAGTCGGTATTGGATAAGGAAACTAAAAATCGATACGGAGTAGCCGAAAGCGCCATAATGCCTGTTCTCTAAAGTGAATTGTGCATTATAGCGCCTTTTTAGCCAAAGCTCATGTTGACCGAAGACAATCGATGGATCCAGTTACGCCTTTTTGAATACCTTCCATACTGGCACGGTGAGTAGTGTGATAACGATAGCACCCGCGAAGGAGGCTCCAAACAGAGCAGCATAGTCAACGAGACTGCCAAGATTGTGATGACGTGCGCCAGTGAGCAGAGGAGCCAATAGCAACAAAAGGATGAAACTAACCAACCCTGTCAGGATTAACTCCTTCCGTACCTCAGTGACATGAGTTTTATGACTGCGTGCACTCGCTGAAATCAATAAAACCACCTCAATGATTACCAACATCACAAATAACGGCCAGTAGGGACGAAGCACCTCAAGAATTACGGCAATAATACCTAAGAATGAAAAGCTCATACGTGCTCCTATACGCGACCGCGCAACATAGCGTTATAAGCGCCGCGTAACATTTTGTCTTTCATAATCCATGGCACCCATTGCTCCTTGAGTGGATCAATAAATCCAAAGGACGGTACCATGTTGAGGTCATAATCAAACTCAACAAGCATCGCTTGCCCGCGTTCAGTAATGAGTGGGCACGACGTGTAGCCATTGTAATGCGCATCCGGGGTTTCATCGTTTATGACTCGCAACAAGTTATGCACCACGACAGGTACTTGTGCTTTAACACTTGCTGCAGTCTTACCGATCGGCGTTCCTACGCAATCACCAGCACCAAACACGTTCGCATAGCGCTTATGCTGTAATGTATGACGATCCACTTCCAACCAACCTGAGAATGGGCCAGTCTGCCAGCTCAAATTACTCTCACGAATCGGTTGTACGGCTTGCATGGGCGGGACAACATGAATAAAGTCGTAATCTTTATGCACAATACCTTGTTCCGTTGAAAAAGTAGCACGCTGCCGTTCCGGCTCTATCGATACCAACTGTTGGTTCCAATGAATATCTATTCCGCGTTCAGGAAAGTTAACCTTTAAGAAGGTATCTACGTCGGGTTGTGAGAAGATCCCGGTTCCTGGCGCTGTATAAAAGAAGTCGGCACGCTCGCGCATTTTTCGTTGACGTAAGAGGTGTTCGGTTAACATCGCTATTTTGAGCGGCGCTCCGGCACATTTAATCGCCCCCGGCGGACGCGTAAAAATACCGACACCACCAGAGTGAGCAAATTCGTCAATCGCTTTCCATGTGCCTTCAGCGCTCTCCGGGGTGTCATAGACACAACCAATGCCGTGACGGCCAATTAAATCGGCGCGCATGCCCTCTATCGCAGAGAAATTAAGTTCCAGACCAGTGGCAATCAATAAGTAGTCATAGTGAATGAGCTCTCCACCAACCAAAAGAACTTGGTTTCGATCAGGATCGACAGACTGTACAACGGATTTTACCCAATTTACGTCCTTTGGTATGTAGCGGCTATTTTGATCAAGCATTGCGGCGGTTCGCCAAATGCCGGTTGCGACTAACGTCAGGCCAGGTTGATACAAGTGTCGTTCGCGGTCATCAATAATGGTTATTGATGCCCCCTTAGTTTCTCGAGTAAGTCGATTCGCTAAAGAGATACCTGCCGCACCAGCGCCTAATATCACAATTCTTGATGTCGTATTTACTGGCTTTGCCTCAACCGTTGTAAATGGACTAAGACCTATTAGCCCTGCACCAATTAAACCTGCTGTCGATAACTGAAGAAAATGCCGTCGCTTAATTCGAATTGACTCTTGCTCTGTCTTATCTTTATGCAACATTCGTGTTACTCCAGGACAATCAAATATGAACTCTATACCCATGCTGAGCTTGCATCTATTAGGATAGACTAATATAAAAGAGTTATTGAAGTTTGCGACGTTTTAATTTCGACGAATCTTGACGTGGTAGAACCAAATGAAAAGAAGAGCAGGCATTTTAAGGCCTACAGCTAGAGGAGGCGTCCTTGGGCGTTTTGTCGCAGTTCAGAAATCATCGGGAAAATTATAGAGTTCGCATATGAATTCTGCTTCGCCCTACGCGAGAGTAGGACACACGGCGAGCTCAAACGAAAAAAGCCCTTCGCATAATAGCGAAGGGCTTTTCCGTATTAGGTGCCTGGCGGTGTCCTACTCTCACATGGGGAGACCCCACACTACCATCGGCGCTGACATGTTTCACTTCTGAGTTCGGAATGGATTCAGGTGGTTCCACGTCGCT
>NZ_JAIUMR010000009.1 GCF_022565475.1 Aliidiomarina sp. | reverse complement strand
TGGCTGGGGTACCAGGATTCGAACCTGGGAATGGCGGGATCAAAACCCGCTGCCTTACCGCTTGGCTATACCCCAACTGACTATCTACTCATTTCGTTTTTTTGGTGCGGAAGGAGAGACTCGAACTCTCACGCCGTGAGGCACTGGAACCTAAATCCAGCGTGTCTACCAATTCCACCACTCCCGCCCATAAAAACGAAGTGAATCAGTTGGTGGCTACGGCGGGATTCGAACCTGCGACCCCATCATTATGAGTGATGTGCTCTAACCAACTGAGCTACGTAGCCATATTACTGATCAACTTTCTGTGCGTCTCAGCGGCGCGTATTATGCGAATCCACCGCCGCGCAGTCAACACCTTTTCGGAAAAAAATGCGCATTTCACTGTCAACTGCTCAAAAAAACACTGAAATGGCTAAAAGAGCAGCAAGATATTTAATTTACTGCTCAATTTTAGTGTACAAACCGATCTTATCTAGGGTTTCTTTGCGCAGCATTTACCACGGCAACACTTCACCGTTACTGTGCCAGAACGTACCGCTATTTGCCATGGTTAACTGGTCGATGCGTTGGCGCAAACGTTGTGCAGATTCTGCCGCAGTAATGTCGCCTGTATTATTTACCATGTCGGTTTGCACATAACCGGGGTGCAACAAGGCCACAGCAATCCCAGAGTCTTTCAGATCACGAGCTAACGAGACACCGGCCGCATTCAGTGCAGCTTTTGACATACGATAGCCGTAATAGCCGCCGCTGCCATTATCGGTCAATGAGCCCATGCGACTGGTAATCATGGCGACCTTGGCGTCTTGGTTTAGGTGCGGCAATAAACCAACAGTGATCATTAAGGGCGCTAATGCATTGACATTAAACTGCTGCTGAATGTCTGTAGCTGGGGCGTCGTCGAGTGTTTCACGAGTGAGAATGCCGGCATTGTTAATGAGTAAATCAATTTTCTCATCACCCAATGCTTGGCTAATTTTGCTAGCAGCGTCAGCTGCCGCAACGTCAATATCGGTAATGATCGTTGCGTTCGTACTTTCTAACTCAGCACTCGGCTGGCGACAAGTGGCGAAGACCTTGGCTCCGGCTTCGGCGTATTGCTTGGCGAGCTGCAAGCCGATACCACGATTAGCTCCGGTGATGACAACATTGAATTGACTCATTTCGATAATCCTCCTTCGGTTAGTTGCAACGGGTCGAGTAAGCGCTGTAAATCTGCTTCACTTAAATCCGTCATTTCGACCGCGACTTCGAGAATAGGCCGATTGCTTGCATAGGCTGCTTTAGCAATAGCGGCGGCTTGATTATATCCGATAACTGGGTTCAAGGCGGTGACGAGAATCGGATTACGTTCAAGGGCGGCATTGAGCTGCTCCTGATTGACTTGAAAATCATTGATGCATTGATCAGCAAGGGTATTGGCACTCTTCCACATGAGTTCAATACTCTGGAGTAAGTTATAGGCAATCACCGGCAGCATGACATTCAGTTGGAAATTTCCGCTCTGGCCGGCAATGTTGACCGTCGTTTGATTACCCATGACTTGTGCGCACGCCATTGCCACCGCTTCTGGAATCACCGGATTAACCTTGCCGGGCATAATACTGGAGCCGGGTTGCAGGGCTTTCAGGCTAATTTCACCAAGTCCGGCAAGTGGGCCGGAATTCATCCAGCGTAAATCATTGGCGATCTTCATCATCACGGTTGCTACCGAGCTGATGATACCGGCAGTGGCAACCGCCACGTCCTGACCGGCGATACCGGCGAATTTATTCTCGGCGCTGGTGAACGGGAGCTCAGTGAAATTCGCCATCGACTGACAGAATAATTCAGCGAATTGAGGATGGGCATTCACACCGGTACCAATTGCGGTGCCGCCTTGGGGCAATGAGTAGAGCTGCGGCAGAATCGCTTCCAAGCGCTGTTCGGCTTGCCCAAGTTGCGCGTCCCAAGTGAGCAGTTCTTGGCTGAGGGTGAGTGGCATAGCGTCCATTAAATGGGTACGACCCGTTTTCACAACGTCAGTGTATTCTGCAGCTTTGTGTTGAATGATCGCGCGTAAATTGGCCAGTGCGGGCAGTAACTTTCGTCGAATGCGGCGAGCTGCACTCACTTGAATCGCCGTTGGAATGACGTCGTTGCTGCTCTGCCCTAAATTCACATCGTCATTGGGGTGGACGTCGACGCCAGAATTGCGTTTGGCCAGGTTAGCCAACACTTCATTGACGTTCATGTTGGTGCTCGTTCCTGAGCCAGTTTGAAAAACGTCCACGGGAAATTGGTTTTGCCAACGGCCTTCAAAAACTTCCAAGGCGGCTTGCATGATCGCGTCGGCCTTTTTTTGACTGAGCAGGCCGAGCTCACTATTGGCTTCAGCCGCACAATATTTGATCAAGGCAACGGCGCGAATGAATGCAAAAGGTAAGGTGAGCTCACTGATCTTGAAGTTATTGAGGGCGCGCTGTGTTTGCGCACTCCATTGCGCATCATCTGGGACTTCAACTTCGCCCATGCTGTCTGTTTCTGTTCGAAATCGCTGTGGCACTATGACCTCCGATCAATCGATTTAAGTAAAAATTGCGTAGTACGCTGAAGAGAAAAAAATAAATATTTGCAGTCATCTATACTTTGCATTTAGCTTAACACAAATAACAAAAAAACAGTTGCGCAGAAAACCTGCGTAATTACTGGAGGCGTTTTGACAACATCGAGGCTTTTTTCTCACTGGTTAGGCGCCGTTGCGTTCATGATTGGCTGGTTAGGACTGTCGGTATCTGCGGCCAACGCGTCGCCAATATGGCTATTTCAGGATGCTCAAGGGGCGCCGTTGGCAGGCGTTATTCTCTTTCAAACGCAAGCGTCAGAGAAACCGGATGACGCTGCACCTAGTTTAACGCCGCAGATTCATGTGATGGATCAAGTGCAGCGACAATTTGTACCTGATTTGCTGCTCGTCGCTGCTGGCGACCGTATTAGTTTTCCCAATAGCGACTCTATTCGTCACCACGTTTACTCGTTTTCACCGACCCGAACATTTGATTTCGAGCTCTATGGCAATGCTGAAGCACCGTCAATTGACTTCCCCCAAGCGGGTTTTGTGGTGGTTGGCTGCAATATTCATGACAACATGATTGGCCATATCGTGGTCAGTGCCACCGGAGAGTTTTTGCAAAGCGATGATCAAGGCAGAATGGATGTATCGGGCTTGAGCTCGGTTGATGGCTGGTATGCTTGGCATCCTTGGATGGCGAGTGCCGGTGTACAACCCATCGCAGCGCGTGATTTAACACCTGACAGCGTTAATGTGATCGCCGTCGAAGCGCCACAACCAAGAGCTGAGACCGATTTGGAATCGCGCTTCCGGCGGAGGCTGCAGGGTGGTCGTTAATTTTCGTACGCGCCTATTGCTGCTCATTGCTGGCGGCATAGGACTTGCTTTATTCGTTGTTGTCATTGCGATTGTATTGGCGACGCGGCAAAGCGTCTCCTTGCATACCGAGCGTGAACTGGAAGTCAGTGAACGAGTTCTCGGGCAGCTGATTAATTATCGCGATGAACAATTGCGGCAATCTGCGTATGTTCTTGCGGATGACTTTGGTTTTCGCCAAGCGCTGGCAAGCGATGATGAGGAAACGATCATTTCGGCATTAACCAATCATGCCCAACGTTTAAATGCTGATTTAGTGATGCTGCTGAACCCACAAAAAGAAACCTTATTGGCGAGTCACGCATTAAGCCGTGGCGAACGCGATATTTTTGACGCCTACATGGAAGCGGAATCCCTGACTCAAACAGCGACTGGTGCGGCAATTATTGTGGCCGAGGACGAGGCCTTTCAGGTGGTATGGGTACCCGTCCGGGCGCCGCATTTGCTTGGCTGGTTGACGCTTGGCTTTGCCGTGGATCGCGATCTCGCCGAGCAATTACAACAGTTAACCAATTCGTATGTGCACTTTGTTATTGGCCGTGAGGCTGAGCAACCGCGCGTTATTTCGTCGGCAAGTGAACACATTCAACATGAGCTTGAACAAGCCTTGCTCGCGGGGGAGTTAGAAGAGTTTTTGCGTCAAGAAGAAAAGCAAGCACGCTGGATTTCGGTGATTACAACGCCCGCCGGTACGACAGACAACTCAATTGACGTTTTGTTAACCGCCAGCATTGGCTCGGCAGCGCAACCCTTTAATGCTTTACGTACGCAACTGCTGGTGATCGTGATTGTAACGCTACTCGTGACGGTTGTGGTGACCCTGGTGGCGAGTCGCCGCTTTGTTGAACCCTTGAGTGCTCTTGCTCGCGTTGCAGATGCCATTGCTCGTGGTCAGTATAAGCAAAACATTCCGTTTATCGGTGGTGACGAAGTCGGAACCTTGGCCCACGCGTTAGATAGTATGCAGAGCGCCATCGAAGAGCGTGAGACGGAGATTTGGTTTCAGTCACAACATGATGTTTTAACCGGACTTGCGAACCAACGCGCGTTTCATGAATACGTCCAGCAACGATTGCACACGCACGAGCCATGGTCGTTAATCGTGGTCAATCTCGACAATTTTCGTCGGCTCAATGAAATGTTTGGGCGCAGTATTTGTGATGAGTTATTACAACAATTTGCTAAACGTTTGGAACGACTGTGTGTCGACAAATTCTTCTTAGCCAGGCTGCAGGGGGACGAGTTCGTTCTCGTTTACGATGGCAATTTAGATCACGCCGAAGTTGAATTGAAGGGCGTTTTAGCGGCGGCGCAAGACAACATTCAGATGCGGCAAGTAAGTTATTCGCTCGCACTCAGTGCCGGCATGGTGGAAGCGCCTCGCCATGCGCAGGAGCGCGATGAATTGGTGCGTTTAGCGCAGTTTGCGCGCAGTAAGGCGAAGTTGGAAAAGCGCGCTTATGCTCGTTATGAGGATGGTGAAGACAAGCCTTATCTAAGAACATTGGCAATCTCTGCAGCCATCCCAACTGCCATTGAAGAACAGCGTTTTTCGTTGGCTTACCAGCCCCAAATTGACAGTGAAAATGGCACAGCTACCGGCGTTGAGGTTTTGATTCGTTGGCAGGATAAAACCCTGGGCTTCGTTAGTCCTGCCGAATTTATCCCATTGGCAGAGCAGTCAGGGCACATATTTGCAATTACACGCTGGGTGTTAGTGGAAAGCCTCAAGCAAATTGCACAGTGGCAGCGTTTACACCCGGGTCTGCAATTGTCGGTGAATCTCTCCGCGAGTGACTTGGCGGAGTCAAATCTTCTTGACGTGGTTTTTGGTGCATTAGCAGAGGCAAACGTTCCGGCTACCTTGCTCACGGTCGAAGTCACCGAAAGTGCCGTGGTCAAAGAACCAGAGAAAGCCATGGCGCAGCTGACGAAGCTACGCGCCGCCGGAGTGAAGGTTGCCATTGATGATTATGGCACGGGGTATTCGTCGTTAGCACAATTGCGTGATATGCCAGCGACCGAGTTGAAGATCGACCGCAGTTTTATTATGAATTTAGCTGAGCAGGTTGGCGATCAGACCATCGTCCAGTCAACCATTCAGATGGCTCACAAGCTCGGTTTGAAGGTCGTTGCGGAAGGTGTCGAAGACGAAGCAACAGCGGCAGTGTTGCGGCGCTATCAATGCGATGTGCTGCAAGGTTATTTCTATAGTAAGCCGCTCGCTGCAGATGATTTGGCCCAGTGGCTGATATCCGCGCACAAATAACAAAAGGAACAGGTGATGAAATCAATCGGGTTAATGGTAGTCGGCTTACTCGCTAGTTCGTTGATGATGGACGCGGAGGCTGCAGAAGGGCGTTTACTTGGGACGGGTGGTGCCACCACGATCGAAGGTGCTGCGGGTGGTGGTTTGGTGCCCTGGGCTGTCATTAGCGGCTATAGCGAGGATGACGAGCGCGGCGGAACGGTTGCCCTGACCCGTGCCCAAGTCGATGACTACCGCTTAGATGTGACAGCCGCAAGCTTTTCCTATCAGAATCGGTTGGAAATTTCTGTCGCCTCACAAATGTTTAACTTAGAAAATCTTGGGGCCGAACTGCGACAACAAGTCTTCGGCGTGAAATATCGCATCGCTGGTGATTTAATTTATACATCGATGCCACAACTCAGTGTGGGCGCGCTGTATAAACGCAATACCCGTTATGACATTCCGGAGCTGGTAGGCTCGCAGCGCGACAATGACTGGGAGGCTTATCTAGCGGCGAGTAAAGTTTGGCTCGCAGGACCGTTTGATCGCACATGGCTAGCGAATGTCACGGTAAGAGCGACGCGCGCCAATCAATTTGGTTTGTTGGGTTTTGGTGGTGATCGCGGCGATAGTCATGAAATTACTGTCGAGGCGGCCACTGGCGTATTTCTTCATCGATCCCTGGCAATTGGGATTGAATATCGACAAAAACCTGACAATTTGAGCTTTGCGAAGGAAGAGGACGCAATGTCTGCATTTGTTGCTTGGTTTCCATCAAAGCGCGTGGCTCTTGTGGGTGCGTTTTTAGACTTGGGCAGCATTGCTGGCGCGGCAAATCAAACCGGTTATTACCTAAGTCTACAGGCTTCATTTTAGGAGAGAAGGTCATGAAAAAATTAGTTTCTCACTGCACAGCATTCGTGACTTTGGCTATGTTAACCCTGCCGATTGGAGCCGCGCACGCTGATCAAGATGATAGCTTGTATCGCGCACTCGGTGGCGAGCAAGGTATTCAGCAGTTGGTTGAAGATCTATTATTTAATGTTGCCGATGATCGTCGCATTCGTCATCATTTTGTTGATATTGACATTGTGCGCTTGCATGAAAAACTTAGTGAACAAATCTGTGAGTTAGCCGGTGGTCCATGCGAATATACTGGTGATGATATGATTAAGTCACACACCGGAATGGGCGTCACCCGAGCAGACTTTAATGCGTTAGTCGAAGCGCTGCAGCTGGCCATGGATGATCATCAAATTTCCATCTCAGCACAGAATCGACTGTTGGCATTGCTGGCGCCGATGCATGGGGAGATTGTGAATCGTTAGATGTCCCAAAAATATACGAAAAAGCCGTCATAAATGAACTGACGGCTTTTTGATGTCTTAGGGTGTTGTGTCGCGGTTAGACGTTGAAGCGGAAATGAATCACATCGCCGTCTTTAACAATGTATTCTTTTCCTTCTAAGCGCCATTTACCGGCGTCTTTTGCACCTTGTTCACCATTGTGATGAATAAAGTCGTCGTAGCCAACGATTTCTGCACGGATGAAGCCTTTTTCAAAATCAGTATGAATGCGACCAGCAGCCTGGGGCGCGGTCGAATTCTTTTTGATGGTCCACGCGCGAACTTCTTTCACACCCGCAGTAAAGTAGGTGTGTAAGTTCAAGAGTTCATAGCCGGCACGAATTACGCGGTTTAATCCTGGCTCTTTAAGACCCATGCTCGACAAAAACTCTTCTTTGTCTTCGTCGTCGAGTTCGGCAATTTCTGACTCAATAGCAGCACACACGGGCACGACAATGGCATTTTCGTTTTCAGCCAGTTTACGCACAGCGTCAAGATGTGGATTGTTTTCAAAGCCATCTTCACTGACGTTACAGATGTACATAGTCGGTTTTAATGTCAGCAAGTTAAATGAGCGAATGATTTTGCGTTCGTCGTCAGTTAACTCGACCGAGCGAGCCATGTGACCTTCCGACAATGCGGGTAATAGCTTTTCGAGAACGTCCATTTCGGCTTTTGCTTGCTTGTCGCCGCCTTTCGCTTTTTTGCCGAGACGATGAATCGCTTTTTCGACGGAGTCGAGGTCAGCAAGCGCTAATTCGGTGTTAATGGTGTCAACGTCTTCCAGTGGATTCACTTTGCCAGCAACGTGAACGATGTTTTCGTCTTCAAAGCAACGAACCACGTGACCAATGGCATCGGTTTCACGAATGTTGGCAAGGAATTGGTTACCCAAACCTTCACCTTTTGACGCGCCTTTCACCAGCCCAGCGATGTCGACGAACTCCATAGTCGTTGGGATTAGCTTCTGCGGCTTCACAATGTTTGCCAGCGCGGTTAAGCGTGTGTCAGGAACAGAAACCACACCCGTGTTTGGCTCAATGGTACAAAACGGAAAATTTGCCGCATCGATGCCGGCTTTGGTCAAAGCATTAAAGAGGGTTGATTTTCCAACGTTGGGTAAACCAACGATTCCACATTTAAATCCCATGAGTGCAGTCCAACTTATTCAGGTTTAATGGAATGTAGGTATTGTTTGGCGGCGGTCCAGCCGTCGCGCAAAGCAATTTCGACACCACGTAGCGACGCTTGTAGCGCGTCATCAATGAGCTGTTGCTCTTGGCTTGGCGCTTTGCCAAGCACATAACCGGTGACTTTTGATGCATGTCCCGGATGGCCAATGCCAATTCGCAAGCGATGGAAATTAGCATTATTTCCTAAAGCGCGAATAATATCTTTGAGGCCGTTGTGTCCGCCATGACCACCGCCTTGCTTAAATTTCGCCACGCCGGGCGGCAAGTCGAGTTCATCGTGAACCACGAGAATTTGTTCTGGCGTTACTTTAAAAAAGTTTGCCATAGCGCCGACTGCTTGCCCGCTTTTATTCATAAACGTCATTGGCAAGAGGAGGCGAGTATCGCTATAGGGAGGGCCTAAGCGCGCGGTTTGTCCGAAGTACTTGCTGTCGGGAGTCAACGAGGTGTTGAATTGCCGAGCAAGGTCTTCAACAAACCAGAACCCGGCATTGTGCCGGGTTGCTGTATATTCGGGGCCTGGATTTCCCAAGCCCACGATAAGACGAATGTCTGCTGACATGGATACGAGTCCGCAGATTATTCTTTGTCTTCGCCTTCAACGTCAGTTTCTGGCGCTTCTGGAGCGTCATCAGAAACTTTCTCACCTTTCGGCTTGCTCACAGTCACAACAACTGAATCGTGATCGTCGCCGCGCGTTAACTCAACGAAGGTAACGCCTTTCGGTGCTGTGATTTGGCTCAAGTGAATGTTGTCACCAATGCCTAAACCTGAAACGTCAACTTCGATGTACTCAGGTAAGTCTTTTGGTAAGCAGGTGATTTCGATGTCGTTCAATTGGTGAACAACAACACCGCCAGCTTTCTTCACAGCGTCTTCACCCAAGAAATGTAATGGTACATTGGTGTGAAGTTCTTCTTTCGCGCTAACGCGTTGGAAGTCTAAGTGTGTGATTTTTGGCTTGAACGGGTGACGCTGAACGTCTTTCAAGATCGCTTGGTGCTTTTTACCGTCGATGTGCAAAGTCAAAATGTGGCTGTAGAAACCTTCGTGATCTGCAGCATTGATGATTTTGTCATGGCTTAAGGTTAAAGACACAGCTTCTTTGTCTCCGCCATATAGAATGGCAGGAACTTTACCCTCATGACGTAGGCGGCGGCTCGCACCTTTACCTAAGTCATTACGGATTTCAGCGTTGAATTCGTAAACTGGTTGACTCATTTCGTTTCTCCGAAAATAAATGGACTGCGCTCCGCGACCAGAACGCAGTAGAAGCCCCTGAATTTAGGGGTCGCGCATTCTAACACCGAATACGCTTTTAGAGCAAGGCGTCTAGACCAATTCTGCCAGCATTTCGATGTTGTATTCGCGCAGTGGTTCGTTGTCCTGCAGCCGTTGGATGAAATCGGGGTTGGCGATGAATAAGCGGCCGATGGCAGCGAGATCAAAAGCGTCAGACTCAATGCCTGCAGCGGCGGTTTCGGGTGTTAGCCCACCGACATTCATGAATGTACCGCGATAGTGCTTGCGGATATATTGGCTCGAGCGACCTCCGAGGAAGTCAAATTCGAGGCTGTCATCAAAAATGCCAAGATGCAAATACGCTAAATCGCGTTGATTAAGCTGGTCGATGAGGTAATCAAACACCTCGCGATCACGCGGGTCTGGCTCTATGTGTGCGTATGCACCCGGTGTAATCCGTAACGCGGTGCGTGCTGCACCGACAGCTGCACTGACTGCATCGACGACTTGCAATGCAAAACGGCTCATGTTCTCCGGAGTTTGACCATAGTCGTCGGTGCGCTTGTTGGTATCATAATGCAAAAACTGATCAATCAAATAGCCGTTGGCACCGTGAATTTCAACGCCATCAAAGCCAGCCGCCATGGCATTCTTAGCTGCCGTCACATAATCGTTGAACAGTATTTGAATTTCATCAACGGTGAGCGCTTTCGGCGTTTCGTAACTTAAATCACGCATCCGTGGCAACGTACCTTCGTGGCGAATTGCACTTGGTGCGACGGGCGGTAAGCCGGAAAAATAAGAGTGAGCAACACGGCCGACGTGCCAGAGTTGCATAAAAATCTTGCCGCCACGCGCATGGACTTTTGCGGTGACTTTCTTCCATCCTTCGATCTGTTCTTGGCTGAAAATACCAGGAACGTCGGGATAGCCTTGGGCGTCAGCGCGAATGATGGTGGCTTCGGAAATAATCAAGCCGGCGTCAGCGCGGCGCGCATAGTAATCGGCCATTTGTTCGGTCGGTACTAAACCGGGACCAGCCATGCAACGCGTCAGTGGTGCCATTGCGATGCGATTGGATAGGGTAAGTTCTGAATTGAGTTGCAGCGGTTGGAACAAAGCGGCTAAGGCCATAAAAACTCCGTGGGTATGAACAATTTGGTGATGCTTGTATAGCGATATGAGGAGAACTCTGGATCATTTCAAGCTTAAATTTCATCTATGTTGATGACCGTTTGCGATAACATAGGCTATTCTGTGCTAAGCAAATTCTGCAGCTGTCAGAATAAACAACAATAACAAGGAACTAACGCATGATGAGTCGTTTTTCACAACGTATCTTGGGGACCTTAACCTTAGGTGGCAGTTTTGTCGGTATGGTGGTGATTGCCGCTGAAATGATACATATCAGCAATACCCTTGCGATGCTGTTGTATGCGGCCTTCCTAACGCTCTATGCGTGGGGTGTATGGTGTGGCATTCGAATATTTGAGAATCATCCAAGCGGCGCCCGCATGGGCTTTTGGTTTTGGCTGTTACAAGTCCCCGTATTGAGCTCGCCGATTTTTGGCTATTTTTTTGCTGCCGGCGGCTACATCACGTTTATTCTGCAACCGTCGAACTGGGGTTATCAATTCAATTTCCATTTTGGTAGTGCTTTTAATATTTCATTTCTCGAAAGCCACCAGTCATTTTACTTTGGTGTGAACGTGTTCGCGCTGTTTATCGCGTTATGGTTAGCAACCAAGCGCAGGGGCTAAGTCGCATGTTAGCGATAAGACACTTAAAGGCCTTGTCCATAACATGAAAGGGGCTCCGAGCCAGTTGCGTACCGCAGGGCTGACGAGTCTCGCCATGCTGGCATTTGCTGCAAACTCGTTATTGTGCCGAGCAGCGCTAATAGATACCCAGATTGATGCCGCTAGCTTTACGTCGATACGCTTAATTTCGGGTGCCTTGATGCTCTGGCTGATCGTCACCATCCGCGGCTCTTCAGTTAATCAACCGGTATTCTTTGCCGGCAGTTGGCGTTCGGCGTTGGCGTTGTTTGTGTATGCGGCAGCGTTCTCATTTGCGTACCTTAGCTTAACTGCTGCAACGGGCGCATTATTGTTGTTTGTTGCGGTACAGATCACGATGATTGGCTATGGGCTGTGTCAGGGTGAACGATTGCTGCCGTTGCAGTGGATTGGTGTTTTCTGTGCGTTTGCAGGTCTTGTTGGTTTACTTTTACCAGGATTAAGTACGCCGCCGATTGGCGCAGCATTGCTGATGCTTGCTGCTGGCATTGCTTGGGGGGCTTATTCATTGCGCGGCAAAGGTCAAGGCGATGCGACCCAGGTAACGACAGGAAATTTTCTGCGCGCGGTGCCATTTACAGTCGTTTTGAGTCTATTCTTTTTACCGCAGTTACAATTTGATCGAATCGGTATGTTCTATGCCATTGCTTCTGGCGGATTAGCGTCCGGTGCAGGTTACGCACTCTGGTACGCGGTTCTACCGATGTTGCGAGCGAGTAGCGCGGCGACCGTTCAACTTAGTGTTCCTGTTATTGCTGCGTTTGCTGCTGTGCTACTTCTTAGTGAACCGATAACACTGCGACTCGTTCTGACTTCGTTGGCGATTCTTGGTGGGGTTGCGCTCGTCATTCATGCAAAGTCGATTCAGCAGCACTGAATGATTGTGAGTGATGGGGCGCGACAAAGCGATAAACCAGTCTTGCTTTCTGAGTCATAAAAAAAGCCAACGCATCTGCGTTGGCTTGTCGTATTCAGATTCATCAGTTGAGTTTAGTACTCAAACATCGCCGAAATTGACTCTTCGTTGCTGACGCGGCGTAACGCTTCTGAAAGCATGCCACTGAGCGTGAGCTGCGTGACTTTGTTGAGTGAACGCATTTCATCGGATAGCGGAATCGAGTCGGTTACCACGACTTCATCGATGACTGAGTTTTTCAGGTTTTCGTAAGCGTTGCCTGAAAATACCGGGTGGGTGGCATACGCGAATACACGCTTAGCACCATTTTTCTTCAGTGCTTCCGCAGCTTTGCAGAGTGTGCCACCGGTATCGATCATGTCATCAACCATGACACAGTCACGACCATTTACATCACCAATGATATGCATCACTTGTGATTCATTGGCCTTCGGACGACGTTTGTCGATGATGGCTAAATCAGCATCGTTCATGAGTTTTGCCATAGCACGAGCGCGGACGACGCCACCGATGTCCGGGGATACCATGACGGGCGAATCCCACGTTTGCATTTTCATGTGTTCAAGAATGACCGGGCTGCCAAACACATTGTCGACCGGGACGTCAAAGAATCCCTGAATCTGCTCGGCATGTAAGTCGACCGTAAGCACACGGTCAACACCGACACTGGAAAGAAAGTCGGCAACGACTTTAGCGGTAATGGGTACCCGTGCTGAACGAACACGGCGATCTTGACGCGCATAACCAAAGTAAGGAATGACGGCGGTAATTCGACCAGCCGAGGCACGACGCAGGGCATCGACCATCACGATCAGTTCCATTAAGTTGTCATTGGTAGGAGCGCAAGTGGATTGAATAATAAAGACGTCTGAGCCGCGAACATTTTCATTGATTTGAACACTGATTTCGCCGTCACTGAAACGACCTACATCAGCGTCACCAAGTTTGATGTAAAGGCGATCAGCGATCTTGCGGGCTAGCTCGGGTGTTGCATTGCCAGCGAAGAGCTTCATGTCAGGCACGGTTAACCTCGACCAGTTTGTAAGTTGTGAGCGGATTACGACAGGCATCTTGGCTTCCGGATGTTGTCGCGAGGAGGTGCCGTTTCACTCTAACACGGATGGGACGGCAGCGCTTGCGCTAAAGCCTGATGTGCTGGTGAGTGATTCACTCCTTGGGCGACAAACCCCCGATACTGCTCCGGAAGCTCTCGCAAAGCTTGTTCCGCTTGCTGTTGGGTGGAGAAAACAGCAAAAACGCAAGCTCCGGTCCCCGTCAATCTGGACGGAGCGTATTTTAGCAACCAGTCGAGGGCGCTGGCAACCTGCGGATAAAGTGAACGGACCAATTTTTCGCAGTCGTTGTGTTGTTCTATCCAAGCCAATTCCGAGCAATGCCGCGCGGGGTCTAGCAATTTTGGCGTTGCTCGCGGTAACTCAGGGTGCTGAAATATTTCTGCAGTACTGACATGAACTTGTGGATGAACAACTAAATACCAGGCTTCGGTCGGCGCTGCCGGAGCGAATTGTTCGCCCACGCCACGAGCAAAGGTTGCCTGACCATGAATGAATACGGGCACATCAGCACCCAAGGTTAAGCCAATTTCAGCCAGTTGCTCGGGGCTTAACCCGAGTTGCCAAAGATGGTTGAGTGCTAATAAGGTCGTTGCTGCGTCCGATGAACCGCCGCCGACACCGCCGCCCATGGGTAATTGTTTATGGAGCGCAATGGTTACGCCAAGACTCGGGTTTGCACGCAATGGTAGCAGTTTCTCAGCAGCTCGGTAGATCAAGTTATCCTGCAGCGCGATCGACACCTCAGCGTTACTTTCGATAGTCACGGAACCATGGTCAGTGCAGGTGAAGCGGAGTTCGTCTGCCAAGGTCAAAAATTGAAAGAGCGTTTCCAGTTCGTGGTAGCCGTCGGCGCGGCGGCCGGTAATATGCAAGAACAAATTCAGCTTTGCCGGTGCAGGTAATGTTAACTGGTCCATTATTCAGTAAACCCGTGCTCAGTCGTTTGCGTGTATTGCTGAACTTCACGCCAGCGGCTCACCGTCATGCGTACACGCAGTTGGTTCTGCGTGGCTTCGATAAAATGTGGCAATAATACGGAAGTACCACTGGTGGTTACCAGCTGATAATCGCCAAGCAAAATTTGCCAGCGTTCCTCGCGACCTGTCCAGGTCGGATAACTGGCTTGATAAAAGGCAAGCGTACCGTCTGGATACCACAACTGTTGGTTCAGGCGGACGTCCGGCTGCTGGCCAAGGATAGCGCTTTGTAGGAGTTCAAAAGGAATGATCATACCGGTGTGTTGCCACAGCAAGGTGGTTAAATCATCACCGCGATAGACATGACCGTCGCGGTCGATAAAACGACTTTCACTTGGGTCTTGTTCAATTCGCGCCAATGTACCTCCTAATTGGTGGAAAAGCCGAAAAGAAGTTGTATTTTCACCTTGGTTCCAACTATAACGGCCGGCATCGCGGTTGCCTTCAGCGTCATCAAAAAAAGCAACTTGGCCGGTGACTTGAAAAGCACCGATTTGTGCTAATTGAGCTTGATGTTGTTGATGGAGACGCGAATCTATTTGGCTTGCGCGCAGCGTGTTATCGATGTTCGGTGGCCGGGCAGCACATCCTGCTAAAACAAAAACGAGCAGTAACAGACTTAAACAACGGAGCTGGGATACGGACATAGGCACTCCAAGCGCGAGTATAAATGAGAAAATGAGACTCAAGCTCGCCATTGTAGGCAGATTTTTCCACTAATGCTATGTTCCTGCGGTGCTTTAATTGCAGGCGTAACTCGCATACAATAGCGGCCATTCGGTTTAGTCTGCGACGGTTCTTAATTCGTTCATCGGTGTCATGCACTGATGCGTTGTCGCCCGTCGCTACAATTGCGTAGCCAAGGTTTTCAATTTCAGCTTCTATGAGCATTTTAGCTTTAGGCGTTAATCATAAAACAGCATCCGTCGATATTCGCGAACGCGTTGCCTTTCAGCCCGAGCATTTAGAGCTTGCGCTGAAGTCGTTGGTGCAACAAGGTCGGGTCAGTGAAACTGTGATTGTCTCGACCTGTAATCGAACTGAACTCTACTGTCATGCGGACGCCAATGAGGTTGATGCGATTGTCGACTGGTTGGCAACCTTCCATTCGGTACCGAGCGACGAGTTACGCAAATATATCTATCAGCATGCAGATGGCGCGGCGGTGAACCATTTGATGGCGGTGGCAGCTGGCTTGGATTCCCTAGTTCTCGGTGAGCCGCAGATTCTCGGTCAAGTCAAGCAAGCGTTTCAGAATGCGCGCGATGCCGGCACAGTAGGAACCGTCTTTGAACGCTTGTTTCAGTCGACCTTTGCTGCGGCGAAAGTGATTCGCACAGAAACCAACGTTGGACAGAATGCAGTGTCGGTTGCGTACGCTGCGGTTAATTTGGCCAAGCACATCTTTAGTAAACTTGAGAAAACCGAAGTCTTGTTGGTCGGAGCCGGTGAAACTGCAGAACTCGCAGCTCGCCATTTACGTGAGCAAGGGGTAAAAACCTTGCGGGTGGCCAATCGGACGGTCGCTCGTGCGGAAGAACTGACCCGTTTGGTTGGTGGTGAAGCTTACGCCTTGTCGAGTTTGCCAGAGTTGTTACCGAAGTCCGATATTATTATCAGTTCAACGGCAAGCCCCGTGCCGATTATTGGTAAAGGGTTAGTCGAAAGCGCGATTAAAAAACGCAAGCACAAGCCCATGTTACTGGTGGACTTGGCGGTTCCGCGCGACATCGAAGAGCAGGTGAGTGAGCTCGATGATATTTTCTTGTATACCGTCGACGACCTGCAATCGATTGTCAGCCGGAATATGGAGCAGCGGCAGCAGGCTGCTGCGGAAGCGCGCGATATTATTGCCAAGTACGCTGACGATTTTAATGCGTGGATGGAAAGTTTAAATAGTGTCGACCTAGTGCGCTGCTACCGTCAGCAAAACACCGAGATCGCTGAGCAATTAAAAGAGCGTGCACTAGCGGCGTTGCAGGCGGGTAAAGCTCCAGAACAGGTGGTGCAAGAATTAACGCAGCGTTTAACCAATACGTTAATGCACAAACCAACGCGAGCGATTCAAGACGCGGGCAAACAGAAAGATTTGGCGGCATTGGCCGCGTATCAGAAATTTATTAACGAAACTGGACAGGAATAATTAATGCTTAAAGCCTCTTTAGTAAGCAAATTGGAAAGCTTGCTTGAACGCCACGAAGAACTCGAGGTTTTGCTTGGCGATGCCGCCATTATTACCAATCAGGACAAGTTTCGTGCACTGTCGAAAGAATATGCACACCTTGAAGAAACGGTAAAATGTTTCCGTGCCTACCAGCAAGCAGCAGAAGACTTGGCAACTGCGCAGGAAATGTTAGCCGAAGGCGATGCGGAAATGCGCGAGCTTGCTGACGAAGAGGTTGCATTAGCGAAAGAAACGCAGGCTCGCTTAACCGACGAACTGCAAATTCTCTTGTTGCCAAAAGATCCCAATGATGATCGTGCCTGCTATGTTGAGATTCGCGCTGGTGCGGGGGGGGACGAAGCGGCGATTTTCTCCGGCGACTTGTACCGCATGTATAGTCGCTACGCTGAACGCAATGGCTGGCGCGCGAATATTATTAGTGCCAATGAAGGTGAGCATGGTGGCTTTAAAGAAATTATTGTACACATGCAAGGTGACGGTGCTTACGGTCAAATGAAGTTTGAATCCGGCGGACATCGCGTGCAGCGTGTACCGGAGACGGAATCGCAAGGTCGAATTCACACCTCGGCGTGTACGGTAGCGGTGTTACCAGAAATTCCTGAAGCCGAAGCGATTGAAATTAATCCAGCGGATCTACGCATCGACACCTACCGGGCCTCTGGCGCGGGTGGTCAGCACGTTAACCGAACCGATTCCGCGGTACGTTTAACCCACTTACCGACAGGTGTGGTGGTGGAGTGTCAGGACGAACGTTCACAGCATAAGAACAAGGCCAAAGCGATGTCGGTCTTGGTGGCGCGCTTACAAGCTGCAGAAGACGCCAAACGTCAAGCGGAAGAAGCAAGTACGCGACGTAGTTTGGTCGGCAGTGGAGACCGTTCTGAGCGTATTCGCACTTACAATTATCCGCAAGGTCGGGTCACCGACCACCGCATTAACTTAACCCTATATCGCCTTGATGAAGTGCTTGAAGGCTCCCTCAACTTATTGCTTGAGCCGATCATTCAAGAGCACCAAGCAGATCAATTAGCGGCACTTGCCGGACAAGGCGAGTAACTTCGCTCATTATGCAAATTCAAGCACTCCTTCGTGAAGCAACAGCGGCATTAGCCGCTGTTGGCGTTGATACCCCACAGCTTGATGCGCAAGTTCTGCTCATGAATGTGCTCGAAGTCCCCCGCAGCTACTTATACACTTGGCCGGAAAAATCCCTTACTGCTGCACAGCTGGAGCATTTCCAACAACTGTTAGAACAACGATTAAGTGGTGTGCCGGTGGCTTACTTGACGGGTTTTCGAGAGTTTTGGTCGATGGCTTTCGCCGTGTCTGAATCCACCTTGATTCCTCGACCTGATACGGAAATTTTGGTTGAGACTGCATTAGCGCTGTTGCCGAATGAACCAGCACGAGTTCTGGAATTGGGCACGGGAACTGGCGCCATTGCGATTGCTTTAGCCAGCGAACGTCCGCACTGGCAGGTGACTGCGGTTGATGTCGTACCGGCAGCAGTGGCCCTTGCCAGCAAGAATGCCGAGCGATTATTGCATGAAGCTCAGCGGTCGCAGTTTCAGGTGATGCTGAGTGATTGGTTCAGCGCGGTGGAAAATAAACCTAGATTTCAACTGATCGTCAGTAATCCACCTTATTTAGCATCGAATGATCCCCACTTAGAGCAGGGCGATGTGCGTTTCGAGCCGCGCTCGGCACTGGTTGCTGAACACGACGGCTTGGCCGATTACGAACGAATTATTGCCCAGTCGGGTGACTATTTGTGCGCCGACGGTTGGTTGCTTTTTGAGCACGGCTGTGAGCAGGGCGCAGCACTGCGACAACGTCTTGCCGATGCCGGATTCAGCCAGATCCAAACCTGGCGAGACTATGCGGGTTTAGAGCGGGTAACCGGTGGTCAAAAAACTTTGCAAAAAAGACCAATCAAGCAGCGCTAACCTCGTATTATTTGCTATCCTATGACATATTGAAAAGAATAAACATGTTATATGGTTAGCTGATATTTAACCGTGCTAATCGGAAGTGTCACGACGAGAAAGGATACCCCCCTATGAACGATCATTTTCTATTTGCCGATGAACCAGCGCCGTCTAAAGATGCGCTAAATGAGCGATGGAAAATCTTGATCGTCGATGACGAGCCTGAAGTGCACGCGGTCACGCGGCTTGCCTTGAGTGATTTTAAATTTTTGGGTCGTCAACTTGAGTTTTATAGCGCCGAGTCGGGGGAAGAAGGCTGTCGCTTGATGGAAGAACATCCGGATGCAGCGATTATCTTGCTTGATGTCGTGATGGAAACCGACGACGCTGGCTTGAAAGTCGCAAAATACATCCGCGAAGACCTTGATAATCACTTTACTCGGATTATTCTTCGCACCGGCCAACCGGGTCAAGCGCCGGAGCGCACGGTGATCATTAATTACGACATCAATGACTACAAATCAAAAACCGAACTGACGGCGCAGAAGTTGTTTACCGCGGTGATGTCGAGCCTACGCTCTTATCGCGATATTATGTCGATTGAGCATAGTCGACGTGGCCTTGAGAAGATTTTGCATGCGACAACCGATTTGTTTTGTGAGCAATCCATGGACCAATTGGTCGAAGGGCTCGTTCAGCAATTGAGTTGGCTGATTGGTGGCGCGCGTCAAGTCTTGTATGCGGAAGTGGATAATGAACAAGGTACGAATGGCATGACAGTGCGGGCCGCATTTGGTGAAGAGGCTGAAGTCATGCTCCATCGGTCGGTCAAAGCCGCTTTGCCGGTTTCCGCGCTGCGCGAATTGGAGCAGGTGATTCAAACTCGGGAACCTTATTTTAGTGATGATCTGGCCTTGGTGTATTGTCAAGCTGGAGCGAAATTGGGTGGCCTGCTGTGTTTGAGCGGTTTAGCACGACCGTTAAACCAGAAAGAGCAGGACTTGCTCAATCTCTTTGCCCAACAAATTCAACTGGCATTAAACAATGTCTTACGCGAACAAGATACCCAAGATTTTATTCGCCGCAGCTTGGATCATGCCTTAGAACTTGAGCGCGACCATTTGTTTAGCGAAGACAAGCAGCTGCATCCGGCAGCTAAAGTAGCGGTTCTGTTGGCGCAAACGCTCGATATTCAAATAAATCGTCATGAGCAGGTTGCTTTAGCGGCGATGATCGCCGCGCTTCTTGCACCTTATAGTGCAGTTGCAGAGGGCGAGGAACGGGCACAAGCACGCTTAGCCTATGAGCGCTTGCATCGAATTTTACGCGGCTTTAACAGCGAAAACTCCGATGTACTTAAACTCGTTTTAGAGGCGACTGATGCGCGCTTTGAGCGCTATGATGGTGCCGGTTTTCCAGGACTTTTAAGTGGTGATCAATTTAGCTTAGAGTTACAGCTGATCGTTTTTATTATGCAAGTATTCGCTGTGCAAAGCCAAGGAAACACGCCTCAGCAAGCGCTACAGAAGGCTATGGCACATGCGCCAGGATGCTTTTCCGAGAACTTTGTTAAAGTCTTACACGATCATCGCGGTTTAATCCAAGAGCGATTACTCCGTGCCGATGATCATTCTTAATTGCAACTGAGACCGAACACATGAACGTAGAACAGGTACAGGTTGCTGGCATTGAAGTCAGTAACAACAAGCCATTTGTCCTTTTTGGCGGCATGAATGTTTTAGAAAGCCGCGATCTCGCGATGCAAGTTGCGGAAACCTATGTTGAAGTCACGCAGCGCTTGGGTATTCCCTATGTGTTTAAAGCGTCGTTTGACAAAGCGAATCGCTCATCGATTCATTCGTTTCGTGGACCTGGCCTCGATGAAGGGTTAAAAATTCTCGCCGAAATTAAGCGTGAATTTAACGTGCCAGTGATTAGTGACGTCCATGAGCCATGGCAAGCAGCCCCAGCTGCAGAAGTGATTGACGTATTGCAGCTACCCGCGTTTCTGGCTCGGCAAACAGATCTAGTTGTGGCCATGGCGAAGACGGGTGCGGTGATTAATATTAAGAAACCCCAGTTTTTAGCACCGCATGAAATGCGCCACATCATGAACAAGTTTGCGGAAGCGGGTAACGAGAAGATTTTGTTATGCGAGCGCGGTTCTTGTTTTGGTTATAACAACCTCATTGTCGATATGTTGGGCATGGATGACATGAAGTCGATGGCACCGGTTATTTTCGATGCAACCCATGCATTGCAACGTCCAGGTGGTCGCAGTGATTCTGCGGACGGGCGCCGAGCACAAGCGGCTCAGCTAGCGCGTTCGGGTATGGCGCTAGGTATCGCTGGGCTATTTTTGGAGGCCCATCCGGATCCTAATCAAGCATTGTGCGACGGTCCCTGTGCGTTACCATTGAATAAACTTGAAGCCTATTTAAAACAGATGAAGGCGGTCGATGAGCTGGTCAAATTATTTGCACCATTAGACACGTCAGCGTCGTAATCTGGCGAAAAATAAGAGGCTTAACCGCCAAATTGAACTTGCTGGCACCTCTGAAGTACGTTAAATTCAACTGAGTTAAACGCATGTTTAAAATAAGAGGTGCCACTTATCGTGGTCAAAACTAAAGACAAAATCATTCTCGCTGCGGAAAAGCTTTTTTCTGAACACGGCTTCGAACAAACGTCACTGCGCCAAATCACTTCAGAAGCAGATGTAAATTTGGCCTCAGTGAATTATCACTTTGGTTCGAAGAAATCTCTGATTCAGGCGGTGATGTCACGCTACCAAAGCGTTTTTATGCCGGCATTGGATGAGCAATTAAGCCGCCTCGCTGAGCATGAAACCTACAGTACAACCGATGTTTTGGCGTGTATCACCGCACCATTAATCGCCTTACGCCAAGTGCGCATCGATGGCCCGGTTATTTATCTACGCTTGCTCGGTTTTGCCTACAGTGAGATTCAAGGCCATTTGCGTAAATTTACTATGACGCACTTTGGTCATGTGGTGCAGCGTTTCTTTGAGATGATTCAGCAGGCGAATCCACATTTAAGTCGCAAAACACTATTTTGGCGTCTGCACTTTAGCCTGGGAGCGATGCTTTTCGCCCAAGTCTCAGGGCAGGCACTTAGAGAGATTGCGTTGGCAGATTTTGGCGAAGAAACGCAAGCTGAAGAAACCTTCCTCAAATTACTACCTTTTGTCGCTGCAGGCATCGCAGCGGACGATCCAGAATCACAAATTTAGACTACAGTTATTATATCCTCATGGTAGGTTACATGGTGCTCGGGCATTGAAGGAGTTGAGTTATGTCCATCTTTTTAATTCTATTAGTCGCAGTATTGATTGTGTTCGGGGTACCCGACATTCGTCGCAGCCTTATTTCCAAACCGGTTTTCCGCGTATTTAAAAAAATCCTACCGCCAATGTCCGCAACCGAGCGAGAAGCGATGGAGGCGGGAGATGTTTGGTGGGATGGTGAATTATTCTCTGGTCGTCCAGACTGGTTCAAGTTACTCAATACCAAACCACATGGCTTTAGTGCGGAAGAACAGGCTTTTATTGATGGACCGCTGGAAGAGCTGTTGGCCATGCTCGATGACTTTAAAATCAACACAGAAGGGCATGACCTGCCGCCCGAAGTTTGGGCTCATCTGCGCAAGCATCGCTTTTTTGCCATGATTATTGGCAAGGAATATGGCGGTTTGGATTTCTCAGCGACGGCAAATTCACACATTGTGTCGCGCATTGCTACGCGCTCGTTGTCCGCAGCAGTGACTGTCATGGTGCCGAATTCGTTAGGCCCAGGCGAACTCCTTACCCACTACGGGACGATGGAGCAGAAGGAACATTGGTTACCGGCGCTGGCGAAAGGTGACGAGATTCCATGTTTTGCCTTGACGGGCCCGGAAGCGGGCTCAGACGCGGGTGGCATTCCTGACACCGGTGTGGTGTGTAAAGGCACCTTTAACGGCGAAGAAGTGGTTGGTATTAAGCTGAATTGGAGTAAGCGCTACATTACTCTCGCGCCGGTCGCCACGGTACTCGGGCTTGCTTTTAAGCTGTACGATCCGGAGCAACTCTTAGGTGAACAAGAAGAAATTGGGATTACCTGTGCATTGATTCCCACTAGCCATGACGGCGTCGAAATCGGCGATCGCCATTTGCCCCTCATGCAGGCATTTATGAACGGCACAACCTACGGCAAAGACGTATTCATTCCGCTTGATTGGATTATTGGTGGTGTGAAATACGCAGGTAAAGGTTGGCGCATGCTGGTCGAATGTTTATCTGCAGGTCGGGGAATTTCGCTGCCGGCCTTAGCGACGGCGACGGGCCATAATGTACAACGCTTTACCGGTGCCTATGCATTTGTGCGGCAACAGTTCGGTTTACCAATTGGTAAATTCGAAGGCGTCCAAGAAGCCATGGGCCGGATTGGTGGCTTAAACTATAGCATCGAGTCGATGCGTCGGTTGACGCTCACTGCGCTTGACGAGGGCTATAGTCCGTCGGTGATTACGGCAATGACGAAATACCACATGACTGAAATGGGCCGCCAAGTCTTAAATGACGGCCTTGACGTTCATGCGGGTAAAGGCATTCAAATGGGGCCGTTAAATTATTTAGCTTCGAATTATATGGGCATTCCAATTTCGATCACTGTCGAAGGTGCCAATATTCTCACGCGTAATTTAATGATCTTCGGCCAAGGTGCTACTCGTTGTCATCCATACGTTTTGGCGGAAATGGAAGCGGCGGCCAACCCTGACGAAGAGGCCGGTTTGCGTAATTTCGATCAGTTATTGATTAAGCATATTGGCTTTGCGGTAAGCAATACGTTTGCGAGTCTTTGGCATGGCCTCACCGGAGCACGATTCGCGAATGCGCCAGTCGGTGGCGAAACCATTCGTTATTACCAGCAATTGTCGCGCATGAGCCGTGCGCTTGCCTTGTGTGCGGATGTGTCAATGTTGACCATGGGCGGCGATCTCAAGCGCAAGGAAATGATTTCCGCGCGACTTGGCGATGTGCTCAGTCACTTATACATCGGCTCAGCTATATTGAAGCGTTTTGAAGATGATGGACGCCAAGTCGCAGACTTACCTTTTGTGCATTACGCCATGCAGTTACAGCTGCATTTAATTGGACAGGCTTTTCGTGGATTCTTCAAAAACTTCCCGAACCCTTGGTTGGGACGTCTTTTGTCAGTATTGGTTTTTCCATGGGGCAACCGTTACGACAAACCTGCGGATGCGCATGCGCAAGCCATTGCCGATTCGATGATGGAACCGGGTGTGTTGCGTGATCGCCACACGTTCTTGAGTTATTGGAAGGACGATGAAGAGGATGTCACCGGGCACATGGAGCTGGCATTTACCCATATGGTAGCGAACATTGAGTTGTTTAAAAAGGTCTATAAAGCGCAGAAACAAGGCGTACTCGATAGTAACTTAAATGGCGACGCGTTGGTGCAAGCCGCAGTGGCCGAAGAAGTTATTAGTACCGAGGAAGGCGAAAAATTGGCAGTCGCTGAACGTTTGCGTTTACGCGCGATTGCGGTGGATAGCTTTGCTGCAGAAGCAATGAAGTCGGGACGCTATCAAACGCAGCCTTTGCGCTAATCGCCATTATTCTTGAATGAAAAACGCGGCGTTAACTGCCGCGTTTTTGTTTGCTGAAACAGGGTTCAAGTCAGCAGCTTAATGCTCGTGACGCCATTTCCACAATAATGGATGCTCTTGCCATTGCTCGGGAATATCGCGACGCACTTCACTCGGAAGCTGCTCTGCACTGACAACTGCACTGCTCGCGCTACTGCACTGGCCGGTCAAGATGTGGTGACGTGCTTCGGCAAGGAGTGGATCGGCAGGGTCACCCCAATCACCGACAATCACATCATTGGCAGGGCAGGTTGCTGGTAGGCCATCGAAATAATCGCCTTCACCTTCGGCATTGACGGTCTGGAAGGTAATTGCAAAGACAATTTTGTCGCAAATCGGTCCCGGTTGCTGACCTACTGGCTTGCCACACGTCGGTTGTCCAACGGTAACCACATCGACGAAGGGCTTTAAAGAATTAATGACGAGTTCGGATGACGAGCAGCTCGCTCCCGTGGTTAAGACATAGACGCGATCGAGATTTAGACGCTCGATTCCGGGTCCGAGATTAAAGTAGAAGTCTTCGTCGTTGAAATTGCGGTTGTATTGGTAAGTTAAAAAGATCTCACCCTCAACATGTTCCCACGCGGCTTGTGAACTCAGCTGGTTAGCAACACGAACGAGACCACCGCCATTATAGCGCAGGTCGATGACCAGCTCGTCGACACCAATAAGCTGGTCATAAGCGCGGTTTAAATCCTGCTCAGAACGATTAATAAAGCTGTCGAAGACGTAGTAACCGACCTCTTTGTCACCAACTTGGAAACGCTCTGTGGCCATAATTGTGTTTGTCTCGACCTGGGTTTTGGCAACCGTAGCGGAAAACTCATAACCGTCGGGGCGGCGCCATTCTATGGTGCGTTCCACGCCTTCTTCATTTGCACCGAAGACATCAACCCATGTCGCTTGGCCACGAGAAATACGGTCGAACCACGTTGCCATGCTGACGCCATTGACCGCAGTGATTTCATCACCACGACGGGCACCTGCTCGAGCGATCGGTGACTCTTCGTACACGTAAGTGATTTGAATAACCCCAAGATCGGTGCGATCGCGGCGACCGAAACCGAAGCCATAAAAGACTGCATCAACGTAACGATCTTGATATTCTTGCTCGGTCAGAATAAATGAAAAGATATCCTGCGGAGCGCGCAAGGCATCCAACATTTGGTACATCGTCGAGTGACTTGCTGGATTGACATTGCGCGGCATATCGTCGACCCAGAGGTATCGGTTCTGCATGAAATTCAGCAATTGCTGATTCTGACCCACTGCCGAGCATTGGGCATTGCCTAAATTGGGAGAATCTCCGGTTAGGACTGAGTCACTGCCGCAGGCTGCTAGTAAGCCAGCACTGAGCGCGGTAAGTAGAAAACGTTTCGCTCGAATCATGGCATTTATCTCTCTTGCAAAGTCTTTACAACATAGACCGCAAATCTGGTATAAGATTCAACGTTAGGCATGCTGCCAGACAAATTGAACAATGACAACCTCAAGCATAGTCATTTTTTATCTACTTGAAAATAACCGATTTCGTTCAATTAGAATAAAAACAATCAAACTGATGATGCTGTAAAAATTGGGAAACGTATGCAAAGTACAGGGATACTATTAGACGTCGCTGGCAAACAGTTGAACGCTACCGATGAAGCGATTCTTCAGCATGAACAGGTCGCAGGCGTCATTCTATTTACGCGTAATTATGAAAACCCGCAGCAGCTGTCGGCGTTGACGCAGGCGATTCGCGAGGCCGCAGGCCGTGAAATTCTGATTACGGTCGACCACGAGGGTGGGCGAGTACAGCGATTTCGCCAAGGGTTTAGTGCGATTCCGGCCATGGCCAGAATCTCTGAATATTCGCAAAGTCCAGCACGCAACGCTGCTTACGCTCGCGAACTAGGCTGGTTAATGGCCAGTGAATTACTTGCTTGTGGTGTGGATCATAGCTTTGCTCCGGTACTTGATTTGCATGGGCCGAGTTCGGTGATTGGCGATCGGGCGTTTGGGCCAACCAGTGACGATATCGTACCGCTGGCTGCAGCGTTTATTCGCGGTATGCATGAAGCAGGTATGCGCGCAACGGGCAAGCATTTTCCGGGGCATGGTACGGTCGTGGCCGACTCGCATATTGATATTCCGGTCGATGACCGACCGTTGAATGAGATTCTGCAGCACGATACCCAACCTTTTATAGAACTGTTGCCGCACCTGCAGGCCCTCATGCCCGCGCACGTCATCTATCCACAAGTTGATCCCGATCCGGCTGGTTTTTCGCTGTTCTGGATGCAACAAATCTTGCGCCAAGATCTCGGTTTTCAGGGCATTATTATCAGTGATGATTTGTTGATGGCAGGCGCGACGGTTGCCGGTACAGTAAGCCAGCGGGCTGAGAAAGCGTTAGCGGCGGGCTGTGATTTACTGCTGGTCTGTAATGATCAAACGCAAGCGCAGGTTGTCCTTGATAGCGTCGATTTTCCGACCTGTGAGCGTGATCCAGTGCAGGCGCTGCGCGGTCAAAGTGCGTATTCATCGCTGACTGAGTTGCAACAAAGCCAGCGTTGGCAAGACAGCCAGACTCTTCTGGCTAGCTCATAAGTTAATTTTGCGAAGCCGACGTTTAACCGTCGGCTTGTTCATAGCGCAGTGGATCTTGTCGATCATGTGCAGCAAATGCACCCAAGCGCTCACGGCAAGCGCTGCAGCGCCCACAAGCCAAGTCGCGACCATTGTAGCAAGTCCAAGTTTGACTATAATCCAGTCCCATTTTTAAGCCATCGCCGAGAATGTCTGCTTTGCTTTGGTACAAATACGGTGAGCGTACCGGAATCGCTTTGTAGTTGGCTAATTGACTTACTTGATTCATCGCTTCCACAAACTCAGGGCGACAGTCCGGGTAGATATCATGGTCACCCGAGTGAGCGCCGTAATAAACTTCGTCTGCATCGATAGACACTGCATAGCCAATCGCTAAGGACAGTAAGATCATATTGCGGTTTGGTACCACAGTCGCTTGCATGTTGGCTTCAGCGTAGTCGGCATTGGGTACATCAATATCGTCGGTTAATGCTGAACCTGCGAGCAGGGTATTAATGCTGCGGATATCGACGATTTTATGCGGCAAATTCAAGGCTTGGCAGACCGCAGCCGCGCTATCCAGCTCTTTACTGTGACGTTGGCCGTAATGAAATGAGAGTGGAAAGACCTCAAAACCATCGGCCAGTGCGCGATGAAGCACGGTAAACGAGTCCATTCCGCCCGAATAAATCACTACGGCTTTGGGTTTTGCTTGAGAATTTTGCGGCATCTTTTGCTCCTAACTAGCGCGGTCGCTTATACTAGTAGTCTAACCGAATCGAGATGCTGACAGAAGCAGTAGGGAACTTATGATTTATCCAATCAATGAATTGTTTGAAACAATTCAAGGCGAGGGCGTGTTTACCGGCGTACCAGCAATTTTTATCCGCATGCAAGGTTGCCCGGTTGGATGTCCATGGTGTGATACGCAGCACACATGGGATAAGAATGAGACCGATCGAATTGACCTTGAACAGGTCATTTTAAAAACGGACGCGACCGCTCATTATGCGGATGTTAGTGCGGAAGACCTGTTAGCGCGAATTAAAGCCCTGAAGTACACCGCCAAACACGTTGTGATCACCGGCGGTGAGCCATGTATGTATGATTTGCGGCCTTTGGCTGCGGTTCTTGAAGCCGAAGGTTATCGACTGCAGATCGAAACAAGTGGAACCTTTCTAGTTCTGACCAGCCCGCAAACCTGGGTGACCGTGTCACCTAAGCTCGATATGCCGGGTGGCTACCCCGTGCTTGCCGAAGCCATGCTGCGCGCTGATGAAATAAAGTACCCGGTGGCGATGGAAAAACACATTGAAGCGCTCGATCAACTTTTGCTCGATTGCCCAGTGCAGCCGGGTACGGTGATTTGTTTGCAGCCGATTAGCCAGCGGCCGCGCGCGACGGAGCTGGCAATGAAAGTTTGTCGTCAACGGAATTGGCGTCTTTCGGTGCAATTACATAAATACTTGTCAATCGCCTAAAAGCCCTCTCGCCACTTTTCTTTTTTTCTATTGCTCTCTATGCTGATGAGACATGGCAATGAATGCCACGCACATCAAAAGGCTCATGGAGGGCAGTATGAAAACGTTCAAATCAAATCCTATTTCCTTAACCTCGCGAGCGATGAACAGTGTTCGGCGGACCCAGATGATGGGTCAAGGCATGACCGAATATATCGTTGTTCTGGCCCTAGTTGTAGTTGCTGCCATCGGTGTCTATTCCTTCTTTGGTAAAACGGTACGGACGCAAATGGCTGGTGTCGCTAAGGAAATTTCAGGACAGTCGGCACAGCAAGAGATTTCACAAGCCGAACAGGCAGCCAATGCGGCCTCTACTACCGCGAATCAAGATTACGGCTTAGCCAATTACGATGATGCTACGAACTCCGGCAATTAAATGATGCGGGTGGCTCAGCGCGTCGCGGGTTTCTACCTTTGGATCATGGCGTTGATCGTTGCCGGCATGTTAGCTATTGCGCTACTGATTGTTGAACGCACTGAACAATTGCAACGTCGAACAGCCGCGAATCAAGTTGCTGAATATGCAGCTGAGAGTGTTGCCGTGATTGCTGCTCGCGATCTTAACTTTAAAGCGATTACCAATCGCGCCATGCTGGCCAATGAGGTCGTCATTGGTCAGCTACTTGGGGTGTACACTTGGTATGACATGGCGCGTGACAGTAGTGAGCAAATTGCGCTTTATAGCGCTTGGATCCCGTATGTTAATGCGGTCACGCGTAGTTTGTATCAGGTCTTGCAGCGCATGCGTGGCACCGTACAAATTGGCGTTCGCGGTTTACTGGTGGCGCAACAAGGCATACTCGAATTGTTGCAACAGGCTCAATGGGTCTTTCACCAAGCCAGTTGGCTTAGTACTTTAGCGACCGCTCACCATGTTGTTGCGAGCAACGATGAACGCTTACAGCTGCACTTGCTCAATCATCAGACCTTACTTGATATTGACGGGCTGTGGCTGCGATTCCAAGAGCGTACGGTTGCTACGGCAGACCATGACGACTATGTGCGTATGGTGCAGGAAAGCCAAGATCCATTTTCGCAACGGCGAACCTATCGCTGGTTCGACTTAGGCTTGATGCACGGCCGCAAAGCCGGCGGTAGCGATGTTAAGCGGCTGCAACAGCGCATTGAGTGGCAGAGTGTCGATACCTTATCGATCCATCAAGATTTGCTCCTGCGAGGATCAGAAAGCTGGCTGGGTGGTGGTTCGGCGTTTTTTTCTCAGCGCTTACCGAGTCGCGGACGAACGGCGGGATTTGGTGAGAGCTACCGCTACAATCGACGGGCAAGTCAGCGAGCGGGACGCTTGGGCAGCATGATGGGCAGTGGACACCCGATACCACGTTTTTATCGATTGAAAGCCGAACAAACTGCGCCACAAATTACCTTGGTGTTACGCTCTAAACCCGATGCCACAGACTCCGCTGTGTGGGGCGCTGGACGCGCTGAAATCTACTTCTCGCGACCTCAAGACTGGTGGCCGCGACGCGATCAGCGCAGCGAACCGGCAAATCTGCATAACGCCTTGTGGCAAGTGCGCGTCAAAGCCATACCATTTTGGCAATTGGAATTACTAAGGAGGCAATAATGAACAAGGATGTTGGACAAGCGTTACTGGAAATGACTCTAGCGATTAGCCTTTTGGCGATGCTCGCCCTGTACGGTTTACCTTTGCTCGATGAAAGTTTGCAACAGCGTTGGCGAGGGCAACAATTATTGCCAATTATATTGGCAGATGCACCGCTCCGTGAAAGTGCACAACTGCCGCCGCTGACCCTAAGTGACTATCAAGAAACCTTTGAAATTCCCTTAGATGGAGACTATCAGCTTGCGCTAGAGCAATCACGAGCCTATCCATTTGCCCAAGCGATCCAGCCGATTTGGCAGTTAATCAGCTGGCAATCCAATTTTTCGCTGACGACAGATAATTTAGCCACTGCCACTTTACAACACCAAACGAGTGAACAGCCGTGGTTACGCTACAGTCGACTCCATCATGCATGGGCGCCGCGCTCATTAGCAGAACTTAGCAGCCGTCCGCAAGCTCTGACGTCGAGTCATTATCTCAACCAGTTGGGCTTTCAACACATTCAGCCCTTGTTAGCTCTATTGCCGTTTGCCCGTGAATTTGCGCCACAACAGTTGCGACTAGCGCATATTGACATTGACGTTGTACCCGCCCATGCATTGTGTCGCGGCAGCGCTTTGACGTGTTAGTGGATTGAGGTGACTATGTTATTAACGGGACAATTTTTACTGCTAATGCTGGCTCAAGCGAGCGCCTCTAGTGTCGCTTCGGCGTCGCCGCAGCATCTTCCTGCGGTGCTCGTGGTTCGTGAACAATTCGATGCCAGTCTGGTGTTTGGACTCGAAGTCAGAATTTGGGAATTGCAGCCACCGTCAGTCGACTTTGTTCGGGTTGTGACGGCGGTATCGCGTCATCGGCCGGATTGCCTACATTTAACGTCTGGCAACTCGAAGCGCTTTGACTGTATGGGCCAAGACTACTTGCTCACCTATCTTGACCATGACCAGGAATGGTTTTGGGCAGAGACGCAGATCATCGCAGAAGCGTTAAATACGCATGACTTAAGCTGGTACGAAAATAGCGAAGTCCGTATCGACAGAGACTTTTTTGATTTGGCTTTGGACGATCTTTATCGTCGTGTTCTCGATCAGTTACATGAACAAGAAGTGGATGTCTTGCTGCACGAGACATTTCAAGGCAGTTTTATTCTTAGTTATGACACTCAAGAAGAACGTCGTTCGCTCATCGGTTGGAAAATTAGTGATCGGCGCAGTTGGTTGCTGACGGTTCGAGGTACTCGACTATGAAGTTCGTCAATGTGAACTGGAAGAACTACGGTTGGCTGCTCTTGCCATTGGCTATCGGTGCATTCGCTGCGCTAATTGCTTGGTATATTGTCACTGATCATGTGCAACAGATGGAAGATGACTTAGCGGAAAAGTATCGGCAAAGTTACCACACTGAACAAAATACTAATGTTGTCATTGATGTGCTGGTCGCTGCCAAGAACTTGCCGGCTGGCACGCAGCTTTCGGCCGAAAACATGCAAGTACGAACGCTAAATCGCGATGCTTTACCCAGTGATAGTATCCCTGCAAGTAGAGCTGCTACTTATTTAGGCCGTTATGTGCGGAGTGATCTGATGAGCCCAATTGCGCGCGGTAAAGCTATACAAGAAATGCATCTGACGCTCTTCAATGAGAACCGTCTAAGTCATCATTTAGATTCCGAAGAGACCGCATTTAGTTTTCGTGTCGATGATGCTCAGCATCATGGCGGCAACCTCTATGTTGGTGATCAACTAGACATTTATGCTCGCCATCCGACAGGTAGCCAGCTGTTGATGGCGGGACGAACAATTCTCGCGATTGATGGGCAGTTCGCCAGCTCGAGCGGTGAGCGCGGGGGCAAGCAGAACCAGGCTTTGCTGACTATTGCGGTTCCGAATCAAGATTTACCGAAATTACACTACTGGTTGGACGCTGGTCAGTTACACATTCTTTTACGCCACCCACATCTTGCTCATGATTCACCCGAACGCATTGGGAAACCGCTTGTGGAGTGGATTATCCCACATCAGAGCGACAATCAATTTTCCTTACAACTACCTTATGCAGCAGATCAAGGATGGTAATTCGTATGTGTAACTTGCAAATCCTGAACCAGTTCCTGAGACAGTTCCTGAAACAGTTCCTGAGACAGTTCCTGAAACAGTTCCTGAGACAGCAGACCTTGATGCTTTTCTGGCCGCTAATCGGTGTTTGTTTACTGCCGGTTCCGAGCATTGCCGACACCATAGAAAATGAAACTTTGGTAATGGAAATTGGTAGCCTAGAAGTGATATCGAGTTCGCGGACCATTCAACGTATTGCCAACGCGCGACCTGATATTGTCGAAGCTCGTATGCTCGATGATCAAAACTTGCTACTGATTGGCCTCAGCACGGGTAGCATTGATCTGATGTGGTGGAGTGAAGATGAACAGCCGTCGCGTCGGCGAATTAGGGTCTACGCGAATGAAGATCGGCAGTTGCAGGGCCGCGTGGATGCTATCTTAGCTACCCCACGATTAGAACCGCTCAGCGCAGCGAGTGAAGCGGTCGAGCTAACTTGGCGATATGGCGACCTCTATCTTCACGGTGCGGTGCCGAGCAGTCAATTTCACGCTTTGTTAACACTGCAAAATGAATATCCTCAGTTGCAATTGCACGGCCTTCAAGAGCGGACGGAAACGGCAGAAATCATCGAACTCGAGGTGCAGGTTTATGAAATTAGTCGGCGCTGGCTCCAGCAGCTCGGGTTACGCTGGCAACCGACGGCGGCGGGCCCTGTTGTCGGCGTGCTTGCTGACGCGGTGGGTGGCGAGTTTTGGCGTGTTGCAGCTGCTGTTGATCTTAATGTCGTTCCTGGTGATAGCCAGCTCTTACAAGAGTTGGCACGAGGGAATCATAGCTATATTGGTTGGATGACGAGCTTGCAAAGCATTCTTCATCTTGTGCAGGAGCGCGGTGTAGGACAAGTACTCGCAACACCGCGCTTACGGGTGGAAAGTGGTACGCAAGCAAGTTTCTTAGCCGGTGGTGAGATCCCCGTGCCCCAGTCTAATGCGCTCGGGCAGCAAGACGTAACCTTTAAAAATTATGGAGTGCAACTGCAGGTCGCCCCCGCTCTTGTCGCCAACGATCAGATTCGCACGCATGTGATCAGTGAACTCAGTCACCCAGATATGAGTGTTGCCGTGCAGGGGGTGCCTGGGTTGCGTAGTCGTCGCACCGAAACCACAGTGACCGTCAATGACGGTGAAACTTTAGTGATCGCCGGTTTGATTAATTACGAGGAAAGCACAGTGCGCAGCGGCTTACCGGGCAGCATGTCCGGACCGAATTGGTGGCAAAGTCTTTGGAGTAGTCAGGATCAAAGTCATCAACAAAGTGAGGTTGTTGTGGTGATTACGCCACGGAATGTGAGTCGTCAGCAACGTCTGCACGCAGCTCGGGGGGAACGCCAACAGCAGTTGTTGAGCCAGTTTCAGCAGCTAGGCTGTGCTGGCCTGCGTGAAACCGAGGTGGGGCTATGAGCACTTATGATACGCTCTTAACTCGAACTGTGGCGACGTTGAACTTGCATCAAACCGATGTCATGCAGCTCGACGATGAAGCGTTACGGCAGTTGGTCTGTGATGGTCTGCAAACCCAATTGCGTAGTGGCGAGAATTGGCAAATTGATGCCTCGGAAGCGGAGTTAAGCCAGCGCGTGCTGGATGACATTATCGGGCTTGGTCCGCTAGAAGGACTTTTACGTGATCCGCAAATTTCCGAAATCATGGTGAATCGATTTGATCAGATCTATGTCGAACAGGCCGGGTGCTTAAAGAGCTGCCCGGTATATTTTCGCAATGAAGCCGCATTGCGGCAAGTGATTGACCGGATTGTTGCGCCTTTAGGGCGGCGGATTGATGCAAGCTCACCCATGGTCGACGCTCGTCTAGCGGATGGTGCACGAGTCAATGCGGTCATTCCACCATTAGCCGTTGCTGGCGCGTGTTTAACGATACGCAAGTTCAGTAGTCAGCGATTAACGATGAGTACGTTGATTGCTTCTGGCAGTGTTTCGAGCAGTTTGGCAGAGCTTTTAGAATGGGGCGTGAAACTGCGCCGGAACATTCTTATTAGTGGTGGCACTGGCAGCGGAAAGACAACCTTGTTGAATATTCTGGCAGACTCAGTGCGGGCGGACGAACGGATTATTACCATCGAAGATGCGGCTGAACTGAAACTGGATCATGATAATTTAGTTGCCTTAGAAGCACGTCCAGCGAATCAAGAGGGCGTCGGCGCGGTGACAATTCGTCAGTTAGTCATGAATGCGCTGAGAATGCGACCGGATCGTATTGTGGTTGGCGAATGCCGCGGTGGCGAAAGCCTCGATATGCTGCAAGCGATGAATACTGGACACGCTGGGTCGATGACAACATTGCATGCAAATACTCCGCGTGATGCCTTGAGTCGCCTTGAAACCATGGTACTCATGGCGGGGCTCGACCTGCCACTGCACGCAGTGCGTCAACAAATTGCTGGCGCAATTGACTGGATTGTCCAAATTGGCCGGATGGCAGATGGGAACCGTCGTGTGCAAAGTTTGACTGAGGTGCGCGGTCAAGCTGGCGACGTGATGCAGTTGGCGGAAATCATTTGCTTCGATGAAAACGCGGGTGAGCATCGCTGGATGGGAGAGCTGCCTGAGCTCCTATCCGAGCTGGATGATGTCAGTCGAGGACAGTTTTTGCAGCACTTGCAGAGTCGAGACAGTAATGACTGACGTCACACTGGTGAGTCTCGCCGTCGGTGTAAGTGTCACTTGCGTGCTGATTATTTTGGGGCTAGCCATGAAGCGCGTAGTCAACGCCTATCGTCAGCATTACGAGCAGCAATGGCAGAGTAATTTGACTGCACTGTTTCTGTTTATTCCGATTCGAGGCCTATTGGCTATTTGGTTATTCTTTATCGCACTCGTGCTTGTGATTAGTGTCTTATTGTTGACTTCGATCTGGTCCATGATCGTTGCCTTGGCCATTGCTGTTGTCATTCCCTGGCGTGGTTATCGGTACTTACGCCAACAACGGTATGAATGGATTCACAAGCAGTTGCCCGGCATGTTGACCTTGCTCGCCACAACCCTGCGCAGTGGTGGTACGCTCACGCAGGGACTACGTTTTGCCAGTAGTGAGTTAGATCCGCCGTTGCAACAAGAGCTTAGTGTGATTAGCCGGCAAATTCGCCTTGGCCGAACTCTCGATGACGTATTTTCAATGTTTGTTGAACACTATCCATCTGACGATAGCCGCCGTATTCAGTTGGCGTTTGAACATGGTCAATCGCTCGGAGGCAAGCAGGCCGTGTTATTGGAAAGCTTGGCGCAGACTCTTCGGCGCAAGCAGCAATTACAACAGCGGATCAAAAGTCTTAGCGCACAAGGTCGTTTGCAAGGAAAAGTGATGACCGCGCTTCCTCTGTTTTTGCTTGCGGTACTGTATTTAATCGAAAAGCAAGCCATAGAGCAATTAAGCCGACATCCTATCGGTTGGACATTAGCGAGCGTGATGCTCGTCATGTTGTTGGCTGGTCATTGGTTGATGCAGCGCTTATTGAAAATAGACGTGGTGTTTTGATGTTGGCGCTATGGATCGGCTTGGCTGGGTTCTGTTTATGTTTTGTAGCGATCGTCGTGGTGATGCGGATGCTAACTTGGTTGCAAGCTGCTCAATTCCGTCGCCGTCGGATTGAGCTCGTGCGTTGCCAGTTGCCGGCGACGATGGAACTTTTAGCCATGCTGTTATCGGCTGGTTTACCGCTAGTGTCGGCGCTGCAACAACTGTTAAGGCGCAATACTTCTTCAGCGATGGATCAGGAACTCAACCTAGTATTAGCTGCAATTCGCACCGGTGATTCGATGGTCACGGCAATACAGCGATTGCGTACACGAAATCCAAGTGCGGAAATGAGTATGTTTGCTACCATGATCATTCAGTCAAGTCAGCAAGGCGGTGCACTTGCACCATTATTAACAGAGCAGGCGAGTGCATTTCGGCAAGCGCTAGCTGAAGATATAGAACAGCGCGCTCAAGAGCTTCCGGTACGCTTGCTGATGCCATTGATTATTTTTGTATTTCCAGCGACCATGCTGCCTTTTATCGGTGTGATTGTCGCCAAAGTGCTCTGGCCGAGCTGATTAAGAAACCCAAGGAGGGGATAATGACGCGTTTGGATAATTACGATCACATTCGTTTACGTGAATATGGAGGTTATGCCAATTTTGCGATTCGACTTGATGCCCAATGGCATTTTGTTGGTTACTTGCAAGTGGCTAACAGTTTTCTCTCGCGGCTCTTAGGTTGGCGTCGATTAGTACGGCAACAAACAGCCGCTATCCCGCAACACCGCAGTGTTGGGCTGTGGATACCGCGTTGTCGTGCGGTACAGTCATTTTTTATGCGTCAATCGTTGCAATTGGTTTGGCTAGATAACCAGCAACAGGTGCTCAAAGTTGAAGATCTGCAGCCCAATCGCGTTTGTTATTGTTGGCGGGCTGACAGCGTGATTGAGCTACCCAGTCAAGCACTTACTACCTTATCCGCGCGGCATGCAGCGATACAAATGCTGGAGTCAATGCCAGGTGCGAAGCCATGTGCGAAGCAGGTAGGAGCACAATCATGAAGAGATGGATGTTCGCCATGGTTATCATGATTTCCACTCTGCTCAGCGGATGTCAGAGCCAAGCGCCAATGCATCGTGATGCCGTCGATCAGCTTGAGCAACGGGCCTTAACTGCATATCGATACGGCGATTTATTAGCTGCGGAAAGTTATTTACAGCAACTACTTGCCGTACAGAGTCGGGACGCTCAAGGTTGGCTATTACTGGGGAATATTCAGTTACGGCAACAACGACTGCATGCGGCACAACATGCGTATGAGCAAGCAATTACACACGACGAATCGCTACTTTTAGCCCATCATAATCTTGCCTTGGTGTATCTTCGTCTGGCAACGCAGACGCTGATCAACGGCCAAATTCAAACGGATGAACCTTGGCCGTTACTTGATGCGCTCTTGCGTTTGCAGTCGCCGCAGATTGATTAACGCTTGTCGTGTTTGAGCAGGCGCTCTTTTTGCCGTGCCCAATCGCGATCTTTGATGGTATCGCGCTTGTCGTGGGATTTTTTCCCGCGGGCGAGATAAATTTCCAATTTCACCCAACACTTCTTCCAATACATGGCAGTGGCTACAATTGCGTAGCCCTCGCGTTCAACTTTACCAATTAAGGTATTCAGTTCACGTTTCTTGAGAAGAAGCTTGCGCGTGCGATCCGGATCACAGACAACGTGTGACGACGCCTGATTCAAAGGTTGAATCTGCGCGCCGAGTAAGTAAGCTTCGCCGTCACGCAGGATCACGTAACTGTCGGCGATGTTGACTTTGCCGGAGCGGATACTTTTTACTTCCCAACCCTGCAGTTCGATACCCGCTTCATACTTCTCTTCAAGGAAATATTCGTGGCGGGCTTTCTTATTGAGGGCGATAGTCGATGGTGGATTTTTTTTCTGTTTCATGCGGACTATTATACGCTTGCCGCGACAATAGAAAAAGAGTTAACAGAAAAGATGCACATCCTTTTTTAATTGGTTAGAATGCGCACCTTCGCCAATTGCTGAATTCTTGAACAAAAGCCGAGTTTGTTAGAAACTCAGGTTGAAGATAAAAGGACGTAGGTACCTGGATGCCACAAATTGAACGCAGCGCGTTAGTGCCGTATAGCTGCCGTCAAATGTACGATCTCGTCAATGATGTTCATGCCTATCCGGAGTTTGTTCCGGGCTGTGCTGCTGTGCGCGTGCTCGAAGAATCCGACACAACTATGGTCGCCGAGCTGTCGATTAGCAAAGCGGGTCTTCGTCATGCGTTTACCACCCGCAATACCTTGGTGAGTGAAAATGAAATCCGTATGGAGTTAGTTCAAGGACCGTTTCGGCATTTGCGCGGTGGTTGGACATTTACCCCGTTAGCCGCTGACGCGTGCAAAGTTACCCTGCGACTCGACTTTGAGTTCTCAAGTAAAATGCTGCAATTTGCGTTTGGCAAAGTTTTTCATGAAGTAACGACACGGATGGTCGATGCGTTCGCACAACGAGCAAAGCAGGTCTACGGCAATGGTTGAACGTTTGCTGAGTGTCGAGGTGGTGTATGGAACGCCGGAAAAACAAAAAATCGTGCCCGTTTCGGTGCCGGCAGAATGCACCGTTGCAGAAGCAATTGCCCAGTCTGGAATTCAAACCTTCTTTCCTGAAATTGATCTGAACGTCAATGCGGTTGGTATCTGGAATAAGACCTGTAAGTTAACGGATCCCGTCCGTCAAGGCGATCGGATTGAAATCTATCGTCCATTGATTGCGGATCCGAAAGAAATTCGCCGTCGCCGCGCTGAACAAGCAAAGGAAGATGGGCGAGCTGACAAAGTGACCGGAGGCCGACCTGATCGGCAACGGAGTAAGAAGTAGATGAAACTCTATGTGATGCGTCACGGTGAAGCTTGTTCACCAACATTATGTGCGGGTGTGCTGCAAGCTGATCACGAGCGAGAGCTGACTGCGCATGGTCATCAAGAAGCGACCACGGCGGGTGAGTGGTTAGCGGAGCATGCTCCAAAACTCGACTTAGTGATTGTCAGTCCCTACGTTCGTGCGCAACAAACGTGGCAGGAAGTTGCCCATCACGTCGATGCCGAAGTCGTCGAAACCTCCGCAGAAATTACGCCTGATGGTGATGCCGAAGCGTTCGCTGGAGCGCTGTTGGCACGCTTGCAAATCGAGCCAGCGGAATATGTATTACTGGTCTCGCACATGCCCTTTGTCTGCTACTTAACCGCTTATCTTGACCGCTCAGTGCAACCGCCCTTGTTTCCGACCGCGGGTATAGCGCAATTAGATCTCGAGCCGCTCGCCATGCAAGGGTTTTGGCAAGGCATGCATAGCCAAGATTAACTGTCAGAAATACGCAACAAGACCAGCAAGGCACCTTGTCCACCCCACTCAAGCGGTGCTTGATGAAAAGCGCGTACCGCTGGGTGTTGGGTGAGCCATGCCGGAACTTGCTCGCGTAAGACGCCATGGCCGATGCCATGGATGACACAAAGACAGGCAATATTTTCGGTCAAACAGGCAGTGATAGCAGCCGCTAATTCGAGTCGTGCTTTAGCTTTGGTATAGCCGTGCAAGTCTAAGATTAATTCAGGTTCATACTCACGCCGGCGCAAGCGCTTTGCGAGGAAAGGTTCATCGCCCGGCGCGACCCATTGCATTGTGCCACTTGGCAAATGGGGCTGAAACTCATCGGAAAACGGATCCGTTGCGCGGTCTCGCTGCTCGGTTTTTTCTTGTCTACGGACGAATACTTCACGCCGTTTGAGTTTAGCTTCAGGCGGTGGGATTTGGTCTTGGGTCAGTGGCTTGACGTCCGTCACCAAGGATTGAAATAGCTCGATGTCATCGTCGCTGAGTGACGATGATCGTGATGGAGACTGCGGCGAGCGTTTTTTTACCATGGATGAACCCATTTCCAACTGAAGTTTTCGCGTTTGATTCGCCCTATGATACAAAATCATGCGTATAATAGTCAGCAAAGAATGCGATTGATGAATTTGGAGAGCGCGAGTGACCCACGAATATGCCCAACTAACCGATGACCTTCTTACGATTGCCGATTGGCAACGTTATCTTGCCTCAGCGCTACACAATGCCGATGTATACTTTGGTCATGGCGCTGCCGACGGTTGGGAAGAGGGCAGTCTGCTGCTTTCTGCGGTGACTGCGATGTCTTTTCCAGAACTCTTTGAGCACCGCGACTGTCGCTTAACTTTCGACGAGAAAACTCAGCTTGCTGCTTTATTGCATCGCCGCATTCATGACAAAGTGCCTGCCGCATATTTGGTCCATAAAGCCTGGTTTGCGAATTTGCCTTTCTATGTTGATGAGCGCGTGTTAGTGCCGCGCTCACCGATTGCCGAACTCATCGAAAACCAATTTCAGCCGTGGTTAACCGCTGAGCCGCAACGCATTCTCGATTTATGCACCGGCTCTGGCTGCATTGCCATTGCCTGTGCGTATGCCTTTGCCGATGCAGAAGTCGACGCCGTGGACATTAGCACCGATGCATTAGCCGTGGCGAACATGAACATCGAAGAACATGGTTTAAGTCATCGGGTGGAAGCCATTGAGTCTGATGGATTCAATAACCTCACCGGCCGCAAATATGATTTGATCGTCACCAACCCGCCCTATGTGGATGCGGAAGACATGGCCGATTTACCTGATGAATACCATCATGAGCCTGAGTTGGGTCTTGCCGCAGGTGTCGATGGCCTCGACTTGGTGCGGCGGATTCTTCTTGATGCCCCTGCGCACATGACACCAGGTGCGCTGTTAATTTGTGAAGTCGGTAACAGTATGGTGCATATGGATGATCAGTGGCCAGGCGTTCCCTTTATGTGGATTGAATTTGAACGTGGCGGCGACGGTGTCTTTGTTATTTCGCGCGAGCAACTCGTCGAACATGCTGAAACCATTCGTTCAGGAGGGCGTTACGCATGAGTGCCAATACCTTTGGTGAGTGTTTTCGGGTAACCACGTTTGGCGAAAGTCATGGTCCAGCGCTCGGTGCTATAATAGATGGCTGCCCGCCCGGATTAGAAATTGATGAAGCCTCTATTCAAGCTGAACTTGATCGTCGTAAACCGGGTACGAGCCGTTATACCACGCCGCGCCGTGAAGCCGACCAAGTCAAAATACTTTCCGGTGTATTTGAAGGCAAAACAACCGGTACACCGATTGGTTTAGTGATTGAGAATACTGATCAACGCAGTAAAGACTACTCTGACATTCAAGATTTATTTCGTCCCGGTCACGCTGATTTTACCTATGCGCATAAATATGGCTTCCGCGACTATCGCGGCGGTGGGCGCTCGTCAGCACGAGAAACAGCGATGCGCGTGGCAGCAGGTGCGATTGCTAAGCAATACTTAGCCCAGATGGGCATTCAGATTCGTGCCGCGATGACACAAATGGGTCATGTGCATGCCCAGCAATTGAACTGGGATGCAGTGCGCGAAAATGAATTCTTTTTTCCGGATCCGGATGGCGTTGAAGCCCTTGATCGGTTAATTCGCGCATTAAAGAAAGAAGGCGATTCAATTGGCGCGCGGATTCGTGTGGAAGCGGTCGGCGTTCCTGCGGGACTCGGTGAACCTGTGTTCGATCGCCTCGACGCGGATCTGGCTAAGGCACTGATGTCGATTAACGCCGTCAAAGCGGTCAGTATTGGCGATGGCTTTGCAGTTGTTGAACAACGTGGCTCTGAACATCGCGATGAAATGACACCAACCGGGTTTTGTTCGAATCATGCAGGCGGCGTACTGGGTGGAATTAGTAGCGGACAAACCGTGATTGCCGAGATTGCACTGAAACCGACTTCGAGCATTAAAAAACCAGGTCAAACAATTGACGTGCATGGTCAATCACAAACGATTAGTACCCATGGTCGCCATGATCCCTGTGTGGGCATCCGTGCGGTACCCATAGCGGAAGCCATGATGGCCTTGACCTTGATTGATCACGTTTTACGTCAACGCGCGCAAAACGGTGGGGTTCAACATCAGTTTCCAACCATTACCTAAGCACCTGAGTTATTGCCATGACCTTGTCTACTGCTGACTTTCAACGTCAATGTCGGCGCTTAAGTTGGTCTTATTTCGGCTATTTTGCTGTTCTCGCTTTAATGGTCCCTTACTTGGGGGTCTATCTCGATGCTCTCGGCTTCGACTCCCGCCAAATTGGTGAGCTGATTGCAATTTCTACCCTGTGTCGGATCATCGGTCCGCCGGTTTGGGCCAGCGTCGGTGATCGCATGGGGAAGCTGCTGCCGCTGATTCGTTTTGGTGTGTTTGCGTCACTTTTGCTGTTGTTGGTCCTGACACAATTGGAAAGTTATTTTAGCGTCGCTTTGCTGCTCGGCTTGATTAGCTTCTTTTGGTCAGCAATTCTACCGCAGCTGGAAGTCGTGACCCTTAGTTCGCTTGGTGCCCAACAACATCTTTATAGTCGAATTCGCATGGGCGGCTCGATTGGTTTTATTGTTGTCGCCCTGATTACGGCGGAAATCCTTGCCTGGGGTGGCAAGCAAAGCTTTCCGATTGTCGCTGCGATTCTCTTGCTGCCGCTATTATTCGCGGTTCACCTCTTGCAGGAGCCACGCAATACCAGCACCAACAGTGAAGTGATTGATAACGAGAAATTCTGGCGCCGCATTCGACGGCGCCCATTCGTGATGTTTATGATCTCCACACTTATGCTGCAAATTAGCTTTGCGCCGTTTTATGCTTTTTTCGCCCTCTATTTAACCCAACTCGGCTATGCGCCCATGGCTGTCGGTGGACTCATCGCTTTAGGTGTTGCCGCCGAAGTCCTGATGTTCTTAGTTGCCGGTCGCACCGTTGTGCGTTATCCGGTGCGTTATCTTTTAATGTTTTGTTTAGCTGTAACGGCACTACGTTGGGCCTTGCTCTCACAGTTTGCTAGCTCGTTTGTTTGGTTGGTGATCATTCAGTTGATTCACGCCTTTAGTTTTGCGCTGCACCACAGTGCGGCCATGCGCTTTGTTCACCGTTACTTCCCTGCCGATCAACATAGTCGCGGCCAAGCAATCTATGTCAGCATTTGTTTTGGCGGCGGCGGGGCTATCGGTGCTTGGTTGGCGGGCTTAACATGGCAGCAAGGCGCTGGTGCGGAACAGACGTTTCTGCTAGCCGCAGCTGCAACTTTGGTTGGCCTGTTTGCGGCTGCATGGATGTCCGAGAAGGCGGACGACAGAAGTCGTAATCGGTGCGGTCAATAGGCTAGTAGTTGTGCGCTGAATTGGCGATAATCGTTGAACAATGAATAAGAAAACAAAGGGTTGATCATGAAAACACTATTATCTGCCTGCTATCAGCGCATTCTGCCGATGGTTTTGGTTTTGCTGTTACTGCCGCTGGCAGCGCCCCAAGTTGGGTCTGTTCAGGCGCAGCAGCGACCATTGGAACTGACCGATATTATGCAGTTTCGTGAAATTCAGCAGCGGGTGCAAACGGATGATTTGAGTATCATCGCATTTTCGGCTAATCCTGACTTTGGTGACCGCGAAGGACAAGTGGTTCGGACCAGCGACGGCACGGTCTGGTCGGTTGAACGAGGAATGCGACCGCAACTTACCACACAAGGCGATTATGTTGTTTTCTTACAAGAGCCAACGTTGCTCGAACGTGAGCGGGCGACAAGCCGCGACGAACGGCGAGCTTTAGTTCAAAACGCAGTTTTGCTGAATACCGCGACTGGCGAACAAACCGTATTTGAGCATGTCAGTGCGACTGGTTTTGCTGGTGATGATCAATTCTTATATCTTTTACATAGCGAGAGTTATTCGAAAGACAACGGTAGTGAACACGGCCAGCAATTGCGTTTGCTCGATTTAAATTCGAATGAGCAAACCGTCTTTAATCACGTCGTTGACGTTGCAGCCGCGGAAGCAGGCTCGCGGTTACTGCTCCATTCGGTGCGTGAAGTTGCCGACGAAGATGATGAGACCAGCAAAAAAGAACATGTGGTTGTGCTCTACAACCTTGGCAATCATAGCGGTAGCACCCTGATTACCAGCGAGAAAAAGAGCGCTAGTCAGTTTAGCTTTAGCCCGGATGGCCAAGCCTTAGCCTTCTTAGTGGCTGATGTCGACAGTACTTTACTGGAAACACCGCAAGCGTTGTGGCTCTGGCAAGCAGGGCATGGCGCTGAGGTGGTCAACACCGACCGTCCTGAGATGATTCTCTCAGAACATAGTCCGGTGCGTTGGAGCGAAGACGGTGAGCGCTTGTTTATTGGCCACAGACCCACCCCTGCGGTCAAGTCGGAAGGCCGGGGTAAACCTGAATCGACCGAAGATTTGTACAATTTAGACCGATTGCTTGATGATCGTCGCTTACAAGTTTGGCACGGTGATGACGGTATGATCATGCCCCAGCAGCGCCAAACTCACCGCCAGCGTCAGCGGGCTACCGCCACTGCGGTTTTGCATCTCGCTGATCGTCGCCTCGTCGCACTGAGTGATCACGCTGAAGAGAATGTGATGATTAGCGATAATGCAGCTGCGGTTCTAGCGAGCAACCAAGCGCCGCATTTACGCGATCGCACCTGGGATGGTTTCTACCATGATCTGTATTGGGTCAATCTTGCCACGGGCGAGCGTCAGCGCATCGCTGAGCGGTTGCCATCGAGTCAACGTGGGCTCCTTTCACCGAATGGCCAATTTGTTGCGTTCATGGCGAATAGCCAAATTCAGTTGTTCGATGCGCGTGATGGTTCAATTCGCACATTAGCTACAGATGTACCGGTGTCGTGGGTAGACGAAGAGAATGATCGTCCGACCGATCCAAGTCCGTATGGTTTTGCCGGATGGCTGACGGACAGCAGTGGCTTCTGGATTTATGATCGTTATGATATTTGGCAAGTTACGCTTGACCATGATGCGACTAACCTAACCCGGGTAGGACGTGACACGCAGCAACAGTTTCGCGTGGCGATGAGCAATGCCGAGGAAGGTATTGATGTGAGTCAGCCGGTAATGTTGCGGATGTATCATGAACAGCTGAAACATTCGGGCTTCTATCAACTTGAAGTTCATCACTCGGAAGTCGCTGATCAACAGCAAGCGTTGCTCGTTCGTCTCATTGAAGACCAGAAAACCTATTCGCTGGTTGCGCATAGTGACGATTACAACACTGTCTTATTCAGCGAACAAGATTTTCGCCAGTTCCCTGATCTGTGGATTGCACCGCGTGACTTCGCGAGCCGCAAGCAGCTCACTGAGGTTAATCCGCAGTGGCAGGAATTTATCTGGGGCAACGCCGAACTCGTTGAATGGGAATCAACGCGCGGTGAACCCTTGCAGGGCGTTCTGATCAAGCCGGATAACTATGATCCAAATAAACGTTACCCAGTGATGGTCTACTTCTATGAGAAGTTCTCCCAACGCCTCTATCAATGGAATCAAATGCGCGTTAATCATCGACCTAACTTCCCGTTTTACTTGGGCCAAGATTATGTCGTGTTCTTACCGGACGTTCATTTCCGCATCGGTGCTCCGGGTCCAAGTGCGACCGAGTCGTTAGTGCCTGCAATTGAAAAAATCATCGACATGGGTGTTGCCGATCCAGCTGCGGTGGGTTTGCACGGTCACAGCTGGTCGGGTTATCAAGCGGCGTTTTTAGTCGCAGAAACCGATATTTTTGCAGCAGTTGTGTCGGGCGCTCCGGTGTCGAACATGACCAGTGCATATAGTGGTATTCGTTGGGGTACCGGCTTGGCGCGTCAATTCCAATACGAAACTGGGCAAAGTCGTATTGGCGAGAGCATGTTTGAGAATCTCGAACCTTACTTATTGAATTCGCCAGTCTTTGTCGCTGATCGCATCAATACGCCGATGCTCATTCAGTTCGGCGATAAAGATGAGGCGGTTCCATGGGAGCAGGGAATCGAGTATTATTTAGCGCTACGTCGCCTCGATAAGCCTGTCGTCATGCTCCAGTATGAAGGTGAGCCGCATCACTTACAGCGCTTTGCGAATAAGATCGATTACAGCATTAAGATGCTTGAGTTTTTCGACCATTTCCTCAAGGGAGAGCCCGCACCGCGTTGGTGGCAGGAAGGGTTAGAGTATCAACATTATGAGTAGTAGGTATGTTGGCTAACGCCAATACGGTTGCGCAGCAACCAGCACAAAGTCTGTCACAGCAGACAGAATCACAGGCGGATCAATTGATCCGCCTGTTTAATAGTGAGTTCCAAACGACTGAACAGACGGTGCTGATTAATGGTCAGCAGGCCGGCTTCGCTGAGCCCATTTATTTACCGGCGTCGATTTCTGCACGCCAAGTTCAGCCGTATCATCGGATTGTTTTTGCGCATGGTTTCGCCCGCTCAGCACTGCACGAGATTGCCCATTGGTGTGTGGCCGGTAAAGTGCGTCGTCAGTTCGTTGATTTTCGTTATTGGTACGCACCGGATGGCCGCAATACTGCACAACAGGCGGCATTTGAACAGGTCGAGATTACCCCGCAAGCTGTGGAGTGGCTGCTGAGTTTATGCGCTAACATTGAATTTGAAATTAGTGTTGATAACCTCTCCGGAAGTGAGCCACCGAATCGTTTGGCATTTACTCAGCAGGTGATTCAACGCGCGTTGCAACGGGCAGCGAGTTCTTGGCCTCCACGAGCGGTTCGCTTTGGCGAGCGTTTGTGTGCGTTTTATCAAACAAATTTCCCACAGGTTGAAGACTTCCATCGGTTTGGCGCGCAGATGCTTGAACGCGAGCAGCAGCGGCTGGAGGAGCAGGCATGAGTGAAACAATCTACACCTTTGGTTTGGTCATTAATCCGTTTGCGGGGATTGGTGGTGCAGTCGCCTTGAAGGGCAGCGATGGTGCAGAAACACGAGCGGAAGCTCTGGCTCGAGGTGCTGAGTTGCGCGCCCAGCAGCGGGTGACCGAGGCCTTGGCGTTGGTGCAAAGCCACGCGCAGCAGATTCGTTTTGTCACTGCAGCAGGTGCGATGGGCGCTGATGTATTGGCGGCCTTGGGTTTCACTTACGAGGTTGTTTACACGGCGGCAGCGGCGCAGACTGAAGCCGAAGACACGCAAGCTGCCGTAGCAGCGATCGTCGTGGCCGAACCCGATTTACTCATTTTTGCCGGTGGTGACGGAACCGCGCGGGATGTCTGCGCTCAGCTGACGGTGAGCCAGCAGCCGAACTTACCTGTGCTGGGTATTCCCGCTGGCGTTAAGATTCACTCTGGAGTTTACGCCATTACGCCGATAGCTGCAGGTAAAGTGTTAGCGCAGTTGCTCGAGGGGCAGTTGACCACACTGCGAGCCGCTGACGTGATGGATATTGACGAACAGGCATTTCGTCAAGGGACGGTACGCGCACGTCGTTATGGCGAAATGCAGGTGCCGGGCGAGCTGGAATATTTACAAGCAGTCAAAATTGGCGGCAAAGAATCCGACGAATTGGTGCTGGCGGACATCGCCGCCGATGTAATTGAAGGGATGGACGATGATGCGCTTTACATCATGGGTTCTGGCTCAACGGTTGAGTTTATTATGCAAGAACTTAGCCTGCCGAATACCTTGTTAGGCGTCGATGTCATTCAAAATCAAACGATTGTTGCGCGGGACGTCATTGGGTCGCAGCTGGAAGGCTTAGTCGACGAAGCGGTGAATGCAGGCCGCGCTGTGTATTTAGTGGTTACGCTGATTGGCGGTCAAGGACATCTGTTCGGTCGCGGTAATCAGCAGTTAACGCCAGCGGTGTTGCGTGCCGTTGGCCGCGAGCGCTTCATTGTCGTTGCGAGCAAACGCAAACTACAGCAACTCGATGGTCGCCCCTTGCGGGTCGACACCGGTGATCGTGAACTCGATCAAGCGTTGAGCGGATTTATTCCAGTGATCACCGGCTATCACGATCGCACATTTATGGCGATCGCAGCGATCTAGGGTTAAAACTGACTAACCGGTAGGCGCACGATCAAGCCATCGAGCTCATCTGTCATTTCAATCTGGCAGCTTAAACGGCTGTTGTCTTGCGGATCGCGGGCAACGTCCAACATACTTTCTTCAATGTCACCGACTGGCGGCAGTTTGTCGAACCATTCAGGATCAACATAAACATGGCAGGTGGCGCAAGACATGACGCCACCGCACTCACCAATAATGCCATCGATCCCTTGATCCGTGGCCGCTTCCATTAGATTTTGTCCGACTTCAACGTCAACGTCGTATTGGCCGCCTTTGCTGTCGATGATGATTGCACGTGGCATATTATTTTTTCCTGTTTGTTTCCAATCAAAAAGAAGCAGTTATATGATGGTATACTAACTTGCAATTAAAAACAGAATGCTAGCACAAAAGGAGCAAGCATGGGATTGCACGACCATCAAGAATATTTCGTTTCCTGGGAAGAGTTGCATCGTGCGACTCGTGAATTAGCGCGCCGACAGTTGCCTGCCGAACAATGGCGAGGGATTATTGCCGTCAGTCGCGGTGGCTTAGTGCCGGGAGCGATTATCGCTCGCGAACTCAATATTCGCCTCGTCGAAAGTGCTTGTGTGCGGAGTTATGCACACCAGTCACAAGCGGCGGAGCCAGAGCTGCTCAATCAATTAACTGCAACGAGTGACGGTGAAGGATTTTTAGTGGTCGACGATTTAGTCGATACCGGCAACACGTTGCGCTTTTTACGTCAACGTTTGCCGAAAGCAAAATTTATTACCGTGTATGCAAAGCCGGAAGGGATGCCGCTGGTTGATGAATATGAGGGCGAAGTGGGACAAGAAACGTGGATTCACTTTCCTTGGGACATGCACCTGCATTACGTTGACCCATTAGCTGGTGAAGATCGCTAGAATTACCAATTCTGTTCATTAGAAAAGCGAGTCATGCGCACACCGCAGACTCGCTTTTTACTATGAACCACAAAACCTATTGAAGGCTTTGAATAAACTGAACCACGTCAGCAATTGCGAGCTTTTCTTTCTCACCCGTGCGACGGTTCTTATACTCAACGGCTTGTTCATCAAGGTTGCGCTCACCGATGACAATCGTATGCGGAATACCGATTAATTCCATATCGGCAAACATAACGCCCGGACGTTCTTTGCGATCGTCAAATAAGACCTCAATGCCAGCGGCCTTCAGGTCCGCATAAAGCGATTCTGCAACCTCTTGGACGCGTGCCGATTTGTGCATGTTCATGGGTAGCACGACCACTTGGAATGGTGCCATGGCCGCCGGCCAAATAATGCCGTTGTCGTCATGATTTTGCTCAATCGCAGCGGCAACGATGCGAGATACACCGATACCGTAACAACCCATAATGAGGGTTTGATGTTTACCTTCTTCGTTCAGTACACCCACTTTCATGGCATCGCTGTACTTGGTGCCAAGTTGGAAAATGTGACCGACCTCGATACCACGAGCGATACTCAAAGTGCCGTTGCCATCGGGGCTGGGGTCACCGGCTTTGACATTGCGTAAGTCAGCAATTTCCGTGTAGTTGGCATCACGTTGCCAATTAATATTAAAGAAGTGGAAGCCATCTTCATTGGCGCCGGCGGCAAAGTCGCTCATGACTGCAACGCTGCGATCGACAATGCAGGGAATATTCAACCCAACGGGGCCTAACGAACCCGGACCAGCACCGATAGTAGCGCGAATTTCTTCGTCACTCGCAAACACCAACGGCGAGGCAACAGCAGGGTGCTTCGCTGCTTTGATTTCGTTGAGCTCATGGTCACCACGCACTAACAGAGCAACGAATTTCGGTGCAGTTGGATCGTCACTTGCTGCCGCGTGAACAATCAGAGTTTTGACGGTTTTCTCGATGACCATAGCAAATTGTTCAACCAAGGCTTTAATGGTTTTTGCGTCAGGTGTAGCTATTTTGGTCATTTCAGCCGTTGCCGCAGCGGGTGCAGATGCACTGGCAATGGCTTCGGCTAGCTCAACGTTGGCGGCGTAGTCGGAGCTGTCGGAGAATGCGATGTCGTCTTCACCAGACCCCGCGAGCACATGGAACTCGTGCGACACGCTGCCACCAATCGAACCCGTGTCGGCGATAACGGGGCGGAAATCGAGGCCGAGGCGAGTGAAAATGTTGCAATAGGCGTCGTACATCGCCTGATAGGTTGTTTCTAAAGACGCCTGCGACGTATGAAATGAATAGGCATCTTTCATCAGGAATTCACGCGAGCGCATAACGCCAAAACGCGGGCGAATTTCGTCACGGAATTTAGTTTGCATTTGAAACAGGTTCATCGGCAACTGTTTATAGCTGCTGATTTCTTTACGCACGAGCTCGGAGATCACTTCTTCGTGGGTTGGACCGAGGACGAAGTCACGCATATGGCGATCTTTAATGCGCAGCAACTCAGGACCGTAGTCTTCCCAACGGCCAGACTCTTCCCATAAATCTGCGGGTTGTACCATCGGCATTAAAATTTCAATGGCGCCGGCGCGCTCCATTTCTTCACGCACCACTTGCTCAACCTTGCGCAATACCTTCAGACCTGTAGGGGTCCACGTGTAGAGGCCAGAGGCGACTTTACGCACCATGCCGGCACGCAGCATGAGTTGATGGCTGATGACTTCTGCATCGGCTGGCGTTTCTTTTAATGTTCCAAGAAGGTACTGACTCGTCCGCATGTCATTATGTCTCGCACAGATGGGGTGATAAATAAACGCGCATTCTAGCAGTCTGCGCGCAGGCAACAAAGTCTTTTATGGCGCTCATTCGGCGCTCACTTGTGTCACCGTTGCGATATTGTCTTGCACGCGCCATTTAATGTTGTAGTGATAGAGGTGCATGCCATATTCTTTCTGCCAATTTTGTTCACGTTGATAACCCGGCCGTGGATCTTGGCCGAGTACTTCGCTGATTAACTGTCGCAAGTGTGGATGCGCATGGGCTTGCAGCAAGCCCGCTTCTGCAGCTTCGCTAAATTCAATCGTCACTCCGGTTGACGGTCGGTCGTCGGCAAAACCACCACGCGCATTGGGGATGGCGTCCGCGTAGGGTAGGTAGGGCTTGATATCAATGATGGGGGTACCGTCGAGTAAGTCTAAACCACGGACAATCAGTTTTGGCTTAGGACTGATTTGCACATCGACCAGCTCGACAACCGAGAGGCCAAGTGCATTCGGGCGAAATGTCGAACGCGTTGCCAACACTCCTTTCTTGGCATTGCCACCGAGTCGCGGAGGCCTGACGAGTGGCTTCCATCCTTGGGCAGCGGTTTCATGAAATACAAAACTAAGCCAGAGGTGACTAAAGTCTTCGATACCGCGCAAGCAGTCTGGATGATCAAAAGGTGCAACCAATTCAATGCTGCCAATGGCGCTTTTCACCAAGCCAGGTTGTCGTGGAATCGCAAACTTTTGACGATAGGGGGAGCGGATATAACCGATCGGCTCGATGGTCCATTGCTGCTCAGATACGTGTTCACTCACCGCGAATTCTCCTTTCGTCAATCTACTGGAAAACTTTGTGTATTTGACCATAATTCGATGGTATTCGCTATGTTTTGATTTCTTTGATGGTCTGCCGAAATTAAAAAAATCATTTAAAAACAACGATATAACAGATTTGGCCTAAGAATTGCTTAACTAAAACGGAGTAATTAACTGATTTGAAGTCGACAGCAGAGCGACTTCACATGCATCAAAGAGGGAAATGACCATGACGATTAATCGTTTAGCGAGTTACGCTGCTATTACAGCTTTTGCAGCTTTAGTTCCGTTCAGTTTTGTCGCTTCAGCTCAGGCAGCGGACGGCAAGGTTTCACATACATTTGATTTGGGTGGCATTGAAAATGTTGTGATTAATAATGCGGTCGGCGAAATCAAATTACGCACGATTGAGGGTACAGAAGCCCAGGTCACCGTTGAATTTGAAGTGAAAGGCCGCGGGTTCTTCCGGCGCAAACCCGACGTCAGTGAGCAGGATATAGAGATTTGGCAACGCGGTGACACCTTGTCTTTGGGTTACAAAGAAAATAATGTCAATGCAGTTTGGACCATTCGTTTGCCGGCTGTGCCTGCAATTGAATTGCAACAAGGCGTGGGTGCTATTGATGCAGTGATTGGAGCTTCGAACTTTATTGCCGATCTCGGCGTAGGTGATATTAAGGTGACAGCACCGCGCGACAGCGCCGGTCAAGTCGACGTCAGTTCAGGTGTTGGAGCCGCACGTATTACGGGTACTGACAAGGTGGATAGCCGCCGTCGCGTTGTCAGTGAGAGTGCCGAAGCGACATTGACGGGGCATGCAAAAATCGAAGCCACCGTTGGTGTTGGTGATGTCGAAGTAAAATTACGCTAATTACATGCGCTAAGAAAAAGGGAGCGAAATTCGCTCCCTTTATTATTGCCGTTAAATTTCGAAGCTTTCCAGCGTTCGACCTTTATCAAGGGCTTGCTGAATCACCTTGGGTGTACGGCCTTGGCCCGTCCAAGTTTTGCGTTCGCCATTGGCGTCCACATAGGCATATTTTGCCGGCTTGGGTTGACGTGTTTTACGTGTTTTGCTGCTGGCAATCACTTCACCTGCTAATAAATCTTCTGGGCTCAAACCAGCTTCTTCTAGCTGTTTCCGAAAGCGTTCGATTTCAGCGAGCTTTTCTTGTTGTTCGCGGCGGAGTTCCGCTTCTTCTTCTTTGCGCTTTTCGATGACCGTCGCTAATTTACTAGCCACATCTTCCAGTTCTGCAACCGTTAAGTCTTTCGTTGCAGCATTTAGGCGGCGAGCGTGGGTGAGGATGTCGGTAAATTCTTGCATGGATATTCCTGTCGTTAATACGTTAAATATGAATTGTTAATTGACGTACTCCCTTACACTCTTTATTTAAATACCTAAACTAGTATTTAATGACGTTATAGTAAACGAAGCGTCTACTTGCTCACAATGTTTTTCGAAATGAATTAGCCAAATACTTACAAAACTAATAATAATCGACATCTATTAAAAAGAAAAAAGCCAACATTTATAAAACGTTGGCTTTTTTAATTTAAATAAAGTCAGTTTGATTACATGTTCGGATAGTTTGGTCCACCCGTTCCTTCCGGCGTTACCCAGCGGATATTTTGACTCGGGTCTTTAATATCACAAGTTTTACAATGAATGCAGTTTTGTGCATTAATTTGGAAACGTTTTTCGCCGCTATCACTGGTGACTACTTCGTATACGCCAGCCGGGCAATAACGTTGGGCTGGCTCATTATACTTGGCTAAATTCACCTGAATCGGAATGGCTGGGTCTTTTAATTGTAAATGACACGGCTGATCTTCTTCATGGTTGGTATTGGATAAATAAACCGATGAGTTGCGGTCGAAGGATAGTTTATTGTCAGGCTTTGGATAATCAATTACAGCCGCATCAGATGCAAGTTGCATCCCCTCATGATCAGGAGTGACATCCTTCAGTGTAAAGGGGAGTTTGCCTCCAAAGTAGTTCTGATCGAGGGTATTGTAGGCACCACCAAGCCACATTCCAAACTTGTGTACGGCAGGGCCAAAGTTACGCGAACGATAGAGTTCGTCGTATAACCAAGACTGTTTAAATGCCTCGGTATATTCGGTTAAATCCGCGCCTGATTTATTTGCTTGCAATGCAGTAAATAAAGTTTCTGCAGCTAATAAACCACTCTTCATGGCGGTGTGATTACCTTTGATTTTTGCAAAGTTGAGGGTACCTGCGTCACAACCCACGAGAATGGCACCGGGCATAGTCATCTTCGGTAGCGAATAGAAACCACCTTTGGCGATGGCGCGCGCACCATAGCTGACTCGTTTGCCGTTTTCGAGCACTTTGCGGATCTCTGGGTGGTGCTTAAAGCGCTGGAATTCGGCAAATGGGTTTAAGTTTGGATTGGTGTAATTCAAATCGATAATTAAACCGACAAACACCTGTCCGCCCTCAGCGTGATACATGTATCCGCCACCCGACGCGTGATCTTTTAGTGGCCATCCGGCGCTGTGAACGACGACGCCTTCTTCGTGTTGTTCAGCTGGAACGTCCCAGATTTCTTTAAAACCAATCGCATAATGTTGGGCAGTGCTGTCTTTGTCGAGCTGATAATGTTGAATAAGCTCTTTACCCAAGTGACCGCGACAGCCTTCGGCGAAGACAGTGTATTTCGCCCGCAATTCCATGCCCGGCATGTATTCGTCTTTTGGCTTGCCATCCATACCAACGCCCATATCGCCGGTAATCACACCAGCAACCGCGTTATTTTCATCATAAATGACTTCAGCCGCAGCAAAGCCAGGGAAGACTTCGACACCGAGCTCTTCTGCTTGGCTCGCTAACCAACGGCTAACATTACCCATGCTGACAATATAGTTGCCGTCGTTATGGAAGGTTTTCGGAACCATAAAATTCGGCAATTTGCTGGCTTGATCAGCATTTTTGAACATGAAAATATCATCACGTTTCACCGCGGTGGTTAATGGCGCACCGCGTTCTTGCCAATCCGGAAATAACTCGGTTAATGCGCGTGGCTCAAAAACAGCCCCAGACAGAATATGCGCGCCGACTTCAGAACCTTTTTCGATCACACAAATTTGCAGGTCACCACCTTGCTCTTGATTAAGCTGAGCGAGTTTACAGGCAGTACTGAGTCCTGCAGGGCCTGCGCCTACAATGAGGACATCAAACTCCATACTTTCGCGTTCCACTTCATGGTTCGCCATCGCGGATACTCCTTACAACTGAAAAGACAGATTAAGATTGAGAAATTTATTCGATTTTAACCGATTTTAGCAGGAATTACGCCGTTTGACTGTGTCAAAAGTTTAGTAATTTCATCCGCCGGAAGCGGTCTACTGTAGAAAAAGCCTTGAGCGATCGTACACCCGCGCTCGATCAGGAAGTCTGCTTGCTCTTGATTTTCAACGCCTTCGGCCACGAGACCAATATCGAGGTTGTGAGCGAGGCTAATAATCGTGTTGGTAATGGTCGCGTCGTCTTTGTCGTCGGGGAGGTCTTTGACAAAGGAGCGATCGATTTTCAGGGCGTTAATGGGGAAGTGTTTGAGATAACTGAGCGAGCTATAGCCAACGCCAAAGTCATCAATCGCCAGGGTAATGCCGTTGTCACGCATCTCTTGCATAAACTTGGTATGACTTTGACTGTTCTCAATGAGCACTTGTTCTGTTAGTTCTAACTCGACATAAGACGAAGGTACGCCAGCACTGCGGATCGCATAAAGAATTTGATTGGTAAGGTCAGGAACTTGGAACTGGCGACCCGACAAATTCACCGAAATCCGTAAATCGGTGAGCCCCATATTGCGCCATCGTGCGAGCTGCCGACAGGCCTCTTGCAAGACAAATTCTGAGATCGGAATGATTAAACCAGAGTCTTCAGCAATAGGAATAAATTGATCTGGACTGATCATGGTGCCGTCATCTTCAATCCAACGCAGTAGCACTTCGACGCCAATAATTTTCCGTGTCGTCATGTCAACTTGCGGTTGATAAAACAGCGTTAAATTTTCCTTCTCGATGGCAAAACGCAAGCGTTTTGACAGCTCAAGTCGGTTCGAAAGTTCGTCATGTAATTCTTGGCTATAAACATGCCATGTGTTGCGGCCACGTTGTTTTGCCCGATGCAAGGCCGTGTCAGCGTGACGCATGAGTGTTTCACCGTCCTCTTCACCGGTTTGCGTCAACGAGATACCAACGCTACAGGTGACAAAAATTTCGTAGCCTTCGACATCAAAGTGCGTATCGAGCGCCTCTATGATCTCCTCGGCAAACTTTTCAAGATCATATTGGCTGTGCACCGCTGGTAACAAGATCGCAAATTCGTCGCCACCGAGGCGAGCAATCACCGATGGGCCTGCTGGCAATTGCGCAAGCCGTTTTGCCACTTGCTTGAGCAATAAGTTACCAATGTTATGACCCAAAGTGTCGTTAACTTCCTTAAAATGGTCGAGATCGATCATCATCACACCAATATGCTTGGCATTGGCGCGTTTAATCTGTAGATGCTGTTCTAATTGCGCCAAGATGGCATTACGATTCGCGAGCCCGGTTAAGGAGTCATGTTCAGCCAAGTAGGCGATGCGTTGCTCGACTTTTTCCCGTTCTTCAATCTCGTCGTAAAGTTCGCGATTGGCTTCTTGCAACATGGTTTCCCGGACACGACTGACACCGAGTAAATAGAGCACAAACGTCAGCAGACAGGTCACCAGCAAACCGGAAATAAATACGATCAATGGCAGATTACTTTGCAACTGCGCTAAACGCTGTGGTGAAGGCCACAGTTCAAATTGCCATGTTTCACCAAAGAGCTGAAAGGGTTGGCTATGTCCCCATTTTTCACGTAACTGCTGACTATTGACTTGGCGGAACAAAATGGCGTCGTCGTCAATGCGTGAGACTTGGAATTCAGTGTTCGCGGGCAGGTGGGTATGACTGATGAAATCGAAGAGCTGACGCATACTGAGTAAGGCTGCGTAATAACCGGTTGGTTGTCGTTGTTGTTGTGGAATCACCAGTAACAAGTCTGCTGGATGTTGACCTAAAGAATCGGCTGGGATTAGATAGCGAATGCCATGATTAAAGCGTGGCAGCCAACTCAACGTGGTTTCCGAAACAGACGTTGGTTGCTCATAACGCGGGTGACTATCAGTAATCAGGCCGTCGTTATTAATCCAAAGTACGCGCTGAAAATGACTGTAGTAGTCGATAATTTCCGGGCCTTGTTGTAACCAATTTTGGCCGTTTGCTTCGTTGGTCGTAATCCAATTAAAACCAAAGAGATGTAACTGTAATTCACGGCGAATTTCTAATTGTAATTGGGTAAGTTCTTGACCGAGCTGCTGCTCTACTGACTGGTTATCGAGAATACGCAAAGCGAAGGTCATCGTTAGCGTAATGATGACCCCGAGAATTCCTGCTCTGATCGCATGGCGATGCCGCTGAGATTTGCGCATGTGCACCCGAGTATTTGCTTATTCTTATTATCTATACAACCTTGCCTGAATAAGTTTCTATTGTCTACTGCTAACTAACTGAAAATAAGCTAGTTCCATCTCAGTAATGAAACCTATCCAAACCCGGCTACCACGTATTCTCGAGAAGCTATTTTGCTTTTATGCCTGTAATTCTCTTCGATCTCGGAAATAGTCTAAGGCTTCTGGATTTGCCAGTGCATCCGTATTTTTAACGGTTTCGTTATGAATAACCTGACGAACGGCAACTTCCACTATTTTACCACTAATAGTGCGCGGAATATCGGGAACTTGCGCAATAATTGCCGGTACGTGGCGTGGTGTCGCATTCGCTCGAATAATCTGCTTAATTTCCGTGCGCAGGGTGTCATCCAATTCAATACCGTCACGTAGTTTTACGAATAACACAATACGTTCGTCGTCTTGCCAGTGTTGTCCAACCGCAATGCTTTCTAACACAGCGTCAACTTTCTCCACTTGCCGATAAATTTCAGCCGTGCCGATACGTACGCCACCGGGGTTGAGCACAGCATCCGAACGGCCATAGATAATCACCCCATTTTCAGCTGTGAGCTCAGCGTAATCACCATGCGCCCAGATGTTCGCGAAGCGGTCAAAGTAAGCACTGTGATATCGGCTGCCGTCTTCGTCGTTCCAAAAGCCGATCGGCATGCACGGGAAGGTTTGTTCGCAGACCAACTCGCCTTTTTCGCCACGCACGGGTTCGCCGCTGTCGTTGTAAACATTGACCGCTAAGGCTAGGCCGCGACACTGCAATTGGCCGCGATACACGGGCAAAATTGGGTTACCCAAGGCGAAGCAGGAGATAATATCGGTGCCGCCAGAAATCGAGCTTAAGCACAGATCGGTTTTGATGTCGCGGTAGACGTATTCAAAGCTTTCCGGTGCGAGTACCGAGCCGGTGGTTAGAATAGTGCGCAAGGTGCTGAGATTATGACTCTTCCGCGGTGTCTCGCCCGCTTTTTCCAATGCGGCTAAGTACTTAGCGCTGGTGCCAAAGACGGTAATGCCTTCTTTGTCGATGAGATCGGGCATGGCTGCCGGTGTTGGGTAAAACGGTGAGCCGTCGAAGAGCGCTAACCGTGCGCCAATGGCAAGACCAGACACTAGCCAGTTCCACATCATCCACCCGCAGGTGGTGAAATAAAAGAGTGTGTCGCTGCGGCGTAAATCGGTGTGTAGGGCATGCTCTTTGAGATGCTGCAGTAAGGTGCCGCCAATGCCATGGACAATACACTTAGGCACGCCGGTGGTCCCCGAACTGAACATAATGTAGAGCGGATCATTAAAGCGGCGCTGGACAAATTCAAGTTCAGTCGCCTGTGGATCGAGAAAATCTTGCCAGCGAATACGATCAGGCAAGGTAACAGCGGCGTCATTGATTGCCGCGAAGTTGATTTCAATATGGGTTTGTACGGACGGTAAATCAGCCAAAATGTCGCGGACTTTGCTGCTGATGTCGAGCGTTTTGCCGTTGTAAAAGTAGCCATCAACGGTGAATAATACTTTTGGTTCAACTTGGCCGAAGCGATCCAGCACACCTTGCACTCCAAAGTCAGGTGAGCAGCTCGACCACACAGCGCCAAGGCTAGTGGTTGCAAGCATGGCAATGATGGTTTCAATGCAGTTGGGCAGCATACCCGCAACACGATCACCGGCGCTGACGCCAACGGCCCGCAAACTGGCAGCGAGTTGTGCAGTTTCGAGATAGAGCGCTGCATAGGTTATTTCGCGGCGTTGGCCAAGCTCGTTGGTGAACACCAGTGCCGGGCGGTCATCGCGATAACGCAAAAGATTTTCGGCGAAGTTTAACCTGGCTTGCGGGAACCACTGGGCACCCGGCATTTGTTCTGCTTGCGATAGAATCGTTGTACCCTTGCTACCAAGCACATTGAATTCGTCCCAAAGCAATGACCAGAAGTCAGTTTTGTGGGTCACAGACCAGTCATAAAATGCGTGGTAATCACCTGCAAATGCGAGCCCAAATTGGTCTTCGACCTTGCGCATGAACTGGGTCATTTGCGCGTTTTCTATTTGTGCGGCACTGGGTTGCCAGAGAGGACTATTCACTTCAGACATGGCTTTTCGAATTCCTATGCGTTTTTGTTATATTTATTGTCGTGTTTTAGTCACTTTGCTGTTAAGCGCTCCGCGCTCAACAGACAAAGCTAAGCTCGGCGCGCCACGCTGACATTCGAGCGCGGTTGCGTGCCTAGTTCGGCACAAATGGCTTGGCCAGCATCAATGATTTGTTCTAAGTCGACACCGGTTTCAATACCCATACCTTGAAGCATATAGAGTACATCTTCAGTGGCGACGTTACCACTTGCGCCTTTGGCGTAAGGGCAGCCACCAAGGCCGGCCACAGCGCTGTCAATCACGCTGACGCCGAGCGGTAAACACATGGCTAAATTGGCAAGTGCCTGACCATAGGTGTTGTGAAAGTGCAGGGCTAACTTTTCCATCGGCACAGCAGCGGCCACCGCCTCAAGCATCTGTTGGGCTTGCAATGGCGTACCGACACCAATGGTGTCGCCCAGTGAAATTTCGTAGCAGCCCATGTCATATAAAGCTTTGGCGACGCGCACTACATCGGTCAAAGGCACTTCCCCTTGATAGGGACAGCCAAGCACGCAGGAGACATAGCCACGTACACGGATACCGGCTGCTTTCGCTGCCGCCATAACTGGCGTAAAACGCTCAAGCGACTCGTCAATCGTGCAATTAATGTTTTTCTGACTGAATGCTTCTGAAGCGGCACCAAACACAGCGACTTCATCGGCGTGCGCGGCCATCGCCAACTCAAAGCCTTTGAGATTTGGCGTGAGCGCCGAATAGGTAACGCCATCGGCGCGTTGTATCTGGGTCATGACATCGGCGCTGTCGGCCATTTGCGGCACCCATTTCGGGCTGACAAAACTGCCAGCCTCAATGGTGGTTAAGCCGGAGGCGCTCAATGCATTGATCAATGCCACTTTGCTTGCCGTGGTCACCGCTTTTTCGTTCTGTAAGCCGTCGCGGGGACCAACTTCAACGATACGAACGTGCTTCGGTAATGCCATAGTCAGGCCTCCTTATTCGTTCTCTGCGGCGAGGCTAATGAGTTCAGCACCGTCGCTGACCAGTTCACCGGCGTGGAAGAAAATTTGCTCAACGGTGCCGTTAAAGGGGGCACGAATGGTGTACTCCATTTTCATCGCTTCCATGACGACCAAGGCTTGACCTTCGGCAACCGTGTCGCCAGCGGCAACGTTGACGGCAACAATCGTGCCGTTCATCGGTGCAGTCAGGCTGCCCGCTTCTTCTTCGTGCGCTAACTCGGCAAGTTCATCAAATAAAGTCGCTTGGAAACGGCCACTGGCGGTAAACAAGGTGTAAACACCGTCCACTTCAGCAACGTCTACCGGCATGCGCTGATCGTCCAACAGCACTGCGCCATCGGCACTGAATGCTACTTTTAGATCGTGGCGTGGCCACATGAAGAGGTCACCGTGTTGCTGTAAATCTAACACGATAGGGCTATCGGTGCCTTTCGGCGTGAATACCAAATGATGTTTTGCTGTTGCATTCATCCGCCAACCGTTGGCAACAGCCCACGGATCTGATGATGTAGTAGCTTGTTGCTGCTGGTGAATGCGGTAAGCAGCCAATACCAACAACGCTTGTTCTGTGCTTAAATTGAAGTCAGTCTGCTGCAAGTCGTCACCATACTGTTCAATAAAGCGCGTGGTGAGTTCGGCTTTGACGAACGCAGGATGCGTAGCAATGCGGTGCAGGTAGTCGGTGTTGGTGGTCACTCCGGCAATCCGAGTGTCTCGTAAGGCATTGGCTAAACGGCGCAGCGCGCTGTCACGATCTTCATCCCACACAATCAATTTGGCGATCATCGGGTCGTAGAATGTGGTTACTTCGTCCCCAGCGACAATACCCGAGTCCCAACGACAGTAGGGGGATGCTTCGGGATGGCGTAAAAAGGCAACCTTGCCGGTACTCGGCATAAAATTGTCGTCGGCGTTTTCGGCGTAAATTCGCGCTTCAAAAGCATGGCCATCGAGCACTAGCTCGTTTTGCTGCATGGGCAATACCTCACCGGCAGCCACGCGAATTTGCCATTCGACTAAGTCAACGCCGGTAATCATTTCAGTCACCGGATGTTCAACCTGCAAGCGCGTATTCATTTCCATGAAGTAGAAGCTTTGGTCTTCGTCGAAGAGGAATTCAACGGTGCCGGCGCCGACGTAGTCAATCGCTTGCGCAGCGCGCACAGCGGCTTCACCCATGGCTTTTCGGGTCGTTTCATCAAGCCCTGGCGCTGGTGCTTCTTCAATCACCTTTTGGTGACGACGTTGCACCGAACAATCACGCTCAGCTAAGTAAATTGCATTGCCATGTTGGTCGCAGAACACTTGAATCTCAACGTGACGGGGGCGAGTAATGTACTTTTCCACCAACATTTTGTCGTTACTAAACGCAGCTTTCGCTTCGCGCTTGGCAGACGCCAATGCTTCGTTAAAATCAGCCGCCTTTTCGACCACGCGCATGCCTTTGCCGCCGCCACCATAGGCCGCTTTCAACAAGACTGGATAGCCAATTTTCTCGGCTTCCGAGGCCAGCAAGTCCGGATCTTGGTCATCACCGTGGTAGCCTGGCACCAGCGGCACACCGGCGTCTTGCATAATGTTTTTCGCCGCGCTTTTCGAACCCATCGCGGCAATGGCTGGCACCGGTGGACCGATAAAGATCAGACCCGCGTCAGCCAATGCTTCGGCAAATGATTCGTTTTCTGACAAAAAGCCGTAACCGGGGTGAATGGCTTGGGCACCGGTTTTCTGCGCTGCGGCAATAATCTTGTCGGCGCGTAAGTACGACTCACTGCTGGCCGAGCCGCCAATGTAGACAGCTTCGTCAGCTTGCAGAACGTGCTGGGCGTTGCGATCAGCGTCGGAAAATACTGCGACTGTTTTAATGCCCATGTCACGTGCGGTGCGAATGACACGACAGGCAATTTCACCACGGTTGGCAATCAGAATTTTGTGAATTGACTGGCTCATGCGTGGCCTCCATCTTTTTTGTTCGATTGTTGCCAAGCTGGCGCGCGTTTTTCTAAAAATGAACTTAAGCCTTCTTGACCTTCTGCAGAAACGCGAATTTCGGCAATGCGTCGTGCGGTTTCAGCGACAACGTCGGCGTCGAGAGGATGGTTTGCCACATGGTGAATTAAGCGTTTACAGGCTTTTACCGCCGCAGGACTGTTGGCAAGTAGCGCGTTTAACAAGGGTTCAAGAGCATCATCGAGACTGCCGTCGGCAACTTCGTCGACCAGCCCTAAGCGGTGTGCTTCGTTAGCAAAGAAACGCTCAGCAGTTAGCATATAGCGACGCGCCGCCGGTTCGCCGAGTGCGCGCACAACATACGGACTAATCACTGCTGGAATCAGGCCAATTTTAACTTCTGATAAACAGAAGCTGGCACCTTCATCAGCAATGGCCATATCACAGCAGGCCACCAGTCCGACAGCGCCACCGAAAGCCGCACCGTTCACCAGCGCAATGGTTGGAATCGGCAATTGGTCTAATTCCCACATCAAAGCGCCCAGCTGTCCGGCGTCATTGACATTCTCTTGGTAGTTTTTGCCCGCCATTGAACGCATCCAGTTGAGGTCAGCACCGGCGGAAAAGTTTTTACCATTGGCGCGTAAGACCAATACCCGCGCTGCGGGATTGTCAGCAACGGATTTCAGGGCTTGGCGTAACTGTGCGATCATGGTGTCGTCAAAGGCGTTATGGACGTCGGGACGATTCATAATAAGCGAAGCAACGCCGCGCTCATCCATGATTAATTGGGTATACTCAGTACTCATGAAGCCTCGCTTACATCCGGAAGACACCGAAACGGGTGTCCTCGATTGGTGCATTTAGCGCCGCGCTCAAACTCAGAGCCAACACGGTACGCGTTTGCGCAGGGTCAATCACGCCATCGTCCCACAGGCGAGCAGAGGCGTAGTACGGATGCCCCTGACGTTCATAGGTGTCGATGATGGGTTGCTTGAAGGCCGCTTCGTCTTCTTTGCTCCAGCTCTCGCCTTTACGCTCTTTGCCATCGCGAGTGACTTGCGCCATAACACCAGCTGCTTGCTCACCGCCCATGACGGAAATGCGCGCATTCGGCCACATAAACATTAAGGTTGGGTCGTAAGCGCGGCCACACATGCCATAGTTTCCGGCACCATAGCTACCGCCAATCAAAACGGTAAACTTCGGCACTTTCGCACAACTGACGGCAGTCACCATTTTCGCGCCATGTTTGGCAATACCTTCGGCTTCGTATTTTTTACCGACCATGAAGCCGGTAATGTTCTGTAAAAACACCAGCGGGATTTTGCGTTGAGCGCAGAGCTCAATGAAGTGTGCGCCTTTTTGCGCCGACTCGGAGAACAAAATACCGTTATTGGCAACAATACCTACTAAGAACCCATGAATGCGGGCAAAACCAGTGACTAGTGTATTACCGTAGTTTTGTTTGAACTCGTCAAAATCTGAGTCGTCGACAATGCGGGCAATCACTTCGCGAACATCGTATGGTTTGCGTAAATCGGTACCGACAATGCCATAAATTTCTTCGGCAGGGTAACGCGGCGGCTTCACTTCAGCGACATCAAGTTTGGCTTTTTCTGGACGATTAAGGCGCGACACTGAGCGTCGTGCAAGATCAAGAGCATGTTCGTCGTTCAAAGCAAAATGGTCAGCCACACCGGAAATACGCGTGTGCACATCGGCGCCACCAAGCTCTTCAGCGCTGACTTCTTCACCGGTTGCCGCCTTCACTAATGGTGGGCCAGCAAGGAAAATCGTGCCTTGTTCTTTAACGATAATTGATTCATCCGCCATGGCCGGTACGTAGGCACCGCCAGCGGTACATAGACCCATGACCACAGCGATCTGGGGAATGCCCTTGGCCGACATATTGGCTTGATTAAAGAAAATCCGGCCAAAATGGTCGCGGTCTGGGAAAACCTCGTCTTGACGTGGAAGGTTCGCACCGCCTGAGTCAACTAAGTAAATACACGGCAAGTGGCAGCGCTCGGCGATTTCTTGAGCGCGCAAATGTTTGCGTACGGTCAGCGGGTAATAGGTACCACCTTTCACGGTGGCGTCATTGGCGACAATCATACATTCGGTGCCACTCACGCGGCCAATGCCGGCCACAACACCTGCTGCTGGCACGTAGTCTTCGTAGACGTCCCAGGCGGCAAACTGGCCGATTTCGAGAAATGGCGAGCCGGCGTCAAGTAAGCGCTGAATACGGTCACGAGCGAGTAATTTACCGCGTGCGACGTGACGTTCTTGGTAGCTTTTACCACCACCCTGTTTAATTTGTTCCGCTTTCGCTTGTAAATCTGCGAGTACTGCAAGCATGGCTTCGCGATTGGCTAAAAAGCCCTCATCGCGAGGATTCACTTTACTAGTAAGGATAGCCACAGTTCGGTTCCTTTTATTTGGATTCGGTGAATAACTCACGGCCGATCAGCATTCGGCGAATTTCCGAGGTGCCGGCACCAATTTCATACAGTTTAGCATCACGCAGTAAACGGCCGGTTGGGTACTCATTAATATAGCCGTTCCCACCGAGCAGCTGAATCGCGTCGAGGGCCATTTTGGTCGCCAGCTCGGCAGCGTAGAGAATGGCACCGGCAGCGTCTTTGCGCGTGGTTTCACCCCGGTCACAGGCTTTGGCGACAGCGTAAACATAGGCACGCGCAGCGTTCATTTGCGTGTACATGTCAGCAACCTTACCTTGCACTAACTGGAATTGACCGATGGACTGACCGAATTGCTCACGTTCGTGAATATAGGGTACCACCACGTCCATACAAGCTTGCATGATACCGAGTGGGCCTGCGGCGAGTACGGCGCGTTCGTAGTCAAGGCCGCTCATTAAAACTTTCACGCCTTGGTTCAGTTCACCCAGGATATTTTCGGCAGGGACGCGCGCGTCTTCGAAAACCAACTCACACGTGTTCGAGCCGCGCATACCCAGCTTGTCGAGCTTTTGTGCTGTGCTAAAGCCCGGCGTGTTGTCCTTTTCGATAATGAAGGCGGTAATCCCTTTCGAGCCGGCGCCCGGTTCAGTTTTTGCGTACACCACCAATACGTCAGCATCCGGACCATTGGTAATCCACATTTTGTTGCCGTTCAGAATGTAGTGGTCACCGTCTTTCTTCGCATGCAGTTTCATGCTCACTACGTCAGAACCTGCGTTCGGTTCACTCATGGCGAGGGCGCCAACGTGTTCGCCGCTGAGTAATTTTGGTAGGAATTTTTCTTTTTGCGCTTGCGAGCCATTAATTTTGATTTGGTTGACGCATAAGTTCGAGTGTGCACCGTAGCTGAGGCCGACCGACGCTGATGCTCGGCTGATCTCTTCCATGGCGATCACGTGTTCGAGGTAACCCATTTCTGAGCCACCAAACTCTTCAGGGACGGTAATGCCAAGCAAACCCATGTCACCAAACTTGCGCCATAAATCAGCAGGAAACTCATTTTTCTCGTCAATTTCAGCAGCGCGCGGAGCAATTTCATCACGAGCAAAAGCATTGACTTGCTCACGAATCATGTCTGCTGTTTCGCCGAGGTCAAAATTAAATGGTTTATACGAGCTGATCATAGGGACTCCTTGGACTTTTCATTGAGCTCTGCACGACAGCCGGCTTCAACCGCAGTCAGTTCATGCAAAACAACTTTAATATCTTCTAATTGCTGGCGCAGCGCCGATTTTTTGTCTTCAATTAAGCGCAACATGGTTTGTAATTGATTGACGCTGCTACCGTCACGGTCATACATGTCGAATAAGGTTTTAGTTTCCGCGAGGGTAAAGCCTAAACGTTTACCGCGCAGAATAAGTTTTAACCGGACTCGATCTTTTTGATGGTAGATACGCGTTTGGCCGCGACGCTCTGGAATGAGTAAGCCTTGATCTTCGTAAAAACGAATACTGCGCGTGGTAATATCAAACTCACGCGAGAGGTCGCCAATGCTGAAGGTGTCTTGTGTTCGGCGCACCCGCTCTGGGCTTGTTTCGAACTCAGCGGTGTCAATTTGTGGTTTAATCATGATTCGAATCCAAAGGTCACTTGCCATGAGGCATTCACAGGCGTTAAGCTATCACGAAGTTTACGTTAACGTAAAGTGCTGAGCGTGCTCAGCCTAACAATTTTATTACAGCAGGAGAAGTTAAATGAGCTCAGATTCAGTTGTCATTGTCGCCGCTGCGCGCACCCCAATGGGCGGTTTCATGGGAGAACTCAGCGCAGTAAGTGCGCCTGACCTTGGTGCCCAAGCTATTCGAGCTGCGATTGAGCGTTCAGGGCTTGCCGGTGAAGACGTCAGTGAAGTGATTATGGGCTGTGTCTTACCTGCAGGTTTAAAACAAGCACCGGCACGGCAAGCTATGTTGGCGGCAGGCCTACCATTGGGTACTGGCGCAACCACCATTAATAAGGTCTGTGGTTCAGGCTTGAAAACCGTGATGTTTGGCCATGACTTGATTAAAGCCGGCTCTGCCGATGTGGTCGTTGCTGGTGGCATGGAAAGTATGTCGAACGCACCGTATTTGCTCGACAAGGCACGCAGCGGTTATCGCATGGGTCATGGTCAAGTGCTCGATCACATGATGCTTGACGGCCTCCAAGATGCCTATGAAGGCAAAGCTATGGGTTGCTATGCGCAAGACACCGCAGACGCGTATGGTTTCACGCGCGAAGCGATGGACGACTTTGCTATTCGTTCGTTAACCCGTGCGCAAGAAGCGATTCAAAGCGGCAAATTTGCTGACGAAATTACGCCAGTTTCTTACAGTGATCGTAAAGGTGAAGTCACCGTGACCACCGACGAGCAGCCAGGTAAAGCGCGGATTGATAAAATTCCATCATTACGTCCCGCGTTTGCCAAAGACGGCACTGTGACCGCGGCAAACTCCTCATCAATTTCCGACGGCGCTGCTGCATTAGTGTTGATGCGTGAAAGCGACGCGAAAGCGAAGGGCTTACAGCCATTGGCACGGATTGTCAGCCACGCGACTCATTCGCAAAAACCGTCGGAGTTCACCATGGCGCCGGTCGGGGCAATGAATAAAGCACTGGAGCAAGCCGGTTGGTCGAAAGACGATGTCGATGTTTGGGAAATCAACGAAGCCTTTGCCATGGTGACTATGATTGCGATTAAAGACATGGACCTCGATGCTGAGAAAGTGAATGTACATGGAGGCGCCTGTGCGCTGGGTCACCCGATTGGTGCCTCTGGTGCACGCTTGTTGGTCACCTTGCTCCATGCACTGCAGCAGCGTGGCGAGAAGAAAGGCATGACTTCACTGTGTATCGGTGGCGGTGAAGCCGTCGCTTTAGCGGTCGAAATGCTTTAAGCGCATTAAAGCAAAGACAGCGCAGAGAAAAAATCCCCGTCGCCGGTTGGGAGGCTACGGGGATTTTTTTATGGGTTTGATTTGGTTTGACACATTAACCAACAGGTCGCGAATCCTGGGTTAACGACAGCGCCGAGACCTACAGCACATACATGTAGAGATAGGCCGACCCAACCAAGATTCCTGCTACAGTTAAAATGCCTGGCACGATAACGTTAACAAGTAGGTTTTTGCGGATTTCTTCGATCATGGCTGACTCCTTAGTCAATAATATAATTAACTTGAAGCAGGAATTGGTGTCTGGGCGCTTCAATCTTCAGACGCCCATATTATATACCGTATAAGCTTTTTTTGGAGATTATTCACATGAAATCGATTAATGGGTCGCACGAGTTTTATTGCGGATGTTCGAGTGCAGCATAGAGTTTTGCTTGTAAACGATCGGCATTGTGCATGCTGTCATTCAAGGGCAGCTGTATACGTTGGACGTTGCCGGTGTTGTTGCGCCATTGAATTACTAATGAGCGGCTGTCTAAAATATTGAGACGGTCATTCCAGTATCGTTTTACTTTGATCGATAGGATTTGCGCAATCGGGATCTGCGTTTCACGAAAGACTGTTTTTACTCTAAGTGTGTCGTCTTTGAGATCGTAGCTGTTCCAAGTGATACGTGACCAGTAAACCGTGAGCAGGGAAGCGATGACGAAAGCAATCGCTACGAGTGGGTGGAAACTGCGGAGCATGCCAATGTTGAAAAGTCCGAGAAACCCGATCACCCCGAGAGTGGACATGTAGAGGATCACGTACGTCCCGGCATATTTCTTTTTTCGATCCATGTACACGCACAAATCAGCGCGCACGTCTGGTTTGGCTTTGACCGCGACAAAGGTCATGGTGTAACTCATCAGAAAAGCAAATACCGGCGCATTGAGCATCGGCACGAGGTGACGTGTCCAGAAGTCTGGCGTTATGCCTTCGTAGTTTGCGGCTGGTGGATTCGCCCAACCAATCAACAAGGTTAAAACGATAAAAGCGAGGGTGCCGATACTGAATATTTTGGCAAATTTGATGAACTTGTCGCGTCGCAGCGCGCGCCCATACTGAGTCGGATCACCAAACTGTGTCGTCACCTGTTCAGCTGCACGGTCGCTACTGTCGCCACTCGCGACTAACTGCGAATGGTGCTCAAGCAAATGGTCGCGAACTTCTTCGAGCATTTGGCAGCGCAAGGCTTTGCGGCCTGGCAATTCCTGTTCAATTTGCTGCAGGTAGGCATCAATAACTGGGATGTCAGTAGCTAATTCTGGTGGGAATTGCGGTGAAAAAAGTCGAGTGACGCTAAATATGCGCATAAATTAGTCCTTGTTAATGAAAATGGTACGCTCAAGCAAGCTTGCTACCTTGCGCCATTCTGCTGTTTTTGTGCGCAGGTAACTGCGCCCGAGATCGGTAATTTTGTAATATTTCCGCGGCGTACCGCGCTCACCCGGCTGGCGGTAGGAAATTAAGAGTTCACGTCGTTCTAAACGATGCAGCAGGGGATAAAGTGTCGCCTCTTTGACGACGTCCGCATCCGCACCAAGTTGTTGGTGCAATGCTTCGCGAATACCAAAACCGTAGTTTTCACCTTGGGTGAGGACATTCAAGACCAGCGTGTCCAAAAGTCCTTTGAGAATTTGTTCATTATCAGTTTTCATTTTTTAACTTTACATAGTAAACCTTATTTAATCAAGTTTAAATTTTGCTGTTTTTTTCATCATTGGTCAGCGCAATCAGGTAGACTCATACGGTAAGCGGACGTAAAAGGTACTTCTTTGTGTCGACAACACCACTCTATTACTGGTTGATTCAGCTCCCTGAGCTGGCATGGTTGCTGTTCTTGCTGGCCGTCACCTTGACGATCTTCTTTTACCTCGATGCCGTTCGCATGCTGCGGCGCCAAGCCTTTTTAGCCTTTGTCTATGCGAGTGCGGGCAGAATTCGACGTTGGCTATGGGACAGCGTATTTCTACGTGTGGTTTACGTGATCTTAGCGCTGTTGACTGGCGTTCTGGTGCTTTTGCTTGCGGCGCATTTACACTGGCTTGAATGGTGGGTGTTGAGTGCAGGAATCGGCACATTAATGCTGATCAGGGGCGTTGTTCATCGTGGATTTGCCAGCGAAACCCATGTGCAATTTCATGATTTAGTGGTGTTGCGAATTAGTGCCTGGCTCAATCTCGTGCTGATGGTCGTCGCCTTAGCCGTGGTGCAATTGTTTTGGCTTGAAGTGCCGGATGCGCGGCATTTACAGCTGAGTGAGGTCATCAGCCAATCTTGGCAACTGTACACCATTGAGCAAGCGCCAGTTCCTGTATTTGCATGGTTGTTAGCAGTCACTGGTGTGGTGCAGGATGTGCAATGGTATTTCCTGCAGCAGGCCAGCGATGTTCAATTGCCTGTGGGTCTGAAATTGACCGCTTGGTTTGCAATTTTAGTGATGAACGCGACGAAGCTCGGTGTCCTGCAACTTGTTGTGCTAGGGATCCTAAGTTTTGTTTTACAAGCGCGCTTGGGGGGCTTGGATGCGACCAGCAAACGACTGCTGCGCCGGAGTGTTTGGGGAACAATGCTGGTCTTAGTGGTGCTTTATTTTGTGCTCTCGCGTCTCCCTGAGCAAGTGGCATCTGACGCACTGGAAACGAACGAAGAGCATGCAGCACTGTTCGATCCCTGTGCAGGCGCTGGCGGCCGACAAGTGCGCGAAGATGAACTCGCCCACGTTGAGATGACACTCGAACGTGAATTATCGGCGAGTCAACAACTCGCTGAGCAGCGTTTGCGCCAACAGGTCGAGGCTCAGGTTGGACTGGCGTTTGCTCAGGCTGAAATTGGCGTTGATGCGTTTTTGGATTGGAATTTCAGTTTGGTCGGGCAGTATGCGCAACTAGCATATTTTCTCGGCAGTACGGTCACGCGGACTGATTTTTCTGAGTTCATGGCTACACAAATGACGAATTTTGTTGCGCAGCCCCTGCAACCTGCGTTGGAGCAGGCTCACGAACGGTTGAGTCATGGCCTGCTCGATGACTTAAGCGCGCGCAGTCAGTATTACCAACGCTTACTCAGCAGCCTTTCAACGCAGACCCAATGTCTGCAGCTTCCTGATAGTGCACTGAATGTATCGGTTCCTTTCGAACGCTCGTGGGTGGGACTCGGCGCGGGTTCCGCGTTGCTCGCTCGCGTTGCCACCGCTGTCGGCAGCCGCGCTGTTGCGCGCGGCGGTATGCGTCGGGCAATCACGGCTTTGTTTACTCGCGGTGCGGCGCGCGCAGGCGCACTGAGCGCCGGTGGTGCCGGAGCAATTTGTGGCCCATGGGCGGTGGTCTGTACACCCGCGATTATGATTTCAGCTTGGTTGGGAACGGATTACGCCATCACGCGTGGCGATGAACGGCTGAACCGAGACGCAATGAAAGCGGAACTTATGGCGGCATTGGCTGCAGAAGAGGAGGCGACGGTTGCGGCTATGATGATGGTCTATCAGACCGTGCTTGATGACTTTTATGCGGAACTTGCGGCGAGTCAGCAGCGCCAGTTCCGCGTCCTACGTGACGGTTTGTAACGCCGTCACGCGGGATTTGCGCAGGTTAAATATGGTGCGATGATTAACTGACGTAATCGCCTTCGCGCTCGGGTTGATAGACGATCTCAACCACTTCGACGTGTGCTGCGCCGGTTTGCATCGGCCATTCGATGGTTTCACCGACACGAACACCGATAAGTGCGCTGCCAATGGGCGCAAAAATTGAGATTGCGTCCTCAGTTTTTGCCAGATCGGCTGGGTAAACTAACGTTTTTTCAAATTCTTTGCCACTCTCGGTAATCCGAAAACGAACGCGCGAGTTCATGGTCACGATATCGGCTGGAATCTCTTGTGGCTTAACGAGTTTCGCGCGCGCCAGCTCACTTTCGAGGTGAGCAACTTGCTTACTCAATCCCGGTGTTTTCTCAATCAATTTCTCGATCCGTAGAACATCGAGTTCGGACATAATGAGCTCAGGCTGTTTAATTGGCTCGGTCACTTTATTTTCTCCATCACAGAAAACAGGAATAGACCTGTTTTAACGTTATGCATTCATCAGAATTCAGAATAAAAAACCGCCTGCACAAGACAGGCGGTTTCGTTTTGCGTTGCTATTACTCTATATATGGCGCTTTTGTGCGAAAAAATCAAGTCCTAAAACGTAAACTAGGGTAAACGCCGGACGGAACTGGCGAGCCACACAGCGCTAAAGATAATCACAGCTCCTAACGCTAACGTGGCCCAGTTGACGTTTTGCCCCCAAAGCAGGAAATTGACTAACAGCCCGGCAGGAATTAAGGCGTTATTCATGGTTGCAAGTTGACCCACGTTGACTTTTTTCGAGGCGATGCTCCAGATTAAATAGCCGACTCCTGAGGCACCGAATCCAAGCCAGACAAGCACGCTCCAGTGCACCCATGTGGTGGGTAGGCGAGTGAAATCAGCGAATAGCAACATGCCGAGCCCTGACACTAAGGTGGCACCGAGGAAAAACAAGCCGTAGACCTTGACTTGCTCGCGATCGGAACCGAGCGGTAAGCGTCTATAGGCGACTTGACCAAGCGCAAAGCACAGATTAGCGCCTTGAAGGAGTAGGAAGCCAATGAGGAAGTCGGAACTTAAACCTTGGTAACGAATGACCCCTGCACCAATCACCGACAACAGGGCTGCCAGCCACCAGACTTTTGGTAAGGCCTTGCGATTCAGAATGCGCTCGTCAATAAGTGTGATATATAACGGCGTAAAAATAGTGAACAGCAAAACCTCAGCCACGCTGAGATACAAGAAAGCATGATAGAGCAGCAGATACATGAGACCAATTTGGACGCCGCCAATTGCCATCAGTTGCAGTCGCTGACGGCGTTGTAAATGGCCAATGTTCAAAAAGGGTAACAGCAGTGCTAAGGCAAAAATCATGCGGATAAAGACCGCGATGTAGGCGTCTACATCGCGGCTTAAAAACTCGCCAATCAGTGAAAAACTAAAGGCCCATACGATCGTAATTAAAATTAATGCTGGCATTTTTGCTCCCGCCGCCAAGTCAACGCGCCGCTAGTATGCCAAACCTTGGCCCAATGCGCACGCCATGCAAGAAGGCGAGTATACGCGTGGGGCACGAAGTATAAACTCGTGATGGTACTGAACAACAAGCCAGAGATAATCGTAATCGCCATGGGCGTGTAGGGCGGGCCATCGCCACCGATTTGGGTGTCACCGAGCGCCAGTGGCAGCATGCCCAAAATGGTGGTGGCCACGGTCATTAGAATCGGCCGAACACGACGTGAAGCAGCTTCAATAATAGCGTTTTCCAAGGCCATGCCCGAGTCGCGTTGTTGATTAATGGCGTCGACTAAGACAATGCCATTATTCACCACGATTCCCATTAGAATCAGCATGCCGATAAGGGCCATAATCTCAATTTGTGAGCCGGTAATTGCCAGTCCCCAGAACACACCGGTCAGTGCCAGTAGCAGTGAACCAATGACGGCCGAGGGGAGCAGTAAGGACTCAAATAGCGCCGCCATGACCATATACACTAAAGCGACAGCTAAGAGCATATTGATCATCATGATCGAATTTTGCTCCTGTTGCGTGCGGAAGCCGCCGTCCAACGACCAACGATAGCCGTCGGGCAGATGAATGTTCGCCATCACCCCTTGAATTGCGGTGCGCGCATCAGGAATGGATAAACCATCGAGATTGGCGCTAATTCGAATCGCGGTTTGCCGATCAAAACGACGCACCGTGCCGAGTTGTGGAATTTGCTCAATTTCCGCGACTTGCATTAAGGTGATCAACGCTTGGTCATGACGGGCAATTACCAGATTTTCCAACTCAGCAAGCGACAAAGAAACCAACTCCGGATAGGTTAAGCGAATGCGCACATCACCCGTCGGATGATGACGGAACGAGCGCAAGTTTCGGCCACGCAGTGCTACCGCAATTTGTTCGGCGACTTCCTGCGTATTCAAACCAAAGCGCTGCGCTTGTTCACGATTAATCCGGATGCGCAGTTCCTCTTGGGCATTGCCGGTGTCAGTTTGAACGTCGGTCAGGCCTTCGATGCGCCCGAGAATTGGAATCAGCTCATTGGCTAGGGTCTCAAGCTGGGTCGTCGAGCTCCCTTGCAAGGTAATCTGGACACCGTCACGGGCACCGCCTTGGAAGCCGAATACCGGTTTACTGCGTGCTAATGGCGGCATATTTTCGCGCACGCGGCGCTGTATTTCTGCGACTGAAAGCGTTCGTTCTTCTTTTAATAGAAGCACCGAATTAGCGTATCCAGGTGTGAAGTAGCTATACACATGGTCGATTTCGAAGTCATCTTTGAACGCGTATAAATAGGCTTCCAGACGACTCACTTCTTGCTCCACTTCCTCAAGGGTATATTGGCCAGTAATGTTGTAATTAATAAACAGCCGATTGTTATAAGCGGTTTGGGTTTGATTCGAACCAACGTTGGCGAACGGAATTGCAGTACTCGCTAACAAGGCGAGCATAATAAACGTCGTGCTTTTCGGATGCCGGTGGGACCAGCGTAAGCTCTTTAAGTAGCCGTTTTTGAGACGACTTTGGCGCTGTTGCGCCGGGAGTTCAGCTGGCTTTAATTTGCTAATTAGAAGTGGGATTAAGGTTTGTGCAATAAGCAAAGACGCAAGTAAGGAGATGCAAATTGCAATCGCAACGTGTTCCAAGAAAATGGTGATTTCGTGTTGCTGGCCAAACAGATTGGGCATAAACACAATCGCGGTTGTCAGTGTACCGGCGATAATCGCTAAGGAAACGCGAGCACTACCGGTTAGCACCGTGGTGCGGTCGGGGGTGCGACCTGCTCGCTGTTCGTCTTGTTGTTCATGCTTTATGCTTTCGCTAACCACCACCGCATTGTCGATCAACATACCGACCGCCAGCATCAGTCCCATCATGGATAGGATATTTAGGCTATAGCCGAGCAAATACATGACGCCGAGGGTCAGGCAAATCGCGATCGGCACAGACAAGACAATGATCAAGGTTGTCCGCCAGTCGCGCAGGAATAAGTATAAGACGATGATCGATAACATGGCACCGATACCACCAGCCAGTAGAAGGTCGCGCAGCGACGTGGTGACGCTTTCGGCCGTGTTGTCCATGACCATTAGGTCAATACCTTGAAACGATGAACTGGTTTGAGCGTCGGCAATGACGGCGCTGGCAAGACGAGCAACATCAACCAAGTTGGCACTCGACTCTTTAAAAATGTCGATGCCAATTGCGTAGGTTTGATTAAAATGGCGTCCGGCTAAGCGGCGTGGCAATTCATAATTGACGTCTGCAATATCGCCCACGGTGATAAACGGAGTAATTGGCAAGCTGCGGATGTCATCGAGATTGCGGAACTCACCTGCAGGTTTGACCAAGATGCGTTCGAGATCAGATTCAAGATAGCCGGCGCTCATGGTGAAATTAGCGCGATTGAGGACTTGTGTGACCTGGCTAGTAGACAGGTTTGCAGCCGTCAGCCGCTCCGGATTGAGGCGAATAACAATTTCACGTTGGTCAACGCCGTACAAGGCGACGCGCGAGACACCTTCAAGGCGCTCGAGAGGCTGCTTGAGCTGGCGATTAATCAGGTCATAGGCTAAGGAAAGGTCTTGGCGACTCGAGATCCGTAGCTGTAACACCGGCATATCATCGGTGTTGAACTGATAAATAAACACCCGCTCCACATCCGCAGGTAGCAGATGGCGCATACTTTCGATGCGTTCCCGTGCTTCCATGCTGCGTGCAGAAATATTGTCTTTCCACTGAAACATAAGGTTGACGTTTGCGCCTTCCGCATTCGAGAACGAATTCATTTCCTGAATGCCAGACATGGTTGCCAGCGCTTCTTCGAGTGGCCGCGTGATCAGCCGTTCGACTTCAGCGGGTGTGGCTCCCGGGTAGGGCACTTGCACCATGATTTGTGGAATGTCGATTCCAGGAAATTTTTCTAAAGGTAACAAGCGGCTAGAAACCAGTCCAAGCAACAGCAAGCTAAGAAAGATCATGCATACGGTCACCGGACGGCGCATAGCAAAGGCTGCCAGCGGCGCACTCAATTGTTCGATCTTAGTCATGCTGACCTCCGGCGGTGAACTGCTTGCGGTCAAACAGTTGATAAACCAACGGAATGAATAGAAGGGTGAGCAGGGTCGCAAAGAGTAGACCACTAATCACAGTGATCGCCATACTCGCGCTCAGTTCCGCACCTTCACCAATTCCCAGCGCTAAAGGAATCAAGCCAAGTACGGTGGTCAGTGTCGTCATCAAAATCGGACGTAACCGCTGAGCAGCGGCTTGCTGAATGGCGCTGATTTTCTCAACGCCTTCTTGACGCAGCTGATTAATGCGATCGACTAGGACAATTGCGTTGTTGACGACAATTCCTGCCAGCATAATCAAGCCGATAAACACCACCACACTCAATGGTGTTGCCGTCAGCCAAAGGCCAATCACGGAACCTGCCCCGGCTAATGGTACCGAGAACATAATTAAAAATGGGTGGCCGAAACTTTCAAACTGCGACGCCATGACTAAGTAAACGAGGAAAACCGCAAGCATCAGCGCTAGCATGAGCGACTGAAATGATTCTTCAACCAGTTCACTTTGGCCACCAACCGTGGCAGTAACGCCGGCTGGTAACGTGATGGTGTGCAGAATGTGTTGCAGACTTTGCTCGGCTGATTTCAAATTACCACTGGCGGGTGTCGCGCTAATTAAGGCAACACGTTGTTGGGCGAGACGCGTGATCTCGCTCGGCCCGGTAACTTGGCGAATGGTGGCAATAGCACTAAGCGGAATTTCAGGGCTGCCACCAGGATTAATGATCAACTGTTGGACGTTCGCCGGATCATGGCGAATCGAATCCGGTAAGCGCACACGAATATCTATCTGACGGTCGTTGAGATTATACTGGGTGGCGACTTGGCCGCCAATTTGCGTACTAATCAAACGGGCGACGTCGGGTGCAGTGAGACCGAGATGAGCCATGCGCATGTGGTCAAAAATGATTTCTAACTCTGGCTGACCACGGGTCAATCCGTTGCGGATGTCGGCAAAGTCTGCATGATCGGTGAGTGCTTGTGAGAGCGTTTCGGCTGCCGTCAGCAAGGGCTCCAGCTCATAGCCGGTAAGTTCAACGACCAGTGGCAAATCGATACTGACCAACTCGGGGAAATCGATGGTGGCTTGTACGTCCGGTTGGGTATCAAGGAAGTCGCGCAAATCAACGATGACTTGATCACGTTGCTCCGCAGTTACTGACGGTTCAATGACAACATAAAAGCGGCCCCAAAAGTCACCACCTTGGTTTGCTTTAACCTGCATTAATGAGCCTGAGCCGGCGACCGAATAGCTCCGTTCAATGCGATTGTCCGTCTGCAAACGTTGTGCAACTTTGGCCATAAATGCGTCTGTTTCTGCAATCGGGGTACCGCGAGGCAGTTCAATGTCGACAAAAAACTCGCGTTGCTCCATTTGTGGAATGAGCTCGACCTGCAAACGCGGGGCAAGGCTAAAGCTAGCCAGCGTCAACGTGGCAAAGAGCAGGAAATAGGGCCAAGGCTTCTGCTGCATGGACGCGAGGAGACTGGCGTGGCGATGACTGACGGTGTTAATCAAAGCTTCAAATGCCCAGACAATAGGGCGTGATAGCCAAATCAACGCAAGACCCATCGCTTTGATTAACTTTCGCAGGCCGGCAAATACCAAAACCGGCAGCCAGTAAAAGAATACGCGGCTAAGAAAGCGAAATGGCCAGGTGAGCCAGCGCACCCAGCGTCGGGTTGGGGGCGCTGCTGAGTTTGCTGACTCAATGCTCTGGGCATGACGTTTAAACTCGCGACTCGCCAGCATAGGAATAAGACTGAGCGCGACGAAAAGTGAGGCAATTAAGGCAAAACTCACAGTTAGCGCTTGATCGGTGAAGAGTTGACCGGCCATGCCACTGACGAAAATAAGCGGAATAAAAACCGCTAAGGTGGTCAAGGTAGCGGCGGTGACTGCACCGGCAACTTCTTGAGTTCCGACCACGGCAGCGTCACGTTGGTTATCACCCAGCTGTTTGCGTCGGTCGATGTTTTCGAGCACAACAATGGCATTGTCAACGAGCAAACCGACCGCTAACGCGATCCCTCCCAATGACATTAAGTTCAGGCTTAAACCACCGAGAAACATAAAGAAGAAGGTGGCAATAATCGAAACCGGAATGGCCAAGGAAATAATAATGGTTGGTCCAAGCTGGCGCAGGAACAGCAGAATGACACCCATGGCCAAGAGACCACCGACAATTGCATTACTTTTCACGGCGGCAATCGCATTGCGAATAAAGGTCGACTGATCGGCAAGCACTTCAAGTTCATAGCCAGCGGGCAATTGTCGTTGAATGTGTGGCAAACGGAAACGTACAGCGTCAGCGACTAAAACGGTATTGGCATCGCCTTCACGGTACAGGTTTAACTCAATGCTTTCGGTACCATTGACTCGGCTGATGGACGTGCGGTCTTTGTAGCCGCTGCGAATTTCAGCAATATCTTTGAGCTGAATGGCGGCGCCATTGCGGGTTGCAATGTAGATGTTGCCAATGTCGTCAAGACTTTGGAATTGATTAACGGTACGGACGAGAAATTCTTGGCGGCCACTCTGCACACGACCACCGGCTTGGTTCATATTCTCTGCACGTAAACGCTGGACAATGACTTGCATATCAATGTCGAGCTGACTGGCACGTTGCTGATCAATGAGAACTTGCACTTCGTCTTCGTAGCCGCCGCCGATTCGCACGGCAGCTACACCGGTAATGCTTTCAATTTGACGCTTGAGTTCATCGTCGGCATAGCGGCGCATCTCTTGCAGTGCGCTGGCGCTGGATTGTTGCGGGTTGGCCAACGCTAAGCGCATGATCGGTTCGAGATTGGGGTTAAAGCGCAGGAGTACTGGCTTTTCAACGTCGAGCGGGAGCATGACCATGTCCATTTTTTCACGCACTTCGATACTGGCGTAGTCCATGTCAGTACCCCAAACAAACTCGAGAACGATATCCGACTGGCCTGCGCGGGCGTAGGAGGTGATGCTGCGGACACCGCGGACGGTACCAAGGGTCTCTTCCAAAGGCCGATTGATCAGTTGCTCAATTTCCAATGGTGCGGCACCGGGGTAAGCCGTCCGTACGGTAAGGGTTGGATAACTCAGATCGGGCAAGAGATTGACCGGTAAGCGACCGAGGCCAACAAAACCGAATAAAATGATGGCCAAGGTGACCATGGTAATGGTGACCGGACGGCGAACGGCAAGCGCTGCGATACCTTTATTGTTCATGATTATTCTCGCTAGCAAAGGCTAAAATTAAAGCTGAATGACTTCAATGAGTGCGTCGTCACGAAGCGTATTCTGACCGGTTACAATCACTGAGGTACCTTCAGTGATACCTTGCACGACTTCAATCCAACCGTTCTCGCGAATACCGGTATTCACTTCAATTCGCTGCGCTTTATTGTCATTGACGACAAACACATAGTTACTGTGGTCAACGCGAATTAGTGCTTGATGCGGAATGCGGATGACGTTGTCTTTCTCAGCGTAGTGTAGTTTAACCCGAGCGAACATACCTGCACGCAAGGTGTGGTCGCTGTTATCGATATTTAACACCGCTCGGAAGGTACCGGAAGCTGCATCAATCACTGGGCTAATGCGCGTAACATGAGCATGAACTTGCTGCGTTAAATTACTCGCTTGCAGCTCAAGATCAGCGCTCTGGCCAGTGCGGATGCTATTGAGTGCATGCTCAGGTAAATGCACGGTAGCACGCAGATTACTGTCATTGACGATATGAAAGAGTGCTTTTTGTTGATAGGCCTGAATCATGTTGCCCGTTTTCACAAAGCGATGGGCAATATGACCACTGATTGGCGCGCGAATGACACTTTCACTGAAGTCGAGTTGGGCGATTTGCAACTGTGCGTCGAGCGCGTCATGACGAGACTGTAACCGCTCGAGTTGCTCGGTACTGACCATTTGCTGCTGTGCCAGCTGCTTCATACGGGTTAACTCTTGTTCGACACCACGCAGTTCGGCGGCAATTTGATCACGAACCAAGCGATAACGCGCCGATTCAATGCGAGCAAGCGGCTGACCCTGTTCAACATAATCACCTTCTTCAACCAAAACTTCTTCGACGATGCCGCTAACGCGAGCGATCACGTCGGTTTCTTCTTCCGCTTCGAGGATGGCACTTGCCTGCAGGCTAGCACGCACGGCACCGCGACTGACCAGCATGGCTTCAACCGGCACACCGCGTTCAGCGGCCGGTTGCTGATTTGACATGTGCGCACCGCCAGCATTACCGCAAGCAGTCAATGAAAGCAGCAGGGCGCTGGTGAGTCCGAAAATAGCTGTACGAGCAAAGATAGTGTTCATTTTAATAGTCCGTCATTCCGAAGTTACTTTCCGATGAATATGCGAGAACCATGCCAACTTAATAAAATATTTATAACTTACTGATTTATAGAGACATGACGATCCATTAAAAGTCTCTAATGAACGAATTTGTTAGCCAATATCACTAACGGATAGCTTTTTTCACACATGTGATTTCGCACATTGATAAATGTCTGACAGCGGTGACGACGTTTTGGCACCGAGCCGAAAAAAAATGAATTCCGCCTCCGAGCCAGAATGAAAATCGATTAGTGCTCGGAGCCGGAATAAAAAAAACAGTAGACATTTAGATGGCTAAATGGCTAGAATGCCAAAAAACACAATCAGGAGCTTACAACATGCGATTAGAAACTTTAGCGTTACATCATGGATATTCGGCGGAAGCGACGACCCGAGCAGCCGCGGTGCCGATTTATCAAACCACCTCCTTTACCTTTCGTGATACCCAGCACGGCGCTGATCTTTTTGATCTCAAAGAAGAGGGGAATATTTATTCGCGGATCATGAATCCAACCAATGCGGTGCTCGAACAGCGCTTAGCGGCCATCGAAGGTGGTGTTGGAGCGTTAGCTGTTGCTTCGGGTATGGCGGCGATTAACTACACCATTCAAACCATTACTGCAGCCGGCGACAATATTGTCAGCATCAGTCAGCTCTATGGCGGTACGTATAATTTCTTCGCCCATTCGTTGCCACAGCAAGGCATTGACGTGCGCTTTGCGGACGCGGATGACTACGCCGGCATCGCAGCATTAATTGATGATAAAACGAAACTGCTTTTTTGTGAGTCTATCGGCAATCCCGCGGGTAACGTCGTCGATATTCAGCGATTAGCCGAAATTGCGCACGCGCACGGTATTCCCTTGGTGGTTGACAATACCGTGCCCACACCGGTGTTGTGTAAACCGATTGAATTTGGTGCAGATATCGTCGTGCATGCACTGACGAAGTACATCGGTGGTCACGGTACGACGATAGGCGGGATTATTGTCGATAGTGGCAAGTTTCCTTGGGCCGACTATCCGGAGAAGTTTCCGCAATTGAATAAACCAGATCCGTCCTACCATGGTGTGGTGTACACCGAAGCATTAGGGCCGGCGGCGTTTATCGGACGCGCCCGCGTGGTACCGTTACGAAATACCGGTTCAGCGCTGTCCGCACAAAGTGCTTTTAATTTTCTGCAAGGGTTGGAAACGTTGGCTTTGCGGATGGAACGTCACTGCGAAAATACCCAACGTGTCGCCGAATACCTGCAGCAACATCCTGCGGTAGAGTGGGTGAACTATGCCGGTCTTGCGACCGATAAACATCACGCCTTGGCAGAGAAAATTACCCAAGGCAAAGGTTCAGGTATTCTCAGTTTCGCAGTAAAAGGCGGGCATCAAGCAGCGGTGAATTTTATCGACGCACTGCAATTATTCTTGCGTCTGGTCAATATCGGTGATGCCAAGTCCTTAGCGTGTCATCCGGCATCGACTACCCATAGACAATTGTCGCTGCAAGAGCTGGCGAAGGCAGGCGTGAGTGAAAATTTAGTGCGCTTGTCGATTGGTATCGAGCATATTGACGATATTATTGCTGACTTAGAACAAGCTCTCCAGGCTTCGCAACGCGCACATCTGAAAAGTGCCTAAATAGCAAAGCGGGAGAGTAGGTCGACGTGGCTTGTAGGCTGCGTCGATCTTTGTTTCTGATGTTATTTTTTAATCCAATTGTGTAGCCAATTTTGCAGCAGCTGCACACCGGAGGCTTGCCAGAATGGCTCTGGCAGTTCGCTAGCTTCTTCATCGACAAAGTAATATTCCGGCGGGTGTGGCAAGAGGCCCTTGTCGAAATCGCGGCGAAACTCAGTGTAGAGCGTATCACCTTCGTACTCGGGATGACCGAGCAAGAAGGCTCGCCGACGCAATTCATCGACCGCCAAAAACGTACCCGCATTTGGTGCATGCAAGAGAACCTGCAGTTCATTATGGGCAAATAACTGATGTTGGCGTGCTTCCGCGTGACGCGAATGGGGAAATTGAACACCGTTTGGTAAGCCTTCGATGAGCGGATGTGGCCGCACGATCCGATGACCATAGACACCACTAATTTTGCGTGCTTTTTGCTTGCGTGGAATATTGTAATCGTGAAATAAAGCGGCATTGGCTGCCCAACACAAATACAAGACGGTTTGGGCAATGTCATCCGCATAGTCAAAGACTTCGCAGAGTTCGTCCCAGTAACCGACTTCTTCATACTCTTTGGTGCCAAGTGGCGCACCAGAAATCACCAACGCGTCAAGCTTTAACAAGTCACTGACGGGTGAATAGTAGCGACGAATATGTTCAATTGGGGTTGTCTTTGGGACCCAGCGATTCAGAAATAAAAAATGGAATTCGATCGTCGCATCGACCTGCGCAAATAGTCGCAGCCATTGCCGTTCCGTCGTTATTTTATCTGGCATCAGGTTTAAAAAGCCAATGCGAATGTCGCCGCGTTCTTTCGGTGCATAACGTATATCAAGTCCCTCTGCTTGTAACGTTTCAATTGCTGGCAATGGCCGGTGTAACAGAACGGGCATAGGATTGTGTAACTCGCGTGAACAAATAAGAAAAACATAATCGCATGTGAGCTATGGGAGAGCAACTCATTCGCAGTTAAAAAAATACCCCCAAAACCGTCCGGAATTGGGGGTATCTTTATTGAACGAACAGCAAGTTATTTGCTGAGAGGCTTGAACTCACGTTGTGCTTCACCGGTGTAAAGCTGACGCGGGCGGCCGATTTTCTGATTCGGTTCACTGAGCATTTCGTGCCAGTGTGAAATCCAGCCAACAGTACGTGACAGGGCAAAAATCACGGTAAACATGTTGGTTGGAATACCAATCGCTTTCAAGATAATACCCGAGTAGAAATCGACGTTAGGGTAGAGTTTCTTCTCAACGAAGTACTGATCTTCGAGGGCGATGCGCTCAAGTTCCATGGCAACGTCCAACAACGGATCCTTGATGTTCAATTCGCTCAGAACTTCATGACAGGTTTCACGCATAACTTTCGCGCGCGGGTCAAAGTTCTTGTACACGCGGTGACCGAAGCCCATTAAACGGAACGGGTCGTTTTTGTCTTTGGCTTTGGTGATGAACTCAGGAATTCGATCGACTGAACCGATTTCCGCTAGCATTTTCAAACAGGCTTCGTTCGCGCCACCGTGAGCAGGACCCCAAAGTGAGGCAACACCTGCTGCGATACACGCATATGGGTTTGCGCCCGATGAGCCGGCCAAACGAACGGTTGACGTCGATGCGTTTTGTTCATGATCTGCGTGCAACGTGAAGATACGATCCATTGCTTTCGCAATCACTGGGCTGATTTTGTAATCTTCAGCTGGAACCGAGAACATCATGTTCAGGAAGTTCTCTGAATAGCTTAAATCATTGCGCGGATAAACAAACGGCTGACCAATGTTGTGCTTGTAACACATGGCCGCAATCGTAGGGATCTTCGCAATTAAACGATATGCACTACGGACGCGCTGCTCGGCATCAGCGATGTTGAGATCATCGTGATAGAAGGACGACAGCGCACCAGTCACCGCACATAGCATCGCCATTGGGTGAGCGTCACGACGGAAACCGCCGAAGAACTCATGAATCCCTTGATGCACCATGGTGTGCTTGGTAATCGTCTTCTTAAATGTTGCGTATTGCTCCGCAGACGGCGCTTCACCGTGAATCAACATATAACAAACTTCGAGGTAGTCAGCTTCGGTTGCTAACTGTTCGATTGGATAACCGCGATGCAATAAAACACCGTTGTCACCATCGATATAGGTGATCTTTGATTCACAAGAGCCGGTTGCGAGGAAGCCAGGGTCGAACGTGAAGTAGCCGTGCTTGCCAAGGGTCCGTACATCAATTACATCGTGCCCGGCGGTGCCTGAAAGCACCGGCAGCTCGATACTGTTGCCATCGATTTGAATAGTGGCGTTACGCTCAGCCATGGAAATCTCCTTGTATTCTGTGCGTCTGGGTAAAAAAAGTGCGCTAGTTTTACTTGATCTTGGGGGTATCTGTCAATTTAACGTAAAGGGTAGTTGTTTGGATGACTACTAATTTCAGGCTACAACTTTAGTCTAATTGCTAGGGATTGTTGAGAGACCAAAAGCTGATTTTCACAAGGAAATTACTGATTGTCGTGAACCAGAATTAGCCTAGCTAGGTAATTGTAATTGTACAGCGCGCCCGATATACTTTAGCGCACTGATTTCAACAGCGTTTTCAGAAAAGGCAAACACTAGTGAAAAAACAAAGACCTGTTAACCTCGACTTGAGTACCATCAAGTTACCTCCGGCGGCACTGTCGTCGATTCTCCACCGGGTATCTGGTGTGATTATGCTCGTTTTAGTCGGACTTTTAGTTTGGCTGCTGGCTAAGTCACTCAGCTCACCTCAAGGCTTCGCTGAAGCACAAAGCGTATTTGAACATCCGGTTGTGCGTTTTGTAGTTTGGGGCTTCCTTGCCGCGATCGGTTATCACTTGCTCGCCGGTATCCGCCATATCTTTATGGACTTGGGTTTCGGTGAAGAGAAAGAATCCGGTAAAACTACAGCATTGCTCGCCATTGCAGGTGGCGTGATTCTGGCGATTCTGGCGGGGATTTGGTTATGGTAAAAATTGCATCAACATTTGGCCGTAGTGGCACGCACGATTTCATTCTGCTGCGCGCTTCAGCGGTAATTATGGCCGCTTATCTGATTTTTATGGTGTGTTGGTTCTTATCAACGCCAGTCGTTACTTATGAAGTCTGGGTTGGTTTGTACAGCAACTTAGCCATGAAAGTCTTCACTTTACTCACGCTCACTGGTTTATTAATTCACGGCTGGATCGGTATCTGGCAAGTGTTAACAGACTATGTGAAATGTTCTCGTTTACGCGGCGTTATTCAATATATTTTTGTTATTGCTCTCGTTGTGTATTGGTTCACCGGCTTATTCGTATTGTGGGGTGTGTAAGTGAGCAAGTTAAAAGAACTCCAATTTGACGCAGTGGTGATTGGCGCCGGTGGTGCTGGTATGCGTGCTGCGCTGCAAATTTCTGAAAACGGCATGAGCTGTGCGCTGATGTCAAAAGTATTCCCAACGCGTTCTCATACGGTGTCGGCGCAGGGTGGTATCACTGTTGCGTTAGGTAACGCCCATGAAGACAACTGGGAATGGCACATGTTCGACACCGTCAAAGGTTCGGACTATATCGGTGACCAAGACGCCATCGAGTACATGTGTAAAACCGGTCCAGAAGCCATTTTAGAACTTGAGAATATGGGTTTGCCGTTCTCGCGTTTTGAAGATGGCCGTATTTATCAGCGTCCGTTTGGTGGCCAATCGAAAGAATTCGGTGGCGAGCAAGCGGCACGTACTGCAGCAGCGGCAGACCGTACCGGTCATGCGCTATTGCACTTGCTATATCAGCAAAACGTCAAGAACAAAACAACCGTGTTGTCAGAATGGTACGCACTTGATTTAGTGAAAAACCAAGACGGCGCGGTCACTGGTGTAACCGCCATTGAAATTGAAACCGGCGACATGTACCACATCAAAGCGAAAGCTGTGGTCTTGGCAACGGGTGGTGCGGGTCGTATTTTCGCCTCAACCACGAACGCCCACATTAACACCGGTGATGGTGTTGGTATGGCCATTCGTGCCGGTGCACCAATGCAAGATATGGAAATGTGGCAATTCCACCCAACCGGTATTGCCGGTGCGGGCACCTTGGTCACTGAAGGTTGCCGTGGTGAAGGTGGTTACCTGTTGAACAAAGACGGTGAGCGCTTCATGGAACGCTACGCACCAAACGCGAAAGACCTAGCTGGTCGTGACGTTGTTGCCCGTTCAATGATGACAGAAATCCGTGAAGGTCGTGGCTGTGATGGTCCTTGGGGTCCACACATCAAGCTGAAACTCGACCATTTAGGTCGCGAAACGCTGGAGTCACGGTTACCGGGCGTCTGTGATTTGTCGAAGACGTTTGCTCACGTTGACCCAGCGGTTGAGCCAATTCCAGTGATTCCAACCTGTCACTATATGATGGGTGGTGTGCCAACGGATGTGAACGGTCAGTGTTTACAAATTGACGCCAATGGTAATGCCACGCCAATTCAAGGCTTGTTTGCCTGTGGTGAAATTGCTTGTGTCTCTGTCCACGGTGCTAACCGCCTTGGCGGTAATTCACTGCTTGACCTAGTGGTCTTCGGTCGCGCAACCGGCTTACACCTCGGTGAAGCCTTAGCGGCGAACACCGAAGCACGTGAAGCGTCGAAAGACGACGTTGATGCTGCCATGGCACGCACAAATCGTTGGAATGAAACGCAGAAGGGTGAGGATCCGTTCCAAATCCGTAAAGACCTACAACAGTGCATGCAATTGAACTTCTCGGTGTTCCGTGAAGGCGACGCCATGGCTGAAGGTCTTGAGCAGCTGAAAGAAATCCGCGAGCGTTTGAAACATGCACGTCTGGACGACAACAGCAGCGATTTCAACACCCAGCGTATTGAGTGTTTAGAGCTCGATAACCTGATGGAAACTGCCTACTCAACGGCAGTTGCAGCGAACTTCCGCACGGAAAGTCGTGGCGCGCACAGCCGTGCAGACTTCCCAGAGCGCGATGACGCGAACTGGCTGTGCCACAGTGTTTATCGCCCAGAAGATGAGTCCATGGTGAAGCGTGAAGTGAACATGCAACCGAAGACTCGTGAAGCATTCCCGCCAAAAGCGCGGACTTATTAAGAGAGGGCTAACGATGAAGAAGTTGAAGTTTTCCATCTATCGTTACAACCCAGACGTGGATACCAAGCCACGGATGCAGGATTACGAGCTGGAAGTTGAAGAAGGCCGCGACATGATGGTGCTTGACGCACTGTTATTGTTGAAAGAGAAAGATCCAAGCTTATCGTTCCGTCGCTCATGCCGTGAAGGTGTGTGTGGTTCAGACGGTTTGAACATGAACGGTAAGAACGGTTTGGCGTGTATCACTCCGTTGTCATCTCTGAAAGGTAGCAAAATTGTGGTTCGCCCATTACCTGGGCTACCGGTTGTGCGTGACCTCATTGTCGACATGACTGCGTTCTACAAGCAGTATGAGCGGATCAAGCCGTTCCTGATTAACGACGACAAAACGCCACCGGCGCGCGAGCGTCTGCAGAGCCCAGAAGAGCGTGCTAAACTTGATGGTCTGTACGAGTGTATTTTATGTGCATGTTGTTCAACCTCATGCCCGTCGTTCTGGTGGAACCCAGACAAGTTCGTTGGCCCTGCGGGTCTGTTACATGCCTATCGGTTCTTAATCGATAGCCGTGACACCGCAACCGAAGAACGCCTCGATGAGCTCGACGATGCATTTAGCGTGTTCCGTTGTCACGGTATTATGAACTGTGTCAACGTTTGTCCGAAAGGATTGAACCCGACAAAGGCTATTGGACACATCAAATCCATGCTATTAGCCCGCGCTGTTTAGCGAAACGGAACGGGTTCTGATATAGTAGTGGTAACGTTGTACAAATAGCCATCCCGCTACGGATGGCTATTTTTTTAAAAAGATCGCTGTAAGTTGAAGCGGTTGTGGTTTTAACGCGTATCTGCTGTTTTTCGCAGTCCAAACCAGTGAAAGGAAAAGCAATGCAAGAAGGCGCAATGCAAGCCTGGATTGAGTCCTCCCAGTTTTCTGGAGGTAACGCAGCTTATATCGAAGAGCTGTTCGAACTGTATCTTGATGACCCGAGCGCAGTCCCAAATGAGTGGCGCGAGCTGTTTGACAGCCTGCCAACTGACGGCACCGCGATGGAAGTTAAGCACAGTGAAATTCGTGATCAATTTCGCGAAGCCGCGAAGAATAAATTAAAGCAGTCAGGCTCTGGCTCTTTAAACTCGGAGCTTGCTGAAAAGCAGGTACGAGTACTACAACTGATCAACGCCTATCGCTTCCGTGGTCACCAGCACGCTAACCTCGATCCACTTGGGTTGTGGAAGCAGGAAAATGTGCCGGATCTAAACCCGGAATTTCATGGCCTTACCAAAGACGACATGAACACTGAGTTCAATGTTGGCTCATTGGTGATCGGCAAAGAAACCGCGAAACTGAAAGACATTCACAACGCGCTGGAAAGCATCTACTGCGGCCCAATTGGTGCCGAGTACATGCACATTGTGGATACCGAAGAAAAACGCTGGATTCAGCAACGCTTAGAATCGCAACTAGGCCAACCGAAGTTTTCTGAGGAAGATCGCCAGAAAATTTTGAAAGAGCTCGTTGCAGCGGACGGCTTAGAAAAATACCTAGGCACCAAATTCCCAGGCGCGAAACGCTTCTCGCTGGAAGGCGGTGACGCATTAGTGCCATTGGTGAAATCTCTGATTCGTCGCGCTGGTGCACAAGGCGCAAAAGAAGTCGTGATTGGTATGGCGCACCGGGGCCGCTTGAACTTATTGATCAACGTGCTCGGCAAACATCCACAACAATTATTTGACGAATTCGCCGGTAAGAACACCACCGACAAAGCAGGTGATGTGAAGTACCATATGGGCTTCTCATCGGACTTTGAAACCGACGGCGGTAATGTCCACCTTGCATTGGCATTCAACCCGTCGCACCTTGAGATTGTTAATCCAGTGGTGATGGGTTCTGTTCGTGCACGGATGGATCGTCGTGGTTGCAAAGACGGTTCACAAGCACTGCCAATTACCATTCACGGTGACTCAGCAATCGCCGGGCAGGGGGTCGTCCAAGAAACCTTTAACCTGTCAAAAACCCGCGCTTACCAAGTTGGCGGTAGCATCCGGATCGTCGTCAACAACCAAGTTGGTTTCACCACGTCAAAACGTGAAGACGCGCGTTCAACTCAGTACTGTACGGACATCGCGAAAATGGTGCAGGCACCGATTTTCCACGTCAACGCGGACGATCCAGAAGCAGTATTGTTCGTTGCGCAACTGGCCGTTGATTATCGCAACACGTTTAAGCGTGACGTGGTGATTGATCTGGTTTGTTACCGTCGTCACGGCCACAACGAAGCAGACGAGCCGAATGCAACTCAACCGCTGATGTACCAAAAAATTAAGAAGCACCCAGTGCCGCGTGACATCTACGCGAAACGTTTGATTGACGCCGGTGTGGTTGACGAAGATGCGGTGCAGAAGCTGGTCAGCGACTATCGTGATGCGCTCGACAAAGGCGATTGCGTGGTTGACGAGTGGCGGCCAATGAAAAATCATTCGGTCGACTGGTCGCCGTTTGTGGATAAAGACTGGAACGTTGAGTATGACTCGTCGATTACCTTGGCAGAGCTAAAAGACCTCGGTGAGAAAGTCAGTCACGTACCAAGCGGCTTCAAACTCAATTCGCGCGTGAATAAAGTGTACGAAGAACGCGTGAAGATGGCGAACGGCGACCGCAAGTTAGACTGGGGTATGGCCGAAATTTTAGCCTACGCTTCGTTAGTGAAACATGGTTACCGGGTGCGCATGACCGGTCAGGATTGTGGCCGTGGTACCTTCTTCCACCGTCATGCGGTATTACACAATCAAAAAGACGCAGCGACGTTTATGCCGCTGACGGCGATTGATGACAAGCAAGCACCGATCGAAATTTACGACTCAGTCTTGTCAGAAGAAGCTGTTTTAGCGTTCGAGTATGGCTATGCAACGGCAGAGCCGAATGCATTGGTATTGTGGGAAGCGCAGTTTGGTGATTTTGCCAATGGTGCTCAGGTCGTCATCGATCAGTTCTTAAGTTCTGGCGAACAGAAATGGGGACGTTTGTGTGGCCTAACCATGTTATTACCGCATGGCTACGAAGGTCAGGGCCCCGAGCATAGCTCGGCGCGACTCGAACGCTTCTTGCAGATGTCAGCGGATCATAACTGGTCAGTGTGCGTACCGACCACACCTGCGCAGGTGTTTAATATGATTCGTCGTCAACAATTGCGCCCGGTGCGCCGGCCGTTGATTGTAATGACACCGAAATCATTGTTGCGTCACCCCGATGCCGTCTCTTCATTAGAAGAATTGGCAGAAGGTAAATTCCATAACGTCATCGGAGAAATCGATAAGATCAATCCGAAAAAAGTGAAACGCGTGGTGTTCTGTAGTGGTAAAGTATACTTCGATTTACTTGCCGCTCGTCGCGAGGCCGAAAAGGAAGATGTTGCCATTATTCGAATCGAGCAACTCTACCCATTCCCGCACGAAGAAATGGCAGAAATTCTGAAAGATTATCAGCACGTGAAAGACTTCGTCTGGTGTCAGGAAGAACCACAGAACCAAGGCGCATGGTACTGCAGTCAGCATCATTTCTGGGCCGCAATCCCAGACGGTGCGAAACTGAGTTATGCAGGCCGCGCTGCATCTTCATCGCCGGCCGTAGGGTATGCGGCGGTGCATAAAGAACAGCAGCAGAAACTCGTTAACGAAGCGTTAAGTATTTAACAGGTGAGAGAAAACATGGCGATTGAAATTAAAGTACCTGAATTACCGGAATCCGTAGCGGATGGCACTATCGCAACTTGGCACGTCAAAGAAGGCGATAAAGTGAGCCGTGACCAAAACCTGGTAGATATTGAAACGGATAAAGTTGTTCTGGAAGTCGTAGCTGAAGCTGATGGCGTGGTTGGTAAAATCAACGCAGAAGAAGGCGCGACCGTGAAGAGCAAAGAAGTCATTGGTAGCATTGAAGAAGGCGGCGCTGCGAAGTCAGACGACAAAGAAGAAAAGTCTGAGAAGAAAGCAGAGAAGTCTGAAGACAAAGCAGAAGCGAAAGCTGACGACTCTAGCGAAGACACTGGTGAAGACTCTAGCGACGAAGCTTCTGGTGAAACCATCGAAGTGAAAGTACCAGAGTTACCAGAGTCAGTTTCTGAAGCGACGATTGCAACCTGGCACGTGAAAGCGGGTGATAAAGTTAGCCGTGACCAAAACCTAGTCGATATCGAAACCGACAAAGTGGTTCTCGAAGTCGTTGCGGAAGCAGATGGCGTGTTGGCTGAAATTATTCATGACGAAGGCGCAAACGTCGGTGCGAAAGAGCTCATTGGTAAAATTACCAAGGGCGGCAGCGGTTCAGCGGCTAAAGCGTCGAGCGATTCAAGCAAAGACGACAGCAGCGACAGTGAGTCTGACAAAGACGCTGACGCGGTGAGTCCGTCGGTTCGTCGTTTATTAGCCGAGCATGACTTGAGCGCAAGCGATGTTAAAGGCACGGGTAAAGACGGCCGTATCACCAAGGAAGACGTGGAGAAACACGTGAAATCTGCTGGTGATAAGAAAGAAGCGAAATCTGAGAGCAAGTCTGAAAGCAAGTCAAGCAGCCAGCCTGCTGTGAGCGGCGATCGGACACAGAAGCGTGTACCAATGACGCGTCTGCGGAAGACCATCGCTAAGCGTTTGTTGGAAGCGAAGAATTCAACGGCCATGTTAACGACGTTCAACGAAGTGAACATGAAGCCGATCATGGACTTGCGCAAGACCTATCAGAAAGAGTTCGAAGACCGTCACGGTATTCGTTTAGGCTTCATGTCGTTTTACGTGAAAGCTGTGGTTGAAGCGCTGAAACGCTTCCCAGAAGTGAACGCGTCGATCGACGGCGACGATATCGTTTATCACAACTACTTCGATGTCAGCATCGCGGTGTCGACTCCACGTGGATTGGTCACGCCAGTTCTGCGCGATTGCGACAAGCTAAGCTTGGCTGAAATCGAAAACGGTATCAAAGAGTTAGCGATTAAAGGTCGTGATGGCAAATTGACCATGGACGAAATGCAAGGTGGTAACTTCACAATTACCAACGGCGGCGTCTTTGGTTCATTGTTGTCAACGCCAATCCTGAACCCACCACAAAGCGCAATCTTGGGTATGCATAAAATCCAAGACCGGCCAATGGCGGTGGACGGTAAGGTTGAAATCCTGCCGATGATGTATTTAGCGTTGTCTTACGACCACCGCATCATTGATGGCAAAGAGTCGGTTGGCTTCTTGGTCACCGTGAAGAACCTGCTTGAAGATCCTCAGCGTCTCCTGCTGGATATCTAATAGCACTCGAGCGGCAGTCTTATTTCCGACTGCCGCTATTATTTTGGGCGGGAAAAACGTATAATTCCGCGCGAAAATCGGGTAAGCAGCCTCGGCTGCTTTCGTTTTGAATGAACAAACGGAATAAGCATCATGAATTTGCATGAGTATCAAGCAAAACAGCTGTTCAGAGAGTTTGGACTGCCAGTCTCTGAAGGCTTTGCAGTCGACACGCCTGAAGAAGCTGTCGAAGCGGCCAAGAAAATTGGTGGCGACAAGTGGGTTGTTAAATGTCAGGTACACGCTGGTGGCCGCGGTAAAGCGGGCGGTGTGAAGCTGGTAAGCAGCCTTGATGAAGTACGTGCATTTGCTGAGAACTGGGTTGGTAAAAACTTAGTCACTTATCAAACTGACGCCAATGGCCAGCCAGTTGCAAAAATTCTGGTAGAAAGCTGCACCGATATCGATAAAGAGCTCTATCTTGGCGCAGTAGTTGACCGTGCTACCCGTAAAATCGTTTTCATGGCCTCGACTGAAGGTGGTGTTGAAATCGAGAAAGTTGCGGAAGAAACTCCGGAAAAAATTCTGAAAGCGATTATCGATCCAACGGTAGGCCCACAGCCTTTCCAAGGTCGTGACTTGGCTTTCCAACTGGGCTTAAACCCAGAGCAAGTGAAGCAATTCACAAAAATCTTCTTAGGTTTGGCGAAGATGTTCGAGCAGTACGATTTCGCACTGTTAGAAATCAACCCATTAGTTATTACTGACGAAGGCAATTTGCATTGTCTCGACGGTAAGATCAACATCGACAGCAACGCGATGTATCGTCAGCCGAAAATCAAAGAAATGCACGATCCTTCACAAGAAGACGCGCGTGAAGCTCACGCAGCGAAATTCGAGCTGAACTACGTTGCCCTTGACGGTAACATCGGTTGTATGGTCAACGGTGCAGGCCTTGCCATGGGTACCATGGACATCGTGAAGTTGAGCGGCGGCGAGCCAGCAAACTTCCTTGACGTTGGTGGCGGCGCGACCAAAGAACGTGTTTCTGAAGCGTTCAAAATCATTTTGTCTGACGACAACGTGAAAGCCGTATTCGTCAACATCTTCGGTGGTATCGTCCGTTGTGACATGATCGCGGAAGGGATTATTGGTGCAGTTGAAGAAGTGGGCGTTAAAGTCCCGGTTGTTGTTCGCCTTGAAGGTAACAATGCCGAGCTAGGTACGCAGAAACTTGCCGAAAGTGGTTTGAACATTGAAGCCGCTACCAGTCTGACAGATGCAGCTCAGAAAGTTGTTGCTGCAGCAGCCGGAGGTCAATAATGTCTATCTTGATCGATAAAAACACCAAAGTTATTTGCCAAGGTTTTACTGGTGGTCAGGGTACTTTCCACTCTGAGCAAGCGATTGCTTATGGCACGAAAATGGTCGGTGGTGTAACACCAGGTAAAGGCGGTCAAACGCACTTAGGTTTACCCGTATTCAACACCGTAAAAGAAGCGGTTGCAGAAACCGGCGCAACTGCGTCAGTGATTTATGTACCTGCACCTTTCTGTAAAGACTCGATTATCGAAGCGGCTGACGCAGGTATCGAGTTGATTATCTGTATCACTGAAGGCATTCCAACCTTGGATATGCTTTATGTGAAAGAATACCTGACGCACAAAGGCGTGCGCATGATCGGTCCAAACTGCCCAGGTGTGATCACGCCAGGTGAATGTAAGATCGGTATCATGCCAGGTCACATCCACAAGCCAGGTAAAGTAGGTATCGTTTCTCGCTCAGGTACGTTGACGTACGAAGCAGTGAAGCAAACCACTGACGAAGGTTTCGGTCAGTCGACCTGTGTTGGTATCGGTGGTGACCCAATCCCTGGTTCTAACTTCATCGATATCCTCGAGATGTTCGAGAAAGATCCGAAAACTGAAGCGATCGTCATGATCGGTGAAATCGGCGGAACCGCAGAAGAGGAAGCAGCTGAGTACATTAAACACAATGTGACCAAGCCAGTTGTTTCTTACATCGCAGGTGTCACTGCGCCTCCGGGTAAGCGCATGGGCCACGCCGGTGCAATTATCTCTGGTGGTAAAGGTACTGCTGATGAGAAATTTGCTGCACTTGAAGCTGCTGGTGTAAAAACCGTTCGCAGCCTAGCCGATATCGGTGCAGCACTGCGCGAGAAAACGGGCTGGTAAGCTCTTATTTTTGCGAATTAAAAAGCGCCTTCGGGCGCTTTTTTTGTGTCCGGTGTGATGGCAGTGAAGATGATTACAGAGTCTTCGCGAAGATGCTCAACAATGGCAATCCGCCAGTTGCTTGGGAAATGTGAATAAAAGCCGCCCAAAACGAGCGACTTTCTCGATAGATTAATTCTCGGGATCGTTGAGCAGGTCGAAGAGGTCGCTATGGCGGCCACTCGGTCTCACCGATGCGCAATTGGTGCCAAAATCGCACTGCTGTGAGCGAATTCGAAACATGCTACCTCGCTCGAATAACGCGTCACGCTGGAACGTCACGTTGGCGATGGCTGATTCTGTGCGACCAAATAGCGGTGTTCCTACGACGCTGATCCGTTCAATATCGAGCGCCTCTTGTAGCTGTTTGGCAATTTCTAAATCGGTGTTGGCCAGTTCATCATTTCGGGTTTGTTCGTCAGCGCGAGCTTGTTGTTGAAGATCAGCGATCAGCTGCCGTGACAGAGCGCGCGCTTCGGTGTGACCATTGACACTTAAGCGGCGTAATAACCGCGTTGCACCTTCGAGGTCATAGTCAAATAGTTGGCCATTTAACTTCAGTCGCGCCAACAAGAACATAGCAGGTGCTGAGCCGCGGCTTGCGGCAGCTTCAAGGAGCTGATTGGCAGTCGCGGTACTCGCTTCCGTTTCTTCCATATACAGTTGTAAGGCTTTTTGGTATTGAGCCGGAGCGTACTGGTGATCGACGCCGTGTTGCAAATAGCGATCCGCAAGAGCCGTGTCTTGCTCAACAAATTTACCATGTCGATACCAAGTCGAAAGCGTAAAATTCGCCATTGGATTACCGCCGCGAGCCGCCTGTTTCATGAAACCAATGCCACGGTCAATATCTTGTTCGACACCATCGCCGGTCACATAGATCATGGCCAGAATCGACATGGACGTGAAATCCGCATAGCGTGCCTGGCGGTGCAGCATCATAATGTGCGGGCGACACGAGCCGTCAGCGCAGAGTCGCTCGGAAGCGTGTTGGTCTTGTTCGCTGGCTTCTGTCGCCAGCGCTTGCTCTGGCGTCATAGCAAGCAGAGAAGCAGATAAACCGAATGCAAGAATGATTTTTATGTTCCACGTATTCATATACTGGACTCTTGTTGAAATGTTGTTGTTTTAAAATAGAAGAAAAAGACCAAAAGGTGTAGTTTTGTATTGGACAAATTTGTAACAGCTTGTAACGTCAACCGGCTCGTTAAATTATAAAAATCTACAATAAGGACATTGATATCGCCGGTGGATAGCTACCATCAGGTCAAAGGTAACGTATGAACTGCCGTGGTTCGGAACTGTATGCCCGGTGGTGTGAGAGGACGGAGGCCATGAGGACTCCTCCTGCTTGAGTGGGGAGGTTAAGGGTTCGACAGCACGTCAAAGAGACTACTGTGGCGTGATTCAGGTCGAGATGTCGCGCAGTTGGTGGCAAAGTCACATTCTTGCGAACGAATTCGAAACATACCGCCGCGATTAAAAAAGGCATCACGTTGAAAGGCAACGTTGGAAAGCGCCGATTCGGTGCGTCCCCAGTGATTGGTGCCGACGATTTGAATCCGCTCCATGGTCAACGAACCTTGCAAGGCGTCGGCAAGTTCTTCGAGACGAGGATCGACTTCGACTTGCTGTTCGGCAATTTTTGCTTCACGTTCGAGTTCGGCCACCAATTGACGCGATAACGCCCGCGCTTCTTGGTGCCCATTCATACTTAAACGTTGCAAAAGTGCGGTTGCACCTTCTAAATCATAATCGATTAACTCGCCATTGAGCTTTAAACGTGCGAGTAGAAACATCGCTGGAGCGGAACCTGCGCGAGCGGCTTTGGTGAGTAGTGCGTTGGCTTCAGCGATACTGTCTGAGGTGTTTTCTAGATACAGGCGCAAGGCCATTTGATATTCGGCGGGTGCATAACCAATGTCGACTCCCCGCTGCAAATAATAATCTGCTTGTTCGTCGTCTTGCTCGACGTAGGTGCCTTGTCGGTACCAGGTCGCTAATGCATTAATAGCGATTGGACTGTTATATTTCGCCGCGCGAGTCATCAAGCGAACGCCATAGTCGATGTCTTGCTTGACGCCGTCACCGGTAATATAGAGCATGGCAACAATGGCCGCGGACTGGAGATCCCCCCACCGAGCTTGCCGATGGAGCATCATGATATGAGGGCGGCAGGAGCCGTCCGAGCAGAGTTGTTCGCTGTTTTCTAACAGAGGTTCCGATGCGTTAGTGGATGAGGCATTGGCGACATTGCTCATAAATAACACTGGCGAACAATAAAGCAGAGTGAACATTACGAATCTAGCAAACATACGTGCATTCCTTCAGTTAAATGACTCTTGCCTAGAGCATAGTTGAGGTGAACCCTTTGGTATAGTTATTTTGTTGAGAAAGTGTAACTAAATGTGTTGTTTGCAAAATAAATTAGAATATTCTAATATATAAACATTGTACACACGGAGGCCATTATGACACTTCATGACAAAACCAAGACTCAGACAACGACAGCTCCTAAACCGACACGTGACCGGGTTTTTCAGGTGTCCAGCAATCGTGGTGCTGCACGGCATAAAATGCGCTACGTCGAGGCCTCAGCCCCTGCGCAAGCTGGTGAGTGCCGGATGTGTGTGGGCAGCTTAGCTGATTAATCCGCAATTTCCCCAAATCAAATGCCGTGACTTGCAGAAGTCGCGGCTTTTTTTTACCGAGGCGAAACTGAGATAAATGACTGCAGACGTGCGATTAGTTGTGTTTGTTATCTTTTATGTAATAGTATAACATAACACTCAAATCAATAAACAACGGCAACTACGGATCGATCTGACCATGACAGTAAAACTATCTTCTTCTTTAAAAGTTTCAGTACTCGCAGTGGCAACGGCGATGGCACTTTCCGCGTGTGGGGAAAGCCTCGAGGTTACACTCGTTAACCCACCGAGCCATGGTGGCGGCGATGATCACGATCATGATCATGGCCACGATCATGATCGCTCAGGTCGGCTGGTGATGACATCGTTCGACGATGACCATGCTTACGTCTTAGATTTACATGACGAAGCAATCATTGCTGATTTTCACTTGAATAATCCAGCTGCCCGCATTTACTCAAGCCCAGGATATCGCTATGCCGTAGCAATCGAACGTGCCGATGGCGTCGTTAGCTTTATCGATTCTGGTTTGGAGACCGAAGCCCATGGTGATCATGATCATCATCATGAACACGAACCGAGCTTGTTGGACTTTAAACTTTACGGCGAATTGCCGACACACTATGACTGGTTTGAAACACGTGGCGCAGTCTTTTTTGATGGCGTACCGGGTGTTGCAGCAAAGGTAGCCGCGTTGAGTGATCACAGTTTGAGTGAAGGTCGGATTCTTGCGGACCTACACTTAGCTCGTAATCAGCATGGTGCCGCAGAGATCCGTGGCAATGACTTGTTTGTCAGTTATCGTAGTGTTGATGTCGAAGGCGTCCTCCCTGATTTTGTCGAAGTCTATGAGCGTCATAGCGACCATTTTGATTTTGTGCAACGTTTTCAAGAGCCATGCCCAAGTTTACATGGTAGTGCAACGACGAGTGTGTATGTAACGTTTGGCTGTGCTGACGGCGTGTTGGTTGTGACCGAGAATGAAAGTGGTTTTGCCGCCCATAAATTAGCCAACTCGGAGCAAATTGAAGCCGCGGGTAGCCGCATTGGCACCTTGTATGCTCACGATAACACGCAGAACTTTGTCGGTCGTGCCGGCCAGGAACTGTATTGGTTGCACCTTGATGACGGTGATATGCACCACATTGATTGGCGCGGTGAGGACAATGCAGAGTCGCAAATCCGTGCCGCTGGTTTTAATTATAGTGGCAATCGATTTGCCATTTTAGATGATACGGGTCATTTAACCGTGGTGCGCTTCCGTGCCGACCATTATGAGATTCAAAGCGTCGTCAAAGTACTCGATAGTGTCGGCAGTCAAGCACCAGCGATTGCCTTTAGTGCGACCAGTCATGATGCGTTCATTACCGATCCTCTGGCACAAGAAGTGATTATTTTTGATTTACACGACGGTGTCGTTGAAGAGCGGATTGCATTAGAGTTTGCGCCTGCTGCGGTGAGCTGGCACGGATTTCTAAGTGAAAGTGGTCATCATCATTAATTAATCCGTTTCATCTTTGTTGTGTGTGTGCATGCCGCGGTCTTCCTTGAAGCCGCGGCATTTTTTATCGTTTCGATATCTGCTCGAGTAGCCATTGCGTGCCCGGATCGGCACGGTGGGCATCATGCCAATACACTTGCAGTCGGGTACTGGCAATCGGCAGTGGTACCGGCCATTTCCGCAACGGGAATTGCGTGACCAGACGGTCGGCAATGGTTTCTGGTAAGGTCAGCAGCGCGTCACTATTGGCGGCAAGGTTGCCGGCAGTTTGATAGCTTTGCACGCGCACAACTAAGTTGCGCTCGACCCCGAGCTCGCGTAACAAGTAATCCTCCAAAACCGTTCCACGCGCCCGCGACGAGACGGCAATATGGCGCGCGGTCAAATAATCTTCGCGGGTCAGTCGCTGCTTGTCGCGCTCGCGGCGAATCACCACAAAAGACTCTTGTGACAACGGTCGCTGTTGAATTGGGCTGCGCAGCGGTAGCGCGACATCAATCGCGACATCCGCTTGGCGATGCAGGAGGTAATCCGGCAACTGCGCATGAGGAATGGCGATACTTTCAATTCGACAGTGCGGCGCAATGGCTATCAGCTGGCGATACAGTTGCGGAAACAACTCTGCCTCAACCGCTTCTGGCAAGCCAATCCGAAAGGTACGCTGGGTCTGTCCCGGTTGAAATTCTTGGCTACGCTCGAGAAGGTGACTCATACGTGCCAGTAGATCTTGCATCTCTGGAAGCATTTTTTCGCACAATGCGGTCGGTCGCATGCGCTGACGATCACGCTCAAACAGCGGGTCTTGGAAGTGGTCGCGTAATCGTTTGAGGGCATGACTCACTGCCGACGGTGTAATATTCAACGCTGCCGCCGCACGATTCAATTGGCCTTCGCGAGCAATGGAAACCAATACGCGCAAGAGATTTAAATCCAGACGAAAGTGAATTTCATTCATGTTAGTGCCTTAGTAAATTTCACTTTATTCATCTTAGTGGAGTTATTAGCATGAGGCGAGTTGTTTTTATCGTTTGCGATTGGCACAGCTGCCAAGGAGTCGAATATGTTTGGCTTGAACCCGAATGCACAACAGTACCTCGCCCGCGTGAAGTCCTTTATGCAGGAACACGTACTTCCTCATGAAACTGAGATTCTGCGTGATTATGTCAGTCGCCAAGGTCACAGTGATTGGACCCAATGGCAAGTCCATGCAAAAGTGGAAGAACTGAAAGAGCTGGCTCGGCAAGAAGGGCTCTGGAACCTATTTTTACCCGACGCGCGACTCGGCAAAGGGTTGTCGACCTCGGAGTACGCGCCGCTCGCCGAGCAAATGGGTCGCAGTTTAATTGCACCGGAGATTTTTAACTGTAACGCGCCGGACACGGGTAATATGGAAGTGCTTTACCATTTCGGTACCGAGGCGCAAAAAAAGCAGTGGTTAGAGCCTCTCTTGCGCGGTGAAATTCGTTCGGTGTTTGGCATGACCGAACCGCAGGTCGCTTCGTCGGACGCAACCAATATGGAAACGACCATTGTCGCTGATGGCGATGAAGTGGTTATTCATGGCACGAAATGGTGGTCGACCGGGCTTGGACATCCGCATGCAAAAGTTGCCATTATCATGGGCTTAACTGACCCGGCTGCGGACAAATATCAGCGCCACAGTATGGTATTGGTGCCGCTGGATGCACCGGGGGTGACGATTGAGCGGATGCTACCAGTGTTTGGAGACTATGATGCACCTTATGGTCATGGCGAGTTGACCTTGAACCAAGTGCGGGTGCCGAATGCGAATGTGATAGGTCGCTTAGGCGCTGGTTTTGCGATCGCGCAAGGGCGTTTAGGTCCGGGGCGTGTGCATCACTGTATGCGTGCCTTGGGCGCGGCCGAACGGGCATTGGAACTCATGATCAGACGCGGCATGAGTCGCGTCGCATTCGGGCAACCTCTTTTAAAGCTCGGTGAGAATGGGACGAAAGTGGCGAAACACCGGATGGCCATTGATCAGGCGCGCTTGTATACCATGTATACTGCACAAGTGATTGATAACCACGGCGTCAAAGCGGCAATGAGCGAAATTGCCGGCATTAAAGCGGTGATACCAACGCTGTTGCAGAATGTGGTCGATGACGCCATCCAGATCCACGGTGGTGGTGGCTTGAGCCATGACCACCTGTTGACTGGATTTTATGCCATGGCTCGCGCGTTGCGTCTTGCCGATGGCCCTGATGAGGTGCATCAAGCAATGGTCTTACGCCAAGAACTGAAGAAATATCGACAGGACAAGGTATGAGTAGCAAAATAATTGACCAAGGTGTTGTGGTTCGCGAGCAGGAACAATTTGATATCGCCGCCGTTGACCGTTGGATCAAGCAGAAGCGTCCCGACATTGACGGTGAGCCCAGCGTTACCCAGTTTCCCGGTGGCGCGTCAAACTGGACCTATCGCCTAGAATACGCCAATGCGGATTTGATCTTGCGTCGTCCGCCGGCAGGGACGAAAGCGAAATCTGCGCACAATATGCAGCGCGAGCATGACTTGCAGCTCATGTTGAAGCCTCATTTTAGCAAAGTACCGACCATGTTTGGTTACTGCAGTGACACCAGTCTGATTGGCACTGATTTTTATGTGATGGAGCGGATTCGCGGCATTATTCCACGTAAAAACTTGCCGAAGGCGGTCGACTTAAGTCCGGAACAAGTGCGTACCTTGTGCACGAATATGCTGGACCAGCTGATTGCTTTACACCAAGTGGACTACCAACATGCCGGTTTAGACGCTATCGGTAAGGGCGAAGGCTATGTGAAACGGCAAGTGGAAGGCTGGTGCGGGCGTTATGAAAAGGCGAAAACGTGGAACGTACCGAGCGGTAAGAAAATCATGCGCTGGTTGCGCGCGAACCTGCCGAAAGAAGAGCGTTTATGTTTGACACATAATGATTTTCGCTTTGATAACTTGATTTTGGATCCACAGGATCCGACCGAAATTCTTGCGGTACTCGATTGGGAACTGGCGACGATTGGTGACCCTTTAGTCGAATTGGGTAATTTATTAGCGTATTGGGTGCAAGCGGACGATGACCGAGTGGCGAAAGCGACACGCCGACAACCGTCGCATTTACCCGGTATGCTTACGCGTCAGGAAGTCATCGATTACTACTGTAACAAGATGGACTTGAACGACGTCGATATGACCTTCTATCAAGTCTTTGGCTTATTCCGTCTGTCCGTGATTGCACAACAAATCTATTATCGCTATTACCATAAGCAGACCCGTAACCCCGCATTTAAGAATTTTTGGTTCGTGGTGCATTATCTTCATCGTCGCTGCCGCAAACTCATGCGACAAGGGAGGCGGCAGATATGACAGCAGAACGCGGTTTTGTCTCGTTAGTGCGTCATGGACAAGCGTCATTTGGGCAAGAAAACTATGACCAATTGTCGCCCTTAGGCGGCGAGCAACTTGAACATGTCGGCCGCCATTTAGCCCAGCGTGAAGAGCCGATCGACCTCATTATCCGTGGTGATTTAGCACGTCATGAACAAAGCGTCGAGGCGTTTTTGCGCGGTTATGGCGCGCGCCCTGAGGTGGACGTCGTGGCGGATTGGAATGAGTTCGATCATCGTGCGGTCATTCGTGCCTATGCCAAGGACCAAGCTGATCTGCGAGCGTGGTTTGCGAACCCGAAACCACTGAATACCCAGTCGCCGGCGGAAAAGCAAAAAATTATGCAGATTTTCCGCGAGGCCGTGCTGCGCTGGCAGCGTGGGCAGCATGACCAAGATTATCAAGAAACTTGGTTAGGGTTTAGTGAACGGGTGACGCGCGCTTGGCAGTCAACTCAGACGCAGTTGCAGGGTCGCCAGACTATTCTCGTCTTGACCTCTGGGGGACCGATTGCGTTATCCGTTATGGCCAGTCTCGCGTTGCCGCATGAAGCCATGCTGACCTTGAACCAGCGCCTCGTCAATGGTGGCATGACGCGTTTCTTGACCGCTGCAGACGGGCAAGCGCAACCCGAGTTGTTAAGCTTAAATGAGCAGCAACACTTTCTTGGTAAGTACAGACATTTACTGACTTACATTTAGCTTTAGCGTGGATTGAACGGAAACTATCATGAGAAAAACAATTATTATTACCGGCGCTAGTTCAGGACTTGGCGCGGAAATGGCCCGTCAATTTGCAGCCAAAGGGCATGATTTAGGTTTGTGCGCCCGTCGCACTGAGCGCTTAGAAAGCCTGAAAAGTGAAATTGAAGCGGCGCACCCCGAGGTGAACGTCGTCCTTAAGGCACTGGATGTGAATGACCATGATGCGGTGTTCTCGGTCTTTCAAGATTTTCGGCAAACCTTCGGCAGTATTGACCGCGTCATCGTCAATGCCGGGATGGGCAAAGGCGGTTCATTGGGTACCGGATTATTTAAATACAATAAGATGACCGCAGAAACCAATTTCGTTGCGGCGCTTGCTCAATGTGAAGCCGCACTGGAAATTTTCCGTGAGCAAAACCATGGTCACTTAGTGACCATCGCCTCGATTAGTGCATTGCGAGGAATGCCGCGGGCGATGACCACCTATGCAGCAACGAAAGCTGCCTTGCTCAACCTCACCGAAGGTATCCGTGCGGACATGATTCGGAGTGGCTTGCCCATTGCAGTGAGTTGCATTTTACCGGGCTTTATTCGCTCGGAAATCAACGAAAAGGTCAAGAATACGCCGTTTATGTGTGATACCGTACCGGGTGTACGCAGTATGGTGAATGCCATTGACAAAGAAAAAGCGGTTGCGTTTGTACCGGGTTGGCCATGGCGCTTCATTGCCTTTTTGATGAAACGTTTGCCACTCAAAGTGGTGATGAAAATGGGATAGAACATGCAAATCAAACTGTATCAGGTAGACTCATTCAGTGATCGTCCATTTGCCGGCAATCCGGCAGCCGTTTGTCCGCTGAGTTCATGGCCGAGCGACGACGTACTGCAAGCGATTGCAGAGGAAAATAATCTGTCGGAAACTGCATTTTTTGTGCCCGAAGGGGCAGGTTTTCGACTCCGTTGGTTTACCCCAGAAACAGAAGTTGATTTGTGTGGGCACGCCACGTTAGCGGCAGCCCATGTACTGTACCGACATTTAGGCTATGACCAGCCAAGCCTCCATTTCTTTACCCGCAGTGGTGAACTGATTGTCCGTAAACCGGATACGGGAAGCGGCCTGATCATGGATTTTCCGGCCTCCTATCCAGTCGCTATCGATGGCGAAGCTGGCGAATCACTGCTCGGTTTTTTCGCAGCTGCTTTAGGTGTTTCGCCGGTCGCAGTCGCCAGTGCCTATGATTATATTGTCGAACTAAACGACGCTGCGGATGTGCGGGCAGTAACGCCGGATTTTGCGCAATTAAGTTTACTCGACGGTCGTGGCGTGGTCGTCACCGCGCCCGGAGACGATTGTGATTTTGTCAGCCGCTGCTTTTTCCCAAAATTGCGCGTCAATGAGGATCCGGTGACTGGCTCTGCTCATTGCGAGTTAGCGCCCTATTGGTTTGAACGTGGGCAAGGGCAACGCAGCGAATTCGACGCCCAGCAGCTATCTCGCCGAGGCGGTTTAGTGCGCTGCCGAATCACCGGCGATCAGCACGAACGGGTTGAGTTGCACGGCGAAGTCGCCGATTATATGCAAGGTATGATCACCTTGGCAGACTAGTGCTGCCGCCGATGAGACTGAGTTCATGAAGATTCTAAAATGGTTTGCTGTCGCACTCATTCTGTTGTTGATTGCGATCCTAATTTTTGTTTTTGTTAGTCACCGCCAAAACTTCGCCGAAAACCGTAATTACACTGAAGCCGTGCGCGCTGAAGCGCCGGGGGCTATGGTGCAATTGACTCAGGGTTACACCCATTATCACTTGCAGGGTCCTGAAGATGGGCCAGTCGTCGTCTTAGTCCACGGTTTTAGCATTCCCGCCGAAGCGTGGGGCGACACTGCGGATGTATTAGTGGCAGCGGGTTATCGGGTATTGTCCTATGACTTGTATGGCCGCGGTTACTCGGAACGGCCGCGGGTGATGTTTACCGGTGAAGTATTTGAACGTCAACTGATTGATTTACTCGATGCCTTACATATCGACCAACCGGTGGTGTTAGCAGGTTTATCCATGGGCGGCGCGGTGGTCATGCGCAGCGCAGCGAATCATCCTGATCGCGTACGCGGTCAAATTCTCTTAGCGCCGTTGCATCAACCCTTGCAGCCACCCCCCATGCCTGAACGGATGGGGCACTATATGATCTCGGCCTTCTATGTGCCGACGTTAAGAACGAGTCTTGATGCAGATTATTTGCCTGAGCATGTCCGCGCACGCATGATTGCGGCGTATGAAGCACAAATGCAAATTCGTGGTTTTACCCGTGCGTTGACATCGTCATTTTATGCTTTTACAACCGAAGATCACCCGAGTTTTTATCGGCAAACGCGAGCCTATGACTTGCCGACGCTGTTGATTTGGGGGGAACACGACAACGTCGTGCCTTTCAGTCAAGCCGAAGGTGTCCGTGCGGATGCTCAGGTGGTGGAGTTTTTGGCCTTGCCAGAGGTCGGGCATACACCGCACTTAGAACGACCGGAGCAAGTGCATCGAACCATGTTGCAGTTCTTGCAAACACTGTAAACGACAAGGCCAGCGATTGCTGGCCTTGTCGTTTAATTTATCTACTCAACGCCTACGTTCGCAGTCGTTTCGACCAAGGTCTGGTTTGTTTTCCAAGCAGTATCTGGCATGATAGTTCACCATTGTTGGTAATCGCGAATGAGATTTTTATGTCCACCAAAAACAAACCAGAACCACATCTGCCGCAACCCGTTAGCAAAGATAAAAAAATTCAGAAGACCATCGCCTTGGTGACCGCGCCTATGGGTTTGATTTTTCTATTGTCGGATGCACAGGACTTGTTAAGGCTGATTCAGTCAACCGGATTAAACTGGTATCAAATCTTTAGTCCGATTGCTTGGGGGGTGATCTTAGGTGCTGTGCTCGGACTTTTACGTTTTGATCGCGTCCAGCGACTGGCGCAGTGGGGGACTTGGGCGGCGACAGCGTTAACCACTTTTGGCCTTGTGGCAACAATCGCCATCTATTTTGAGCACCGATTATGGTATCTCGCTTGGCCAACGATGTGGCTGGCGACCGTCGGCATTGGTGTGTATGCGCTCTTCCTCATGCAACTTCGATTTTCTGAGAAGTATCAACAAGGACAGTAAGTTATGAGTCGTCCGCTGCTATTAAATTGTGACTTAGGTGAAAGTTTTGGGGCGTGGCGGATGGGCGACGATAACGCCATTATGCCGCTGATCGATTGTGCCAATATCGCTTGTGGTTTTCATGCGTCAGACCCGGTCACCATGGACAAAACAGTGGCATTGGCGGCGGCTCATGGGGTGCAAATTGGGGCGCACCCAGCTTATCCTGATCTCGTCGGCTTTGGCCGCCGTTCGATGGCATTAAGCGCGGATGAAATTACTGCGACTGTGCTCTATCAAATCGGTGCGCTTGATGGCTTTTGCCGTCGGCATCAAACCGCAGTTCGTTACGTCAAGCCGCATGGTGCGCTCTACCATGACATGATTCAGCACGAGACGACATTTCGCGCTATTTTAGCCGCAGTTCAGGCCTATGACCCGACATTGCCTTTGGTGCTACCAGCGCGTTTTGATCCTGAGCCATGGCGGGTTACCGCTGCTGAATTTGGTATTCAATTGTGGTTTGAGGGGTTTGCTGATCGCGCCTACCAAGTGGACGCAAATCTCGTTCCGCGCAACCAAGTCGGAGCTGTCTTGAGTGATTTAGATGCTATGGTAGCCCAAGCATTGCAGCTCGCTGCTGGAACGGTCAGCAGTCAGAACGGCGAACCATTAGCGCTGCATATTGATACCTTGTGTGTTCATGGTGACACACCGCAGGCACTGGCCGCTGTACGCGCAATTCGGGCGGCATTAACCGCTTAATTCGCCACCACGCTATCCACGGTTTTTAGTAAAGGAGTAGTCGCCCTATGACCAATACGGTCAACTCTGTCGAAGATCCAGAATTTAAGCAACCGAATGCCGAATTTTGTTATGCCGGCGTTGATGCTTTATTGATCGAGTTTGGTCATGAGATTGACGCTTGTTTGCCGAGCTATTTAGCCACCATTCGGCAACGTATTTTAGACTCGCTAGGCAGTGTCGTCAGCGAGGTCGTCCCCGCTTATGCAAGCCTGTTGGTCTATTACGAGCCGCGGGCGGTACGTCCCTACGATTTACAAATCGCCATGGAAAACTTGATTGCAGAAGTCCCTTGGCTGTGTAGCCCGTGGTCTGCAGAGGACGCCAATGCGCCAGGTAAATTGGTCGAGGTTCAGGTTTGCTATGATCCGTCATTAGCTCCGGATCTTGAACGGGTTATGACCATCACTGGGTTATCCGCCGAGCAAGTCGTCGCCGCGCATACCGGCCAGCAGTTGCAAGTGTATGCACTTGGATTTGCGCCCGGATTCGCTTATTTGGGCTCGTTACCAGAGTCGCTCAGCGTACCTCGACTAGATGCACCGCGCACACACATTGCTGCGGGTAGTGTCGGCATTGCCGAGCAGCAATCTGCGGTTTATCCGCAAGATTCGCCCGGTGGTTGGAACATCATTGGTCGCAGTCCAGTGCAATGGTTTGATCCGCAACGGCAGCCAATGACCGCGGTGCAAGTGGGCGATCGAATCCAATTCAAAGCAATCGATTTAGCCACCTATCAGGCGATTGTCGAACAAGGAGCATCGTCATGACCGGGTTTCGTGTCATCAAAGGCGGCATTCTCAGTCTCATTCAAGATACTGGGCGCTTAGGCTTTCAGCACCTTGGTGTCACTCGTGGCGGACCACTCGATGCAAACTCAGCGTATTGGGCCAATCGTTTGCTCGATAATCCAGTTGACGCGGCAGTCATTGAGATTACCGCCGGCGGTTTAGAGCTTGAATCACGCACGCAAACCATGGTGGCGATTACCGGTGGCGATCTTAATTTGACCGTGAATGATGTCCCGCAAGTGCCTTGGCGGAGTTTTTGGGTGCGCCAAGGTGACCGCTTGAAGTTCTCCACGCCGCGCTATGGTTTCCGTGCCTATTTAGCGGTGAGCGGTGGTTTTCAAACGCCGTTGGTACTCGGGAGTCGGGCGACGGTCATGCGTGACCAGTTAGGTGGCGTCGCAGGTGATGGCAGGCCGTTGCAAGCGGGTGATGAACTACCCTGTGGACATTTGCAGCACGAGCCATTAAGTCGACAGATTCCGCAAAATTACTTGCCGCAGTGGAGCCAAAACGTGGTGCTTCATGTGATTCCAGGCTACCAGCAGCATTACTTTAGCAAAGCAGCGTGGCAGACCTTCTGGCAACAGGAATTTACCTTGTCGAGCGACAGCAACCGCCAAGGTGCACGCCTGCAGGGTGCTGCTATTGAAGCACCAGAAGGTAAATTCTTGTCGGAGGGTGTCAGTTATGGGGCCATTCAAGTGCCGCCGGATGGACAACCTATTATTATGTTAGAAGATCGGCAAACACTGGGAGGTTATCCGAAACTGGGTAACATCCTGCCACTCGACGGTTTTAACCTCGCTCAATGTGCGCCGGGAGCGAAAGTTCGCTTCCAACCGATCCTTCTTGCTGAGGCTCAACAACAAATGCGACGATATCTTCGCTTTTTCGGCTTGTAAGCAGCGCATAATATTGCGATCATAGCACCCAAGTTTTTTCGACGCGTTGCATGGATGAGTGCAGCGCTTCTTTGCATGTGCAACTGCGGTGAGTTATTGTCCCCAGTTGCCGATAACAAGCATGGTAGTAACGGAGAATCCTGAATGGCCGAAAGTGCCTCGCGTCCGACGAATTTTATTCGCAAAATTATTGATCAAGACTTAGCTTCAGGTAAGCACTCGCAGGTGCATACGCGTTTCCCACCGGAGCCGAATGGCTATTTGCATATCGGTCATGCCAAGTCGATCGTTTTAAATTTTGGTATCGCTGAAGATTACCAAGGAACGTGCAACTTGCGCTTTGACGACACCAACCCGCTGAAAGAAAGCATGGAGTACGTCAGCGCAATTAAGTCTGATGTGCGTTGGTTAGGCTACGAATGGCAAGGTAAAGTGCGCTACTCTTCGGATTACTTTGATGCTTTGCATGGTTTCGCCATCGAACTGATTGAGAAAGGTTTGGCCTACGTCGACTTTTCTGCTCAAGAAGTGATTCGTGAACTACGCGGTACGTTGAAAGAGCCGGGTAAAAATAGTCCGTACCGCGATACGCCGGTTGACGTCAACCTAGCGGAGTTCGCGAAGATGACGGCGGGTGAGTATCCGGAAGGGCATTGCTCATTGCGCGCGAAGATCGACATGAGCTCACCGTTTATGTGTATGCGTGATCCTGTGATTTATCGGATTCGGCACGTTCAGCACCACCAAACCGGTGACAAGTGGTGCGTGTATCCCATGTATGATTTCACCCATTGTATTTCCGATGCGCTGGAAAACATTACCCATTCATTGTGTACCTTGGAGTTCCAAGACAACCGTCGGTTGTATGACTGGGTACTCGATAACATTTCAATTCCATGCCACCCACAGCAAATCGAGTTTTCGCGTTTAAACCTCGAATATACCGTGATGAGTAAGCGCAAACTGAACCTGTTAGTGACTGAGAATCACGTGAGTGGTTGGGACGACCCACGCATGCCGACGATTGCCGGCTTGCGCCGCCGTGGATATACACCGGCGTCAATTCGCGAGTTTGCTCACCGCATCGGTGTGACGAAAATGGATAACATGGTGGAAATGGGTATTTTAGAAGCCTGTATCCGCGATGATTTGAACGAAAACGCACCGCGGGCGATGGCGGTTTTAGATCCAGTGAAAGTCGTGATTGAGAATTACCCTGCGGGCAGTAGTGAAATGTTGCAAGCGCCGAATCATCCGAACCGCGAAGAGCTCGGTCAGCGCGACGTGCCATTCAGTGGTGAAGTGTATATCGAACGGGAAGACTTCCGCGAAGAAGCGAACAAGAAGTTCAAACGTTTAGTGCTGGGTAAAGAAGTGCGTTTACGCAATGCCTACGTGATTAAAGCGGAGCGTGTTGAGAAAGACGCGAACGGTGAAATTACCACGATTTACTGTACCTATGATGCAGATACGCTCGGCAAAGATCCAGCGGATGGTCGTAAGGTCAAAGGCGTGATTCACTGGGTATCTGCGGCACATGCGATACCAGCGGAAATTCGTTTGTATGATCGTTTGTTTAGCATACCTAACCCGGGTGCAGCAGAAACCTTAGAGGAAGCCTTGAATCCAGAGTCGTTGCTGGTGGCGCATGGTTATGTTGAACCGTCACTTGCTCAAGCTCAGCCAGAGCAGGGTTTCCAGTTCGAGCGAACGGGTTATTTTTGTTTAGATAATCGCGATTCCACAGCGGAGAAGCTGGTGTTTAATCGCACCGTTGGCTTACGCGATAGCTGGGCGAAAATTAGCGGCGATGATTAAGTGCTGCTGCTAAGCACGGCTGTCTAAGCACGGCTGGTAAGCTTAGTTGGAGACCAAACAAAAACGCGAACTGGGTGAGCAGTTCGCGTTTTTTCATGCAGTAAGTCTCGGCAAGAATGAGTGGTTTACCGACCACTAAACCCATGCACTGACCAGCGTATTACGCCGAATACAAGAACTTCTCAACCAAATCCGCGCCATACAACTTCGATGGTGTATAAAAGCCACCAGCAGGTGGGTTAGCTAAAACATGCATTGCCATGGTGACCGCGCCTTGTGCTGTCAGGGTATAACCATTGAGCACTTGTTTACGTATAGTAACGATGTCGCCTTGATCATTCTTGGCTTCGCCCCACACCCAGGTGTAATATTTCTCGCGCTCTTCGTCTTTCGGACCGGCAGGTTGACTGTCAATTTTCTTCATCAACCAATTTTTCATCATTTCGGTACGGAATAACCAGCGGAACCAATTCATCCGCCGCATGCGGCTGACTAATTTAGGATGAGCCGGAATAAACACTTCGATATTGCCGATCCCGGTGCTGTAATAGGCGGTCGAAACATCCCCCCAAGGAATCGTCATCGCGAGTTTCTCACCACCACCAAAATCGATTTTCTCCGCTTTGTAGGCTAATGGCACATTGATAATCTTGCCATTTTTTCGCACTGCACCACCTTCACCGATACGGCGAACACTGGTTTTTGCGGTGCCACGACTCATCCGTGAACGTGAATCAAAACCTAGACGTAAGTGCGTCGCGTCGGGCAGTTGTTGCTTTAATTGAGCGGCAACACAATCGGTTGGAATGACGTCAAAGCCAACACCAGGGCAGAGTACGACGCCAGCTTCGAGTGCTTGCTGATTCAAGCGCGCGGCAAGTTCGAACACTTCCAGTTCGCCGGTGATATCCAAGTAATGAGTCTTGCTGGCAATACATGCCTTCATCATCACTTCCGCTGTAAGCTCGAACGGTCCAGCACAATGCACCACAAGGTCGATGTCTTGGAGTTGTTTGGCCACTTGACTGACGCTCTCTAACGCGAAGCCACGTGCTTCGAAGCCGAGCGAATTGGCGAGTTCGGTAACTTTCGCACTATTTCGTCCAGCCAAAATTGGTTTTTGTTGGTGACTGATGGCTTCTTTCGCGATCAGTTCGCCGGTGTACCCGTAGGCACCATAAATCATCCACTGCATAAACGTTACCTTACAAATTAAAACAGGCCTTGGCGGCCTGTTTTTACAAATTATTCAGCTTAAACATCAATCCGCGTATGTTCAGCATCATCGCGGTTGTGCGCACAGGTGTCGGCGTTTTTGCATTCGCCGTACAAATACAGGCTGTGGTTCGTTAACGTCAAACCGTTATCTTTGGCGACTGCCAGTTGACGTTTTTCAATGACATCATCTTCAAACTCGATGACTCGACCACAATCGAGACAGACTAGGTGGTCATGATGGTCTTTGGCACTCAGCTCAAAAACCGAACGACCGCCTTCAAAGTGGTGGCGGGTGACAATTCCGGCGTCATCAAATTGGTTGAGTACGCGATACACAGTTGCTAAGCCAACTTCATCACCTTGCTCAAGGAGAATCTTAAACACCTCTTCGGCGCTGACATGCTGGTGCGCGGGGTTTTTCATTACCTCCAGAATTTTAATCCGTGGTGACGTGACCTTTAACCCTGCTTTCTTGAGTTGAACATCAGCATTACTCATTATCAATCCTCATTGTTTCTGTACCGTTCTCGATTATAGCCACAACTGCTAAGGGAATGAAATAAAAGCCGCTTTATTCTCGAAGTGAAACGAAGAACGCCCGTAAAAACGGGCGTTCTTCGTTATTTTTCAGTGGCAATAGGGGATTAACCGAGTTCGTCAAGGCCCATTTCGTCGCGCAACTGAGCGCACCATTGCTCAACGCGCTCTTTCGTCAGTTCAGGCTGACGATCTTCATCAATACCGAGGCCAACAAAGTGGTTGGCATCGGCCATGCCTTTCGATTCTTCGAAATGGTAGCTGTCAGTTGGCCAATTCCCGATAATAATGCCGCCACGGGCTTCGACGATATCACGGATCATACCCATGGCGTCGAGGAAATATTCAGCATAGTCTTCTTGATCGCCCAAACCAAAAATCGCGACCACTTTACCTTCGAAGTCAATCTCTTCGAGTTCTGGGAAAAAGTCGTCCCAATCACATTGAGCTTCACCGTAGTACCAGGTCGGAATGCCAAAAATGAGTAAGTCATAATCGGCAATTTCTTCCTTGGTGGATTTTGCGATGTCTTTTACGTCAATTAGGTGTTTGCCTAATTCTTTTTGGATCATCTGTGCAACAGCTTCAGTGTTGCCGGTATCGCTACCAAAAAATAAACCAACAGTCGCCATAGTTACGTCATTCCAAAGTGATCAATGTATGTGTTACTTGCCAGCCAGAGCGTGTTGCAAAATTTGCTCGATCAGCGCACTGCGACTGATCCCTTGCTCTTCGGCTTGACGGTTCAATGTGTCGTACATGGTTTCGTCGAGTTTCAATTCAACACGGCGAAGACCGGCTTTGCGGTCGCGCTGCAATTGTCGACGTTTATTGACTCGCACCTGCACTTCACGGGGAAGCGGATTGGTTCGAGGTCGCCCCGGGCGACGTTCGCTCTGAAATAAATCAGGCGTTACGAGGTCGCTACTTTCTTTCGCCATGGTTATTGTAATTGCGCTTCAAGAACAAACTGAATAATGCCTTTGGCAATGAAGCCTAGCATTCCCAAGAAGAGCACAAGCCAGACGGCAATGCGACCAAACTTCGGTACATTACCTTTTTTTAGAACATCTTGAATGGCTAAACCGATCAATAAAAACAATGCGGCAATGGCAAAGTTAGTCATGAGTGATTCAATTTGTTCTAAATTTTCAGCAAACATGGCGTTCGATACTCCACTAATGTTTCGGCGCGGAGGATACCACAAAGCACCGCCGTGCGCGAGTCAGGCTGGGACTTTTTCGGCTCTAAAGTTCCTCAAGAAAACGACGGACAATGCCATTAAAAACGGCCGGTTTTTCCGCATGCAACCAATGTCCGGTTTCAGCAATAGTTTTTGCTTCTGCTTTCGGGAATCGAGTGGTGATCGCGTCGCGATGTGACTCTTGGATATAGTCGGAGCGACCGCCACGAATAAAAAGCACAGGACCGTCGTACTCACCGCTGTCTTGCGGGGCGCCGATTAAGTCCTCGTAGCAGTTGCGCAGGCCAGCAAGATTCAGGCGCCAATGCCACTCACCCGCGTCGTTTTTGCGCAGGTTCTTTAGTAGGAACATGCGCACACCGGCTTCATCAATGCTGTCACTGAGCTGTTTGTCGGCATCTTGACGACTTTTGAGGCCACTCAAGTCAACGCCTTCCAGTGCATCTAGGATACTGGTGTGACGTGCGTCATAAGCAACTGGGGCGATATCGGCAACGATTAAGGATAGCACTTGCTCAGGATGCCGTAAGGCGAATTCCATCGCCACTTTGCCGCCGAGTGAGTGACCTAACAGGTGAGCTTTGCTAACATTTTCTGCGGCCATGACGGCTTCAATATCAGCGGCCATGTCAACAAACGGCATCCGTTCGGTCCACGGCGAACTGCCATGATTGCGCAGCTCGACATTGATGATGTAATAGTCATCGCTGAGTTCACGGCTGATACTTTTTAGGTTATCGGCATCGCCGAAAAGCCCATGAATTAGAATTAACGCTGGATTTTCAGACTTGCCAGCCGTTTCATAATTTAGTTTTACTGCGTCGCCCATAGATTTGATTCCTTCATGTTCGCTGCGCATGTGCAATTTTTCTATTGTCGCCCAGCTGCTTGTGCGGTGCAAATAGCAAACGACTTCGGTATACTTCCTGCGTACAGAAATAAGCTGACTCACAGCTGACGCGATTGACTTGGAAGTTCACGACCTATGAAGAAGATTGAGATCGATGAAGAACTCTATGCGTACATTGCTGCGCATACTCAGCACATTGGCGAAAGTGCCTCGACTATTTTACGCCGACTCTTAGGATTAAGCCCAACTGCGGTGCAAGAATCCAACCTCAGTCAAGGCATGGCCTTAGCGAAGACAGCACCAGTCAGCGCACACGCTCAGGGTACGAGCGTTTTCGATATATTGGATCGGGCCGATATTGCGGCGCAAAAGGGCGCTGTTGGTCGCTTTTTGTTTATCCTTTCCTTATTGCATCGTTGTCATGCGGAGCAATTTGCCCAGGTTTTGGAGATTCGTGGTCGTAACCGCTTGTACTTTGCGACCTCAGAACAGGAATTACTCGCTGCCGGAAACAGTACCAATCCCAAGCAGATTCCCGGCTCGCCTTATTGGGTGGTGACTAACAACAACACCACGAAAAAGAAATCAATTTTGAACGCTGTGGCGACAGAAATGGGCTATGACGGCAGCGAAGCGGAACAGATTAGGGACTTTTTATCATGAGTAAGCACCCACGCGCCGGCACCATAGCGAGCAAAGACGATCTCATTAATATTCCGGCCTTAATGGCGGCCTATTACGTCAATGAGCCCAATCCGGGGAAAGCGTCAGAACAAGTTAGCTTCGGAACTTCGGGGCATCGCGGCAGCGCACTTAAACATTCGTTCAATGAAGCACATATATTGGCGATAAGCCAAGCCATCGTGGCGTATCGTGAAGAGCAGGGCATTACCGGCCCGATTATGTTGGGTAAAGATACTCATGCACTTTCCGAAGCCGCGTTCATAACTGCGTTAGAAGTGTTTATTGCCAACGGCTTAGAAGTGCATATTCAATCCGACTTAGGTTACACGCCAACGCCAGTGATTAGTCATGCAATTTTAACTTACAATCGCGGGCGCACTGAAGGGCTAGCGGATGGCGTCGTCATTACGCCGTCGCATAATCCACCACAAGACGGTGGCTTCAAATATAACCCGCCACATGGCGGCCCGGCCGACGGTGATGTCACCAAGGTCATTGAGAAGTATGCGAATGCAATTTTAAGTAGTGAACTGATTGGCGTGAATGTCACCTCGTTTGCCCATGCGAAAAAGTCCAAGCGGGTGAAGAAAATTGACTGGATCAGCGCTTACGTGTCGCAACTTGACCAAGTGATTGATATCGCTGCAATCCAAAAAGCTGGCTTGCGTGTTGGTGTCGATGCCATGGGCGGTGCTGGCGCGGCGTATTGGCGAGCCATCAAAGCAGCATACAATCTCGATATCACCTTATTTAATGATCATGCGGATCCAAGTTTTTCGTTTATGGCCTTAGATAAAGACGGCGCGATTCGCATGGACTGCTCGTCGGCCGATGCCATGGCCAGTCTGTTAGCATTGAAAGACGATTTTGACCTCGGTCTCGGTAATGATCCGGACTATGATCGTCATGGCATTGTCACGCCAGACGGTCTGATGAATCCGAATCATTATTTGGCAGTCGCAATTGACTACTTGTGCTCACACCGCGACTGGTCTGCAGACAAAGCCATCGGCAAAACCTTAGTGTCGAGCGCGATCATTGATCGCGTAGTGGCTGGCGCAGGTCGTTCATTGATGGAAGTACCAGTTGGTTTTAAATGGTTTGCTGAAGGTCTAGCCGCCGGTGATTTAGCTTTTGCCGGTGAAGAAAGCGCCGGTGCTAGTTTCTTAGACCGTCAAGGTCACGCATGGAGCACCGACAAAGACGGTATTATTCTGTGTTTGTTAGCCATGGAAATTCAAGCGGTGACCGGCAAGTCACCCAGTGATTATTATCGCGAGCTGGAAGCCAACTATGGCCAATCGAGCTATGCCCGTCTCGACTGCAAAGCAAGTGCAGCGGAAATGGCGGCGTTTGCAGATTTAGCCGCGCAACCACCCGCGCTGTCAGTTTTAGCCGGCGAACCGGTAACCGCGGTATTAAATCGTGCACCGGGCAACCAAGCTGGTTTTGGCGGCATTAAAGTAACGACCGAGAACGGTTGGTTTGCCGTGCGTCCATCGGGCACCGAGCCTGTCTATAAAATTTACGCAGAGAGTTTAAAAGGCCCAGAGCACTTAGCGGCGATTCAAGCAGAAGCCCAGCACCACTTGGCTGAATGGTTGCAAGCTTAAGTTGTTAGGTGACCGCTGGAAATAAAAAACGGAAGCGACAGGCTTCCGTTTTTTGTTCGGGTAAACTTTAAACCACGCCATTAGAGCCGGGTTTAACCGGGATATTGCCGTCCGGCTCGTCAAAGTCTTCGTTCGCCTCTTCGACCAAGCTGGCCAGTAATTCCTCAGACGGCGCTGCAGGTGCCAAGGCGGTAAGTGGTGAATGTACCTGATCGGGCGCACGCTCGCGTTTGCTGATGCGGTAAAAGGCATAAGCAGACACGGTTGTGGTAAAGATTGCCATGAGTACAAAGAATAGATACATGGCACCGAACTGCATCAGGATTGCTGCGAGCGGTGCGCCGACAATTGCGCCGACACCGCCGACTTTGATAATCGCACCTGTGGCTCCAATCATTTGGTCTTTGGTTAGGTAGTCATTGGTGTGCGCCATTGCCAATGAATAGAGGGGTAACAAGGCGCCACCCAATGCCGCCATCACCACATAGATAAGGATTGGCTGCGATGCTGGAATTTGTGACAAGATCAGTGCAAGACCAGCGGCAACGATGGCACAACAGGCCAAGACTAAGCGACGATCAAAGCGGTCTGACAGTAAGCCGATCGGCGTCTGCGAGAGCATGCCGCCGAATAAGAAAGCGGCCATAAAGACCGTCACCTGTCCAACGTTAAGGCCGATCGCCGTCGCGTAGACCGGACCGACACCATAGAACATGGCGCTACAGGCTTGGACGATGAAGGCAGTGACAATCCCAAGCGGAGCCTGTTCGATTAAAAACTTTAGTGGTACTTTGCGCGATTCATGGGTTGTCGGTTCGACGGTGACTGTTGCCAGAATGGGGATCAGCGACAAATTGATCAAAAGCGCAATAATGGCAAACGGCACAAAGGTTGCCGGATCGGCGAAGCCAAGAATAAGCTGACCCACCACCAGCCCCGCGTAAATTAAGACTAAATACACCGATAACATGGCGCCGCGATTGCGGTTATCTGCCATAGTATTGAGCCAGCTTTCGGCAATCACAAAGAGCGCGGAGATAGCAAAACCACTGACAAAACGCATGACAAACCAAACGATCGGATCTATCCAGATGGCTTGGACTAAAACGGCGACGGAAGCAAGCGCGGCAAGACCGCCGAACGCTCGAATGTAGCCGACGCGGCGAATGTCTTTTGGCGCTCGTGTTGCGCCAAAGAGATAGCCGACGAAATACGCCGACATAATTAAGCCGATCGTGACGGTAGAAAAGCCTTCCATGGTGCCGCGCAGACCCAGCAAGGTGCTGGTCATACCGACGCAGAGGCCGATCAAAGTCATGGTCGAAAGGAGTGAGCTGACAGCGCGAATTTGTTGTCTGAGCATCGAGGTAGCGATCCTTGTGGTCTGGTCCGCAAGTACGGTTTTGTCGTGACATTCTGGGGTAGCAAGTACTTTAACAGTGAGAATCGAATTTGGCCACAATTTCCCCAAAAATCTCCAGTACTTATCCACAGTTTGTTACTTGCCGTTACCTCGGCAGGCGTTTATCATCAAAGTAACGAAGTTAATAAGGCGGTTATTGTGCGCAAGCATTTTTCCCAAACTCAAAGACAGTTTAAGCAGTCAGCACAAACACGCATTACAGTTTCGGTTGTGGGGTTGTTTTTAGCGCTACTGATGGTGTTTCCGGTGCAGGCTCTGCAAGGGCCGCTGAGTGATTTGTTGCGTGGTGAAATTGCCGTCGAGGGTCAAACCCGAAATGAACGGCAGCGGGAATTGCCCACTATTTTTCGAGAAGTTTTAGTGCGTTTAACGGGAACTACTGAAGTGCTCGAGCACGAACGCGTGCGTGCAGAGTTGCGGCAAGTAAATGATTACCTGTTGCAGTTTGGTTATCAGCAGCGTGACGGTCAGCTGTACTTACAGGCAAGCTTTGACGAAACCCGAGTGCGCCAATTACTGCAGCAGGCAAATGTGCCGCTGTGGACCGGACAACGGCCGAACTTACTACTGTGGCTGGCTGAAGATCACCCTGAACTTGGGGTTCGGCTCGTGACCCGCAGTGAAGAGCGAGAGTTTTTGCAGGCCCTCCGTGCCACCACGCAACGTCGTGGCGTCGAGATTTTAATGCCGCTCATGGATCTTGAAGATCAAATGGCAATCGGTCCGCGCGACGTTTGGGGACGTTTCCAACGCGAAGTCCTGCGCGCGTCAGAGCGTTATCCGGTCAGTGGTATTGTCAGTGCGCGGATGTATCGCCAAGTGGAAGAGGATTACTTTGCCGAGAACGTTGACGATAGAGAAGGAATTGAGGTTGAAGTTGTAACTGACGAACCATTAGATGATGAACGACCACTGATCTTAGAAGCGACGGTCATCGTCGGCGATATGAGTTTCAACACCTTTATGGTTGGCGACGACGAAGCGAGCTTAGCCGAGCAATTTGTCCATGAAGTCTCGGATCGGATCGCCGCGATTTTTATTAGTCGTGGCGACCGTGAAATGGCGCAGATTCGCGTTCGTATCGTCGGTTTGCGGCAAGTTAGCCAAGTTTTGAGTGCTGAGAATTTACTTACGTCACAAGCGCAAGTGCAGTCGGTGCATTTGCAACAGTTCCAGCAAGGTGTTGCGGACTTTACCGTGGTGATTCGCGGTGGAGCGCAGGCTTTGGCCCAAGCCTTGGACTTTGACCGCCGATTACGCCGCACGGCATTGCGCTTGTCGCCGGTTGCCGAAGGTGATACTGACGAGCCGGCCGTGAGCGAAGTCGTGTTGAGCGATGAGCCTGATGTGGAGTTCGAATGGCAGTAACACTGAGGCATGATCAACAACATCATCGCCAGCTGGCGCTGCCGGTACAATTGCCGGTTCACGCCAGTTTTGCCACCTTTGTCAGTGGTAAAAATGAAGCGGCGGTGAAACATCTGCGCGGCTTGTTAAGTCAAGCGTGGCGACCCGAGCAGCAATTTTCATTATTGGTTGGTGGTCACGGGCAGGGCAAAAGTCACTTGCTGTGCGCCTTGTCCGAAGCGGCGGCTGAAGGCCAACTTCAGAGTATTTATTTACCGCTGAGTGAACTTCAGCAACCTAACGCGGTACAAATTCTGCACGGCTTAGAAACCTACGACTTAATAGTCTTGGATGACATTGATGCAGTGACAGCGAATCGTGAATGGGCAGAAGGGTTATTTGCTTTGATTAATCGGCTGACTGATCAACGCCATGGATGGATGGTCATGAGCGCACAACAAAATGCGAATACCATGCCGATTGAGCTTGCCGATTTACGCTCACGACTGCAAATTGCCGTAACTTTCAAGCTTGATGCGTTAACCGATGCCGAAAAATTTCGTGCCTTGCATCAACATGCGAAGATGCGCGGCATTGAATTACCAAAAGAGGTTGGCGAGTTTTTGTTATTGCGCGTCGAGCGCGATATGCATGCCTTGATGGCGTTACTGGACCGCTTGGATAAAGCATCAATGGCCCAGCAACGACGATTAACCGTACCGTTCGTCAAACAAGTTTTGAAACTTTAACCGCGTTTACCGGCATTGGTGACGACCGCCTCATCTTTCTTGCGCTTAATTCCCAACCCTAATTCGCGACCACGATAACGCGCATAGTAGGTCGCGCCAATAAACGCACCTGTGGTCAATAACAATTCAATTGCTGCCCACAAACGTTCGTCGGGGTGCGTGTATAACGTCGTTAAACTATGCAAAAAATAGAAAATGAGAATGAAGTTCGACCATGCATGGGTATAGGGATTTCCCTGTAAAATGCCTTTTAGCGGAAACAGCAAGGGCGTAACCCAAATGGCTAAAACTAACCAAGTGCTTAAAAATTCATTGGGTGCGAGCAACGCATGCCAAAGAATAACGAAGACTAATAAACTTGGGTAACATACCAAAGTCAGTTTGCGATAAAACGCGGCAGAAGTTAACCAAGCTGGTTTCACAGGAGCTCCAAGACAGTTTCGGGTGGACGACCAATACGCGCTTCATTATCGCTCTCACGCACAACGATAGGGCGTTCAAGTAGTTTTGGATGGCTGGCAACAATGTCGGCTAATTCAGCGTCGGAACCATTAAACTCTTTCAGTTTCAATGCTTTGTATTCATCTTCTTTGTTGCGCAACAAAGCAGCCACAGGGCGACGCAGATTCGCCGCAAGCTTGAGAATGTCGGCGCCTGACGGTGGTGTTTTTAAATACTCCACGACAGTAGGTTCAATGCCATTCTCTTGCAGCAGCTGCAAGGTTTGTCGGCTTTTTGAGCAACGTGGATTATGAAAAATGGTAAAAGCGGCCATGTCAGTCCTTATCAACAATAAAAGTTTTGCTGCACTTTACTGAGATTTCGCTAAAAGTCAAAAGCACGGTTCTTTTCGGCTTCAAGAGCGCGGAATTGCTGAATCCGAGCTTGAATGCGCTGGCGCGTCGAAGTATTACTTTCCGCAGCTTTACTAAAAGCCGAATGTAGCTCCTCAATTGCTAAGCGGAAATTACCCCGTAAGGCGAGGATCTCGGCCGTCGCTTCATGGGCAGCCACGGCGTTTCCTCCACGCTGATGCGCCTCTTGCAGCAATTGCCAAGCCACCACATCTTGTTTGTTGTGCACTAAATAGTCATTTAAAATCACTCGACTAAGCTGAAACTCTTGAGCATAGTTTGCCGCATATGCCAGATTCAACGTCACCACTTGGTTATTCGGACGGCGCATATATTCCCGCGTTAGCCAATCGACTGCTTGCTGATATTGTTGCTGACCAACGTAAACATCGGTACGGGTATCTAAATAAAACAAATTCATCGGCTCGGCGGCGATTAGATCCTCCATGATTGCTTGCGCTTCAGCGAAGCGCTCTAATTGATGCAAAGCCAACGCCCGACCATACTGAAAGGCTTGCTGCTGAATTGGATGCGTCGCACGGCGAGCCTCTTCATTAAAGTCGAGCAATAAATCGCGTGCTGAACGATTCGAGTAGCGCACCCGTAAGCGCATTTTAGCGAGCTCAAAATCAAGTACCGGATCGAGCGGCACAGCACCTAAAGCCTGTGCCCGCGCTCGCGTGTCGGCAATCCGAGATTCAGGCAAAGGGTGCGTCATTAAAAATTGCGGCAGTTGGGTGGCGTAACGATAACGAGCAGCAAGACGACTAAAGAAGCGCGGCGCGCCCTCTGGGTCATAGCCGGCACGGGCAAGCGTGGTCATACCCACGCGGTCTGCCTCAAGTTCAAATTGACGCGTGTAGTTAATTTGCCGTTGCTGTAGACCCGCAAGGCCGGTTGACAACACCGCCATACCGAGTTGCGGATTCACGATCCCGACCAAAATACCACCGAGGACTTGCGCCAACGTCAGAGGTGCTGCTGCCGTCATCCGCTCCATGTTACGGGCAATGTGACGTTGCGTGACGTGCGCAATTTCGTGGGCAAGCACCGCAGCGAGTTCCGACTCATCGCGGGCTTCTAAAACCAGCCCAGAGTGGACGCCAATATAGCCACCTAAGAAAGCGAAGGCGTTAATACTGTCGTCACGGATCCAGAAAAAGTGAAAAGGGTAGCGGACATTATCCGCATGGCGCACCAAACGATTGCCGACACCATTTAAGTATTCACGCAATACAGGATCGTCAATGACCGGCGCTAAGCCGCGAATCTCCCGCATATAGTGTTCACCGATTAAACGCTCCCGTTCAATCGACATAAAAGCGCCGCCCGTCGTGCCAATGGTGGGAACTTCACGACTTTGAGCTTGCGCATTTTGTTGCGAAAAAGGCAGAAAAAAAACCAATAAAGCCGTGCATGACAGCAATAAAAGCTTGGGCCAGAAGGCTTTCAACATGCGCGGGAATCTCCTTGTGCTGCAATACTAGCTGAGACGTTATTTCTTGTCCGTAGTTCCGTACTACGAAAAACATCAACGACAAGTTCATGTCGTGAGTTTACCAGTTCTAAACGGAAATGCACCGCCTAATCGAATGCGGAATTGGCAATAAGGCGAGTAGTCATTGTCGAGTGTTCTGCGTTAGTATAGAGTGACATCCGCGCCGACTTAGAATAGCGCCGCGCGGACATTAAAGAGGATGTGCTGTAATGCTTGGATACATACGTGATTGGTTTCAACGACGATTCTCCGATCCCAATGCGGTCACGCTAACCCTATTACTATTGATAGGCTTTGGCCTCATCATATTCTTTGGTACCGTTCTGGCACCAATCCTCGTTGCTATCGCGCTTGCTTACCTCCTTGAATGGCCAGTCAACCGGCTGCAACGATTCGGTTTCAAGCGACTCTATGCCGTGTTTCTCGTCTTTACTTTCTTTTTGGCATTTTTTTTCGCGTCGATCGTGTTTTTAGTTCCCGTCATTTGGCAACAAAGCGTCAATTTACTCGCCGAGCTGCCACAAATCGCCCAAGCCTGGCGAGAAATGATGGAAAGCGTCGAAGACGTCGCGCCTGCATTTATCGATGCATCACAACTGCAACTGTTTACGGATAAAGTGAATGACCGCTTGCTGACGCTCGGACAAACCATCCTCGAGCGCTCGTGGAACACCTTAATGCTGCTCGCAGTCCTATTGGTGTACACCATCATCGTCCCATTACTGGTCTTTTTCATGCTCAAAGACAAAGACCTACTGCTCAATCATTTCAACCGCATCCTGCCTGAACAACGTCGCTTGATTAGCCAAGTTGGAACGGAAATGAACCTGCAGATCATGAACTACATTCGTGGTAAAGCGCTCGAAATTATCATCGTCGGACTAGCCGCGTATGCAACGTTTTACTTTTTCGACCTCCGTTACGCGGCACTGCTGGCAACCCTCGTTGGTTTCTCCGTGCTCGTACCGTATATCGGCGCCGCCGTCGTCACCATACCGATAGCGCTCGTCGGCCTGTTCCAATTCGGCTTGTCGATGACCCTATTCTGGTTGATTTTTGCTTACGGCATCCTGCAAGCTTTGGACGGCAACGTCCTCGTACCCATTCTCTTCTCCGAAGCCGTCGCACTGCACCCTGTCTACATTATCGCGGCGGTGCTCATCTTCGGCGCAATTTGGGGCTTCTGGGGCGTCTTCTTCGCCATCCCGCTTGCCAGCCTCGTCAAAGCCGTCATTACCGCACTCTCTTCGCACAAAGAAGAAATCGCTTAACGAGTGAGCATGGCTACGGCGGCTTAGCGTGAGTGGGTGAGTTTGCGGTCGGTCAGAGTGTACGCGGCATGGCTGCGACGGCTTAGCGCGAGTGGGTGGGGTTGTGGATGGTCAGAGTATACGCGGCATGGCTGCGGCGGCTTAGCGCGAGTGGGTGGGGTTGTGGATGGGCAGAGTGTACGCGGCATGGATGCCGCGTCCAAGCCCCCATGGATGGGTTTACGGCGTCTCTGAACATCCACAACCCCACCCACGGAAGCCAAAGCCGAAGCCAAAGCCTAAAGCGCGGCGAGAACGACTTCGTGGTGATCTTTGGTTTTGAATTTGTCGAAGAGGTGAGCGACCTTACCGTCCTTGCCGATGAGGAAGCTGATGCGGTGGATGCCGTCGTATTCGCGGCCCATGAATTTTTTTGGACCCCAAACACCGAATGCATTGGCAACTTCATGTTGTTCATCGCTGAGCAGCGTAAAGTTAAGTTCGTCACGTTCGGTGAACTTTGCTAGACGCTTCGGCGCGTCAGGACTGATACCGACGACAGTGACACCTTTGGCAGCGAGTTCATCGCGCGCATCGCGGAGCTTCTGAGCTTGCACAGTGCAGCCTGGGGTCATCGCTTTCGGATAAAAATAAACCAGAACTTGAGCGCTTTTAAGAAGTTCTTTTAAACTGACGGCGTCGCCATTTTGGTCGGGTAAAGTGAACATTGGAGCGGCGTCGCCCACTTGCAAAGTTTTCATGAATTATTTTCCTCACATTGAAATGTAAAGCCTCGTTAGCACATGAAAGCATAGAAACCGTGCAGAAGCCAGTGAACTGCTCTTGTCATTAACGTGCCACACAAGTAAGATTGAGCCCTTATTTTAAGAGGGAGAATCTATGCTAACCGGCAGTATGGTGGCGCTCGTCACCCCGTTTACCAGCAACGGTAATGTTGATTATAAACTCCTCGCCGAATTGGTTGAATTCCATGTGCAATATGGCACAGACGCAATCGTTTCCGTGGGAACGACGGGTGAATCGCCAACGTTGAGCCATGATGAGCATGTTGATGTTGTTCGTGCCACCGTCGAATTGGCAGATGGCCGAATTCGCGTTATTGCAGGCAATGGCTCAAATTCAACTCAAGAAGCAGTGCAACTCACCGAGCGCATTGCTGTGTTAGGGGTAGACGGATTCCTTAATGTCACCCCTTATTACAATAAACCCAGTCGCCGTGGTCTGTTAGAGCACTACAAACATGTCAGTGAAGCCAGCGATTTGCCGCAGTTTCTCTACAATGTACCCGGCCGCACAGGCTGTGACATGTTGCCGGAATTAGTCGCTGAGCTGGCGCAGAACCAAAATATTGTCGGCATAAAAGAAGCAACGGGCGACGTTGAACGCGTGGCTGAACTTCAGCGTTTATGTGGCCATGACTTCTTGTTACTGTCCGGCGATGATCCGACTGCACGTGAATTTATGTTGGCCGGAGGCCATGGCGTGATTAGCGTGACGGCTAACCTCATGCCGCAAACGATGAAGCGTATGGTTGACGCCGCTTGCCGCGGCGATCGTGCAGCTGCAGAAGAATTTGACGCAAAATTGGCGTCGTTACATCAAGCCTTGTTTATTGAAGCGAATCCAATTCCAGTGAAGTGGGCCATGGCTCGATTGGGCTGGATTCAACCTAATTATCGATTACCATTGACACCACCGGAACTTGAGAACGAAAAAGTAATCGAACAAGCACTCAGAGATGCAGGATACTTAACAGAGCGGAGTTCGGATGACGTTGAATAAATTAGGGATTATCGGTTTAGCGGTAATCTTAGCAAGTGGCTGTGCGGCAAAACGCGAGCTAGCAGAAGGTGGTTTTGATTATCTTGAAGTTGAAGATCGTGGCCAATTAACTTTTCCTTCCGACCTTGATGCGCGTGCACAACGTGCGCAATTTCAAATTCCAGAGTTGTCGGATCAACAGCGCGAAGGTTCTTTAGGCGCTGCTGTCAGCGTGCGTTCGCCAGCACAGGTGTTAACCTTAGCGCCCGGAAGCCGTGTCGATGAAGCGACCCGTGATACGCGAATCTCATTTGATGCAGTGGAAGGCGTTGAAGACCTGCCAAGCTGGATTTGGAACGCGGTCGAAGAGGCTGTGGCAGAAACCGGAGCGCGTGTTGTAGAACGTGATGCTGAACGTTTGATTGTCACTGCACCGTATCGTAAAGAACACTATTCACAACGCCAAGGCGGATTTTTGTCACTGTTTACGCGTAGTCGTATCAATTTCTCATCCGAGCAAGTGTTGCGGATCGAAATGCAATCGGCAGGTCACCGCCGGAGCTCGACGTTAGACGTTACCGCGACTGATATTCAGTGGTTGCGTGATGGTCGCGCGGTTTCTCGTCAGGAAATTCCGGTCATGCTACAGCGTGATCTCGAAGCTGATTTCCTCAATGCGGTTTCCCGTCGTTTAGCGGTCAGTTATGAAGGCGAGCGTTTGCAATCAGCCCGTGCCGGTGTGGAAATTCGTCGTGGCGAAACGGCTGATGCAACAGCAGCAATGATTCTTGATAGTAGCTTTAACGTGGCCTGGGCGTTGATGCCGGGTGTTTTAGAACGCGCCGGCTTTGTCATCGAAGACTTGAACCAAAGTGAAGGAACGTACTACACAGCGTATGAACCAGGTGGTAAACGCGGTTTCTTCCGTCGTTTGGCATTTTGGTCGCGTTCCGCCGATGGTGATTTAGATTTAAGTCGTGGCACCGACGTGGTGTTCACGGTAGATGAGCGTGATGGTACGACATATATTGTCGCGCAAATTGATGACGAGCCAGTGAGCGCTGCGCAACTGGACGCTTGGTTCCCTGTGTTTGCAGCTGCATTCCAGGATAATACTGACTAGGAACTTGAGAAATTTCCATGCAAAAACGAGATGAGTTGTACCGCGGTAAAGCGAAAACTGTGTTTACCACTGAGAACCCGGAATATCTAATTTTAGAGTTCCGCGACGACACGTCAGCCTTTGATGGTGAAAAGGTCGAACAGCTTGCTCGCAAGGGCATGGTGAACAATAAGTTCAACCACTTCATTATGGAAAAGCTGGCCGCTGCGGGAATTCCGACGCAAATGGAAGCGCTGTTGTCAGACACTGAGTGTGTGGTGAAGAAACTCGATATGATTCCGGTGGAGTGTGTCGTTCGTAACCTCGCTGCCGGCTCTCTCGTGCGTCGTTTGGGTGTGCAAGAAGGGTTGGAGTTGAGTCCTCCGACGTTCGAACTTTTCCTGAAAAACGACGCCTTGCATGATCCTATGGTCAATGAATCACACGTTGAGACTTTCGGCTGGGCAACTGCAGAACAGATGGCAGAAATGAAGCGTCTAACGTTCGCCGTTAATGACGTGCTCAAGCCTTTGTTCGCAGATGCGGGTATGTTGTTAGTCGACTATAAGCTCGAATTCGGTGTTTTTCATGGCGAAATCGTGCTGGGTGATGAGTTTAGCCCAGATGGTTGTCGTTTATGGGACAAAGAAACCCAGACTAAGTTAGACAAAGACCGCTTCCGTCAAGGTTTAGGTGGTGTGGTTGAAGCTTACGAAGAAGTGGCAAAACGTTTAGGTGTGCCGCTGTAAATCTGCGTATGTAAGTGAGCTGATCAAATAAACGACCCCGCACGCTGCGGGGTCGTTTATTTTTGCTCATCGTCCCAGTTGTCTTTTTGCCAGTCATCTTTACCCCAATTGTCTTTGTCCCATGCATCTGCTGAGTCATCAACATCCTCATTGGGTTCAGCCTTCTCTTTCCTTTTCGGCATTTTCATGTTGGCTGTCTTTTTCAGCAACATGATATTGCTAAGAATAATCCCCAAGGCCAGAATGATAATTAGCCAAGCACCAATGGACATCAGAGATCCTCACTCAATGGTGCAGCAAGCGCTACTGCTGGTGCTGGGGTGGTTTGCCAAACATACTTGGCTAAAAGTTGCTCGAGCTGGGGCAGGATTATTGCGTGGCCGGGTAGCTCAGAATCGAGATACAGTTGTCTGAGCGCTGCACAATTCAACTGTTCAGGATAGCGCTGTGCTATTGGCGCAAAGGAAAAGTGCCATGGTTCAACAGCAACGCCACTACTTGCGGGATCGGCATAGCAGCGATAAAAACCGAAACGAGCGGCATGCTCCGTCAGCCATGCGGATAGTGACGCAAAAGGCCCGCCGGGTTCATACTCCCAAGGCTCAAGTTGCAAGGTCGCAGTCCCTAATGCGGACGGATCGAAGAAGTCCGCGTCCGTTCCCCAATGGTGACGTGATGCTCCCGGTAACGCTGACCAATGCAGGATCGTTTCTAAAGCCTGTTGGTCTTGTGTACTGGCTTGCCATTTTCTTGTCCAAATGACACGTTGCCGCTCAAAGTCGCGAAAGCCACTGGCAATATGTAAATTATGCCCCGCGCTCGCTGCGGCCGTTTGCAGCCGCAGAAAAGCTGCGACTACCGCAGGTTGCAAACGAATCAGTGCGGAGCTTGCACCGGGGACAGTAACGACATGATCCGCATTGCGGCCGGTCAATTGTGTCCAAGTCAGCTGCTTCTCCGCGGCCATGATCAGGCTCCCATATCCGTTTCAACCAACACCCGCTGCAATATGCGTTCGTACATATCGGTGAGCTTTATTAGATCATCGTGGGACACGTGCTCATTAACTTTGTGAATGCTGGCGTTAACAGGGCCAAGTTCAAGAACCTGAGCGCCAGTAGGAGCAATGAAACGGCCGTCAGAGGTGCCCCCAGCGGTTGATAAGGTCGGCGCTTTACCAATGACATCGGTGACAGCAGCCGTTGCCGCATCGACTAAGGTACCGTGATCGGTCAGGAACGGCAGGCCATTCAGAATCCAATCTAACTCATAGGTTAAGCCGTGTTGGTCGAGAATCTTATAAATACGCGCTTTCAGGCTGTCGGCCGTGGATTCGGTGCTAAAGCGTAAGTTAAAGGTTACAGAAAGCTTTCCTGGAACAACATTTGTGGCACCGGTGCCGGCATGAACATCGACAATTTGAAAACTGGTGGGTGGAAAGGCGTCGTTACCTTCGTCCCATAATTCGTTAGCCAGCGCAGCCAACGCGGGTGCCGCTGCATGAACAGGGTTATTCGCCAAATGTGGATAGGCAACATGGCCTTGAATGCCATGAACTTTGAGGTAGCCGGTCATGCTGCCGCGCCGACCATATTTAATCACGTCACCACAATACTGCGTGCTCGACGGTTCACCGACGACGCACCAATTAATCTTTTCGTTACGCGCTTCGAGGGTTTCAATCACGCGCACGGTGCCGTTTATGAAAGGGCCTTCTTCGTCACTAGTAATCAGAAAGGCGAGGCTTCCGGCATGGTCGGGATGTTTGGCAATAAAGCGTTCAGTGGCTACGATCATCGCTGCTAGGCTGCCTTTCATATCGGCAGCGCCGCGACCATAAAGTACGCCGTTAATATCTGTGGGCTCAAAGGGTGGGGTGTTCCAATCACTTTCAGGACCTGGAGGCACAACATCCGTATGGCCGGCAAAGCAAAACAGTGGGCCACTGCTATTGCGCCGCGCCCAGAGGTTCGTTGTGTCTTCGAACACCATGGTTTCGATGTTGAACCCTAACCGAGCTAAACGATCGGCCATAACGTTTTGGCAGCCCGCATCGTGCGGGGTAATGGACGGCCGAGCAATTAAATCGCGCGCTAATTCGAGTGTGGGATGATTTAAATCAGACACCAAAAAACTCCTGCCAACTACCTTCGTCAAAACCGACCATGATATTACCGTCGAGGACCACCAAAGGGCGCTTAATCAAGGTTGGATGACTTTGAATCAAGTGCACAGTGCGCGGCAAGGTTAACTCGCCTTTATCGTCGTCCGGTAGTTTCCGCCACGTGGTACCGCGCTTGTTGATGAGGGTATCGGCCCCCAGTGTTTTTACCCAATGTTCGATGGTAGAAGCGGCAAGCGGGGCACTTTTTAAATCCTCAAACTGAAAATCAACGTTATGTTCCTTCAGCCACTTTAAGGATTTTTTAACGGTGTCGCAGTTTTTAATACCGAATACAACGGCGCTCATAATGTGATTCCTTTTATTGACATGCTCAGGCTATGGTAAGCTCAAGCGTGAACGAAATGGATATTTTCGCAGTATACACTGCATTGCAAGCTTCGCCCAAGTCACCCTAAGCGGAGTTTGTTGTGGATAACTTTTATTATCCAAAGTCATCCACTTTTTCTGTGGATAACCTTGTTAATTAGCTGGATTCAACTCTTTAAGTTTATGATATGTAATAACTAAATTGACTGGGTGAGTTTTGTTCAGTCGTCTGGCCACTGATCGAAAAGCAAACTTTTTGTGTGTACTATATCGACAACGATAAAATCAGTGGATAATTAGCCATCAGAAGCACGTATTTGAGAGCATTATGTGGAAAACTTTTAAAAATGGTCTGGATTACATGAAGATTTGGCCGAATCACGCTGTGGTTGGCAATCTTCCAGAGTCGCGGGTGATTCCTGCGCTGAAGTTGGGTGTTAAGGTTATTCCGGTCGCTGCGGTGGCGAATTTCTATGTCCAATTTCAGTATTTAGGTGCCGATTATCTGCCGCAAATTATTGCAACCACGCTATTTTTATTGCTGCTGCCACTGCAAGGTTATTATTGGTTAGGCAAGCGTAGCTATCGACTGTTGCCGCCACCGCTTAAAAGTTGGTTTTTAGATTTACAGTATAAATTGAATCAAGCCGGAGAGGATATTCGCTTGCCCGGTCATCGACCGGGCCCAGCGTATATTGATCTTGCGCGAGTATTGCGCAAAGCCTTAGCGGTGTTGCCGCCGGAAGAACATTAAGATTTGGTTTTGAATTCACTCCAAATTGGCGCGTGATCAGACGGTTTATCAATGCCGCGCAGCTCATAGTCAATGCCAGCATCGATACACCGTGCAGCTAATGCTTCGGTGGCCAAAATTAGGTCAATACGCAGTCCACGGTTATCGTCAAACCCACGTGAACGATAGTCAAACCAGCTGAACTGCTGATTCTCGTCTGGCTTAAGTTGGCGATAGGTGTCGATAAAGCCCCAATCTAAGAGACGCTGCATCCACTCACGTTCTTCGGGTAAAAAGCTACATTTACCGGTTTTCAACCAGCGCTTTGCATTGGCTTCACCGATGCCAATGTCTAGATCAGTCGTGGAAATGTTCATGTCACCCATCAGTAACACAGGTTGATCAGGCGACTGCGTGCTGTTGAGGTAAGCCATTAAGTCTTGATAAAACTTTTCTTTGGCGGGAAATTTGATCGGATGGTCGCGCGACTCGCCTTGCGGGAAGTAACCGTTCATGACCCGAATTTGCTCGCCGTCCGGCGCAGTGACCGTTGCCATGATCATCCGGCGTTGAGCGTCTTCGTCATCGCCTGGCCAGCCATAAGTAACATCCTGCGTCGGTACTTTGGTGAGTAAGGCTACGCCGTAATGGGCTTTTTGACCAAAGAAGTAAACTTGATAGCCCATGGCTTCGACGTCCGCAAGCGGGAAGGCTTCGTCATGAACTTTGGTTTCTTGGAGACCAATGACATCCGGCTGGTGTTTGTCGATGAGCGCTTGTAACTGATGTAGTCGTGCACGCAGGCCATTGATATTAAAACTAATAAATTTCATAGGACGATTCTTTTCGCAGCAATTAATAAATAGAGTCAAGCAAGGATACCACTGCTCGGCGGAGAATGCAGCTGGTGACTCAAGGCTGTAATTCAACGCCAGTCGCAGTATACTGGCGACTGCGAATCAGCAGGAACAGTGATAACAATAAAAAGGCAATAGCATGACAGATTGGGCAGAAATCAAAGCCGGCGCACGCGCGTATGCACACATTCAAGAACATGGGCTTCAGCAACAGGATATCAGTTTGCTGCTCGGTGCCTCGGGTGGTCCCAAGTGGTTCGTATTGCAAGGTCTGGATCACTACTTGTTTGGCGAGTTTTTTGCCCAACGCCAGCAACCCTTAGAGCTGTTAGGAACGTCAGCCGGGGCATGGCGCTTTGCCAGTTTGGGGCGCAGTGATGCGGCTGCAGCGAGTGCTTTATTTAGTAAATTGTATCGGGCGACGGTTTACAGCGAGAAGCCGGATGTGAAAGAGATCACGGACAAAGCCATTGCGCTTTTACATGAATACGTTCCAGATGATGCCATCACTGAAATGCTCCAGCAAGACACGTTTCGCCATCACATGATTGTCGTCCGCAGCAAAGGCATTGTCGCCTCGGAAAGTCGCTTAGGGCAAGGCATAGGTTTAATCAAAGCGGCGGCCTTGAATGCTATTTCGCGCAAGACTTTGGCGAGTAGTTTTGAGCGCGTGGTGTTTCATCATCCAGCGGCAAAACCGCCTTTGGGGCGCGATTGGAATGACCTGCCGACGCGTCATGTACAGTTAACCGCAGATAATTTTCGCCATGCGTTGTTGGCGAGCGGCTCGATTCCGATGGTGCTTGCGGGTGTCCGTGATATTCCCGGCGCGCCGCCAGGGGTTTATCGCGACGGTGGTGTGACCGACTATCATTTTGATTTACCGTTAGGTCAACGCGAAGGGTTAATCCTCTATCCCCATTTTCAACGCGATATTATTCCGGGCTGGTTCGATAAAGGCTTGAAAAAACGCCGTACCGGCCCCGATCGTTGGCCGAATGCGGTGATTATTATGCCAACCCAAGAATTTATTGATCAGTTGCCCTATCAAAAGATCCCAGACCGTCATGATTTCGCTCAACTCGATGTCGCCGCTCGGCAAAAGTTTTGGCAACAGGCTACGGATGCAGGTTATCGACTTGCTGAACAGGTACAGGGCTGGATTGAAAGTGGCGAAATTCGCCAGAAAGTGAAGCGTTGGGAGCCGTAAGGACTTGTTATCATTTCGAAAAACTTACAGTCATTTATTGGACTTTGAGCCAAGTTAGACTAGGCTGAAATGGTAAACAGCAGTAATTACTGGATAGCAAACAATAATATTTTCGGTGAGACAAGGAGCAATGTTGCATGAATAAATTTGTATCGTTAGCCATTTTAGTCGCCGGCCTGATTGTGCTGTATTTCGGTTGGCAGGAAAAGCAATCCGCGGCGTCTCAGGTGACTGAGGCCTTTACTGGCCAGCCAACTGACAACGCCATGTGGTTTTTAATTGTCGGCGCGGTCTTAGCCATTGTCGGAATCGGTGGCTTCCTGACTGGCATGAAAAAATAAAACGTTTCTCGTCGTTCCCCTGAAACGCCATGATTTTGTTATCATGGCGTTTTACTTTTTGCGCTGACAGGATTTTTATTTATGAGTCAATTTTCCGCTGGTTTCCAGAGCACTGAGAGCTATATTGTTTCTGCTGAACTTGCCTTAGCGGTTAACGCAGCCGTAACGTTGGAAAAGCCATTATTGATTAAAGGTGAACCGGGAACCGGTAAGACTAAATTAGCCGAAGAGCTGGCGGCATCGCTCGGTACCGACTTGTTACGTTGGCACATTAAGTCGACGACCAAAGCCCAGCAAGGCCTTTACGAATATGATGCAGTCTCGCGCTTGCGTGACAGTCAGCTCGGTAGTGAACGGGTGCATGACATCGCGAACTATATTAAACCGGGCAAATTATGGCAGGCATTTACCGCCGACAAACGACCGGTTCTGCTAATTGATGAGATTGATAAAGCTGATATCGAATTCCCGAACGATCTTTTGCACGAACTCGACCAGATGGAGTTTCATGTTTACGAAACCGGTGAGCAAATTAGCGCGCGTCATCGGCCGATTGTGATCATTACGTCAAATAACGAAAAAGAGCTGCCAGATGCATTTTTGCGTCGGTGTTTTTTCCATTACATTCGTTTTCCAGACGCGGATACATTGCAACAAATCGTTGCGGTGCACTTTCCCAATATCCAACAGCGTCTATTGAGCACTGCTCTCGATGTTTTCTTTGACTTACGCGACGTGCCGCATTTAAAGAAAAAGCCGAGTACATCGGAGTTGCTGGACTGGTTGAAGTTGTTATTGGCGGAAGATATTGGCCCAGAACAATTGCAAGCCAATCAAGGGCAGGGACTTATGCCCATGTTTGGTGCCTTGCTGAAAAATGAACAGGATGTTGAGCTCGTTGAAAAGCTTGCGTTTATGAGTCGTCGGCAGACGCGTTAAGGCCTTGCTATGTTAATTGAGTTTTTCTTCAAGCTCCGTGACCATGGCTTAAAGGTCAGCTTGACTGAGTTAATGGACTTGCTCAACGCTCTCGAGCGGCAGGTGGTATTCGCTAATGTCGATGATTTTTACGTCGTTGCGCGGATGACGCTGGTCAAAGATGAAAGTCAGTATGACCGGTTCGATCGTGCCTTTGCGAGTTACTTTGAAGGCGTCAACGAAGTCGATATTGCCGCGAGTATTCCGCAAGAGTGGTTAGAGCGGTCATTGCAACGCCAGCTCAGCGACGAAGACAAAGCCAAACTGCAAGCGCTCGGCGGTTTAGACGAGTTGCTGAAACAATTTCGTGAGCGTTTAGCAGAACAACAGAAGCGCCATGCCGGTGGCAATAAGTGGATTGGTACCGGTGGTACGTCACCTTTTGGTGCTTATGGGTATCATCCCGAGGGCATCCGCATTGGTCAAGACGGAAACGGTGCGCGCCGTGCGGTAAAAGTGTGGGACAAACGCGAGTTTCAAGATCTCGATACCGATGAAGAACTGAATAATCGCACGATTAAACTCGCACTGAGAAAGTTACGTCGTTTTGCGCGGACAGGTGCGGCCACGGAACTGGATTTACCTGAGACTATTCGCGCCACCGGTAAACAAGGCATGCTCGACTTGCGCTGGCAGGCTGAGCGGCATAACGCTATCAAAGTGTTGATCTTGTTCGATGTCGGCGGCTCTATGGATGACTACATTTATGAATGCCAACAGCTTTTCCAAGCAGTGCGCTCGGAATTTAAGCATCTCGAGTTTTTCTATTTTCACAACTGTGTCTATGAAGGTGTGTGGAAAAACAATAAACGCCGTCGCCAGGAACAAACACCACTGCGCGATCTTTTGCACACCTATGGCAGTGACTACAAATTAATCTTTGTCGGCGATGCAACCATGGGGCCGTATGAGATTGCTTATCCGGGTGGTAGTGTTGAACATTGGAATGAGGAGCCCGGCCAAGTCTGGATGGAACGTTTGTTGCAGAACTACCCGAAAGCGGTTTGGATCAATCCGCAACCGCAGAGCCGTTGGCAATACTATTCGTCGATTCGTATGATCAGTGACATTATGCAACAACGCATGTATCCGTTTACGTTGGAAGGGCTTGGGCGAGCGATAGAAACCTTGCTGTAAAATGACCGCTGGACTCAATGCCCAGCGGTTAAAGGTATTAACGAATCTGATCGACGGCTTGTTGTAAACGAGCAGCGGAAAATTCGCCGACGTGACTGTCGATGAGCATGCCTTCGGCATTAAAAAAGAGCGTAGTTGGCAGTGCAAATGAATTTATTTCAGTACTCAGGGTGCTGTTGTAATCCATCAGCATGTCGTCAAGATTGAGGCCTTGCTCTTGAATAAATGCCAAGACGAGGTCAAGGTCATCGCCTTGATTGACGGTGACAAACGCGACGTCTGGCCACTTTTGCTGAGCGTCTTCAAGCAAGGGCATTTCGCGCACACAGGGCGGACACCAAGTCGCCCACAAATTAACCACAAGAGGCTTGCCGCGATATTCGCGATTGAGCCAGACCTGCCGGTCATCCAGCGTTGCTAATCGAACTTCGGGTACCCAAAGCTCCTCGCCATATTTATAATCGTACCACGTCGTCATAGCACCCCAGGCCAAAACACCCGAGACACAGGCAATGGCTAATGGCTGCAGCACACTGCGGCGGCGAACCACCTCCCAAACTGCCATCAAAGCACCGCCAATGACACCGGCCCAAAGGTCGAAACCACCATCGCGAACATTGAGAATTTGCCATGGCGCTTCGGCGTAGAGCTCGAAATAACGAATGACGAAACTTGCGCGCGCGACAATTAAGCCAACGGCCAAAACATTAAAGACCGAGTCCGCAACGCGGTGATTGCTGCGTCGACTAACGAGCCAAGCCACCACGAAAGCAAGAAGAGCAGCAACAATAAAGATGAGATGGGTGGTAGCAAATGCAAATGGACCAAAGGTAATCGACATAAGAGTTTCCTAGCTTTATTGCAGCGTGTTTAATGGAATTTTCAGATATACGGTACCATTATCTTCGGCTGGCGGCAGCTCACCCGCGCGAATATTGACCTGAATGGACGGGATAATTAAGCGTGGCATCGCAAGTGTTGCATCACGTTCGTCGCGCATGTGCACAAATTCAGCCTCGCTGACACCATCGCGAATATGAATACTCGACTTACGCTGTTCACCAACCGTGGTGACAAATTGATGGGCGCGTCCTTCTGGCGGATAGTCGTGGCAAATATACATACGGGTGTCGACAGGAAAGCTAAGTAACTTGCGAATGGACTGATATAAAGTTTGACTTGAACCGCCGGGAAAATCACAGCGAGCCGTGCCAACGTCCGGTAAAAAGAGCGTGTCACCGACAAACATCGCTTGATCGTTCACCACATAGGTTAGATCAGCAGGGGTATGACCGGGCGTATGCACAACTTGAAAACGCAAGCTGCCGACCTCGAAGGTGTCACCGTCTTTGAATAAACGATCAAAATGGCTGCCGTCGGGGAGGAATGAGCGTTCAAGATTAAAGACATCTTTAAAAATCTTCTGGACGTCACGAATCTGTGCGCCAATGCCAATTTCTGCGCCTAAATGCTCGCGCAGAAATGGTGCCGCGGACAAGTGATCGGCATGGGCATGAGTTTCGAGTATTAGCGGAATCGTTAAGTTTTTAGCGCGAACAAACTCAAGTACCCGCTGCGCACCATGATGCGCGGTATGACCGGATTTAATATCGAAATCCAGTACCGGATCGATAATTACACCTTGCCCGCCATCGTGCTCGTAGACCACATAGGTGAAGGTCTCGCTATCGTCATCGAGAAATGCTTGTACTTGAAAATCGGGATCGGCCATAACTACTCCTGTTTGCAACGTGACGCTAATTTGCCATAGTTAGAATACGTTGAAAAGCGAGAAAAGATTGCGCTACGTCAAAATCAGGTCGCAAACAGGCGATTACTTATAAAGTGGTATTCAGTAAACTGCGGGTTTAGTTTGATTGCTATTCGGTGACTATGCAAAAACCAACTCATGCTGCGGATGCAGCTTTTTCTCAACATTGCCCGGAGTCTTGGTCACCGTGGACCAAGTCTATTTTCGACCAACTGCTTGATGCCGTGTTGGTGACCGACCTTGATGGTCAAATTTTAACCTTAAACGCTGCAGTGTCGCGTTTGTTCGGTTATTCGGAAACAGAGCTATTAGGTCAGAATGTGACTGTGTTAATGCCAAGCTCCATGGCCATACACCACAACCAGATGAAACACCAAGCGAGCAAGCAGCTCGATACGCAGCCGAGAGTCATCGGCAAAACGCGTGAACTTGAAGCTAGGCGCCGCGATGGTACTCGGTTCCCAGTAATGATTCACCTCAGTCGTATCAAGTGGCAAGGACAAGTCCGGTATGTTGCAACCCTACGTGATATCAGTGCCGAACGCGAAGCTGCTGAAACCATTGAAGCATTATCCTTGTTTGATGACTCAACTGGTTTGCCCAACCGCTCGCATTTCTTACGCTTAGTTGACCATGTGCTGCAAACACAAAGTATTAAAGTCATCGCCATTAACATGGACTTCTTCAATCGTGTGAATATTGTCGTTGGCTACAAGGAGGGTGGTGATATTCTGCGTGTTATTGGTCGTCGATTGGAACGCTTTGTGGCAGATTTTGATGGCTTCGTCGGTAAGGACATTGAAGACAGATTTTGGCTTGCGGTACCCGTTGACGATGACGCGCCCGGTGAATTCAATCATGAACGCAGCCGTTCACTACTCGCACTTCTACGCCAAGAGGTGATTGTTAACGGCCGGAGTTATTTTTTTACTGGAAGCATTGGCATGGCGAAAGCTAAGCGTGGTTCTGAGGCCACACAGTTGATCGCGAATGCTGAAACTGCGGTGCATGAAGCAAAGGCGGCGGGGCGCGATCAGTATTCAGAATACAAGCACGTGATGACGTCTCAAGTGGTACAAGAGTTTCGCCTTGAGGAACAACTTCGTCACGCCTTGAAAACAAATCAGTTGGAGTGCTGGTTACAGAGTAAAGTCGACAAAGCGGGGCGCTGGGTTTCGGCAGAGGCGTTGGTGCGATGGCGTTATTACGACGAATTTATTCCACCGTTTCAGTTTATTCCGTTAGCTGAACGATTAGGTTTAATTTTACCGATTGGTGAGTTCATGTTGGCATCTGTGGCTAAGATCTTAGCGGAGATTAAACACATGGCTCCTGGATTCCAAATCGCTGTCAATGTCAGCCCGCGGCAATTTCGCAGTGAAAAATTCGCACAAATGGTGCTATCGACACTCAGTCGTTTTGAGGCGCCGCCAGAAAATCTAAAACTTGAGATTACCGAGAGCCTGCTCGTCCACGATATTGATCACGTGAAACGCACCATGGAAACCCTGAGCAAAGCCGGTGTGACCTTTTCAATTGACGACTTCGGTACCGGTTATTCAAATTTGCGCCGATTACAATGGATCCCCGTTAGTGAAGTTAAAATTGATCGAGCGTTTGTTGAAGGTGGTCTGCAAAGTGAGCGTGGTCGAACCTTGCTCGACACGATTCTGCTCATGGGCGAGAACCTCGGAATGCAACGCGTGGCCGAGGGGATTGAAACCCAAGCGCAGTTCGATTTTTTACGTTCGCGCGGTTGTCAGCAGTATCAAGGCTTCTTTTTTCATCGGCCAGAGTCTGCCGCGAGTTGGTTACAACGATTCGCCAAGGAACTTGGCTAACCGAATGATTTCTATATGGTCTGGTAACTTCTCTTCGATGCCTATTGCTGTCATAGTGCAGAACCAGTGGTTGTTTAAGTTTTATTTGCCGGTCAATAATTTGCGATAAAACAAAACGAACTGGGGAGAAATCGACCATACTTAGGCTGATGTTCATTAATGGGAGTCGCACATGCGTATCGTTTTTCTTGGTGGCACGGAAACAGTCACAGGTTCGAAATACTTGGTTGAAACGGAGAACACCCGAATTTTAATCGATTGTGGCTTGTTTCAAGGCTATAAGTGGTTGCGGCGCCGCAACTGGCAACCGTTGCCATTAGGCATCGACAAGGTAGATGCCGTCGTTTTGACCCATGCTCACCTCGATCATAGTGGTTTCCTGCCGGTTTTATACAAGCATGGCTATCGCGGTCCGGTGTATGCCCATGATGCCACCGCTGATTTGTGCAAAGTGCTGTGGCCAGACTCGGGCAAGATTCAAGAAGAAGATGCGAAGTTTTTGGGGCGCCATGGTTTAAGTAAACATGAAGCTCCGGAACCACTATACACCGCTGAACAAGGCGAAAAAGCCACTCAATTGTTTCGCACCGTTGAGTTTCGGCAGCAGTTTCAAGTCGGGGACATCAAGCTAGAGCTGCATCCGGTTGGACATATTCTCGGTGCCGCAGCGGTGGTTTTGAGTAGCAATGGAAAACGTGTTGGCTTCTCTGGCGATGTCGGCCGATCGAATGACCTGTTAATGAAACCGCCGGCCCCATTACCACCGGTTGATGTGCTGATGTTGGAGTCGACCTATGGGGATCGCCGTCATCAGGATACCGATGTTCGTGAAGAACTCGCGGAGATTATTAATGAAGCGGCGAAAAACGGCGGGCCGGTATTGATTCCGAGTTTTGCGGTCGGTCGTGCACAGCTTATGCAGCATCTGATTGTTTCGTTAATGGACGAAGGGAAAATCCCGCGAATTCCAGTGTTTTTAGATAGCCCGATGGCCATCAAAGTCTCGCATATTTATCGCACCCATCATGACTATCATCGACTCACTGCGACGCAGTGCGAACGCGCTGAGAACGTCGTTGAATATACCCATAGTGTTGACGAATCGAAGGCGATCGCGAGTCAGAAAGGGCCTCACATCATTATTGCCGGTTCCGGGATGGCGACCGGTGGACGCATACTTCATCACTTCAAACATTGGTTAACGGATCATCGAGCGACCGTGCTTTTTAGTGGTTACCAAGCGGGCGGTACGCGTGGCGACAAAATGATGCAAGGGGTTGAGAGCATTAAGATTCATGGTGATTGGATTCCGGTACGGGCGAATATTCGTAACCTTGACGGTCTCTCTGGTCATGCTGATTATCAAGAGCTGACGCAATGGCTCGAAGACTCGAAATTGCCAGCCGGAACGGAAATTCATTTGGTGCATGGTGAACCGAACGCCCTTGAATGTTTCCGTGATCATTTACTGGCAAAAACCAAATTCTCTGTTGATGTTCCCGATTACATGAGCATCTTAACGATCAACGATTAAGGAAAAGAATATGCGTGTACAGTCGGCTGTTGAAGCAGTCTCAGCGATTGGCAATGATGAAGTGATTTGGTGTCAGTCGATGGCGGCGACACCGTATGTGTTGCTTGATGCGTTAGCGGAAGTGGCGATGCTGCGACGTAATTTGACGTTGTTGCAGTTACACACCGAACGCAGTGGGGCACTGTGTAACCCTGAGCTACAGGGGCATTTGCGGCAACGGGCATTCTTTGTCGGCAAAGCCACGCGCGCTGCGGTCCGAGACGGCTTGGCGGATTACGTACCGATTTTTCTTTCCGAAATTCCTAAATTATTCCGCTCTGGTGAGCAACCGCTTGACGCGGTTTTAGTGCAAGTCTCGCCGCCGGATGCCCATGGTTATTGTAGCTTGGGTATTTCCGTGGAGGCGACGCGGGCGGCATTACAGGTGGCCAAGAAAGTGATTGCTTGGGTGAACCCGAAAATGCCACGGACCCATGGCGACTCGTTTGTCCATATTGACCGCTTTACCCGCTATTTTGAGCAAGAAGCGCCGTTACCTCTGCATACGCCTGCGGAACAAGACCCGATTACCCAGCAAATTGGCCGCAATGTGGCGAGTTTGATTGGCGATGGCGATTGTTTGCAAATGGGGATAGGTGCGATCCCAGATGCGACCTTGGCGTGTTTAGGTGACCGTCGTGATTTGGGCATTCATACTGAAATGTTTTCGGACGGCGTACTGCCGTTGGTGCGCTCTGGCGTTATCAATAACTCTCAGAAGCGCAAACATCGCGGACGCATTGTGACCACGTTTGCGATGGGCAGTCAGGCGTTGTATGACTTTGTTGATGACAACCCGGAAGTGGCGTTTTTGGATGTGGAATACACCAATGACACCTCGGTGATTCGCCAGAATAAACAAGTGATGGCGATCAATAGTGCATTGCAGGTCGATCTGAGTGGGCAGGTGTGTGCTGACTCGTTGGGCACGTCGATTTATTCGGGCGTGGGTGGGCAAATGGATTTCGTCCGCGGTGCTAGTTTGTCCGAAGGTGGCCGTTCTGTCATCGCTTTACCTGCAACGGCTCGTGGTGGTGAAGTCTCGCGCATTAGTGCCATTCTGAGTCCTGGTGCGGGCGTGGTGACAACGCGTGCTCACGTTCATTACATTGTCACTGAATATGGTGTAGCGAACCTCAGAGCGAAAAGCATGAGCGAGCGTGCGGCCGAGTTAATTCGAGTGGCGGCGCCACAGTTTCAGGAAGATTTAGCGCGTGAAGCTCGCGAGTTGTGGGGCTTGAAAATGTAACTGAGTGACAGGTGCTGAGAGCATTCAGCGCCTCAGCTTAGAGCGTGCAGGAGAGCTCAATGCCAGCAGCAAAAGTCGTCCAAGAACGAACTCAGTTTGTCGTCGATGCTCATGCGCAGTCGGTTCAAGCGGTGGCTGCGGCAACTGAGTCTGATGTCAGTCGAGGTATCACCAGTAGTTCGGTCGATGAACGGCGTCAGCGCTATGGCGTTAATGAGTTGCCTAGTCGGGCAGTCACACCGGCGTGGCAACGGTTACTGCGGCAGTTTAATAATCTACTCATTTATGTCCTGATCGTCGCTGCTGTATTGGCGGGTTTCCTCGCCGAATGGTTAGATATGGCGGTGATTCTTGCCGTGGTGGTTGTGAATGCGGTGATTGGTTTTGTCCAGGAAGGCAAAGCCGAAAAAGCCTTGAGTGCGATTCATCAGATGTTAACCCCTCATGCTGTGGTGATTCGGGACGGTGAAAAGCAACAAATTCCCGCCCGCGAATTGGTGCTGGGTGATCTCATTGTTCTTGAGGCTGGCGACAAAGTGCCAGCGGATGTCCGAATTGTTCAAGCGCGTCACCTGCAAGTGCAGGAAGCAGCGCTTACGGGTGAGTCGGTACCGATTGAAAAGCAAGCACAAGAAAACCCTGCCGAGGCAGTACTCGCTGACCGAACCGCAATGGCATACTCGGGCACCATGGTTACTCAAGGTCGCGGATTAGCGTTGGTGATTGCCACCGGCAGTGACACCGAACTCGGCCGAATTAACAAAATGCTGCATCGCGTTGAGTCGTTAACAACACCGTTGTTGCAGCAAATGAGCCAATTTGCCCGTTATTTGACCTTTGTCGTCCTGATTGTCGGCCTTGCCGTTTTCCTGCTTGGTTTGTTGCGCGGCAACGACCCCAGTTATCTCTTTATGGCCGTGGTCAGCTTAATTGTCGCCGCGATCCCCGAAGGCCTGCCGACGATTTTAACCGTTGCTTTAGCTATTGGCGTGACGCGCATGGCGGCGCGAAAAAGTATTATTCGACGACTGCCGGCAGTGGAAACTTTGGGGGCAGTGTCAACGATTTGTTCGGATAAAACGGGGACATTAACGCGCAACGAAATGATGGTGAGTGAGGTCCATACACCGTCGGGACGTTGGCATGTGGAAGGCAGTGGATATAGCTTGGAGGGCAAGCTGCGACCCGCATCGAAAGTCGCAGAAGCGTTTGCAAAGTCTCGCCAGAACCACCAAGATCTCATGGTCAAGGCGAGTGATGGGCAACACCTACCTTGGTTGATTGTTGCTGGCGCTGTGTGCAACGACGCGCAACTGAATACTACAGACGGTGGCATTAGCGGTGATCCAATGGAAGCCGCACTCTTGGTATTAGCGCAGAAGGACGGTCAGTCGTATCGGCAATTGCAGCACGACTTTCCCCGCCTTGACGCGATTCCGTTCGATTCTCGGCACAAGTATATGGCGACGCTGCACCAAGTACCGGGTGACATTAGTGATCAACGTTTGATACTGATTAAAGGCGCTCCTGAGCGAATTGTTCACTTATGTGAACTGTCGGACGATGAACAACAGCAGCAAAAAGATACCATTCATAAAATTGCAGCAGCAGGTCAACGTGTGCTGGGTTTTGCCTATAAGTGGGTGACGGCAGAAACCAGCACGATAGATGCAGATAGCTTAACGGATGGTGTCCAATTTCTCGGTTTTTGTGGCTTAATTGACCCGCCGCGTCCGGAAGTACAGGACGCGATTAAAATTTGTAAGCAGGCTGGCATCAATGTCAAGATGATTACCGGCGATCACGCCGCCACCGCCCAAGCCATTGGTCGAGAACTCGGCTTAGAACATACAGATATAGTTATGGAAGGCCATGAAATTGAAGTGCTCAGTGATGAGGCCTTACGTGATCGGGTGTTGACCATCGACATTTTTGCCCGCACCACGCCGGAGCACAAATTGCGTCTAGTGAGTGCTTTACAAGCACATGGTCACGTGGTGGCGATGACCGGTGACGGCGTCAATGATGCGCCCGCGTTAAAGCGTGCTGAAGTCGGGATCGCCATGGGTAAGGGCGGGACTGAAGCAGCGCGGGAAGCGAGCGAGATGGTGCTGACCGACGACAACTTCGCGACTATAGTCGATGCTGTCAAAGAAGGTCGAACCGTTTATGATAACTTGAAAAAAGCGATTGGCTTTCTATTGCCAGTGAACGGTGGCGAGTCCCTGGCCATTATTTTAGCGCTTTTGTTCGCTTTGACGCTTCCGATTTTGCCCCTGCAAATTTTGTGGGTTAATATGGTCAGCTCGATTGCGTTGGCGTTAGCATTGGCGTTTGAACCGGCTGAACGTGACGTCATGGAGCGGCCGCCGCGGCAAGCCCGAGAAGCGTTAATTTCACGGTTTTTGTTATGGCGAATTATGGTTGTGTCGGTGTTGTTTACCGTCGGGATTTTTGCCGTGTTCCAATGGGCGTTGGCCGCCGGTTACAGCGAAAATTACGCGCGCACCTTCGCGGTCAATACATTAGTGGCCATGGAAGTTTGGTATTTGTTTAGCGTGCGTTATTTGCGCCGAGGCTCACTGTTTCGTGATGGTGTCAAAGGCACCAAGGCGATTCTCATCGCGGTGTCGTTGGTGTTTGTTTTGCAGTTAGTTTTTACCTACCTGCCAATTTTGCAGCGCTTATTTCAAACCGAAAGTCTGTTGTGGTTGCATGGTTTAGCTACAGTAGCCATAGGTATTGCTGTGTTTCTATTACTTGAATTAGAGAAAATGATTCGGCGGCGAGTGTGCAGCTTCGACTAACGAGTCCTAAATAATAATAACGATAGATTAGGGTAATTATGAGCACCTCTTTATTCGTGAACGCGATTATATTGGTCATTGCCGGCGCAATTGTTGTGTCGGTTATTATATTGACACGCAAGCTAGTGCGCTTGCGGCGCCTTCATCAAGCTGAATTAACCTTACTGCGGTTAATGATTAGCGATGCGCCATTTGGCGATAAACTCTCCGCGATTTGTGTGCTGATTGAGGCACAAATCGACCGTGCCTACGCATCTATCATGATGGTGAACCCGCAAACGGCGACGCTATCTTGTGTGACCAGTCCCAGTTTGCCAGCGGATTTTGCTCAACAACTTAATGGACTCCCTGTTGCCGAAGGCGTTGGTGCCTGCGGCACTGCTGCGGCGCGTAACGAGGCTGTGATTGTCAAAGACATGCTGACCCACGAGTATTTCCAGTCCGCGCAAGACATGATTCGTAGCTACCAGCTAAGAGCCTGTTGGTCGCATCCTTTTAGCAATCAGAAAGGTGATGTGGCGGGGACATTCGCCGTTTATTTTTCCCAGCCGCGACTGCCAAAGCGATATGAACTAAAGCTCATTCAGCAAGCCCGTGATTGGGTTGCACTGGTGTTGCAGCAACAACATGAACAAGAACGACGCGAAGCTTCGGAAGCGCAGATGTTAATTTTGCAACGTGGTATCGAAGCCAGTGTGAACGGTATTGTGATTGCCGATGCACGGCAACCAGGCAACCCGTTGGTTTATATTAATCGGCTATTTGCATTCTAGGGTTGGAATCACTGTTTTTCAATCCTAATTCAACTTCTGTCAACTAGTCCCTGACTGGTTGGATTTATTAAACTAAGAAGGTGTTTCTTGTAGCTATGGTCTGGTTGGT
>NZ_JAIUMR010000008.1 GCF_022565475.1 Aliidiomarina sp. | reverse complement strand
TCCCCAGTTCAAATCTGGGAGGGGCCACCAATCTCAAATCTCAGCAATACTTGGTTTCACTCCGCTGCACTGTGTTACGCTTCAACTCCCTCTAAAAGTAACGCCAAAGGTAAATTAGCGTGTGCAAATTTTTCAAAGTGCTAATGAAAGCACTAATCCTCTCAGTCTTTCTTTTTTCTTCAGTGTGCGCTGCAAGCACGTCATTTCAATTTTATTCTGAGCGACTGGGTGAAGTGACAACCGTCAGGGTGGCGTTACCTGAAACCTATGGGCATTCGTCAGACTATGAATATCCGTTGCTTTTGGTCATGGATGGCTCAACACAGTTTAATCACATTGCCGGCAACATTGAGTTTATGAGCACTTTTGCTGAAACTCCTGACATGATCGTGGTCGGTGTCAGTGCGAATAGTCGACTATTGAATTTCACCCAGACAGAATTAGAACAGTTCGCCGGTCGCTCGGGTGGTGCGGAAAACTACACAAAATTCTTGTTTAAAGAATTGCTACCCAAGCTGCGTGAAGACTATCGGATTGCGTCGCATATCACTGTTACTGGGCATTCGCTTTCCGGATTATATTCAGCGTACTTAGCTATAAATCACACGGATGACATACAAGCAGCCATTTCAATCAGCCCCAGTTTGTGGTGGGACGATTTTGCTATTCTGAATGATTTAGCCAACCTAACTGCAGAAAGTGCCAAGGTTCGCTGGTTTGCAAGTATGGCCAGTGAGCCGGACGAAATGGCCGAGGGCTTTGATTATTTGGAAGCAGCGCTCGGAAAACTGACTAGCACCAACGTAACATGGGAACTGCGTCGGTTTCCTGATGAAACACATGACTCAACACCGTTAATTGGCAATGTAATGGGACTTCGATCGGTCTTTCGGGGCTTCAATGCGGTTCCTCAGATCGAGGTTAAATCGCTCGAGCAGCTCCACAGTTATTATGCAGACTACGCTGAAATTACTGACTACAACCTGCCGATGTCAGTCCATCAGTACAATGTTTACGGACTAAAAGCAGCCTATGAAGGCCAACTCGCTTGGGGCGTTGAAATCTTAGAGGCAGGTATACAATCGTTCCCGTACTCGGAAATATTATGGGATAGCCTAGCAACGGCTTACACCATGAATGATAACCATACAGCCGCTTTAAATGCGTCAGAAAAAGCGGTCAAATTCGCAGAACAGCACGGCTCCAAGTACTTGAGTGAAATCTTACAGCAGAACTCTAGTTTGAAACGGGATATGCAATAGCGCTAGGTTTAAGGTGCGCAGTTTTCTGTGTTCACAGCAACGCAGGCAATTAACCCCGATACTGCCGCAAGTACTGTTTTTCAAAGAAGCGCTTGGCGTAGTGCATGATACGTAGCGGTGGTAAAAAGCGTGAACCCGTTTCATTCCGTTTTATAAAAATGCCATGGCTGAGGGTGTCGACAATGCACACAAGCTCATGACGGATGACCTCTAACTGAGCGGATTCGTCTGTCAGTAAACGCACTGCGTTGGTCGCGGCGACTTTCGCTTGAATATCGGCGGCGTGGGCTTGTTTGGGCTGCCAGTCAGGGCCGGGAAAGCTACCTGCGTCGCCGGCAACGTAAACATGTTCAAAGCCTTCAACTTGGGTGTGCTCGTTGGCCACAATCATGCCGCCAGGGGACTTCGGTAGCGAGGTATTATCCAGCCACGCAGGACCAGTCATACCGGGCATGAAAAGAATTAAATCAGCAGCGATGTCGCCGCCTTCAGTTTGCACACTGCTGGCAGTAAAACCTTTAATTTTGTGGCCTAAGTGGGTTTCGACGCCTTTCTTCTGCATCAGGCTGACGAGTTTGCTCGGGACGTCAGGGCCTAAACGTGCCCCCGGTTTATCTTTTGGATTAAAGAACACCAGCTTGAATTGATCGCGGCGACCTTGTCGGCGTAACAAGCTGTCAATATTGAAGACAAACTCGAACATCGGGCCACCGCGCATGGCGGCGGGTTCATTGGGGTTACCGCCAAAACCGAGAGCGATGGTGCCTGACTGCATCGCCGCGAGACGGTCGCGAATCGCTTCACCAGCCGAAATGCCTTCGCAGGGGGTAATCACATGCTCGATTCCCGGCAGCTTTTTAATAAAGCGACCACCGCTGGCAATAATTAAAGCGTCATTATGTATAACATCATTTTCGGTATGCACGCTGCGGCCGCCGTCGTATATACCTTGCACACGACCAGCGACAAAGTTAACCCGCATTTTCTTGAAGAACTTGCTGAGATCAATACGCAAATCTTCAGCCTTGCGCAAGCCGGAGGGCAACCAAATTAAGCTCGGCAGATAAATGAGTTCAGCTTTCGGCGCGATGACCGTGATGGCAACATCGTTTGATTGTTTGCGTAAGGTTTTTACCGCGGTCAGGGCGGCAAATCCGGCACCGATGACTGTAATTTGCATAAGACCCCCCCAATTTAATATTAGGGTTATCTTATATTGATGAGGCTAGAAATGCTAGGGACAATGCCGGCGATGCCAAGAGTGGTAGGCCGGCTATTCCTATGCGATTACATGCCTGCTGCTTTGGCGCGGGCTGCGTGGAGCTTCTTATAACTCTCGATAAGCCGTTGGTGGCGATCGAGCCCATCAAGTTGCATGTTGGTCGGTGTCAGGCCATAAAAGCGCACAGTACCCGCGACAGAGCCCGCGACAGCGTCATAGACGGTGTCACCGAACATACGTCGTAAGTTGAGTTCAAATTCGTCTTGTGACAGTGTTTCATCAAGCTCGATTTCCAGCACCGCCTGCATGGCACGATAGAAAAGCCCACGTTCAACGGTATTGTCGTTATATTGCAGGAATGCTTCGACCAATTCTAAAGCCGGCTCAAGGTCACCCAGCGCAAGGTAAATCAGGAGCTTGAGTTCAAGCACGGTAAGTTGCCCCCAAACCGTATTTTCGTCAAACTCAATACCGATTAGGGTGACAATGTCGGTGTAATTATCGAGCTGACTTTCTTCTAACCGCTCAACTAACTCCGCCAATGCTTCGTCGTCTAAACGGTGTAAATTCAAAATATCCGAACGGTACTGCAGTGCAACATTTGTGTTGTCCCAGATCAGATCCTCCACGGGATACACTTCCGAATAACCAGGGACGAGAATTCGGCACACCGGAGCGCCAAGCTCGGTATATACCGTCATGTACACTTCTTTCCCTAAGTTGGCAAGAATGCCGAACAAGGTCGCCGCTTCTTCGTCATTGGAACCAGAAAAATCCCAATCGACGAAGTCATAGTCGGACTTGCTACTAAAGAAGCGCCACGACACCACACCCGATGAATCAATAAAGTGCTCAACGTAGTTATTCGGCTCGGTCACTGCCATCGAATTAAACGTCGGCGGCTGGAAGTCATTTAAGCCTTCGAAGCTGCGGCCTTGCAGAAGCTCGGTTAAACTCCGCTCGAGCGCGACCGCAAAGCTAGGATGGGCACCAAATGAAGCAAATACGCCGCCAGTACGTGGGTTCATTAAGGTCACGCAAGCCACAGGGAACTGACCGCCAAGCGAGGCGTCCTTTACTAAAACGGGAAAGCCCTGAGCTTCGAGGGCTCGAATACCTTCGACTAAATGCGGATAACGAGCGAGTACATCTGCTGGAACATCGGGAAGTGCGATTTCCTCTTCGATGATTTGTTTTTTCACCGCCCGCTCAAAAATTTCCGATAAGCACTGCACCTGTGCTTCCGCGAGCGTGTTGCCGGCACTCATGCCGTTACTTAAAAATAGGTTTTCAATCAGGTTTGACGGAATGTAAATGGTCTCGCCATCGGACTGGCGCGTATACGGCAGCGCGACAATTCCGCGTTCGCTGTTGCCTGAGTTAGTATCGACGAGGTGCGACCCGCACAGCTCACCGTCGGCATCGTAAATACTCAAGCAATATTCATCGAGCAGGCCGGCCGGAAGTGAATCATCTTCTTCCAGAGCAAACCAGCGCTCGTTCGGGTAATGAACGAATTCGCGATTGGCGATGTCTTCACCCCAAAACTGGTCATTGTAGAAGAAGTTACAGTTCAGGCGCTCAATGAACTCACCAAGCGCTGAACATAGCGCGCTTTCTTTGGTAGCACCTTTGCCGTTGGTGAAGCACATCGGCGAGGCTGCGTCGCGCACGTGCAATGACCAGACGTGGGGTACAATATTGCGCCACGACGCGATTTCGATTTTCATGCCTAGGTCGGCAAGAATTTTGCTCATATTGGCGATCGTGTCTTCGAGCGGTGCGTCTTTGCCTTCAATGAAGGTGCGCTCACTACCGGTTGGTGCTAATGCCAATAAAGCTTGGGCGTCATCATCGAGGCTCTCAACCACTTCAATTTGAAAGTCAGGGCCTTCCTGCACTACTTTTTTCACGGTGCAGCGGTCAATCGAACGAATAATCCCTTGGCGGTCACGTTCAGAAATATCGTCTGGCAGCTCGACCTGAATCTTGAAGATCTGTTTGTAGCGGTTCTCGGGGTCTACGATGTTGTTTTGTGCTAAGCGGATGTTCTCCGTTGGAATATTGCGTGACAAGCAATACACCTTGACAAAATAGGCAGCACACATCGCCGATGAGGCAAGGAAATAATCGAATGGTCCGGGTGCTGAGCCGTCGCCTTTGTAGCGAATCGGTTGGTCTGAAATGACGGTGAAGTCGTCAAATTTAGCTTCCAGACGAAGGTTATCGAGATAATTAACTTTAATTTCCATGGTGCTGCCAATTGATTGCGCTGAATTGAGGTTCAGTGAGAACCGCGTAAGTCGGCTATTATCCCGCTTTTTCCCCCAATAGTCTTGTTCGCCAGTGAATTTTTCGCGTGTGTTTTAGCCGGTTTTTGTTTTATCTTGTAGGTCTAACAAAAAAGGAACGGCAAACATGCGCACAATCGGCAATCTTTTATGGTTTATTTTTGGTGGTTTTTTCATGGGTTTAGCTTGGTGGCTCTATGCTTTATTGGCTTTCGTCTCCATTGTGGGCATCCCGTGGGGGCGCGCCTGCTTTGTCCTTGGCAAGTTCGCTTTTTTACCGTTTGGTCGAGAAGCAATTAATCGCCGTGAACTCACTCAGCGTGGCGACATCGGCACCAGTGTGTTCGGCACGCTCGGCAATATTATTTGGTTTATTCTGGCCGGGCTTTGGTTAGCTATTGGTCATATTATTACTGCTTGTTTCTTGGCGATAACTATCATCGGTATTCCTTTTGCAATTCAACATATTAAATTGGCAGGCATTGCGCTGGCGCCGATCGGCAAGACCGTTGTGGACATCGAAATTGCCAACGCTGCGCGCCGCGCTAATGCCGATGCGCGGGTTGCCTCGATGCGCCGATAGTGTTGCTGTAAGTCGTCTGATGACGCGGTTTACAGCCAATCGGCAGTAGATTATTCGGCCACTTGTGTAGTACCCTCGGTGAATGAACTGCATAAGACTAGTTATTCAGCGCAAAACTGTTTAAGGTTTTGGCTGCGAAAGTTTCACCTTAAAAACTATAACAATATGAGCACTACACATGACAAATGTAACAACAGATAGCCGCGGTAATTGGGGTTCGAAGATCGGATTTATCTTCGCAGCCGCCGGTTCAGCTGTCGGCCTTGGAGCAATCTGGAAATTTCCTTATGTCGCGGGTTCAAATGGTGGCGGTGTTTTCCTCCTCGTTTACTTAGCCTGTGTGTTTACAGTCGGTATCATCATGATGATGTCAGAAATGATGATCGGACGTATTTCGAAGCGGTCCGCGACGTCTGCTTTACGTAAGTTAGGCGGAGGTAAATGGCATTACGTCGGCTGGATGATGGTGCTTTGCGTCTTCCTCATTCTGGGCTTTTACTCCGTCGTCGGTGGCTGGGCAATCGCTTATGTGTTTGAAGCTATCCGAGGGGACATTTTAGTTACTGACGGCGCTGAACTTGAGAGCATGTTTGGTAGCTTTATCGGTAATCCATTGGCCGCTATGGCCTATACCTTAGTGTTTTTAGGCATCACAGTTTCGATTGTAATCGCTGGTGTGCAATCGGGCATTGAACGGATTTGTAAAATCCTCATGCCGGTGTTGTTCATCCTGATGATTTTCCTCGCTTTCCGTAGCTTAACCCTGCCAGGCGCCATTGACGGTTTGATCTACTTGGTCACACCGGACTGGTCGAAATTAACCGTGAATATGTTCCTTGAAGCCCTAGGGCTTGCGGTCTTTTCGTTGTCCGTCGGTGCTGGTTTGATGATTGCTTACGGCTCTTACCTCGGTAAAGGGACCAAAATCGTCGGTTCGAGTTTGTGGATTGCCTCGCTAGCGATTCTTGCTGCTGTCTTAGCAGGCTTGATGATTCTGCCTGCAGTGTTTGCCTTTGGTGTTGACCCTGGAGCAGGCCCTGGTTTGACCTTTATTACCATGCCAGCGTTGTTTGCGCAGATGGCGGGCGGTCAATTCTTTGCAATTCTCTTCTTCTTATTGCTCTTGTTCGCAGCGGTTACCTCGTCGATTTCAATTCTAGAGCCAGCTGTGGCGTTCTTGATTGACGAGTACAACTTGTCGCGGAAGAAAGCAACGGCCACTGTGGCTATAGCAAATTATCTCATTCTCGGGATACCAGCGGCGCTCTCGTTCGGTGTATTGGCTGATGTCAGTATTTTTGGTCGCAATCCGTTTGATATCATGGACTATGTGGCATCGAACCTACTCATGCCATTGGGCGGTATGTTCGCTGCAGTCTTTGTGGGTTGGATTATTTGGCCACGAATTAAAGTAGAAGTTGAAGCAGAAAGTTCAGTTTGGTTTGCGAAGATCTTCCACTTTATTGCGGCTGTGGTCGCACCGGTACTGATTTTGGCGGTTGCCTACTTGCTGATTACGGGCTAGTGATTCAAGTCCTCAAAAAGGGCGAGCCGTGCTCGCCCTTTGTTTTATATAAATCGTGAAAAATGCAGTGTGTGACATGAAGTCATACGAAGTAGAATATGGAGAATAAGATGACGGCAAAACTAAAACTCTCGTTATTAGCGACGGTTGTCGCACTCGCTTTGGCTGGCTGTGGTGGCTCTTCAGGAAGCGACGACTCTGGTAGTGGCGGCGGTCCCGGTAATGGTGGTGGTAACGGCGGCGGTGACGATGGCAGCTGTGACGATTGCCCAGTCGGCTTAATCCAGCCGGCGAAAGACCCAGGCCAACCGACGGATCAATTGTTTACCCATACGCTGAATGGTCGAGTGCATTATTACGACAGTGTTGCTGGCGCCGAAGTGTGTATCGATACCACGCGTGACCTGCAATGTGATGAAAATAGTCCGATTGCGATTACGTCGGCCACGGGCCGTTACGATTTAACTATTGAGTCTCCCTTTGAGTTTGCTGAGCACTTCGTTATCGCGCGCTTCCCGGCAGATACAAGCAATCCACGTCCTGCAGATGCATTTTTAATGAACGATGATGGTGATATCGTCCTCAGTGGCCGCGGCTATTATCAAGGGCACGTGAACACACTGACCACTCTCGAGTCTTGGTTGTATGACCCCGCACTTTCGTCGTTCGAACAGAATGAAATTTACGCGATCGGTCGTTTGATGATTAGCGGTAACTATTACCACTCTCCGGGTGATGCCTACAATCAACTTTTCAGCGGCCAGAATGTAATGAGCCCTGAAGCGCTTGAATCGGGGAATAATCGCGTCTTTCCTCGCTACCAAGTAGCGATGTCGTACACCAACGAACCTTTGGCTGCTTTACAGGCGATCTTTGCGGGCGCCACTGAAGACGATATGGCAGCGCGTTTGACGCAACTTGGCTATATCGGCGAACGCCAACCATTGAGTGACTCTCAGCGTTACTTTGCTGAAGACAATTTCCTTGAGCCGGGCAACACGGTGCACCTTGCGAGTACCAATAATAGCTTTGACGTCTACAATGAGCGGGCAGACGAGGTGGCGTGGATTACCCGTAGTTCGTCAGGCTTGCAGTTCAATAAAGGAACCTTGTCGAGCTTTTTCCCGCCGACCGATCAGCGCTGCTGGCATCTAGAAGAGCAACGCTGGACCATTAGTGACGCCAATGACAGCAGTTATAGCGCGGTGGAGCAAGTGTCTGGTCAGCCGGATCGCTATCGTCTCGTGAATGCGGCGGATGGTTTAGAGTTTTTCGTCCATTTTGAAGTGATTGATACTAATAGTGATGTTTTCAAAGCAGCGTTAGCGGCTTGGATGGATCCACTAGAACTTGACCAATATCAGTTCGGGGATGAGCTCATTTACATTCGCTCCGAGACCGACGAAGGTGTCTGTATTAGTCCGACGAGTAATGGCATGTCGAATGCGAGTAAGCCATTTAGTGAGATGGACGGTGGTGAGATTGTGCGTGCGATTAACCCACAGTTGTATCAGTCGGACCAATTTAGTGTCGACAGCGACTATCAGCGTATTACCTTAACTCAAAGTGGCTTTCGTTATGACTATCGCGTCATGCAGCTCGGTGGCGCTGAAGTCTTGATGTTACATGCTGCGCATGCGGCGAACGCGGATTCTTATCCGAGTTTTTATACGATTTATAATGGCCGCGTTCATCGCTTAAATAACGGTGGAGTATTACGCCAAAACATCGGTTTACGCCAAGTGGCTCGTATGTTGCTGGATGATGCAATGGCAATCGACTTGGTTGACTATTTGGAAACAGTGACCAGTAATTAAAGCCATAATTGACTAATGGGTGTGGTCGGGCTGTAGTGATGTGCAATTTGCGCTTGCAACAGTTCGGCACACGCCAGTGTGTCGGTCAGTGCATTGTGTGGTGGATAGAACGGGAGTCCATAGCGCTCGCGACTATCAGCTAAGCGAATTGAGGGTTGCGGATACTGTTTGAGATTCGCCATTTGCAACAGCTTCTGCCAGCGCGTTAACGGTCGTCTGCGGCAGTTTGCTTCCAATTGCATGGTGTCGATCACTGGAAAGTCGATCGACTCTTGGATGCGATTGAGCAAGGTTCGCTGAAAAAACGGCCGCTCAATACCACGATAGTGAACCACCCAAATCTTCCCTGCAGCGAATGCCAATATTTCTTCTAAATGATCAACGATATCGTCGGCTGCGGCAATATCGCTGTGCGTAATGCCATGAATCACAACCGATTCACTGGTTAATGGTCGTTGTGGTTTCACAATCCAGGTTTTTGCTTGTTGCAGAGCAATCCGTTGGATCGTCATCGGAATCATCGCAATACTCACAATACCGTGCTGGGCTGGATCAAGTCCGGTGGTCTCAAAGTCGACAGCGAGCAAAGGTGCTTCCGCAATCGGTGTGTCGCCAGTAACCATGCCTTTCGAGTAGTAAGCGCGCAAGCGTGGCTCATGTGCAGAGCTCGCAAGCTGCTGAAAGCGGTCTGGCCAACTTAGCGTAGGCGCAGATTGATGCTTGGCTGAGGCAGGAAGATACAGCATGGATGTCTACTAATGAATGGAGTAGCGGTAGCGCAGGTACTTCTGCGCATGACTAAGAATTTGAAACGCGTCTTTTAAGTGCTTGCGCTCGAAATCCGATAGTTGATCCGGGCTCACGTTGTTATCGGGAGTTTCTCCTGCGGCGAGCGCACGCGCTTGTTGACGAATCCGCACCATGGCAATCAATTCATAGGCGTCACGTAAATCAGGGCCACGGCCATGGGGAAGAATGTTCGCCTCGATGATATCTTCCAGGCGTCCAAAGGTATTTCGTTGCGTCGAACCGATTGACAGTGCATGCACACGAACAAGATCGACTAAGGGCGCTGTGCCACGGCGTTTCATATTAATACTGTTGTTTTGTTTGCCATCTTTTTCCATGACAAAGTCTTTAAAAAAGCCAAGCGGGGGCGTCCGTTGTATTGCATTCTTTGCCATGCTTGCTAAAAAACGTTTATGCCGAGGCGCTTGCTTTTGGATAACTTGGTTCAGCTCTTGCGCGAATTGCTTTTCTCCCCACACAGCGTCGAGATCAAAGAAGATATTGCTATGTAATAGCCGAGCGGGAGTGGGATCAGTAATCCAGTTAGCGAAATATTTCTGCCATTGTCGCAGCGGCTGCCGCCACTCCGGATTCGTTGCCATAATCCCGCCACTACAGTACGGATAGCCACAGGCGTCGAGCCCATCGGTCACGTACTGAGCAAGCGCAAGGAAATACTCATCATGCTTTTTCGGATCATAACGATCGTCCAAAATGAGTGCATTATCTTGGTCGGTGACAATCGCTTGTTCGTCGCGAGCCATGGAGCCCAAAGCAATAAAACAATAGGGAATTGGCGGTGGTCCGAGCTTTGCTTCAGCAATTTCAAGTAATCGTTGTTTGAAACTGCGGCCAATGGTGGCCATCGACGAGCCAATCATGCGCGAGTTGGCATCTTCATTGACCATGCGTACAAAACTAGCCCGTACATCCGCTTCGAGTAGCTGTAGTTCGTCAATACTGTTTTGTTTAAAGATGCTGCTGACCACAAATAGGCTGCTTTTCGACTCATGTCGCGCCACATCGGATAAAGAAATCACCCCGACCAGCTCACCTTTCTTCAGCACCGGTAGATGGTGCAGGTTCGTTCGCAGCATCACCAGCATGGCTTCGAAAATATGTTGGTTGTGTTGAATAAACACTAAATCGTCACTCATCACCGCATGCACAGGCTCCTGCTCTGAGCGACCGACGGCAAGGACGCGCTTACGTAGGTCTTTGTCGGTAATAATGCCAACAGGAAGCGATCGTTCACCGTCCATAATTAACAATGACGACACTTCCGCTGAAGTCATTAACTCCGCAGCCTGACGAATGCTGGCGTTTGCATCAATACTGACAACTTCGCGACTAATCAAGGTCGAGACCATTTCCATTAGTAGGTCATGCTTAGGACGGTCTTGCTGGACGGCATATTGCACCCGTCTATCTTCTTCAACTTCAACCGCTTCAGCGAATTCGTCATACTGGTCAAAGAGACGAGTAAAGATCTCGCCGGGCAGGTAATACAGCAAGGTATCTTCTAAAGTGCGGATTGGGTAGCGCACGCGGCCTTTGCGTAGGAGACCAAATTCACCAAAGTAGCCACCTTCGGTAAGGCGGTTATAAAGCTCCCCAGTTTTTTGCAGAACTTCGACTGAACCGCTGCGAATAATATGGAGATCGTGAATCGGTTGGTTATATTCAAGGATGACTTGGTCAGCGCGTACATAGCCCACGCTGATTGCTTGCGCGACGGTTTCCAGCTCAGCAGGGGGAAGCAGATTAAAGGGGGCGAAACGCTCAAGAAAATGAAGAATCTCAGTTTGTTCAGCCTGCATTGAAGAGAGTCTCCATGATTAACGTTGACAACAGTGAACAAGGCAAACGCGAATCATCGCGTCTGCCTTGAACTCAACTAACCAATCCTAGGTTCGGAACTTAACCCTTTGACCAATGCAACACAGCTCATCAGGAGGACTATCGTGAAAGGCAGTCCTGCTGAGACGGCCATGGCCTGCAGTGCAATCAAACCACCGCCTAAAATGAGCGCGATGGCAACGAGGCCTTCAAAGGTACACCAAAATATACGCTGTGGTGTTGGCGCATTCACTTTACCGCCAGCAGCTATGGTATCAATCACCAGTGAGCCGGAATCAGAAGACGTTACGAAGAAAACGACAACAAGAATAATACCAATAAACGACGTCACTTGAGCCCAAGGCAGCACATCCAACATGGTGAACAACTGCAGCGGTAATGCCGCGTTGGCGACATCTTCGTAGCCGCTAATGAACTGTTGAATAGCGGTAGTCCCGAAGACGGTCATCCAGAGTACGCACGCGAGTGACGGAATCAGTAGAACCGCCAGCAAGAATTCACGCACGGTACGGCCTCGAGACACTCGCGCAATAAACATACCGACGAACGGCGACCAAGAAATCCACCAAGCCCAGTAAAACGCCGTCCAACCTTGGCTATAATTGGTGTCCGCGCGACCGACCGGGTTGGCGAGTGCCGGGAGATGCTGAAGGTAGCTTGCTAAGTTCTGGAAGAAACCCGTGACAATCGCAAGCGTTGGGCCGACGATAATCACAAACAACATGAGTAATGCCGCAAGTGTCATATTAATTTCTGACAAACGTTTTACACCAGCTTCTAAACCAGCAAAGACGGAAACGAGCGCAATCAAGGTAATGCCCACCACTAAAAGCACTTCCATCGTAACGCCGGTGGGGAAGCCGAATAGATAGTTTAAGCCTGCGGCTGCTTGCGATGCGCCAAGGCCAAGCGATGTCGCGAGACCGAATAACGTCGCCAGGACTGCGAGAATATCGATCACATGACCAGGCCACCCCCAAACGCGCTCACCGAGCAGTGGATAGAAGATTGAACGGATGGTGAGTGGTAATCCTTTATTGAAGGAGAATAGAGCTAACCCAAGCGCTAAAACCGCGTAGATGGCCCAAGGGTGCAGCGCCCAATGGTAGATGGTTGCAGCCATACCTAGGCGTGCCGCTGCTTCAGCGTCACCAGCTGCGCCAGCAAGCGGAGCCCAGTCGGTGCGAGCGCCGTCGGCGCCAACTTCAGCGCCAGCAAATGCGCTACTAAAATGAGCGATGGGCTCAGAGACACCGTAAAACATGAGGCCAATGCCCATGCCAGCGGCAAACAACATGGAAAACCAGCCAATGTAGGAGAAGTCGGGATCGGCCTCAGTACCGCCGAGGCGAACTTTTCCGAGAGGTGTAAAAATAAGAACGAGGCAAAGGATAACAAAGATGTTTGCTGCGCCAATAAAGAACCAATCGAGATTGCTAGTTAACCAGTCACGGATACTGGAAAATAGAGGTTCGGCTTGCGCACGAAAAATCAGCGTTATCGCAACAAATAGGATGACTAATAGACCGGAAATGGCAAACACGCGGTTGTGAATATCGAGCCCAAATGGTCCGACTTTGACGACAACATTGTCTTGCCCAACTTGATAATCAGTGTCAATCGGGTTAACTAACCCATCTGGCTTGAGTAGGTCATTTTCATGATCCGATGGCGAACTCATTGGCATTCCTTATTGTTTTTATCCAGAGTGTTAAATAAGTATAGTCATCGTAAAGAATTAAACAACACGCACTAGGTGTTTGTTTTACTGAAACAAAAAACGCACTGACGAGTCAGTGCGTTTTTCAAACGAAAATCGGTGAGGAATTATTCTACCACGCCAGTTAGGACTTCATTCAATGAACCTTGACCGGCTTCTGGGCGTGTTACACCACAGTTTGTGCCCGTGTCTTCACAACTGACGCCACGAATACGGCTACCAATGGAGCGGGTATCATAACGGCCGGTGGCGGCAAGGCGGCGAGCAATGTTATCGAGACGACCATGCACATTCATGCGCGTACCGACGACGCTAATCCGTTCCATGCCTTCAGCTTCTTGCAAGCGAGCGATCATTTCATCGCTGTTGTTTGTGCCTTCGAGTTCCGCAAGCTCACGGCTAATCTGGCGCGCATGATGACGGGAATCAGTATGGCCGGCCATCATCAGTTGGCGATAAAGTTCAGCTGCGCCGTAGAGATCTTGTTCGGTACCGACGCCGGTATGTTTGAGGCGAGCGAGCGCGAACATCGCACTCATCAAGTTTTGATCTGCAGCTTGCTCGAGAAGCTCAATGCCCTCAGCAATGGTGTCAGGCTGATTGATGCTCAATAATTGGATTGCGCGCTTATAAATCGCTGGCGCATATTCGGCACGAATGGCTAAATCTAACAATCGAACCGATTCGTTGATGTCTTGCTCAACAATGTGTCCGTTTAAGTACCAGTCGGACAGAATATACATAGCCACCGGGCTGTTATAACGCACACCAATACGCAAATAGCGTTCAGCTTCTTTATCATTCTGCTCGAGTCCATCGCCACTGGCATAAGCCATGCCGACGATGGCTGCTGCATCACCACTGCCGCCGCGAGCCAAGCGAACGAGCTGACGCATTTCTTTTTCACAACTGACTTCTTCACAACTACCAGCAATGGGGTTTGTCATTGCGGTTTCTGCTGCGACTGGGTTGAAGCTCACGCTTGCAAGTGCCAGTATAATGCCACTACAAAGTAACGACAGTTTCATAATCTCTCCTGGGGTGGTCGAGCTTTCATCATTTCGCATATTCGCTGGCGACGAAGGCCTTTAATATGCCGTGCAATGTCACAGGATAGCGCTTGAATGTCAATCGCTCACCGTTCTCAAAATTGCAACGAAATGTTTCCTTTCGTGCTGCACATTATATGCAAAAAGCGGCGCTTTGGTTTACAGTGATTTAACATTTGCGCTAAATAGCAGCTTTTTATCGCCTGTCGTATGGCGACTCAGGGTACAGAAAGTGCGCGATTTGACCTGCATCAATCTCCTTAGTTTTTCTATGGCTATACTAAAAGGTATCAAAAGTCCCTAGAGGAACTTCGCATGACGACAAAAAGCTTAGCCGCAATGATCGCCACAATGTGTTTTGGCACTGCAGTACTCGCTGTCAACGCATTGGACAACAGCAGTTACCAAAGTGTTCGCAATGAGCCGATTCAGCCGATTCAACCGGCAGAAATTACCGAGCCAGAAAAAGTCGAATTGGGAAAAATGCTATTTTTTGAACCACGCTTGTCTCGTTCCGGTTTTATTTCCTGCAACTCTTGCCATAACCTGAGTCGCGGTGGGACAGACAACTTACCGACATCGATTGGTCACAACTGGCAAGAAGGACCGATCAACTCACCGACCGTACTGAATTCTAGTTTGAACCTTGCCCAGTTCTGGGACGGTCGCGCTGCAACGCTAGCGGAGCAGGCTGCAGGTCCGATCGATAACCCGTTAGAGATGGCCTATACCCATACGCTGGCGGTGGAAGTATTGCGTTCAATCCCTGAGTATGGTGATTTATTTGAGGCAATTTATGGGACTCGCGATATCACTATTGACCATGTCACCGATGCCATTGCGGTGTTTGAAGAAACCTTAGTGACGCCGAACTCGCGCTTTGACCAATGGCTGCTCGGCGATGATGACGCGCTGACGGCGCAAGAATTGCAAGGTTATAAAACCTTCAAAGAAATCGGTTGTGCCGCTTGTCACTATGGCGAAGCCGTTGGCGGACGCGACTTCCATCGGATGGGTTTGGTGCAGGAGTATCAGACCGAGAATCCATCCATGGGTCGTTATGAAGTAACCGGTAAAGATGCGGATCGCTTTTCCTTTAAGGTGCCAACCTTGCGGAACGTCGACAAAACTTACCCTTACTTCCACGACGGTGCCGTTTGGACGCTCGAAGAAGCGACCGATATTATGGCTAAGTTGCAGCTGGGGCGAGAACTGCCTCAAGAAGATATCGATAACATGGTGGCCTTTATGAAAACACTGACGGGTGACCAACCGCAAATCACCATTCCATTGCTGCCGCCATCACGTCCAAATACGCCGCGGCCGAAGCCATTCGACAGCGAATAGTCGCGATTAAGTTCAATAATAAAGCCTCAAGCCTATTCGGTTTGGAGCTTTATCGATCTAAACGACTATTTTTAAACTGGTTATTCGTAGATTTGAGCGTAGTGCTATGATGTAGATCAACGCAGTAAATTAGTGTTTGCTTATACTTAACTAAATTGAATGAGTAAAGCAAAGGAGCTCGCTATGAGTCAGCTAAGAACCGCACAATTTGTCGCCCCGTTATTCGCCGTATCGTTGCTTGCTGGCGCGATTCATACCGCTGTTGCCGATGAAGAAAAACAGTCGAGTACATTTTTTGAAGTGACGGCACGGGTGCAAACCGAATTGGTGGGTGTTGACGGCAGTGCCGCCGAAGCGCGTGGTAAAGACAACTGGTACATCACTGACTCTTGGGGCAATGGTGTTAATAACAACCATAACTGGAGTGCTGTGTTCTTGCACGGTGAACACAAGTTCGACAACGGTGTTCGAGTTTTTGCGCGCCATGGTTGGAACTACGATATGGACGGCTTGAAAGATGGCCGTGCTAAGTATCGGGAGAGCTATGTCGGTATAGCGGGTGACCTAGGCATGGTGCGAGCGGGTCGACTGGAGTCCCCGTATAAATTGAATACTTTACAATGGGACCCCTTTGTTGCGACGTTCTTGCAAGCACGCACGAACATGGGTGCAGCCGGCGGTCCACTTGGAGCTGGAGCCTACATTGATGACGCGGTAGATTACACCTTAGTGCGCAATGGTGTCACTTACCGTGCATTTTACTCCAACAATGATGGCCAACCGGCGCCTCGCGGTGTTGAACGCGACAGTACGTTCTCCGGCTCGATCAATTTCCCAATTCATGAAAATGTTGAATTAGCGATCGCCCATATTGACGCTGGAAACCGCGGAGCAGGTAAACGACAAGGCACCAAATTGGGCGCGCGGACGCGTTATCAACAATTTACCTTTGCGGTAGAGTACGAGTTCCGTGACGAAGGGCTCGAGAATGGCGAGTTCTTGTTCTTAAGTGGTACTTATAACGACGGTCAACGCAACTGGTCGGCAAGTTATGGCCAGTTTATGGATGACGGTATCCAAAATAATGACGGTGAATATTATGCCTTGGGCGTTGCTCAGCGTTTTAACCGAAACCTTGCTGTGCATGCCGGCTTTCGTCGCACCGAGCGTGATATTACGGGTGGTGAGAACGCGGTGGGTATTGGCCTGCGTTTGAGTTGGGGTTACCGCCACAACTTATAAACGTTAAATCCGTTTATTTCCTCAGTTGGCCAGCTTCAAGCTGGCCTTTTTTATACTGAACTATATAAGACATATGTTGCGAACAACGTAAAAGGCCAGCATCGCTGCTGGCCTTGATTTTCCTATTTAGCGCTGTTTACACGGCGCGGATGCGAATCGGTAACCCTTGCCGAATTGAAGCACCGGACACATTTTCTAACCAAGTCGCTGCTTGTTTGCGGGTTGGGTCGCGGAAGCCGAGGTCATTGAGGTTAATGCCCGCGCCGAGCCATTTATGGCCAATCCGTTTGTGACCGTCGATGGTATGTTCAGCCGCACCCAATTCAGTGTGGCCAAAGCCATGTTCGATTCCTAATGCGCCCGGCACAACACTGTCACTAACCAAAGCCAAACCAATCACTTTGCCACCGGGGCTCTCAATTTCGATGGTGTCGCCGTGTTTAATCCCGAACCGAGCGGCGTCAACCCGATTGAGTAGCACTGGGTTATAAGGTTTGAGCATACGCAAGCGTTCCATACCCACTGAGTAGCTGTTCATCAGGTTAGACTTAAACGAGAACGCTAAGAGTGGCCAGTCGTGTTCACTGAAATGATCACGCATTAAACTGCCATCCCAGAAACGCGCTTGCTGGAAGGACGGCACACCGCTGTGGCGTTCGCCGTTATAGCTATTGATGGTCGTACCGACTTGTTCATTATAGACACACAAAGGTCTGGTCCAGGCATGTTTAACTTTATCGCCTTGGTAGCTTTCACTGGCCTCTTCGAAACGACCACCACGTGAGTACAAATGCGCAACTCGGCCAACTTCTTCGGCTTTCAAGATTGAGCTAATTCGGCCCATGAGTGGTTCAACGCCACCGGCAATGATGTCTTCTGCACTCGCCTTCGGCAATGGCGTACCTTGGAACGCAATGTTGGCAGCAGCTCGCAAGTAGTAGTCTTCCGGACGATCGAAGTCGTAACGATTGCCTTCAGCGTCGGCTAATGCGTCCTTACCGAAGCCCGGCAGCTTCATACGTTTAGCGAGGTTGATAAAAAATGACTCAAGGCACACCGGGTCGCCGTCTTTGGTTTTCACTTGGCGTGGCTCAACCACCGGCCAACAGGCGGTGGTCATTTGCGTTAAGGTGCCGCGCCATGCTCCAGTGAAACCCCACACTTCATACATCACTGAGTCGGGAACAATATAGTCAGCGTAACGGTTAGTTTCGTTAATAAAGCCATCAACCGCAACAAACAGGCCTAAACGTTGCGGATCAGAAATCTTATCCGCAATGATTTTGGTTAATCCAGCTTGACCATACAGCGGGTTTGCCATGCAACTAATCAGAGCCTTGGCGCGATAGGGATAGCCCTCTAATCCAGACAGCAAGTGCTCTGTCAGTAGTGGCGGAGCGAGTTGACGCCAAGGCGCTGCGGCAGGATACGGATTTTCACCGGCTTCAACGCGACGGCGATATTCCGACGAGTTTTCGTAAGGCATGCGTGAGCGTGATAGGAACAAGCCACGTGGGCCAGTTTTTCCAGGGAAATCGCTAAGGTTATAGCGCGGCCCTGTACCATTACCATTAAAGACACCGCCACCGACGGCCATACCACCACGCTGATTGATACTGCCAGCAAGGACGTTCAGCATGTTCAGGCCAAAAGCAGCATAGAAGCCGGTCGCCGACATCATGCCGCCGTGGGTGTCGACCACAGCTTGACGACCATGCTCGGCAAAGCGTTTCGCCATCGCCTTGATTTTTTCCACCGGAATACCAGTTTCTTTGGCATACACAGTGTAATCATGGGCAGTCGCTTGTTCGCGCAGTTTGGTTAGACTACTTTTCACCTGAACGGGACCGCTGTCTGTTTCGATAATCTGGTCGACAAAGAGTTGTGCAACCCGAACACTTTCTGAACTGACGAGTTCGCCATTGCTGTCGAGAACGACGGGGTGGTCATCGGCTTCGCCTGCGGTCGCTTGACCGAGGTCTGATAAACGCAAGAACTTGCCTTGATTCGGATGTCCTTGCTGTTCGATCACGAGGTGGCTGGCATTTGAATGACCGCGTTCACCGGCTAGGTTTGCACCGTAGTTACCGGGAATTTCCAAGTAAGCTTGGTTATAACCTTGGTTTTCCAGTAGCCAGCGGATGAGGCCCATGGCTAATGCTGTGTCAGTACCCGGCTTAATCGGTACCCAGCGAGCGCGATCACCACTGGAGTGATTGGCGGCAACGTTCAGTGCTGGGTCGATGACCATATATTCGAGTTTGCCTTTTGCCCGCGCTTCAGCGAGTAAGCGGCCTTGGCGCTTAAACGGGTTACCCGCTTGGCTCGGTGCTGTGCCGACAAATAAAGCAAACCGTACGTTGTTGTAATCGGGCTTGCTGTGCGTATTGGTTTGTAGGTTATTAAAAATTGCGCCTGAACCCATGCGAAAAGCCAGACCACAATAGGAGCCATGGTGACCGTAGTTGCGCGTACCAAAAGCATTCATGGTAAAGCGTTGGAGAATAGCCGAGCGGCCATAGTCAGTGGCTTCCATCACTAATAGCTGATTCGACTTAGGGCCGTATTCCGGATTATTCGGGTCGAGTGGCTCTTGGCCATAGATATCTTGCAGGCCTTCGACAGCGCCTTCGCCAAACAAATTACCGCCGACAACAATTTCTTCAATTAACTGCTCAAAAGGAATCGACTGCCATTGTTGACTGCCGCGGGGACCAACGCGCTTTAAACACTCAGTGACGCGTTGCTCACTGGTGAGTTGAGCCATGGCGGCATTGCCGCGCGCGCAAGCGGTGGAGCGGTTCAACTGGCCTTGGTCTTGGAAGTTGCTCAAATTACGCAGCGCTTCCATCACCGGTGTCTTCTCTGACAGATGCTGATCGGCAGAAAGTGGATGATACGGGTTGCCCGATACCCGCAGTACTTTATTCTCACTATCGTCAATGCGGACGCGCACGCCACACTTGGTGGTGCAGCCATAACAGACAGTGAAGGCAATCCGCTGATCAGGGTTCAGTTGTACCTTCCCCGTCGCAGGGTCGACGATGTACTCGGGAGCCAGTGAGTTACCGTGAATCCGGTCTTTCGACTTCGTTCCGGCACTGCCGGTCATTGCGCCTTTACCAATCTTTTGTAAAGGGCCTGAATAGCCAGCAGCAAAGGCTGTGGTGCCGCCAACGACTGCTGCGCCTTTGAGAAAATTACGACGATTCTTATCCATGTTGCGCCTCCGCTGCTAATGATTGATGAGGACGTTGGTGCGCCTGACCTTGCCAAGGAATAAAGAGGTCAACGAGCAGGAGCACGGCTAGCCAAAGGCCGAAGGTACCGATAATTCCCATGAGGCCATAAGAGCCAAGTTCGACGACGAGTTGATAGTAGCCCGCAGTGTTTTTCGCTACGGTTTGCACTTCCATCAGTACCATCCAACGGAACGCCCAACCGACATGCAAGGCCAGTATTCCCACAAGCCAAACCCAACGACTGATTGCGGCGGATTGCGTCCGAGCTTTCAGTGCTATCGCTGCGAATGCAAAGAGAATGACGCCCGCAAGTAATGCCCAGATTGCACTCAGTCGCCAGTCGCTATTTGCTTGCACGGATTCGAGCGCGGCGGCAACGGATTCGCTGTGACCAGAAAGGCCACTCAAAAGCCAAGCTGCGGCAACGAATGCTGAAACCAGCATCGCCACAAGAATAACTTTAAGGCCTTGGCGATTAATCTCGCTGCGACCTTCCCGAGCGGGGGACATGAAGCGATTCAGCACCAAGACTAGGCCAGCAGCGGCTACCATGCCTGTTGTTACAAACATGACGGGTAACCAATTCGTGTGCCAAAGTGGTCGCGCTTTGATAATGGCGATTTCAGCGCCGGTGTAGAGCATAATGCCAGCAGCAAATACTGTTGCGGTGAGGGCGACAATCGTCAGTACCGACCGACGCACTTGCCAGTCTCCTGCGCTTAATAGGCGGGCTACGCCTGCGGCGAAGCCATGGCCTTGACGTGCTTGCAGCAATGCGGGACGCCAAGCGAGCCAAACATACCCTAAGACACTAAAGAGATAGAGCGGCAGCAATATACTGCCAATCGACATCCACGACGTCGACGTTGCATTGGCATAAAAGTGCCAGAAACGCATGGGTTGGTGCAGGTCTGCGAGTAATGCTACCGGTGCGACCAAGGTGCAAGTTAAGGTGATTAATAAGGCGAGACGTGCCATCGGCTGCCAGCGTTGTGCGAACTGACCACGACCTATGGTACCGGGCAAACTGAGTAACAGTGCTGAGTAAGAAATTGCAATTAAAAAGAAATATTGCACGGCCCAAGGGTACCAAGCTAACTCATAACGCGGGGTGAGGATTTCAATGATCGAGGAATTCATAGCCAATCTCCTTGCCGTCAATATCACGCACATCCCAAAGGGCAGGTTCGGCCTGAGGCCGCGATAGGAAACGCTCATCCATTCCGAGGTAATAGACTTGCGGTAAAGTGCCTTGCTCTGGTTTTAAAACCATGAGCTCACTGCGGTGTTGCGCGATCATTTTGCTAATTTGACTGTTAGGGTCACGCATATCGCCGATGATGCGAGCTCCGCCCACACAAGACTCGACACAAGCAGGCAGTAAATTAGCCTCAAGCCGATGGGCACAAAAGGTGCATTTGTCCGCAGTTTGCGTTTCTTTATTGATAAAGCGGGCATCATAAGGACAAGCCTGCACGCAATAAGCGCAGCCGACGCAAGCTTCGTTGTCGACGACAACAATCCCGTCTTTACGTTGGAACGTGGCTTGAACGGGGCAAACTGGAACACAGGGAGGATTCTCACAGTGATTACACAAACGCGGTAACACCATGGTGGCCATATCGCCGGTACTTTTGTTGCTGACTTCGTACTGAGAAACGATGGTACGAAAACTGCCCATAGGTGCTTCATTTTCAATATGACAAGAGACCGTACAGGCTTGGCAGCCAATGCATTGGCGCAAATCAATAATCATACCGTAGCGTTTGCTGGCATCGCCTTCACGACGGGCCGGCTGGCTATTGATTGGCGACGCGTGCGCTGACGGCGAGAATGAAAGACTGGCTAGTGGCACTAATGCGGCACCAGCGGTTAACTTTGCAATTTGACCAAGAATTGCGCGGCGGGCAAAGTCCATACTGCCTCCGAGAGGGGTTGCGAAAATGACAAACCCACTATAAATGAAGGGACTTTAATGAACTTTGATCGAGGTCATATATATTACCAATTAGTGATATTTAATGGACGGGTAGTAAAGTTTAACTTGTTGAAAAAAATATAATTTTGAAAAGAATTTGAGGAAAGCTACCCGGTAGAAACAGCAAAAGGAACTGTTTCTACCGGTGTCAGTCGTTACTCTATTTCTGTAGCTGGCAGTTCCGGTAAGAATTGCGGGCGCTGGAAACCGCCGACAACCTCTTCAATCAGTGCCGCTAGGCTTAAGAGTTGCGGCTCGCTGTACGGCAATCCAACTACGCTTAAGCCGATTGGGCGGACATCTTCACGACCAGAAGGGACGTTAATTGCTGGGTAGCCGGAAACGGCTGCCGCAGTTGAAGTACCGAAACTATAGCCAGGACCTTCAACCGGAGGAATAGGCCAGGCTGGACCATAAGACGGCATGATAATTGCCGCGACACCGAGGTCTTTCAGGTATTGATCGAGGTGCGCTTCCGCCAGTTCACGACTGGTATTCAAAGCACGTAAATAACTTTCTTCTGCCTCGACTAAATCGACGGCCGCAGCCGCCTCGAAATATTCTTGGCCAAAGAGTGCCAATGTGCGTTCAGCATGAGCTTGGTTATACGCAATAATCGCGTTCATATCGCGCGCTTGTTCTGGGGCTGCGAATTCCTCCAGCCAAGCATTGAGATCGCGCTGAAATTCGTAGATAAGGACTTCGATTTCAGCCTGACCAAGCTCAGACGGTAACTGCCATTCATACACTTCGATCACTTCAATACCTTGGGCGCGAAGCACGGTGACCGTGCGTTCAGTGAGTTCTTTGACGCCCGTAAAACGTTCGTCCCAAGCGCGCACTAACACGACGGGCTCACCGTTGTAGGGTGTTTGGCTGGCGCGAGCGAGTGAGACGCCAAACTGGTCGGCTGCATCCGGTGTAATCATGGCATCGAGCAGCAGCGCTGCGTCATAGACATAACGGGTCATTGGGCCGGCAATATCTTGTGCTGACGCGATGGGTATAATCCCGTGTCCAGAAACTGTTCCGCGGGTGGGCTTGATGCCGACGACACCGTTGATTGATGCAGGACACATAATCGAGCCATCGGTTTCGGTACCAATGGCAAGTAGTGCAAAATCGGCTGCGATAGCAGCGCCAGAACCTGAGCTCGAGCCACATGGATTATGCGTCAGGACATGTGGGTTGCGCGTTTGCCCGCCAAGTCCAGACCAACCACTAATTGAATTCTGGCCACGAAAATTTGCCCATTCAGAAAGGTTGGCTTTGGCCAAAATAATGGCACCTTCATCGCGTAACTGTCGTACTAGCTCAGCATCAACCTCAGTGACGAAACCTTGCATAACTTCGGCACCAGCAGTCGTTGGCAGGCTGTCGGCGGTAGCAATGTTCGCTTTCAAAATTACCGGCAAACCGTGCAATTGCCCTCGAATTTGGCCCGCCGCACGCTCGCGGTCACGTTCAGCAGCGATAGCTAACGCCTCTGGATTCACATCGATAATGGCGCGAATCTCATACCCTTGCTGATTATTTGCGGCAATCGCATCGAGATAGTGCTGAACTAAATCAACACTCGTCAGCGCCCCTGATTCGAGCTGCATTTTCGCGGCAGCCGCGTTCGTCCACGCAGGATCAGCTGGCTGTACAACCTCGGGTTGAGGTGAACAAGCGACTAACCAAAGTGAAGCACAAAGCGTTATCGCTGCAAAAATTCGTGGCTTGGTCGTAAACACAGGGATTTCCTCTATTTGTTTGGACTCTTTTTGTTATATGGTGACTTTGCCAGTTTGCGACTTATTTCGCCAGAAAAAATAGACAACTTCGATTCAGAGAGTGAATAATTTCAACGTAAGACAACGAGGCAAGCCATGAAAGCCAATGAAAAATCGCTGATTCAGCGTGTTGTGCTCGCAACGACGGGGGCACTCTTACTCGGTAGCGGATTCGCAGGCGCAGCGAATGCACAAGCCATTAGCTATAAAGACCAATCTAAGTTGCACGACATTGCCGCTGCACCAAGCGCAGAGAACTTGCGTCGCGATGTACAGACCTTGGTCGACTTCGGTACCCGCCACACCCTCTCAGAAACTGAGTCGGATACGCAGGGTATTGGCGCCGCTCGTCGTTGGATTTATGAAGAGTTTCAACGTATTTCAGCAGCCTGCGGTGGTTGTTTAGAGGTTTATTACAGTAGCGATATTGTTGAGGGAACGCCACGGATACCCGATCCCGTTGACGTCGTCAGTGTCGTCGCGATTCAGCGCGGCAAAACCGACCCTGGTCGCTACGTGCTCATGTCCGGCGATATTGACTCTCGAGTAACGGACATTATGGATTATACGTCGGAGTCCCCGGGAGCAAACGACAACGCATCAGGGCTTGCTGGTACCCTAGAGGCAGCTCGGATTCTCAGTCAGTATGAATTCAATGGCTCAATTGTGTACGCGGCGCTTGCTGGTGAAGAGCAGGGGCTGTTTGGCGGTGAGATTCTTGCGCGGCAAGCCGTTGAAGAAGGCTGGCGCCTGCACGCTGTATTAAACAACGACATGATCGGTAACATCGCGGGAATTAATGGCGTCATTGACAACACCACAGCACGGGTGTTTGCTGAAGGAACGCGCATGAATGAAACCGAAGCGGATGCTCGTCGACGCCGGTTTACTGGCGGTGAAGTCGACTCGCCTAGTCGTAATTTAGCCCGGTATATTTCTTGGATGGCAGATCGGTATATTCCTAATTTAGATGTCATGGTCGTTTATCGTTTAGACCGATTTGGTCGTGGCGGGCATCATCGGCCATTCAATGATGTTGGCTTTCCCGGCGTACGAATCATGGAAACCAACGAACATTATGACCGCCAGCATCAAGACTTACGCAACGAAGACGGTCGCCACTACGGTGACACAATAGAGTATGTCGACTTTGACTATGCGGTCAAACTTACGGCGTTAAACGCAGTGACTTTAGCCAGTATGGCATGGGCGCCAGCACCACCAAGTGACGTTGAAATTCGCGGAGCGGTGCAACCTCACACCACGTTAAGTTGGGCGCCAGCTAGTGAACACGACGCAGAGACGATCGCGGGTTATCGCATTTATTGGCGTTATACCGATGCGCCAAACTGGCAATTTAGTCGCGACGTGGGTAATGTAACTGAGTTTACTTTACGTAACGTCGTGATCGACAACTACTTTTTCGGAGTTGCCAGTGTTAGCAAGGATGGTTTTGAAAGCCCAGTGGTGTTCCCAGGTGCAGCAGGGACGTTCGACCTGCGCTAGGCTTTTTGGTGTTAAATTACGAGCCAAGGTATTTCGTCGAAGTGCCTTGGCTATGCCATTGATTGTCTTACTGATCGGTTGTTCGGACTTAGGTTCGAGTGCTGAAGTCGAAATCCTGCAACAACACGAACAACTGCGCTCTGACCTGCAGCGATTAGAGAGCACAACAACTCGAAGTTCGTTACGCGAAGCACTCGACGATCCTCGCCTCCATCCTTACGCATTGGCTCGTGCCATCTACGAACAGAGTGAATTGCAAGCTCAAGCGCCGACCTTTCTCGTTCAGTTTGTGGCAACATTAGTGGCGGCGGATGTCGCGCCGGCTCTTGTTGATCAGGAGCTCGATACGTTGCTGGAAGAGTTTGATGAAATGCGCCGGCAAATGTCCTTCTACACTCGCAGTCCCGAGGTTTTTTATCTCACCATGCTCAGGTTAAGTCAGAAAACGGCAAATACTGAGCGAACGGAAGTACTGCGTCAACGTGTGGAACAGTCTATTGCCAACATGGACAATGATTCTATGGCGAGACGTCTGCGCAGTCAGTTGATTGAGTTCTATATTGAAATCGGTGAACCTGAACTCGCGCATCCTAACTATGAACAAATTGAAGATTCAACGCTCAGGGTATTACTCGCGATTAGCCTCGCCAAGGCTTATGCAGAAAAGAGTCATATAGCGGAAGCGAACCAGCTCATTGATGAATTTGACAGCAGTCGGAGTGAGTTGGTCTATCTCATCGAAGACTGGGTAAAATTGCTGTTGCTCGTCGACCGCAAAGAGCAAGCGATTGAGTTCTTGTATGACATGCGCGATGCGCATTTGAATGTGAGCGCGCAGCAGGGAACGACGTTATTCTTTACTAACTCGATGAATTTGAACATGATTATCCGTTTACTCCGTGAGCTTGGTCGTGAAATTGAAGCGCGCGAAGCTTTGGTGCAAAGTTACTACTTTGGGTTAGAAAATCATCCGGGCGATTGGTTCTTATTACGCGGTATGTTGCCTTACCTCAAAGGATTTCAAGTTCAGGGTGAGCAAACCTTGTTCGAAGAGGCCAAACGCGATCTATTTAATCGCCTGTATGCCTTTGTTATCTCAGATGAACGGTTTCAGCAGCGTATTTTCGAATTTACCCAGAGTATGAAAGAGTTGGGACTCGAGGATTTGGGACGCGAGTTTATCGATAGGATTGCAGTGTTCAATTCTGAGGAGCTGCAGGTAACGCCGGCGATGTTCTATTTTTCGATGAGCTATGCTTACGGCATGCTCGGCGATAACGAGAAAGCGAAACGCTATTTACAACCACTTCTCGATGACTTTTCTCTGCTCGAACAGTTATTTGCGTCAGAAGGTCTGGGCCCAAGCGGTGTGCTTACTTTCTTACTGGAGGCCGGGCATATTGATGAAGCGAAAGCGCTGCTCGGCAGAAATCCAGATCTCACGCATGTTCAGCTTGTATTGCAGCATTTAATTACGAGTGAACGATTGAACGATGCACTGGCCTTTACAGCTGAGCATGAGACTCGAATAGAAATGACGATTTTTATGTTACTTAGAATCGCCAGTGGATACTTGCAACAAGGTCAGCTGCCTAATGCGCAAGATCGTGCATTAATGGCGCAGCACTGGTCACAGTATATGCCGATGGCAAAGGAGAATTGAGCGCAATGGTGATACAAAAATGGATAGGTCGCGGATGTGCAGTTGCGGTGACCGTCATCGGTTTATCGGCCTGCTCAGAGATCAACTCTGAGGCTGATATCGAGGTGTTACAGCAGGAACAATTGCGTGCTGACTTGCAGCGATTAGAGAACACAACAACTCGAAGTTCGTTACGCGCAGCGCTCGACGATCCGCGCTTACATCCTTACGCGTTAGCTCGAGCGATGTTTGAACAGAGTGACTTGAAAGCGCAAGCACCGACCTTTTTGTTCCAATTTGCGGCAACCTTGATTGACGCAGACGTTGCGCCGGACCTTGTCGAACGTGAGCTTGATCAGCTGCTGACTGAATTCGATGAGATTAGCCGTCAACAGGCTTTTTATGCACAGAGTCCTTGGGTGTTCTATATCCGCATGTTGCGCTTTAGTGAACGTACCGCCAATCATGAACGGACGGAACGTTTACGTTTGCAAGTCGAAAACTATGCAGAGCTGCACGCATTTGAACTCGATGCACGTGGTCAAATGATTGAATTTTATTCAGAACGCGGTGAACTGGAGCATGCGCATCGCCATTACGAACAAATCGATGATCGCTTCGGTCGAGTTACGTTTGGTTTGGACTTAATCAAGGCCTATGCTCAGCAGGGTAATGACCGTGCCGTACAGCGGCTCGTCGACGAACTCAGTCGTGATCCCGAAAGCGTCGGCTACTTAATTGATGATTGGATTGAAACACTGTTATTGGCGAATCGTCGTGAACAAGCCCTGTCTTTTTTACTTGAACGCCGTGACATTATTCTCGCGTCGTTGACGTCCGACAGTCCGCATATGTTTTTCATTCATGCGCATAATTTCACACTGATTATTCAACACTTGCTCGATTTCGGTCGCGCTACCGAAGCCCGGGAGGCGCTGATACAAGGCTATCGTTATGGCCTGGAGAACTCGCCGGGGGACTGGTACCTATTGCGTGGCGCATTACCTTATTTGCAAGGCTTCGAGGCACTCGGCGATGTTGCGCTTTTGGAGGAAGCGAAACGCGATCTATTCAGCCGAATTTATGCCTTGTTGGACGACGAAGAAAATTTCGCCACTATCGTTTTTGGCTTTAGCAACGTGATGCAGGAGCTTGAACTGGAATCGCTAGGACTCGAGTTCATTGATGTCGTGGCAGGTATTAATGAAAGTGAACAGCGGGTTGCGCCCGAATTGCTTTATTTTCTGTTGAGCTATGCCTATGGCTTGCTCGGCGAAGAACAAAAAGGCCAAGCCTATTTACAACAGCTATTCGATGACTTTGTCTTGCTCGAACAACTGATGACCTCGTCAGCTATTGGCCAAAATGTGGTGATTAGCTACCTGCTCGAAGCCGGCTACATTGACGAAGTGAAGTCGCTGATCGGACCGCACCCGTCGTTTACCAACAGGCGCCAATTGTTTGACGCGCTGATTACACATGAGCGATATCTTGAAGCTTTGCAAGTGACGGCCGAGCAGGACATTGATCCGGTATTTAGTATTATCATGCTGCTGCAAGTGGCCCATGGTTATCTTAAACGAGGTCAGTTACCCAATGCTGAAGCTCGAGAACTGATGGCGCGCCATTGGTCGCGCTATATGCCGATGGAATAGGGAGCTTAGATATGGGTAAGCAGTTAAGCCGCGGGTTAGCATGCGCAATCATTTTTGCAGGACTTTCCGCGTGCTCTGACATGGATTCGGATGCCGATATCGAGGTGTTACAAGAGCGCGAGTATCGGGTAGCGGAGGTGCGTCGTAGTGAAGCTAACACCGAGCGACACTCCCTGCGCGAAGCCCTTGAAGACCCGCGTTTACATCCCTATGCACTAGCGCGAACTATATTCGCTGAAAGCGACTTCCGACAGAACAGTCCGATGTTTCTTTTACAGTTTGCTGCGGCCTTGATTGATAGTGAAACGGCGCCCGAGATTGTCGATCGCGAGGTTGACAATTTACTTGCAGAATTCGATGAGATCAGCCGCTTACAGCCGTATTTCGAGCAAAATGAGTGGACGTTCTATCTTCGTTTACTGCGTGTCAGTCAATTCACGCCGAACACAGAGCGCACAGCGCAATTACGCGATCATGTCGAGGACTTATTTGAGCTCCATATCATTGATAATAACTCGCGGGCACGGCTGGTTGAGTATTATCTCGAGCAAGATCAACTAGACGACGCGGAGCGGCATTTAGAGCAAATTGACGAACCCTATTATATTGCCCGCTTCAGTTTGATCCTGATTGAACGGTATTTGCAGCGCGATGATCGCTATGCGGCTCAGCGTCTACTCGATGAATTATCGCTGATGGAAACAGAGTTGCTTGGATTCACTGCTGAGTGGGTGTCCGTACTTTTACTCGCCAATCGAGAATCGCAAGCGGTGAGCTTCATACTCGATGGGTTTGATCGGGCATTTTCCGTGCTTTATGACGAGGATCAGTTTACCTTTTACCGGAATATAATTTCTTTTCATGATTTAGTGCAGCAGGCGTTGCGGCTTGAACGTGCTGACGAGGCGCGCCATGCCTTGTTACAGGCTTATCGTCAATTAGCCACATTTTCAGGACTCGAGTTGATTAATATCCGTTTGTCCATCGCGTTCTTAAAATCCTTTGCCACTCTCGGTGACGAAAACACGTTCGCCGAGGTCAAACGAGACGTTTTGGCTCGAACCTACAGCTATCTACAAAACCCCGACTATTTCTCTGAAATCGTACGTGCGTTTAGTAAAGAGATGCTTGAGCATGGCCTCGAACAACATGCAATCGAGCTGATCGACAGTGCCGCGCAGATGAACGATGACGAAGTGCGAATTCCAGAACCTGAGTTTCATTACGCATTGGGCTACGCTTACGGTGTGCTTGGAGAGGAGGAGCCAGGTCAACGCCATTTGCAAGTGCTGTTCAATGATCCTGCTAAACTTGAGGAGTTGCTCAGCTCTTTTCGGGTATCACCATTTAATGTTCTTCAAGATTTTATCGATGCTGGTTATGTCGACGAGGCCATTGAACTTGTTGGTACGCAACCGAACATGAATGAAATTCGGGTTATCTTTGCTGCCTTGGTTGCGCAAGAGCGTTTTGTCGATGCGTTACAAAAACTAGGTGAGTACGACCTGAATGAGTCGTCGACCGTCTGGGGCTTACTCACGATTGGCCATGGTTATTTGACGAGCGGCGTGTTGCCCAATGCCGAGGCACGGGCTGTGATGCAAGACTTTTGGTCACGGTATATGCCGACGGATTCCTAATGCTGCTTTCAGTCCAAAGCGATCCCCAATGCGAGTAACAAAATAAAGGCGTGAATGAGTGCGACGTTGATCCCTAAGAACGGCACGAGCTGTGGGATGTCATTGGCATATCGATGCACACCTTTGATTAATTTCGGTGCCAGGACGGCTGAGAGCAGCGCGAAGATACTCAAATCGGGAATGACTTGGTTCCATACGGCAACGATGAGAATAACGTAAGCGAGTACTAACTGACCGGAAAACAGCCAAGCACTGCGGCGACGACCGATCATGATCGGAAAGTGGAAGCGGCCGACCGACTCGTCCGCTTCACAATCTGGAAATTGATTGAGCAACAGCAAGTTGTTCACCAGCAACATGACCACCACTGCGAGTACCCAAATCATCAAGTTGAGTTCCCGCGCAAACACCCAAGCGGCGCCGAGCGTCATCAGCAAGCCAAAACCAACGCCAGGCGCAATGAGGCACAGCACTGGCTCTTGGTTGAGTGGTTTGGTGTAGAGCAGGATGAGCAAGACACCAGGTACACCGAGCCAGAGCAAACTAAAGCTGTATTGGTTGACGATGGTGAGACCAGCGATGGTGACAATAAGCAAGCTCACTAGCGCTAGTATTAAAGCCCAGCGAGCCATTTTCGGATTGCGGACGAGGGTTCCACTACCGCCACTAAATGCTGTTTTCCGTGTTTTGAAGTCGAGTCCGCTGCGAAAGTCGATGTATTCGTTCAACGCGTTCACGCTCACATGCGCAAAAATAGCCACAACGGTAACTAACACCAGTGTACTGGTTGGCGGCCAACCGGAATAGTAGTAGCCGATAGCGAGTGCAAGTAATAAGCAGGCAAGGGTGAGCGTCAGGAAGTTCGCTCGCGAGACTGCCAAAAAATCCGAGAGTTTCAGCATCTAATTCTTCTATGTTCGTTCGTCAAGTTGCGGCAGAAAGTCCTGCTCCAGTTGCTGTAGCCATTGTTTACCGAAGCTACCGAACAACTTTTTCTGGTGCTTCAGAAACGCTTGACCACAATCATTGAGCAATTTCTCGTTCGCGGCTAATTGTTCCACTTTTACCCAGTCATTCCAAACACTATGTAAACCCCAGTTCGGATCGTGAATTTCACAGCCGGGTAATCGGTAGTGAAAAGTCGGGCGAGCTTTCACGAGTCGAGTATCGACCGCCGCGACCAGTTTGTCTTCATCAAGATGACGAAATAACGGCAGCATATCGAGGGCACGGTTACGGGTTGGATTATGTTCTAGGTAATCGTCCATTAAGGTTTCTAAATCGGGCCAGTAATCAGGGCTCAAGGCGAGCTCGAGATATTCTTTGGGAAATGGGTCGATGTAGTTGCTGATACGTCGTGAGATGTCTGGATCGATGCGCGCCAGCAACCAGTCATACAAGCACAAAAATGCCTTAATGTGCGCCATAATTGTGTGGCTATCTAACGACGGTAGCTCGGGATTCAGCTGCATACCAAATGCATACGCTAAACTGTCAGAAGAGCCGCGGGCACCCGCTGCACGCAAATCATCCATGAGCGTCTCAACTTCATCTAAACGCGAGAGCGGCAACGGTGGGCTTACCACTTCTACGGGCACCACACTTTCAGCAACCCAAGCTAAACCCTTTTCCGTCGCGGCCCGCAACTCGTCCTGCTCTTCTTCACGGCCCATCTTCTTCAGGTAACTGTAGTCAAACTCAATCACCCAGTCACCCGCAGAATCACCACTGATCGTCTTTTCATAACGGCCCTGCGAGCTGACCTCACAGCTGTCACACTGTTTGGCTAGGAAAGTTTGTAGGACTTCTGCAGCCGACTCGAGATTCAAATCACCAAACTCAATCTCAACACCTACGGTGCGCTCATCACCGTCAGCGTTCGTTTGCTTGGGAGGCGTTATTAGTTGTGGTTTTGTCATCAGTGTCTACTCCTTATCGGCTGCATCGACTGCTGGGTTAATTTCGCTAATACGGCGATAAACCCAAGCTGGCTTGCCATCGGCAAGATAATATAAATAGCGCTCGTAGCGCACACCGACACGCTCGTAGCGGTCGAGCCGCCGCAATTGTGCAGCGGTGACGTAAAAAATACGCCCTTGGGTGACCGCGTCATCATCTGGCAACAAATCTAAACGATGCCGCCGATAGCCTTCAAGCTCTGCCGGAGCGGTTGGCACGTAACCCCGAATAACAATACTGCGCACGAGTGGATTCGTCAGTGTACCAAAAGCGAAGACACGATGTTCGGCCTCTGGGTCGATGTCGAGCGTTGTTTCCGAAAAATTAAAACTATAAGGATTTAACCAAATCCACCACCATACACCCATTGCGATGATCACGATGATGAGTACCGTTGTTATTTTTGTCACCTTGGCCCCCGTATATTTCGTGTTGTTTTTGTGTATCATGCAGGAGTTGTGATTACAAATAGAAGATGGGAACAACCAAGAGGAAAAACCCATGCGTACACTTGCTAAATTTGCTCGTTCTAGTGCTGCAATAGCCGTTGGCGCAGCACTGTTGTTAACCGCCTGCGGCCAAGCACCGCAAACACCCGACGTGTCAGCTGAGCCGGAAGCTTTTGTCTTGATGCCATCTGCTCAGGAGCGTCTAGATATCTATGTACCGGTTGAAATGGGTGTCGACATTTCGCATTTAACGGACGCTCAAAAAGAGCTGGTAAGTCTCTTAATTGACGCCGCTGACATTATGGATGAACTCTTCTGGATGCAGGCATATCCGGGTGATCGCCAAGAGTTTTTATCGCGTATTCCGGATCCGAAAGTGCGTCAGTTTGCTGAAATTAACTACGGCCCATGGGATCGTTTGAACAATATGCAACCCTTCTTGCAAGGGTACGGCCCGAAGCCTGCTGGCGCAAATTACTATCCTGCCGACATGAGTCGGGAAGAGTTCGATGCTGCTGATTTAGTGGGTAAGGATGACTTGTACACCTTAATTCGCCGCAATGACGCCGGTGAATTGTATACGGTTGCTTACTCTGAAAAATACCGTGACAAGCTCGAACAAGCAGCAGCAATTTTACGCGCAGCGGCTGCAGTTGCCGATGACGAGAAGTTCGCAGAGTACCTAGTCATGCGCGCCGATGCATTCTTGACCGATGATTATCAGCCGTCGGACTATGCTTGGATGGATGTCACTGACAGTGTGATTGATGTGATCATTGGTCCAATTGAAACCTATGAAGATCGCTTGTTCGGTTACAAGGCAGGGTTTGAGGCGTACGTATTAGTCAAAGACCTCGAGTGGAGCGAGCGTCTTGCGGTTTATGCAGAGCACCTACCCGCGTTGCAACGTGGTCTACCGGTTGCTGACGAGTATAAAGCCGAAGAGCCGGGTGCAGAAGCGCAGCTCAACGCTTATGACATTGTCTACTACGCTGGTCATTCCAACGCAGGCAGTAAAACGATTGCCGTGAACTTGCCGAATGACGAAGAAGTTCAGCTGGCGAAAGGCACTCGCCGTTCGCAGCTGAAAAACGCAATGCGGGCCAAGTTCGACGAAATCTTGTTGCCGATTGCTGACGAACTGATTCATCCAGATCAGCGTGATCACATTACCTTCGATGCGTTTTTCGCAAACACCATGTTCCATGAAGTCGCTCACGGACTTGGTATCAAGAATACCATTGATGGCCGCAGCACAGTGCGTCAAGCCTTGCGTGAATACGCAGCACCGTTAGAAGAAGGCAAAGCGGATATTCTTGGCTTATACATGGTTACCCAGTTACTCGAAGCAGGCGTGCTAACCGAAGGACAGCTAGAAGACTATTATGTAACTTTCCTTGCTGGAATCTTCCGCTCCGTACGCTTCGGTGCGTCGAGTGCGCACGGGCAAGCCAACATGATTCGCTTTAACTATTTTGCCGAGAAAGGCGCGTTTATTCATGACGAAAACGGCTATTACAGTGTCGATATGGACAATATGCGAGAGGCAATGAACAGTTTGTCTGAGCTGATTTTGCGCTTGCAGGGTGACGGTGACTATGAAGGTGTGGCGGCATTATTCCGTGATAAGGGGGGCGTCGGTGCTCAACTTCAAGCTGACCTTGATCGCTTGTCTGCAGCGAACATTCCAGTTGATATTGTGTTTAACCAAGGTAAGGCGCAAATTGGCTTATAAAACCTGCGAAATGTAGAAATTCACCAAGGTTTAGCCAAATACACCATAAAAGCCGAAGCGTTTAAGCTTCGGCTTTTTTATATATTTCATAAGTTTATAAGTTTGGGCACGAAGTTTGCTCTGTATTAATCATGCAAAGATCTCAAAACAATTTACTGCGAATAAGGAAACGATCATGATTACAACACTAGTAATGTTAAGCGGACTTCAAACCATGGCGATCGAGCCTCCAGCGGAGCCGAAAGCGCCAGCGGTCAAATCGACAACCAATGCCTTTCAGGTCATTGACCATGGCAACGGCTGCAATATGTCGCTCGATAAAGATCTTTATATCAGCCCTGAAGCATTAACTTTGCGTGAAGGAACGAATGAAGTGTTTCGGATTCACGCCGATGGTCAGGTTTATGTGAACGGACAAGCGATTGCAGTTGCGGATGCCGATCGTGCCCACTTTGTGGCCTATAAAGATGGCCTTGCTGAACAAACGAAGTTTATCGTTGAAGTGTTGGATGAAGCGCTCGAGATGACGAACTATGCATTAACCATGACCTTTGGTGAGATGTTCGGTAAGCGTCATCGGATTGTCCGTCGGATGGATAAGCTGACTGATCGATTACGTGATGATCTCGCCATGATTGCCTACGAAGACAACGGCATGTTTGTGGTGCAGGGGACGCAATTGGACGCGTTTGGCGATCGGATCGGGGCCACCATTGAAGAAGAGATGGAAGATTTGATCACCAACGCAAAAGGCTCGATGTTAATGATGGTGGGACGCATGTTAATTCGTGGTCAACGTGGTATCGACGAATTCGAACAACGGATGGAAACCATGGCGGCGAACCTTGAAACCGAAATGGAAGCTTGGGGCGCAGACATCGAAGCACGCAGCGACTATTTCTGCACTCGTTTAACTGAACTTCGAGCCACGGAAGACTATCTCTCTGAAACCTACCCAGCGTTCGGCGATTATCGTTTACTGCCATAAGCTGATGTTGGGCTGAGCTGCAGGGCCGCTTAGCCTGTTAGCTGCTTGGTTTGGAATCGGGCTACTCATTCTCAGAGACGCCGTAAACCCGTCCCTGGGGGCTTATATTCGGCATCCATGCCTCATATACTCTGAGAACGAGCAGCCGCGCTTCCGACCGCAGCTAACAAGCTACTTGGTTCGAAATCGGCCTACTCATTCTCAGAGACGCCGTAAACCCATCCCTGGGGGCTTATATTCGGCATCCATGCCTCATATACTCTGAGAACGAGCAGCCTCGCTTCCAACCGCAGCTAACAAGCAGCTAGGCTCTCAACCAAGCAGCTAACACGCTAAGCGCGTCAGCCACAAGGTTCGCAGCGCATCAGCCGCAACTAGCTCTTCACCTCTGGCTCTTCGTCAAGATTGAGGTCGTCGTCATGTTGTGCCACGTCCCAAGGTAATGAGCTTGGCGAGTGGTGCTGGAATGCCAAATAGTTTTCGAATTGGTTGAGTACATCGTTAATGATATCAGCCTTTTCAAAACCATAGACATCGTACGCTTGACCACCCTGACGGAGGAAGACTTCAGCACGGAAGTATTCGTCACTTTCTGTGCGTTTCTGCAACATTGCAAACTCTGGGCGGGCATAGCCACGAATGCGGATTTCGTAGGTGAAATCAGCGTCAGCACGGTCGACGTGAAGAACAACTCGAGTCGGATCCTCTTCGAGTGATACTTCTGCTTGCCATTTTTGTGACTCAAGCTCTGCTCGTACTTCTTCGAGACAGTCTTTACAAGTTTCGCGAATAAAGGTTTCGACTTTGGCTTTACTCGGATAGTCAACCAGGCCCGCTAAGCGTTTTTTCCAGTAGTTGGCACCAGAATGAACGCCACGACGGTGAATTTTTGCAGCACTCTTCAAACTGTCGAATTGGTGACCTTCGATAACCAACGCTCGCCACATGCCAACGGCCGCCAATAGCATAATAATGGCGAACGGCAGTGCACTGGCAATTGCCGCAGTTTGCAGGGCAGTGAGTCCGCCAGCAAGTAACAGCACGGCAGCAACAATCCCTTCTGAGCTTGCCCAGAACACCCGCTGCCAAGCAGGCGTGTCCATGCGACCACCGGAGGCTAACGAGTCGATAACCAGCGAGCCTGAGTCGGATGAGGTGACAAAGAATGTCATGATCAGCACGACGGTGACAAACGAGAGAATGCTGGTCAATGGCAGATTCTCATACAACTTGAACAGCGCAATAGCCTGGTCCGCCTGCACGTCGGCAATCAGGGTATCGAGACCTTCGTTCATGATCATGTGTAACGCGGTGTCACCAAACACCGAGAACCAGAAAAAGGTAAAGATAGTTGGAACTAACATAACGCCAAAGACAAATTGGCGAATGGTGCGGCCACGACTGATTTTGGCGATAAAGAGACCAACGAATGGTGCCCAGGCAATTGTCCAACCAAAGATGAACAAGGTCCAGTTGCCGATCCAGTCACTGCGGCTATAGGCCTGCAAATTAAAGGTACGCTCAACAATGTAATTGAGATAGCTACCTGTGTTCTGCAAGAAAGTCTCAAGAATATGTACGGTAGGTCCGGCAAAGAACACGAATAACAATAGGAACATGACCAAGGTCATATTCACAATGGATAGGCGTTTGACCCCTTTATCCAAACCCGCAACAACCGAGGCAATAGCCATCAAGGTGATGACAAAGATGACAATGACTTGGACGATGGTGGACACCGGAATGGTCGGCCAAATGTAATTTAAGCCAGCATTAATTTGAATGACCGAAAGACCCAAGGTTGTGGCAATACCAAACATGGTGCCAAGAATTGCAAAGGTGTCGACGGCATGGCCGGCTGGGCCATGAATTTTCTCGCCAATGATCGGATATAACGTTGAGCGCATGGACAGCGGCAGTCCGTGGCGGAACGAAAAATAGGCCAAAACTAAGCCCACCAGACCATAGATAGCCCAAATATGGAAACCCCAGTGGAAATAGGAGATTTGCATCGCTTGTTTTGCGGCGTCGACAGTTAACGCGGCGCCTTCAGGCGGGCTGGCATAATGCAAGACCGGCTCGGAAACACCGAAAAAGAGCAGGGCGATACCATAGCCGGCTGAAAACAACATGGCGAACCAAGACAAGAAACTATATTCCGGCTCGGCGTGATCAGGGCCCAGCTTGATTCGTCCCCACTTGGAAATACCAACGATGACGATAAACATTAAAAATAGGGCAACTGCAAGCATGTAGAACCAACCGAAATCTTCGGTAATGCGAGCCAGTGTCGCCGAGAAGAACTCACCGGCTAACTCAGGGTTTGACAGAGTTCCAATCACTAACAGGGTAATGACAGCGACAGCGGGAATGAACACCGGCATCAGCAGCATCGATTTCCAACGCGAATTGCTTTTTGCGGTCATGCAAAGACTCCTTGTTGTGGCAATCGTTTATTATTCTGGTGGCATACCTATTTACACTAGCAGTCTGAAGTGAAATCACAAGTTGAAATCTGGCGCGCCCCCAGATTAATTAAGAAACTAGCAATTGAATGATTAATTTTCCTGCTAAACTGACCGAGGAAAAAAAATTATAAGGAAATCAGTATGAGTTTGCGTTCAAGTACGGTTGGGCGATTAAAGTATTGGCTTGAGCGCATGCTCGGAGGCGGTGCGCTGTTGCAGCTACTCTTGGCTTGGGGAGTTGTCGCTGCAGTTGCGGTGTTTGGGGGCTTTTTAGTCTTTGTGTTTGCGCGCAGTGACGCCGGAATTGCAGAGGAACTCTGGTGGTCATTTTTACGTTTAACCGATCCGGGTTACCTAGGTGACGACGAGGGCACCTCGCGACGCATTATCTCCACACTTCTCACCGTCGCCGGCTATGTGTTGTTTATGGGTACCTTAGTGGCAATTATGACCCAATGGCTCTTTCGCCAAATGCGTCGATTTGAGCTAGGGCAGACCCCGGTTTCATTTCGCCAACACACGGTTATTCTCGGTTGGACGTCGCGCTCAATTCCGGTGGTTAATGAATTGATTCACCCAGAAGTTCCCGCGACTTTAGTCAATCGCATCGCCGTATTAGCCGATAACATTACCGAAGGTCCAAGTGAAGAGGTTCTTGCTCAACCTTGGTCGACCAAGCAGCGTCGGCGTGTGGTTTTACGGTCTGGGTCACTACTCAATCCAGACCATCTGCAACGAGTCGCGGTGCAAGAAGCGCAAACCATAATTGTGCCATCACGAGGGAACTTCGCTGAGCAGACCTTAAGTGCCGACGCGGACGCCATCAAAGTCTTGTTATCTTTGCAAGCGCAGCAGCTGACGACCTTGCCGCCGCGGGTGATTATTGAGTTACAGGACGCACAGAAAATCGCAATCGCTCGCCACACCTACCGTGGGCCGCTAGAAGTGGTGGCATCCGATCTCTTAATTGCACGCATTTTGATGCGTAGTACCTTGTATCCGGGACTTTCGGGTGCCGTGAACGCATTGTTGGTCGATGCGGATCAGCCGCAATTTATTCCTGTTACTGCCGCTAACTTTGTCGGCAAAAAATGGCAACAGGTGTATGCCAGTGCTTTGTACGTGACACCATGTGGTGTCTTGCGCGAAGTGAATGGTGAGCAGCACTCCTATTTAGCGCCGCCCGCAGACTTTATGCTTAAAGCGGGCGATGAGATTCTATACTTAGCTGGTCGCGTTCGCGACATTCAACATCGCAATGGTTCAGCGACGCATAAGCGGATAGCCACCCCGCAGCTGTTGTTAACGCCGCCACGTCCACGCCAAAGTAAAGTGTTGTTGCTTGGTTGGAACAACCGTGTGCCTGCTTTACTTGAGCAGTTCATTGCCGATCAACGCACTGAATTTGCGGTAACGTCGGTGTCAACGTCGAGTATTGACGAGCGCCAGCGAAAATTACAGCAGCGTTGGGGGTTAAATGGTCAAGACGAGATGCCGTTACAAATCAATTGGCGCGAAGCAGACTACACCCTTGAAGCCGTGCTAAAAGAATTGAAACCCCATCAATATGATGCCGTGATGTTGTTTAGTAGTGACCGTTTAGGCACGGGCGAGGAAGCCGACGCTCGCAGTATTGTCGCATTCATGGTGCTCGATTACTTGCTGGCGCAGGGGAACCCAGACCTTCGTCCGCACATCATGGTCGAGCTGCACGACCCGAGTAATGAAGCCTATGTTGACCACAGCCATAACGAAGTGTTAGTCAGTTCCGTGGTGGTTTCGCACGTGCTTGCTCAAGTCGCGGTTTATCCGCAACTACATACGGTGTATGAGCAGCTTCTGAGTTCCGAAGGTGCGCGTATGGGCATTCGCTACGCACCACCCGCGTTACAGCGCTCGGTGACCATTGCGGAACTGCGCGAACATGCACTCGCTCAGCAGGCTGTGTTACTTGGCTATCAACAACCCGATGGCCGAACTGTGATGAATCCACCGTTAAACGAGCAGGTGAATGTCACCGCAAATACACAACTCATCGTGTTACAAGGTACACAGGCCTAAAAGAATTGAACAATTTTCTGCAAACCGGTGTAATAAGTTTATGACCACACTAAAAGGTGAACCGCAAAAATTTCGGCGACTGACTTTGTTTATTGCTTTGCTTAGCGCGGCAGCAACCTTGCTCTTGCTGACTGCTTGCTCCGAGCAAACTGAGCAAAATAGCTCTGCAGGTGAACAACCAAGAACGCCGATAGCAGCTTACGAAGTTGTGCCACGAGATCTGTCGCGACAATTAAATTTGTCGGCGACGGTGCAACCGCGTGTTGTTGTCAATCTCAATAGCCGGGCGCAAGGGATGGTGAATTCGATTGCCGTTGAAGAATCAGACTATGTCACGCAAGGCCAACGTCTGGCTGAGTTCGATGTCGCCGAGCAACAAGCGGAATTGAATCGTGCGCAAGCCCGAGCGCAAGAAGCGCGGTTAGAACTTGAGCGTATTCGTCAGCTCAGCGATACCCAAACGATAGCGCGGGCGGAACTGGAGCGAGCGGAAGCTAGCTATGCGGCTGCCACCGCAGAACGGGATTTGTGGCAAACACGTCTGTCTTTTGGCGTCATTACTGCGCCCACAGACGGCGTGATCACTGCGCGCTATATTCAGGAAGGCGAAGCGGTTGAGCCACGGGAGCCATTATTTGTGCTCGCGAAAATGGACGAGTTAGTGATCTTACCGGGCGTTTCCGAACGCGATGTGCGGCATTTGACCGTGGGGCAGGAAGTGCCAGTGCGGCTTGACGCATTGCCCGATGAAACAATCACCGGCAGCATTCGTCGTATTTTCCCTGCAGCAGATGCAGAGAGTCGTTTAATTCATGTCGAAGTATTGCTGCCAAGTGATAGTTACGAACGCGGTGTTCGCCCAGGTTTTCTAGCGCGTTTACCTTTGATTGTGGACTCGCGTCCCGATTCGCTGGCGGTACCGGCTGCTGCGATTGGTGAGGACGGCACCGACCGCTATGTTTATCAAGTGATCGATGACCGTTTGACGCGCGTGATCATTCAAACCGGGATTACTCGCGGCCAATGGACTGAAGTGGTCGATGGCATTGACGCTGGTGCCGTTGTCTTAGCAACCAATCCGATTGATATGCGCGACGGCACCCGCGTGCGCATTGTGAATTGGCGAGGTTAGCGGATGCGTGGGCTCAGCAGTCAAGCCATCCGTCGTCCCATCGGGACGCTGTCACTGACAGCCGTTATTCTCGTCCTCGGTTTGTTCTTCGTGCAACGCCTGCCGGTTGACCTCCTGCCGCATATTGAATACCCGCAAATTACAGTCACTGTGAATCATCCAGGCGTTGCGCCTGAGGTGATGGAAGAGCAAGTGACGCGCGTGCTCGAAAGGAATCTCGCCGCCGTCGAGAATCTGGTGCTCATTGATAGTCGGGCCTCGGAAGGAAGAACCAATGTAAATTTGCATTTCGAGCTCGGTACCAACCTCGACCTTGCCCTTCAGGATGCCGGAAGACTGCTTGAGTTAGCACGGACACAATTGCCGCCTGATGCCGAACCTCCGCGCCTGTATAAACGAGATCCGTCACAAGACCCAGTCTGGCAAGCAGGCTTCAGTTCAACGGTGCGCAGTGAAGTCGCGGTGCGTGATTGGGTCGTCAATCAACTTACGCCACAACTGGTGTCAATTCATGGTGTTGCAGGTGTTGAAGTTGCCGGCGGGTTACAACGCGAAATGGAAGTCATTGTCGATCAGCAGCGCCTTCGCGCTTTCGGCTTGCGCATGCAGGATATTGTCGACTTGTTAGCGATGGAAAATATCGATGTAGCGGCAGGTTGGATGACCTCTGCAAGTTTTGATGTGATGGCAAAAACCGATGGCATGCTGACTTCAGAAGAGGATGTCGCTAATCTTCTGTTACAAATTCCCGGTTCTGATCAACGTATTCGCCTCAGTGAAGTTGCTGAGGTCCGTGACGGCTTTCGTGAGCAGCGTCTATTTTCCCGTTTAAACGGTACTCCAGCGGTGCAGGTTTCGCTGACCAAGTTACCGGAAGCGAATACGGTGGATGTCGTCGAAGCCGTGCAAAGCCTTATGCTACAATTGGACCGAAGCGGCTTTTTACCTGCTGATATTCGTTTTCAACCGATTGACGATCCGGTTTATTTTATTCGCGGAGCTATTAGTAGTGTCGGCACTGCAGCCGTTTTAGGTGGTGTATTAGCGATGCTCATGGTTATGCTGTTTTTGGGCTCCTTGCGCAAAAGCTTTGTGGTCGGTTTATCCATTCCTGTTGCGGTCCTTGCAACCTTTGCACTCATGGGGGCTAGCGGCCTCACTCTCAATGTCATCAGTTTAGGCGGTCTTGCGCTTGGGGTTGGGTTGTTGCTCGATAACGCCATCGTCATGTTAGAAAACATTTTTCGCCATCAAAAGGATGAATCTCAGAGCATTGATGAAAGCGCTGAACAAGGCGCGGCTGAAGTGTCTTCGGCAATCACAGCGGGTACCTTAACCAACTTAGCAGCGGTTTTGCCGTTTCTGTTGATCACCGGTTATGCTTCGATGATTTTCCGAGAATTAATTCTAACCATTTCTTTCGCGATATTAGCGACCTTGGCCGCAGCACTGACACTTATTCCGGCATTAGCGGCCTTGCTTGCCAAAATTAGTTGGCAAAGTGGTTTTGAAAACAGTTGGCTCGTTCGTGGGTTTGCGCGTTTTATTGGCTGGTTGCAAACCATTTATGTCAAAGCATTAGCGAAGCTGTTGCGATGGCGCTACATGGTGGTCGCTGCCGCTATTGCCGGTGTGGTTGTGATTGTGAATGTTGGCAGCGACTTAGGGAACGAGTTTTTACCGCAAGTTGATGACGGTGGCGTGAGTGTGCGTCTGGTGCTACCGAGCGGTACGCCGCCGCTGGAAACTGACGAGGCGGCGCGCCAAATTGAAGCAGTCATTATGGATATGCCGCATGTTGAAACCATGTTCGCCTTGGTTGGTGGTCATTTAGGTGGCGGTATTATTAACGAACGGCCTGGTACCAGTAATATTCGAGTTCAACTCACGCCCTCGCGCGAACGACCGGACATGACCGCAGGTCAGTGGGTTGCCGAAGCGCAGCAGCGGCTCGACGCTTTAGACTTGCCAGGCGCCCGTATCAGTGTGCGGCCGCCATCCATTCGCGGATTGCAATTTAGCCCAGGTGGCGCGGACTTCTCAATTAGTGTGGTCGGTGATGAATTGCGTGATTTACGCGAAACCGCACGCGAAATAGCAGCGCTGCTGCAAGGTATTCCCGGGCTCGAAGGGGTTGAAGTGGGACGTGAAGATCAAAGCCCATTAATGCGGATTATCGTCGATCGCGAGCGCGCGGCAGATTTAGGCTTGCGGGTTTCTGAAATTGGTCGTGCGGTGCGATTTGCTGTTGACGGTGCCGTACCGTCGTACTTCCGAGATGGTCAATATGAATACGATGTGCGCGTGCGTTTACCGCGCGATCAGGTCAATGACGAAGAAGTCTTAGGTAATTTGCTACTTGATCGCGTGCAAGGTGCGCCGGTATTGCTGCGTGATGTCGCGAGTTTTCAGCTCGGTGAGGGGCCAGCCCATATTGAACGTGAAAATCAAAATCGAGTTGTTCGAATTAATGGTGATATCAATACGGCAGTCAATGACGTGGCCAGTATCATGGCAGAAGTCGACGCCCGCATGGAAGGTTTCGAATTGCCGGAGTCGTTCAGTTTGATTTATGCCGGTCAATGGGAAACCATCCAAGAAACCAATCGCGAATTGCGAACGGTGGTCTTTTTGGCACTGTTCCTAGTGTTCGTGGTCATGGCGGTGCAATATGAACGATTAACCAATCCTTTGGTAATTTTGACCGCAGCACCGCTGGCGCTGGTTGGTGTTGTCAGTATCTTAAAACTGACGAGCACAGCCTTGTCAGCGCCAGTACTCATCGGCGTGGTCTTGTTGATTGGGATTGTCGTCAATAACGCCATTTTACTGGTGGAATATATTGAGAAAGGCCGTCGTGACGAGCAACTGTCGATGCATGAGGCGGTGCTGCAAGCCGCGAGTGTACGCTTGCGACCTATTTTAATGACGACGCTAACCACCGTGCTCGGTATGTTGCCGTTGGCGCTCGGCATTGGTGAAGGTGCAGAAATTATGCACCCACTGGCGTTGACCGTGGTCGGCGGCCTGCTCAGTGCGATGCTGCTGACTCTTTTCGTCGTTCCTGCCTTCTACCTGATTGTTAATGGCGTCGCTGAACGCTTGGTGGCTTTTTTAACTAGCAAGCGCGGTAACACCGCATAAAATAATGGTCGGCTGAACGCCGACCATTATTTGAATTGTTTGTCTGTAAACGTTGTTGACTGACGGATGTCAAAACGGTCATGTCAAACAATGACATGACTAAACAACAGTTACGTTCTCAGCTTGTGGGCCTTTCTGGCCTTGCGTGATCGTGAACTGAACTTTCTGGCCTTCAGTCAGGGTGCGGAAGCCGTCACCTTGAATGGCGCTGAAGTGAACAAACACATCTGGACCGCCGGCGCGCTCAAGAAAACCAAAACCTTTCGATTCGTTGAACCACTTAACGGTACCAGTAACGATATCAGACATAGCCTTTCCTAACTTTCTTTAAAATGAAACTGCTGACCATAAGCCAGCGAACTTAATGCTGTTCGACAGCTAGATTGAGAGGCTATAGACGAGGACTTCCAAGAAGATATCGTTCCAGCGTTCAAAACGAGCTGCTTACAAGCAGGAACAAGTATACACCGCAGATTTTGAAGTCGCCACGCCTTTTGTTGATTATTAATTATGCAGAAATATTCTGAAGCCAAAGCTTACTATCACTGCATTTGTTCGCATGCCTTTGCTATAGTAGCCTCCATGCATATTGAGCTGTGGAGCAAGTCCGTAGTAGGGAATGAATGAGGTGGTTATGGTTGGATTAAGGCGTGCCCGTTCGCAAGCAGAACTGATCGGTAATACCGATTTATTATTAATTCCGTCGTTATCAAAGTTGTCGGGTTCGAATATTTATCTGAAGTGTGAATTTCAAAACCCAGGCGGCTCGATTAAAGACAGAGCAGCGCTGCAACTTGTTCAAGATGCGATGGAACGCGGTGAATTAAAGCCAGGTATGACTATCGTTGAAGGCACCGCGGGGAACACAGGGATTGGCTTAGCGGTGGTGGCGAAATCCCTCGGCTTTGATTTGTTAGTGGTAATGCCCAATGACCAAACACCAGAAAAAACGCGCATGATCGAACTGCACGGTGGACGTTTAATGACGGTGCCACCCGTACCTTTTCGCGACGAAAACCACTTCTACCACACCGCCCGCCGCCTTGCCGAGGAAAACCCGAGTTATTGGTGGGCGAACCAGTTTGAAAATACCAGCAATATGCGAGCGCACTACCTGCAAACGGGGCCAGAAATTTGGCAACAAACCGATGGCGCAATCGATATCTTAGTTTCAGTTGCCGGTACAGGCGGGACTTTAGCGGGCAATTCAAAATTTTTGAAAGAACAAAAACCAGAGCTTGAAGTATGGATGATTGACCCCGACGGCTCCGGCGTTTACGAGTTCTTGCGTAGTGGTGAGTATCGGGCCACAGGTGGCTCGATGACCGAGGGAATTGGCATCATGCGTTTAGTTGAAAACTTCCGCCATGCCAAAATCGACTATGCACTCAACTTGCCGGATCAAGACCTTGTCAGTATTGCCTCATATGTACGCGAACAGGACGGCATTGTGCTTGGAAGTAGTTCGGCTTTGAATGTTGCCGGCGCATTGTTTGCGGCGCTGCAACATGAGCCTGGGAAAACGATTGTCACCTTTGCTTGTGATCTTGGTGAGCGCAGTATCTCCAAGCTTTATAACCCTGAGTACTTGCGTAGTAGAGACTTAAACCCGGAGCCAGAGCCGATAGACGCGTTAAAAGGGCGTTATCGAGCTGCTCGCTCACGGGCATTGAAAGTTGAACGCAGGGATTGGCAGGTCAACTAACCAACCCTAACCTAGCCGCTTAATCGTTCGATAGCGCTCGCTCTAAAATCGCTCGGCTAACGTCGGGCGTTACATCCTGGTTTTCACCCAACTTGACCATGCGGTGACTTTCAAGTTGCTTAATAATCGTGTCAATGACGGAGCTGTCGAGGTCGTAGTGCTCAAGGCGAGTACCCGCACCTAAGTTAAAGAAGAATTCCTCGGTCTTAGCAATCGCCGCTTCGGCTTTTTCGTCGTCACTACCTTCGGTAATTCCCCAAACGCGCTCAGCGTATTGAGCTAGCTTAGCTAGTTTGTCGGCTTTGCGCACGCGCAAGTTCGCAGGTAAAACCACAGCGAGCGTCTGCGCATGGTCAAGACCATACAATGCCGTAAGCTCGTGGCCGATCATATGCGTTGACCAGTCTTGCGGCACGCCAACGCCAATCAGGCCATTTAAAGCCATGGTTGCGCACCACATGACATTGGCGCGTACTTCATAGTTCTCCGGCTCGGCTAAGGCTTGCGGACCGACATCAATGAGTGTTTGTAAAATGGCTTCGGCTAAGCGATCTTGCAGGTGCGCACCAACCGGATAGGTCAGGTATTGCTCCATGACGTGCACAAACGGGTCAATCACACCATTGATGACTTGGCGAACTGGCAAGGTGTAGGTCGTCGTTGGATCAAGGACAGAAAATACTGGGTAAACCAACGGACTGCCAAACGGTAATTTGGCTTTATATTCAGCGCGAGTGACCACTGAACCTGAATTCATTTCCGATCCGGTCGCAGGCAAGGTCAATACGGCGCCGAAGGGTACCGCTGACTTCACGACTTTGCCGCCTTTGGTCATAATTTCCCATGGGTCGCCGTCGTAATGAGCGGCAGCGGCAATGAACTTCACACCATCAATGACGGAGCCACCGCCAGCAGCCAGAATGAAGTCGACGTTGTCGGCATTCACTTGTTGCGCGGCGCGCACTAATGTTTCGAATTCAGGGTTGGCTTCAATGCCAGAGAATTCGCTAACAAGGCGGTCGCCTATCGCAGCGATAATCTGGTCATAAACACCATTCTTTTTAATGCTGCCACCGCCGTAAGCCAACATCACTCGGGCATTTGCTGGGACTTCTTGACTGATTGCGGCAATTTGCTCAGCACCAAAAATAATTTTCGTTGGGTTGTAGAAACTGAAGTTTTTCATCGGTACTCCGTGATGAGAATAAGTGAACAACCTACGACGCTGGGCTCAGCGTCAGTTGCATTCGATAGCCATCGCTACCGTCAGAGTAGTAGCTCGCAAGTAGGTCGACAACCTCAAAGCCCACATTTCGGTATAGTTGAATGGCTGCCGCATTGTCACATTTTACTTCTAAACTGAGGATTTGGATCGCTTGGCGTTGGGCTTCTTCGAGCCACGCCGCAACAAGAGCACGAGCCACGCCTTTGCCGCGTGCTTCAGGCGCCGTTGCTAATGAATACAGTCGCCACTTGCGACTGTTTTTGCGGGTTAAAACGATCGCATAGCCGACTAAATGGCCGTCAAGCTCTGCACGCCAGAACAACGAACTGCGTTGCTTGAGTAAATGTGCAAACGACCGACGACCGATCTGGTCATAACTGAAACAGCGCTGCTCTAGCTCGAAAATGGCTTGTAAATCAGATAACTGCGCCCGTTCAACGCGTACACCCACAATATCAGTCCTTGCATTTCGGCTCGGAGCCGCAATTCACTACGAAAATGGCGGTATTCAGCGCGTGAATTAAGGCTCCGAGCATTCATTGATTTGTATTACGGCTCCGACCCCGAATGAATTAATCATCCAACCGGCGGAGGAAATCGGCCATGATCATTCGATAAAGTTCATCACCGAGATAGAGGTCTTCGACACCACTATCGATGGACGGGTTATCATTAATCTCGATAATGACCGGACCTTTAGCGGTCTCTTTAATATCGACCCCATACAGACCGTCACCGACCAAGCGTGTTGCTTGCATGGCAATTTTAATCACTTCCTTGGGGACTTGGTGAACACCGAAGCAAGCAAATGAACCACTTTTGCCGCGACTGGTTTCGCTACTATGGTTGTAGATTTGCCAGTGGTTGCGCGCCATAAAGTATTTGCAGGCGTAAATTACCCGATTGTTGAGTACGCCAATGCGCCAGTCGAACTCGGTGGGCAAGAATTCTTGCACCAAGAGAATGGTCGACATTTTGAACAGCTCACCGGCAACTTTACGGAATTCGACTTCGTCTCGTGCCTTTTCGACACCGATAGAAAAAGAGCCATCAGGAATCTTGAGAACAACCGGGTAGCCAAAGCGCTCACCAATGTCGCGATAGTCGATGGCGTCACCCATGACTAAAAGCTCAGTACGAGGCTGTGGAACTTTGTTTTTCTCCAGCATTTCATTCAGAAATACTTTATTTGCACACCGTAGAATCGATTCCGGATGGTCAATCACCACCATGCCATTCGCTTCCGCTTTTTTCGCGAAATGATAGGTGTAATGGTTAATTCGCGTAGTTTCACGAATGAACAAGGCATCAAACTCGAGCAAGCGGTTAAAATCGGCTTTGGTGATTAACTCAGCGTCGATGTCATTCTCGCGCGCAGCACGAATAAATTTCTGCAGTGCCTTTTTGTCACTGGTCGGTATTTTTTCGTCGGGATCATGCAGAATAGCCAAATCAAAGCGATATTCTTTGCGGCTGCGAGCTTTGCGCCAGACACGCTTAGAAAAGTACTCCAACGACTCACCAAAGAGGGTTTGCTCATTGTCATTTAGATCCGAAAGAGCACGATTACGTATTGCATGCAAATGCCATCGGCCTTCAAAGCGGAACTCGACTTCTAAAATCGGGCACGGGTAGGCCTCAAACATACGTCGAGCAAGGTCTTCTAACTCGACATAAGCGGTCCGACCGAAACAAATAAGCAACTTGACCTTGTTGGTCTGATCCGGTTGATGCTGCGCAACAAAGCGATTCAATAATCGCGTATTATCATTTAGAAACAACTGATAATGCGATAAATTAGCTAAATCATTAATTGCCGAGACTGAAGGCAACGCACGCTGCCCCCGTGCTTCGGCCAATAAACTGACATAGTAGCCGGTTGAGAGGTAGCTCAAGTCATCGCACAAGTTAATAATTGGGCCACGGTGCTTGCTTGCTTGCAGAATATAGTCGGCAGCAGAAATAATGGATTGTGACGGATGGTATGGTTGCCAGTCGGCAAGATCATCAAGAATGATCAAAGGTGCATTATGCATGATAGGCCTTGTAACAAAGAAAATATGTGACACACGTGTCGCGCACGTTATCGCTGAAAACTGACGAATAATCAAGCAATTTCACAAGGGATCTATAGTATGAAATATCAAGGTTCGCCAACCTTTCGACATGATCAAGTAGGTAAAGTAGGCGTGTTGCTGACTAACCTCGGTACGCCCGATGCACCAACGCCCGCTGCACTGCGTCGATATCTCGCTGAATTCCTCTCCGATCCACGTGTCGTTGAAGTTCCAAAGCTGTTATGGAAAGTGATTCTGCACGGTGTCATTCTGCGCATTCGTCCAGCACGCTCAGCCGCTGCGTACAAAACCGTATGGACTGAACAGGGTTCACCTCTGTTGTTTCATACGCAAGCGCAAACCGATGGCATTCGCGAGCGTTTAAAAGCGGAATATGGCGATGATGTCGTGGTTGAGTTTGGTATGCGCTATGGCAATCCTTCAATTTCCAGTGGCATTGAAACGTTAATGCAGCAAGGCGTCCGCAAGTTAGTTGTGTTACCGCTGTACCCGCAGTATTCAGGCTCGACCTCAGCATCGACATTTGACGCGATCGCCCACGATTTCACCAAGCGTCGTTGGTTACCTGATTTTCGTTTTATTTCGCATTACCATGACGACCCCGGTTACATTCAAGCGGTAGCGGATAAAATCAAAGCGCATTGGGCGGCACATGGCCGAGCCGACCTTTTGGTTTTTTCTTATCATGGCGTACCGAAACGTTATTTGACCAAGGGCGACCCGTACCACTGCGAATGTTATAAAACCACACGTTTAGTCGCTGAAGCGCTCGAGCTCGAGCCGCATCAGTACAAAACCACGTTCCAGTCTCGTTTTGGCCGAGAAGAGTGGCTACAACCTTACACGGACGAAACGATGAAAGCGCTACCCGGAGAGGGAATTAAAGCGATTCAAGTGGTTTGCCCTGGTTTTTCATCGGATTGTCTAGAGACAATAGAAGAAATTGCCGAAGAAAATCACGAGTATTTCATGGAAGCGGGTGGTGAGCGTTTCGAATATATTCCGTGCTTGAATTCAGACCCGCAACACTTAGATGCACTGACCGAGATACTCAAACAAAATCTAGTGAATTGGCAAGCAGGGGATTCAGCAAAGAGTGCGCAAACCTTGGAGCACGCCAAGCAACTCGGTGCTAAGCTATAAGTAAGATTTCAACGAATAGTATTCACAAGGGGTGAATCATGTTGTCGATGTTGGCGCGCTTGTTCAAAGCGCTGAACGCTGAAACCAGTCCATGGGCATTAGCATGGGCTTTCGTATTGGGTATGTACATGGGCTTAACGCCCTTATTGAGCCTACATAATCTCATTATTTTGTTTTTAGCATTATCGCTGCGGATTAACCTCAGCGGGTTTATTCTTGCTTGGCTATTTTTCTCCGGATTGGCCTACTTACTCGACCCTGTGTTTGACCTAATCGGCGAGAGTCTGCTCATGGCATCTGCGCTGGAACCGATGTGGGTAGCCATGTATGAGAACCCGCTGGCCCGCCTGTTTCAATATAACCACACCATCACGCTTGGCAGTTTGGTTTTCTGTTTGCTCGTGACCCCGATCTGGGCACCGGTTGCTTACAAATTGATTGTGACCTATCGCAGTCGCGTGAAGGCGTGGTTTGATCGTTTACGTTTCGTGCAAGTGATTAAAGGCACCAAGTTCTTTGCTATGTATCAGAAAGTCAGTGGCTTACGCGGAGGTTCACTATGAATAAAGTGATTCGTTGGCCTGGGCTGATTGCCTTTGTTGTCATTGTGGGTGGTCTTGCTTTGATCGTTCGCACCTTCGCTGGTCCGTTGGTGAAAAGTGGGCTTGAGTATGGTTTAACACGTGCCAACGGTGCCGAAGTGAACATTGCCAGTGTGCAAATTCAGTGGTCGCCATTCAGTGTGAATATGGAGGAGATCCAGTTCACGGATCCCGAAGCCCCTGAATTCAATCGCATGCAAGCGAGCCGTGCACGAGCGGAACTGTATTTTTGGGACGCGGTGATCGGTCGTGTGCACATTACTGATCTAGAAGTCTCTGGTATCGCTATGGGCGAAGAACGTCGCAGTCCTGGGCGCGTCCGAGCCGACTATCAACGAGAAAGTGAGCCGTTCGATTGGCGCCAAACCCTGGCCGATCTTGAAATCGAAATCCCGACGGTTGAAGGCGTGTTAGAGCGCAGCGAAGTTCGCACCCCAGGTGTTATCGAGCAAGCACAGTCGAACTATGAAACACAACGTGCGAATGTCGAGGAAGCGCAGGAAAACTTGCCCGAGAGGGAAAAAATTGAAGCGTATCGGCAACGTGTCGAAGCCATTACTGAAGCACGGCCACGAAATCCTGAAGAGTTGCTCAGACTGCGGGAAGAACTGCGAACGTTGCAGCGCGATATGCGCCAAGATCGAGAAGCCGTCCGCGCTTTTGTGGCGACCAGTGAAGAGGCGGTTAATGTTTTGCGTGCTGATCTTGAGGCCGTGCGTGCAGCACCGGGCCAAGATATTGAGCGGGTGCGTAGCCTTCTACGTTTCGATAATGACAGCATGAGTCAGCTGAGCGGTGTTTTATTTGGTCCAAAAGTAGAGCAATGGAGTCATTATTTATTGATGGCGTTCGATTTCATTGGTCCCATGTTGCAACGTTCCGACGACGAAGAGGTGAAACCGAGTCGTTGGGAAGGGCGATTTATCGACTTTGACCGCGCCCAGCGCCCTGTCTTTTTGATTGAACGTGCCGTAACGGATATCCGTTTACCGGATACGCACTTAAGTATGGATTGGGCGAATATCACTTGGCAGCATGATCGGATTGGTGGTAATCCATCGACGTTTGCTGTGGCCGCGTCCGAATCCTCGTATTGGCAAGAGCTGTCCTTGAACGGTGAATTTGCGCTCAGCGATTTGCGCGGTTTTATGGGGCAGCAAGCGTGGCGAATTCGCGGTGTGAACCTACTTGAGCAGCAGCTGTTCGCGCAAAATGATGTGGTCGCTCGTTTGCTCGGAGCCATGTTGAATTCTGAAGGACAAATTGGTGTTGAATCCGGTCAGTTGAGTGGGGGTGGTGTGATCGCCATGCAAGATGTCGCACTTGAACTCACGGGTGACGCACGTTGGGCGCAAATTCTTAGTGATGTCGTCGGTCAAATTAACGCCTTCGACATGAACCTGAGTGTCTCCGGCCCGATGCAAGCCCCTGGGCTTTCCTTGCGATCCGACCTTGATGCGCAGTTACAGCGGCTGATGACCGCACGGCTAACTGCAGAGGCCGATGAGCAAATCGCGCGCTTGCGTCAAGATTTGCAGCAGCGAGTCAGTGTCGCCACGGAAAACCTCGATCCGCGATTACAAAGTCTCGTGGGAAGTTTAGAGCAAGGTAAAAACTTCGACGATGTTTTAGGTGAGTTGCTGTCCGTCAATCCCGATGATTTAAATATCGGCGATCAACTGCGGGACCGTTTACGCCGACGGCTTGGTGGCTAGTCGCCAAGCTCTATTGACCTATGCCCACTTCATGGAAAAGCACAATCATTGGCCGTGAAGTGGGTCATCTTGTTCGTCATCTCAGTAACAAGAAATAACCGCAGAAACCACCTATTTGTGTTCTTTAAACACGGTCAAAGACCAGCCGTAACGAATCGCACCAAAGCGGAAAATAAGCGTGACTGTCATTGCTGCCAGCATCGCTAGGGTCTGGCTATAACTGTTGAAAAGCACGTAGATCAGCGAGCCGGCGATACAGGTCGTTGCATACAACTCACTTTTCAGTACCATCGGAATATCGCGCGCAAGCACATCCCGTAGCATGCCACCAAAGACGGCTGTCATCGTGCCTAAAATAATGGCAACAATGGGGCTGACGCCTGCATTTAACGCCTTTTCCGTGCCCAATACGGTGAAAAAAGCGATCCCCAAAGCATCTGCGATTAATAAACGATTTAATGGAATGTAGGCTTTGTAGCGCAGCCAGATAATGGTGGAAAACGCAGCAATGGCAATCACCGCAAAATAGGTCGGGTCATGCAGCCAGAATACCGGGACATCGAGAATTAAGTCACGTGTGGTACCACCGCCGATGGCCGTGACTGAAGCCAAGACGATAACACCAAAGCCGTCCATTTGTTTACGGAAAGCTAATAGTGTTCCAGCAATAGCAAAAACCGCGACACCAGCCAAATCAGCAATATAAAACCATGTATCCATTAAACCTAGTTTCCCCGCAAATGAGCTTGTTTTTCTCGCTCGAAAACTGCTTTTAAAGCATGATAGCAGGGATTAATTTGCCACGTTTCCACGGAAAACAGAAGCAACGCTTGTAATTCTCAAGTTTGTCCACATATCAAGCTAACGCGCAGCAAACGTTTCGCTCTGGCAAGTGTTCAGTTACAATACAGCGCTTTATATGCGATTTAACAGCTTCGATGGCACGTTCGACAACCTTGTCTTACGAACTTCCTGTTAAGTCTCATGATCTTAGAATGATCACAGATGAATAATTTAAGTTAATTGAGGAAGAGTTATGGACTTTTTAATCGCCAATGCCTATGCCCAACAAGGTGGCCAAGAGGGTGGTACCGCATCGTTAATCATCATGCTGGTTTTATTTGGTTTGATTTTTTACTTCTTGATTTATCGCCCACAAGCGAAGCGTGTCAAAGAGCATAAAACTTTGGTTGGTTCACTGACGAAAGGTGATGAAGTGCTCATGCAAGGCGGCCTCGTTGGCAAAATTGCAAAAGTTCAAGACGATAACGACTTTATGGTGATTGGTTTGACCGAAGGTGTCGAAATCACTGTACAGAAAGCAGCGGTAGCAGCCGTATTACCAAAGGGCTCGATTAAAACCCTTTAATCAGTAACTAGGGGAAGGACGGAATTGTGTTAAACAGATATCCGTTATGGAAAAACCTGTTAATTCTGTTCGTTGTATTGTTCGGCACGCTTTATGCGTTGCCGAATTTATTCGGCGAAGACTACGCGGTGCAAATTTCTGGAACGCGTGGCGGTGAAGTTACTGTCGATACAGTGACACAGGTAGAACGAACGTTAGATCGAGCGGGTATTCCAATACGCGGTTTAACCTTTGAAAATGGTCAATTGCTGGTGCGCGTTGAATCTGATGAAGATCAGCTCAATGCACGCGAGATTTTGGTTCAAGAGCTCGGTTCACAATATATTGTGGCGCTGAACTTGGCGCCGGCGACACCGGACTGGCTGGCCGCAATTGGTGGCGAGCCATTAAAGCTCGGTCTCGATTTGCGTGGCGGTGTTCACTTTCTGATGGAAGTGGACATGGAAGAAGCGCTCACCAAGATTCGCGAGCAAATGGTCACGACCGTGCAAGATCGCTTGCGTGACGAGCGTCTGCGTTATCAACGCGTGGAAGCTTCTGGTAATTCGATTATCGTGACCATGCGCAATCAGGAAGACTTCCAAAGCGCGAGCGCGGTGTTGCGTAACCAATATGAAGGCTATGATTTCCGCACTGATGCCGGGAGCCGTACCATCACCTTGGCGATGACGGATCAATTCCTGCAAGAAACGCGCAGCAATGCGATCGACCAAAATATTACCATTTTGCGGAATCGAGTCGATGAACTCGGCGTTGCTGAACCCTTGATTCAGCGTCAGGGCGCTGACCGTATCGTGGTTGAGCTTCCGGGTGTTCAAGATACAGCGCGCGCGAAAGAGATATTAGGCGCGACCGCAACACTAGAGTTCCGCTTTGTCGATACCGACAATGACCTGCAAGACGCGATTGCTGGCCGTGTGCCGTTTGGTAGCCGTTTGTTCGATCAACGTGGTGGCGGTCAAGTTCTGCTTGAGAACCGCGTGATTCTTACTGGTGACCATATTGTTAACGCGAGCGTTGGCTACGACGAGAGTAATCGTCCACAAGTCAATATTTCCTTGGATTCTGCTGGTGGTCGAATGATGACTCAAGCGACCCGTGGCAATATTGGTAAGCCAATGGCGACCGTGTTCATTGAATTCTTAGCCACTGGCGAAACGACCGACGAAGGCCGTATTGCCTTTGACCGCGTGGAAGAAGTCGTCAGTGTCGCAACGATTCAAGCGGTGCTTGGCAGTAATTTCCGGATTACTGGAGTCGGCTCTGTACAAGATGCACAAAACCTTGCGCTATTGCTCCGTGCTGGTGCGCTGATCGCTCCAATCCAGATCGTCGAAGAACGTACGGTCGGGCCGAGCCTTGGTGCAGAAAACGTCGAAGCAGGTATGAAAGCGATTATTGGTGCATTCATCTTGGTTCTGCTGTTTATGGGCATCTATTACCGCAAGTTCGGTTTAGTGGCTAACTTGGCACTGATGACCAACTTAGTGATGATTATCGGTGTGATGTCGATGATTCCTGGTGCGACCTTAACCATGCCCGGTATTGCGGGTATCGTTCTGACCGTTGGTATGGCAGTCGATGCGAACGTAATTATCTTTGAGCGGATCCGTGAGGAGCTGGTTGAAGGACGAAGTCCGCAGCAAGCCATTGCTCGGGGCTACGAAAATGCGTTCTCAACCATTGCCGATGCGAATATCACGACACTCATCACAGCACTGATTCTTTTTGCTGTGGGTACCGGCTCAATCAAGGGCTTCGCAGTTACACTAGCAATCGGTATTATCACATCGATGTTTACCGCCATTGCTGGCACACGTGCTGTGATTAACCTGACTTGGGGTCGCAATAAGCGTCTTCAAGAGCTGTCAATCTAAGGGGCAAGTATTATGTTTTTTCAAATCACAAAAGTGGATGAGAATCGCCCCGTAGACTTTATGTCCATTAATAAGTGGACAACAGCTCTGAGTGTGATTCTTATTGTTGCTTCATTGATTTCATTGTCAGTAAACAAGTTGAACTGGGGTCTTGATTTCACGGGCGGTACGCTCGTGGAAGTGGGCTTCACGCAACCCGCTAATTTAAGCGAGTTACGTACAGTTCTTGAAGACAATGATTTTGGCGACGCAATTGTACAAAACTACGGCACACCGCGGGATGTGCTGGTGCGTGTCCCACCGCGTGGCGAAGGCGACTCGGACGCCATCGGCAATGAATTGTTGAGTATGCTGCAAGCGAACATCGAAGACGACATTCAAATTCGTCGGGTTGAGTTCGTCGGGCCGCAGGTCGGTGAAGAGCTTGCCGAAGCAGGCGGTCTAGCATTGCTCGTGGCGTTAATCTGTATTTTGATTTACGTGTCGTTCCGCTTCGAATGGCGACTAGCCTTGTCGGCCGTCGCCGGTCTTGGTCAGGACGTGATTATTATTCTGGGGCTCTTCTCAGTCACGCAAATGCAGGTCGACTTAACGATTTTGGCCGCATTGCTCGCGGTCATAGGTTACTCCCTTAACGATAGTATCGTTGTAGCCGACCGGATTCGTGAAAACTTCCGGAAGCTGCGGAAGGAAGATCCGACTTCAGTCATTAATATCTCGCTCAGCCAGACCTTGAGTCGAACGTTAGTGACCTCATTAACCACATTAGTCGTATTGATCGTTCTCATGCTGTTTGGTGGTCAAATGATCTTCGGTTTCTCCGTGGCACTAGCGGTCGGTGTAGTTGTTGGTACTTACTCGTCTGTCTTCACCCGCAGCACCTTAGTGTTGGCTATGGGTATTAGTCGCGAAGACTTGATGCCGCCGGAAGTTGAAAAAGAAGGTGAAGATCACGAGAGTTATCTCTGATCGTCATCGTCAACAAAGGCGTAAAGAATAGGGGACTGCTGCGGCAATCCCCTTTTTTTTATGCCTGTGGTAAGCTGTAGCTCATTCAATTTGTTCAAAAATACGAAGTTAACTCCTGTGTTGACTGTCAGAAAAGAGGTGAATCGAAGATGTTATTTGTTGTCTCTCCAGCCAAGAATTTAGATTACGAAACACCTGCACCGATCAACACCTATACCCAACCCGAGATGCTTGATCAGGCAGCCGAACTGGTCGATATTTGTAAAGAGTTAAGCCCGCAAGCGCTGGCGTCGCTGATGAAAATTAGCGATAAACTCGCCGGCTTAAATGCGGCTCGTTTTAGTGAATGGCAACGACCCTTTACGACGAAGAATGCTAAAGCAGCGGTGTTTGCATTCAATGGTGACGTGTATGCAGGACTTGATGCGCCATCGCTGAACGAAGAAACATGGGCGTATGGACAGCAGCATATGCGCATATTGTCTGGACTTTATGGGGTGTTGAAACCACTTGATTTGATGCAGCCCTATCGGTTGGAAATGGGTACTAAACTTAAAAATCCGCACGGCGGCGACCTATACACTTATTGGGGCGATCAAATTAGCGAGAAATTAAATCAGGCTATCGCAGAATCTGACAGTAAGGTATTGATTAACCTTGCATCGAACGAGTATTTTAAAGCGGTAAAGACAGCGAAATTAAATGTGCCGGTCGTTACACCAGTGTTTAAAGACACAAAGAACGGTCAGTTGAAGATTATTAGCTTTTACGCCAAAAAAGCGCGTGGCATGATGGCACGTTTTATTCTTGAACAACAACCGAACTCTGTCGAAGAGTTGCAGTCTTTTAATACAGCAGGTTATGAATTTAATCCCTCGTTGTCGACCGACAAAGAATTGGTTTTTTGTCGTCCTGAACAATAGCGTAAGGTAAGGAGCGACCATGTCAGAACAGCAAACGTCCGAAACAGAAACAAAACCGGCACTGTCAGGGAAGGTCGTGGTTGGTTTGGTGGCTATATTGGTCGTCATTCTCGCCATTTTGTGGTTTACCCGTGGCGGCGAGCCTGATCCGGTCGCAACCCCGCCGACACCGATTGAGCAGCCAGTTATTGCCGAGCCTGAACCCGAGCCACTTCCAGAGCCGGAGCCTGAAGTCGTGGTTGAGCCCGAGTCTGAAGTTGTGCCAACGCCACAAGAAGAGTTAGATCCAGTTCCTGAGGTTGAGCCTGAGCCGCCGCTGCCAAATTTAGATGAAGCTAGCCCGGTACTTGTTGACGAAGCCACAGCAGCCGGTTTGACTGTCGATATGGTCGAGAGCGAGAACGTTTTACGTAAACTGGTCGTGTTGGCAGAAAGTATGGCTAACGGTGAAATCGTGCGGGAGGCCATGGTCGTCCGCGGCCCTGAGTCGCGTTTTGTCGTGCAAGAAATTGACCATCAGCTGTATATCGACGAACGCACGTATGCGCGTTTCGATGACTTAGCCTTGTGGTTTTATAATCTCGATACCGACGCCTTAGTCAAACTATTTAATCGCTTTGAACCGCTATTTGTTGAGGCTCATGATGAAATTAAGCAACCGGGTTCGCGCTTACGTGACCGTATTCTCGACGCGATTGCGATCCTTCTCGACACGCCAGAGCCTACCGGTCTGTTAGCGTTGAACGATGACAAAGTCATGTACACCTTTGCCGATCCTGAACTTGAAGCTCTGCCGCCGGCGCAAAAGCAATTACTGCGACTGGGTCCAGACAATCGCGCACTGGTTAAAACAAAATTACGTGAAATTCGTCAGAGGCTACAACAGTGAGCGAAATAAAAACGGACTTTCAACACTTCCCAACCCGAGGAAATCGTTTCAGTCGTTGGTTTGGGCGTTTAGGTATGCGCGTGCTTGGCGGTTGGACGTTAAATGGTGAAATCCCTGATATTCCGAAAGCAATTCTGCCGGTTGCACCGCACACCTCTAATTGGGACTTTTTTGTTGGTCTGATGGTGAAATTAGCCTTGGGAATTCGCGTGAACTTCCTTGGCAAGCACCAGATTTTCGTGTTTCCGATTAAAGGTCTGTTAAGGTGGCTGGGCGGCATCCCTGTGCGACGTGATAGTGCTCATGGCGTTGTCGGCCAAATGATTGATGAATTTGCCCACGCCGACCGTATGGTGTTAGTGATAGCTCCAGAAGGTACGCGCAGCAAAGTCGCTGAATGGAAAAAGGGTTTTTTGCATATCGCCCAACAAGCGCAAGTGCCGGTGGTGCCGATTGCTTTTTGCTTTAAGAACCGCACCATTAACATTAGTAAACCTATGATGGTTGGCGCAGACGTCGAAGCGGCACTTACTGAAATTAAAGCGTTCACCAACCAAGCGGTAGGAAAACGCCCCGAGTTACAGTAACGCAGTGCTAACGGCGCAAAAATATGCTATTCTTCGCGCCGTTATCAGGTATGTCTGAGGAATATTCATGAAGATCATTGAGGCAGGTGTTGCGGCACCCGGTAAAAAAGTAGCTATCGTGGTTTCACGTTTCAACAGCTTTATTGTTGAAAAATTAATGGAAGGTGCGATTGATACCTTGGTTCGTATTGGTCAAATCGATACCAATGACATCACGGTGATTAAAGTGCCGGGCGCTTATGAGCTGCCCATTACCGCTAAGAAAGCCGCTGAGTCGGGCAACTATGCTGCAGTGATCGCTATTGGTGCTGTCATCCGAGGTGGTACGCCACACTTCGATTTCGTTGCCGGTCAGGCCAATTCGGGTCTTGCACAAGTCGCAATGGAAACGGGCGTTCCCGTTGCTTTTGGGGTGATTACCACAGACACCGATGAACAAGCAATTGATCGCGCCGGCGTGAAGCACGGCAATAAAGGTTCTGAAGCAGCATTGTCCGCTTTAGAAATGATCAATGTTCTTGAACAGCTCTAAGGAGTAGCTTGTGAAACCTGCAGCGCGTCGCAAAGCTCGCCGTTTAGCTATTCAAGCGGTTTACTCATGGCAGTTGTCCGGCAATAGTGTCGTCGACATTGAAGCTGAATTTCTCACCGAGAACGATGTTAGCAAAGTCGATGTTGAGTATTTTCTCGATCTTGTTCGTGGCGTGACTGGCCAAACGAATCTCCTTGATCAAGCGTTAACGCCGTTCACCGATCGTCCATTTGCGGACCTCGACCAGATTGAACGGGCGATTTTACGTGTATCCGCATACGAATTGAAAGCACGTCTTGACGTGCCCTACAAAGTTGTTATGAACGAAGCGATTGAATTGGCCAAAGCATTTGGCGCCGACGATAGTCATCGCTTCGTCAACGGTGTGCTCGACAAAGCCGTTGATTCCCTGCGCGGAGCGCGTCAATAAGAGGTTAGTATGGACGCTCAACGTCGCGAATTCGCGATCATTTCTGAGTTTTTCCAAAAGCGAGCCGGTCAATCGACCGGCTCATCTATGTCAGAGAATCAGAAGACGCCCTTTCGCCGTCAACGTAATGATGTCCTGATTGGTATTGGTGATGACGCTGCGGTGGTTACGCCACCCGCAGAATCACGTATTGCCATTACGACGGACACCATGGTCAATGGTGTGCACTTCGACGATTCGACCTCGCCACATGCGCTTGGTTATAAGCTGGTGGCTGTGAATCTCAGTGACCTAGCCGCCATGGGCGCTGAGCCAGCGTGGGTTTCACTCGCCTGTTCGTTGCCGGACGTCGACGAGAGTTGGTTGCAAGCGTTTTCTGAAGGTCTCTTTAGTGCATTGGATTATTATCACTGCGAGTTAATTGGCGGTGATATGACCCGCGGGCCACTAACGTTAACCATCACTGCGCAAGGTATTTTGCCACTCGATCGTTGTTTACAGCGAAGCGGCGCGCAACCCGGCGATCGTATTTTTGTTAGTGGTACTTTAGGGGATGCAGCACTGGCATTGGCAGGTCTGCAGGGCAACATTGAATTGCGCGATGCAACCATCGACGAGTTGCAAAAGCGGTTGTTTTATCCCACGCCACGTGTCGCGCTTGGGCAATTACTGCGTAATCAAGCAACCAGTGCGATTGACCTTTCTGACGGTCTAGCGGGTGATTTACAACATATTCTCGCTGCGTCAGGTGTAGGCGCTCGGGTTAACCTTGATGCATTGCCGGCGTCACTCGCTTTTCGAGCAAACCTTAACGCGCAAGAAGGCTGGCACTACCAATTAAATGGTGGTGATGACTATGAGTTATGTTTTACGGTTCCTGAAAATCGGTGTGGGTTGCTTGAAAGTCTTGTTCGCCAAGCGGGTGTCACGGTAAGCTGTATCGGTACGATAGAAGCTCAACGCGGCTTGCGCTTTTTCCATAAAGACAAAGTTATCAAGCTCGACGATACCAGCTATAGCCACTTTTAGTCGCAGATTGCGAAAAAGGATTGCGTCATGGGTTATGCACATAAACGTTTAAGTAAAAAAGAACTGCTGAAAAGCCCTATCCATTTTTGTTCGTTAGGCTTTGGTACCGGATTGGCACCGAAAGCGCCTGGCACGTTCGGCACAATTCCAGGGCTTCTGTTGGTGTGGTTGTTTGCCCCTTTGGGTCTGGCTGAATATATTGGCGTCGTTGCTTTTTTTGCAATTATTGGCATTTACTTGTGCGGTGAAACAGCCAAAGCGATGGGGGAACATGATGCTCCTGCCATTGTTTGGGACGAAATCGTTGGCTATATGATTGCAATGATTGCGGTACCAGTGACTTGGCAAGCTCTGCTCGTGGCTTTTATCCTCTTTCGTATTTTCGATATTCTCAAGCCATGGCCGATTCTTTGGTTCGACAAGAAAGTCGATGGCGGACTGGGGATCATGTTGGACGATATTGTCGCCGGCTTGATGACACTCGTGCTTATGCATCTCGCCTTGTTCTATGGCTGGCTACCCATCGCCTAAACGCTGATCTGAACAAACAAAAACGCTCGATGGTTCATCGAGCGTTTTTTCTATCAATGAGCTGAATTGGTCTTGTTAGCGCTTGCCCAGATAGTCGCGCACGGTGTGAAGAAGACCGTGACTGTCGAGACCGAGTTCAGCGCGAATCTCTTCTTGGCTACCATGCTTGATAAATTGGTCAGGTAAACCAATATGTAGCACCGGTGTTTGCTTATTCTGGCTGCGTAAGTACTCACTTACCGCACTACCTGCGCCACCTGATATGGCGTTCTCTTCAACTGTGACCAACAGCGTATGTTGCGCACATACCTCGTCGATTGCTTGGGTATCGAGTGGTTTGACAAAACGCATATCAATTACGGTCGCGTTTAGCGCTTCAGCAGCGCTTAAGACTTCCGGTAACAAGGTGCCAAAGTTGAGAAACGCGACATCTTGACCTTTTCGGCGATTAACACTGCGGCCAAGCTCGAGTTCGGTTAATGGGCTGTAGTCGACGCCAAGACCATTACCACGTGGATAACGCACCGCAGCTGGACCTTGATAAAGATAACCCGTGTGTAGCATTAATCGACATTCATTCTCGTCACTTGGTGTCATCACCACCATATTCGGTATACAACGCAAATAGGATAAGTCGAACGCACCCTGGTGGGTTGGGCCGTCCGCGCCGACTATTCCGGCACGATCGATGGCAAACAGAACATCTAAATTCTGTAAAGCAACATCATGGATGAGCTGGTCGTAAGCGCGTTGTAAAAACGACGAATAAATCGCGACCACGGGCTTTTCACCGGCAATGGCAAGACCCGCGGCAAAAGTGACTGCATGCTGTTCGGCAATGGCGACATCGAAGTACTGTTGAGGGAAACGCTTGGCAAACTCAACCATGCCGGAACCCTCGCGCATGGCAGGGGTAATACCGATTAGACGCGGATCGTTTGCCGCTGTTTCACACAGCCAGTCGCCGAAAATTTGTGAGTAAGAGGGAACCTTAGGTGCTTTCGACGGTAGAGCGTCGGTCATTGGGTCGAATTTCGGGACACCATGGTAACCTATCGGATCTTTCTCTGCAGGCGCATAACCTTTGCCTTTGCGCGTCACCACGTGGAGTAACTGTGGGCCTTTCAATGAACGCATGTTGGTCAGTGTTTCGACTAAGCTTTCAACGTCGTGACCGTCAATCGGTCCGATATAGTTGAAACCCAATTCTTCAAAGATGGTTCCTGGCGTGACCATGCCTTTAACATGCTCTTCCGCGCGGCTGACCAGCTCACGCATACTTGGCATGCCACTTAATAATTGCTTGCCGCCTTCCCGTAGTGAGGTATAAAACTTACCTGACAAAAGGCGGGCGAAATGGGAGTTTAACGCACCAACGTTTTCGGAAATCGACATTTCGTTGTCGTTGAGAATCACCAGCATATCTGGGGAAACATCGCCCGCATGGTTCATGGCTTCAAAGGCCATTCCGGCGGTCATGGCACCGTCACCAATAATGGCGACAACTTTACGATTCTGACGTTCCTTTTCAGCGGCAACGGCAAGGCCTAATGCAGCACTGATCGAGGTGCTTGAATGCCCTACGGACAACACGTCATATTCACTTTCTTCTCGCCAAGGAAACGGATGTAATCCCTCTTTTTGGCGAATCGTATGCAGCTGGTCACGACGGCCGGTAAGAATTTTATGTGGATAGGCTTGATGGCCAACGTCCCAGACCAAATGATCAAACGGCGTTTTGAAGACATAGTGCAAGGCAACGGTTAACTCAACAGTACCTAAACCGCTGGCAAGGTGACCGCTACTCTTACTGACCGAGCTCAGCAAAAATTGACGCAATTCGTCACTAACCTGCTTTAGCTTGGTTTTTGGTAAACCGCGTAAATCTGCAGGGGAGTCGATAATGTGCAGCAATGGAAATGCTGAGTTTGCTTGCGTCATAATACTAGTGGTCTCGTGTTACTAAATAGTCAGTAAAATCTTGCAATAGCTGCGTATTGTACGGGATTTGCTGCAAAGCGTGTAGCGCTTTTTCGGTCAATTGACGGAGCAATTGCTCGGCACCGGCAACCCCCAGAAGCGTCGCATACGTGGTTTTATTCAGCGCTAGATCAGCTTCGGTCGCTTTGCCGAGCATTTCTGGAGTGCTGGTGAGGTCGAGAATATCGTCCTTCACTTGAAACGCTAAACCTATCGCATGAGCATAATCATCAATCGCTGTCATAATTTCTGGGGTTCGGTTCGGTGCAGCAATTGCCCCAAGTTGCATGGCAGCACGAATCAAAGCGCCGGTTTTTAGATGATGAATTTGTTCTAAAGCTTCTTGTGTTTGTGCATGACCAGTCGCAGCAATATCGAGTGCTTGCCCACCACACATGCCGAGATGGCCACTCGCGTGTGCCAGAGCGGCAACCATTTCAAGTTGCTGGGACGACGACAAATCCACATGCGGCACGGTTAAAAGCTGAAATGCCATCGTTTGTAGCGCGTCGCCGGCAAGAATTGCTGTCGCTTCGCCGAACTTGACGTGGCAGGTTGGCTGGCCGCGACGTAAAGCATCATTATCCATCGCCGGTAGATCGTCGTGCGCTAGCGAATAAGCATGTACACATTCGATCGCAGCAGCGGGAGCGTCGAGCGCATCAAGCGTTGCTCCGAGCATTTCACCGGTGGCGTAGACAAGAAACGGACGCACGCGTTTACCACCAAGAATAGCACTGTAGGCCATCGCTTGTTGCAGTTCAGCGGCAGGACCTTGCTGTTGCAGTGCATTTTGCAGCCAAGCAACATGGCGCTCGCGATAAGCAGCCATTTGATGCTCGAGTTGGGCAGACATTGCCGACATGAAAACTTCCTAATCTAAGTTAAAACGGCAGCCCGTCGTTGTTTTCGTTGTTACTTGTCAGTGCTTGCAACGACTCATTGCCATTTTGCTGCAGTAATTGCTGAACGCGCTGCTCAGCTTTACTGAGCTTGTCTTGACTCACACGGGTCAAGAGGACGGCACGTTCAAACTTTTGTAATGAGTTCTCTAAGCTCAAATCACCGCTTTCTAATTCTTTAATAATGCCCTCGAGCTCCTGCATCGCTTGCTCAAAGTCGAGTTGATTCGCTTCTTTCTGACTCATGATGCTTCAATGTCCTCAAATTCGAATACTGAAATCTGAATCTGTATAAAATACCACAGCATGACGGAGAACGCAGTGTTAAAAGGGTGTAATCTTTTGGCGGTACTGTCGATAAAGTGGCCGTATGAGCAAGGTTTCTGCTATAATTTTGCGCTTTATTTTGCTCGTCGCTGGGGAATCCATGAAATTTATTGTTCGCTTGCATGCCGAAATTACAATTAAGAGTAAATCGGTGCGCCAACGTCATCTCAAAGTGCTGACCGGAAATATCCGCACTTTGCTTAAACCTTTGCATGCATCGATGCGTGTCCGTAACCACTGGGACCGAATTGAAGTGCATCACGATGACGAACCGCAACTCACCGCAGCGACCATTCGTCACTTAGGTCAAATCCCCGGCATCGCCTATTTTGAACAAGTTGTTGAGCACCCACTGACCGATTTTGCCGAGCTGTTAGAGTGGATACTGCCGTTACAAACGCAACGGCTGCAGGGCAAAACATTTGCTGTGCGAGTCAAGCGTAAAGGTCGTCACGAATTTTCATCGATGGACATGGCTGTTTATCTGGGCGGTGGAATTCGTGCGCGTGTAGCGGATACCAAGGTTCAGTTAAAGAACCCGCAAGAGGAACTCGTCATTCATGTGATCGAGGATCAGGTGTCGTTGGTTCAACAGCGTTTCCCTGGGCTTGGTGGCTTCCCCTTACCGACTCAAGAAACGGTGCTGTCACTAATGTCTGGTGGTTTTGATTCGGCAGTGGCTAGTTTTCAAATGATTCGCCGCGGCGCGCGCACACATTTCTGCTTTTTTAATTTAGGCGCGGATGCCCATGAAGTTGCGGTGCGTGAAATTGCCTACTTCTTGTGGGAAAAGTACTCCAAAACTCACGCGGTTAAATTTGTCACTGTCGATTTTAGCGAAGTCGTCGCCCAGATTCTCGAAGCAGGCGATCAAGGTACCTTGGGCGTATTACTGAAGCGTGCGATGATGCGGGCAGCGGGACAAGTTGCCCAGCGACTTAACGCACAGGCGATTGTGACCGGTGAAGCGGTGGGCCAAGTCTCCAGTCAAACACTTAGTAATTTGCAGTTAATCGATCAATCGACGGATGCATTGATCTTGCGCCCGTTAATCGTCCAGGACAAACAAATGATCGTGGATTGCGCGCGGGCGATCGGTGTCGAGGCGCTGAGTGCTGCGGTGCCTGAGTATTGCGGCGTTATCTCGAAGCAACCGTCGGTGAAAGTGCGCCCAGAAGTTATCGCTGCAACCGAGCAAACTGTGTTACCGGATGCATTAATTGCTGATGCCGTTGCACAATGCCGTGTCATTGACATCCGTGATGCACATTCGGCGCAACAGGACACGCTTGGACCGCCGGTGGTTCGCTCCAGCGAAACCTTACCGTCCGATGCCGTTATTGTCGACGTGCGTCGGGATGAAGAGCAGGAAGCGTCACCGCTCGAGGTGCCCGGACACAAAGTTTTACACATTCCCTTTTTCCGTTTGGCCAGTAAACAGGATATGCTAGACAAGTCCAAAGCATATTTTTTGTATTGTGATCAGGGTGTGATGAGTCGCTTGCAAGCAGTACAGTTGCAGGAGCAAGGGTTCGACCGCGTCGCAATTTACGAAAGACCTTAAGTGAATTAGCATAGAGGATTAGCAGTTGCGATTTTGGCGAATCACATTTGTATTGGTGTTGGTAAGTATATCGATTTTATTTCTTATACAGTCACCGCCAACACCAGCTCAGGTTGCTCGTTTTGCGCACGCCGACAAAGTGGCGCATTTTGCGTTGTTTTTTATTCTCGCGGGGTCACTGCACTTAGCGTTTCGGCCGCGAGTATTGCTTGGCCTGACGTTATTGCTTATTTATGGGGTCCTTATCGAAGTCGTTCAGCATTATGTGCCGGGTCGCGGCGCCGATGTCTGGGATGTGGTTGCTGATATGGCAGGAGCGGCAAGCTTCTATCTATTGCGACTCGTGGTTTTATGGCCGCGTCGGCGACGCATATTGCGTACCTGATAGAAACAAAAAACGTCGCTAATCGCGACGTTTTTTTATAGAGCCTACTTTTTCACTTTTCTTTGCCTTCTTATCTTTCTTCTTCTTTTTCTTCTTCGCTGGCTTTTTATGTGGATCTGGGAACTTGAACTGAGGCTTCAATTCTTGAATTACCCGCCGTTCCAGTCGTTCGCCTAAATAACGCTCAATCCGGCCGAGGTTTTCCGCATCATGTGCTTCGACCAAGGAAATAGCGGTACCTTTCTTACCCGCGCGACCGGTACGGCCAGTGCGATGTAAGAAAGTATCGCCTTTGCGCGGCAAATCGAAATTCACCACTAACTCAACATCCGGGATGTCGAGTCCACGCGCGGCAACGTCGGTTGCGACCAAAATCCGTTGGCGAATACTGTGAAACGATTGAATACGTTTTTGTCGCTCGTCTTGCGGCAAACCACCTTCTAACGCTGCGGCGCCATAGCCTTGTGCGCTGATGAATTGGGCGAGTTCATGCGCACGTTCACGTTTGCGCACAAAAACAAGGATACGACCGTTGTAGTCGCGCAACAGCTGCAGCAATAGTTGTTGCTTATGCTCTAAGGTGTCAGCAACATACATGCGTTGTAGAATTTTGCCACGCTCACGCTTAGGCGGGTCGACATTAATAAATGCTGGGTTATTGAGTACGTGAGTGCTGAAATTAGCTAGCGCATGACTATCAGTGGTAGCGGAAAATAACAGACGCTGCTTGAGATACACAGCTTCATTCATGATCTGCTGAACAGGCTCTTTGAAACCCATATCCAACATTCGGTCGGCTTCATCGAGTACGAGAATCTCTAAGTCTTCAGCACTGAACTTTTCCTCGCCAAGATAATCAAGTAAACGTCCTGGCGTGGCAATAATGATGTCCAAATTTTGCTTTAAAGCGCCGGTGTGACTACCGAAATTAACCCCACCAGTAATTGTCAGGCTGGTTAAATCAACAGCAGCACAAAGCTGCTCGGTGATTTTCCCCGTCTGCTCGGCAAGTTCACGAGTGGGGGCAAGAATAAGTACGCGTGCATGCCCAGGATTCTTCCGTGGGAAGTCGACAAGATGCTGAATAATGGGCAAGACAAAGGCTAAGGTTTTCCCTGTGCCTGTAGGTGATGAAGCCAATACATCACGACCTTCCAATGCAAGTGGAATCACATCTTGTTGAATGGTCGTCGGCTTCTTTAAGCCAAGATCCAGGAGGATATTAACCAGTTCTGGTTCAAGTTCAAGGGAATCCCAGTCAGGCGTCATTTGGTCTTACTCTCCTGTAGCCGATGCGTCGGTTAGTATAGCATTAAGCTGGTTGAGCAGCTGTTGAAACTCTTGACTCATGATGGCGAAGTCGGCGTCTAACTGCTCAGCACGCGTTTCAGTTTCGTCTGCATCACGGGCGTCTTTGATCACGTCGAGGAAGTGAATGCGTTTAATGGCATAGTCGTGAGTGAGCATGAAACTAATACGTTCGCCCCAATTTAAGCCTAATTGCAAACACAACTTATTGTGTTCTAAATGCAAGCTGATTTCATCGCTGGTCAAGTCATGATCTTTAAGCTTGACGACGCTTTCTTCTTCGCCTTGACCACGTAACTCAGCATCGGTACCAAGTTCGAATGGCGCTGGTGACTTCTTCGACTTTAGCCAGTCGGTAAAGAAAAACTCACCAGAGTTTTCTGGACCCCACGGCCGAATCGGTAACGAGCCTAAACAACTGCGCAGCAATGCAGTGACTTCTTCAGCACGACTCGCACTCGACGCATCGACCAGCACACGTTGTGTCTCTAGATCAATCATTAACCAAATCACTGAATGCCGACTCAAAGCCTGCGGTAATAGGCGCTGAACGACGTCTTCTTTGGTCGCTTGCAGTTCTTTACGCGGCATCGGACGGGCATGTTCTTGCTGGTAAGCTTCACGAACTGCGTCTAACTCAATCTGCACCGCGCTCGCTGGCATCACTTTTTCTTCTTTCCGAGCGCAGAGCAAAAGATGTTGCCCAACTTGAAGTGTTAACGGAGCGTCCTCGTCATTCAACGGCGACACCCAGCCAAAGCTCATTGGCTCATGACGAGCACAAGGTGAAAAACGACGTTCTTCTAGTTGTTTTTCAGCATCGTCTGCCCACGTGAATGGTTGGGTAAATTGATAAACGCGTAAATTCTTAAACCACATGCACTGCAACTCTCGATGATTCTAAATTAATCCGACATCATACCGAATATTTAGTCTTGGTTTCGAGTTCTTTTCGTATTGTTTTGGCTGAATTGCAACGCCTGTTCTAATTCAAAGTTGCGTTGTTTCAGTTTTGACGCCTCCAAACGGCATTGGCGAATTTCCTCTTCTAATGCGTCTTGCCTGCTTTGCAGCGCTGCTCGACGCTGCTCGAGGTCGAGCATCAGTTGACTGATGCCGAGTGTTTTCTCGGTAATTTCACGTTCAAGCTGACTGTTTTGTTCGTCGAGTCGACGGTTCAAATCAGAAACCTCACGTTGGGTGACTTCACGCTCCTCTTGATGCAAGCGCAGGCGTTGTAAGAGGCGATTGTATGTGATTTCCAGCAATGTAAATTCATTCGCTTGCCCTTGCGGCAAATGGACTTGCGAGCCTTCTGGGTCGTCTGGATTAAATTGTCGAATTTGTTCAATCAGTTGCGCGAATGGTCGTTTTAAAAAGAGGTGAAAGGCTAAGGTGAACAGAATAATGAGTAATGAGCTCTTAATGACAGCAGCAAAGATCAACACCATGAGACTGGGTTTGAGTCGTTCGATGGTGATTTCACGACTAGAGAACAAGGTGACATCGCCAACCATTTGCGAGCCGCCGGCAAACTCCCAAACTAAGGGGCTAAAGTAACCAAACACGCCCTGATGGTCGATTACGCCCCCTTCCGACATCTGTTTCAACCGTTCTTCAGAGACCACGCGACCTGAGCTGTAGACGACGTTACCTTGGTCATCGCGCAAGATAATGCCGCTAATGGATGGAATGTTAATCATGCCCATGGCTAAAGACTCGGCCTGCGGGGTGTTAAACTCCCACATCGCACGCGCGAAACTGGCGGCAAACGTATGGTGTTGATGGCGAATGTCGTTTAAAAGGTTGTTGCGTGTATTGTTGTATTCAAGACCGACTTGCACCGCGGTTATCATCAGCGTCAACAAAAAATAGACCGCCAGTACACTGGTCAATAACACCCGACTGATGCTGTTTTGCGGCTGAAATTGTGCTGGGTCAATTGCGTTTGACAAGAATCGGCACTCCAAAGGCGAAAGCGAGATATTCTCAAACGTCAGTTTATTGGAAATCTGCGGCCAATGCACATACTTTGCAGCCACGCATGGACAGCGTAAAAAAAGTTTTATTATGAAATATTTATTTCAAATAGAAGACAGTGGATTATAATTCATTCACAACGACTTACTTTCTCTGAATTGGACGAGTCCCATGTCTGGATATACACGTCAAACGCTTTATACAACCTTCCCCCTATGTCTGCTGCTCGCGAGTCACGCTGCAATCGCTAACGACCCTGAAATCGGCTTTTATGGGCGTCTCCATGTCTCCACTGACTACCTCCATGATGGTCAGGAAGGTGGATTGAACGTCTCCAATAATAGCAGTCGATTGGGATTGACACTGGATTATAAAATTGACGAACAACTGCAGTTAATCGGCCAAATTGAACGCGGCATCGATGTATCTGAGGGGAACAGCACGATCACGGCACGCAACACATTTGTCGGTGTTCGCGGCGATTGGGGCACACTCCGAGCTGGTTATTACGACACGCCGGTGAAGCGGATTATTAATGCCGTTGAACAGTTTCGTGACCAAGTTGGTGAAGCGCGAAATATCATACGTAGTGGTGAAATGCATTTCGACAAACGTTTTAAAAGCGGTTTACATTACACAACGCCGACCTGGAACAACGTCACGGTCATGGTTCACTACGGTACCCATGAACTCTCTGGCGCGACCACTGACAATGAGCACGATGCGTACAGCACTTCGATTACCTATCAACGCAACGAGTGGACTGCCATCGCCGGTTATGAGTCGCAGAGTCGTCCAGACCAAGCCAATCTTGAAGCGTTTCGCTTGGCCTTGATGCGTAAGTTCGAGCGTTGGAATCACGCCTTGTTTTATCAGCACGCAGACGGCATGGCGACCGGTAAGCAAGAGGTTTATGGTTTTACTTCGAGCTACGGGTTAACCTCCGAGTATACCTTGAAAGGCCAAGTGTTTTATCGTACGGCTGACCTAGTCAGTGAATTAGACTCGACCATGATTACAGTGGGGATTGACCGTAAGCTCAACTCGAAAGTGAATGTCTATCTGACGTTTTCGCACACGGACAATGCTGAGCAAGCGACAGCGAATGTTTCCGCAGGCGGACATGGTAAAACCATGACCATCGAGCCCGGTCAAGATCCGTTTGCGCTCGCGCTCGGTTTGCGTTGGAATTTCTAGCTTGTTGCGTGACGTCATAAAACTGTCACACTCACGTCGCATAATGACCTAACTTTATGATGATTGGGTGAATAACATGCCAAGCAAAATTTTGATTGTGGAAGATGAGGCGCCAATTCGCGAGATGCTCGCCTTTGTCATGGAACAACATGGCTACCAACCTATCCAAGCGGGAGATTATCAACAGGCTCAGGAAAAAATCGTTGAGCCCTATCCAGACATGGTATTACTGGATTGGATGATTCCCGGTGGTAGTGGTATTCAACTTGCACGTGCATTAAAGTCAAAAGAACACACTCGTCATATTCCTATCATCATGTTAACGGCGCGTGGCGAAGAAGAAGACAAGATTAAAGGTTTAGAAGTGGGCGCGGATGATTACTTAACCAAACCGTTTTCTCCGAAAGAACTCGTCGCGCGCATGCGGGCTGTGTTTCGTCGGGTGTCGCCAACGAATCTCGATGAGCCTATTGATATCGAAGGTTTAGTGCTTGATCCGGTTTCCCATCGTGTCTCGGCCAATCAAGAAAGCCTAGACATGGGGCCGACTGAGTTCCGCTTATTGCATTTTTTCATGACCCATCCAGATCGCGTTTATAGCCGCGAGCAGTTGCTTGACCACGTATGGGGTACGAATGTTTATGTCGAAGACCGCACCGTCGACGTGCATATTCGCCGCTTGCGAAAAGCAATTGAGGCTCATGGTCACGACCGTTTAGTGCAAACCGTTCGCGGTGTTGGTTACCGGTTTTCGGCGCGTTAAATGGAACGACACTATACGCTAACGCGGCTTCTGAAACGACTCATAGCGTGGGTGTTACCATTTGCGCTAATCGGTTGGTTGCTTGATTTACTGTGGCCAGCGTTAGCGGTCGCGTTTGCGAGTGCTGTGATTTGGCATCTCTTCTATTTTCATCGTCTTAATCATTGGCTCTGGCAAAGTCGAACCATGCTACCACCGCAAGCGCCTGGGGCATGGAGTGACATCTATGACGGTATTTATCGAACCTTGCGTCGGGCACAGATCAAACGCCGTCAATTATCAATACTGTTGCAACGCTTTCGCCAAGCTGCGGAAGCGATTCCAGATGCAGCATTCGTGATTGAAAGTGACGGTACATTGGTTTGGAGCAATAAATTGGCGCAAATCTACTTCGGTTTGCGCTGGCCTGCAGATCGGGGTATTCGAATTACCAACCTGATTCGTTACCCTCGCTTTTTAAAGTATTTTGAAATTGCCGATTTTGACGAGCCGATTACGATTTTAGATCCCGTTGGAGAGCAGCGCGACATTGAGATGCGCTTTATGCCGTACACCGATACGCAGCTACTTGTCATTGCGCGAGACATCACCCAACTTCGTAAGCTAGAACGGTTACGCAAAGACTTTGTAGCCAATGTTTCACATGAATTAAAGACGCCATTAACGGTCATGAATGGCTACCTTGAGTTGCTCCAAGATTCTGAAGGCGTTCCGCCTGCGATGGTTAAAAAAGCAGTTCATGACATGAACCTGCAAAATCAGCGGATGCAGAAAATGGTCGAACAACTGCTCACCTTGTCGCGGATGGAAGGGCAAATGCAGGACACCTTTACCAAAAAGGTCGCCATGGTAACGCTTATTCAGGAAGTAATCGCCGAGCTGCAGCCTATCATTCAGGCGAAAAATATAGCTCTGCATGTCGATATGTCTGCCACGGATGCAGTGCTGGGCAATGAAGAAAAACTCCGCGCTGCATGCAGTAACTTGATTACCAACGCAATTAAATACGGCAAAGAAAGTGGCCATTTACGAGTTGCTTGGTACCGAGTAGGGCAGTTTGCGGAGTTTTCGGTCGAAGACGATGGTCCCGGTATTGAAACCGAGCACTTGCCACGATTAACCGAACGCTTTTATCGCGTTGAGAAAGATCGTAACAGCGCCAGTGGCGGTACCGGCTTGGGCTTGTCGATTGTGAAGCACGCCCTAGAGCACCACCGCTCCTACTTGCAAATAGAAAGCGCTCCGGGTCAAGGTAGCCGCTTTTTCTTCCGAATTGCCCCTGAATTGCTCGTCAGTGCCAACTAACCGCAAAAATGTCATCAACTTGTCACATAAATGAAAATCTTTTGTCATGCAAGTGACGCAACATACCTGTCCAGCAAGCCAACAACTTTTTGTCTTTAATTGCTGGAGATATTCCATGAAAGCACCACAAAAATTATTACTCGCTGCTGCGATATCAGCTTCACTGGCAACCCCTGTCATGGCTCAGGATATTGAAATCTATGGCCGCGCACATGTGTCTGTCGATGCTTTAGATAACGGCAATGACACTGGGATGAACGTTTCAAGTAACTCCAGCCGTTTAGGTTTCCGTGCCAAGCACGAACTGGACAACGGTTTAGAAGCCTTTATGCAAATTGAAACCAATATTCGCTACGATCAAGGTAACGGTGGTTCACTTGCATCGCGCGATTCATTTGCAGGGATTCGCGGTGGTTTCGGTCAATTGCGCGTTGGTTACTTTGATACCCCTACCAAGCTTGTGCGCAGCAACACAGACATGTTCGGTGATCGTTTAGGTGATGCTCGTAACTTCACCAGTGGCGATAACATGAGCTTCGATAACCGTTTCCGTAACGGCGTTCATTACCGCAGCCCAAGCAAAGGTCCAGTATCATTTGATGTCCAGTACTCGCCGCACAATGCTGAAGGCGCGACTGCAGACAATAACCGTACCGCCATTAGTACCGCATTAACTTATCGCCAAGGTGACTGGTACGCGGTCGTAGCCTACGAAACATTGGAAAGTGCAGTGACCACTGCAGACGGAACCGTGCTTGACCCGTCAGTGGTGCGCGTCGGTGCTTACTACAACTTCAAACCTGAGTGGCGCGTTTCAGCGTTCTTCCAGAGCGCAACTGATATTGTTGGTGGTGACCGCACTGTTTATGGTTTAGGCACCAGCTACCGTTCTGGCGAATGGACTTACCGTGCCCAGTTTTATGCAGCAAGTGACAACGACACCGCTGATACTGGCGCCAACATGTTAGTCATTGGTGCAGACCGTCGCTTAGCGCGTTCAACGACAGCTTACATTGTATACGCGATGGCGGATAACGACGCTGCTGCGACTTTCCAAGTCAGTGCCGGCGGCCGTGATACGCGTCTTCCAGCGCTTGCTGGCGAAACCCAAACCGGTTTATCAGTCGGCCTTGTGTATAGTTTCTAAAAAATAATTGAGTGTCATCTTTGTGTCATATTTAAGCGCTAGGATGACCTCGACTTAACTTGATAACCCTGTTGAATCGACAGGACCAGGAGAGAATGATGAAAAAGACTATGATCGCTACCATCGTTGCCGCCGCGTTTACACTAAGTGCAACTGCAGCTGCTGATGTTGACCCACGTCTTCCAGAATATCAACGCGCATCAGGCGTGTCAGGGAACCTTAACTCAATTGGTTCTGACACCTTGAACAACTTAATGACCCTTTGGGCAGAAGAGTTTAACAAGTTCTACCCGAACGTGAATGTGCAAATTCAGGGCGCTGGTTCTTCTACTGCGCCACCGGCAATCACTGAAGGTACTGCAAACTTCGCGCCGATGAGCCGTGCGATGCGTCAGTCTGAAATCGAAACTTTCGAAGCACGTCATGGTTATGCTCCATACGCAATGCCAGTTGCTATCGACATGTTGGCAGTGTACGTCAACAACGACAACCCTATTGAGTGTTTGTCTTTGCAACAAGTTGATGCCATCTTCTCAGCCACTCGCCGTGGTGGTTATCCGAATGATATTACTCGTTGGGGCCAAGTTGGCTTGACCGGTTCGTGGGCAAACCGTGACTTCGCTTTATACAGCCGTAACGCAGTATCAGGTACCTACGGTTACTTCAAAGACAATGCTTTATTCGGCGGTGACTTTAAATCAAGCATCAACGAGCAGCCTGGTTCTTCATCTGTAGTTCAAGGTGTAACGGAATCATTGAATGGTATCGGTTATTCAGGTATCGGCTATCGCACGTCTGGTGTTCGCGCTATCGCGTTGTCAGCGACTGAAGGCGGTGAGTGCTTCGAGCCAACGGCTGAGAATGCAGCATCTGGTGATTATCCGCTAGCACGCTACTTATACGTGTATGTGAACAAGCATCCAAACCGTGACTTCGACCCAATGACGCGTGAATTCGTAAAAATGTTGTACTCGAAAGTCGGTCAAGAAGTCGTAGATCGTGACGGTTACGTACCATTACCTGAGTCATTAGCGTCACGCATTCGCAACGAGCTGAATGTAAAGTAACGCGACCATGAGTGTGGTTAATTAAAGAGGCACCCTTGTGCCTCTTTTTGCGTTTGGTAGTGACATCAAATATGACATTTTCGTGTCACTGTCACATTGCTGTCATATTCCAAATTTATACTTTCGCTCATGATAACTTCTATCTGCCAAAATGAGATACTCGTATGATGACAGATTCCACGTCTAACGCCCTGAGCAGCCGCCGCCAGTCGCGTTTGCCCTCTCCAGAGTTGCGGGCAAAACGTCGCCGCGTGCGGATGTTCAAGAACGGCTTATCGCGTTGGGGAATTACTGCTGCCGGCTTCGGTGTAGTGTTTTCTCTGGCCCTCATTTTTATCTACCTCTTCTACGAAGTCATGCCGGTCTTCAAAGGTGCAACGATTGATCACGAAGTGACCTTCCAAGTTCCAGGTGACGCGCAACCGTTGCATCTGAGCATCGAACGCTATCAAGAAATGGGGTTAAATTATGGTGCGGATGGTCAGGTCACTTTCTTTAACCTCGACTCTGGTGAAGTGCGCCTGCAAGACCAATTAGTGGGTAATGATGGCGCCGATATCACCGTATTTGCGCGCGGCGAGGACATCGGTGGTCTCGTCGCTTACGGTTATACCGATGGTAGTGTGAAGCTAGCTCGAGCAGACTACCAGGTCACTTTCCCCGATGATCAACGCTATATCACGCCTTCGTTAACCCGTCCTTACGGTGACACGCCAATTCAACTTGACCCAGAAGGCGCAGCCATTATTCAGCTTGGTTTGCAAGAAAGCACGCGAGGCGCGCGGTCAGCCATGTTAGTGGGCTACACGAATGATGGCCGCTACGTCACTGCACGCTTAACGACACGCGAAAACCTCTTTACTGGTGCAGTGGAAACCCAAGTCGCGCGCGGCGTATTACCGGCACTGCCGGCACAACCACAGACGATTCTCATCGACAAGGAAATGCGTAGTGTGTTTGTCGCCGACGTTGCCGGATACCTGCATTACGTGGACATTCGTAACCCACGCGAGCCAGTGCTGCAACATAGTGTGCGCGCCGCACCAGGCGAATACATCACGGCGGTGGACTTTTTAGTCGGCACAGTGTCACTGATTGTCGGTACCGACTCAGGGCGCTTGAGCCAATGGTTCTTAGTCCGCGATGCAGAAAATAACAGTATTCTGCAACGGATTCGTGATTTCAAATCCCACCCAGCAGCGATTACCCATATTGCTCCAGAGTACCTTCGTAAGGGCTTCATCGTCGGTGACGCCAGCGGTACCGTGGGCGTTCATTACGGCACTTCGGCACGGACATTGTTGCAACAACAAATGGTCGATGGTGCTATCGCAGGTATTGCTCTATCGCCTGTGAACCGTCGGTTGGTAGTGCTTGATCAAGACCAAAATTTGCATGTTTCTGAGCTTTGGAACCGCCATCCACAGATTTCTTTCTCGGCATTGTGGAACCGTGTGTGGTACGAAGGACGCAGCGATCCAGAGTATATTTGGCAGTCGTCGTCGGGCAATGACGAATTTGAGTCGAAGTTCAGCCTTGTACCGTTATCAATCGGAACCTTGAAAGCAGCGTTCTTCGCCATGTTGTTTGCCATGCCATTGGCGATCATGGGCGCTATCTATACCGCTTACTTTATGACGCCGAAATTACGTGGTGCCGTGAAACCGACCATCGAAATTATGGAAGCGTTACCGACCGTTATTCTTGGTTTCCTTGCTGGTTTATGGCTCGCGCCATTCATGGAAAACAACTTGCCAGCAGTGTTCTCACTGTTGATCGGTATGCCAATTGTCATGCTCCTGATGGCCTTTCTCTGGCGTTACGTTCCTGCAGTGATTCGCGGTCGTGTCGCGGCAGGTTGGGAAGCGGCACTTTTGGTTCCGGTGGTGCTTGGTTTTGGTTGGGCGATGGTGTCGATTAGTCCTTACATTGAAGTGTGGTTCTTCGACGGCAGCATGCGCCAGTGGTTCACCGATAACGGCATTACCTATGACCAGCGTAACGCGATGGTCGTGGGTGTCGCGATGGGCTTTGCCGTCATTCCAACGATTTACTCGATTGCTGAAGACGCGGTGTTTAACGTACCGAAGCACCTTACTCAAGGGTCGTTAGCGCTGGGTGCAACCCCTTGGCAAACCGTGCTTGGTGTGGTCTTACCGACCGCAAGTCCGGGGATTTTCTCAGCAATTATGATTGGCTTCGGTCGCGCCGTGGGTGAAACCATGATTGTGTTAATGGCCACCGGCAACAGCCCAATCGTTAACTTTAATATCTTTGAAGGAATGCGGACCTTGTCAGCGAATATCGCCGTGGAATTGCCAGAAACAGCCGTCGGCAGTAGCCACTTTAGAATCTTGTTCTTGGCGGCACTCGTGTTACTGACCTTTACGTTTATTCTCAACACGATTGCTGAAGTTGTACGTCAGCGTTTACGTCAACGCTACAGTAGCCTGTAATTAAAGGGGTAAGAAGCAATGAAACAATGGTTTAGAAGCGGTACTCCTTGGATCTGGTTAACTGGGGGCGCAGTTACAATTAGTATCGTCATGGTGGTCGGCTTGTTAAGTTTGATTGCTGTGCGTGGCTTAAGCCACTTTTGGCCAGGTAGTGTGGCGGAAGTGACAATATTTGATCCGAGAACCGGTGAAACCAGTTCAGTTATGGGTGAAATTGTCCGCAGCGAAACAATTACCGCGCAAATGGCGAGAGAAGGTGGCAACCCAGTCGGTGAAGATCAAGACTTAGTCACGCGCTATTTGTTTAAACAAGGCAACCGTGACCAGTTCGGTACGGATTTCGTTTGGCATTTCGACAGCACCATGCAAGATGTTCGTTATCCGCAAGGTGTGATGGTGATTGAGCGGCGTGAGTGGGGTAACTTTTATGGTTTCCCAGTTGCCTTAATGACTGATGGCTTGGTGACCGTTACCGCGGACGACCCTGCTTTCGCAGCGCAACTTGAAGTCGCATTGGCGCGTGCAATTGAGCGTGCCAACGCACAACGGGTGATTGAGCGCCGTGATGTGGGTCGGATCAACACTGCAATTGAACGGATTCGCTTGACTGAACGGGGTCTTGAATTGCAGCAACTACCGGACGAAGAGTTAGCTAGTCAGCGAGCTGAGTTACGGGCACAGCGGGAAGCGCTCGACGCAGAATACGATGTTTTGCGTATGCAAATGGATGAACTTCAGCGCGAACGTCGCCGTGACAGCTTGGTGATGGCCATGACTGACGGACGCGAAGTGCAGCTCAATTTATCGACTGTGATTGCGATTACACAGCCCAACGACATGTCGTTATTGAGCAAGTTTGGTCATTACTTCGCCAAAATTTGGGAGTTTTTAACTACTGAGCCGCGAGAAGCGAATACGGAAGGTGGTATCTTCCCCGCCATATTTGGCACCATCACCATGGTCTTTATTATGTCGATTATGGTGACACCCTTTGGTATTTTAGCCGCGATTTACTTGCGCGAATATGCCAAGCAAGGACCACTGACTCGGATGATTCGGATTAGTGTGTATAACCTTGCGGGTGTGCCGTCGATTGTTTTCGGGGTGTTTGGTTTAGGTTTCTTTGTCTACTACCTCGGTGGCAACATTGACCGTATTTTCTACGAAGCGGCATTACCGTCGCCAACGTTCGGTACCCCGGGCTTATTCTGGGCATCATTAACCTTAGCACTGCTCACCTTGCCGGTTGTTATTGTCTCAACCGAAGAAGGTTTGGCGCGGATCCCAAGTACGGTTCGCCAAGGCTCGCTGGCGCTTGGAGCGACGAAGTCAGAAACCTTGTGGCGGGTTGTCGTGCCTTTAGCAACACCGGGTATGATGACGGGCTTGATTCTTGCGATTGCGCGGGCGGCAGGAGAGGTGGCGCCGCTGATGCTGGTCGGGGTGGTGAAACTGGCGCCGAACCTACCAATTGATGGTGAGTTTCCGTTCGTCCATTTAGAGCGCAAGATCATGCACCTCGGCTTCCACATTTTTGATGTTGGTTTCCAAAGCCCGAACGTTGAAGCCTCGCGTCCGCTGGTTTATGCCACGGCCTTGGTACTAGTGATATTGATCGTCATTCTGAACTTAACTGCAATCAGCATTCGGAACCGCCTGCGTGAAAAATATCGCAGCGATTCAGACTAACGAATGATTTGATGATAGCCACGAATTTAATTTAAAAGCGAAGTGAGTCTTATGGAACAGCAAACTGAAAAGCCGACAATTAAAACCCATTTAGCTGCACCGTCAGAAGTGAATATCGATGCGTTGCCGCGTAAGTTGGAAGTGAAAGATCTGCGCTTATCCTATGGGAAAGACGAAGCACTCAGAGGTATTAACTTGGTCATTCCTGAGAAGAAAGTGACCGCGTTTATCGGTCCCTCGGGTTGCGGTAAGTCAACCCTGCTGCGTTGCTTCAATCGCATGAATGACTTGGTTGAAAGCTGCACGATTACTGGCGAAATTCTACTTGACGGCGAGAACATCTATCAGCCGAATGTCGATGTCGCCGAGTTGCGTCGGCAAGTGGGAATGGTATTCCAAAAGCCAAACCCATTTCCAAAGTCAATCTATGAAAATGTTGCTTATGGCTTGCGCTTGCAAGGTGTAAACGACCGTCGCACGCTCGACGAAGTGGTTGAGCAGTCCTTACGTGGCGCGGCATTATGGGACGAGGTCAAAGACCGTTTGCACGACAATGCCTTTGGGTTGTCGGGTGGGCAGCAACAGCGTTTGGTTATCGCTCGTGCGATCGCGATTGAGCCAGAAGTATTGTTGCTCGACGAACCGGCGTCAGCGCTTGACCCAATCTCGACGCTGAAAATCGAAGAATTGATTAATGAGTTAAAAGAGCAATACACCATTGTTATCGTCACTCACAACATGCAGCAAGCCGCACGTGTCTCCGATCAGACTGCGTTTTTGTACATGGGTGAATTGATTGAATACGCCGACACCAACACGTTATTTACCACGCCGGCGAAAAAGCAAACAGAAGACTATATTACGGGTCGTTACGGCTAAGCCAATGGGTTGAGGTGATTAAGAATGCAAAAAGGTAAACACATTTCTGAGCAGTTCAATAGTGAACTGGAGAGTGTTCGCAACGCTGTGTTGTCAATGGGTGGCTTGGTTGAAAAGCAATTAACCGACGCGCTAACGGCCATTGAAACCAATGACGCAAGTTTGGCTGATACGGTGTTATCGAACGACAAAAAAATTAACGCGTTGGAGATGGACATTGATGGTGCGTGCACGCGGATTATCGCTAAACGCCAGCCAACAGCCAGCGACCTGCGATTGATTGTTGCGACGTTAAAAACGATCGCCGATCTCGAACGTATTGGTGATGAAGTCAAAAGACTAGCGCGAGTGGCGAAAGAGAACTTTACTAGCGATCAAAAACATCTGTTAATCGGACTGGAAAATCTTGGTCAGCTGGTGGTCAACATGCTTCGTCAAGCACTGGATTCGTTTGCGCGTATGGACGTCGAGTCAGCGTTGGAAGTGCATAAGCTTGATAGCAATATCGACCGTCAATACGAAGGGATGATGCGTCAGCTGATGACCTATATGATGGAAGATCCGCGCAGTATTCCGAAGATTATGGATGTGGTGTGGTCAGCACGCTCGCTGGAGCGGATTGGTGACCGCTGTCAAAACATTGCCGAGTACATAATTTACAATGTACAAGGCAAGGATGTTCGTCACTCATCACACGAGTCGATGGAAGATACGGTCCGTGGTGGCAAACCGCAGGTTTAACCTGCGGTCATACTTAGTGTAAAACGCGACAACGAATAGTTCCCGGAATGGCTTTGAGTTGCTCAAGCACTTCCGGGGCTTGGTCGCTATTCACGTCCATAACGACATAGCCAAGTTCGCTGTCGGTTTGCAGGAACTGACCCGAAATATTCACCCCTAAATCGGCAAACACTTGGTTAATTCGATTCATCATACCTGGCTGATTGCGATGAATGTGCAAGAGGCGGCTACAACCTTGATGTACAGGTAAACTCACTTCGGGGAAATTGACTGCGGACAAGGTCGAACCGTTGTCCGAGTACTTGATCAGTTTATGGGTCACTTCGACGCCAATGTTTTCCTGCGCTTCTTGCGTGCTACCGCCCACATGCGGGGTCAAAATGACGTTATCGAGACCACGTAAAGGCGACACGAATTCGTCGCTATTGCCTTTCGGCTCGACTGGAAAAACATCAATCGCGGCGCCATTGAGGTGACCATCACGCAACGCTTGAGCCAGCGCGTCGATGTCGACTACGGTGCCACGTGAAGCGTTGATCAACAGCGCACCTGGTTGCATTAAAGCCAGCTCACTGGCGGTAATTAAATTGCGGGTCTGCTCGGTTTCTGGGACATGTAGTGACACGACATTGGCCGTTTGCAGTAACGCTGGCAATGAGGGCATCGGTAAGGCATTGCCCATCGACAGTTTGTTCTCGATGTCGTAAAAAACCACGCGCATACCAAGCTGTTCGGCAAGAACACCAAGTTGCGAGCCGATATGGCCGTAACCGATAATCCCTAAGGTTTTACCGCGCGCTTCATGTGAGCCTGAGGCCGATTTTAACCAACCACCGCGGTGACAGGCGGCGTTTTTTTCCGGAATCTTGCGCAACAACATAATGATTTCGGCCAAGACCAATTCGGCGACGCTGCGGGTATTAGAAAACGGAGCGTTAAATACCGGAATACCGAATTCACGCGCGGCTTGCGTGTCAACTTGGTTGGTTCCAATACAGAAACAACCAATGGCATTTAGGCGTTCTGCTTTTTCGAGTACTTTCCGTGTCAGCTGACTACGTGAACGAATACCAAGAAAATGATAGTCGCCAATCTTCGCCGCGAGCTCATCTTCATTCATGGCCGTCGAGTATTGTTCAATTTCATGGTAGCCATGTTCTTGAAAACACTGCACCGCACTCGGATGCACGCCTTCAAGTAAGAGGATTTTTATTTTGTCTTTGGCCAGTGAAAATGACGGCTGCATGAATGGTTCCTTAACAAAACTTAGCGTGTATGGGTAAAAACAGAAGTGCCATCACTGAGCAAAGCAATGTCAGCCGGGCGCGCTGCAAACAATCCGTTGGTGACGACCCCTGTAATTTGATTGAGTTTGGCTTCAAGTTCTACCGGTTTTTCGATATGTAGACTATAAACGTCAAGAATAACGTTGCCATTGTCGGTCACGACGCCTTCACGATAAAGTGGATCGCCGCCAAGCTTGACAATTTCACGTGCGACATAAGAACGCGCCATCGGAATGACCTCAACGGGTAGTGGGAACTGACCCAGCACGTCAACAAGCTTTGATGTGTCAGCGATACAAATAACCTTTTCCGCAACGGCGGCAACGATTTTTTCGCGGGTTAACGCACCTCCGCCACCTTTGATCATTTCTAACTGCTGATTAATTTCATCTGCGCCGTCCACATACACTTTCACATCGCCTGCACCGTTTAAGTCATAGACTGGGATGCCGTGTTGCTTGAGTCGTTCGGTCGACGCTTCTGAGCTGCTGACTGCACCAAGAATTTCGTGTTTTCGGCGGGCGAGCGCATCAATAAAGTAATTGACAGTTGAGCCGGTACCGACACCGACAATGGTATTGGCTTCGACGAATTCTAAAGCCGCTTCGGCAGCGAGTTGTTTGGCGCGATTTTGATCAATTTTAGTCATGTTTATGGCCACTGATTTGGGTCGTGTTGGGAGGTGGTTCAGGATGGGCAAATAGTATACTGATTTTCTGTACCGCTGTCAGCGTTGAATCGTCGGTTAGAATTGCCATTCGCGGGTCGGTGTAAACACGCGGGGGAGGGGAATATCCCAAGCAGCAGCGGGCAGCTGCTCGACGTATTGGCAATCATGCGCCACGCCAGCGACCTGCAGGTTGGGATAACGACCTGCAAACCAGCTATTTAACGTGCGGTCGTAAAAGCCGCCACCCATGCCAAGGCGGTTGCCATGACCGTCAAAACCAACGAGAGGCGCCAAGAGCAAGTCGATTTTTGCTAAAGGGACAACATTCGGACAGGCGAGCTCAGGCTCTGGAATAGAAAAACGATTAGGTCGCATGACCGTGTCGTCGGCATAACGCATAAAGAGTAGATGGCCAGCACAAAATGGATGAAGAACCGGCACTAGGGTTTTAATATTACGCTGCCAAAGGGCTTCAATATAGGGTTGCAGGTTAATTTCACTGTCATTGGCTAAGAAAACGGCGACTTCTTGCACTTGTGGTCGCTGTTCGGTGAACGTCAATAGGCGTTGGCTCACAGCTTCGCTGGCTTCGCGTTGCTCGGTCTCACTGAGCTGCTGGCGCCGCGTTCGCAGTTGTCGCCGCCATTGTTGACGTTCGTTCTCAGTCACGAATATTCCTTAGTTGCCAGGCACAGAGTTGCTATACCGCAACGAATCGGTCAGAATCAAAAACTATGCCTGATAATCACACTAAAACATAGGCGAAATCAACCATGAGATCTGTATTCCGCACCCTAACCAACGCCGCTACCAAGACCCTCTTGGCGACGAAATCAGCACGCCATGTCTCCCTTTTTGTCTTGGCCTGTTTCAGCGCACATTTTCTAATGCCAACGACGGTGTTAGCCACCGACGTACCGGCGCACTTAAGTGGACTGGACGCTCGTGAAGGGCCGTTTGAACGGTTAATTCTGCGCGGCGGTATTCTGGTCAATGGTGAGGGCGCACCACCCGTTGGTCCGGTCGACATTGTCATTGTCGGTGATCGCATTGAGCGTGTTGCCGTTGTTGGTTATCCGGGAGTGCCCATTCTTGAACAACGTCGTCCCGAAGCCGGCCCGGGCGACCGTGAAATTGACATCAGCGGCCATTATGTATTGCCCGGATTCGTCGATATGCACGGTCATATTGGCGGTTCAGCACCGAATATCCCACCAGAGTATGTCTATCAACTCTGGTTGGCCCACGGTATTACCACGGTCCGGGAGCCGGGTAGTTTCCGCGGTTTAGATTGGACCGTTGAGCAAGCCGAGCGTGCTGCAGCGAATGAGATTGCCGCTCCCCGAATCATTCCGTACGCTGGCTTTGGTATGGGTAGTGCTGAGCCGATTATTACTGCCGAGCAAGCTAGTGCTTGGGTGCGTCAAGCACAAAGTCGCGGTGCGCAAGGTGTGAAGTTTTTCGGTGCACCTCCAAGAGTGATTCGCGCCGCTATTGAACAGGCGAACGAGCTCGATATGGGCACCATGATGCACCATGCACAATTAAACGTCGTCCGCACGAATGTGCTGGACTCGGCAGCCATGGGGCTGACGACCATGGAGCATTGGTATGGACTGCCAGAAGCACTCTTCACCGACCAGATCATCCAAAATTATTCACCGGATTATAATTATCAAAATGAAATGGATCGCTTCGGTGAAGCGGGTAACTTGTGGGCGCAAGCCGCGAAACCCGGCAGTGAGCGTTGGAACATGGTGCGGGATCGCTTAATTGAACTCGATTTTACTATTAATCCGACACTTACTATTTATGAGGCAAGCCGAGACGCGGCCGCTCAGCGCAATGCCGAATGGCATGCGGAATATACTTTACCGACGCTGACCCGCTTTTTTACCCCAAGTCGCTACGCACACGGTTCGTATTGGTTTGACTGGACCACCGAGCATGAAGTTGCTTGGCGTGAAAACTATCGACTGTGGATGGCGTTTCTCAATGACTTTAAAAATCACGGCGGTCGGGTGACCACAGGCTCCGATTCTGGCTATATCTATAAAATCTATGGGTTTGGCTATATCCAAGAATTGGAACTTTTGCGCGAAGCTGGGTTCAATCCATTAGAAGTCATTCGTGCTGCGACATTATCTGGCGCAGAAGCGCTCGGGCTGGACGAAGAAGTGGGCAGCGTGATTGCCGGTAAGAAAGCTGATCTCTTTATTGTCAAAGAGAACCCGCTGAGAAACTGGAAGGTGTTGTATGGTACCGGTCATTACCAATTAAACGACCAAAATGAACCGATGCGCACTCAGGGTGTTCTTTACACGGTTCGCGACGGTATTGTTTATGACGCCCAGCAACTGTTGGCTAATGTCAGAGCCATCGTCGAATTAGCCAAACAAGAAGAAGCCGAATAAGCAGAGGCGGCCACAATGATAGGCAAACGAATAAATTTAAACGTTGCAAAAGCCGTATTAGGTTTGCTGGCGATCGTCGGCTTAGCGGCTTGTAAACCCATGTATTCTCCTGAACTTAAAGGTGAATGGCGGATCACCGGTTTTCACACCAGTGTTGCCGCGGAACTGACCGATGAAGAAGCGATTAGCTGGATGGGTTACCGTGCCTATTTTGACGATCGCCGCATTCAATTCGCCCGCTGGGAATGCAACGATCCGCGGATTACATCGGATTGGCAGCAGTTAAGTATGGTCGCGGATCGCCTAGGAATTCAAGTCGATGTGTTCGCATTACGTGCAGAAACACCGGTCCAACTTTTATATATTGATTGTGCTGGCGAGCCTTGGTTCACACCGGGTGGCGAACTGATCCGTGTCGATGATGAGCGATTGTTGATGGCGTGGAAGGGGGTCGTTTTTGAGTTTCGTCAGCAACGGTAGCGACTTTAAACGTCACTCAGTTCATTAACACTTGGGGCAGCCGTCGTGGCAGGCTCGCTGCTACAGGTGTTCATCACCAAAATTGCAATTAATATAATCAGAATTCCAGCAACCACTTCAAGTTTACGCATGTTCTTGTTCCCGAGGGAGTGCTATCGCGAAGCGTTCGCTAAGCGTTCGCACAGGTGAATCTACTCAAGGGTAAATGGGTGTTCTCCAGAGTGCCGCTGCGTCGTGTTAGCCCTTGAACCCTTTGGCTCAAGGCGGGTGCTGAAACATATACCGCAGGCTTCCCGCTGCTCGGCGGGCTTGCACACTGGTACACGAGCAGGACCCTGTACTGACGATATCGGCTCAGGGACATTCACGTGCTGGCAAACACCCCAGAGAACGCTGATAGTATAACTTATTCTTGTGAAGAACTGGAGGGTGGATTGGTCGAATTCGCGTCAGTCAGCGCTGATTTAGATGAACTATTTGGTGTGCCTATCGCTTTTTCGATGGTGGCTTGCAACAAACTCACCTTGTCTTCCAACGCAGTGATTTTGCGCGCTTCAGTGGCGCGTTCTTGAATCCACTCATGGCATAAATTGAGCGCAGCCATAATTGCAATTTGTTCCATGTTCGTTAGCTTGGTGGTTTCGCGAGTTTCCTTCATGCGTTGATCGAGTTGTTCTGCCGCATCGCGCAGCGCACCCTCTTGTCCGGCTGGACACATGACCCGATAGCTCCGCTCGAGCACTTTAATATCAACTACATTACCACTCATGGACCTTCCCTCGATTGCCCTAATGAACAAAAACCGATTACAGTTCGATTGCTTGCAGGATACCGAGGCACCCGAAAACTTGCAATCACCTTAACGTGTTTACGTGTCGGATTTGTATGCTTTTGCCTACAATACAACCATTAGAATTGAAATTCTGATAATTCACGTGCAAATCTGGCTGCTAGGTACAGGCAATGGTAGCATAAAGGCTGAACATACGAGTGATGAGCGAGCTATGACAAAAACACCGAGTAAGTTATTTGAGCAATTAAATCGGCAGTTGCACGACAATGAGCTGATTGTGAGTGCCGCGGAAGTTCATGGCATGTTGACCGGACTAGTGGCTAGCTGCAAGCCGACCGAGCAACGTGAGTGGTTGGTCGTGATGGCAGATTTAATTCATGAAGGGCAAAAATTCAGTGATGCGCTGATAAATGACCTCGAAGCGCTCCATGACTATACGTTGGAAGGACTGCGCTGCCCGGATTTAAGCTTTCAAATGGTGTTACCGAGTGACGATGAGCCATTAACAGAGCGCCTGGCCGCTTTAACCGAATGGGCACAATGCTTTTTAGTCGGGTTTGGAATTCATCAACAAAATCTGGCGAAGGCGTCTGCTGATTTGCAAGAAGCGATTCAAGATATGGCGGAAATTTCGCGCCTATCGACTGACGTCGTCAGCAACGAAGAGGACGAGCGCGCGTATTACGAAGTGAGTGAGTATGTGCGAATCACCGCGATTATGTGCTTTAACGAATTAAGTGAATTCCCGTTGGCTAAAGTCCCGGAAAATTCCACCTTGCATTAAAGCTGAAGTGCGCAACGCGTTGAAGAAGTGAGTGGAAGATGACATTAGCCATGCAAAATGAAGTGAAAAAGCGTCGCCGGCAGCTACTAGAACAGTTGCCCGCCGATGCGATTGCAATTTTTCCCGCTGGTGCAGAAGTTGTGCGCAGTCGCGACACCCATTACCCGTTTCGTCAGGACAGCGATTTTTACTATTTAACTGGTATTACCGAGCCCGAGGGCGTGTTGGTATTGATTCCCGACGCCGAGCAGCAAGAAATTCTTTTTGTTTTGCCGAAAGACCCCTTGCAAGAAGTTTGGCATGGTCGCCGCTTGGGCGCTGATGTGGCGAAGCAAGTGAGCGCCGTTGATGTGGTGTACACCCGCGATGAATTAGAGTCTCGGCTTTTAGCGTTCTTGAATGGACCTAAATCGCTGTATGTCGCATTCGACCAACACCCTGAATTTGAACAGCAATTGCGCGGCTATTGCCGCCGACTGGCTGCCACGCCGAAACGCGCAAAGACAGCACCTGAGGCGTGGTGCGATGTGAAGCCGATGTTGCATCAAATGCGTTTGGTCAAGTCAGCCTATGAGCAAGACCAGATGCGTAAGGCTGCACAGATAAGTGCACAAGCGATGATCCGAGGAATGCAAAGCACGACGGTTGGACGCTTTGAATATCAAGTGGCTGCTGATATCGAACATGAATTCAAGCGACAGGGTGCTGCCGGCCCCGCGTATGGAATTATCTGCGGTGGTGGCGAGAATGCTTGTATTTTACACTATACCGCCAATACCGACGTGTTGAATGACGGTGATCTGCTCTTGATTGATGCTGGCGCTGAATATGCCGGTTACGCTGGCGATATTACCCGCACGTTTCCAGTCAATGGACGCTTCACCGCAGCTCAGAGAGACGTCTATCAAGTCGTTTTAGATGCGCAAGAAGCCGTGATCGCTGCAATTAAACCGGGCACGACGCTGCCGCACTTAACCGACATTTGTTTGCGCGAACTGACTCAAGGTCTACTCAAGCTAGGCATTTTGCAAGGTGATTTGCAGTGCTTATTGGCTGACAAAGCCTGTCGGCGCTATTTCATTCATGGGCTCGGGCATTGGCTGGGTCTAGATGTGCATGATGTCGGTCGCTACGAACTCGAAGGCGAGGCGACCCCACTGCGAGCGGGGATGGTGTTTACGGTCGAACCGGGACTTTACTTCGCACCGGACGATGTGCAAGTACCTGAAGCCTACAGAGGTATTGGGGTGCGGATTGAAGATGATATTCTGATGACCGCTGACGGCTTTGAGAACTTAACTGCGGCAGTGCCGAAACAGATTGAAGCGATTGAAGCACTGATGGCTGGAGAATCAGCCGTCACGCAACGGCGAGCGGTTTCATGAAGCCTGAAGCAACAACAGCAACTGCAAAGAAAACCATTGTCATCGCCGGCGGCGGTTTAACCGGCTGTTTAACGGCGCTGGTACTGCAACGTAAATTTCCGCAATTTCACGTAATTGTGCTGGATCAACAAGCGAGCACACCGCGGCAAGATCCGCGCGGTTTGGCCTTGGCATTAAGAACGCAGCAGGTACTAGCGGATTATGGTGTTTGGCGCGATGATTTGGCGAAAAGCCCAGCTATTCAACATATTCATGTGTCTGACGCGAATACGCCGGGCAGTATGACCATGCACGCGGAGAAGGCGCAAGTGGAAGCGCTTGGTTATGTGGCCATGGCCGGGTTGCTGCAAGAGCAGCTCAGTGCCGCCTGCGCCGCTAGCTCGGTTGATCACCGTTTCGGCACGTCGATCGCCACACTCGCAGCAACCGATTGCGGTTATCGCCTGACCTTAAACGACGAAAGCGTCTTGGACGCTGATTTACTCGTTGTCAGCGAAGGTGGGAACTCGTTGACGCGACGATTATTAGGCGTCGGAATGCAAGAGTATCCCTACGCACAAGTCGCGGTGGCGGCGCAGGTAAAGTTTAAGCGGCCACATCGGGGTTGGGCTTATGAACGCTTTACCGCCAATGGCCCAGCGGCATTATTACCGCAAAAAGATGACGAAGCCGCGCTGGTGTGGTGCATGAGTGCAGAACAAGCCGAGGCATTGCGGGTGCAGTCTGCGGCTGAGCATTTGCGTTGTGCGCAAGCCGTGTTTGGTCCCGCGCCAGGACAGCTGCAGTCCGTGCAGCTACAAGCGATTTTCCCCTTGCAGTTAGCATTGGCGGAGCGTTTCGTCGGCCATCGCTTTGCGATTTTAGGTAATGCTGCGCACACTTTACACCCGGTCGCCGGACAAGGGTATAATCTTGCTGTACGCGACATTCTTGATTTAGCCGCGAGCTTAGACGAAGAGCAATTTGCCAGTGTTGAACAGCTGAATCGATACCAGCTAATTCGCGAGCGCGACTATCAAGAAATCATCACCTTAACCCATGGGTTGGTGACTGTGTTTTCGTCGACCGAAACCCTGTGGCGACATATTCGCAGCAAGGGTTTGTATGCCATGCGCGCATTTGATTATTTAAGTCGGCCATTGATGCGCAAAGCCATGGGCTTTCGTAGCTTGATTTAAGCGAACCAGAGAAAAGAAGGACAGGATGGCGTTAAAACGTACTCAAGTGTTAATTGTTGGCGGCGGCATGGTTGGCCTTGCATTGGCCTGCGCTTTGGCAAAAGCCGGTCGACAAGTGACTGTGGTCGAGCAGCAAGCGCGCACGCACGATTTTCCTGCCGAACCGACGTTGCGTGTCAGTGCGATTAATTTAAAAGCGCAGCAATGGCTGCGGGAACTGGGTGCGTGGCAGCGTCTGCCGGATGATCGTCGGTGTGACTATCAAGGTATGGACGTTTGGGATCAGGATAGTTTCGGCCGAATTCAATTTAATGCAGCAGATTCTGATTTGCCCCACCTCGGTAGCATTGTCGAAAATGCCGTGGTTGAAACCGCGCTGTGGCAAACCGCAGACGCGCTCGGTGTGAACTTAATTCATGGTGTCAGCGTCGAGATGCCGGAGTTTCAAGAACAAGACGTTACCGTGCAACTCGACAGTGGCGACATTATTCTGGCGCAATTGCTGGTGGCCGCTGACGGTGGCAATTCGAAGCTACGTCAACATGTAGCAACACCCGTTGTGCATCGTGATTACGAACAACAGGGCTTAGTGGCGACGATTAAAACCAGTCTGCCGCATCAGGGTATCGCTCGCCAAGCCTTCCATGCGGGTGGCCCGCTGGCGCTATTACCCATGGCCGATCCACATGAAGTGTCGATTGTCTGGAGTTTACCGGTGACAGACGCGCAGCGACTGTGCCAGCTCGACGAAACGCAATTTAATCAGGCGCTTACGGTCGCCAGTGACAATCGTTTAGGGCTATTGACCTGTGTCAGCCAGCGTGTGAGCTTTCCACTGACCATGCGTTATGCCCAGCGTTGGGTGTATCAGCGGCAAGTCCTCGTTGGCGATGCCGCGCATACGATCCATCCGCTCGCCGGCCAAGGCGTGAATTTAGGCTTTGGCGACGCCTACTTATTAGCCCAACAGCTGAACCAATTGGGTAGCTTGAATGGGCAATGGAATGACGCGCAGTTACAGCGGCAATTGCGCCACTACGAGCGGGCGCGAAAAACCGCAGCACTGCGCCATATTGCCACGATGGAAGGTTTTCACCAGTTGTTCCGACCGCGTAACCCCGTATTGCGGTTAGCGCGGGCAGTGGGCTTGAAAGCCGTGGACAAAGCAAACCCGCTGAAAGACTTCTTCCTTCAGCAAGCGAATCAAATCTAACTGGTCGGATTGAGATAGTCCTGCAGATACGCCAATAAATGCTCAGCGGCCGGGTTCGGTCGCTGGGTATGGCGCTCAATATAAATGCCGACCGTTCCCAACGCTGGGAGCTCGGTATTTTTTAATTCAACTAAGTCAGCTGGCAGCGAACTCTTGGCTAAAACCGTAATGCCCAAGTCACTTTTCAAAGCTGCGCTAATTCCGGTTAAATCGCTATTGGTGTAAGCAATTCGGTGCGCCGTGGCACTTTGCTTTAACGCTTGTAGTGCGCGACGTCGATAAATACAGCCTTCAGCGGCCACCACCAAGGGCAACTGTTGCGGCCACTGATAGTCGCTGCGGCCGGCGACCCAAATCAGCGCATCTTCTTTGACCTTTACTGCATCCGCGGGGGCTTGCTCAGCAACCGTTAAAATAATATCGAATTGACCGCGGCTGGCGCCTAAACGGAGGTCACGACTCAAGCCTGACGTCACTTCTAAACTAATTTGCGGATAACTACTGGAAAACTGACCGAGGATCCGCGGCAACAAAGCCGTCGCAAACTCGCTGGGAATGCCCAAACGCACCTGACCAGACACCGAGTCGGTGGTAAAGCGTGAGAGTAATTGATCATGCAGGCCAAGAATCTGTCGTGCCGCCTGATACAAATCCTGACCGGCAGCCGTGAGCTTGAACTTATTCCCATGACGCTCAACAAGGACGCTGTCGAGCTGCTCTTCGAGTCGTTTAATCTGCAAACTTATGGCTGGCTGCGAGCGACCGAGATGCTCGCCCGCAAGCGTGTAACTTTGCAAATCGGTGACGGTGACCAAAGCCCGCAAATTTTCCAAAGGAATATGTTTCATAACAACTTGGCCTGTGTGGTTATTTTATTAATAATTTCAATACTAGCATTATCCTCATTAATTTTCTAAATGCAGCTATTGCCCTTTTTAATTTGTTGCTTTGCATTCTGCGGCCTATAATGGCTGCCATTCAGCTGTCCAAAAAATCGACAAAAGTGAGATTCAAATGGCACAACGTACACCGCTTTATCAACACCACCTTGACGCTGGCGCGAAAATGGTCGACTTTCACGGCTGGGACATGCCGTTAAACTATGGCTCACAGATTGAAGAGCACCATGCGGTGCGCCAGAACGTAGGCATGTTTGACGTCTCGCACATGACCATTGTCGATGTTACTGGACCAGAAGCCAAAGCCTATTTGCGCCGGTTACTCGCCAATGACGTCGCTAAGCTGCAAATGCCAGGTAAAGCCTTGTACACCGCGATGTTGAACGAAACTGGCGGTGTCATCGACGACCTCATTGTCTACTTCTTTAACGAAGAATCTTACCGTTTAGTGGTGAACTCAGCGACCCGCGATAAAGACTTAGCGTGGATGGAAGCGCAAAGCGGCGAGTTTGATGTGGCCATTACCGAGCGCACCGAATTTGCCATGTTAGCTGTGCAAGGTCCACAAGCGCCGGCGACTGTGGCTAAACTCCTAACCTCTGAACAGCAAGCCGAAGTTGCAGCCATGAAGCCGTTTGTAGGCTTGCAAATGGACGACTTATTTATTGCGACGACGGGTTACACAGGTGAAGCGGGTTACGAAATTATTATACCAGCTGACGTTGTCGGTCGCATTTGGAACCAGCTTATTGAACTTGGCGTGAAACCTTGTGGTCTTGGTGCACGTGACACCTTGCGCTTAGAAGCAGGTATGAACCTCTATGGTCAAGATATGGACGAAAGCGTGTCACCATTGTCATCGAATATGGCATGGTCAGTCGCCTTCGAGCCAGCGGACCGTGATTTCATTGGTCGCAGCGCGTTAGAAGCAGAGAAAGCAGCAGGCACCCATAAATTGGTTGGCCTCGTCATGCAAGAGAAAGGCGTATTGCGCGCAGGCTTGAAAGTTGTCGTTGAAGGCGGCGAAGGCGTGATTACTTCCGGTACATTCTCACCAACTTTAGGGTACAGTATTGCCTTGGCTCGAGTACCGCAGCCAGCAGGTGAAACCGCAGAAGTGGAAATGCGCAAAAAAATGGTTACAGTAAAGGTTGTGAAGCCTTCTTTTGTTCGCAATGGCAAAGCAGTCGTCACCCTGTAACCTCAAACTCATTTTTCTATTAACAACAAGGCAGTGTCCATTAGGACTGAATTAAGGATTACCTTATGAGCAATGTACCAACTGAATTAAAATATGCAGCGTCGCACGAGTGGATCCGCGATGAGGGCGATGGAATTTATACGGTCGGTATCACCGAGCACGCCCAAGAACTTTTGGGTGACATGGTGTTCGTTGACCTACCTGAAGTTGGCGACAACGTGTCTGCGGGTGACGACGTCGCTGTTGCAGAGTCAGTGAAAGCTGCATCGGACATTTACGCACCAATCGCTGGTGAAATCGTCGCAGTGAACGAAGAGCTCGAAGATTCACCTGAGTTGGTCAACAGCGACCCATACGGTGACGGCTGGTTGTTCAAAATTAAAGCGGACGACGAAACCGAAGTTGGAGGCTTACTTGACGCTGAAGGCTACGCCGCGTCGATTGAAGAAGACTAAGCTGCAATGCAGAAAAGGCCCCAGTCACGCTGGGGCCTTTGTCGTTAATTAAAGCGACATAAAATGAGACTTTATTCTTTTTATTCATGAGTTTACGCAGGATACAGGCACATGAGCAGTAAAACGCTAAAACAGTTAGAGCGTCATGACGAGTTTGTCGCCCGTCATATTGGCCCCGATGCAGCAGAACAAGCAGCCATGCTTGCAGCAGTCGGCGCTGAGTCATTAGAAGAGATGACGAAACAGACGGTTCCCGGCTCAATTTTACGCGAACCATTCTTAGAAATTGGCGACTCAATGACTGAGCGTGATGCATTAGCTCGCCTGCGCACGATTGCGAAAAAGAATAAAGTTTTCTCTAGCTTCATCGGTATGGGTTACTACGACACCTTGATCCCGAACGTGATTTTACGCAACGTGTTGGAAAACCCAGGTTGGTACACCGCGTATACGCCATATCAACCAGAAATTGCCCAAGGTCGCTTGCAAGCAATTTTGAACTTCCAGCAAATGACGATTGACCTGACGGGTTTAGAAATTGCTAGTGCGTCATTACTTGACGAAGCAACTGCCGCGGCCGAAGCGATGGCGATGGCACAGCGTGTCAGCAAGTCCAAGTCGAACGCCTTCTTCATTGCCGACAACGTCTTCCCACAGACCGTTGACGTCGTCAAAGCGCGTGCGGACATGTTTGGTTTCGAGATTATTCAAGGTCCGTGGCAAGACGCTGGCAAGCACGATGTATTCGGTGCCTTGTTGCAAAGCCCAGCAGAAAACGGTGAAGTTCTCGACCTAACTCAAGTCATTGCTGAAGTTCAAGCCAACAAAGGTTTGGTTGCAGTGGCTACCGACCTAATGAGCTTAGTGGCGTGTAAGTCACCGGGCGAAATGGGTGCGGACATGGTCTTCGGTTCGGCCCAGCGCTTTGGTGTACCTATGGGCTACGGCGGACCACACGCAGCTTTCTTTGCCACGCGTGATAAGTTCAAGCGTGCGATTCCAGGTCGGATTATCGGTGTGTCGATCGACAGCCGTGAGAAGACTGCATTGCGCATGGCCATGCAAACCCGTGAGCAGCATATTCGCCGCGAGAAAGCGACGTCGAACATCTGTACTGCCCAAGTATTGTTAGCCAACATCGCATCGTTCTATGCGGTGTACCATGGCCCACAAGGCTTGAAAGACATCGCCGGTCGTATTCATCGCTTAACCGACATTTTAGCGACAGGCTTAAGCAAAAAGGGCTTCGCGCCAGTGAACCAAACTTGGTTCGACACTATTACGATTAAAGCCGAAGGTGAAGTGCGCGCCGACATTTTAGCGCGTGCTGAAGCGGCTGAACTGAACTTCCGCATCGACCGTGACGGTTTGCTCGGTATTAGTTTCGACGAAGCGAAAACCCGTGCTGACGTGGCGCGTTTGTTTGACGTGATCCTTGGCGAAGGCCACGGTTTAGACGTCGACTCTCTGGACAGCGAAGCACAGAGCAGCCAGTCGATCCCGGTTGAATTGCAGCGTACCAGCGAGTTCCTGACCCACGAAGTGTTTAACCAGTATCACTCAGAAACTGAAATGCTGCGTTACATCCGTCAGCTCGAAGGCAAAGACTTGGCCTTGAACCACAGTATGATTTCACTCGGTTCATGTACCATGAAGCTAAACGCGACCGCGGAAATGATTCCAATTACGTGGCCAGAGTTTGCGAACTTGCACCCGTTCTGCCCATTGAATCAAGCCCAAGGCTACGCAGAAATGCTCAGCACCTTGTCGACTTGGTTAATTGACATTACCGGCTATGACGCCATGTCGATGCAGCCAAACTCAGGTGCACAGGGCGAATACGCTGGCTTGTTAGCTATTCAGCGTTACCATCAGAGCCGTGGCGAAGGCCACCGCAATGTCTGTTTGATTCCTGAGTCTGCGCACGGCACCAACCCGGCGTCGGCGCAAATGGCGAGCATGAAAGTCGTTGTTGTTGCCTGTGATAAGAAAGGTAACGTCGACATTAACGACCTGCGCGAGAAAGCAGCAGCGGTATCTGATCAGCTGAGTTGTGTCATGGTCACTTATCCGTCGACGCACGGTGTGTATGAAGAGCAGATTCGTGATATCTGCGACATTATTCATGAGCACGGCGGTCAAGTGTACATGGACGGCGCCAACATGAACGCGCAAGTCGGTGTCACTTCACCAGGTTATATCGGTTCTGACGTGTCGCACTTGAACCTGCACAAAACCTTCTGTATCCCGCACGGTGGTGGTGGCCCAGGTATGGGTCCAATTGGCGTGAAGAGCCATTTAGCACCATTCTTACCAGGTCACGTCATGGTTGACGGCGAAGGCCTTGCGCACGGCAACGGCGCAGTCTCAGCAGCACCATACGGCAGTGCGAGCATTCTGCCAATTTCATGGATGTACATCGCCATGATGGGCAGCAAAGGCCTGCGTGAAGCGACTGAAGTGGCAATTTTGAATGCTAATTACATGGCCAAGCGTTTAGGTGAACACTTCCCAATTCTGTTCACCGGCCGTAATGACCGTGTCGCGCACGAATGTATTATCGACTTACGCCCACTGAAAGAAGCAACGGGCATTGCCGAAATTGACGTGGCGAAGCGTTTGCAAGACTTCGGTTTCCACTCACCAACCATGAGCTTCCCAGTTGCGGGCACGCTGATGATTGAGCCAACTGAGTCCGAGTCAAAAGCAGAGATGGATCGCTTCTGTGACGCCATGGCGGCAATTAAAGCTGAAATCGACAAAGTTGCAGCAGGCGAGTGGCCAGCAGACAACAACCCACTGGTGAACGCACCGCACACCTTAGCGGACATCACCAGCGCTTGGGATCGCCCATACTCGATTGAAGAAGCGGTCTTCCCGAAAGTGTGGCTACGTGACCACAAGTTCTGGCCAACTGTGAACCGCATTGACGACGTCTACGGCGACCGCAACTTAGTGTGCAGCTGCCCACCGCTGTCGGCGTATCAAGAGTAATTGATTTGCTGTTGTGATAAGAAAAATGCGCGGCACTGCCGCGCATTTTTTATGGGTGGCTTTTTCGAGTAATGACAGGTTTCTGATTGATAAGCCCTGCTCGTCAATGAGTGCCCAGTTTTTGTATCAGCGTTAAAAGCTCATTTACAACCGATTCGGGCTTATCAAACTGCACATAATGACCACTGCCTTCGGTCAACACAGATCTACTTCGAGGAAAAGCACTGACAGAGCTTTTTAGTCATTCATTGAATTTAGGAATTCAATCGCTTTTTCGACAACAACATCACGACCAGCACGAAGGTTCTCTGGTGTGGGTCTTATATAGATATCTGGAACGATCCCAACGTACTGAACGTCATCACCGTTCTTGTCGTAAACTCGAAGCCCAGTGAAATAGGCGGATAGTCCATCCATGAGTGGCACGATTCGAACATTGCCGATAGCTCCCGCGGTTGTACTTCCGATAATCGTTGTATTCGGTAGCTCTCGCCATGCCATTACACTGAACTCGGACTGACTGATGGATGCCTCATCAACTAAGATGACAATACCATCAAGATTGACAGATTCTTGAGGTGTCAATGTGGGGGTATGCTCAAGCATGGTGAGCCGCCCAGGAAACGCAGGATCAATTCGAGCTAAACGTGCAAACATTAACGGCTCTTGCGTAAGTTGATTACCAAGGTAATAAAGTATGAATTCACTTGGATAACCCCGAACATCAATAATTAACTTGCCGGTTTCACGACTTAGCTTAATGGCCTGGTCGACCATATCGAAATCAATACCGGCCACTTTTAAATAAGTAACATCATCATCCAGTGTCTGCACGGCTTTTCCAGGTAAGCTATGTGCAGGCTCTGGTACTTCATACTCAGAAATTGCGACTTGATGATATTCTTGGTCTCTGCCCAAGGTCAGCACGGTTGGTTGTTCGCAAGAGCGCGCCATCAGTCCATTTGCAATTGAATAGTCGCGATGGGAATCATTGCTGGCCGAGAAATACGGAACTTGAGCTTCGATTAATGCGTCAATATATTGCCCATTAATGGCAATAATACGGTCTCCAAGCAATACTTTGGAGTCGGGTAAATCTTTATGAATCCGACTGATGATAATGTCTGCCTCTAACCGACGAAGGGTGAACGGCAGATAGCAAGATCCTTCTTTGAAGATCGCTTCAGATAGACCCGCATGACCGTCATTTAAATGAGTCAGTAGCTCTTCGAGTATCTTTTTAAACTCAAATTCACTCTGTGTTTCGAGGGTTTTGACCGTTAGTTGACTGAGTGTACCGTACCAGTCTGATTGAATTTCTTCACGATAAGGGAACCAGTATTCAAGCACGTTCCACAGGCGTGCAAGCACGAGTAATCGTATTTCCCAGGTGAGATTATTGGAGGAAAGTTGCTTTTCCCGAGCAAATACAGGAAGAGCCAATTGGTCGCTAAAGGCGTAAGCACTCTCGCCAAAGCTATGCCGGTTTGACCGAATGCTCTCGATAGCGGCTACAACTTGGCTGTCGTAAACCTCATCGTTTAAATACCAGTCAAGAATGGGCTCGACAAGGATATGACTGGACTGGGTAGCAACCTTTTCTGTTGATTCCTCAGGAATACCAATTTGCGCCAACACAGTATTGATGATGTCGTTTACGTCATCACCCATGACTAATGATTGGACGGATTCTACAAAGATAAAGTCCCAATCCAAGGTGCCCAGAGCTACCTCGGGATGAAAATACTTAAAAAATCCCCAAACTTTCATCCACCTTGCTAGGTCATTGGCGGTCGTCACATCCAACTTTTGCCAATTAATCTCGATTTCTTGCAAGTCACTTAAAGAGCGCTCGGTCGCCGCAACGGAAGTGTTGTTTGACGCTGGCAGTTCTGTAATTAATTTGCCGTCAACCCAAAACTCTACATCACTAAACCAAGCAGCTCCCGGACCAGCGAGGAAAGCTCCAATGACGATTGACTCAGCATGCGAATTGACGGCTTGTGCGACGCGCACTGCATGCCAGTTATTATCTTTTGCAGACACAAACGGCTGGCTATTGGTAAATTCGACCGCATTACCTGAGATATCTTGTCGAAGAAAAATATTTGCGCCTGCAAAAGCGCCAGTATCCTTAGTCCGAATTCGGGCGCGGATTTCAATGGTTTCTGCTTCGAAGTTTAAGGGGAAGGAGCGTAGAACATAATTTGTACTTGCGTTAAAAAGGTCGTTATCTATTTTAACGCTAACCTGATTTTCGTAGCGGACTTCAGTGTCGGCTCGAATAGCGCGATCATCGGATAACAGCCAATCCCTAATCTGACCATCATCACCTATTTTGAACTCTGTGAATGAGTCCGCAGAATTCGCCGAGTAAGACGAGGCAAGTAAGACAATGATTAAAAATAATCGCATTTTGCAATTCCCTAGCTTGTTATTCGATCCCAACGACTGCGAACTAAAAATCTGTTTAAAGTTGAAGCAGAGCAGCAATCTGTAGTTACGACCGTTGAACGGTTAATTCTGATTCTGCTGTTCCGCACGAGCCTTTGACTCTGCGAGTGACGGAACCCGCCATTCAGCGCGTTGTTCGTCAGTTACCGCACCTTCTTGAATATCGTACAGATGCCATTGACCGTCATCGTCGATTTTGAATTGCGTGCCATACCACTGCGGCTGATCAAAATACATAAGTAAGCGGTCCCAAGACGCGGCTTGCATCCATGTTGCGCGGTCAAAGCCTAAATGCGCGGCAATGGTGGCAAACGAGTGCGCTAAACGAATATCGTCCACGCTGTCGCCATGCTGAAAAATAACGGCAGCATGAAAGTAGTCGAGCCCAGTTTTGATTTCTCCTTGTGCAAGCATTGCCGAGACTTTGGTGCGATTTTCTTTATCCAACACACTCAGTTCATCCCAATCGATATCGGCGTTTCGCCGAGCATTTTGGTCGGATTCAAATAAGCGTTGTAGCTCGATATTGTCCTCTGCACTTGCAGTTGCAGGCGAGAGTAAGAGGGCGATGAAGACTAGGGGTGTGATTAGTTTGATAAGCATATAAAGCTCCATGAAGTGAAAGCCGCCGAACCTAAGTAGAGTTATCGGCGCGCTTTATTGGATACTTACTCAGTGTCTGCTTGCTTTGATTGAGTGTAGGTATACTCTAACGAAACTACCGCAGCGCATAGGCCACTGAAAGCAAGTGTTGCTAGCGCACTCACCACACTCCAGAGAGAACCAACGATTGCCAAGCCAGTATAATTGGGTTTGGTGAACGTAAGCGAGGTACCGGAGCCAAGGTCTTGTGTAATCACACCAGATTCAAGAAACGGTGGCACAATCAGTAAAGTGATCGCGATTGCAAAGAGGATGAAGCTGATAAATCCGATTAAGCGGGCTGCAATTAACAAAGGTCCAAGATTAACGGTTTTGATGCCAGAGTAAGGATAGATTTTCATATAAGTTCCTTTTATTTTTTTATTCTTAGTTTTGCGCGAGAAACACCATCATCGTACGCTGTTGGGCACGTGCGTCAAGAGGAACGTTCTTTGTATAACGCCCGACGCATGCGCGCAACTTGAGAGCGCCCGAGGGGCGCGGAACACTCACTCGTTCGATTCTATTAGTTCTATAAGAACACGCCCAAGCTGCGCTATTGCAGTATTGCGTTCTTCGAATGAGGCTGTTGTTTCTGTTATGTAAAATACTACGAATGTGGGTTTTCGTTCGGGAGGCCAAATAATTGCAGTAATAGCTCTAGAGCCAAATCCGCCTGCACCAGTTCTGTCGCCAATAATCCAGTCACTGGGTTTTACGGACCGAAACAATCCATCTGCAACTTGGTTATTAACCAACCACATCTTTAGTAAGTCTATAGACGCTTCTGTTAAAACATTGCCAAGTAGCAATTGCTCGAGGTTACCAATCATTGCGTTTGGTGTCGTTGTATCTCGCTCATCGCCTGGTGCGGCTTCATTAAGCTCTGTTTCCCAGCGGTCCAAGCGCGTAACATCATCGCCTAACTTTCTTGCAAATGCGGTGATACTTTCTGGCCCTCCTAAATTCTGCAAAATAAGATTGGCCGCTGTGTTATCGCTTGTTGTCATCGTAGCTTCGCAAAGCTCTGCAAGAGTTATGTCACGGTTGTCGGCATACGCCTCTAAAACTGGGGAGTAGGTTACAAGATCCGACGATGCAACACTGATGCTCCTTGTGAGTTGTTCGCTTCCGGCGTCTACACGTTCTAACAGTGCCGCACATGCTAAGGTTTTAAATGTGCTCGTTAATGGAAAACGTTGATCGGAGTTATATTCCCACCTCATGCCTGTTTCAGTGTCGTAAGCGGCGAAGCCAACGCGTGCATCAAGATCGCTTTCAATACGTCTTAGCTCACTAAATAGAACGCCTTCATCAGCAATCAAATGTGAGGGAAAGAACAAAACAGCACACGCAACAACGACTTTAAACTTCACCACTAATCTCCAGAGCATAGAATTTTGAAACAGCACCATTCCTTCCTGCAGAGCTAAGCCTTTACCGGCCTGACCATAATGCAAAACTTGTGATTCCTCGTGCATTTCGCGGCCAATTCCTGCCCACATGGCCTCATAGGTCTTATCAACCAAACGCCTAGCGACCGGTGTCACATCACCGATCATGCACATCTTGCTGCAATCAGCGATATATCCGTCTTGCTTCATGGTAATCAAAGACAGTTACCAGACGCCGACCGGATCCTCGCATTACACTCAACTCTTGAGCACTTATCAGTTTTACCCTAGCCATCGACCACCTTCATTATACCAACATTAGCCAGCTTCATTTGGTCTCGCATAATGTCAGAAAAGGACATTCTAGGGTTCGCCTCGGCTAGCATGCATGGTTTGGTAGTGAAGGCGACGTTGCAACGCATGCAGTTCTGTGGAGGACACGATTTTTGTGTTCGGAACGAAGATAAGCAACTTGTTAGGTGCTTTTTAGTATCACAGGCGCCTTTTGACTTATCACACTGACACAAGTATCTAAGCCAATCACAAGAAACTCTTTAAAGTATATGAGGCCGCCAATCATAAAATCAGTTCTCGAGCATTCTTGCGAGAACCAGCCGCCAGACTCGACTTCAAAGCACCATCGTTAGCTCTGTCGGAAAATACCAATGTGGCTTTAAATTCTTCCATAGTTACCTAACGCAGAGCGCACCAGCGACCTTGACGTAGCGAAGCGGAGACAAGGGCGTCCGGGTGCCGCGTTTGGTTAAATTGCTATCTCTCACCCTCAAGGCCATGCCACACCCGGAGAATAATGATGGCACTGGCATGAACTGAATATCGAACGACGTATTTTCCGAAAACCATATCTCGAACAGAGTCAGGCACCGGTGCCATTTCAACTGGCGTGCCCATTTTGGGGAAATCTGGAAGTAATTCGATTTTGCCAACCAGTTCGGAGGCAATCCTGGCTGCCACCGACGGGTTGTGCACCGCAATGAACTCCCTGAGACGTTTCAAATCATCAATGGCTTCGTCCGTGTAAACCAACTTCACTTACCTGACCTCGGCGCATCCTGCTCGTTATCGGTTCCCCAGCTATTAAGCCAACTGTGAACCTCGCTGGCATCAACAACCTTGCCTTGGGCAGCAGACTCCATTGCCTCTAACGTTTGTTTCCATCGCTCTTGCTCAAGTTGCTGCTTTTCTATGTATTCCGACAATGCCTGGTTGATCACCCAGCCTTTGCTACGGTGCAGCCTGCTGGCGATTGCTTCCAGATGCTTTTCAACTTCTGCTTGAAGGCGAACTGTGGTGACGCTCATGACTAAGACCCTCGAATTGGATGACTACAACGTATTACAGCATAGTCTACAAGGGTAGGCAAAAAATTTAACATTTATATACTAGGCATGCGCGGTGTATTGACGGCAAGAAAAAACTTGAAAGACTGGTAAATACTGAGGTTCTCACGAACGCCTCCCTTTGTTCTCACGGTGCAAAATGCGCATGCACATTTTTAATCGCATGCTTGCTTATTATTTACTCAACAATGTAGACCATAAACGGGCTTTGCGGCATAAGCTAACTTCCATTGTTTTTGATTCCAACACATAATTGTAATGTATACCGCTATTCCATTTATGCTCGGTTTGGTGCGACATCGCGCATATTATCGACTTGCCTTGCGCGATTAATACGACTAGAGTCAAATAGTTAAATGAAAAGTAAGTGGCAGTAACGTCGCGCGGATAAAAATAATTACGCATGCACGGTTTGTATGCGTAAGAGCGCAGAGAGCACCCTTGAATACACCAATATCAACAAGACCTCCCACGATTTTGCCGCTTCGATACACCGTGCATGCCTCATATATAAATGTTATACACTATCCAACAATGGAGCTCTTAATGGATATATGGGAAATAGATAAGCTGGCGTTGTTTCTTGCATTTGTGATACCAGGATTCATTAGTATCAAAGCCTATCAGCTGGCTTTTCCGGGCACGGAAAGAGCTACATCCGATCAGCTCATAGATGCCATTGCCTACAGTTCCATTAACTATGCCCTGCTAATTTTTCCGATAATTTCAATTGAATCCGGAAATCTCCAGGATTCGTGCAAGTTTTTATATTATCTTTTCTATGTCTTTGTGCTTTTTATTGCACCAATTATTTGGGTGCTGATCTGGAAATATCTAAGAACAAGAAACTTCTTTCAGCGAAATGCACCACATCCAACGGCCAAACCGTGGGATTACATATTTGCACAGCGGAAGCCATATTGGGTTAAAGTAACTTTAAAAAATGGCACAATCATAGCTGGCCGATACGCTGCTAAGTCTTTTGCTTCAAGCGCTCCAGCACCAGAACAAATTTATCTGGAAGAAACTTGGTTGCTTAATGACAAAGGTGGCTTCGAAAGAGCCAAAAATAATACGGCAGGTGTAATAATTCTGTCGAGTGAAATATCCCATATCGAGCTAAGAAGCTAAACAGGAGGCTTTATGTCTAACGAAAATAAACCAATCAATGAAGGCTACACTCCCCAAAAAACCGAGAAGGGCTATCAACCAGCGAAGCCAGCTGGTGACCCTAAACCTCAAGGGGGCTATGTTCCAACTACTAGTGGCGGTGATAACCCAACTAATAATCCTCCGGGTGATGAATAAGTGTATAACAAGCAAAGGCAGCCTCGCCCTTCGGGCTGGACGCGCTGACGCGCGCCGCTGCTTTGGGCGTTAGCTTTTTAGGGAGACCAGAGTAAATGGATAGTTTTTCGTTTCTAAATGCGCAATTTCTTGTGTTCGTTGTAATAGTTGCACTGCTTGTCATACAAATGTTGGCGCTCAAGAAAGGATATTTTGTAAAGGTAGAATACTCAAAGCCACGCAAACTTTTCTGGGCAGTTATTATTTCATCCATTTTTGCTGTAAATAGTATTATCTTTAGCAATATTTATTTCTTGCTATTAGCTGTGGTTATTGGTGTATATCTATATTTTTTCAAACAATATTATGCATTTAAACGCAATCAAAGCTAACAATACGCATCACTCGCAGCCTGCGGCTGCTGGGACGTCAAACGCTAACGCGTTTTTCCGCCCGTGTGCTTTGCGTCAGATCCACAAAATAACCTAACTTCTATCCTGTAGATCTAACAACCTCGATCCCCGGAACCGGCGTCAAACGCGGCGGATCGCTTAGCATGGTTTCAAGCTCCTCAATCGTCATTGCTGACGCACCGGGGACTATGCCGACATGCTGATTGCGACCATTGCTTTTGGCTGTGTACAGGCAGGTATCTGCTAAATCCACCAGTCTCAACCAGTTTACCGCTTGTGGCGCATCGGCCAGAGGCGGATAGGGCGCGTAGCCTATTGAACAGCTCAAGCGTACACAGGCATCTTGTTCGACCTCGAAGACATGCTCGGCTACTGTTTGCCGGACCCGCTCGGCCATTTGCACCGCCTGATCTCCAGGCAAATGGCGGGCAATAACTAGAAATTCCTCGCCGCCCCAACGCACGAGATGATCAGCTGGGCGGAAGATGGATTTGAGCAAGTTACCCATTTGTTCGAGTACGCGGTCACCGGCTGAATGCCCGCGCGTGTCATTGACTGTTTTAAAATAATCGATATCAATCAGGTAAAAAATATGGCCGTGCGGAGCAGGGGCGGCGCCGCCAGATTGTTGCTAATCATCAAACAGGCGGTGCACACCGGCTAAATCCTGCTCCAGAAAGCGCTCCAGATACCGTCGATTGTGCAGGCCGGTTAGTTGAACGGTGACCATGGCCTCCTCAAGTTGTCGGGTACGCTCGTGAACCTGATGTTCGAGTTCGCGTTTCTGTGTTTCGAGTCGACTGAATCGCCAACGCAGCAACGCTCGTCCGGCGAACAGCGCGACCAGAGCGAAGACAAGGTAAGCCCTAACGCTGCGATACCAAGGTGCTAAAATCCGAAAATCGATGGCTGTGGTCGCACTGATATTCCCTTGAGCATCGCGTGCTCGAACCTGAAATTGATAACTGCCTTCGCGTAAGCCTGTGTAGGTCATCGAAGGCTCTTCAAACCAGGGTGACCAGTTGCTGTCCAGTCCATCAAGGCGCACTTGATAGCGAATAGCCTCGCGCTGAACATGACTGGGCGCCGCGAATTCAAAGCGCAGGCGATTATCGGCGTAAGGCACAGTTAATGCGCCTTCTTCGGCTAATAGCGCCAGTAACGATTGATCTTCGCTATCACGAATGTCACGCAGCCGCAGGCTGTACTGGTACTCTTCCGGAGGTGTCGCCTCTGGATTGATGCGAAAGAGGCCAGGTGCACCACCGTACCACAAGATACCAGAGTCATCCGCGTAAAAGGTTGGTAGATGGTGGTTGTCGAGTGCGCGCAAATAGCTCGGAGACTGCCATTGGTAATCACCATCAATTTCCACGGCAAATCCCAGCTCACTGCGACGTGGATTATTTTCGAATCGGTGAATCCAGAGTCGACCAGAGTTGTCCTTGTGGGCATTCCAGATTGACGTCTCGACCTGTGGAAAAAACGAACCAAAATCACGAGTTATCTTGACGCGATCGCCCGATTCAGCGAGCTCATACAAGCTGTCGCTGCGTGCGATGTAGAGCTTGCCATCGATGAGCGTAGGTTCGAGTTGAAAGGTTGAGGTGAATCCTTCCGGCTCAGCAAATCTTGTCCAGTCAGGGGTACTTGGAAACAATGAGTCGTCTAGCTGCAAACGGATTACCCCTGAGAAGTCGGTTCCCAGCCAAGTGTATCCGTCTGGGGCATTGACCATGCTACGGATGGGAAAGGGCAGAGCATCGGTGAACTCCAACGGTTGCCAATTTTCGCCGTCATACTCCATCGCGGTCAGTCCATTCTGTGTGCCCAGATAGACGCGATTCGGAATGGAATCTGAGGCTTTCAAGACAAAAACCGGAGCGCCGACCTGCAGAACGCCCTTGGCGTTCTCACTGTCTTTCTCCAAGGCGAATACGCCCTGATGATAAGCGATCAGCAACTGTTCACCGTGTTGTAGCATAGCCCAGAGTCCACCTTGCCGATCTAATGTGAGATGATTGACGGCATTAGCAAGCAAACCTGCCTCACGGTTGATGTGATTTACATGACGACCGTGTTCGTCAAACAGGTGGATGCGAATCGAGAGAGACTTTTCACGTGTTTGGGTCCTTTTTCGGGGCCAATGTCTGCCGCGTGAATCACCACCAGAATGTGAAGCTCTTATCCGCTCAATGGTGATTAGTCATTGAATTGAGAATAAACGACTTATGAGCCAAGTCCAATTTCGGATCCTATCCCTCAATATTGTTAAATTAGCGCAATATGTCACTGTCTATTGGTTAGAAACTAGTTATGATCTACATTATTGAGTCAAGAATAAGCGGGCATGCAACCGATTCTTGGCGTACTTTGTTCGGCGCAGCTGTTGTTACGGCCGTTGACGATTACGTGGTTACCTTGGGGAGATAAGCATGGAGCGGGTCTATACATCGAAGATTGACACATGGTTTGTACTGGTCTTGGTCGCTATTGTCAGTGTCTTTTTCATTGTCTTTGTTTCGGTGCTGATGACCGGACAAATTCGTGCAATTATGCTAGCCATACCTGCGCTCATTGTTGGCGCTGGCTTTCCCTTGTGGTTGATGAAAAGCACCAACTACACTTTAAACGACACCAATCTCATTGTGCGATGCGGGCCGTTCAAATGGCAAGTGCCCGTTAATCAGATTCAGAGTGTCACGCCGACGTCAAATCCATTGTCGAGTCCAGCGTTGTCGCTGGATCGACTGCAGATTAATTATGGGCGCTGGGGCACTATTATGATCTCACCAAAGGATAAAGAAGCCTTTATCCAAGACTTGGAGGCACGGTGCGGAAAATCACTGACGATTACAGAAGAGTCGCGTTAAGTATATTGTCACGGCTAAATGGCCAGCCTCACGAATTTCTTCAGGTTGTCGACACTAGAAGTGTACTAAGCCAGAAAAAAGCCAGTAATAAGCCAGTAATAAGCCAGTAAGGAGCTTCCCATGACAACTACCAAAGAGCACGACGCACGAATGGCGAATATGACGTTCTCCTCGGTCTATCCGCATTATGTGACGAAAATCGAGCGCAAGGGACGCACTGTGGACGAGCTGCATCAAGTCATTACATGGCTGACGGGCTTCGAAGGGACGGAATTGCAGTATTACATTGAGACTCCGGTCACCTTTGAGCAATTCTTTGCACAAGCAACGCTGAATCCAAATGCCCATCTGATTACCGGTTTGATGTGTGGCTACCGGATTGAAGAAATCGAAACGCCTTTAACCAAACAAGTCAGATACCTAGACAAATTAGTTGACGAGCTCGCTAAGGGACGCAAGATGGATAAAATCTTAAGATCATCCAGTCGCACGTGAAGCGAGGCGCACAGTGTCACAGGAACATAAACGCGGGCGACTTACGAGTAGAGAATATGGGTACCTTATCGCCTATTTAGACTTGTTTCCGAGATACTCCGGTGTGAATCTGATTCCACCTCAGTCATGAGCATTCACTAGTCAGAAGAACTATTTATAAGGAACATAAAAATGAACGAAAACAGTCGGCAAAATGGAGTTTCGACAACAACGACGAAAAGACGTCCATTCGCATTGAAGTTGGTCGCAGCGATTTTTTTAGTTTTTGGACTTTTCGGTTTAGTTGACAAAGGTCAGCAATTTGTTGCGACAGGTGTTTTGACAATAGACTTCAACCTATTTATTGAGTTAATTCTGATTCCTGTTGGCCTTGGCATTCTGTTTTTTCAGCGTATTTTGTATTTTTTGGCAAAAGTAATCCTTGTGCTGTTTGTGTTTTTTAATGTGGTGCTCATGGTCAACGCTGTGACTGATTCGGGGGCTGATTTTGTTGTTTTCTACCAAACGAAAGCCGTCACTTTACTCATCTTAGGGAGTGCTTTGATGGTGAAGGTTTGGATGTTTATCGTGCTGAGTAGATATCGTGAGCTATACTTCGGTTAAGTTCCTAACTCGTTTTCACAAGCCAAAAGCTAATTAAGGCGTCAGCACGCCACTCGGAATTAACTGGGGCTCTCCAAATGGAAGCGGTTTTCGTTGTGGGGTTTCTGCCGTCGCACGATCAAGTGTGTCGAAATGCTTGGGTTCGCTCAAGCGGATGTTATTCGCATAACGGTAAGGCACCCACTGTTCTTCTTGCATCAGTGGGATGACATGGCTCCAGAACATTGGGGCAATTTCATTCATTACCGATGACTCTGCGTTCATCAGTACTACGAGGCCTATTTCATAGTCGGGTGAATAAGCAATCTCGGCGCGGAAGCCTTGCACCCATCCACCGTGATAGACCAGCTCGTGTTCAAGGAATTCATAGACTCGCCAACCTAAACCATAGTGTGCATCATTCAGAAACGGTCGCCAGCTACGACGGCGGAGGTCACGCGTGGTGCGAATGCGCTTTTCCCGTGAGGCTAAAATAGCTTCGGTTGGCAGCACGTCTGGGGCATAACCCATTTGCGCGATAAGCCACTGCGCTAAGTCGGTGGCACTCGCATTGACGCCGGCAGCTGCGGCATAGCGGTAATAGTGAGGACCCACTTCGCGTGAGAACCAACCATTGCGGCCGCGAATGTGCGGGGCTGCTTTATTTGTACTCGCGAGATAGGCGTCGAGTCCAAACGAGGCATGTTGCATATTAAGTGGTGCAAATAAGTTCTCTTCAACCAGTTGGGTGTAGGATTTGCCGGTGCGCTCTTCAACCACGTCTTCGATGAGGCTAAATAGAACGTTCTGGTAGCCATAACACGCGCCTGGCGTACACATTGGGTTAATGCGTTTGAAGTGGGGCAGAATCTGCTGTCGCTCCATGTTCGCTTCTATCAGGTTGTCGTAGGCATTCGGGATAACTCCAGTGCTCTGGGCGACAAGGTGCTCAACGCGAAGCGAGCGGTTGAACTCTGGGTTTTTGAAGCTTAAGTCCGGTACATAATTGAGTACGGGCGCCTGCAAATCAACAATGCCTTGTTGCGCGAGCAACGAAGTTAATGTGCCGGCGAAGGTTTTCGAAACGGAAGCGATACGGAAAACGGTATTGCCGTCGACAGGCTCCGAGCTACCTGCTGCGCGAACGCCAAATGGTTGTACTTCGACGATGCGGTCGCGATGAACGATGGCGTATATTCCGCCAGGTACGTTGTCCGCGGCTAATAAGTGTTGAAAGCGCTCTTGAAACTGCGGAAACAATGACACGTCTTGCTGCTGACGCTCGAGCAAGGAGCGGATGACTGTATGTGTGTCTGATTTTTGTGCGGTACTCGCCGATTGCGCTGACGCTGCAATCGCAAAGCTACATAAAGCAGCGGTCGCGCTGATCAGAATTTGGCTAAACGTCATTTTGCTCATGAATCATGTCTTCGTTTATTGTTATCCGCGCAGTATAGCCTGCAATGCATCAATGTGTCGCTTTCTTTACTGTAACATGACTGGTTATTTTTCCGCCAGCACTTGGTCAATCAGCTTGATAAAGCTCAGTGACGTTTCTGCGGTAATCCGGAAAAAATCAACGTCAGCACGGTCTGACGTATCGCGTGGTGAGTGATAGTCAGGATGATCCGCTACACCGAAGTAGATAAACGGAATGCCGACTTCATGGAACGCGCCATGGTCTGAGCTTAATGTCCAGTCATCGGTGCGACCTGCGCGCCACCACGGCCGGTCATGAGCCATGACAATGCGTGCGCCACTCTCGCGCTGTACCCGTTGTACGAGTCCGCGTAACCAAGGGTGATGATAAGTGCCAACCGCAAAGAGCAACGCATCGGTGTCTCGGCTCAGCATGTCCATGTTGACGTTAAAGGCGATGTCGTCTGGATTCAAATGCCCGGTGCGGAAGAGCGCACGGGCGCCGAGTAAACCATGTTCTTCGCTGTCGACAGCGGCAAATAATAAGGTGTGCGTCGGTTGGTTTTCGCTGAAGTAGCGAGCGATTTCGAGCAACGCGGCGGTGCCTGATGCGTTGTCATCAGAACCGTAAAAAATACGGTCACCACGCACACCGAGGTGGTCGTAATGAGCCGTGATGACAATCTTCGGTAGCTCAGGGTTGCTACCAATAATGGTGCCGAGCACGTTGGCGGCGTCTTCCACGCCGGGGTGGTCAAAGGCGTGCAGGTAGCCGTCGCTGCCCGCTGGAATTAACCCAAGTTCAGCGAAGCGGTCGACAATGTATTGGCGGGCGGCTAAGCCACCTTCGGTACCGGGAAAGCGACCGGCACGATCTTCATGGGCTAACCAATGGAGGTCGGTCATCATGCGGTCGATACTCAAGCGCTCAGGCGTTTGTGCGGCACCTTGGTCGGGCGTAATAGCAGCAATCCGCTCGGCTTCGATTTGCGTCGCAACATGGAGGTAAATCGGTTTGCCGGGCCACCAGGCAAGAATCAGAATAAGAATGAGCAGGCCAAGCGGCCAAAAACGTTTTACGTGCTGTTTTGTCATCAGGCCCATGATGGCTCCATTAAAGTGAGGTCGCTGCAGGCGATTAAAATTTTTGCTTCCGCATTCTAGCGGAATCTTTCTTGTTCTGTCGAGTTTCAGCCGAGCAGCATCGCTGACACCGCCAATTGCAGCTGCAAAATGACTGATTTTCACATACTATAAGTGCGTCTCCATACTCTCGATGAATAGGTCATTATGAATCAACCGCAAAAGCCACTTACGTCGTCACCCGCAGAGCAGCATGATAAAGAGCCAAGCTTGATGGTGAATATTCTATTTAATATTGTGTTGCCGGTGATCATTCTGATGCAGCTGAGTAGCCCAGAGCGACTTGGCCCTGCAACTGCGCTCGTGGTCGCGCTCGCCTTTCCACTCGGTTTCGGTACTTGGGAGTTATGGAAGCGTCGAAAAATCAACGGTTTTTCAATTCTCGGCCTAATCAGTGTGTTACTCACCGGTGGTATTGGTTTGCTTGAGTTAGATCCGAAATACATCGCCATTAAAGAAGCGGCCGTGCCGGGCATTATTGGCCTTGCCGTGTGGTTTAGCCGTTACACACGCTTTCCGATTGTCGAGAAAATGCTGCTGAACCCGAAGATGATTGATGCCAATAAACTCAATGCCGCATTGCAAGCGCGCAACAACGTGGCTGCGTTTCGGCGAGTGGTGAATAATGCCGGCAATGGTGTGGCTGGCGCATTTTTCCTTTCTGCCGTGTTGAATTTCGTGCTCGCGCGAAAAATTGTGGTCAGCCCCGCTGGGAGTGAAGCGTTTAATAGTGAAATTGCGCAAATGACGGCGTTGAGTTTTCCGGTTATTGTGCTTCCCACCATGTTGGTGCTTTTCGGTGCGATTTTCTATTTATTCGCTAGAATAAGTGCATTAGCGGGCGAGTCTGTCGAAGCCTTTCTCGTCGATCAAAAGAAGTAAGGAGTTACCGCTAAATTGGTTACTGTTGACAGTAATGAAGCGTTTAGCCTGCGGATCGTGCGTGACTTGGGTGACTATCCCGAGCATGAGCTTGATTTGTGTTTGTTTATTCCAGGCGAACTAAGTCTGACGCCGGAACTTATTTCCGAGCGCGCTTTTTATCATCAAGCGTTTCATGTCAACCGTACGTATCACAGCCAAGTGCAACTCGAGCCCTTGGTGCGCAGTCGTCTGGTCCAGCGCATTGCAAAACAGCAAGATCGGCCGACTTCGGAATATCGTTTGAGCCTGAGTTTGTACGCGTTTCAGTATGTGACAGCGATGGAACAGGAAGTCGGACGTATTTTGCGTGAGCGCCCTGAGAACATGCGTGAGGCATTAGCGGAACTGCTCGATTTAAGCGCCACCATTATTCGTCGACTGCGTCGTGGCTCGCCCAAAGACGATGCCATGCGCCGCTACTACACCAATATTGATAATTATTTGTCGTGGTTTTCCGAGCAACAGTTCCTTCGTTTGGCGGCTGAGCTCGAATTTGCGGCGGACGAACAGGATATTCGCGAAGTGTTGTTACGCGTTGCCCGACGCGAAGCGAAGTATCGCGTTGAACACGAATATAACTCGGAGCGAGTTAACGCAGACAGCACGCGGATGTCGAACAAAATGCGTTTGTTAAGGCGTTTAATTGAGTTTCCGGTGACTTTGCGCCGGGTTGGTCAAGAACTCGGTAACATCGAGGAACGCTTTGTTAAAGCGGGTGTGGCAGCGGTTGTCATGACCGCGGTGTCGTTTGCTGTGTTGCGCGCCCGTGACACCCTCGGCGATATTACGGCGGTATTCATTGGTGCGGTGGCGCTGTTGTATGCGGTGCGGGAAGTATTCAAAGACGATATTCGCCAAAAGCTCTGGCTCTGGCTGCGCAAAGGCCGACCGAAATGGCGGCACCAGTATATAGATCCGAACAACGAGAGTATGGTGGGTAAATCGCTCGAATGGATTGACTTTAAGCAGTTCGCGGACTTGCCCGATACCATTCAGAAAGCTCGCAAGGCGAATACGCCGCAGCGCGGGGAAACGATTCTCCATTACCGCAGTTGGTCGAAAATGCTGACGTCGCGATTTTTGAGTGGCTATGCAACCACGCGTGAAACCGTCATTCTTGACTTGGAAGTGCTTTCGCCTTTGTTAGAACAGAGCACCTATCCGATTTATCGCCAAGACGGTAATGAAGTGGTGAAAGATATTGTCGAGAAGCGTTCGGTGTTGAATTTGGTCATTCGCGAACGTTGGAGTGATCGGGAAGATATTCAGCGCTGGAAAGTTGTTCTTAACCGCAATGGTATCGTTGAAACAGAGGCAATTGACTAGTGGCTGAATTACAGAGAAATGCCCGCAAACGGGAGATCTTTGGCTGGGCGATGTACGACATCGCCAATCAAGCCTACACCACGATTGTTATTTCGTTTGTTTACTCGGCATTTTTTGTCGCTTACATCGTGCCGGCCGATAGTGTTTGGCGTGATGCCTATTGGTCGATTGCGATTATTGGCTCGACTTTGCTGGCTATGGTGCTATCGCCCATTGTCGGCTATTGGATCGATCAAGGCGTTTCGAAAAAACGCCTCCTTGCCTGGAGCACGGCGGTTTGCGCGAGCTTCACCTGTACCCTCTACTGGGTCGGACCCGGCGATATTTGGTGGGGCATCGCGATTATTCTGATTACGAATACTGCGTGGATGCTCGGTGAAGCAATCATGTCAGCGTTCTTGCCGCAGCTGGCGACTCGCAAAAATATGGGACTCGTCTCCGGACTCGGGTGGGGGCTGGGCTACATCGGTGGCTTCGTCAGTATGGTGATGGTCAGCTTGATGATCATTCGCGCCGATCCCGATACCGCCACGGAGCAATACATTAGCCAGCATCAGTGGGCGATGATTGCCATTTCAATTTACTTTGTCATTGTCGCGATTCCGACATTTGTTTTGGTTCGTGAGCGTTTACCGACGCCAAAACCTAAGTTAGTTAAGGAGTCTGGTAGTTGGAGGCAGTGGCTACGTACCCTCAATCTTGCCGAACAACAGAAACTACAGCCGTTATTGTTTAAGTTTTTCTGGGCGTTTTTGTTTTACATGGCAGGCGTCCAAGTGGTGGTTAAATTCATCGGTATCTACAGTACTGGCGAACTTGGTTTAAGTCAGCAAGATCTGGTGGCGGTGTTTTTAGCGACGCAGTTTAGTGCATTGTTCGGCGCGATTGCCTTCGGTGTGATTGAACGTTATATCGGTGCGCGCAAAGTTTTGTTTGTGGTCATCGCCTTGTGGATTATTGCGATTAGCGGCATGTACGGTATTCATGGTCTGGCTGCTGCGATCAATTGGTCAGTGCGCGATGTGTTTTTAATTATCGCGTTACTGGCGGGTACGGGGATTGGTTCGATACAGGCTTCGTCGCGCTCGTTAGTGGCACTGTTAGCAGGCCCAAGGCGCGACGGCAGTGCCTTTGGCTTGTGGGGCATGTTCAATCGTTTAGCTATGCTGTTGGCGGCCACCTTCGGCATTGTTGCTGATTTATTCTCGCGCCAAAACGCCTTACTGTTAGTGATTAGCTTCTTTGTGATTGGTGCAGTGTTGCTTGCCCGAGTCCATGGACTTTCCCAAGCCAGCCGTCAAGCGCGTGAAACCGAGGTGCCCTAAACACTAGCTTTTTTCAGTGCTTCTTTGCTACTTTCATGAACAGATAATGAAAATAACAGCGGGAGCACATACATGCTTGGTCATCTGGGTTTACTAGCGGGACTGGTTTTACTGATTGTTTTGGCGCTGCGCGGCGTCAATATCCTACTGGCCGTCCTTTTCTCGATTTTGGTTATTGGTTTAACCAATGGGATGGCACTGCAAGAAGTCTTTTTGCAGCATTTCCCCTTCGGCGCGTCCGGCGCGTTTAGTTTTGCCGGCAACTTCCTTTTGCTGTTTTTGTGTGGCGCACTGTTCGGTCGCATTATGGCCGCAAGTCATGCGGCGCAAGGGGTGGCTATGGCCATTACCCGTTGGCTCGGAGCACCGCGAGCCTTGCTCATTGCCATGCTAGTTTGCGCTTTACTCACCTATGGTGGCGTCGTTGTGTTTGTCGTCATTTTTACCATGTATCCAATTGGCGTCACGTTAATGAAAGAAGCCAATATCCCGCGTCGCCTCTATGCCGCAGCGATTGCGCTGGGTGCCGGCACCTTTACCATGACCGCATTGCCGGGCACACCCTCGATTCACAACGTTATTGCTGCCAACTCGCTTGGTACGGATCTTTTTGCCGGTGGCTGGTACGGGGTTCTTGCGGGGATTTTAATGGCCGGGTTCGGTATGTGGTACCTCGAGAAGCAATGGCGCACCGCCATTAGCAACGGCGAAGGCTATCAAGCTACGCCCAAAGACGAGCAAATGGCTGCATTAGCACCGCAAGGTGACGCGCGATTGCCCGGCCTAGCGCGCTCAATTGCACCGATACTTGCCGTCCTCTTCTTGATTGTCTTGCCGCGTCTTTTAATGCTCTCCGGCGTTAGTGCCGACTGGATTAGTTTTGCCTTAACACAGCCGATTCTTTGGGCCAGCTTTGCCTTATTAAGTGGCTCTGCCTTGTGTTATGTGCTGTTTCCTCCAGTGCGAGCAAACTTTGTCAAAACCGCAGGGCAAGGTGCCGACGATGCCTTATTGCCGTTGATTAACACCGCTGCGGTGATTGGTTTCGGTGGTGTCGTCATTCAAACCCCGGGCTTTCATGCCTTTGCAGCGTGGTTACTGGGCTTGCAGCTGCCGGATTTGTTGTCGGTGTTCATTTCCGCAAACCTGATTTCTGGGATTACCGCGTCGGCGTCCGGTGGCCTGCAGATCTTTATGTCGAGCTTAGCGCCGGCGTACTTGGAAAGTGGTGTGTCGCCAGAGCTGCTGCACCGGATTGCAAATCTCGCTGCCGGTGGCCTTGATTCCTTGCCGCATTCAGGCGCGGTCATCGCTTTGTTTACTTTGATGGGCTTAAGCCACAAAGAAGCCTATCGCGACATATTTGTTGTCACAGTATTAGTGCCCATGTTGGCGGCGTTGATCGTGGTTGGGCTGGCGATGGCACTGCATTGATTGGCTAGTACAAGTTGGCTAGCACATGAAAAATGACCGATACATCGCAAGAGAAGCGAGCTTAATCGCGAACCGGTGGACATTAGCCGCGAAGCTCGCTACAAACGAAAGAGCATCACAACAGAGGAAGATTCATGTTTACCTTAAAGAAGATCATCCCTGCTCTCGGCTTAGCCGCGTCACTTATTGTGACTGGCACGGCCGTAGCATCTGAGAAATGGTCCGTTAGCGAACCTCAGGGCGAGTTTAAAACCGTACAAATCCAGGCTACTGAAGGCACTTGGATGAGTGTCAACATTAGTCCCGATGGTCAGTACATCATCTTCGACATGCTTGGTGACATTTACCGCATGCCGGCCGGTGGTGGTCAGGCCGAATTACTGCGTGGCGGGATTGCTTGGCACATGCAGCCGACCTATAGCCCCGACGGTCAGTATATCGCTTATACCTCGGACGAAGGTGGAGGTGACAACATTTGGGTGATGAAAGCGGACGGTAGTGAAGCATGGCAAGTGACCAACGAGAACTTCCGTTTGCTGAATAGTCCAGCTTGGAGCCCCGACGGTGAGTTTTTAGTTGCACGTAAGCACTTCACCGCGCGCCGTTCACTCGGTGCTGGTGAAATCTGGATGTATCACAAGTCTGGTGGTCAAGGCGTGATGTTAACCGCACGGCCAAATGATCAAAAAGATCTCGGCGAACCAGCATTCTCGCCAGACGGCAAATATGTGTATTACTCGCAAGACGATACGCCCGGTCAAACCTTTCATTACAACAAAGACTCAGTGGCTGGCATTTACTCGATTAAGCGCTATGAACTGGCAACCGGCGAAATTGAGACCATTATTTCTGGTGCTGGCGGCGCGATTCGGCCAACACCGTCACCAGATGGTAAATATTTAGCCTTTGTTAGCCGTGACGATTTCCAAAGTAAATTGTATTTGTATGACTTAGAAACCGGTGAGCGCCGCGAAGTCTATGGCAACTTAAGCCGCGACATGCAGGAAACGTGGGCGATTCATGGCGTGTATCCACACATGAATTGGACTGACGACTCTAACCACATCGTGTTCTATGCCGACGGTGGTGTGCATAAACTCGACGTGAACTCCGGTCAGGTGGCGAATATTAGCTTCGAAGTACAAACCGAGAAGCAAGTGCAACAAGCTGTGCGCTTCCGTCAGCATATTGAAGCGGACGAGTTTGATGTGCGGATGCTCCGTCATACGGCTATTTCGCCAGACGCGAACCGCGCAATATACGAAGCTTTGGGTTATCTCTATGTGCGCGACTTAAATGGTGGTAGTGCTGAGCGGCTAACCAGTCAAAACGAGCGCTTTGAACAGTTCCCAGCGTTCTCGCGTGACGGCCGGTACTTGGTTTACACCACTTGGCATGATCAAGAGCAAGGTCAGATTATCTTGCGTGACCTGCGCAATAATCGTGAGCGCGTGTTGCCAACCGGTCCAGGTAAGTTTGTTGAGCCAGTTTTCGCACCGGACGGTCAGTCGATTGTTTACCGCAAAGTTAGCGGTGGCTACTTAACCGACCCGAAACACGGTTTAGGCAGCGGTTTGTATCATTTAGCGTTAGACGCTGAAGAGCCTCGTCGTTTCTCGCGTGCAGGTTCGAACCCGCAGTTCGGCGCGCAGAATGACCGAGTTTACGTCAACGGTTTCGGCGCAGGTGGTCCAGAATTACGCAGTATCGATATCGCCACGGGTGAGAGTCGTACGTTGTATCGTTCGGGCCACGCAACTGAATATAAAGTGTCACCAGATGGCAAATACTTAGCGTTTGCCGAGCGTTTCCGCGTCTATGTGACGCCGTTTGTGGAACGTGGTCAGCCTATTTCGATTGGTCCAAGCGACCGTCAGTTCCCAGTGCAACAGATTTCTAAGCGGGCTGGCGATAATATCAACTGGACAGCGGACAGCAGCAGCTTGTTCTGGACCTTAGGCCCAGAGCTTTATACTGCGAATTTGAATGGTATGTTCTCGATTCAAGGGAATGAAGACAAGCAGCTGGTTGCCGACGGTATGAACATCGGTTTCTCGCAACCAGTGCATGTGCCGGATCAAACCATTGCGTTCGTTGGTGCGAAAGTCGTGACGATGAACGGTGATGAAGTTATCGAAAACGGCGCGGTTGTCGTGACGGGTAATAAGATTACCGCCGTCGGCGCACGTGATAGCGTCGACATTCCGCGCGGAGCGGAAGTGATTGATGTGTCAGGCAAGACCATTATTCCAGGTCTGATAGATACCCACGCTCACGGTGCGCAAGGTGAAAACCAGATTATTCCTCAGCAAAACTGGATGCTATACGCCGGTTTGACCTTTGGGGTGACGACGATTCATGACCCGTCGAACAATACGTCGCAGATTTTTGCTGCCAGTGAGAAGCAAAAAGCGGGCGTGATTGTCGGTCCTCGGATCTTCTCAACGGGAACCATTTTGTACGGTGCGAATAGCCCAGGTGCAACTGCGCATGTGGACAGCTTGGATGATGCTTTATTCCACTTAGAGCGGATGAAGAAAGTTGGTGCTTTCTCGGTGAAGAGCTATAACCAGCCACGTCGTGACCAGCGTCAACAAATCATTCAAGCCGCACGCGAACTGGAAATGATGGTGATGCCAGAAGGTGGTTCATTGCACCAGCATAACCTCAGCATGATCGCTGATGGTCATACTGTGATTGAGCATGCGATTCCACTGGAAGTGATGCACGACGATGTCTTGCAGTTCTGGCAGCAAACTGAAACCGGTTACACACCGACGCTCGGTGTTGCTTATGGTGGTATCTGGGGTGAGAACTACTGGTATGCACATACGGATGTATTTAATCATCCACGGTTAAGCAAGTACGTGCCTGAACGCGTCTTGCGTCCTCGCTCTATGCGTCGTGAAATTGCTCCGTCGCATCACTATAACCACATCAATGTCGCTGCAGGTGCTAAGCAGTTGCAAGATCGCGGTGTCTTGGTGACGGCGGGTGCGCATGGTCAGCGTGAAGGTCTTGCCCAGCATTGGGAGATTTGGATGATGGAGCAGGGCGGTATGACTGCCCACCAAGCACTGCGCACCGCGACCTATGATGCGGCGAAGACACTGGGTATGGAACATGCGATTGGCTCGATTCAACCGGGTAAACTTGCTGACCTAGCCATCATTGACGGCGACGTCTTACGCGATTTGCGTAGCAGTGATCGCGTGACCCATACCATGGTCAACGGTCGCTTGTTTGACGCTGAGTCGATGAATGAACTTGGTCGTCATGCTCGCGAACGCAAACCGTTCTATTTTGAGTAAGGACTAACTTACAGAACCAAAAGCACTCTTCGGAGTGCTTTTTTTATAGGTCTTCAGCGACTTCAGCGACCAGTTGACGGAACCATTTGTGGCCCTCGTCATGTTGCAACAGCGGACTCCAGATCATTTGTAGGTCAATCGGCGGAATTGCAAAGGGCGGCTCACGTAAAACCATCTCTGGATGATTTTCATAAAGTTTCGCTGCTCGGGTTGGCAATGTAGCGATTAACCCTTCCAAGGTTAAATGCATTGCGACATGGTAGTTCCGCGTAAACACACGAATGCGACGCTGTTTACCGATTTTAGCTAAGGCCTCGTCGACCCAACCGAGTTTCTGTACCGCGTCTGGGGTCATACCGATACCGACACCAAAACCCGTTTTACTCACCCAGCAATGCTGGGCGTCGAGGTAATTCTTAAGGTTATAGTTCGCGAGGATCGGATGGTCTTTTTGTACCAAGCAGGTAAAGTCGTCGCGCCACAGCAGCTTCTGATGAAACGACTGCGGTAAATCGTCAAAACGGTTGATGGCGATATCAACTTTGCCGTTTTCAACATCATGAAAACTGACATCACTTGGGGTCATTAAGTCGATGGTGACGTGCGGTGCGTGCTCGCGCAACGCTTTTAATAAAGGCGACATCAAGGTCGATGCAGCATAGTCAGAGATCATAATGCGGAACACACGATCGCTCGTTTCTGCGGTAAACGTGCGGGTCGGCTGAATCACTTCCTCGACCGCATACAAAATTTTCTGCACTTGCGATTGCATCGCCAACGCCCGCTCTGTGGCAACCATACCGTCACTGGTGCGCACTAAAATCGGGTCATTTAAAATCGCTCGCAATCGCTTCAAACCGTTGCTCATTGCCGGCTGCGTAATATTTAACTGTTCGGCTGCGCGGGTCACGTTCTGCTCCCGCAACAGTGCATCGAGATAAACCAGCAGGTTGAGATCAAGATTGCGAAAATGGTTCATAAAGGGTTTGCTCTATTGGCTAGATATAAATAGGATGAATGGAATTATAAAGCACAGTGATAGAACTGCAATCAACAACAGGATTTGGAGCAAGAAGGATGGCCGAATGTCGGCGGATAGCCCGGGTGATTTTGCACGGATTTCATCGCCACTATCAACGCTTTAGTGCGATTACGGCGGAAGCGAAATTTCACTTTGCGCAGCGCGAGTGGCGGGCACTGCAACGAGCAGCGCGCGAACGTATCTCTTTCTATGACTTACGCGTCAAAGAAACCATTGCCTTGTTGCGCAAAGACGGCATTGCCGAACAACCGGACGAGGTTTTGTGGCAGGATGTGCGGACCTTTTATGAAGAACTATTGCAGTTTCACCCTCAGGCGGAGCTCGCCGAAACCTTCTTTAATTCAGTATTTTGTAAGCTCTTTCATCGGCGTTACTTCCACAATCAGTTCATTTTTGTCGAGTCAACATTAGCCAGACGCATTCCCCTACCCATAGAAAGTGAATACCGTTCATATTTCCCCGTGGCGGAAGGGGTGCAAGATACACTTCGACGTTTAATTACTGAGTTTGATTTTAAAGCGCCGTTTGCTGACCTAGAAAGCAGCGTAGCGCAACTCATGCGTTCGTTTCAACGGCAAGCGAAAGTCCGTGCACTCAGTGCGCACCAATTGCGTGTCGATGTGCTCGAGAACCCGTTCTATCGAAATAAAGCGGCTTACGTGGTCGGTCGGATTGTCACCGAGTCGCAGAGTTATCCCTTTATTGTACCGGTTCTGGTCAATAGCGACGGCGAATTGTATGTCGATGCATTGATTACCGACGTCAATCAAATGACCATCATATTCAGCTTCTCGCGTGCCTATTTTATGGTCGAGTGCCGTGCTCCGAGCGCGCTGGTACGCTTTCTGAAAGGCATCATGCCACGCAAAACGCTTGCTGAATTATACTCGTCGATTGGCTTGCACAAACAAGGCAAGACCGAGTTCTATCGCGAGTTACTTCATCACTTTAGTGACGCCGATGAACAGCTGGTGGCTGCTCCGGGAATTCGTGGTTTGGTTATGATGGTATTCACCATGCCGTCGTTCCCTTATGTTTTCAAAGTTATTCGCGACGAATTTGGGGAAAGCAAGCCGTTTGGCCGCGACACGGTGCTGGCGCGATACCAGTTAGTTAAACGCCATGATCGGGTCGGCCGGATGGCCGACACCATTGAATACTCCAATGTTGCGTTACCGTTAAACCGTATTTCAGAGGATTTACTGGCCGAATTAAAAACATCGATTGCCGGCTCACTCGAATTTGAAGATGATTTGGTGATTATTCGCCATCTATACATCGAAAAACGCATGACACCGCTGAATATTTATCTGGAATATGCGAACGAAGAGGAAACTCGAGCGATTATTGCCGACTATGGTAAAGCGATTAAAGAAATGATGGCGGCGAATATTTTTCCCGGCGATATGCTGTTAAAAAACTTTGGTGTGACGCGAACGCGTCGCGTGGTTTTTTATGATTATGACGAGGTGCAGTATTTGCATGAGATGAATTTTCGTAGTTTGCCAAAAGCACAGTCGTATGACGACAGCTTAATGGACGGTAATTCACTGTCAGTGGCTCCAAATGATGTGTTCCCGGAGCAGTTGCCGACTTATGTTTTCCCGCAAAAGCGGCTGCGAGAGCTATTTCTTGAACTGCATCCGGAGCTTGCCCAAGCTGAGTTTTGGCAAGCTCAGCAGGAGCGAATCGCCGCCGGTATTCTACCGGATATTTTCCCGTATCCGCAGGACATCCGTTTTCTACATGTTAAATATGATGAAAAAAGCCCGCTGCCGGACTAACCGACAGCGGGAAAATGAGGAAGCGTAAGGGCAGTTTATGCTGCCGGTGATTTATTAAATTGCTCTTCTTCCGTTGAGCCGCGTAGTGCAGTGACCGAAGACTGACCGCCCTGAATCACATTCGTGACGTCGTCAAAGTAGCCGGTTCCTACTTCTTGTTGGTGTGCTACAAAGGTATAGCCGCGGTCAGCCGAGGCGAACTCTTCTTCTTGCAGTTTGACATAAGCAGACATGTCGTTCCGCGCGTAGTCATAAGCCAAGTTAAACATGTGGTACCACATGTTGTGCACGCCAGCTAAAGTAATGAACTGGAACTTATAACCCATGGCAGCAAGCTCACGCTGGAACTTCGCGATGGTGGCGTCATCGAGGTTACGTTTCCAGTTGAACGACGGCGAGCAGTTATAAGCCAGCAGTTTACCTGGATATTTTGCATGAATCGCTTCGGCAAATTTACGCGCTTCATCGAGGTCAGGTTTTGCAGTTTCGCACCAGACGAGGTCGGCATACGGTGCGTAGGCAAGGCCGCGAGAAATTGCTTGATCAATACCTGCGTTCACTCGGTAGAAGCCTTCCGCCGTACGTTCACCGGTTAAGAATGGCGTATCGTTGGGATCGACGTCATTGGTTAACAGATCAGCCGCATTCGCATCAGTACGCGCAACAATCAGAGTCTCCGTGCCAGCGACGTCTGCAGCGAGGCGCGCTGCGATTAACTTCTGCACGGCTTCTTGGGTGGGAACTAAAACTTTTCCGCCCATATGCCCACACTTCTTCACTGAGGCAAGCTGATCTTCAAAGTGAACGCCAGCAGCACCCGCTTTGATCATACCCAGCATCAGCTCGTAGGCATTCAGTACACCACCAAAACCTGCTTCAGCGTCCGCCACTATCGGCGCAAAGTAGTCGATATAGCCTTCGTCGTCAGGACCAATCCCTTTTGACCACTGGATTTGGTCAGCGCGAGCAAATGAATTATTGATTCGCTCAATGACTTTTGGCACTGAGTCCACCGGATACAGTGATTGGTCTGGGTACATGCTAGCTGCTGAGTTATTGTCTGCAGCCACCTGCCAACCAGACAAGTAGATGGCCTGCAAACCGGCTTTGACTTGTTGTACGGCTTGACCACCAGTCAGTGCGCCAAGTGCGTTGACATAGTTCTTACCAAACTTCTCTTGCGCCGCACCGTTGACGAGGCGCCATAGTTTTTCAGCACCTTTTTCGGCATGGGTATAAGTGATTTTGCGTGAACCGCGCAAGCGGATCACATCTTCGGCGCTGTAGGTGCGCTGCACACCTTGCCAACGCGGACTGTTGTCCCATTGCTCTTGAAGTTCTTGGACTGCTTTTTGAAAATGAGTTGGAGTAGCCATGCGTCGATTCCTTGTCGTGTTGTCGATTTTAATTAGAGATAGTCATAACCAGGTAGCGTGAGGAACTCGGTCAACTCGTCCGCTGTGGTAATTTTTTCGAGTAAATCCTGAGCGGTCGCGAAGTTTTCTTGCTGCCAGCGTTGTTCACCGACTTCGTCTTTCACCACGCTCGCTTCTTCCCTCAACATGGTACGGAACAGGTCTTTACTGACCGTGCGGCCGTCGCTTAGGGTTTTGCCATGTTGAATCCACTGCCAAATTGAAGTACGGCTAATTTCAGCCGTAGCCGCGTCTTCCATCAATCCATAAATCGGTACACAGCCCTTTCCGGATAACCAAGCGGCAACGTATTGCAATGCAACGCGGATATTGGTGCGCATGCCTGCTTCGGTGCGCTCACCTGCGCTTGGTTCGAGTAATTCGGCAGCGGTGATGTCCGCGTCTTGTTCGCGCAAGACATGCAATTGGTTGGGGTAATCACCAATGTGTTTGGCAACTACTTCGCGCACGGTACTCGCCAATCCTGGGTGGGCGATCCAGGTGCCATCGTGGCCATTACTGAATTCAAGCTCTTTGTCGGCGCGTACTTTTGCCAAAATCTGTTCATTTTCTTGTGCATCTTTACTTGGGATTAGAGCCGCCATACCACCCATCGCCAAGGCACCGCGCTGGTGACAGGTTTTAATTAGTAAGCGCGAGTAGGCACTTAAAAATGGCTGATTCATGGTGACGACTTGGCGGTCAGGTAAGACGCGGTCAGCGTGCGCTCGGAGGGTTTTGATATAGCTGAAAATATAATCCCAACGGCCACAATTGAGGCCAACAATATGGTGACGCAGGCTGTGCAGGATTTCGTGCATTTGAAAAACAGCAGGTAACGTTTCAATCAGCACCGTGCAGCGAATCGTACCGCGTGGTTGTTGGGCGTAATCCTCTAACTCACTAAACAGATCACTCCACCACTGTGCTTCACTGTGATGCTGCAGTTTAGGAACGTAGAAATAGACGCCGCTGCCATGAGCGGTGCGAACTTGGTAATTGTGGAGAAAATAGAGAACTGCATCGACCAGACCACCGGGAACGGGTTTCCCGTCCACTAACAGATGCTTTTCTGGTAAGTGCAGGCCGCGGACGCGAGCGATGAGCAGTGCAGAGTTTTCTTTTAAGGCGTAGTGCTTGCCACTGTTCGGGTCGGTGTAGTCGATGTTGCCGAGATTCGCGTCGCGCAAGTTGATTTGCCCTTGCATAAGTCCGTCCCAAGTTGGCGACTGCGCGTCCTCGAAGTCGGCCATGAATACGTCAACGTCGGCATTGAGGGCGTTAATGATCATCTTGCGGTCAACTGGACCAGTGATTTCTAAATGACGTTTTTGCAAATCAGCCGGGATATCGGCGACTTTCCAATCACCCTCACGGATGGATTGCGAGGCAGAATCAAAATCTGGAAGTTGCCCTTGGTCATATCGGGCTTGTGCTTCTTCACGCGCAGCTAACAGTTGCTCGAGGCGAGGGCGATACTTACGGGTCAAATCGACCAAGAGGGCTTTGGCTTCGTCACTGTATAACGTGGCAAATTCTGAGCTAAGCGTTTCGGTAAAGGTTAAGACTTGTGCTGAAGTGCTCATAGGATGACCTAATTTGTTAGTTCGTTGTTAAGCGTTGAGGTCAGTATGTGCCCGTAACTACTATTCATCCAATTTATGGTTTTAATGATAGCCATTCACAAAACTTATGCATGTGCGTCATAAATTCGGTGAATAGTGGTCAACTAGTTGTCTATTGAGGGATGAAAAAAGCCCTCGGAGCAGGGCTCTCGAGGGCTTGAATGGTGCTTAAAATTTAACCTTAAACGTGGCCAAATACTTGAAATGAGGCGCTGTTCAACCAAAGGTGCGCAAGAATACTTGCCAGATAACCAAGGAAAATTACCGGCGCCCACTTTAAATGCGACATGAAGGTGTAGTAACCACGCGCTTGACCCATGAGCGCGACACCTGCGGCTGAACCCACAGACAACAAGCTACCGCCGGTGCCTGCGGTTAAGGTGATCAAGAGCCAGTGGCCATGTGACATTTCCGGTTGCATGGTCAACACCGCAAACATCACGGGTATGTTATCGATCACAGCTGACGCCATGCCAAGCACAATGTTTGCGTAGGTCGGGTTCCACTGGGTAAAGAGGAAGTCTGACATCAGTGCGAGATAACCGAGGAAACCAAGACCACCCACGCACATAACTACACCGTAGAAGAACAATAGCGTGTCCCATTCAGCGCGAGAGACCCGGCTGAAGACGTCAAATGGAACCACGCTTCCGAGTCGCTTTAAGCGCTCTTGGTCGCCTGCACGTTCCGCCATCGCCCGCTTCCGCGCGAGCGATCCAGGCAAGGTCATGCGCAGGAAATAGCCGAAGAATTGCAAATAGCCAAGTCCCATCATCATGCCTAATACCGGCGGCAGGTGTAGCAAGGTATGACAGGCCACGGCCGTCGCGATGGTAAGTAAGAACAAGGTCATGATACGGAATGCACCGCGCTTGAGCTCAACGTCTTCGTTTACAGCACTTGGCTTACGGTTCTCAATGAAGAAGCTCATGATCACCGTGGGTACTAAGAAATTGATTGCCGATGGAATAAACAACACCAAGAACTCTTGGGCGCTGACCATGCCGGCTTGCCAAACCATTAGTGTGGTAATATCGCCGAACGGACTAAATGCACCGCCGGCGTTCGCTGCGACGACGATGTTGACACAGCAGATTCCAATAAAGCGTTTATCACCTTCGGCGACCTTCATCACCACGGCGCACATTAGGAGCGCAGTTGTTAAGTTATCGGCAATCGGTGAAATAAAGAAAGAAAGGATACCGGTAATCCAGAACAAGCTGCGATAACTGAAACCGCGGCGGATCATCCATGCGCGTAACGCATCAAATAGCCGTCGCTCTTCCAAGGCATTGATGTACGTCATGGCGACGAGCAAAAATAGCATGAGTTCAGCAAATTCGAGCAGGGTATGGCGAAACGCAGTTTCCGCAGCCTCTTGCATGCCTTGTTGCGTGTAAACGGCACCAATCAGTATCCAAATGATACCAGCGGCAACGAGAACCGGTTTGGACTTGCGCATATGTAATTTCTCTTCGCCCATGACTAAAATGTAAGCGATGATAAAAATTCCAACGGCAAGATAACCAATACCAGAGCGGGTGAGATCAAGTTCAGGCGCAGCAGCAAACGCCATCGGGCTAAATAAAAGTCCGAGGGTGAGGGTAAGCAATCCTATTGCGAGTTTCATTTTCTTAAACCTAGCGAGTTTCCAGCGCGGGGCAAACGCACTGGTAGTGCGAACAGAAGTGGCCTGCCTTCTCCGGGTTCTTCCAATCATGCAGAAGCGGGGGCGGAAAGGCGGCGCAAGATTAGCATAAATAAATAATATTGCGAGTACTTACTTTGAAAAAACAGCAGCAATTTTGGGGTAACTGCGACTAAAGTCTAGTTGCTGAAAAAAAGCCAATAAAAAAGCCCGTCCAATTGGACGAGCTTCTCTTTAATGGTGCCCAGAGGCGGAATCGAACCACCGACACGGGGATTTTCAATCCCCTGCTCTACCGACTGAGCTATCTGGGCAAATACGGTTAACGCGATGCGTTGTGGGTGCAATTAAACGTTTTCTTCGGATTGAAGTCAACCGCTTTTTGCGCTTTCAGGTTTAACTGCTCAGGAAATGCCCATTTTTCCGAGTTTCCTGAGCAGTGTGTTCGCTTCGCTATTCCCTTAAGACTTCTTGTCGTAACGCAAATAGGTGCTTCCAGCCAAACAGCGCTCATAAAAATCAGTCCAACGTACGCCTTCACGTGGCGCCAAATTTCCTTTGCGAATTTGTTTATCGATGGCTTTTTTTACCATTTTGGCCATGTAGTCGGTGTTGTATTGCATGGTTTCCAACACTTTCTCGGCAGAATGGCCCGGAACGATTTCTTCGATGTAGAATGCGCCCGGCTCATCGTCATGGCTAAAAATGTGCACTTCCGTTAAGCGACCAAACAGATTGTGCATGTCGCCCATTACGTCTTGATAAGCACCCGTTAAGAACATGCCGATTGGATAGCTTTCACCACGTTTCAGGCGATGCATCGGGATATTGTCGCTAATCGAGTTATTTTCGATGTATTTGCCAATCTTGCCGTCGCTGTCACAGGTAATATCGGCAATTGAAACACGTACTTCCGGCTGTTCATGCAATCGTGTCAGCGGCACGATAGGAAGTAACTGGCCAATCGCCCACGTGTCTGCCGCCGATTGGAAAATCGACATATTGGCGAGATATTGGCTGGCGAGGGTGTCTTCGAGCTCTTCAAGCTCCTGAATCTGACGAGTTTCTTCATCAAGTTTCTGATGAACTTCAGTCAACACCAACCAATACATGGTGTCGATTTTCGCCATTTCACGAATACTCAGGATCCCGAGCTTGAACGCTTCATAGGCACTTTGTTTGTAGGCTGCTGCGTCGTTATAGCGCTCTTGCGGGTGCAAGTCATTGGCGCCAACCAGTTCGCGCATGTTACTCACTAACACGTGCTCACCGTCTTCGGCAGTGATGTCGAAGTTAGTCGCGCCGGGGTTGATTTCGCCGACCACATTGGTGACCACTAAGCTATGGTGAGCGGTGATAGCCCGGCCACTTTCACTGACAAGGTTCGGGTGGGCGACTTTTTCTAAGTCACAGATTTGCTTCACGCCGTAGACCACGTCAGCAACGTATTCGTCAGTTGAATAGTTGCGCGATGAATCAGTTGTCGTACTGCTGCCGTCGTAATCGATACCGAGACCACCACCGATATCCAAATACTCGAGTGGCATGCCCATTTGCACCATTTTGGCGTACAAACGCGCACCTTCGGTAATCGCTTCTTTGACTTTGCGAATATCAGAAATCTGGCTGCCAATATGGAAGTGCAGAAGTTTGGCACAATGGAGCATATCGTGTTGTTGCAGATACTCCATAGCGTTAACGATTTCGGCGATGCTCAAGCCAAACTTGGCGCGATCGCCACTGGAGCTTGACCATTTGCCGGTGCTACGCACCATCATTTTCGAGCGCAAGCCGATCATCGGATCAACTTTGTATTTTTTCGCGAGACGCACCAGCATTTCTAATTCAGAAAACTTCTCCACCACGACGATCATCTTACGACCAAGATGACGGCCTAATAGAGCCATGGTCAAATAGTCTTCGTCTTTGTAGCCATTCAGAATGGTTAACGCTTCTGGATTCTCGTTGTAGGCCATTACGGCCATAAGCTCAGGCTTCGAGCCAGCCTCTAGGCCATAATTGTAGGGTTCGCCAGCGTCCATGATCTCTTCGACCACTTCCCGCATTTGGTTTACTTTGATCGGATAAACTCCGACATATTCGCCTTCGTAGCCTGCGGTCTCAATGGTGTCACGGAAGGTTTCATTGAGGATCTCGACCTGTGAACGGAGGATATCGTGGAAGCGAATAACCGCGGGAAACTGAATGCCTTCGGCTTCCATTTCTGCCAACACTTCAGCCATATCAATGTAGACATCGGGTTTGCGATGATTCGGTGAAATTTGAATATTGCCGTGCTCGCCAATACTAAAGTAACCCGCACCCCAGCGCTTTACGCCATATAAATCTTCGGCATCGTCGATCGTCCAAGCTTGCTTGCTATCACTCATTTACGGCTGTCCTCCAACACTAACATCAATTCACGGACGATTTTGGCCGCAAATACATCGGAATTCCCGGTAGGGTCGATTTGTGGCGATAACTCGACCACGTCACAACCAACGAGATTACGATCGCGCAATAATTTGGTGAGACTCACAAATGAATGGAAGTCTTCACCGCCTGGCTCCGGGGTTCCGGTTCCCGGTAAAAATGACGGGTCAAAGTAGTCAAGATCGAGGGTCAGATAAATCGGTCGATCGGCTGGTATTGCTGCAATCGAGTCGAGAAAATCTTTGCGCGATGTCCGCACCGTCTTATGTTCCCGCATGTACTGGTACTCTTCGCGAGTGCCAGAACGAATGCCATATTGAATCAATTCATGGCCTGGTCCGAAATGGTCCAGAGCACGACGAATAATGGACGCATGCGAGTAATGATAGCCAGTGAAGCCGTCCCGTAAGTCCGCATGCGCATCAAGATGAACGAGAACAAGATCTGGGTATTGCTCGAGATATTTAACAATCGGTGCATACGAAATTGAATGCTCGCCGCCGAGCGTCATCACTTTGACACCTTCAGCAGCCAGATCAATAGCACCAAAAATCTTGGCAAAGTCGTCACTGGCATGACGCCATTGTGACTCTACATCGGTGCTTTCACCAAGTTGTAGGTTCCCAAGGTCGAAGAATTCAAAGTCCTCGAGGTCTAAATCGAGATAGGGTGAGTAGGATTCGATATCTTCCGAAACTGCGCGCAAGCCGTCAGGCCCATAGCGAGTTCCTTTGCGAAAGCAGGCGGTGCCGTCGAAACCAAAGCCAATCACATAACTGTGATTGCTGGTAATCGCGGTTGCTAATTCAGCACCGAAGTAAGCACGAACCGGCTCGTCTAAATGGACCGGAATAGGAAACGTATTAGCCAATTCCAAATACCCTCTAACGTTAAAATTTGCCAACGACCTTGATGGTCAAAAAAAGGCCGACATTATGCGGTTTATTCGTCGCCTTTTGAAGCGATATTTACACCCTGTAAGCCAAGTTGTAGTTGTACTAACCTTGGGTCGAGTGGCTTGTCTCGTTCAAATGTCAGATGCAACGGGACGGTGACCACATGTTCCTGTTCTAGGCCTATCATAATAGCAGTTTCGCCGCTTAAAATCGCATCAACAGCTGCGGCACCGAGTTGCATGGCTAAGATACGGTCTTGCGCGTTCGGACGACCACCGCGTTGAATATGCCCGAGTGGGCAGGGGTGACAGGTAACCCCAGTGGCTTTACTTAAATTCTTGCTCAGTTCATGAACGCCACCCGGCCAAAGGTTTTCTGAGAGAATCACCACGTAGCTGCTGTCGGGGAAAGCCGCGCGGGCTTGCAAAATACCATCGGCTAACTCGGCAAGCTTCGGCTGTGGTTCAAGTTCCGGCAGAATCATAGCTTCAGCCGCTGCCGCAATGGCAGCATGTAAACCGATGAATCCGGCATGTCGCCCCATCACTTCGATAATAAAAACTCGTGCCATCGCTTCGGCGGTTTCGCGGACTTTGTCGATTGCGTCCATCGCCGTGTCGACCGCGGTGGCAAAGCCAATGGTCACATCAGTGCCGGCTAAATCGTTATCAATGGTGCCGGGAACACCAATGACTTGGCCGTCCCAATATTGGTTCAGATGGTGTGCACCGCGAAATGAACCGTCACCGCCAATGACGATGAGACCAACAATGCCGTGACTGTCTAAAACAGCTGCAGCTTTTTGGGCGACTTCGACTTCACGAAACTCTGGGTAACGCGAACTCTTCAAAAAAGTACCGCCGCGTTGGCTTACTAAGCGCATGTCGTCTGGGTGCAAAGGCACATTTAAGTCTTCTACGATGCCACGAAAGCCATGTCGAAAGCCGATCACCTCAAGGTCATGTTGCCAAGCTGTATTCACAATAGCGCGCATACATGCATTCATGCCGGGGGCGTCGCCACCGCTGGTGATTACTGCGATTTTCTTCATGGAGCCTTCCTTATAACTTGCAATACTTCTACATCGGTCGTTACAGTATGAATCGCATTTGGCCGATGAAATTGTTAGAACCAACCATTTTTACAGATTTTCATGGCTATTGACTAGTAAAAACCGTGAATTCAAAGCGATTGAGGCAAGATTTTTCAACTGAGGTGGTTGTTGTGCAATTAAACCAAAATGAAACGCAAGCCGTGCGGGTTCGCCATGCTGACTTATTGAATTTTGCCAGTACCAGTTTGCGGCAGGCCGGTGCAGCGGACGATATCGCCGATGGTATGGCAAAAAGTCTCGTATATGGCGATTTATTCGGCTTTCGTACCCATGGCCTCCGGCGTCTTCCCTATAATATTAAACAGATACAACAGGGGAAAGCGCGCGGCGACGGCGCGGTGAATATCGTCCAAGATCGCCTAGCGACTGCACATTGGGACGCCAACGGCCTGTCCGGTTTGTACGTGGTACCGTTGGCGGTCGAGCAGGCGGTGCAAAAGGCGAAGCAGTGTGGCACGGCAACGCTCGTGGTGAAACGCTGTGACCATGTGGCAAGTCTGGCGGCTTACTTGCACCTCGCGACCTCGCAGGGGATGGTCATTTCGATGATGGCGAGCACGCCTGCGCAAGCCAGTGTAGCGCCTTTTGGCGCGAAGAGCCGGGTGTTCTCGCCGAATCCGTTTGGCTTCGCAGTGCCGTATCGGCAGCAAAGCATCATGTTTGATTTGAGTTTTTCGGTGACCGCTGCGGGTAAGGTTCGGCAAGCCTATGACCGGCATGAGAAGCTGCCGTGGCCTGCGATTGTTAGCCACAGTGGCGAAGTCACCAATGACCCGCGTGAATACATCGATCACGGTGGTGCATTATTACCACTCGGTGGCGCGGATCTTGGTTTTAAAGGCTATGGCTTGTGTTTAATGAGTGAGCTCTTGACCATGGGACTGTCGGGCTATGGGCGCGAGCAGGGTGGGGCGGACGGTGAGTTTAACTCAGTGTATATCCAAGTCACTGACCCCTTGGCGTTTACCTCAGAACAGACGTTTCAAAACGTCGTCGCTGACTTGGCGCGACGTTGCCAAGACGCGACACCCGTTGACTCAAAACAGCCTCCACGATTACCGGGTGACCGCGCTTGGCATGATTACCACGAGCAAATGCAGCACGGTGTGCTTCTCGATGAGTTAACGTGGCCACGGTTGGTGCATGTGGCCAAAAAGTTAGGGGTTGAATTGCCGTTATTTGCAGCCGTTTAAGGCTGCAAGCGCGTCAAGATCCAGCTCTGCTCGTCGTTGCGCTGATAGCGGAAGCGATCATGCAAACGAGCGCGGCGCCCTTGCCAAAACTCAAACTGGGTTGGTTTGACTAAAAAGCCGCCCCAATGTGGCGGTAATGGCAGCGGATCTTGGTCGCTAAATTGCGCTTCTATTCTGCGATACTGCTCATCAAGAGCTTCGCGGCTGTCAATTGGTTCACTCTGACTCGAGGCCCATGCTGCAATCTGGCTTGCGCGCGGCCGCGATTGAAAATAACGGCGATTTTGCGCTTCAGTTAACCGTTGCGCTTGCCCTTGGATATGAATTTGGCGCTCTTGCGGGAGCCAAGCAAAATGCAAACTACAGTGCGGATTGTGCGCAAGCTGACGGCCTTTTTGACTGTTGTAATTGGTGTAGAAAACAAAACCTTGTTGGTCGAAATGCTTAAGCAATACAATCCGCTGTAACGGCTGGTTGTCGGCACAGGTTGCAACCACCATCGCGGTTGGGTCGGTACCGAGACCGTCGTTAAGTGTCTCGTTAAACCAGTTTTCGAACTGTTGAAAAGGGGAGTCGACTAAATCGTGACGTTCGAGCGTGCGACTTTCGTAGTCGCGACGAATTTGTTCCAAACTCATGTTGCATACACCTTAACAAGTGAGTAGTCACACGCTGCGTATTAGTTTGAGTGCAGCAATGTGGAATGTTCAAATGCAATGGCCGTATTATTCATAAACAGCGTCAACAAGTGCTGATCTGTTTCTGTTAATTCGCCGACGCCTTCAATAAACAACATGTAAAAGGCGCCATGCGAAGTTTGATACAGGCCGTAGTAGGTCGCATTGTGAATCTCATAAGCAACTTGGTCTTTGTGCTGGCGCAAAGAATCTAAAATTTGTTGAACTTCAGGTTGCTTTAATTGCTCGCCAACGCGGCCGCTGTATTGTCCTGTGGCGGCGATAATCTGCAATTGCTCGTCGTCCTGCCCACTAGCGGTATAACCTGCCAATGGCAATTTATAATAGGCCGCCACTTTCGAACGCGTTAATAGGGCGACAAGTTGTTCAAGGATTCCTTGGCTTAACTGACTCACCGAACGCGCGGAAAACAGTTCTGCCGAGGCTTGGATAATACGCTCGAGCCCTTGTTTATACTGTTCAATCGCTTGTAAGTCGCGAAACGCACGCAAGCTGGAATACATGAGCGTTAATAGTTTGCGATAGGTCAACTCAGTTTTTTCTTTGTAGTCATCGATATCGAACTTCGCGATGACTTCCTCTTCGGGCGCCTGACCAGGTTGTCCGGTTCTCAGCACAATACGAATCAGTCGGTTTTTCAGATCTTCGCGGGTCCAGCGGGCAACTTCTAAACCCGCATGATCGTCTTCCATGACCACATCGAGGAGCATCAAGGCAAAGTCATCGCGCTCTTGGAGCATTTGCTTTGCCTCTGCCGCTGAATAGGCAGAATGAAACTGCAACGGTCGTTGATCGAGCTTAAAATCACCCAGCGCCATTTTAGTGATGACATGAATTTCATCATCGTCGTCGACAACAAGGATATGAAACGGCTCAGTCGAGCTTTGCTCAGTTGTTGTTTTCGTCTCGTTGGCGAATAAAAACTCGGTCATGGTTCCAATCCTTCGATTCGTTTCCCTAAAAACATGGGGTGATTACGGCCGACGACGATAGCTGTGATCACCACCGACGAACGTATGCAACACTCGAATGCGCCACAGATCGCTAGCATCGATGGTGAATGGGTCTTGATCGACAATAATAAAATCAGCCCATTTACCTGCTTCTAAGGTGCCGGTGACATCGTCAAAATGACCTGCGTATGCAGCGTCGATGGTAAAGCTTCGAATCGCTTCGTGAATCGTCATGCGCTGTTCTGGATACCAGCCCTCAACCGGTTGGTTCTCACGGTCTTGACGAGTTACTGCGGCATGAATGCCATAGAATGGGTTAGCCAGTTCAACCGGAAAATCAGAGCCAGCGGCAATCAGTGAGCCTTGATCGAGGAAGGTTCGCCACGCATATGCACCGGCTATACGTTCACTGCCGACGCGATCTTCAGCCATATTCATGTCCGAGGTCGCATGGGTCGGCTGCATCGACGGGATAATACCGAGCTCCAAGAAGCGCGGGATATCTTCAACTTGCACAATTTGCGCGTGCTCGACACGATGCCGAGGGTCGTTTTTCCAGCTCGATAAGGTCTCGTCTGCGGCAATTTCTTGATCCAGAAGTGCACTAAACTCGTCGAGTGCGAGTCGGTTGGTATAGTCACCGATGGCATGATAATTAATTTGGAAGCCATGATTGTGGACGAGTTCGAAAATAGCGCGAACTTGTTCTGCCGGTGTGATCAGCAGACCGGTATTTTCTTCGTCATCTGAATACGGTTCGATGAGCGCCGCGCCACGACTACCGAGTGCGCCGTCACCGTAAACTTTTACACCACGAATTTGCAAGCGGTCATTGTCGCTGCGATATAGGCCTGCTGCGACAAGTTCGGGTAAAGTTGGTTCGCTTGCGGCAATGAGTGAATGCAATCGAACCGGTAGTTCATCGTTTTCAGCGAGGCGCTTGAAGACCTCCAATTCGCGAGCATTGACGCCCGCGTCATGAACTTGGGTAATGCCAAGCTCGAGGATATGCGCAAAGGCGAGATTCGCACTCTCAACTAATTGATCTTCGTCGACTGGAGGCATGACCTGCTGCACCATCTGCATCGCCGTATCGATGAGCACGCCGGTTGGGTTACCTTCACTATCGCGAATAATTTGGCCGCCGGGCGGATCGATCGTATCTTTATTGATACCCGCCAACTCAAGTGCTTTTGAGTTCGCCCAGCCAGCATGAGCGTCAACGCGAACCAGCCAAACTGGGCGATCGCTAATCACTTCATCCAGGTCGTGACGGGACGGAAAGCGACGGTCTGGCCATAACTCTTGGTTCCAACCACGGCCGAGAATCCAATTTAAATCCTGATGCGCATGTGCATAGTTAGCGACAGCCGCAACAGCGTGGGTCCGGCTCGTGAGATCGCGTAAATCCACCTGAATGAGGTTACTACCGAGACTTAAAATGTGACCGTGACTATCAATAAGTCCGGGGAGAACCGTGCGCCCGCGCAAATCATAACGGCGGTCAATAACTAACTCGTCGAGCAAATCTTCATCACCGACTGCCACCACGCGACCGTCTTTTACGGCCAAAACTTGAAAGGTTTTCAGAACTGCGTTCTCGCCAGGTTCACCGCTAAACGTGTAACCGTTCAAATTATGGAATACGGTAACAGCCTGAGCGTCCTTCTCTTTTTCTTCTTCGGCTTTAGCATGGGCGATACCACCGCCCAGTAGGGCAAAGCTGACTGTGGCTGCGCACAACATGGTATGGGCGAAAAAGTGCTTTAATGCCGGCATATATCGATTCCTCTATCGAATTTCAACGTCGAAAACTTAGCGATACTATACTCACAAGTCGTCACTTTAGCATAACTGCAGTGTAAGAAAATCGTAAGAGCAGGCAAGTTTATCGGTGAATTCATCTCAAATTTCACTCAATTCAGCAACTAAACTACAAAAATGGCGTCGGACTTGTATACTATATTTGTTAAAGTAATGAGTGTTTTAGTTAAAAAGTAATTCGATCTACTAAACGTGGTCAATAAAACTGCGTTCAATTCGGCTGATACTAGCGCTTAAAAACGAGCCCCATAAATTTATGAAGATTTTAATTATTGATCCACAATTTATTACGCGCACAGGGCTGATTCATTTAATCACAGCCCAGCCAGGCTCGATCGCTATCTATGAAGCAACCACTATGGCGATTGCCCGGGACTACCTTGAATCGGGTGAGACGTTCGATTTGATTTTTACCGAGTTAGATTTGCCTGACTGTGATCATCGTTACATTGCAAATACGTTAAAGCAGTCTGCTCCTGAGTCACACATTGCCTTGTTTACTTGGCGCGAAGCAAGCGGGGATGTGCAGCCGGCTTTGTTTCAAGGTGCGCAAAGCTACTTGTGCAAGAATTCGAGTGCTGAAGAGGTCAAGTTAGCAATTCATGGTTTGCTACAGAATAAACCCTACCTGCCTGATGTGCGCGCAATCGGGTCGAATGCGCCTTCAGAGGCTGAGCGGAAATTGTCGCCACGCCAGCGCGAAATCATGCAATTATTAGCGCAGGGCTTGTCGAATAAAGAGATCGCGAGCATTTTAGGGATCACCGAAGGGACAATTCGAGTGCACTTGTCGGCAATTTTTAAAGCGATAAAAGTGTCGAATCGAACGGAAGCGACGCTCTGGTATCTCTTGCGCCAAGGTTAATGCGGGTCTCTTGACTTAACCCAAGGATCGCAGATGAATTTACAGCAGTTACAACAGCAATTAGAGGTTCAACATAAGGCGCCGGTTGAGCGATGGAATCCTGCCTTTTGTGGTGACATCGATATTGTCATTAAAGCGGATGGGTGCTGGTTCTATATGGGATCGGAAATCACCCGTCAGCCGCTTGTTCGCTTGTTTGCTTCGGTCCTTAAACAAGAAGGTGATGAGTTCTTTCTGGTCACTCCGGTTGAAAAAGTTCGCATTCAAGTTGAAGACCTTCCTTTCCTCATTGTGTCCTGGGCGCATGTTCCCACAGAGATGGCGCACAATTTAATTCAAGTTGAAACGAATATTGGTGAGTCCTATCTTCTTTCGCAAGAACATCCATTACTGATCATTCACGATCAGCCCGCCGTGATGATTCGCGATAAACTTTACGCGCGGGTGCATCGAAATGTTTATTATCAATGGGCCGAAATCGCTGAAGAGCAAATCACAAAAGAGCAAACTGAGTATGTACTGCGCAGTGGCGATGATGTGTTTCCTTTGTCCGCTACCGCGCTTTGAATTTGCCCCGTTTCAGCGCTTCAGCTATGATTGCGCCGTTTATTTCTAGTGAAGAGAACCTCATGTCGACGTCCTTGCGAATCTGTCTTGCTCAAATCAATGCAACTGTGGGAGCGCTTGCTGCCAATACGGATCAGATGATTGCCGCTATAGCTGCCAACAGCCAAGATGATCTGATTGTTTTCCCAGAGTTCGCGCTGTGCGGATATCCACCCGAAGATTTATTGATGCGAGCCGACTTTCATCGTCGAATCAATCAGCAGCTTGAGCGTATCAAAGCAGCAACGCGAACAACAGCGGCAGCTGTCAGTTATCCATTTTACGAAGACGGCAATTATTTCAGTGTGTTGAGTGTTTTTCATAATGGCAAAGAGGTTGCACATTATCGCAAGCAAAGACTCCCCAATTACGCTGTATTTGATGAGCTTCGCTATTTTAAGCCGGGAGATTCCGCAACTGTTTTTGAACTAAAAGGAACCAAGCTGGGCTTGTTGATCTGCGAAGATTTGTGGCATCCAGAGCCGGCAGCGCAGGCACGTGCAGCAGGCGCAGAGATCCTTGTTGCGGTGAATGCGTCGCCGTTCGAAGAATACAAATATGAACAGCGCTTGCAGGTGTTGAGAGCGCGTTGCGTCGAGAATCAAATCCCCTTGGTTTATGTGAACTTAGTTGGCGGCCAAGACGAGCTTGTTTTTGATGGTAACTCGTTAGTGATGGATGCGACTGGGTCGGTTTCAGCACATTTGCCACATTGCCAAACTGCTTATCAATCCGTTGAGTTTTCTGGTCACACCCCACACGCCTATGAATTACCGGCAGCTGTCGAGAACGAAGCGAGTATCTATCAAGCATTGGTTCTTGCCTTGCGTGACTATGTTGAAAAAAATGGCTTTCGCTCAGTGTTGCTCGGACTTTCCGGTGGGATAGATTCAGCTTTAACGCTCGCGCTCGCGGTTGATGCGATCGGTGCGGATCGGGTTCGTGCGGTGATGATGCCTTACCACTATACCGCAGAAATGAGTGTTAGTGACGCTGAAGAACAAGCAAAGTGGCTTGGTTGTCAATTTGACATTGTGCCGATTGCGCCCATGGTCGAAAGTTTCTTGACGACTTTAAATCCGTTGTTTGCTGATACCCCAAAAGACACCACTGAAGAAAACTTGCAGGCCCGTTGTCGTGGCGTCTTATTGATGGCGCTGTCGAATAAATATGGTAGTTTATTACTAACAACGGGAAATAAAAGTGAGCTCGCTGTTGGTTATTGCACCCTCTATGGGGATATGTGTGGTGGCTTTGCACCGATTAAAGATTTGCCAAAGTCACTCGTTTATCGTTTGTCGACGTATCGCAACACGCTATCACCGGCAATTCCTGAACGCGTCATTACCCGAGCACCTTCGGCAGAGTTGGCGCCTGATCAAAAAGACGAAGACTCATTGCCACCGTATGACACGTTAGATGAAATAATCGATGGTTATGCGGAGCGCGATCTCTCGGTTGCTGATTTAGTCGCGCTTGGCTATGACCGTCAAACCGTCAAAGACGTGATTCGTCTGATCGAACGCAACGAATACAAGCGCAAACAAGGAGCTCCGGGGCCGAAAGTGACCCGTCGCAACTTTAACAAAGATCGCCGTTACCCAATTACCAATCAATATGTCGGCGCTTTGATGCAAGACTGATTCAATAGCTCGGAGAGTATACAAAAATGAAAAAGATCGAAGCGATAATCAAACCGTTTAAGCTTGATGATGTGCGCGCTGCACTCTCTGAAATTGGAATCGCCGGTATGACTGTGTCAGAAGTGAAAGGCTTTGGCCGTCAACGAGGGCACACCGAACTCTATCGGGGTGCTGAATACATGGTCGATTTTTTACCGAAAGTGAAGCTCGAGATTGTCGTTGCCGATGATGATGTGGAGCGTTGTGTGGAAGTGATTATTGAAACCGCACAAACCGGTAAAATTGGTGATGGAAAGATTTTTGTCTCCAGTGTTGAGCGTGTGATTCGAATTCGGACGGGTGAAGAAAATGAGGACGCTATTTAGCGTCCTCATGGGTTGTTCAGGGCGGTGCGGCTGAGCTTAGAAATTAGCCGCTAAAACGCGTCGAGCATCGCTCGCTTGATTCGTCAGCCCTAGCGCATCATAACTTTCAATCATAATTTCCAGCGCACGCTTTACTTCAACAACGTTCGGGAAGTTATCGATAATATAGATTCCCCGGTTGGCAGCAGCCATATACGCTTCACGACGTAAATAATACTCAGCGGCGGCGAGCTCGTGTTGCGCCAGTCGCGCTTGAATGCCAACCATGCGCGCACGTGCGTCGGCGGCATAAGGGCTGTCCGGATGGCGTTGAATCAGTTCGGCAAAATCGTCAAACGCTCGTTCTGCATAGACTGGATTGCGGTCACTGCGGTCAATACCAAAAGCGTCTTGGAAAAAACTACCTTCAGCTTGCAAATGAACTAAACCGCGCATATAGCGGACGTAGTCATTATCGGCGTGGTTCGGGTTGAGTGATAAGAAACGGTCAATGACCGTTAATGCGCGATCTTGGTTACCGGTTTTATATTCAACGTAAATAAGGTCCAGTTGGACTTGTTGTGCATAAGGCCCAAACGGGTAGCGAGTATTGATTGAACGTAAAACGTTGGCGGCATCAGAGAATCGAGCGCTACGAATCATACCTTGGGCTAATTGATACATTTCATCGACTTGAGAACGTTGAGCAACGTCATCGGGCTTCGAGGAGCATCCGCTCAAAACGAGCATACTAAGAACTGCAATGGTTAAAACGACTCTCATGGTTGTTGTGTTCTCTTATTATTTCCGTTGAATTGCTGGGATGTTTGTTGCTATCTGAAGTACAATAGTCTCAGATTTGCGATTGTAACGCACATTCGAATTAATGCACAGCCGCGCGTTGAATCCGCGTGCTGCAACTAATACACGCCAGTAGCAGGCACAAAGTACAGGTTCTATGACTGATATTATCCAACAACAAGCAATTGTCCCTGAACATTTACTGGGTAGCCGATTGGACTCGGCACTCGCTGAATTGTTCCCTGATTTTTCTCGCTCGCGCTTAAAAAACTGGATCCTTGACGGTAAGGTCTCGGTGAACGGCGTTGTTGTCGTTAAACCTCGCGAGAAAGTATTGTCAGGTCAACAGATCGACTTACAAGCCGAGTTGGAAGCGGAAGTGTTCTCTGAGCCGCAAGACATCGCGCTGAATATTGTCTACGAAGACGACGATTTGCTGGTGTTGAACAAACCAGCAGGCCTAGTTGTGCACCCAGGTGCCGGTACACCTGATGGGACGTTATTAAATGCATTGCTGCACCATTGCCCGCAAGTAGAGCAGTTGCCGCGCGCTGGAATTGTCCATCGACTCGACAAAGAAACGACTGGATTAATGGTGGTTGCGAAAAATATCGCGACCTATACAGCGCTCGTTGCAGCGTTGCAAGCTCGCGAGATTACCCGTGAGTATGAAGCCATAGCGATTGGCGTGATGACCGCCGGCGGCACAATCAATGCACCGATTGGACGTCATCCGACGAAACGTACGCACATGGCCGTGCACCCGAATGGAAAGCCGGCAACGACGCATTATCGAGTGGCGGAGCGTTTTCGTGCGCACACGCGTTTACGTTTGCGCTTGGAAAGTGGCCGTACACATCAAATTCGCGTCCACATGGCCCATTTGTCTTATCCCTTAGTGGGTGACCCTCAATACGGTGGGCGACCACGTCCGCCAAAACAAGCCTCGGCAGAGTTTATGGAGGTGATGCGCGGTTTTCATCGCCAAGCATTACATGCCACACGCTTGGCGCTTGTTCACCCGGGCACTGGCGAAATGATGGAATGGACAGCACCGCTTCCTGAAGATATGCAAGAGTTGCTGCGCGTTCTCCGCACGGATTATAAGGAACACGGCGAAGCATGATGGGATTAACGCCGCAACTAAACACCATAACCGGCGTACGTGCGTTTAGTACAACCCGACATGGTGGTGTAAGTGCGGCACCGTTTGCTTCGCTAAATCTGGGCAGTCATGTTGGTGATCTTCCCGCTGCAGTGCAGAAGAATCGACAGCGCTTGGTCCAAGCCTTAAAATTGCCACATGAACCCTGCTGGTTGAATCAAGTACATGAGAATACGGTGGTTCGTCTTATGTCCGGAGCCTGTGCCGACACCCCCGAAGCCGATGCCTCATACACGAACGTGAAAGGAACCGTGTTAGCGATTCAAACAGCAGATTGCTTACCCATTCTACTTGCTGCTGATGATGGCAGCGAGATTGCCGCGATTCATAGTGGCTGGCGCAGTCTAGCTGCTGGAATCATTCGTGCCACACTTGAGCAATTTTCTTCGTCACCGCAGCGTATTCACGCTTGGTTAGGTCCTGCAATAGGCTCTGAGCACTTCGAAGTGGGTGACGACGTGCGCAGTGCCATGCTGGACTTGAATACAGAACATGAGTCCGCATTTAAGCCTTATGGTGAAAAATATCTTGCAGATCTTACAGCAATTGCCAGCCAAACGTTGCGCTCGCTTGGCGTCAATACCATCGAAGCAAGTCAGATATGCACCTATGCCAATGCCGAAGATTACTTTTCATTTCGTCGCGATGGCCAGACTGGGCGTATGGCTTCATTGATCTGGATGGAATAACCGACAGAAGCTAGACCTTGCTATACCCCTTCGTAAATAATTGTTTACAAAAATTCATAAAGGCCTTGAAACTGTTCAAATCATACCCACATTAGTGACATAGGTATTTGTCAGCTTTTTGTGAGGTACAGCATGCGAATGGATCGTCTAACCAGTAAATTTCAATCTGCTATTGCAGAAGCCCAATCCATGGCGCTTGGGCGAGACCATCAATTTATCGAACCCGTCCATATTATGCTTGCCCTGTTAAATCAGGACGGTGGCACTGTGCGACCTTTGCTGCAACAGCTCGGTATTAATATAGCGACTTTCCGCAGTGAATTGACCAAGTTACTTGAATCGCTTCCAGAAGTGCAGGGCACCGGTGGTGATGTGCAAGTGTCGCGAGACACCATTAATCTCCTTAATTTGTGCGATAAACACGCGCAAAAACGTCAAGATAGTTATATTTCTAGTGAGCTATTTATCCTTGCTGCTACCGAAGACAAAGGAAAGCTCGGTGGACTCCTGAAGAGCCAAGGAGTCACAGTTAATCAAGTTGAAAAGGTGATTGCAGACATGCGCAAAGGCCAAAATGTTGATGACCCAAATGCAGAAGAGCAACGGCAGGCATTGCAAAAATACACGATTGATTTGACCGAGCGTGCCGAGCAAGGAAAACTCGATCCGGTGATTGGGCGTGATGAAGAGATCCGTCGAGCCATTCAAGTTTTGCAACGTCGAACCAAAAACAACCCTGTCCTTATCGGTGAACCCGGTGTGGGTAAAACCGCCATTGTTGAAGGGTTGGCGCAACGAATTATTAATGGTGAGGTGCCCGAGGGTCTCAAACATAAGCGCGTTTTATCTCTCGACCTTGGTGCTTTGCTCGCCGGTGCGAAATATCGCGGTGAATTCGAAGAACGTTTAAAGGCCGTTCTGAATGAGCTACAGCAAGAAGAAGGTAACGTCATTCTCTTTATTGATGAGTTACACACCATGGTCGGTGCGGGTAAAGCGGAAGGTGCAATGGATGCGGGTAATATGCTTAAACCTGCATTAGCCCGCGGTGAATTGCATTGCGTGGGTGCGACCACCTTAAACGAGTACCGTCAATATATTGAAAAAGATGCTGCGCTTGAGCGCCGCTTCCAAAAAGTTTTGGTCGATGAGCCGTCCGTTGAAGACACCATCGCGATACTGCGTGGTTTGAAAGAAAAGTATGAGATCCATCATTCGGTTGAAATTACTGATCCTGCGATTGTCGCGGCAGCTACCTTGTCACATCGTTATATCAGCGATCGTCAACTACCGGACAAAGCAATTGACCTTATAGATGAAGCCGCATCAAGTATTCGGATGCAAATGGACTCCAAGCCTGAAGAACTTGATCGCCTTGAGCGCAGAATCATTCAGCTTAAGTTAGAGCGCCAAGCGTTGGCGAAAGAAAAGGACGACGCGAGTAAAAAGCGGCGCGAGGCTTTGGAAGAGGAAATGACATCGCTGGAAAAAAGCTATGCCGATCTTGAAGAAGTTTGGAACAGCGAAAAACTTGCCGTGCAGGGGCATCAGCACATTAAGGAACAACTCGACCAAGCACGAATTGAGTTAGAAGCTGCAAATCGTGCCCGCGACTTGAATCGTATGGCCGAATTGCAATACGGCAAAATTCCAGACCTCGAGCGAAAACTTGAAGCGGCTCTGAATGCAGAAATGCAAGAGATGTCGTTGCTGCGTAATCGTGTTACTGATGAAGAGATTGCCGAGGTGCTATCGCGTTGGACCGGCATTCCCGTGGCGAAAATGCTGGAGGGCGAGCGTGATAAGTTGTTGCAGATGGAGACCAATTTACATCAGCGGGTTGTCGGTCAGCATGAGGCGGTCGTGGCTGTCGCCAATGCGATTCGTCGCTCTCGAGCTGGTTTGAGTGACCCAGATCGGCCAATTGGTTCGTTCCTCTTTTTAGGACCAACCGGGGTCGGTAAAACTGAGTTATGCAAAGCGCTGGCGCACTTCATGTTCGATACCGATGACGCAATGGTTCGGATTGATATGTCGGAGTTTATGGAGAAGCACTCGGTCTCACGTCTAGTTGGCGCGCCTCCGGGATACGTAGGCTATGAAGAAGGCGGCTACTTAACTGAAGCTGTTCGACGTCGCCCGTACTCAGTGATCTTACTTGATGAAGTTGAAAAGGCGCACCCAGACGTTTTCAATATCCTTTTACAAGTATTGGATGATGGGCGTTTGACCGATGGTCAGGGACGTACAGTCGACTTTCGTAATACGGTCATTATTATGACCTCAAACTTAGGTTCGCACTTGATTCAAGAGCACGCGGGGCAGGTAGATTATGACGGCATGAAAGCCATGCTGCAGGATGTGTTAACCAGCTCATTCCGGCCTGAGTTTTTAAACCGAATTGACGAAACCGTTGTGTTTCATCCGTTGGACAATGAACACATTCAAAGAATTGCGAAAATTCAATTACAACGTTTGTTTAAACGCTTAGCCGATCGCGATTACCGTTTAGTAATTTCCGACGCGGCTCTGGCTCAACTCGGTAAAGCAGGATTCGATCCTGTGTATGGTGCGCGCCCATTGAAACGCGCAATTCAAGCGGAGCTGGAAAACCCGTTAGCGCAGAAAATACTTGCGGGTGAGTTTGTTCCCGGAGTGGAGATCTACGTCGATGCCGGTGATGATGGCTTAGTGATGCGACAAGGCTAATTTTATAGCTGAAAAAGCGCGGGTATACCTTTGTGTGTACCCGCGCTTTTCTTTAGCGATGTTTTATTATTGCCAAGACGTTGAAGCGAAGCACACCGACACTAAACTGCACAGTCAGGTTCAGTCTGCGGTAAACGGAGACTTGGCATCCCATCAGATGTTCATGGTATGCTAAGAAATTAGCAATTCAATATTTGTGGCCACTCAGGACTCTCTATGCCAGAACAAAATAAACGTCGTGGTATCTATTTGTTACCAAACTTACTGACTACAGCTGGATTATTTTCTGGCTTTTACGCAATTGTTGCGTCAATGAATGGTGATTTCCAACTTGCGGCTATCGCAATCTTTGTTGCCATGGTATTTGACGGTCTTGATGGCCGAGTTGCACGACTAACCAATACACAAAGTGAGTTTGGTGCTGAGTATGACTCCATGGCCGATATCGTCTCTTTTGGCATTGCACCTGCATTAGTCGCTTATAATTGGGCGCTACATGATGTAGGCAAGCTCGGTTGGCTGGCTGCGTTTATCTTTGTTGCCGGTGGTGCATTGCGGTTAGCACGTTTCAATACAGCGCACGGCACTGCGGACAAGAAATATTTCCAAGGTTTAGCGATTCCTAGTGCGGCAGCAATTGTTGCCGGTTTAGTTTGGGTCGGTGCGCGCTATGAGATCGATCCTGATTCAGTAAGTTATATTGTTGTTTTCTTCACGATCGCCTGTGGTTTGCTCATGGTGAGTAACTTTAAGTACCATTCATTTAAAGATCTTGATTGGCGCGAAAACGTAAACTTCCTCGTTCTCTTGCTGGTGGTCCTTATTTTTGTCGTTGTCGCTACAGCACCGGCTATTGTTCTGTTTATTCTTTTTACTATCTATGCGATCTCGGGCCCAGTGATGACCATAAAAAGTGTCAGCAAGTTAAAGTTGGAGCACATCTTAGGCGACCCACAAGAAGACGGCACGAATAAAGCAGAGGCTTCGGTCAAAGCAAGCAAAGAGAAAAGCAGTGAAAAAGAGGTTAAAGCTGAGGAAGTGAACGATAAATCAAAAGAATAGCTCTTTCCGCAGTAGAAAGTCGTCTATTTGAGTGTACCCACAAGGTACTTTCAATGTAGACGAAATGTTAATAACAATGCCCTGAAGTGTGGTTTTTAATCACTTTCGGGGCATTTTGGTTATTATCTCGGCAAACGCTAAAAAACTTGAAAAAAGTGCTTGATCAAGACGCTGGGATCTCTATAATGCGCATCCGTTGTCAGGGAGAACTGGCAACACAGAGGAAAGACTTGAAAAAATCATTTACAAGCTCTTGACTTCTTCGGTAGGTAGCGTAAAATTCGCTTCCCTGCTTCGGCAAGCTCCGAAGCAAAACGTTCTTTAACAATATATCAAGCCAAGCAATCTGTGTGGGCACTTGCATCAGAACTGCATCGACCAAAGCTACTTCGGTA
>NZ_JAIUMR010000007.1 GCF_022565475.1 Aliidiomarina sp. | reverse complement strand
GATGGGGTACTTTAAACTACCGGAACGCCGCGAGGATAGATGTTATCCGAGGTGGGTGAAGCCGAAAACAAGGAAATACCCCCTTAAAAGAAAAAATGCCAGTCAGCTTAACTGACTGGCATTAGCCGTTATCTGGCTCCCTTTTTAATGTGAATTGCGTGTGGTTTAACGCAAATCGTTGGCGACATCTAAGATCGCTTTCAATGTATCACGACCAAATTGACGAGAACGTGTGTCGGACCACTGTTGATAAGGCTCAGGCAGATCATCGTTATCTTTAAATGGCATTTCGATGGTGAACGCTAAACATTTAAAACGCTCGGCAACGGCATTACTTGCAACCGTTAAGTTCGCTGCGCCCGGCGCATCAACTTCGTAGCCATATTTCGTTTGGAATTCTGCAGTCGCTCTTAAATAAGCGTCTTTGAACAAGTTTTCTAACCGCGCGTGGCGCTCGTCATAAGAAGGTATTCCCTCAGAGCCAGCAACAAAGTTATACGGTAAGTTTTCGTCACCATGCACATCAAGGTACAAATCAACACCGATTGCATCCATCGCCTTCAGTACATGGAAGACTTCTGGACTGCGCTCGAGTGAAGGCTCTGCCCACTCACGGTTTAAGTTGACGCCAACAGCATTGGTACGTAAATGGCCGCGAACACTGCCGTCCGGGTTCATGTTCGGGACAACATAAAACACGACCTGATCCAGCAGTTGCCGAGACACCGGTTCATCTTCGTTGAGGAGGTGTTCGAGCAGTCCTTCAACGAACCACTCTGCCATCGTTTCACCCGGATGTTGGCGCGCAGTAATCCAGACTTTACGTTTTTTCGGACTTTCTTCGCCGATAACCAACAAATTCATCTCGCGGCCATCAAGCGTTGTGCCTAAGCAGCGTTGCTCAACCCAAGCTGACTGCTGAGCCCATTGAATTAAGTCAAGATGACGTTCCCAGCTATAAGGCACGAAATACGCGTAAAACACCGTTTCTTGTTCAGGTGTATGGGTAATCGTCACCTTCTTTCCATCAAACGAAGTGGGTACACGGAACCAGTGCTCACGATCATAGCTCGCAAACGAGTAATAATGCTCCCACCCCTTCGGATACGCAGATTCGTTTGCATTCTCAATGACCATCACGTGCTTGGTATCGACTTTAGCGAACAGCTTAAAGTGATACCATTGAAAGAATTCACTTTCATTATCCTTGCGAATCCGTAAACGAATGGTGTCAGCTGACGCGGCTGAAACCACTTCGATATTGCCGCTATCAAATGCGCTAGAAATTCTAATCATGTTAAGCCTCGTGCTTAATAACAACCCTTGCGGTGTAAAATTAGAAGAAGCGCCCAAAGGCGCTTCTTTTACGATTGAGTCTTATGCAGGGAGACTTGGAACGATCAACCCTGCCATGTCTTGTACAACTCGCAGCACCTGACAACTGTAACCAAATTCATTGTCGTACCAAACGTATAAGACGGCACGATCGCCATCAACGATCGTCGCCTGCGAATCAACGATACCTGCATAACGACTGCCGACGAGATCGGACGAGACGATTTCCGTTGAGGAAGTGAAGTCAATTTGATTCTGCAATTCAGAGTTTAAAGCGGTCGTCCGCAAAAATTCATTCAACGCGTCACGATCAGTGGTTTGACCTAAATTAAGGTTCATAATCGCCATCGAAACATTCGGCGTCGGCACACGAATCGCATTACCGGTTAATTTACCAGCAAGCTCAGGCAGTGCTTTCGCGACTGCTTTTGCAGCGCCCGTCTCGGTAATCACCATGTTCAGTGGCGCTGAACGCCCGCGGCGCTCGGCTTTGTGGTAATTGTCGATGAGATTTTGGTCATTGGTGTAGGCATGCACGGTTTCGACGTGACCATTGTTGATACCATACTGATCGTTGATCGCCTTCAATACCGGCGTAATTGCATTGGTGGTGCAGCTTGCAGCAGAAACAATCAGGTCTTCCGGCAAAATATCGCCATGGTTCACACCGTGGACAATGTTTTTAATGTTGCCTTTCGCGGGTGCCGTCAACAAAACTTTTGCCGCGCCCTTGGATTTTAAATGCAAACCGAGACCAGCCTCGTCTTTCCAAACACCAGTGTTATCAACGATGATCGCATTGTCGATTCCGTATTCAGTGTAATCAATCTGGTCAGGCGAATTCGCATAGATCACCTGAATATGAGTCCCGTTCGCCTTAATTGCGCTCTTTTCATGATCAACAGTAATTGAACCATTAAATGGACCATGCACTGAATCACGGCGCAATAAACTGGCACGTTTTTCCAAGTCACCTTCACCGCCACCACGAACGACGATGGCCCGCAGGCGTAATTTGTTGTTGCGTCCATTGCGTTCAATCAGTAAACGGGCCAGTAAACGACCAATTCGTCCAAAACCGTAAAGCACGACATCACGTGGCTCGACGTCGTCAGGCTTGCCAACGACATCAACTAATTCACGTTTTAAATAACTGACGACATCTTCTTCGCCTTGGCGTTTACCACCGAAATGATAACCAAACGCTAATTTGCCTAAATCAAGGCGTGCAGGTGCCATTTCCATTTCAGAAATCGCTTTTAAAAGTGGGTAACTCTCACGCAAACGTAATTTGTGCCCTTCGTGTTGACGAACTAACCGATGGGTCTTGATGATGTCGATCGTCGAGCCATTCAGCAAACTCCGGCCATACACCAGAATTTCCACTCCTTTGGTACGGTACAAGCGGCCAATCAGCGGCTGCATTAGCTCTGCGTATTCTTGGCGCTCTTCCCAGCTTTTCAATGTTGTCTCGTTATGCACGTCAGTCATTGTGAAACCTTTGTCAGTGTTTACGTGAGGTGAAAGAATCGTTGCAGTGGCAAAGCCACCTTACGTCCAAAATTCGGCCGCTATTGTACTGAATTTGTTGCTCTGCTACCAGCTGTAAATGGTATGACCGCAGCGGCTGAAGTCAGACTTTGCCGCACGAATTACTCATTAGGATTCATCCACTCGCAACAATCTCTGTGGTAGTATAGAGCGTAATATTGCTTGTTACAGAAGGTTTTCTCCATGCTACGTCGTACTAAAATCGTCACCACACTTGGCCCTGCGACTGACAAACCAGGTATTCTCGAAGCGCTAATCAATGCTGGCGCAAACGTTGTGCGTCTTAATTTCTCGCACGGTGCTGCTGAAGATCACATTAAACGTGCAGAAAACGTTCGGGAAATCGCTGCTCGCCTCGGTAAACATGTGGCAATTTTGGGTGATTTACAAGGTCCTAAAATTCGTGTCGCCCGTTTTCAAAACGGCAGCGTTGAACTCGAAAACGGTGCGCCGTTTTTACTCGATGCTGCTTTACCGAACGATGCCGGTAACGAACAACAAGTGGGCTTGGACTATAAAGATTTACCCAAAGATGTCGAGTCCGGTGATGTCCTTCTATTAGATGATGGACGCATCCAATTAACGGTCGTTAAAGTCGAAGGCAGTAAAGTGCACACTGAAGTCAAAATCGGTGGCAAGCTTTCCAATAATAAAGGGATTAACCGTTTAGGCGGGGGCCTTTCAGCTTCGGCGCTAACCGATAAAGATTATCGAGATATCGAAATCGCGGCACAAATCGATGTCGACATTCTCGCGGTTTCATTCCCGCGCAGCGGCGCTGATCTGCAATTAGCCCGTGCCCTGCTCAACAAGGCCGGTTGCGATGGTGCGATTTGCGCGAAAATTGAACGTGCCGAGACGGTTGCCACTGACGCTGCACTGGACGATCTGATTCACAACTCTGACGTCGTCATGGTTGCCCGCGGTGATCTCGGTGTTGAGATCGGTGATGCACAGCTAGTGGGTAAACAAAAGCGGATTATCCAACGCACCCGTGAATTGAATAAAGTGGTCATCACGGCAACGCAGATGATGGAGTCGATGATTGATAACTCCATGCCAACCCGCGCTGAAGTGATGGACGTTGCCAACGCGGTACTCGATGGCACCGACGCGGTAATGTTGAGCGCAGAAACTGCGGCCGGTAAATATCCAGTCGAAACGGTTAAAGCCATGGCGGATATCTGCCGCGGTGCAGAAGAGTATCCAACATTGCGCTTAAGCCGTGAGCGCGTCGAAGAAGCAGTAACCTCAGTTGCCCAAGCGACAGCCTTAGCCGCTATGTATACGGCAAATCATCTTGCGGGTGTAAAAGCCATTATTGCACTCACAGAGTCTGGTCATACCGCGAAACTGATGTCGCGAATCCACACCGACCTACCTATTTTTGCACTTTCACGCCACCAACACTCACTGAACCGGGCGAATTTGTACCGTGGTGTCTATCCGACCTACTTCGACTCAACCCAATCAGAGCCGAAAAACGTGCTGCGTGACGCCATTGAGCTTATCCGCGGCCGTGGTTTACTTGAAAAAGGTGATATGGTCATCATCACTCACGGTGATGTTATGGAAACCATCGGTAAAACCAATACCAGTAAAATTCTTCAGGTTTAGGCTTAAACCTGCGTCAGCGTGCTACGCCACACCGCGCTGACGCATCATGCCCCGCAAATCACGCTGCCAGCGCCGTAATTCTCGAGTGAGTTGACGTCGTTGGCGCTGATCGAGCGTATTCATGAGTGCAAGGACAAATGCGTAGCCGGCGTCTTCATTCTGTGAAATGGCTGCATTGAGTTGTTCGCTACGCCAGTCGTCAGGTTGCAGGAATAAACGTTGTAGAAGCTCATGATAGCCGTTGCTACCTGCAGGCAAGATTAGCAAATTGGTTAATCCGTCTAGCCAATGTAGCTGGTATTGGATCCACAATTCAGAATTATCGACACTGTCGCTTTGCCATTGCCGTGCTAATTGTTTTTGTGTTGAGGAGACACGGCCAAGGCTTGATTCAAGCCGTGCAATCATTACTTCAGACCGATCTGAATCTGGGTCGTCAAGGTCAACAAGCCGCTCTTCAAACCGCTCACGCCAATGGCTAATGAGAGCAGATTTTTGCGATTCACTCAGCAATTGAAAGAACCTATCCGCATAAGGTATAAGTGCTTGACGAGCATCCAACCAATACGATTCAGCCTGTTCAGCCCAGACCCGCAGTTGCGGTTCATCAATCTGGCCATTGCCAAGCGCTTCGTCGATTGCTTCTAACAAGTTAAGGTAGCGCGGCATTTCATTTTCAGCGTGCCATTGCAGAAACTGATCGAGATCGGCACGGACAGCACTGCGTTGCTCTCGCGTTAACGAAACCTGCTGGTTAAGTTGCCACGTGATCAAGGATTCAGCATAGCGATAACCTAGCTGCCGACTCGAGCAACTACTCAGAACGACTACACAGAAAAAAATAATGATCAGCCAACGCAGACGCATAAAAGTCCTTAAATAAGAAGCAATAAAAGCGATACGTTAGATAGCGATAAGTTGATCAACCTCGCGAATACGGGTCAAATTTGGCCGAGCACTAATTGTTTGATACGGTCTTTATAGCTTCGACTTACTTTGAGCTCTTGACCATTTTGTAATACGAGATGGTACTCACCATTTTGTCGGCTACACAATTTTTCTACTTGGCCTAAATTAACAATGGCAGAACGGTGAATCCGCTGAAACAAACGCGGATTTAACTCTTGCTCGAGTTCTTTCATCGTGCGGCGTAAAATGTGCGTCTGATTACCAGCGTGAATACACATATAATCGCCAGCAGCATCAATCCATTCAATCGAGTTAATCGCCACCCGCGTAATCTCACCACTGTCTTTAATCGCGATGTGTTCGGGGTAATGATCAACCGATGGTGCTTTACCTTCAGCAAGTAACTTAAGGATTTCTTCGACATCTTCACCCGTGATATCGGCGACGAGTTCAACCAATCGCTGTTGATGTCGACGTGATTGGTCAACGAGCACTTCTTCTTTTATCCGATCAAGTGCTTCAGCCAGTCGTTCTTCATCCACTGGCTTTAGAAGATAATCAATCGCACGAACTTCAAACGCTCGAATAGCGTAATGATCGTAAGCGGTGACAAAAACGACAGCCGGCATTTGGCTGCCATCAATTTCGTACTGTGCTTTCAGCTTTTTCAGAACATCAAAGCCATTGGTTCCGGGCATTTGAATGTCTAAAAACACCAAGTCCGGTTTTAACTCAATGATCTTATCGACCGCTTCGCGACCATTATTCGCTTCCGCAATGACCTCAAGAAAATCAAAACTTTCCAGCCGAATACGCAACCCCTGACGGGCTAAGGGTTCATCATCAACAATGATCGCACGAATTTTTTGTTGGCTCATACTCGTTTACTCAGACGCTGGATTAAGACTCGGCTTGTTGGAATGGGAAACGCAAACGGACCACGCACCCAGTCGGATCGTTAGCAGACAGAGTAAAGGAGAATTGTTTTCCATACAAGGCTTTAAGACGTTCACGCGTATTTTCCAAACCAACACCTGAACCGGACACTTTAACGTTATCAGGATCAAAGGGTTTTGGTCCGTTGTCCGCAACCTCAATACACAAGTCGTCGCCGACAATCCAAGCTTTGATCTCGATGCGGCCGTTCGCTTCCGTTTTCGCAATCGCATACTTAATCGCGTTTTCAATCAAGGGTTGCAAAATTAAACTCGGTACTAACGCTTTTTCAGCATCGGGGGCAATGTCAATGACCACTTCTAAACGCTCAGCGAAACGCACTTTCTCGATCTCAAGATAGAGCATCAGCGCTTTCAGCTCATTTTGCAAGGTAATACGCTTAATCGGCTCATTATCTAAAGAAAAACGTAAAAAGCGACTGAGCTTATTCATCATTTGATTCGCGTTTTTCGTATCATTCACCAAGATGAGCGTCGAAATTGCGTTCAATGTATTGAATAAGAAATGTGGGTTAAGCTGATAGCGTAACATTTTTAGCTGTGACTGATGCGCCATCGAAGCTGCAGTTAGCGCTTTTTGTCGTGCATCTTGAAGCAGTTGATAGTATTTAATAACAAAGTACAGACCGCTCCAAGTCAGCATGATGTAAAACTTAGCAATTGAATGCTGGAAATAGAAAAGTAAGTTTGTCGGACGATAACCAAACTTATAAATTTCCCAATTCGTTAAATTATCAATAACTGCCCAACTGGCAGCTGCAATATACGAACAGAGCATAACCACAAGAATTTGTAACGCCGGATGCCATGACCAAATAGAGCGATAGATGTAGCGCATCGGAACCGTTAGGAGGAAACCTGCATAAGCCCCGAGCAAAACAATAACAATCCATATTTCGCGCATTTCGTGCATGAGTGAACCCATGTACTGAACAAACGCATAGCCCAGCCAACCTGCAATTTGCATTAGCCAGAACAATTTATTTCGGTCTTCAAGCAATGAGCGCCAGTTCAAACTATATCCCCACTCTATTTTATTAACAATTTTTAAACATTACTCGACTATGTTAGCTGAATGCCCTTAAAAGTAACTGCCGTTTATCGGCTGAAAACCGGCATTAAACTCAATTGTCCCGCCATCAATGTCGCCACGGATTGTGATACACTCTTGGCATTGTCTTTAGCGCCGAGATTTGACTATGACCAAAGCCTTAACCTATCGAATTCAATGTGATCCGCTACAGCACTATTTTGACGTTCAAATCACCCTGCCATACCTACCGCAACAGACACAGTTTCGGCTACCCACATGGTTACCAGGGAGCTATATGATAAGAGATTTTGCCAAACACATCGTTGGCTTTTCGGTAGTTGGAACAACTGGCGCGCTCGATTACATTCGCCCTGACAAAAGTACCTGGGAAATACCTGCACATGACGGACAAGTGGTCATCGAGTATCGTGTTTACGCCTTTGACCTGTCTGTTCGGACGGCTTGGATTAATCATGAATTCGGTTTTTTTAACCCGAGCGCCGTTTGTCTGCAATGTCTGTCACACCATGGGCCACTTCATATCGAAATAGAGCTGCCGCATTCATCGCAATGGCAGATAGCGACTGGTTTAACGAAACAAACCGGCGCCTCCACTCGCTATCAAGCCGAAGATTACGACACGCTTATCGATCACCCTTTCCTGCTCGGTGAATTAACCGTTATTCCATTTAGTGCGGCTGGCATTCAACATGAGCTGGTTCTAGCCGGCAAACATTATGCCGATCAATCTCGTTTAGCAACGGACCTAGCGGCAATCTGTGAACAGCAAATTCATTTTTTTAATGGCAAGGTTCCCTTTCAAAACTATACGTTTTTAACCATGGTCGTCGGCGATGGGTTTGGCGGGCTTGAGCATAGAAACTCGACCGCCCTATTATGCGCTCGACATACACTCGAACCAAGGGGAAATGGCCAAGATAATAATGACTACCTAACCTTTTTAAGCCTCTGTAGTCATGAATATTTTCACAGTTGGAACGTGAAACAACTTCGCCCGAAGCTTTTTCATCCGTATGATTTACGAAACGAGCAGTACACCGAACAGCTTTGGTTTTACGAGGGAATCACGTCGTATCTCGATGACTATTTTGTCCACCACGCCGGGGCAATGTCGGCAACAACTTATGTACAGCGGCTCAGTGAAACCTTAACGCGCGCACTGCGTGGCAAAGGTCCGCAACGCCAGTCGGTGTTGGAGTCAAGTCGCATGGCATGGACGACGTTTTATCAGCAAAATGAAAACAGCCAAAATGCGATATCCAGTTATTACAGCAAAGGTTCAGTGATCGCTTTACTTGCCGATCTCGCCATCCGCAAGATTTCCAATGGTGCGCATAGCTTAAAAGACGTTATGAACGATCTCTATGTTCGCCATGCTGAGGACGGGACTTCACAGGCAGATTTAATCGCGAGTTTTGCTCGCTTCGGCGGCGAAGAATTGGCGGCAAGCTTAATGCAATGGTTGAGCAGTACGCAGACTCCCGCGCTCGAGCAGTGGCTGCAAACTGTTGGGTTACGTATCGCTCCAGCAGTCTCCGATCCGATTACCATGCAACCGAGCACTAAAACGGAAACCAATCTTCCAGTCAGTTTCGGCGCGGTACTGACAGATAAACAAAACCATTTCGAAATTACGCGTGTTTTCGAGGATAGCGCTGCTGCGGCAGCGGGGCTTAGCCCCAAAGACCGGATTGTCGCCATTGATGGAATTGAAGCAACGCGCGCTAATGTAACCAGAGCCATGCAACGCAGTCAACCTGGGCAGGTCATCACTCTCCACGTGTTTAGTTCCGATCAATTGCATGCTGTGGACCTAACTTGGCAAGCGCCCGTCGTCGATGGCTTCAGTTTAAGCATCGACGAACAGGCACGCGCAGCGACTTGGCTGCGCTTAGGTTAATCGCGGTCAGGCAAGAGAAGTTGCGGGTCAATCCGGGTATTTCCCCAGTTCATTCGCCAATCTAAGTGTGGGCCGGTCGCTCGACCGGTCGCACCGATTTCACCAATAAGGTCGCCCGGTGCAATTTCGTCACCCACATCGACATGAATCGCGTGCAGGTGCAGGAAGCTAGAAAAAATATCATGGCCATGATCAACAATGATGGTGCCGCCCGAAAGTACTAAGTCAGGTTCAGCTAAACGAACAATCCCTGCTGCCGGTGCATAAACCGGTGTGCCGGTCGGTGCTGCAATGTCGATTCCCCAATGTGGTGCTCGCGGCTCACCATTTAAAATGCGTTGACTGCCGTAGACGCCGGAAATTCGCCCTTCTGCTGGCCATATCCATTCTCCAGAAAAGTCTAAACGGTCGCTATTGACTGCACGTGCTTGAGCTATTCTGCGATTGTCTTCCGCGATTTGTGCTTGTACTTCAGGATCGGGTGTCACAGTTTGCTGCGGCAAGCCATCGACACGTTGAATGTCAAAGGTCCGGGTTTGAATCGCAAACGACTGCCGCCAATGCTCTCCAGCCGGTGTCGACACGGCGAGCACTATAGGGGCGGTATCGTCGCGACCAATACCGAAAACAAAATGACCACTTTCAGCGACTTTAAGCAGATCACCATTAAGCCGAACTTCACTGCCAGGTTGCGCTTGTCCAACCACCATGCCGCCTTGCACAAATTGACCGTTAATTTTTGGCTCGGCTGCATCGGCGGCAGACCACACCAAGACATTTAACCAAATTATACTGAAGAAAAACTTACGCATAACCGATTGCTCCTTTGCCAACACCCTCAAAAGCAATGACCTTAATTTCGTGTGTTGGTTCGTGTTGCTTAATTTCTTGCGCAATATATTCTGCGATACACTCTACGGTCGTGTCATTGCTCATGACTTCATTTTCTGCTGCCGGTAACACCAGCTCAAAGATACCCTGCTCGGCGACGTAGGAATAACAAACATGGCGATCACCGATCATATCTTTACCTATTGGACTTAAGGTCAAATGTTCCGGTGCTACGACATCTTCCGCGGTGCCAATGTAAATATCTTCCCAGCGCCGCGACCAACGTTGCTCCCACGCAGGGCTACGCATACCGTCAACAAACACTTGTATTGCCGAGCGATGCCCGTGAGCAATGCGCTGGCAATTTCCATCGTGTTTTTTCAGTCCATGGGTATAGTGATAATAGAAACTTGGAATATTCTCTGCTCGTAACTTCAATTCCAAGCCTTTGACATTATTTGGCAGCTCTTTCTTGATCACTGCATGCAAATACGACAGCGTCGCTTGCATATCGATTTCTGGAGCATCAATAAACGCGTACGCATCCGCTGGGCAAAACAAATGAATTGAATTCTGTGGACGCAAAAAATCAACCCAATAATGCGTTTCATTGCTGTGCTTTGTCACATGAGTGATGGGATTCTCGCTCGGCACGAGCAACTTGTGATCCACAGATTGGTCAATTATGGCCTTGATTTGCTTTTTTACCCGCCCGAAATCAAGAACCATGGACTGATCGTTCAACGAGCCATCCAGCATAATGTCGACAATCCAACTTTCACCCACGATTCCACGTTGCGGACACAAATAAGAAAAGTCGATGACGGTAAGATCGTTTACAAAAAGCTGCATGAATACGCCTATAAAATATCAAAATGAACGAGATCATTCGTTGTGCAAAGCTAACAGGTCGAGATTATAGCGTAATTACCCCAGTCGCCACCACTGCCAAACGAGATGGAATGCGAGCAGCCACAGTACGCCGCCCATAAAACGGTCAAACCAATACCCGTTGCGCAACAGAATCTCACGAATTCGCGTTCGGCCGAAGAGATAACTCAAGGTTGCAAACCAAATAAACGTCGCAGACGCTAAGTACACCCCATATCCGACCTTAATCCCCACTGGGGTCGATGGCGCGATGATGAAGGTAAACAGTGCCAGGAAGAACATGGTCGCTTTGACATTTAAACCGTTGGTTAAAAAGCCAATTGCCACTGCTCGACGGGCAGACACTTCCGCCTCGAAACCACTCACCTGAATGTCATCGATATCGCCAACTGGCGGCGATGAGCGAATAGCATTCAACCCTAACCAGAAGAAATAGCCGGCTGCAATCAACAGTAATAGTCGGTAGAGCCATGGTGTTTGATGTATCAACAGCGCAAGACCAAGAATTGAATAGGTTACGTGTACAAGTATCCCTAAACCGATGCCAAGGCTCACCCAAGTTGCGACCCGTGCGCCGTGACGCACACTGTAACGGCTCACCACCGCAAAATCTGGCCCGGGGCTAGCGACAGCAAAGGCGTGGGCAATCGCCATCGCAATGAATTCGGCAGCGTAACGCTGAGAAAAAAGTTCTTCGAACATGGGCTTCTTCTATGCAAGACAAGGACTTCGTTATTCTAGGCGTTATCCAAAACAGTTTAAATATCTAATTGCAACTTAGTAAACTTTCATCTACCATGAGTTAAACTCACACTGAAGTAACTATTATGAACTCGAATTCACTACCATCGTTGAATGCATTAAGGGTTTTCGAAACCGTAGCCCGTCAAGGAAGCTTTAAAGCAGCTGCGGCTGAGCTGGGTGTCACCCAATCCGCTATCAGCCGACAGATGTCTACGCTTGAAGAGCAGCTCGGTATTCGTTTGATTCAACGCGACAACCGCGTCCACGCACTCACGCCTGCAGGCGACGCGTTAGCGCCCGAGCTTTCACGTGTATTCCGTCAAATTGAGCGTTTAGTAAAACGCACCATGAAAAATGGTGACCAAGCGCGGCGTACGCTAACGCTTGGTATTAGCAGTGAACTGTTGCGTTGGTGGCTTGGGCCTTTATTGAGTGAGTTTAATCAACTTTACCCACACCTTGAATTACAATGTGTGCAGGTTCCTGAGTATCTCAGCCGGCAAAATGAAGGGCCATTAACCCATGAAATTCTGCACGGTGAATTAGATGCCCTATTAACGTTCTCTGCTCCGGCACAAAAAGCCATCGTCAATTGGCGCTTAACCGAACCCCGATTAATTCTGATTCGACCTACGTCTGTTCCCGTGCCGAACGAGGAAAATATTAACGAATACAAGTTTGTCGCTGTGAATACCAATAAAGACTGGGACCGTTGGAACCGGGCTTATGAGGGTAAAATTCCGGCCGAAAATGTACAGTTTGTCAATAACACCAGCATGGCCGTTGAGCTTGCTCAATTTACTGGCCGCTTAATGTTATTGCCGGAATGTTACGCAAAAGCAGCAACCGAAGGCGACCTCGTTGAAGTGCCAGGCTTTAGTCTCGACGGTAAACACGGTTTGCACATTTCCGTTCGCCGTGAAAGCCAGCGTGAAATGGCGATTGTCGCATTAATTAATTGGATGCGTCATGTCGTTGAAACGGTCGGCAAAGAAAAATAAATCGGTGAACAAGGATGTTCGCTGGTCAAAGACTGATACAAATTTTATTCAAAAGGGATTTGCTGAAGCGAACGTTAGAAATGGTGCCCGGGGCCGGACTCGAACCGGCACGACCGTTAAGTCGAGGGATTTTAAATCCCTTGTGTCTACCAATTTCACCACCCGGGCTTATTCGTAGGCACGATTTCTATTCGTGTTTAAAACTGGAGGCGGGTCCCGGAGTCGAACCGAGATCCACGGATTTGCAATCCGCTGCATAGCCATTCTGCCAACCCGCCTGGGTTGAATAAAGCTTGGAGCGGGAAACGAGACTCGAACTCGCGACCCCAACCTTGGCAAGGTTGTGCTCTACCAACTGAGCTATTCCCGCATTTGCTTTATTGCTACCAGAGCGCTGCCCCAGTGGCTCGCCATTCTACCTACCCTTTTATTTCAGTCAACAGAAAATTTCGTTTTTTTGACTGTTTGCTGATTTTTTGGCTAGTTCGCCGCATTCCTGATCAAGTTTGGTTGAAAATTTCATCAAGCTCAAGTTGATAGCGATTTAACTGTCGTGCGTTAAGTCCGACCAAGCGGCGGTTAAATAGATATACATCGACCAAAAAGTTAGAATCGCGGCAATATAAAGCGCGATCGTCCCTAAAGCAATGACAAAGGCGTTGGCACTCCACAGTAAGCCCGTTAGTGCAATCATCTGCATCGTCGTTTTCACTTTACCAAGTGACGACACAGCAACACTTTCACGTTTGCCAATTTCTGCCATCCATTCGCGCAAAGCCGAGATAATGAGTTCACGGCTAATAATCACCAGCGCGGGAATCGTAATCCACAGGGTATTGTGGTATTCGACGACAGCAATTAAGGCAGCCGCAACCATGATTTTGTCAGCAACGGGGTCAAGAAATGCGCCGAATTTGGTATGTTGCTCTAGCTTTCGCGCGATATAACCATCTAAACCATCCGTGATCGCCGCTAAGACGAATACCAGTGCAGCCCAAAAATGTGCGTTATCAATTGGTAAATAAAAGACCACCAAAAATACTGGTATCAATAAGATTCGAAATGAGGTTAAAAGATTTGGAATGCTCCACATACGTTGGTTTCTCGTCTTCTATCATTAAATAAGCACTTATCGAACTCATTACAAAACTTTATTCGTCCCGCAATGCATAGTAAATCGTTTCGGCCAAACTTCGGCTAATACCCGGCACGTTAGCGAGCTGATCTATACTAGCGCCTTTTACCTGTTGTAATCCACCAAGATATTTTAAAAGATTTTGCCGACGTTTTGCCCCTACCGCTGGAATTTCTTCAAGTGTCGAAGTCTTCTTCACTTTTGCGCGCCGCTGCCGATGGCCGGTAATAGCAAATCGATGGGCCTCGTCACGGATGTATTGAATGAGATGTAAACCCGGATCGTCCGCCGGCAGATGGATCGTTTTACGTGAGTAGCCAAAAATCAGTGTTTCTAAGCCGGGTCGTCGACTTTCGCCTTTTGCAACACCGAGTAAAATCGGTGGTTGCGGCCAGTTTTGGAAATATGCCTCAGCTTGGGTTAATTGGCCTTTACCGCCGTCGATGAATAACACATCGGGTACATTCTCTTTTTCAATTGCGTTCTTATACCGTTTCTCTAATGCTTGGGCCATTGCAGCATAGTCATCTCCAGGCGTAATTCCACTGATGTTAAAACGCCGATAATCTGCTTTGCGCGGACCGTTGCCATCAAAAACCACACACGACGCAACCGTTTGTTCGCCCATCGTGTGAGAGATATCAAAGCATTCCATCCGTTCTATCGCTTGTTCAGGCTCAAGGACTTTGGTCAGCGCCTGCAATCGGCTTTGCATCGTTGATTGCAAGCCTAGCTTGCTTTGCACTGCGTTCATGGCGTTTTTAGTCGCGAGAGTCAAATATTGTAAGCGTTCGCCACGCTTTGGCTGGAGGATGCGGCAACGCACATCAATTGCAGCCCGCAGCTGTTCCGTTAAAGCTTTACTGTCAATTGTTAATGCTGGAATAATGATCTCGGCGGGGATACGTTGACCATGGTTTTGATTCAAATAATATTGCAATAAAAAGGACTCTAAAATTTCCTCATTACTACTATATTGTGGCACTTTCGGAAAATAGCTTCGGCTTCCTTGAATCGCATTCTGACGGACGGTTAATAGATGTATACAGGTGAACCCTGATTCACGATGAAAACCGATGGCATCAAGTTCATGCTGCGCACCACTCACCGCGTTCTGCTCCTGCACACGGCGCAATGAAGTGATCTGGTCACGATACATAGCGGCTTTTTCAAAAGCTAAATCTTGGCTGGCCTGCTCCATTTTAGCCACTAACCGTGTAATGACGTCTGAGTTTTTACCTTTCAAAAACAATTTGGCTAAACGCACCTGTTCGTCGTATTCAGCTTCATCGGCGATACCAACACAGGGTGCCAAACAGCGCTTTAATTGATGCTGCAAGCATGGTCGACTGCGTGCTTTGTAATAACTATCGTCACATTGACGGACGGGAAAGAGTTTCTGCAACAACCGCAGACTTTCACGCACCGCGCTACCATTGGGGAAAGGACCAAAATACTCCCCCTTCTCCCGCCGCACTCCTCGATGATAGGCAATTCGAGGATGTTGGTGATCAGTAATCAAAATATACGGATAGGACTTGTCATCGCGAAGCAAAACGTTGTAACGCGGCAAATACGTTTTAATGAAGCTGTTTTCGAGGATTAACGCTTCAACTTCTGAATTCGTCACTGTGACGTCAATTTTGGCGATGTGACTGACGAGAGCTTGGGTTTTTACGGAGTCTAAATTTTTGCGAAAATAGCTGCTGACGCGTTTTTTCAGATCTTTCGCCTTGCCCACATAAATCACCTCACCCTGACCATCGTACATCCGATAGACACCAGGCTGGTGGGTTAAATGACGAATAAATTCTTGTGACTCAAACTCATTATCGGGCGTATGCATAAAACCGTGAACTAATAACGTTGCTCATGACCGTAAGACTATCAGAACACGGTTACAATGTCTGCTGCGGGCTAGCTAGGCTAAAAAATCACCATCACTGCCATCTACTTCTGCTTCAATCAACCCATATTTAATTGCAATATGAGCTAATTGGACATCGCAGCGAACGTTTAGCTTCTTATGTAAGCGATAGCGGAATGTATTCACAGTCTTACGTGAAATAAACAGATCAGCAGCAATACGAGCTACCGACACACCGGTACTAATCATTTGAAATATTTGATTCTCTCGTTTACTCAAACGACTAATCACGGGATGCTCAGCGCCATGTTTGCGAAATCGACGTACTGCTCGATTGACATCGGGGGGAATATACTGGTGGCCTAACTTAGCGATTCGGCACCCTTTATGAATTTCGTCAATTTCTGCTTCATGCAAAAAGTAACCATCCACATCGGCTTTATTCAACTGATACTGCATCGCTGAACGTAGCTTTTCGCACCATAAAAGTATCTTTATATGTGAGTTACATTCTCGTAATGCACGAATTAAAGATTTTGTTTCACCACCTAAGTAATGCTCGTCTAAGATCAATATCCGAGCTGTGCGCTGTCGTACTAACTGTATCAACGCGTTACGATTTGGTGAAGCAGCATGAACTTTCCATTTAAGCGCTTGAAGTTCAGCTATTAACCCTGATGCTCGAATTCCCTGCGGCAGGGCAACAATCACGTCTGTCATAACCATTTTCCTTGCTTTATTGTTAAAGTTGAAGCACTTAACTCCTTAATGTGCTGTTATTTTTTAAACAAAAGTTTAACGACGGTCAATATTTATTCACATATTTTTCACAAAAATTTCACATTTATTTCATCTAAAGCTCACGAGTTAATCATCATGACATTGCAGTATAAGTGACCAGAACGCTCATGTAAGTTGCTAAAACGTAAGCAATAGCGCAAAGCAGTACCGCGCACGCGGTACTGCTCAGTGACGTCAAACAAAGGGTTTGTTAAGCGATAAATGTTTTAGGCTTCATTAAATGAATCAAATCGGCGAAGCTATTTGCCATTGGCGCAAGGCGAACTGACTCGCCGGTGACCTCAGCGATCTTGAGCGCCGGAATGACTCCCATCAGTTCATCGTCATTATGGATGAGGAGAAAGTTTGCATTAGCTTTCTGCAGGGTGACATCAACATCACCAATAGTGGCTTGATTGAGATGCTTGAATTCAACCGCGGGCAATTGCGCCAATGGCGTGAAAAGTTCGCTTACTTCAATCTCGTCATGGGTGACACGCAAATCATGGGCAAGTTGAATAGCTTTTCCACTGGTTAAGTCCTGCACAGCAATAAGACCCACACGGTTGCCGCAGCGATCGGTCACCCACGCATAGCGCACGTGCGCTGCACGTAACACCTGTTCAGCTGCTGTTAATTTCGTGCTGCTATCAAGATGCAAGCTGCCTTGGTATTGCAGTGGCTCAAATACGTGTAATGCATTTGCATGCCAATCTAACAGGGATTTTAAAGTTTTACGTTCAGTAAAAGGCTGAGAAGGCTGAATGGTATAAGCCAATGCATGATAATTAGACATGGTTGTTCTCCAAATAAATCAATAAGGGTAAAAAGTTTGATTTAGGAGAAACTTGGAGGAGCGCGAATATTCTGGGTCCGAAAACAACGGAGTGAGGGTTCAAGAACAAGTGCATAGGTCAGATCTGCACACGGTTTACCCACTACTGCCGCAGAGCTCGCCAGCGGATCATCACTTTCATCACTCTCTTGCTCAACTTGCGGCGCAACGTCAACAGAGACAGACGCTTGCGGCATTGTCCAATGGCCACTGCCATTCGCTGTTTGCCATGCACTCTCGTGGGTAACCGCTGCAGAAGGCAGTGTCAGCCAAGAAAGTAATGTCAGCAATAGCAATTGACGAGCCACGGTGTCTACCCTATTTTGGTGTCTTCCTATTTAAATACGCCCGAACGAGGGAAACTTCAAGTGCAGAATGAAAATATAAATACAAAAAGCAAAAACCCGCCAGAAGGCGGGTTTTTAGTATTTGGCGGAGAGGGAGGGATTCGAACCCCCGGTAGGGATGAACCTACGCCTGATTTCAAGTCAGGTGCATTAAACCGAGCTCTGCCACCTCTCCGAATTGTTTGCTGCGTGCATCGCTGCGAACGAGGCGAATATTACGGATCTGAATTGTGCTTGTAAAGTAAAAATTTAAATGAATTGATTCGTTTGCTGTAATTTTATCCAAACCCGCCGATTTTCGGTCGTTAACATGCCGATTTTACTTGAAACACACCTAGTGAAATGCGGTATAGTAGAACCAATGAAAAATAACGTTATCTAACGATATAGCTGGTTTTTGAATAGGCAGTGGCAACGCTGACGTCAACAGCGATACGAGTTAAAACAACTGGAGAAGCAATCTATGAATAACCCAACTGTGCATACCGCACGTGATACCCACGCCGTAGAGGTGAATAAGGTATTACGCAATACGTATACACTACTGGCCATGACCTTGGTGTTCAGTGCAATCATGGCGGCCGTTTCTGGCATGATGAATTTGCCGCACCCTGGTCTCATCATTACGCTAGTTGGTTTCTATGGCCTACTGTTTGCGATTCACAAAACGGCAAATAGCGGCATGGGGTTGGTCCTTACGTTCGCGCTCACCGGTTTTATGGGATACACCATTGGTCCATTATTGAACTTCGTTGTTGCGTCTGGCGGCAGTGACATCATAATGCTCGCAATGGGCGGTACCGCGCTGATATTCTTCTCGCTTTCTGGCTATATTTTAACGACGAAAAAAGACATGTCGTTCCTCGGTGGCATGATGGTGGCAGGTTTTGTCGTTATTGTAGTCGCATTTATTGCGAACCTATTCTTGCAATTGCCTGCCCTACACCTTGCCTTGAGTGCACTTTTCATTTTGTTCTCAGCGGGTGCAATCCTGATGCAGACGAGCGCGATTGTGAATGGCGGTGAGCGTAACTATATCTTAGCAACCGTTACTTTGTTCGTGTCGCTCTACAATATCTTCATCAGCTTGATTAATTTATTGATGGCGTTTACCGGCGACGATTAATCGCAGGTTAAGTGTCATTAAAACCTTAACGCCTCGAAGTTACTCTCGAGGCGTTTTTCTATATACTTAGCTTATTGTCGAATCAGCACGAGAAAGCCATGCAGTCGGTGAATGCCAGTTATGTCATCCTCATTACCCATGCTCCTGATCAAACCGAAAAGGCTCTTCAGGCGCTGGATTCTGTGCGTCAATTGCTGGTTGAACGGGGTCGCATTGAACAAATCTTTTTCTACGGCCCTGCGGTCGCTTATGCCAATTGTTTTCTTGACTATCCATCCGGCTTACCCAATTTGCAGCAGCAGTGGCTCAACATCGCGGCTGAGCAGCAAATTCCCTTGATCGTTTGTTCAACTGTCGGCAGCCAATACGGGTTAAACGCTCTGAGTCCACCGGAAGGGAATCTACAGAATGGGTTTTCCGCTGGTGGCTTAACCGAATTTGTCAGCACCCTCGCGGGTGTTGATCATTTGCTACAGCTGTAATGGAGAGTGTCATGATGTCGGCCCCACTTGCGTTCATTTTCAATCAGTCTCACTTACATGCTAGCGCGCGTCAGGGACTTGATATGCTGATGATGGCGGTGACGCTTGAGCAACCCTGCTTAGCCTTTTTTGAAGGTGATGCCATAAGCCAATTGCTCGCACCAGAAATCAGCCAAATAGACCCGTTGAAAAAAATGCTCATGCTACCTGACCTATTTGAATTCGAAGCCTTTTACGTGTCAGCAGAAAGTCTGGCCCAATCACCATGGTCGGTCGCTAATTTTCGTGTCCCTGTAAACGTAATCAGTGACGCGGAAAAGTCCAACTTGCTCGCATCCTGCAAACACATTATTCGATTTGGTAACTAAGTCATGTTTGAAGTCAACGGTCGTCACTACGCAACGGACAAGCACGAGTATTTAGCTGATTTTTCAGAATGGAATGAAGAGCTTGCTTTGCATATCGCAGAGCTCGAAGCGATTACCATGACCGCTGAACATTGGGAGGTGGTCAAATTTGTGCGATCCTTTTATGAGCAATATGACACATCACCAGCGATGCGGGTCTTAGTGAAAGCTGTAGCCAAGTCGCTCGGCGAGGAAAAAGGTAATAGCCGCTATTTATATCGCTTGTTTCCGAAAGGACCAGCAAAACAAGCCTCACGCATTGCTGGTTTGCCCAAACCAGCGAAATGTATTTAAAAAAAAGCCGATGATTGCAGTCCAATCATCGGCTTCCTCATTCGCTAAGTTATTATACGCTTAAGCGCTCAACGCCCGCCATATACGGCCGCAACACCTCAGGAACAACCACGGAACCGTCTTCTTGTTGGTAATTCTCTAAAATCGCAACTAAAGTACGCCCTACCGCCAAACCTGAACCATTTAACGTATGCACGAGCTCAGGCTTCTTCGCGCCCTTCCGCCGGAAACGCGCTTGCATTCGACGCGCTTGGAAATCGCCCATATTTGAGCACGAGCTAATTTCGCGATAGGTATCTTGTGCTGGTAACCAAACTTCTAAGTCATAAGTTTTACACGCGCCAAAACCCATATCACCGGTACACAGCAATACTTTACGATACGGAAGTTCTAACAGCTGCAGTACCTTTTCGGCATGACCTGTGAGTTCTTCTAGCGCAGCCATTGAGTCTTCGGGTTTAGAAATATGCACAAGCTCAACTTTGTCAAACTGATGCTGGCGAATTAAGCCGCGGGTATCGCGACCATGCGAACCCGCTTCGCTGCGAAAACAAGGCGTGTGCGCGGTCAATTTGATGGGCAAGTCTGCTTCATCATAAATTTCATCACGTGCCAGATTGGTCAGCGGTACTTCCGCTGTCGGTATCAAAGAAAGTGGCACCGCGTCTTGGCTTTCTCCTTCGACGTGGAACAAATCTTTACCAAACTTGGGTAATTGGCCGGTACCATACAGGCTGTCATGATTCACTAAGTACGGCACATACGTTTCGGCATAGCCATGTTGCTCAGAATGCAAGTCCAGCATAAATTGCGTTAACGCACGATGCATGCGCGCAATCCCACCTGTCATGACAACAAAGCGCGCGCCTGTGAGTTTAGTCGCTTGTTCAAAGTCCAAGCCATTCTGTAGTCCAATGGCAATATCGACATGATCTTTTGCTTTAAATGTAAAACTCGTTGGCGTACCAAAACGACTGACTTCGACATTTTCATTTTCGTCAGCACCATCGGGCACAGCTGCGTCGGGCAGGTTCGGGACACCAGCAATAATGCTTTGCAACTGCGCTTGGATTTCTTGCAATTCAACTTTTGCCGCTTCCAGTTGATCACCTAGCGAACCGACTTCAGCCAATAACGGTTCAATATCTTCACCGCGAGCTTTTGCTTGGCCGATCGATTTAGAGCGAGAGTTACGTTCACTTTGCAAGGTTTCAGTTTTCACCTGAACATCCTTACGACGCGTTTCTAACGCTTTCAGCGCTGCCACATCAAGGTCAAAACCGCGACGCTTGAGTTGAATGGCGGTTTCCTCTATTCCTTCGCGGAAATGCTTCGCATCTAACATGTACTACTCTCTCTTTAATGATTCAGCAGACGAACTCGAACGCTGCCGATAAAACCAAAATCCACAACTTACCGCCAGCACACCGAGAACAACAGATAAGCCAACGTATACTAAACTATAGATAGGCCCATATTGAAGCCATAAATCGCCCGTTTGTTGAGTAAATGCAGAAAAACTCGTCAACGCACCAAACACACCCGCAGACCAGAATAAAAAACTTGCTTCCGATTGAATACTGAACTCACCCTGAGCCAATCCACGCTTTGCAGTGACCATTCCAAGCCCCAAACAGCCCACTATGTTAACCATCAGTGTGGCAAATGTGAAATAAACAAATAAGTTTTCATTATCGGCAAACACCGACACAAACTGACCAACGCTCTCACGTAACAATGCCCCCACCATGCCGCCGAGTGCGACGGCAAGCGTAAAGCGCCAAAAGACATGACCAGACTTGATAGTTTGCTTATCCATAGACCAACACACCGCCAAGAATATAGCCGAGGATTAGCCCCAAAAACGACAACAATACCGATGCAAGCACGTAGCCTAAAGCGCGCAGTGGTTGGGCATGCAACAACGTTCGCACCTCAATGGCAAAGGTTGAAAATGTGGTAAAACCACCGAGAAGACCAATTTCAAAAAAGGCGAAGCTCTGTTTAATCGCTATGGCCGACCGCTCACCATCGACTGTATTGGCCAGTAACGCGACAACAATACCTAAGACGAGTGCGCCGGTGATATTAACAAACAAAGTCCCCACGCGGCTGTGCCCAACTTGCCAAACAGACCAGCGCGTCAACCAGAAACGTAAAACCGCGCCAACCGCGCCGCCAAGCGCTACGAGAAGCCAGGTCATGTGAGATACCCCCTCACTTCAATCATCCTTGTTTCGCTGCACGCCATATCGCTGCCAATCGCTGCTGGCATCTAAATTTTTGAGATGCGCTAATTTTTCTTGAATCTTTATTTCCAAACCGCGCGCTTGCGGTTCATAAAAGACCTGATTCGCAAGTGCTTCCGGTAGATAAGATTCGCCGGCGACATAGGCATTGTCATAGTTGTGTGCATAACGATAGTCTGCACCAAATCCTTCGTCTTTATGAACTTGGGTTGGCGCATTACGTAAATGCTCCGGAACGGGATAACTCGGACCGTCTTTGGCGAGCTGCAACATGGCATTAAACGCCTGATAGACGGCGTTACTCTTAGCAGCGCAGGCACAATAGATTGCAGCTTGCGCGATAGCCCGCTCACCCTCCGCTGGCCCAACGCGTTGGAACGTGTCCCACGCATCTAACGCGATTTGCAGCGCGCGTGGGTCGGCATTCCCGATATCTTCTGAAGCAATAGCCAACAGCCGCCGAGCAACAATCAGCGGGTCGCCACCACCGGCCAGGATCCGACAATACCAATACAAGGCACCATCCGGTGAAGAACCGCGCACCGACTTATGAAATGCAGAAAGCAAATCAAAATATAAATCGCCCTGATTATCAAATGCTGTGCTCGCTTGCCCCGTTGCTGCCGTTATCGTTGCAACATCCAGTTCACCCCCATCGGCCACAAAGTCGGCTGCAATTTCTAAACTGTTTAATAGACGCCGCGCATCGCCTGCGGCAGCAGACAAAATGGCACGTCGTGCGGCAGGTGCTAATTGCAACTGTCGCTGACCGAGACCACGTTCAGAATCATTGAGTGCTTGCTCAAGCAGTTGCTCTAAATCAGCATCGGTTAACGCCTGCAAACGATAGGTTCGGGCGCGAGACAGTAAGGCATTATTCAGGGCAAACCCTGGGTTTTCTGTCGTTGCACCAACAAAAATGATGGTTCCATCTTCAATGAAGGGTAGAAAAGCGTCTTGCTGACTTTTATTAAACCGGTGCACTTCGTCAACGAACAAGATGGTCTTCTGACGAAAGAGCCCGTCGCCAGCCCGCGTTTTTGCAGCGTCAATCGCTTGGCGGATTTCTTTTACGCCTGACGTGACGGCAGAAACTCGCTCGACATGAGCATCTGCGGCACTCGCCATTAATTCCGCGAGCGTAGTTTTGCCGGTTCCCGGCGGCCCCCACAGCACCATAGAATGCAAATGCCCTCGCGCAAGAGCTTTGCGCAAGGGCTTATCCGGGCCGAGGATATGGGCTTGGCCAACGTATTCATCAAGATGACGTGGCCGCATTCGCGCCGCCAACGGCATAAATTCACTCAATTGAACGTCCTATTCGCAAGTAACCGTCTAATCATCACGCTGATCATCGATATCTGTTCCCGCTGGAATGTCAAACTGGAATGGTTTGCCATCCACCTCCGCGTTATAGACCAAGTTCGCCAAATAAAAGACACTTTCTTGCCCATGCAAGTCGCGCAAGCGAATTGTTTCAAGCGCAAATTTAGCACTTGAGTCTTTACGAAACGCTAACTCGAGGACACTGCCGCTGCCTGACGTACCTGGCTTGTCTGCAATCGACCAGACCTGAAGCTGATCGTGATCCTGTTGCTCCACGATAAAGTCTTGCCAATCCTGCTGCTCATTTTCTAACAATAATAAGAGCGGATTTGACTGCATGGCATCGGCTTGATTAAACAATGTCACTTGTTCAATGAATGGGTTGTAGTACCACAAGGTATCGCCGTCCGCCACCATCACCGACGCTTCCGGCGCTTCGGTAACCCAACGTAACCGCGCGGGTCGTTCGAGCACAAAATGGCCTTGCAGCTCTTGAATCAGGTGACCATCTTCAAAGATCTCTTGCATAAAATGACCTTGCAAGCTTTTTAAATCATACAGCCGTTGTTGCAGCGCTTGCGCGCTGGCCGCCTGTAGTGAAGTCTCACTGTTGACGTTAGAGTCTGCTTTCGTTTCGGCAACAGCACTGTGTCCAACGAACAACGCAGCAAGCAAAGTTGCATGAGTAAATAGGGTCCGATACATCAATAATCCCTCGGTGGTTTCGCGGCTAAAACTTCTCGAGCACCATTGTGCCCTGCTGCTGATACGACACCAGAAACTTCCATTTGTTCGACAATCCGAGCAGCACGATTGTAACCAATCCGGAATTTACGCTGAATACTCGACACCGACACACGACCGGCTTCGGTAACGAAAGCAACGGCTTCGTCATATAACGGATCCGATTCGCCGTCCTCATCAGCGGCTTCACCCGGCAATAATCCTTCATCACCCTGATCACCACTCAAAATATCCTCTAAATACTGTGGAGCGCCTCGTTGCTTCCAGTCTGCGACAACAGCATGCACTTCGTGGTCATCAACAAATGCACCATGCACACGCACCGGTACACCTGAGCCCGGGGGCATATAAAGCATATCGCCCTGGCCTAACAGATGCTCTGCGCCGCTTTGATCGAGAATCGTACGCGAGTCAATTTTTGACGACACTTGAAATGAAATCCGTGTCGGAATATTCGCCTTAATCAACCCCGTAATCACATCCACCGATGGCCGTTGCGTTGCGAGAATCAAGTGGATACCTGCTGCTCGTGCTTTTTGCGCGATCCGTGCAATAAGCTCTTCGACTTTTTTGCCAACAATCATCATCATGTCAGCCAATTCGTCAACCACGACGACGATATAAGGCAGTTTGCCGAGTTCAGGTGGACGCTCGTCCATCGAGTCACCGGGCTTCCAAATCGGGTCACGTAACGGTTCACCAGCAGCAATAGCGTCTTCCACTTTCTGGTTGTAGCCCTTTAAATTTCTTACCCCAAGTGCGGACATCAGTTTATACCGACGTTCCATCTCACCAACACACCAACGCAGCGCATTGGCTGCATCTTTCATGTCGGTCACGACCTCAGTCAATAGATGTGGAATACCGTCATACACGGAGAGCTCTAACATTTTCGGGTCAATCATGATCATGCGCACATCTTCGGGCTGTGATTTATACAGCATGCTCAGAATCATGACGTTAATGCCCACGGACTTACCTGAACCGGTTGTACCTGCCACCAATAGATGGGGCATTTTTGCCAAGTCAACGGTTACTGGTTTGCCCGCAATATCTTTCCCTAGCACCATGCTCAAGGGTGACGGCGATTTGGCAAATCCTTCGCTCTCAAGAACTTCGCTTAAGCGAACGATTTCGCGATGTTTGTTGGGTAGCTCTAAACCGACGTACGATTTACCCGGAATGACCTCGACCACACGCACCGCAATTGCAGACAACGAGCGAGCGATATCTTTTGCCAAGTTGGAAATTTTGCTCACCTTCACACCGGGAGCGAGATCCAGCTCAAAACGCGTGACCACTGGCCCAGGTTGAACACCAGCGACCTGCACCTCAACGCCAAAATCTTTTAACACCGACTCGACAGTCCGACTGACCTCGTCGAGTTCACTTTGGCTAATTGGGTTGCCAGAACGATTAGCACGGTCCAATAGTTGAATAGACGGCAGTTCACTGACCCATTGCGCACTCTTTTCTGTCGCTTCCGCCTTTGCTTTTGTCAGTTGCGGTTTCTTTTCAACAGGTCTGGCAACGGGTGGCTGCGGCTTTCTCGCTGCTATTTGCGGTACGTCATCGTCATCGTCGTCAAAATCAGCTAAAAGCGCTTCGTCCGATACTTCATCAATCGCATCACGGGTGGAAAACGATGGCAAATTATCATCTTCAAGCACATGTTGACCGCCCACTGGCAAGGATTCCCACGTTTCGTCAGGCTCAACTTTTTTCGATTTTTCTTGTTTATTTCGAGGCGAGAACCAGCGGCTGAATAGCCCAGAAAACCATCTCGACTTTTCGGCAGTTGATACCACTTTCGCGGATGAACTCTGCTTCGGTTTGACAGCGTCAGACTTTGCGCCCAAACGAGAAGTGAACGGCTTTGCGATCCAAAGTGCTGCAGCAATGGTTGCTGCACCCATCTTGTCGACTAAAGCTATCCACGACAATCCGGTAATTAACGTAATCCCGGTGAGAATGAAGGTTAGAAGTAATAACGTCGTACCACCGAGGTTAAAGTACGGCAACATCGCTGCGATGATCACGCTGCCGACGAGTCCTCCTGCGGGGAAGTAATAGATATCCGCAAAATTCAACGCGGCAATACCGGTAGCTCCGGCAAGAAACAGTAAAATACCTAATAGGCGCAGACCAAGTGTCAGGTAGTCGACAGTTAACAATTGCCGCGGACGATGAAAAACGACATAACCGAAACCAACCACGACGAAAGGAATCGAGTACGCGAGCGCACCGAATGAAAATAAGAGAATATCGGCGAACCAAGCACCGATAGCACCTGCCGCATTTTGAATCTCTTGAGTGTACCCTGTTTGTGACCAGCTAGGATCGGCAGGATCAAATGACAACAAAGCGGTCAGCAAAAATATTGCTAATGCGCCGCAGAGAATGAGTCCGGCCTCTAGTAGTCGCTGCAATCCAGTCATAACACTCCGTTTCTTTGTCTTTTTATTATCGACCTAGAATACCATACAGTGATTCGGTTCGAGTATTCAAAATTAAACATCAAAACTAACCTAAATTCAGCCTTTTATTACGACTTTATTCTCTTGCTTTACTGCTTCCATAACGACATAAGTGCGCGATTCGTTGACGCCGGGCATATTCAGCAGCGTTTCCCCAAGCAACTTTCGATAAGCGGCCATATCGGCAACCCGCGCTTTTAAAAGAAAATCAAAGTCCCCAGAAACGAGGTGGCACTCTAAAATTTCATCGGTTTTACGCGCTGCGGCACTGAATTCCGCAAATACATCTGACGATGTTTTACTTAACGTAATTTCGACAAAAACCAGTAGCGGCGATCCCAATTTATCGGGGTCTATTCTGGCATAATAGCCTTTTATCACCCCATTGCGCTCAAGTTTACGTACTCTTTCCAAACAGGGTGTGGGGCTCAAGCCGACTTCCTTGGCGAGTTGCACATTAGAAATTCGCCCACGTTCTTGCAGGATTCTTAGAATTTTCCGGTCAAGTCGATCAATAGTGATTTCACGCTCTCTAAACATAGTTTAATAGTCACTTATACTTTTATTTGATTATTATATAGCATTTTTTACTAATTTTTGCCACCAAAAAAGTCAGTAATGCCCGCTACGGTTAAGCTATACTTTGCCGCACACAACGAACTCTTGAAAGGCCGTTGAGCCACATCAATCGCCTTTCATAATCACATTCACTTGAGGCTTTTTTATTATGTTGATCGGTGTACCTAAAGAGATTAAAAACCATGAATATCGCATCGGCTTAACCCCGGCTGCTGTTCGCGAGTATGTCGCTCACGGCCATCAAGTGATGGTTCAGCGCGATGGCGGCGTGGCGATTGGTTTTACCAACGAAGACTACGAAGCCGCAGGTGCGCGAATTGTTGACACACCGGAAGAGATTTTTGCAAGTGCCGACATGATCGTGAAAGTGAAAGAGCCGCAACCGGGCGAATGTAAACAACTTCGTGAAGGCCAGATTCTTTATACTTACTTACATTTAGCACCAGATCCAGAGCAAACGCGTTTGCTCGCCGAAGCACGCGTCACCGCAATCGCTTACGAGACGGTTACTGATAATCGTGGCGGTTTGCCCTTGCTTGCACCAATGAGCGAAGTGGCTGGACGGATGTCGATTCAAGCGGGTGCCCACAACTTAGAAAAAATCCAAGGTGGTAGCGGTACTTTACTTGGTGGCGTACCTGGCGTTGCACCTGGCAAAGTTCTGATCATTGGTGGTGGTGTGGTCGGTACGCAAGCTGCAAAAATGGCCGTTGGCCTGGGCGCTGATGTCACCATTCTCGACCGTTCGTTGCCGCGCTTACGTGAACTTGACGATATTTTCATGGGTCGGGTCAAAACCGTCTATTCAACCGTTGACGCCATTGACAAGTACTCACGTGAAGCCGACTTAGTCGTTGGCGCTGTCTTGATTCCAGGCGCAGCGGCACCGAAATTATTGACCCGCGAGCACATTAAGATCATGAAACCTGGCTCCGTACTCGTTGACGTTGCGATTGATCAAGGCGGCTGTTTTGAGACCTCGAAAGCAACCACTCATCAAGACCCAACGTATGTGGTTGACGATGTGGTGCATTACTGTGTGGCCAACATGCCAGGTGGTGTTGCGCGGACGTCTACCATTGCATTAAATAACGCAACCTTGCCGTACGGTATTGCGTTAGCCAATAAAGGCCTTGCGGCGATGACCAATGATGTCAATTTACGCAATGGCTTGAACATGCACAAAGGTTATATCACCTATAAAGCCGTCCACGATGACTTAGGCGAGAAGCTCGGCTTAGAGTATATGGATCCAGCTGAAGCGATTCAGCGTTAAAGAAATCGTTACAACAAAATAAGAGCCGGCTTGAAGCCGGCTCTTTACCCTGTGGAAACAACTCCCTAGAATGGGAGCGTCCAAAACGTATCATAACTATCGGTTTTCAATTCTGTTGACCTTAACAGTGGAGTCTTTTTTTCATGGCTGATGCACGACACTGCAAGCTTCTTATTCTTGGTTCTGGCCCTGCTGGCTATACCGCTGCGGTTTACGCGGCACGAGCAAACTTGAACCCTGTTCTCATTACCGGCATGCAACAAGGCGGTCAATTGACCACCACAACCGATGTTGAAAACTGGCCAGGCGACCCAGAAGGTCTGACCGGACCGGACCTTATGGTGCGTATGCAACAGCATGCAGAGCGCTTTAATACTGAAATTATTTTCGACCACATCAATCAAGTACAGCTCACCGATAAGCCGTTTCGCTTAATTGGTGACGCTGGCGAATACACGTGCGACGCGTTAATCATCGCAACCGGTGCTTCCGCGAAATATCTTGGCCTACCCTCTGAAGAAGCCTTTAAAGGCAAAGGCGTCAGTGCTTGTGCAACCTGCGATGGGTTTTTCTATCGTGGTCAGCAAGTCTGCGTTGTTGGTGGCGGTAATACTGCAGTTGAAGAAGCTCTGTACTTATCGAATATCGCCGAAGAGGTTCACGTTATTCATCGTCGTGACAGCTTCCGCGCTGAGAAAATCCTCGTCGACCGCTTAATGGCAAAAGCAGAAAGCGGTAACGTTAAATTGCACTTACATAAAACCTTGAATGAAGTGTTAGGTGACCAAATGGGCGTCACCGGCGTTCGTATCGAAGACACGCGAACGGGTGAGCTGTCTGAATTACCCGTAGCAGGCGCTTTTATTGCCATCGGCCATCAGCCAAACACACAAATGTTTGCTGGCCAGTTGGATATGGAAAATGGCTACCTTAAAGTCCATTCAGGGACCAATGGCAATGCCACGCAAACATCGATTCCTGGTGTTTTTGCCGCCGGCGATGTCAGTGACCATATCTATCGACAAGCGATCACTTCGGCAGGCACCGGCTGCATGGCTGCACTCGACGCTGAGCGTTACCTCGATGCTTTGGCACAAACGAAGTAACTTAAGCTGGGGACTTTCCGTAGGGTCTGTCCCCGCTTCTCTCTCGCGATGAGCAAATCACCACGCCCGCCCTATTTTTACGTTCTCGATGCGGATGCCAATGCACCGTTCCCTAGCGTTGAGTTCGCACATGATGACCCAGACGGCCTCTTAGCGATTGGTGGCTGCTTGTCACCCACTCGTCTGATGAACGCATATCAACGCGGTATTTTTCCGTGGTTTAGCCCGAATGAACCTATTCTTTGGTGGTCGCCCTCAAAACGTGCTGTCATCGCAAGCGATTCCGTGCGGTGCAACCGTTCCTTACGGAAATTCATCAAACAGTGTCCGTATCAGGTCACTTTAAATCGAGATTTCGCTGCGGTGATACGACACTGCGCAAAAGTCCCCCGCGGTCCCGGCAATGGCACATGGATTACGCCAGCAATGCAACAGGCGTATATTGCCCTCCACGAATTAGGCCATGCGCATTCTATCGAGGTTTGGCAAGGCGAAACCTTAGTCGGCGGACTTTACGGTGTACAGGTGAAACGGACATTTTGCGGTGAAAGCATGTTTAGTTTAACACCGAACGCCTCTAAAGTAGCTCTAGTTGCGTTAGGCGACGAGCTTCAACGGCTCGCCATTGAACGTATCGATTGTCAAATTATGAACCCTTTTTTGCAGCAAATGGGCGCACAAGAGCTGCCTCGATCTGCGTTTATTCAAGCATTAAAAGAACAGCCAGAACTCGAATTTGACCAGCAACGCTGGTGCTCGCGACAAATACCCATCGCGAATGTTGGCAATTAAAGTGAATTCGGGTTAAAATCCCCGCGCTTAAAATTAGCCAGATCAAAGAAAATACAGAGGATTTTAATGGCGAAAGAAGACAGCATTGAAATGCAAGGCACTATTTTAGAGACCTTGCCAAATACCATGTTTCGTGTCGAGCTGGAAAACGGACACGTGGTGACTGCGCATATCTCAGGTAAAATGCGCAAGAACTACATTCGTATTCTAACGGGTGACAAAGTTACCGTTCAGCTGACCCCTTATGACCTTAGCAAAGGCCGTATCGTTTTCCGTGCGCGTTAATTGTGTCTATCCGCTGCTGATGCCAGCGGGTTAATCGCATCCCAACTTGATAACGTGAAGTTTTTCTACGCTAGCCTAAGGCACCTGCGTTAGAAAATAAAAACCCAGCACATGGCTGGGTTTTTTCGTGTCTGACAGTTAACTGGCTGTGAACTAGTGTGAACTAGGTCACCGCTTCACTCGCATTATCATAAACAAAATCGAGCGAGTCCGTATCAACGTTAAGGCGAACACGCACATTACCGCCTTGGCTAAGGCGACCAAATAATATTTCATTGGCCAACGGCTTTTTCAAATGTTCTTGAATGACACGCGTCATCGGCCGCGCACCCATTGCCCTGTCGTAGCCTTTTTCAGCTAACCACGCTAAAGCAGGACTTTCGACTTCGAGTGACACACCTTTCTTGTCCAACTGCGCTTGCAACTCACAAATGAATTTATCAACCACTTGCAAGATGACTTCGGTATTCAGATGATCGAACCAAATAATACCATCGAGGCGGTTGCGGAACTCCGGCGTAAACACCTTGTTAATTTCCGACATGACATCGAACTTATGATCTTGCTCCTGAAAACCGATGGATTTACGCTCGGTTTCACGCACACCCGCATTGGTCGTCATCACCAGCACAACATTGCGGAAGTCCGCTTTACGACCGTTATTGTCGGTTAATGTACCGTTATCCATCACTTGCAGTAAGATATTAAAGATATCATTGTGCGCTTTTTCGATTTCATCGAGTAGCACCACACTGTACGGATGCTTAATCACTGCCTCGGTAAGCAGACCACCTTGTTCAAAACCGACATAACCTGGAGGGGCACCGATTAAACGGCTCACCGCATGGCGCTCCATATACTCAGACATATCAAACCGCAGTAATTCAACGCCCATGGCTTTAGCTAATTGCTGGGTAACTTCCGTTTTGCCAACGCCCGTTGGGCCTGCAAATAAGAATGAACCAACAGGTTTGTGCTCACCGCCAAGTCCGCTGCGTGTCAACCGAATCGCGGCGACTAAGGAGTCAATTGCATTGTCCTGCCCAAACACCACCATTTTCAAATTGCGATCGAGTTGCTTCAGCATACTTTGATCGTTTCGCGAAACCGACTGCGCGGGAACCCGAGCAATCCGCGAAATAATAGCTTCAATATCACCAACACCAATCGTCTTCTTCCGTTTTGATTGCGGCAACAAACGTTGACTCGCTCCGGCTTCATCCAGCACATCAATCGCTTTGTCAGGTAAATGACGATCGTTGATATACTTTGCCGCTAATTCAGCAGCAGCACGAATTGCGGGTTGCGTATAACGAATGCCGTGGTGTGCTTCATATTTATCACGCAATCCTAAAAGAATTCGTGTTGTATCCTCGATCGACGGTTCTGTCACATCAATCTTCTGGAAGCGACGCACCAACGCCCGGTCTTTTTCAAAAATATTCTTATATTCTTGATAAGTCGTTGAACCTATACATTTCAGTTCGCCGCTGGAGAGAAGTGGTTTCAACAAGTTCGATGCATCCATAACGCCGCCCGAAGCAGAGCCAGCGCCGATAATCGTATGAATTTCGTCGATAAATAAAATACCATGTTGCTGCTTGGTAATTTCTTTCAACAAGGCTTTAAAGCGCTTCTCAAAATCACCGCGGTATTTCGTACCCGCCAAAAGGCCACCCATGTCGAGACTATAAATCACTGCGTCAGCCATGACTTCGGGAACATCGCCCTGCTCAATCTTCCACGCCAAACCTTCCGCGATAGCAGTTTTACCTACACCCGCCTCGCCGACCAGCAGAGGATTATTCTTGCGCCGCCGACAAAGCACTTGCACCGTTCGCTCTAATTCCAAATCGCGTCCGATCAGCGGATCAATCTTACCCGCTTTCGCCCGTTGATTAAGATTTACACAAAAACGTGCAAGAAAACTTTGCTCTTCCGATTCGCCAGTCGCTTCTGTCGAATCTATCGGTGCACCTTTTTCTTCTTCAACACGAGAAATACCGTGCGATATGAAATTGACAACATCAAGGCGGGTCACCTCGTGCTTGTTGAGCAAATAGACGGCCTGAGATTCTTGTTCACTGAAAATTGCCACCAACACATTTGCGCCGGTAACTTCCGAATTGCCTGAAGACTGGACATGAAAGACGGCACGTTGCAAAACGCGCTGAAAGCCAAGCGTTGGCTGTGTTTCACCGAGATCATTTTCAGGAAAGCGAGGGGTAGAGCGATCGATGTAAGTTAATAGGTCACTTTTTAATCCAGAAAAATCAACGCCGCAGGCACGTAAAGCCTCCGAAGCTTCTGGGTTATCCAGTAATGCGACGAGCAAGTGTTCAACGGTCATTAACTCGTGTTGGCGTTCACGTGCTAAACGAAATGCATCATTTAGCGAAATCTCGAGCGCTTTGTTTAGCATACTGCTCTCCTTACTTCACAAATCAAACTTGCTCCATGGTACAGAGCAACGGATGCTGGTTATCGCGTGCGTACTGATTCACCTGCACCACTTTCGTTTCTGCAATTTCTGCAGAGTACACACCACACACTGCTTTACCGTGATGGTGCACTTTTAACATCACTTCGGTTGCCGATTCTTGATCGAGTCGGAAGAAACGGACCAATACTTCGATGACAAAGTCCATCGGCGTAAAATCGTCATTATTCAACATCACCTGATACATACGTGGCGGCTGTAAAACAGTATCAGTCGCCTCGTCTAAATGATGCTCAGGTATGGAGTCGCTAAACCAAGTCATTGCTTCAAAGTAATCCCAGTGCTCTTCATAACTATAGCTAGAATTTTTCTAGCCGGTAAGTTTTTTCCAGATTTATTCGTTAAAAATTTGTAATAAATTTCCCGTAAAAACCTTGACTATTTTTTGGTCTTATCTACATTAACAGATGGTACTGTTTGTTGCAGATTTCAAGTGCATGATACACAAGTGCTTCATGACAGTCTTCGCACCCCAATAACAATAACAGGTGTGACCCATAATCATTATAACAAAACAACAAATGCAAGAAGGAAGTAGAAGTATGGCTACCGGTAAAGTCAAATGGTTCAATAACACGAAAGGGTTCGGATTTATTGAATCAGAGGAACGTAGTGGCGATATTTTTGCCCACTACTCCACCATTCAAATGGAAGGATACCGTACGCTAAAAGCTGGACAAGAAGTCAACTTTGAGCTGGAAGAAGGACCAAAAGGTTTACATGCAATGAATATTGTTCCTCATTCCGCTGAACCCAATTCCGAATAGCAACCTCGCGCTTCACAGACAATGCCAGCACTCTGATTTACAGAGCGCTGGCATTTTCTTTGACTGAATCAATCATTAAGACCATAAAAACGGCGCAGTTGATCCCGCAAGTTAGGCGGTGTTCCAACAATCGTAATCGTATCAGTTGCCGGATCATACTGCACACGACTGCCAATGAGTTTCTGCTCAAAAGCGATACTGACACCGCCTCCCTGCCCCTGAAACTTCATCAGTTGCCGCAGACTCGACTTATCAGCCGGAAAAGAGTCAGGTAACTCAACACCACGCTCATTGGCGAAACCCTTGATCGAGGGTGAACCTTGTTCGGCGAGCCGTTGATCCAATGAACTCAAGTCGACCTGACCGCCTTGCTGCCATTGTTCGCCGCAATAGTCATACACTTCTTGACGAATCTGTTGTGCTTGATCCGCACCAACATCAGACGTGGTCACCATAGCTTGTACGGTATTAACCAGTTGCTGCGTACTTGCTTTCGCATTCACTCGTTCGGCACAGCCGAGAAAATCCAAAAAGAACTCGCCGGCTTTGCGGCCCGTCCGTCCCTTTAAAAATGAAATGTAATACAGATCGTCAGCCTTGGCCTGAAACTCGGTTAAATTAATTCGTGCCGCTAATTGTACTTTCGCGACGTCTAACTGCGCCGCTTTATGCACACTTAAATCAGGTTGCACCATGACACCATCACGCACAGGTAAAAAACCGACGAGTAAAAAGCGATCACCATTTTCTTCATAATCAGCAAGTAATAAAAAGCCTGCTTCCGCTACTGCATATTGCGTCAACTGCTGTTGCAACAGTCGCGCTACTTGTTGGGAAAGTTCGACAAAAGGTGTCGTGTCCTGTAACCAGCCAGTCAGTAACTTAGGGAACTCTGGCTCAGGTATCGACTCGCCGCGCTCCCGGGCTTCCGCATAAATAGGATCGTCTATGGTGACAAAGCTTGCATAACCCTTGGTTGGTTTTGCATTATAAACTTGCGACAATTCAGCAAGTAATGTGACCACTTCCGGGTCATTTTGGAGCGTCGCAGGGGAAAATCGAACGCCGTAATTTCCATCAGGATCCTGATAAATTTCGTGCACAATACTGGCCGTAACCGTCAGATTCATGTCTCTCTCGCTATGCAACATATTGATTTATGATAAACTTGCCCTATTCTATCACGGTGAAGAAGAGAGCCCCATGCCGATACTGTCAAAATACGATGAAGCACGTCAGGAAAAATTAATCAGTGGAATCTTAGATATTTTCTCAGCAGACGAGTCGCCCAGCGACCTTGCATTGATGACGTTAGGCAACGTAACGACCCACATTATTCACCATCATGTTGCGGCGGATAAGCGTGCGGCAATTGCCAAGCAGTTTGGACAAATTCTGCTACAATCGGTAGCGAATAGTAGCGAAAAATAGAAACACACGTCTTATTACAATTATAACGCGGACGAAAAATGGGCAAATATCAACAGCGCGACCGGATAGCACGTCTCATTAGCTGGGGCCATTGGTTCACCTTTGGTAATATTTTTCTATGTTTGCTCATTAGTCTGCTGTACGTCGAAAATGCGCTTCCAACCGGCTCGAGCTTAGGCAATGGTTATCTTTTGATCAGCTGGCTTGGCCATTTTGCCTTTTTGCCATTTGTAATTTTTATTATCGCACTGTTCCCCTTCTGCTTAATTATTCCCTATTCCAAGATACTACGCGGCTATGCGGCTTTATTGGCGACGGTTGGGCTGTTTACCTTGCTCTTTGATGCTATCTTCTTTCGCCAGTATGGCTTTCATCTGAACACCTATTCGCTCAACCAACTTTCACTGGATGCCGAAGATTGGTTTGCCGGCGGTAGTTTTGTTTTATTGTCCATCATCATTCTCGCCTTTTTAATCATTTTTGCTTTGCAATTGACCTTAGCCAACCTAACCTGGAAGCGACTACCAAGTTTACAGGGAAAACCTTTCGCGAAAGCATTTACGGGCATTTTTATCGCCAGCTTTTTTATCAGTCACAGCACCCATATTTGGGCCGATGCCAACTTATACGCACCGATTACTCAGCATGATGACTTGTTCCCGCTCTCCTATCCGACGACCGCAAAGTCGCTCATGGCTCGCCATGGTTGGATCAGCATTGAGCAGTTCCAGAATCGCCAAGATCAACTGACGCAGGCTCAGCAATTAACGGCTCGATATCCGGTCGGACCCATGCTCTGTAGTAAAGACTTTGTTCAAGGTGGCACTGTCATATTCGCCTTTTCGCAAATTGACGTCGCCATGCAAGCGGCGCTGCAATCGAGAGTGCCGGGCTTAACTCAACATCAAGGACTGCACTTAGGTCATGTTCAACTTGAAATGGCGGTCATGACCTTATTGTACGGTACACCAGACCTATACAGTGCAAGCCTGAAAGAACAGAACGCATTGCCGGCGTATGTGCAGATTATGAATGACTACGGCACCCCTGTGCGTTTTCATCGCGCTGGCGAATTTCCCGAGCTTGAGTTACCCGAACGTATGCAAGCTTCCTTGGGTGAGTGGCAACAATCTCGAACTGCAACAAGTGGTTTACAGGTCATCTTCGTGACACCGACTGATTTAGACGATGTGGTGACCTATATCGAACAGTACCACGGGTTATCTAATCAAGTCATTATCACTGGATTAGTTCCAGCTGAGTTCACAGGCAACAGCTTGCGCCCCGAGCAAATTAATGTGCCGCTGTATACATTAGGAACGCATGATTATCCGCGTCGGTTAACGACAATCGAGGATATCATGCCGACCGCATTACAGCCCTACATGTCCTGTGCCGAGGGTTTCCGCAATTTCACCAATGGCCTTGCGCTGAATCAACCGGGACGCACATTCCCTCGTGTTTACACTGTGCGGCCTAATCTGTTTATCTTTGAAGCACAGCAAACAACTGTGATTGATAGTGGCGGAGATATGCTGCTATTCAATGCACAAGGTGACCTAGTTCCCGGTGCAGTGCCACCGACACCCGTGTTCATTCAGAGTTTGCGTGAGCTCCAGCGATTTGCTGAACAATAGAGTCTGTTTATTTAACTAGCGAACTGCTTAAAATTCCCGCAGTTATGCGCGAAATTCGTCCGTGGAGCTTGCCATTTGCAATGAAAGCAGTAAGATACGTCGCACGGTCGGCGTGTGGCGCAGCTTGGTAGCGCACTGTCATGGGGTGTCAGGGGTCGCTGGTTCAAATCCAGTCACGCCGACCAATTAATTTTCCTCGCTATTCCCTGCATCGCGCAAATGCTTATCTAAAAAATCCAACATGACTTGCCAGCGTTCTACGTTGTTTTCCGGTTTATAGAATCCGTGGCCCTCGTTTGCTTTGACCAGCCATTCAAAGTCCCGTTGATGTTCAATTAATGCAGATCGAAATGCTTCCGCATGGTCAATCGGCGCGCGCATGTCTTGTTCTCCATGAATCACTAAAACAGGTAATTGTAGTTCGTTCACACGGGCCACTGGCGATTGCTGCTTGCGCTCCTCACTATCTGTTCCCAACGCTCGCTCCAAGAAGGTTCGACCGAAGTTACTACGGGGTAAATCACCGATTTGAAACATCAGATTTAAATCGTAGAATCCGGCAAATCCGATAGCACAACGATAGAGTTCAGGTTCGCGAATAGCCGACATCATCGCCGCATAGCCGCCGAACGATGCGCCATAAATACAAACCCGCTCACCGTCGACTTTACCTTGTTCGATCAGCGCCATGACGCTGTCAGTAATATCATCGACAATGCCCGTTCCCCAATTCTGAAAACCTGCACGTTCGAAAGCTAGACCAAAACCAGCCGAGCCACGAAAATTAGGCTGCCAAACCGCATAACCTTGTTCTGCAAGTAACTTAGCTTCAAGATCAAAGTAGGCTAATGAGTCGCGCACACCATAGGGGCCACTGTGGGGAAGCACAACCAACGGCGGTAACTTTTGAGCGTCATATACGGAGGGCAAGGTGAGCATACCCCGAATCATTGTCCCCTCGCGGTTTATCGTTGTGACTGCCTGTGTTGTTGGTAATTCATGTCCCGATAGCCAAGGACGACTATCGACGAGAGCAACAATGACATTTTCGCGTTGGTCAAATAAATAAAACTGGCGAGGCTGATTCGCAGACTGAATCGCCAGCACCATTTTTTGATGGTCGACGGTAGACGAACGAATCTGAATACTTGCGTTTGGAAAGGTTGCCGTTAGTTGCTGTAACACACGCGCATAATCGTCATCCTCGTCAGCAAAAAACACCGTTTCTAAACCATTATTCTCGAAACTCGCGCCAATCACTGAATGCGGTCGGTCGTAGCGATAAGAAAATATAGGATAAAGATCAACGTCAGGATGGTACGCCACTATCGTTTCCGATTTGTCATTGACGTTCAGGTAGGAAATGGCTTGTGTATCGGTTTGAGTTGTCGACAAACCAATGACTGTTTGCTCATCGGACGCCAAGGTCAATGGTATAAACCCGCCTTCGAATTCATCAAAATCGCCAAGTCGCTGCCAAGGTGAACGCGCATTTTGTCGATACATGACCACGACCTGCCCGGGGTTATCTGGCGATACGCCGCGAGCGACTCGGGCAACACCGCGGCTATCAGCAACAATCTGTACTTGGCTGCCATAAAATGAACGAATCGGAATGCGGCCGGCACTGCGCTTTCTGCCGCTGTCCACGCGCATGCGGTAAAGGTCAATGAAAGGTTCACTTTCACGCATACTGAATTGGGAAATGAGAACCTCACCATCGCTCATAGGCAAAACATCAATCAATTCAGCAAATACAAATTCGCCATCGCGTGAGCGCGGCCCGGTAAGAATTACTCGACGGCTACCATCGACATTCATGGCCGACAACTCACCAGTCAATATCGGTTGTTCAAGCGAACCAATTTCGCGCGCTGTAGTAATTAACAATCGGTCGTTACTGACCCAGTAAAAATCCTCGACCGACTCATTTCCACGCAATTGCGTAACGGACAACACTTCACGCGTTGTGACATCTAATGCGGTTAACCGAACGGAGCCGTCCGGATTACGACTAGTCGCTGCAAGATAGGTACCTTGCGGTGAGATCTTTATGTCGATAAATTGAGCGTGGCGGGCATAGTCAGCAAGGCTCAATTCCTTTATTTGCTCTGCTAGAGCAGGACTCAACGCCTTTAGATAAAGCGCACAAAACAACACAAAAACCATACCTAGCGGATATAGTTTGAGATAAAACCTTTTGATTATGCGATTACCCATACTCTTTCCCGACGACTGAACCACAAATAGTGTTTCACTATCTCAGCCTTGCTCTTCCTTGATTAAAAACGTGATGTATCTCGACAACTTTACGGTTCCGCGATTATCGCATGAATAAAGTGCTCAACAATAAAATCAATGTAAGCAGATGTTACATCTAAATGAGTAACTAAGCGCATTCGTGGGCTATTCGGAACGAGTATACCTTGCTGGCGGCAATACTCAGAAACGCGCGTCGCTAAGACCGGTTGTGCAAACTGGACATAGACCATATTCGTTACTGCTGGCTCAACGGTTACGCCTTGAATTTGTTGTTTCTCAATAGCCGCTTGCAGCGCGCTCGCCAAATGCTGCGCGCACTGATGATCATCAGCTAATCGCTGGACATGATGATCGAGTGCATAGTCTAATGCAGCAGCAACAATCCCTGCCTGTCGCATACCACCGCCGAGCATTTTTCGCCAACGTCGCGCTTTATTAATTGTCTCTGAATCAGCCACTAACATCGAGCCAATGGGTGCACCAAGACCTTTCGAGAAACACACCGACACGGAGTGAAAAGGTGCTGTCATCGCAGTTAATGATTGGCCGGACTGAACATGCGCATTGAACAAGCGCGCACCATCAAGATGCAACCGCAAATTATGCTGATTGACGAACGCACTGGCCGCCGCAATAAACGCTGGCGGCATCACTTTACCCGTGTGAGTGTTTTCCAGGGAGAGTAAACGCGTGATCGGAAAATGTGGGTCGGCAGGTTTAACTTTGCTGGCCAATTGCTCGAGATCGAGCGTACCATCGGTTTGAACTGACACCGTTTGCGGTACAATGCCACCGAGCACAGCGGCTCCACCCGCCTCATAACGGTAGGTGTGGTATTCTTCGCCGACAAGGTATTCTTCGCCACGTTGACACTGGCTTAACAGCGCCAGCAAATTACTTTGCGTGCCACTTGTACACAATATTGCTGCGTCTTTATTCAACAACGCAGCTACACGCTCTTCGAGCGCATTCACCGACGGATCTTCACCATAAACATCATCGCCAGTCGCAGCCAGCGCCATGGATTCACGCATCGCTGGTGTCGGCTGCGTCACTGTGTCACTGCGGAGATCAAGTCTCATACACTTCTCCAATCTTCTCGTCGTATACAAAAACTGCAAGGCTAGAATACAAATTGGGCAACCTGCAAAGGTTGCCCAGACTATCGTAAATCGTTTAAACGATTTGAATTACCAAATCTTAACCCGAATTGATTCATCGCGATACATAGGATCACCCGGTTCAACATCAAACGCTTGATAAAACTCTGGCATATTCGATAAAGGTCCGAGAACGCGATACTTACCGGGTGAATGAGGCCCTACGACGACTTGGCGTCGCAATGCTTCATCGCGGAATTTAATCCGCCAAATTTGTCCCCAACCGATAAAAAAGCGTTGTTCAGCCGAATAACCATCGATTACTTCAGCCGGACGACCCTCAAGTGAATTCAAATAACCTCGCAACGCGACATTTAGACCACCAAGGTCAGCGATATTTTCACCTAAACTCAGAGCGCCTTGCAGGTAGAGATCATCAATTGGATTAAAGCTACTAAACTGTTCGATCATCAAATCGGCACGCTCACGGAATTGGCGCTCGTCTTGCTCACCCCACCAATCACGCAGATTACCATCACCATCGGAACGGCGTCCTTGGTCATCAAAACCATGTGTAATTTCGTGGCCAATCACAGCACCGATCGCACCGTAATTAATCGCGTCATCCGCATCGACGTTGAAAAACGGAGGTTGCAAAATTGCTGCGGGGAACACAATCTCATTCATTGTTGAGCGATAATACGCATTGACTGTTTGCGGTGTCATGCCCCAGTCATAGGGATCTACGTCTTGGCCGAGACGGCCAATCATCCGGTCATATTCGCAGGACCCAGCACGACGCAAGTTTCCAAACAAATCATCGGCAACAATGTCGACGCAATCATAATCGCGCCATTTTTCTGGAAAACCTATTTTTGTCGTAAAGGTCGCAAGTTTTGCATGGGCTTCTTGCTTGGTTTCTGCCGTCATCCATTCTAGGTCATCAATTGCTTCGCCAAACGCAACCAGAATGTTGTCAACCATTTCCGCCATTCGCTCTTGCGCTTCCGGCTTGAAATGACGACGCACATATTCCTGTCCAACCATGAAACCGAGGACACTTTCAACCGTACTAACTGCACGACGCTCACGTGAGCGCTCGGCTTCAAGACCTTGTAATACACGACCATAGAAATCAAAGCTAATATCGGCAAATTCACGACTTAAGGTGCCGGCGGCACTGCGCAGGGTATGAAACTTCATATAAGTCTGCCAATCTGCCAATTCAATGGATTGATAAAGCTCGGCAACGGCCGCTAAATAATCCGGCTGACGAACGACAACTTCCGCAATATCCAGACCAGCAGCGTTGAACATCGCGTGCCAGTCAAGTCCTGGTGCTTGCTCCGCCAGCTCCGTTAAGGTCATTTTATTATACGAGGCTAAACGGTCACGATTTTGAATCCGCGTCCATTGCTTCTCGGCCAGCGCAGTCTCTATCCGCAAAATGGTTTGTGCAGCTGAAGCGCCTTGCTCCCAACCTGCAGCCGACCATAACTGTTCAATGAACGCAATATAAGACTGTCTTAATGCCTGATTGCGTTCGTCATCTGCCAAATAATAGTCACGGTCTGGCAGACCAAGACCCGATTGACTAATCGAGGTAATATATTGGTCGGATTGCATTTGGTCTTGACCGACGCCAACTGAAAACGGAACAGCCGTACGTAGGCGTTGTTGTTGTCCCCAGAATTCGGCCATCTGTGCATGCGAGGTTAACCCCTGAATTCTTTCGAAATCATCGGCTAACGGCGTTAATCCGAGCGCTTCAATCGTTTCCTCGTCCATGTATGAGCGATACAGGTCACCAATTTTCTGTACATCAGATCCCGGTTCACCGTGTTGCTTAGCAAACTCCATGACGATCTCGAGTACGTGGGCTTCAGCCTGCTCGCGCAGTTCATCGAAGCTTCCCCAGCGTGCCCGATCAGCCGGAATTTCAGTTTTTTCTAACCAGCCGCCATTAACGTAACGGAAAAAATTATCGCGTGGACTTACCGACCGGTCCATATTCTCAAGTTCAATACCTGAAACCAAACGCGTTTGCTCTGCCGAAACGGCATTTTCGGCAGCTATACGGGAGTCGTTTGGTTGATTCTGAACTGCGTCACTGCATGCGCTAAGTCCAAGCGCTAAAGCAATGCTCGCTGAGAGTAGCGTTAATTTAGACATAGAAAACCTTTAGTTAATGTGGATTGCTGGGCAAAGTCTTCTGGACTTAGCCGCAAAAGTCCAGCCGTTAACGGATTAGCTGCTGCCCCCTTGCGACCAATGACTCAAGGACGTGCATAGGCCGGAAACTCGTGAATCCGTAAATCATAGTCTTGCAAAATGCCCTGCAAGTTATAATTTAAGGTCAACGATAACATCCGGGTGCTGCCATCCCCCTTGCCACTTTGGCCAACCCAAGTATAGTTGTCCCACAACACATCGCCGCTGCGTCCTTGCGACGAAGGAGTTCCCCACCAACGTTGAATTTCACTGTTGAGTGTCTGCCCTGAACGCAACCATTGTGCGGCACTCTCTTCGGTTAACTCAGTAAGCGCAGGAACTCGGGTTTGCTCCCCACGTCGAGTCGGTTCGCCATCTGTGGTGCTCGCGCACGCAGCAAGCAAACTCAAACTGAAAAGGATTAGCGTAATTTTCAAATATCTGCTCATGGTTATCTCTCTTTAGGTCGCCGGCAAGGGTTGCAGCGGCGTTTCGCAATCATCTGTGAAAACCATGTCACCAATCTCAACGCCCCACTCGGCAAACTTTCCTTGATTGACTTCCAAAGCCATTCGCAGTGGTTGTTGTGATGGATAGTTTGGGCAACGCGCAGGAAAAATACTGCGACACGGCTCCATACTATAAATTTCTTGTATGCGGCCGTTGGAGCCAATATAGGCAATATCGAGTGGAATGCGTGTTTTATACATCCAAAAAGCTCGCATCCCATTTTGTGGATAGACAAACAACATACCTGACTCTGCTGGTAAACTCTCTCTTTCCATTAATCCGCGTTCACGTGATTTAGGTTCAGTCGCGAGTTCTGCCTTAATTTTAACGGTTTCAGCTGCGACTAAACACAACGTCTGTGTCTGCAGATCTTGCTCTACAGCATCAGCCAGGCCGAATGCAGACACTGCGACAATGGCGATAAGCCCATTCAGCAACCTTACTTTCATCTCACTCGTATCCTGTTTTCGTTGGCGTTTTGGCTATCTCATTAACCGACATCCCTTCACGATAACCCTCCAAAAGCATTTGCCAATTAGAGTCATGATAATAAAATGCGTTCCCATGTTCGTCCTGAATGGTCTTGCGTTCTTTAATCAAGGAACGTTGCAACCGCTGCAAATTTTCTTGTTGCCAAGCGCCCGGCTGCCGAATTCGGCAACGATCAAAGTCAATCAAATGCACCTGCTCTCGTTCATTCTGTGTCTGTAAGAGAATATTGTGACAATTGAGATCGCTGTGAAAGACATGATGACGATGAAACGCAGCAACAGTGAAGCCGATCCGGTGCCAAGTGGCATCGCTTAATTCAGCATGTTGCAGCGCTTTAAATAAGTCTTGGCTATTGACGATCCGTTCAATCAATAAATCTGCGCGATAATACAACCCGCTTCGTTGCACGTGTGCCGCGACCGGAGTCGGTACAGGTAGCCCCAATCCACGCATGTGCTGAAGTAACTGAAACTCGGCGAAGCTCCGACTTCGTGCTTCACCTAAGTACAAGAATTGATCTTTCCAGAGTTTGCCTGGCAAGCCACCGCGATAATAGTGGCGAAGCACCCAATGACGGGCATTCGCCATCACAAAGTAAACCGTATTGCGGCCATGACTCGTGCCGACCACTGCATTTTTTTGCTGCCAGTACGCAGGATCAAACCAAGTTTTGATCGTCGTTACGGACGTGTCAGCAGAAATTTCGTCAGTGTTGACTAATACCACGGCACCGTCTGCGCTTTGCAGCCGAGCATTTTGAGCTGAGAATGTTGGTGCATTTTTCATCCATGCCTCCCTTCACAGACTTGATGGATAGTCGCTAAATATCGCCGTGTCGCCCCTTGATGATCAGAAAACAACTGCTGCGCTTCTTGACTCAAACGTCGCGCTGTTTCTGGGGTCGCCATTAAGCCAATCAGTGTACTCGCTAAAGAATCACTATCCTGAACCCAACGAACGGCTTGCAAACGATCCAGTTCGTTATAGATATCTTGAAAATTGAACACATGTCGGCCGGATACGATAGGAACGCCAAACACCAATGGCTCCAGCGGATTATGGCCACCACGCGTAATTAAACTACCACCGACAAATGCGATGCGCGCTAAACCATACCAGAGCATCAATTCACCCATGGTATCGGCAAGCCAAACCTGCGTTTCCGCAAGGACGGGTTGCCCCTGCCTGCGGCGTACGAATGAAAAGCCTTGCTCTTGAATCAACTCTGCGACTTCGTCAAAACGTTCTTGATGGCGCGGCACGAGGATAAGCAGCGCATTCGGGTAACTCTGCTGAACCTTTTTAAATGCTTGGAGAATCACAGTCTCTTCACCAGCGTGGGTACTCCCAGCTGTGATGATCAGACGGTCAGCGAGCAAATTTTGATATGATTGAATTTGTTCACGCTGCGCGTCTGGGATCTGTAAATCAAATTTCAAATTCCCCACTGTCTGCACTCTGTCCTTGGCAACACCGATGGCCACAAAGCGCGACGCCTGTGATTCCGTTTGAATCCCGCAATAACGCAATGCTCCCCAAGTCTGGGCAAACAACCAATCGAGTCGTTTATAACCAGCGGCTGAGCGCTCCGACATACGCCCGTTGACTAATAACGTCGGCACTTTTGCGCGTTGACACTGAAACATCAGGTTCGGCCAAAGTTCAGTTTCTAAAATGACTAAAGCCTTGGGCTGCAATCCTCGGATAAATCGACGCATCGCCGCGCTTGTGTCGAGTGGTAAGTAACAATGATAAACCCGATCGCCGAACGTCTCCTTAATCAACTCGGAAGCAGTAGGCGTCATACAGGTAACAGCAACAGGCGTGCCATTGGCTGACTCGAGAAAAGCAGAAATAAGAGGCTTAGCAGCTAAAAATTCACCCACTGAGACGCAATGAAAAATAACACAGCCCTGGTAATTACTGGCGATAGGCTGTTTCCCAAACCGCTCTTGGATCCGCGCGCGATAGGCTTTGTTTCGGCGACCTTGACGCCAAAAGTGCAGCAAGATAAATGGTAGTAATAAATATAAAAGGCCGTTATAAAGCCACAGGCTCCAACGGCTAAATTTGCTCGTCGTGATTGTTTCCGCGTCTGCAGGCATGCAAGTTTCCTTCTCTAACTCAGCCTATCTTGCCAGAAAAGTGCATCATTTTCTTAAATATTCCGGAATTTATTTCACAGTTTAGGGGGCAGCCTTTATAGTGGAAAGAATTTTTTTGTTGGCATCAAAAACGGAAACCAAACGGAATGGCCACCAATCAACTAAAACATCCAATCTATCGCGAGCTCCGCATTACTGCGATAGGCGGTGGACATGGGCTTGGTCGCTTGCTAGCGACACTCACTTTCATGAAGAAGCGCCTCGTCGGCATCGTCGCAACCAGCGATAATGGCGGTTCTACAGGGCGCCTGCGCGCTGATCAACACTGCATCGCATGGGGTGACATTCGTAATTGCATGTCACAACTCGCAAGTCAGCCTCTCGCCGCTGAAGTTTTAAATTTTCGTTTCGAAAAACAGACCGGGTTGGAAGGCCATAGTCTCGGAAATCTCTTACTTTATTGTTTGGATGAATTATCGGCTCGTCCGGTCGATGGTATCGAATTGCTCAGTCGGCTCTTAAAAGTAGCGAGTCGAATTTTACCCATGTCAGAAACACCCACAGACCTCGTTGCAGAACTGGAAAATGAACTGACCTGTTTTGGCGAATTTCGTGTCGATAAATTAAACGCTATGCCCAAGCGTCTGAGTTTATTTCCGAACGTCAAAGCCACACCTGAGGCTTTATTACACTTAACCCAAAGTGACTACATTATTCTTGGGCCTGGAAGTTTCCTAACTTCGGTATTACCGCCGTTACTAGTCGAGGAAATAGCACAAACAATCGAGAATTCATCAGCTCGCGTCATATTTGTTGATAATCTGGTTGCTGAACCGAGTCCCGCTGGGCAACTCCCTTTGTCAACACGCATGCAATGGCTTCATCGACAACTTGGCTTTCAGCCGGTAGACGCCATTATTAGTGCTGCCGGCGATACCTCTACGGTGAGTTATCAAGCAGAACGAGCCATTGCTATACCGGTAATTACCGGAGCAAAACCTGATTCCGAGATTCCTCATCGTCATGATGAGACAACCCTATTAGACGCAATCATTCGTACGATTGACACATTAGAAGAAAAGTCCCAGTGAGGACATGCTAACGGAGCATTTTGGTCATGCAGATGAACTTATTCAGTAACCGACGTCATCGACTGTCGCTTTTATCCATGGCGTTGGTCTCAGCGCTTACCATTACCCCTGTGGCCGCCGACACGGTTCCAGCATGGCCAAACGCCGATCATCAAGGCACACCCTCTATTTATGAGGTCTTAGATTACCATGCGGGCAGTCGTGTCTCGTCACCAGAGCAAATACGTGCGTATTTTGAAGCATTACAACAAGCCCATCCCGAGCAGGTGAAATTAGTACCCTACGGTGAAACATGGCAAGGGCGGCCTTTGTTTTATGCAGTGATTGGCAGCCGCGACAACATCGCTCGCTTGGACGAAATCGAAGCGGGAATGCGCCGTTTAGCCGATCCACGCCAAACCAACGAGCGTCAAGCTCGACAGCTCATGAATGACCTTCCCGCGAGTGTTTGGATTGCCAGTAGTGTCCATGGCAATGAAATTTCACCAGCGGAAGCGGCAATGGTCACTGCCTATCATCTGTTAGCGGCGCGTGATGGGCGAACGCAAAACATCATGCACAATACCCTAGTGTATCTCGACCCATTACAAAACCCGGATGGCCGTGGCCGTTTTGTCAGCCGCTATTATGCAACCATCGGACTTGAGCCATCGACAGACCGCATCTCTGCGGAACATAACGAGCCTTGGCCTAATGGGCGCACCAATCACTACCTGTTTGATATGAACCGAGATTGGATCGCGTTAACCCAGCCGGAAACCCGCGGTCGCATTGCCGCATTACTGCAAACGTTCCCGCTCATTTTTGTCGACTCCCATGAAATGGGCGGCGATTTACCCTACTATTTCACACCTGAAGCGCACCCGTTTAATCCGTTTATTACCAGCGAACAACGCGAAGGCTTGAACTGGGTCGGTGAAAACAACGCCGATTGGTTTGACCAATTTGGCTACGACTACTTTACCCGTGAAATTTTCGACGCCTTTTACCCTGGCTACGGTGCCAGCTGGCCGCTTTATCATGGCAGTCTCTCAATGACCTATGAAATGGGTTCTGCCCGTGGTCACCATTTCCGTACTCATGAAGGTGAGATTTTGACCTATGCAGATGGTGTGCAGCAGAACTTTGTCGCCTTTATGGCGACGATCGAAACTGCATCCCAACGTCGTCAGGAGCTCCTTACTCGCTTCTACGATTACCGCAAGAGTGGTATTGATAAAGGAAGTCGTGGCGACGATCGCAGCTACATATTCCCCAATCAGCGCGATCTCGCCGGCAATCGAAAATTAATGGCGTTATTAGCTGAACAAGGCATTGAAGTTAAGCAAGCGCAAAGCGATTTCCGCGCCTGTAATGGTCGCTATTCATCAGGTGCCTTCGTGGTCGAAGCAGCACAACCTTCCTATCATTTGATCCGCACCCTGCTCGATGTACATGTTCCAATGGACGAAGACTTTATCGCTGAACAAGAGCGTCTACGTGCGAATAATCTACCCGACCAGATTTACGACGTCACCGCCTGGTCATTACCGTTATTATTTAACGTCGATATGGACATTTGCGCTCAAGTTCCCCGAGTCGACACGGTCGCTGTCGGTAGTGAGCGAATTCAGCCTGGGCGTGTGAATAATCCCGATGCCGCTTTCGGATTTGCGGTGGCTTGGGGCGACATGAACAGTGGTCGCCTGCTCACCGCGGCGCTACGTGAAGGACTATTAGTTCGCAGCGCCGATCGTGGTTTTAAACACGCCAATGGCACTGACTATCCGGCCGGCAGTTTGATTATTCCTCGCGCGGGTAACCCGGAAAATCTGAGCGCCATTCTCAGTGAACTGGCACAAGCCAGTGGTGCTCATGTTGATGGGCTCGAGCGGAGTTGGATGCAAGACGGTCCAAACGTCGGTTCAGCGAATGTACAACGCATGTTTGCACCGAATATTGCCCTCGCGTGGGACACACCGACAAATGTGCTCAGCGCCGGCAGTACGCGTTTTATTATTGAACGCGAATTTAACTATCCAGTTACCGCGATTAGACCTGATCGCTTAGCGTGGTCAGATTTAAGTCACTATAACGTACTAATTCTACCGGCTACCTCTGGCGGCAGCTATGAACAGGCTCTTGGCGAACGCGGCCGGGAAAATCTGCGCAACTGGATTCAGCGCGGTGGCGTGTTAATTACCCTCGGTAACGCGACGCGCTTCGCCATTTCCGGCGAACAACCATTATTAAACAGTGCGTTGGAGAAGAAGGCTCAGGTTGATAATATCGCCGAGAAACCATCGGGAACTCGGGTTGCCGGTAATCTCATCCATGACCATGATGACCACCTCCGTTACCTTCGTGATCCAGATGCAGGCCCTGATTGGGTGTCCGGTGTGATCGCCCGTGCCAACGTCGATCAGGAACATTGGCTAACCGCAGGCGTTCATGAGCAATTACACGCCATGTTTATTGGTAGTGATATTTACACGCCACTACGCATTACCGATGGCCGCAACGTGGTCAATTACGCTGGTAAAGACGATGTACTTGCCAGTGGCTTTATGTGGCCAGAAAACCATGAGCAGATTGCCCACAAACCATTAGTCATGGTGCAGCCGCATGGCCGCGGTATGGTTATTAGCTTTACGCAAGAGCCGAATTTCCGCGCCTACCTTGAGGGTCAGCATGTGTTGCTAATGAATTCGATCTTCCGCGCAGCTGCCCATGCTCGGCCATTACGATAGGAGAATGACATGCGCTTGAAAAATACGTATCGCCTGTTGCCTTGGTTAGGTGCCAGTTTTGTTTTAAGTTTCGCTGCAGTCGCTGGCGAACAGCCCGGCCTGAGTGCTGCGGACTACTATAAATTCGTCAACGTCAGTGACGTGCAAATCACCCCCGATGGCCGCACTATGGTTTTCGTCAAAACCACTGTCGCAGATGACAAGCGCAGTCGTCACAACACGCTTTGGATGAGCCGAGACGGCGCTGAGCCGGTGCAGTTGACGCGCAGTCAAAGCGATTTTGCGCCACAGTTTAGTCCGGACGGCCAGACGCTCCTCTTCCGTTCTGGTCGAGAGAATGGCACTGCGCTCTATCAACTTTCGATGCAAGGTGGTGAGGCTCAGGAGTTGTTGCGGCTCGAGCAAGGCTCAATTCAAAGCGTGCAATGGCGTCCAGACGGCGATGAACTTCTCTTGTCGATCTCACTGGATCCGGCCGTTACCGATCCACTCACTAAAGCTGAGAAAGAAGACAAACCCGACGTCACCGTCATCACGGATGCGGTGTACAAACGTCAGGGTGGTTACCTGAATGAGAATCGCAGCGGCCTTTGGACCTATAGCTTTGCTGAGCAAAAGCTGACGTCCGTAACGGGCGATTCCGAATGGCATGAAGGCAGCGCCAGTTACTCACCAAACGGCGCCTGCATTGCGTTTGCAAGTAACCGCCATCCGCTTGCCCGTGAAGGCTACTTCTCATCGTCAATTTTTGTCCGTTGTGGCGACCAAGAAAACGAGCTCGCAAGCCCTCAAGGACATGCTTCAAATCCAGTATGGACCGGCAACAACAGTATCGCTTATGTCTACCGCGAAAGTAATTATGCTGCACCGGCTTTGCATCTCTATGATTTGCGCAACGATAGCTTTCGCACTCTTGCAGATCGGATGGATCACAGCCCGAGTGGTTTACAAGCGGCGCTCGGCTCGTTATGGTTTACCGCGGATGACCGCGGTAGCCGGCCACTCTTTCGTGTTGACTTAGATGTCGGTGGCTATAGCCAAGTCGCGGGTGAAGGCTATTCATTCAGTGACGTGGTCTTTGCTGAGAATGGCACAGTTGCATTTATCGCTCATAACGAAGTAATCCCGCCCCAAGTCATGCGAGCGCATTCAATCGCCAGCTTGCGTGATCGGGAAACGGCAGTCATTGCCCAGTTCAATCGGGATTATCTGAACACAACTGCCTTGCAACGGTACCAAGTATTTGCGACAGAAAATGAACACGGCGACCGCCTCGATGTGTTCTTCCTGCCGCCGCTAAACCGTCAGGAAGGCGAATCGTATCCAGTAGTCCTGAACATCAAAGGTGGTCCAGGTGGGATGTGGGGACATCAATGGTTCCCTGAGATGCAGCTTCTCAGCGCGCGTGGCTATGCGGTTGTGTTCGTTAATTACCGCGGTAGCTCAGGCTACGGTCATGATCATGCGAGTCAAGTTCGTCTTGATTATGGTGGTGCCGATTACCGGGACAACATCTATGCGCTCGACGCCGCCCTCGATCGTTTCAATTGGCTCGACCCGGAGCGCCAATATATTACCGGTGGCAGCCACGGTGGCTTTTTGACTAATTGGGCGACTACGCAAACTGAGCGTTTTCGTGCAGCCGTTACCCAACGTAGCGTCAGTAACTGGATTTCCGAAGCGGGTACACAAGCATTCCCGCCGTTGTCCATGATGGAAGAGTTTGGTGGAACAATTTGGCAGAACTTCGACTATTATTGGGGACGCTCGCCGCTAAAGTATGCAGATCGCGTAAAAACACCAACGTTAATTATTCATAGTAATCATGACCACATTACGCCGATTGGCCAAGGTGAGGAATGGTTTTATGCATTAAAAGCGAATGATGTTGACGTCGAATTAGTTGTCTATGACCGTGAGGGGCATGGCCTTAGCCGGAGTGGCCGACCGATCAACCTAGTCGATCGTCTCGAACGCATTGTTGAATGGTTTGACCGGCATAATCCTTAATTAAATAAGTCCCCAGTGCATCGCTTATGCCAACGCTGGGGAGTTTTTAATGATCATCCTGATGCATCAGCGATCTGCACACAGTTTCTACCCGCCTGTTTTGCTGCATACATCGCCATGTCGGCCTGCTTCAGAAGTTCATCCGCTGTGGCAGCATGTTCCGGATAAAATGCCACACCAACAGATGCTCCAACATGAATCCTCAATTCTTCAACCGCGAAGGGTTCACCGAGCTTAGAAACGATATCGTTGGCCAACTGAGTCGCGCGTTGATGCACCGCAGGGCCCTGCAATACAACGACAAACTCATCGCCACCCGGCCGAGCGACTAAATCCGATTTCCGCACCAAGTCAAGTAAACGCGCGGCAACGGCTTGCAGAAGCGTATCGCCAATCTGATGGCCATAGGTGTCGTTTACTGGCTTAAACTTGTCTAAGTCGAGAAACAAAACTGCAATCGTCTCTTCGTGTTGTAATGCTGCAACGCGTTGTTGGAGCCCTTTCAGTAAACCATCGCGATTAACCAAGCCCGTTAACTGATCGGTTTCTGCTTTCCGCAAAATGAGGTTTTCTGTTATTTTCTGTTGAGTTATATCATTGAAAATATGGATTAATTGAACAATTTGACCCTGATTATCGCGAATCGTACTTATGCTCTGCAAAGCTGGAATAGAACGACCATCGCGCGCCTGATACCAGAGTTCACCTTGCCACGTATTTTTAAGCTGTAAAGTTCGGCTAATCTTTTGTTCTAACTGGATTGGAAGCTTTTCAATGAGCATTAAATCTTTCAGGTGCATTCCCTGAATCGGCTGATTCAGCATTCCAATTAAACGTAAAAACGCTTGGTTGGCGCGTTGAATGTTCAAATCGACATCGGTAATAACAATCGCTTCATGGGTATGATCAACAACTTGACCGGCAAGCTCAAGCTGACGGTTTTTTAAAGTCAGTTCGTTACCTAACTCAGTAAGATCATTAATAACGGGGCGGATCGTCCGCCGTACTGCCCAAACACCGAATATAATTGCAATGAACAAAACCGCACTGACCAGGATAATTGTGGTGTAGTGTTCTTTATATAACTCCGCGTTAGCTGCACTAATCACCAACTGCCAATCACTATTAGGGATCCCTACCAAAAATAGCGTGTGTGAGTCACCATTTTGGTAGACAGTCGGTGTGAGAACGCCAGCCATCAGCACCGATGTTGGAAACGGTAAATCAGAGCCAGTAATAATTTCAATCACCGTCTCATCATCAAGATTCGGTGTGTTAACATGAAAAACACGATCTCCAGAACCGCGAATAACAAACAATTGCATCTGGGAACCGAACTTCGTCAACTGATTAGCAATCGCGTGAAATCCAACCGTCGAGAAAGCTAGCAAATCGGTACCAATCAACTCCCCTTCATCATCCCGAATGGGAGCTGGCACACTGATCAGAAGATCTTTCATTGTTACAGTATCGCTGTCCGTAGCTGGATAAAATTCTATTTGGTCAAGACGAAAAGACGTCAATGAAGTCTCTAAGAAGCGCTGCAAATTCGGTTCTGCAGTAAACACATGTTGACTAACAATCTCACCCTGTCGGCTCAAGCGCAGGGATGCTACAACGTCGGGTGTAATTCGGATCGCATCAGCAAGACGAGGTTCGCTGAAAGCACGCGCGTTTTGCAAATCAATCTCACCGCGATTCAATAATTCCAATCGATAACGAATTTCCGTACGCGAGGCAAATTGACTGGCGATGTCTTGATAGCGCAAAATTTGATAATGAATAGCTTGGGATTGCGCACCGGCATAGGCGTAATGCAAACGATCAATATAAGTCTGGCTTTGTTTATACAGCGGCACCACAGAGGTTAAGCTGACAATAATCCCAATTGCCAACATTCCTAATATAGCTCGCCTTAATATGGTTCGGCGATAGTCGTGAAAGGCTAGTTGCCGCATTCCTTATATAATTCCCTGTGGAAAAAAACATACTTATCTATTCTTATCGGCACTAATGCGACTGGCAACAGCGCCACGTTGATCTTTATACTTCGCGTCAAGCCGTCGACTGTAAGGACGTAAGCAAGGCTCACCCAAAGTTTCGAAGCTTAACGCGCCTATCTTCATTAAAGGCCGCAACGCTAATGGCAGTTTGCCGCTATTAAAAAACTCGAGGACAATTTGCCCTGACCAACCTGGATCAATCCGGTGTGCAGTCACATGCACCATCAGCCCCAAACGCGCAAGTGACGAACGCCCATCAAGCCAACCCACAATGTCTGCCGGCAATGTCACTGACTCATGCGTCACGGCCAATGCAAACTCGCCTGGATGAATAAAGAACGCATCACCCGGGGCCAATTTTATTTCGTCACTCATGACCCGTTGAATAGCAAGATCGATTTCCTCACGCGGACCGCTGATGTCGATATACGGCGCGGCATGATCTTGCAAAACGCGAAAACTATCGCCTAAATGGATATCGACCGTGACACCGGTGATGTCTTTCGGGTTCGGCGCAGGATCGATGCCGATAAGGCCGTCGGCAAGGTATTGTTCTATTTGGCCATCCGTTAGTCGCATGCCTGTTTGTCCTTTTTGTTATTCTGTTGGAAGCTCAGTTAATAATTCCCATGCATTCGCTGCCAATTGCTGTGCAGTCGTCGCCATGATGGCCAACAAGGGATGCTCTGGTTGCGATTGCGACAAGGGTATACCTTCATCGAGGCTTTCTCGTAATGCTGTGGTTAACGGCCAATGACCGATGACGGGCACTTGGTATTTCGCTGCCAAATCATCACCTCCTTGCGAGCCAAAAATATGCGCTTGATGACCACATTCCGTACATTCATAGTAGCTCATATTTTCCAACAAACCGACCACAGGCACATCCACTTTATTAAACATAGCGATGCCTTTCTGTGCATCAGCCAAGGCAATATTTTGCGGCGTTGTTACCACGACAGCGGCAGTTAACGGGAATTTTTGTGACAAGGTTAATTGAATATCCCCCGTTCCCGGCGGTAAATCAATCAATAAATAATCCAGTTTCGACCATTGCGTATCGAACAATAACTGCTCAATCGCCCGGCTCGCCATGGGTCCGCGCCAAATTGCAGCCGCCTCTGTGTCAACCAAGTAACCGAGCGAGTTACCTTCGATACCCCAACAATTTACTGGCAGCATTTTCCGATTTGGTGTGAACGTGAGCTTCTCGGTGTGATTACCAAACATAGTCGGCAACGACGGTCCGTAAATATCACCGTCCAAAATACCCACGCGCGCGCCCTGCGCTTTCAGTGCCAAGGCCAAATTTAAGGTCACAGCGGACTTACCCACACCGCCTTTACCGGAAGCTATAGCAATGACATTCTTTACGTGCGGTGCGCTTGAGCCCTGCGGAACCGTAGCGGTTTTCGCCGGTAACGCCTCGACGTCAATGCGCACCGACCAATGGAGATCATTGAATTGCGGGTAATCAGAACGCAATTGCTGAAGCAATTCAAACGCGGCAGATTTCGCCGCAAATGGTAAGGTTAAAGTCGCGTGCTGGTTATCAAGGGAAATCCATTCGGGACGAAATCCGTGCGGGAAGATATCGCTACGTAATGCTTGGCATGCCGCCAATACAGCTGTGGACATGTTCGGCTTCCTATCTAGTCGTGAACAACGAATTCGGCATTTAACAGAATCCGTAGGAATGTATCATTGAATAACTATCATCATAGTGATTAATAGCCTTATAAGCTACGCTGAACTGATGAAAAGTCAGCAAAATTCCGTTATCATGGCGCACGTTTTCGTTATTGAATTTCAGCTTATCCATTCGGCTCGCGTTTACCGCCGCGACAGACGATCGGCAAGCTCTATTTACAGGACACACGGTAGATACTATGGCAGATACCTCGACCACAGCGCAGACTAAGAATTCGCGTCGCATTTTAGTTACTAATGCACTGCCCTATGCGAACGGCCCAATTCATATCGGCCATCTCCTCGGTTATATCCAAGCGGATATTTGGGTGCGTTTTCAACGCCTGTATGGCAACGAGTGTCATTTCGTCTGCGCCGATGATGCCCACGGCACGCCAATTATGCTGAAAGCTCAGCAACTCGGGATGACACCCGAAGCGATGATCGAAGAAATGAATGTCGCGCACCAACGTGACTTCGCTGATTTCGCCGTGTCTTTCGATAATTATTATTCAACCCATAGTCCTGAGAATCGCGAACTGGCGAACCTCATTTATACCCGTTTACGTGACAGTGGGTATATTCACACTCGAGTCATCGAGCAGCTCTATGATCCAGAGAAAGAAATGTTTTTGCCAGATCGCTTTGTTAAGGGTACGTGCCCTGATTGCGGTGCCGAAGACCAATATGGCGATAACTGTGACGTTTGTGGTGCGACCTACTCGCCCACTGATCTGAAGAACCCACGTTCAGCGGTTAGCGGTGCGGTTCCCGAGTTACGTGAATCTGAGCACTATTTTTTCGACCTGCCGGCCTTTGGCGATATGCTCAAAGCGTGGACTCGTTCAGGCTCGTTGCAACCGGAAATGGCCAACAAACTCAATGAGTGGTTCGAGCAAGGGCTGCAGCAGTGGGACATTAGTCGTGATAAGCCTTACTTTGGCTTTGAAATTCCAGACGCGCCAGGCAAATATTTCTATGTCTGGTTGGACGCACCGATCGGCTACATGAGCAGCTTCAAAAACTATTGCGAACAACGTGACGACTTGAATTTCGACGACTTCTGGCGTGTTGACAGCGACGCCGAGGTCTATCACTTTATTGGCAAAGATATTATCTACTTCCATAGCCTTTTCTGGCCGGCTATGTTGAAAGGTGCAAACTTCCGTCAGCCGACGAGCGTATGGGCACATGGGTTTATTACCGTGAACGGCACCAAAATGTCGAAGTCAAAAGGCACTTTCATCATGGCGCGGACTTATCTTGATCATTTAGATCCAGAGTATTTGCGTTATTACTTCGCGGCTAAGCTGAGCAGCCGCATTGATGATTTGGATTTAAACTTGACTGATTTCGCCCAACGGGTGAACGCTGACCTGGTTGGCAAAGTCGTTAATATTGCCAGCCGCTGCGCCGGCTTTATCAGCAAGAAATTTGCCGGCCAACTGTCACCACGCATCGATGACGAAGCCATGCTGCGCGACTTCCAAGCGGCTGCTGACGATATTGCGAGCGCCTATGAAAATCGCGAGTTTGCCAAGGCCATGCGCGATATCATGAAGCTTGCCGATTGCGCCAATGAATACATTGCCGACAAAGAGCCGTGGCAGCTCGCCAAAGACGAAAGCAAAGCAAATGAAGTGCATGATGTCTGCTCCATGGGCATTCACCTCTTCCGCTTATTAATGATTTATTTAACCCCTGTGGTTCCGGCGTTATCAAACGATGCCCAAGCATTCCTCAATGACAAATTCACTTGGGACAGCGTACAGCAAACGCTCACTAGTCATAACATCAATAAATTCAAAGCGTTAATGCAACGCGTACCGACTGAGAAAATTGAAGCCATGCTTGAAGCATCAAAAGAAAATAACAGTGCAGCCGCCACGCCAGCCGCTGTGGCGCAAGCCAAAGTGAATATTGAACCCATTGCAGCCGAAATCGAGTTTGACGATTTTGCTAAAGTTGACCTCCGCGTTGCTCGCATCGAGAACGCAGAGCACGTCGAAGGCGCGGATAAACTCCTGAAATTAACCTTGGATATTGGTGACCAAAAACGTCAAGTTTTTGCCGGTATTAAGGCAGCTTATCAGCCGGAACAACTGATTGGTCAACTCACTGTGATGGTCGCTAACCTCAAACCACGGAAAATGCGCTTTGGTATGAGCGAAGGCATGGTTTTGGCGGCCGGCCCAGGTGGCAGTGAAATCTACATTTTGAATCCTCAGGACGGCGCTCAACCTGGCCAGCGGGTGATGTAATGGCAGATCGCATTGTCATTAAGACTGGTCGTGAAAAGTCGTTGCGTCGCCGCCACCCGTGGATCTTTAGCGGTGCCGTAGCGAAAGTACAAGGCAAGCCTACGCTCGGCAGCACGGTGGACGTCGTCAGCGACAAAGGCGAGTTTCTCGGCCGTGCCGCCTATTCACCGCATTCACAGATTCGCGCTCGCGTGTGGACGTTTGATCCAGCAGTGGTCATCGACAGCGAATTTTTCAAGCAACGCATCGTAGCCGCACAGGCGGCTCGCGATGTATTGGTCGGTCAGCAAACTAATGCCTATCGATTGATAGCGGGCGAGTCTGACGGGCTACCGGGTATCACCATTGACCGTTACGTCGATACATTGGTGTGTCAGTTGTTGACAGCCGGCGCTCTGTATCATCAAGAAACCTTGTTCGCGGTGCTCGCGGAGCTTTATCCGGATTGTACAGCCTACGAGCGCTCCGACGTTGATGTACGAAAGAAAGAAGGTCTTCCTTTGGCGACCGGAGCCCGCATCGGTGACATACCGTCCAAACCCATCGTCATTACTGAACATGGTTTAAAACTGGCTGTTGACGTTGTTTCTGGTCATAAGACCGGTTACTACTTAGACCAACGTGATGCCCGCAAAGCAATACAAACGTATGCGGCAGGCAAGCGCGTATTGAACTGTTTTGCCTACACGGGTGGTTTTGGACTCTACGCAGCGGCGGCCGGTGCTAAAGAGGTTGTTAATGTCGATGTGTCACAGTCAGCACTTGACACCTCAGTGACCAATCTTGCGTTGAACGGCCTTGAACAGGCGAACGTAAAACATGTCAAAGCCGATGTATTCGAACAGCTCCGCACCTATGCTGAACAAGGCGAAACCTTTGATGTTATCGTGCTCGACCCACCCAAATTTGTTGACTCAAAAGCGAGTTTAAATCGGGCTTGTCGCGGGTATAAAGATATTAACCGTTTAGCGGCGAAAATTTTAGCACCGGGTGGCGTACTGCTAACGTTTTCGTGTTCTGGGCTGTTAAGTTCTGACCTTTTTCAGAAGGTTGTTGCCGACGCCTGTCTCGACGCCAATCGCGACCTGCAAATCGTCGCTTGGACGCAACAATCGGCAGATCACCCGGTACATATTCATTATCCCGAAGGTTGGTATCTGAAAGGATTGATTTTAAGAGCGATCGACTAATCCCGCAAAAACCCCAAGTCATTGGACTTGGGGTTTTCTCTTTCGGGGCCTAAGGTTCTGCAATTAGGCTTCTATCGGATTGGTTCGTTTCAATTTGTCCTGATAAGGCGGCCACCCCATCGGTTTACCGGCCAACAAGTGAACATGAATATGGTAAACGGTTTGGCCACCGAACTCATTACAGTTCATGACCACGCGATAACCTTCATTAGCGAAACCATGCTCACGCGCAATTTCACCGGCAACAAAGTACAAGTGGCCGACAATTTCACGATCGCCTTTGCCAATGTCGTTCACCGTCGCAATCGCTTTTTTCGGAATAATCAAACAGTGAAATGGTGCCTGTGGATTAATATCCTTAAATGCCAACGCTAATTCGTCTTCGTAGACGATGTCGGCCGGTATTTCACGGTTGATAATCTTCGTAAAAATCGTATCACTCATCACTATCTCCTTTTGCTGTGCCCTCTCGCCGCGGATCGGCGCCGCCTTCTAAACGACCATCGCGGATTGAGATACCGTGTAATCCACTATTCAGGTCGCGCACTTCAACATCATGGCCGCGGGCTTCAAAGAGCGGTAACAAACGCTCTAGATTAGTACCCCGTTCCAGCGCCGTAGCGCCATTCAAGTTGGTAATTTTTGGCAAGTCTATCGCCGCCTGCATGTCTAAGTTCCAATCTAACAAAGCAATCATGGTTTGCGTGACATAATTAATAATCCGCGGGCCACCTGGCGAGCCGACCACATGTAAAACCTGCCCCGCTTCGTCAAAAACAATGGCCGGAGCCATTGAACTACGCGGGCGTTTCCCCGGTTCGACGCGGTTGGCCACCGGTTCACCGTCGACTTCCGGCACCCACGAGAAATCTGTGAGCTGATTATTCAGTAGGAAGCCATTGGTCATCACCCCTGAGCCAAAACCAAACTCAATGGTGGTGGTCACCGAAACTGCATTGCCATATTGGTCAACAATACTAAAATGGCTCGTATTTGGAAATTCTGGCGACTGGTCGTCGGCACGCAACAGGTCCTCGAGTGAGCCCGGTAAGGCATGACCCATGTCGGTGCCACCGATATACGCCACGCGACTGTCTAAGTAGTCGCGGTTGAGCAGCGCTGAAATCGGCACTTCCATGAAGTCTGCATCGGCGATATAACGATTACGATCGGCAAAGGCTAAACGTGACGCTTGCGTAAAAAAGTGCAAGGCTTCTTCGCCATTAACCTCAAGCGTATGCAGGTCGAACGGCTCGAGTAACGCCATAATTTGTAACATGGTAATACCGCCTGAACTGGGTGGTCCCATACTGCAAATCTCGAAAACACGGTAGCTACCGCAAACTGGCTCCCGCCACACCGGCTGATAACTGGCAAGATCGTCCAGCGTTAACAATCCAGGCTGTACTTCACTGTTTTGCACCGCGGCTACAATAGCTTCTGCTATTGGCCCTTGATGCAAGGCATCCGCACCTTGCTCGGCAATGGCGCGCAGGGTTTCCGCTAATTCCGGATTCTGCTTGCGACTATTTGCCTGCAGCGGTTGACCATTCGGCCAGAAGTAATCACGCGCAGCACCGAGCTGAGTGAGGCCCGGATTTAACTCCATTTCGACGAGCTGAGCTAAACGCGGTGTGACAATAAAACCTTCCTCTGCACGCTCAATTGTACTGGTAAACAAATCACCCCATTGTTGGGTTCCCCAGCGTTGATGCGCCGCTTCTAAACCACGCATCACTCCCGGCGTCCCCACTGAGCGGCCGCCCACCAAAGCCTCTAAATAGCTCGGCGGCCGCCCTTGATCGTCAAGAAATAAATCTGCTGTTGCCGCCATCGGCGCCGTTTCACGAGCGTCAAGGCTATACAGCTGCTGACTGCTGTTGTCCCAATACAGCATAAACGCACCGCCACCGATGCCCGAAGACTGTGGCTCCACTAAGGTCAACATGGCTTGCACGGCAACCGCCGCGTCAATGGCCGTGCCGCCTTGACGTAATATCTCTAATCCCGCCTCTGTAGCATAGGGATTGGCCGCTGAGACCATAAAGTTGTGTGCATAGGCCACCTCATTCACGTTGCGCCCGGTCGCAGCTTCCGGATCTGCGATATTCGTGGTGGTTTCCGGCGCTGGCGTACAAGCAGAAAGCCATACGGCACTGGCAATAAGACTGAGCCACATCGGCTTGGAAATCATTGATGGGCTATTTTTCACTAATTTCATAACAACAGCTCGTTTTGCGATTTATGGATGATTAAGGGTATCATACGAAGCTTAGGAAAATTCGCAACGTTTACAGGATATCGAATGCAGCAATCTATACCTTTTCGTTTTCTCATCGCTCCTGTAGCGATTGCACTAATTTGTTTGCTCATTCAATTTCAGCCGCACTGGCACACGTACCTCATGCTCAGTGAAAACGGCTTACTGGCACAACCGTGGCGAATATTTACCACACATCTTGTGCATTTAAATTTGCAACACCTTCTGCTCAACCTTGCTGCATTGCTCTTGTTGGCCGTTATTTTTCGTCAGCAATTACAAGGCAGACTGCTAGTCAACGTCATGGTCATCAGCGCCCTTTTCGCCACCATTGTTCCCGTTGCAGTCAGTCAGGAATATCTCTTTGTTGGCTTGTCAGGGGTGCTCCATGGCATTGCTGTTTATGCCGGTGTGGTGATGACCAAGCAAGGCAATAAGCTTGGCTTCGCAGTATTGGCAGCGGTGGTTGTCAAACTCGTCGTTGATATGACCATGAATAGTGGCTATCAAGATTGGCTGGGTGCAGAAGTAGCCTATTTAACGCATCTAGGTGGCGCCATTGGTGGCGCTTTGGCAGTTCCCGGCCTGCGCCGTAAACCGATTGATTTTATCAAAAAATAAAGCGCATCACTGACCCGTGCCGCTCTCGCTCGGGTCAGATTGCTCTGCTTTGTTTTTCTCTTCGTATTCCATTAACAAAATAGTCAGGTAGATTTTCGTCGGCAGCGATAAAATAATACCGATCGCGCTCATCCCAGCGCCGAGCATGTAACCACGGTGATCAATGTTGTCATTCAGAAATGTGGCGCTGAGCACGATATGACCGAGCACTAATAAACAGACACCGGTAATCATACTGATTTTCAAGAGTCGCATTAATCGTTGGTCAGCAGCGGACAAGCTTGACATGATCGACAGTTTCCTTGGCAAAAAAATAGGGCAGCTTCACGCTGCCCTATTTTAATCATACCTTCGTAGCAATTACTTCAGGTTATCTTCAAATAATTTGTAGATACGACGATATTGATCAAGCCAACTTGAAGGCTGCACGAAACCGTGCGGTTCAACAGGAAAGATTGCCGTTTCAAAGTTCTCTTTCTCTAACTCAATCAACCGCTGCACCAAACGCACCGAGTCTTGAAAGAACACATTGTCATCAACCATTGGTGCGCTGATCAACAGCGCATCTTCCAGCCCTTCGGCAAAGTAAATGGGTGAACTGCGACGATAAGCAATCATATCGTCTTGCGGTAAATTCAAGATATTTGAGGTGTAGCCGGTATTGTAATGGGCCCAATCGGTCACTGGACGCAATGCTGCACCGGCTTTGAATAAACCTGGTTCATTAAACAGCGACATAAAGGTCAAGAAGCCGCCGTAAGAGCCACCATAAGTGCCGACACGCTCAACGTCGACATTGCGGTGCTCACCTAACCAGTTGACGACGTCGACTAAGTCTTCAACTTCAGGCCAGCCCATTTGACGATAAACCGCTGTGCGCCAATCACGACCGTACCCCGCAGAGCCGCGGAAATCGAGATCAAGTACCACATAGCCTTGTTCCGTCAGCTTGCTATGGAACATAAATTCACGGAAGTAATTTGACCAACCTGCATGGGCATTCTGCAAATAACCGGCACCGTGAATGAACACCACCGCAGGGTATTGCTCTGCGCGCTCAGCGTCAAAATCAGCGGGGACATAAACACGACTATAGATTGGATCGTCCACATGGCTCGACGGAACCGGCACGATCTCCGGCAGTGGCCAAGGTTTTGCGACAAACTCAGCAGACACGGTTTCGGTTAAACGCATTGCCGCCACATTCGGTTGGGCGTCTTGCACATACACCTCAGGTGGCTGATGAACGCTCGAATGCGTCAGCAACAAACGATCTTCGTTGGGACTAAGCTGATACGAGGTCATGCCGCCGAGGTCAGTTAACTGTTCAACCTCACCACCGCTAACAGGTACCCGATAAATTTCAAAGATCCCCGGATGTGGTTTGTTCGCTTGAAAATAGAAAGTATCGCCAGCTGCATTCAAAGTCACTTGATCGACGAGGTAGCGACCCGAAGTAAGCTGACTGACGCGATTGTTGTCGAGGTTTTTCACATATAAATGCGAATAGTTGCTCTCTTCCGACAGGTACCACAACGCGTTTTGATTCGGCAACCAATTAAACGCATTGAAATCACGATTAATCCACGCTTCATCGTGGAGACGGTGCTGACTCACTAATTGACCTTCAGCAAAATCGACTGTTGCGATCCAGCGGTCTTTGTTGTCCCATGCACGCAGCATGATGGCGACCGCAGAACCGTCGGCTTTCCAGTTAATATTACCGTCCTGAGCAGACCAACGCGCCATCACTTCAATCGCGCGCGGCTTCGGTTCGCTCACGTAAGTCTTGCCTTCTGCCGCGTAATTCTCTTCCCGCACCGACTTCAAAACATCTTCGTCAAAACCCGGCAAGGTGTCGTAGCTCAGCTCAGTCTTTTCACCAGAAGCAATATCGATTAGGTATAAAGTGTGATTAACCGGTTTGGCATCAGCGACTCGACGACGAACATCTTGATTCTCGATACGACCACTTTCTGTCACGTAACGTGGCATTAAATCACCGTCACCACGCCAACTTTGCGGTTGTGTTACTGCAACCAACGCACGATCCGCGGTCGGAGACAAACTGACTTCTGCAACTTGAACCCCACGTCCTAAATAAATCGGTGCTGGAGCCACAGCTGCGTTGGCCGCAACCAAGGCGCGTTGATCTTGAAACCGTTCTTCACGAATTCGACGCTGGACTTGGTTATACACGATTAAGTCCACTTCTTCTTGCGCCAAAATATCTTTGGGCTCTTCCAAAGCTTTTGGCTCGTCTTGAGTTTGTAATGACAACACCAACTCAGTGTAGCCCGTGCTCAAGTTCATCGCATAAAAGTCGTTACCACTACGGAAACTAAGCCGGCCGTCAGCTAAAAACTGTAAATCTGTCTTGTTCTGTGTGTCACGAGTAAGCTGACGGACATCACCATTGGTGTTATCAAGTAGAAAAATATTGCGCTCAAATACATAGGCACGCAGGCTACGATCTGCGTTCTGGACCGCATTGCGATAAGCATGGGCATGTAATTCCGCCAGCGCAACTTGTTCACCGTTACCACCCGCAGTCAATCCTCGCAGGTAAAGATCACGCTGCGGGCTGCCTTCGCGTTTGCGATTAAACAATACACTGCGACCGTCCCATGACCAATAGGCTTGCTCCGGGAAACGACCTAACCAGTCCGGATCTGCCATGATTTGCGTCATGTGGAAATTACCGTCAGTCGCCTGTGGACCGAGGCCAACCGGCACTGTGTTCGGTGTTAATGTTTCGCTGGTATACCATGCGGCATCAGCGGCCTGCTGCCCTGCTCCGCTACTCGCACAGGCAGCAGCAAAAAATGCTGCGCTTATCGCAACTGCAAGTTGTCTTTTCATTATCGTTTCCTTGTTTACAAAGCCTGACACAGGATTTGGTGTTCGGTTATTCAATAGAATCGAAACACTTTATTAAAGCAAAAACGCCCAGCAATGATAAGTCATGCTGGGCGATTCTTAGGTAATGTTCACGATATTTGCGTTAAGTGTTGGCATCGGACTGCTGTTCTGGCGCTGCAGCATGAAACGCAGGCAGTGCTTCGAGATTTTCAACGACACGTAGCAAGGTCGGATACGGTGTTAAGTCGACCTTAAAGCGCTGAGCATTGTAAACCTGAGGCATCAAGCAAACATCGGCTAACGTCACGGTGTCACCGACACAATACCTACCCGCAGTATCACGTAGACGCTTCTCGAATGCGGCAAACGTGCGTGTGACCCAGAGCTGAATCCATTCACCCTTGGCACTTTCCGGCAACCCAAAGGTTGTCGTCAGTGCTTGCAAAATGCGCAAATTCGTCACTGGCTGTAAATCCGCCGCCATATCCAAGGCCAGCATACGCACCACCGCAGCTTGCACTGGATCGTCCGGAATTAACTTGGGCTCTGGAAAGCGCACATCTAAGTACTCAATAATCGCCAAGGATTGATTTAGTTTTAGTGGCTGATTCGCCACCGCATCAACAATCTCCAAGGTCGGTACGAGTTGGGCCGGGTTCAACGTTTGATAAGCGACGGATTTTTGTTCGCCACCATCGCGCAGCAAATGCACCGGCACATACTCATAGTCGATACCCTTCAGTGCCAAAGTGATCCGAACGCGATAGCTCGCCGACGAACGCCAGTAGCCATAGAGTTTCGGGATCACGCCTTCGGTCCTTTGTACTCAACGACCTGTTGGTCGATCGCACCGAAAATACTGTGGCCATCGGTATCGAGCATTTCAATTCGAATGGTGTCACCAAATTTCATGAAAGCGGTGCTTGGTTTGCCATCGCGAATGGTTTCGATCATGCGTACTTCAGCAATACAACTATAGCCGACACCGCCTTCACTCACAGCACTACCGTGATCCGTACCCTGCTTATTCGATACTGTACCGGAGCCGATAATCGTACCGGCACATAGCGGACGCGTCATGGCCGCATGCTGGATCAGGCGATCAAAATTGAAGGTCATGTCTTCACCCGCATTCGGATAACCGAACAACGCACCGTTATAGGTCGAACGCAGTGGCAAATGCACTTTCCCTTCTTGCCATGCGCCACCCAGTTCGTCCGGAGTTACCGCAACTGGCGAGAACACTGAACTTGGCTTGGAGTTGTAGAAACCAAAGCCTTTTGCCAACTCGTTTGGAATTAAGCCACGTAGAGAGACATCGTTAACGAGCATTAATAAGCGTACATACGACCGCGCGTCTGCAGCTTGGGTGCCCATGGGTACATCACCCGTCACGACCGCAACTTCACCTTCAAAGTCGATACCCCAACTTTCTGAACCCAATGGAATGTCTTCACGCGGGCCAATAAATGCATCCGAGCCACCTTGGTACATGAGCGGATCTTCCCAGAAACTGGGCGGCATTTCAGCACCACGTGCTTTGCGGACTAATTCGACATGATTAACATACGCACTGCCGTCGGCCCAATGATAAGCGCGTGGTAATGGGCTCGCACAAGCGGTTTCGTCAAATGCGAATTCGTCTTCTAACGTTCCCTCATTTAATGCGTTATAAACCTTATTCAGGCGCGGCTGCAGTTGTTCCCAATTATCGAGTGCAGACTGCAACGTCCGCGCAATTTCCGGAACTGCGATCGCGCGCGTTAAATCGCGGCTAACGATGACGAGCTTGCCATCGCGGCTGCCATCACGATAAGTCGCTAACTTCATTATTTTTTCTCCTGCCAGCTGTAGACGTAGTCAGGGTTCTCCACCGCGTTTGCGGCTTCGCCAACTTCCAACGCATCACGCGTATCTAACATCACAGCGACTTCGTCAGTGAATTTCTTCTTGTATTCCTGCCCTGCTTTAAACGCCTTTGGATGTGGTCCATGGGTAAAGCCGGCCGGATGGAAAGTGACCATACCACGATCAATGTTGTCACGGCTAAAGAAGTCACCTGCGTGATAAAACAACACTTCATCGTAGTCGTCATTATTGTGGTAGAACGGTACTTTCAGCGCACCCGGATCGCTTTCAATCGGACGTGGCACAAAGGTACAGACCACAAAACGGTCAGCCACAAAGGTTGTGTGCGCTGATGGTGGTAAGTGATAACGATGACTCATCAATGGCCGAAACTCGCGCCAATTAATCCGTACCGGCGCTAAATCACCGTGCCAACCGACAGCGTCCAACGGGTTATACGGGAATGTTACGACCGAGACTTGACCATGACGTTTGACTTCAACTTGCCACTCGTCTTCGCTGTACTGCGCCTTAAACGCATCATCAATCTCAGGCACATCTAAACACGCAGGGTCAAAAATTGCGTGATTTCCAACCAAGCCCTTCTCGGGTAACTGATACGAGCCATTTGTGGCTTCAATCATCACCAATTGCATCGGTGCCGTTGGCTCAATCCGCCAGTTGGTCGAGCGCGGAATTACCACATAGTCACCGTCACGCAAGGTCAAATGGCCATAGTCACAAAATAACTCGCCAGCGCCTTCGTGAACGAACAATAAATCATCACCGTCGGCATTCCGCGCCAGCTTTTTCATCGGCTCATGAAGGTGCCAAATGCGGAATTTGCAGTGTGCATTGAACAATAAGTTTTCGGCAATCCAAGGCGAAGCTGAGTCCACACCCGTCAGTTTATTGAAGTCAAAGCAACGCGGACGCAATGGTCCTTCCCAATTGCTCCAACCGGTTGGTGCATGGGTGTGATGGAAATGTGTGGCGGGGCCGAAGAAACCACTTCGGCCGGCTTCACGCTCGTAGATCGCCTCTTCCGGAAAGTCAGCATGAGCTTGGCGCGAAGCCGTACCCACCTGCTTCGGAAATGAGATCCATTTACGCATCAGTTAATACTCCACGACGAATTTGGTCTTCTTCGATCGACTCGAACAAGGCCTTGAAGTTACCTTCACCAAAGCCTTCGTTACCTTTCCGACTGATGATCTCGAAGAACACAGGACCGATAACGGTTTTGGTAAAGATTTGTAACAGAATGCCATCTTTCATTGGCGCACCGTCAATCAAAATACGTAAATCACGCAAGTCATCGACATTTTCAGAGTGGCCTTCAACGCGCTCGTCGATTTTGTCGTAATAAGTATCCGGCGTTGGCATAAACTCCATGCCCCGTTCACGCAACGTCCGCACCGTTGTATAGATATCGTCGGTCGATAACGCGATATGCTGAATACCTTCACCGTTGTAGTCTTTCAGATACTCTTCAATCTGTGACTTATCGTCATGTGACTCATTAATTGGAATGCGAATCTTGCCACACGGTGACGTCATCGCACGGCTCACTAATCCAGTCAGCTTGCCTTCGATATCAAAATAACGAATTTCGCGGAAGTTACCGATGCGCTCGTAAAAACCGGCCCACAGGTCCATGTTGCCACGGAAGACGTTATGCGTGAGGTGGTCGACATAGTCCATGCCCACTTGGAAGCTATTCATGCTCTCTTCCCAGTTGTCATAAAAACGGAAGTCAACATCATAGATCGATTGCTTGCCGTAGCGGTCAACGAAATACAACGCGCTCTCACCGATACCATAGATCGCTGGAATGTTAAGCTCCATAGCGCCAACATCCGCTTTAAACTCTTTCGCACCATTAGCCATGGCATGCGCCATCGCGTGGTTTGCGTCTTTGACGCGAAACGCCATACCGCACACGCTCGGGCCGTGCTCGCGCGCGAACGCCTCAGCATGCGAGGACGGTTGTCCGTTGACGATAAAGTTGATGTCATTTTGCTTGTATAACCACACGTCTTTACGACGGTGTTTTGCGACTTCAGTAAAGCCTAATTGCACGAAGAGTTGTTTCAGAGCATCAATGCCCTTTTGGTCTGCTGCGGTATATTCAACAAATTCAAAACCGTCAGTACCCAATGGATTGATATGGTCAGTCATAATTACTTCCTCTCTCTATTCTTCAGTTGTACGTTACCCGTGCATGCACCAATAACGTTGCCTCTAGTGGGCAGATGTAAAATTCCGACTCTGTTATAGCGTTAATGTTCCAAGTAAGGCCAGTGTCCGCGAGCGGATTCATCGCCGAACAAAAAGAAACCAGCTGTAATCTTTAGTTTACATCCTTAGTCCACAAGGCATTGCGCGAGTTAAATGTAAACCTTTCTTTACGATAGCGCAGGAGCGGTGTATCTAAAACTGTACACCGCTTTTTCTTAGCGAATGGGTTTAACGTTTACGTTGTTTGCCAATGCCATAGTCTCGCAACTTGTTTGCGATCGCGGTATGACTTAATCCTAACTTGCGCGCCAGCTGGCGGGTAGATGGATAACTGGGATAGAGTCGCCGCAATAACGTACTTTCAAAACGCTTAACCGCGTCTTCTAATCCGCCGTCTTCAATATCAATGGCTAACTGATCATTGACCACCGACATTTCCGGTAACTTGATATCATTCGGCTCGAGGACTTCTTTTTCGAGCATGGAAATGGAACGAAACAAGGTATTTTCGAGCTGCCGAATATTACCCGGCCACGTGTAACTAGCTAAATAATCACGGCAACTTGGTGTTAAGCGAACGGGTGAACGCTGTAATTGCTGGCTGTATTTGTGCAGAAAATGTTCGGCAAGCAAGGTAACGTCACCCTTGCGGTCGCGCAGTGGTGGTAATTGCAGTGACAACACGTTTAAGCGATAAAAGAGATCTTCGCGAAATCCACCGGTTTCAACGCGCTCAAATAAATCACCACGTGACAAGCAAACTAAGCGCACGTCGACCCGAACCATTTGTTCCTCGCCAATCCGGCGGAAACGGCCGTCTTCGAGAAAACGTAGTAACTTAGCTTGCAACTCCGGTGACATATCACCCACAGAGTCGAGTAAAACCGTGCCGCCTTGCGCTTGTTCGAAAATGCCCTTCTTACCTTGGGGATGATGAGGAAATACCCCAGCACCATAGCCAAACAGCTCTCCTTCGGCGACATTATCAGGTAAGGCACCACAGTTGACCGCCAGAAATGGCTGTTGACTGCGATTTCCAGCTTCGTGGCAAGCACGTGCAATCAGTTCTTTACCAACCCCAGTTTCGCCCTCAATTAATAACGGAACATCGAGTTGTGCCATGCGCTCAGCATCTTTCAATAAACGTTTCATTGCCGCGTGCTGAGTAAGTATCTGGCTGAATGGCGATTGTTGCTCACCGTCGCGAACGCGCAACGGTAGCGGCTCAGACTGACAGTGAATCACCGCACCCGCAAAATTGGGCGTGCCATCGGCATCATTCACCCAAATTGGCAACAGCGTCGCTCGATAGTTCGCACTACCGAGCTGAAGATACTCAATACTGGCCTCTTGTGCTTGCTTGTCGAGCCATTTAGTCAAATTAAAACTGCCAACATATTCATTGGCTGGAGCACCTTTCAATGCATCTTTATCCGCATCGAGTAACGCCGCAGCGGCTGAATTAACTACATCAAAACGGCCGCGTGAATCCAAAGAAAACACAGGATTCGGTAACGTACTCAAAAGTAAGTTGAATTCGTAGTGCTCACGTTCAGTGGGCATATAGGGAATGGTTTTAACGTCTTCAACATTGGGGATACGACGGATTTTCGACATCACTAATTGAAAATCACTGAATTCAATATCAGGGAAACTGAGGTATATTTTCCCTACTGGATCAACTTCAATGCCCTTCAAGTCGATTTCATTCTCACGCAGAATCGTCAACACATCTTGGCATAGGCCTAAACGATCACGACAAGTAATTTCCAAACGCATCGGGGTACCATCATAAGCATCGCAGCTATACTGCACTGTAAATAAAATTATACAGGGCTACTACGAAAAAAGACAGCAGGCCACCGCAGTGACATGCTGTCTCTCGAATTTCATGCATGTTTGACGTGATGAATAGCCTTAGTCGTTTAGCAAGGCATCCGTTTTGGCGGCCATGATAAAGTCGTTCTTATGCAAGCCACCAATGGCGTGAGTCCACCAAGTCACGGTGACTTTACCCCACTCCAGAAAAATTCCTGGGTGATGGAACTCAGCTTCAGCAAGCTCAGCCAATTTATTGGTGAACGCGAGTGCTTGTTTGAAGTTTTTGAATTTATAGACACGCTCAAGCTGCATGACGTCATCGCGCACAATCGCAGCCCAATCAGGGATCTCACGAATTAAGCTGGCCAACTCATCGTCACTCACTTTCGGGGCGTCAGCGCGGCAAGCTTCACATTTCATTGTTGATAAATCTGACATTTCTATTTCCAATTTCTATGTTTGTTAAAGGTAAAAATTTAAGCTGCGTTCTTCGGCGGAAACTTAGGCTCAAACAGACCAAGCTCCATCGCTTCTTCAACCAGAGCCATCATGTCCATATCTGCAATTTCGAATAGCTGATCGACACTATCGAGGGTGTAATACACCGGCTGCATGATGTCGATCCGATACGGCGTACGCAGGGCATCTAACGGCCGTAACGGCTTGCGTTCAGGCTTATCACTTTCTAATGCATAGCGGGTCTCACCGGGTGATGACAGAATTCCGCCGCCATAAATACGCAAGCCATCGGCAGTTTTAAGTAAGCCAAATTCAACAGTAAACCAGTACAAACGAGCTAAATAAACCCGTTCTTTCGGGCTTGCAGCATAACCGAGCTTGCCATATTGGTGCGTAAAGTGCGCAAATGCTGGATTCGTCAGCAACGGACAATGGCCAAAAATCTCGTGGAAAATATCCGGCTCCTGCAAATAATCAAATTCTTCACGTGAACGAATAAACGTCGCCACCGGGAATTGTTTATTTGCTAACAAACGGAAGAATTCGTCGAACGGAATTAACGCAGGTACTTGCGCAACTTGCCAGCCGGTCGTCTCCTGCAACACTTTATTGATCTCGTGTAATTGCGGGATTCTATCATTGGGCATATCAAGTAAACGCAGGCCTTCCATATACTCGTCACAAGCTTTGCCGGGAATGATCTCAAGTTGACGGGCAACGAGATCATGCCAGATCTGATTTTCTTCCGCCGTCCAGTGAATAATGCCGTCACTGTCCGGCTGTTTCGAGACGTATTTACTTTCTTTTTTACTCATACTTGTGCAACCTCCGATACGCTTGCGCCGTTGGCGCTGGCGGTTGAATGTTTTAGTTGGCTAAGACTTTGCGATAAGTCGGCGATAATATCGTCGACCTGCTCTAGCCCTACACTGATACGAATAAGACCGTCCGTAATCCCTGCTTGCTCGCGCGCTTCAGGTGTTAACGGCGAATGCGTCATCGACGCAGGATGCTGAATCAATGACTCGGCGTCGCCTAAACTTACCGCCACACGAATCATGTTCAGGCGATTCAGTAGCTGCACACCCGCTTGATAACCACCGCGCAATTCAAATGCAATAACAGCGCCAGCAGATTTCATCTGAGTGCCAATTAATTCGTGGCCAGGATGATCATTCAGTCCGGGAAAGTAAACCTTTTCAATCGCCGGATGTTTAACTAAAAAGTCGGCCACAACCGTTGCACTTTCGCAATGACGTTGCATTCGCAACGCAAGTGTTTTTAGACCACGCGTAATCAGCCATGCATCGTGCGGCGACATGGTCGCCCCCATGTCTTTCAACGTCGTCATCTTGATTAAATGTATGTCTTCTTGGCTACCGGTAATGACACCTGCGACAACATCACCGTGACCATTGAGGTACTTAGTGGCGCTGTGTACCACGAGGTGCGCACCAAAGTCTCCCGGCCGCTGCAATAACGGCGTCATAAAGGTGTTATCGACAATCAGACGAACGTCGGGGTGACGGGCACAAATTTCGCCTACTGAGCTTAAATCAATGAGCTTTAAATGCGGGTTTGCGGGGGTTTCTAAAAAAACGAGTTTGGTATTGGCTCGGAACGCTGCGGCGAAAGCTTTGGAGTCACTGAGGTCGACAAATGACACCTTTACACCGAACCGCTCAAAAAGGTGCGAAAACAGCGCAAAGCTGCAGCCATAAATACAGTCTGAAGCGATCACATGGTCACCGGCCTTTAAAAAAGCCATCGTCGCCGCTGCGACAGCGCCCATTCCGGTTGCGGCTGCTGCACCTGCTTCCATACCCTCTAACGCGGCGACACGCTGCTCCAAAAGGTTCACGGTTGGATTACCGAGGCGACTGTAGATATAGCCCGCTTCTTCACCCGCAAAACGACGCCCGCCGGTTTCCGCATCAGGGAAAACGAACGTTGACGTTTGATACAGCGGACTCACCAATGCACCATGTGGATCCTGTTGTGCATCGCCGCCATGAATCACTAAGGATTCCAGATGTAACGGTTTCATTGCCTTCATACCTTGTTGTTCCAATGTTGTTATTCTTATTTTGATGCAAGCAAGCTTACGGTAGAGCGAGCGTAGGCGGCAATCATCGGCAACTGTTCGTACCACCGAAATCTGTAAGGTTTTCTTTCCATAAATCACCAACATCGGTAATCGACGCTGAACACAAAAAAGCCGACGCCCAGTTCTGAGCGTCGGCTTCAATTATAAGTAAGAAGCAAAATTCTACAGTGACTTAAATTCCTGAAGTACTCTAAATTCAGACGATGTCACATAAGTTTCCATTGTGCGTAAAGTCTTTTCCATCCGAGCAAATTCAAGCTCAATATCATCCATGGCTTGATGCGGTGCTTTTCCCGCTTCCCACACCCGGGTTTTCACTTCGATCGTGCGGCCATCTGAAGTCCGTTCAATTCGCGTTTCCTCACGAATGGTTTGTTCTTCATCGCTATAACTCGCCGCTGACTTTTTTACTTTCGATTGTTTATCGAGGACAACCCAGGCTATCACGTATGCCACAAAGGTCACTTTCGTTGCCAATATCAACGCCGTCACTGCAATAATTCGAACGACCCAAAGCTCCCAACCAAAATAGTTGGCGATGCCGGCGCAAACGCCACCGATCTTACCTTGCGTATCGTCTCTTAATAGCTCTCGCTTTCTCGGAGTACTCATGGTCGTCTCCTTAACGTGACTCTTTGCGCCAGTTGCTGTGCTCAGCGTCTAATAAACTTTCTAAGGTTCGAATCCGATCACGCATCTCTTCAGCCTGACGTGCCAAGTCTCGCACCCGATCCATATCTTCATTACTCATCCCTTCATTCAGTTTCCGTTTGCTGCGGTAATGGAGAATCACCCAAATCGGCGCAACGAAAATCAAAAAGAGAATGATGGGGGTCATTAACATGCCTAAAATTGCAACGTCCATAAATGGTGCCACCTCTGTCAAATCACCGAAGTGATGTTGTATATTTGTCATGCTTGTCTCATTTTAATTCTTGTCTCAAGTCAGACACATGCCGTGGTTCGCAGAGGGTTGGTGATTCAAGGATCAACCAACCCTTGCGGCAACGTTTAACATCTTATGCTTTGTCTTCTTTTTTCGCAGTATCTTTCTTTAAGCGTGCTTTCAAAGCTTCTAGTTCGGCATCCACTTTATTCTCGCTCTCTAACGAACGGAACTCGTCAGCCAAAGTCTTCTTACCCATATCATAAGCTTCAACTTGCGACTCGAGATCATCGATTTTCGCTTCATAACGTTCAAACTTATGCAGCGCATCGTCAACTTTGCCACTGTCTAACGTCTTCTTCACGTTAAGACGTGAACTAACGGTGCGCTCACGCATTAAAATTGACTTCTGACGTGCTTTCGCATCAGCTAGCTTTTCTTGTAGCTGGCCAATCTCACCACTTAAACGTTCGATGTGATCATCGACCCGGTTAATTTCCGCTTGTAAGCTATCCAGCGTATCCTGCAACTTGCTCTTTTCCAGCAACGCTTGGCGCGCTAAATCTTCGCGGTCCTTACTTAAAGCTAACTCAGCACGACGTTCCCATTCAGTGATTTCATTTTCTAAACGAGTCAACTGACGGACTAAGTCTTTTTTCTCTGACAAAGTTTTAGCTGAAACGGAACGAACTTCCACTAATGTGTCTTCCATTTCCTGAATGATCAGGCGCACCATTTTCTGTGGATCTTCGGCTTTATCGAGTAACGCATTTAAATTTGCATTTACGATATCGGTGAAGCGTGAAAAAATACCCATAACTTGTACCTCGTAACAAAAGTTTTCTGTTTGCCCTTGCGGGCTCTATCCATTGCGGTTGAAACAACCATACTCTGGTCGACTGCCCCGCTACAAACTGCAAACAGTGGCGTCACTGATATATATACAAAATCGATGCCAACTTTTTATTTTTTCATAACCAGCTGAAAAAACGTGCGTTTTATAGTTTAATAGAAAAGTAATACATAAATCACTTTTGTGAAAATTAAATAATTAGACTAATAATTAGTGAAATTAGCCAATCAGGAACATAACTATGTCTAGGTTTCGTGATAACGAAAACCTTATCGGCGAGGCCAATAGCTTTCTCGAAGTCTTAGAGCAGGTCTCGCGTGCTGCCCCATTAAATAAGCCAGTCTTAATCATCGGCGAACGTGGTACCGGTAAAGAGCTCATTGCGGCGCGCTTACATTACCTTTCATTGCGGTGGGACCAACCCTACTTAAAACTTAATTGCGCGGCTCTCAACGACAACCTGCTCGATAGTGAATTGTTTGGCCATGAATCGGGCGCATTTACTGGCGCTAGCAAACGCCATGAAGGTCGCTTCGAGCGCGCAGACAAAGGTACGCTCTTTCTCGATGAGCTGGCGACGACGTCGCCACTCGTCCAAGAGAAGTTGCTGCGTGTCATTGAATATGGTGAGTTCGAGCGCGTTGGTGGCACCCGTCCAGTCAAAGTCGATGTTCGATTGATTGCGGCGACGAACGAAGATTTGCCCTCACTTGCAGCGCAGAATAAGTTTCGTGCCGATTTGCTCGACCGGCTCGCGTTTGACGTCATTACGCTGCCTCCACTACGCGAGCGTCGAGACGATATTATTTTACTCGCCGAACATTTTGCCATTCAAATGGCGCGCGAGCTGCAACTCGACTGTTTCTCTGGGTTCACCAGCAAAGCAAGAGAAACGCTGTTGAGCTACCATTGGCCAGGCAATGTGCGCGAGTTAAAAAATGTGGTCGAACGCAGTCTTTACCGATTAAACAGCGCCCAGCTGCCGGTCAATGAGATTATCCTCAATCCGTTTGAAAGTCCTTGGCGACCCAACACGAAATCGACCGCAGCACCTGCGCTGACCAATGGTGCAAGTGCGCCGTTGACGGAGGCGCCCCCTAGTGCAACAACGGCGCCTGAGAACTCATCGAGTTTTCCGACAGACTTCAGTCAACCGCTGGACTTTAAGCAAGTGGCACAAGAATTCGAAATCGAGTTGCTCAATCGAGCACTGCAGCACTGCCAGTTTAATCAAAAAAAGACCGCAGAAGCGCTACAGCTAACCTATCATCAGCTGCGTGGTTATTTGAAGAAGTATCAGCTGCTAGAAGGCACGCAAAGTGAAGACTAATGCGCGTTGGCTGACCATGGTGGCAGCACTCTTAACGCTGCCAGCGTTGACCGCTTGCAATCCGCAAGAAGCAGCCAACATGAACGCCCAAGGTCTACTCTATTGTGCTGAAGGAAACCCAGAGTCGTTCAATCCGCAGTTAGTAACGTCGGGAACAACGCTCGATATGACAGCAGCACAATTGTATGACCGGCTTATTGAATATGACCACCGCAGCAATCGTTACGTTCCAGCGCTAGCTGAACGCTGGTCCGTCGACGAAAGCGGCTTGCGTTATACATTCACCCTGCGCGATGACGTCGAGTTTCACGACACTGCGTATTTCAGCCCGTCACGCCCATTACAATCTGAAGACATCGTCTTTAGTTTTCGCCGCTGGTTTGAGCCATCGCACCCTTTCCATTATGTCTCAGGGCGCGGTTATCCATTTTTTACCGCCAGTGGTATTCATAATTTAATCGAGTCCGTCGACGCGCTTGACGAACGCACCGTTGAAATACGTTTAAAACAGCGGGACAGCTCCTTTTTGGCCAACTTAGCCTCCGATTTTGCCATTATTTTGTCGGCAGAATATGGCGCTCAGATGCTCGCCGCTGGCACGCCTGAACTAATTGACCAACTACCGATCGGTACTGGCCCATTTCGGTTTCGCGAATTTCGCAAAGACGTCTTAGTCCGTTATAGCCGCCATGAGAACTATTGGCGTGAGCCAGCGGCAAGTGAGCAACTGGTCTTTCGGATCACCCAAAGTGATCACAAGCGGATGCTCATGCTACTCACTCAGGATTGCGATATTTCACCCTATCCGCCCGCTCGCGATGTTGAATGGCTACAACAACGCGATTACATCAAATTACAAGCTGCAGTCAGTCCGAACACTGCATTTTGGGCATTTAATACGGAACGACCACCGTTTGATGATCCCTTAGTTCGCCGAGCTTTAGCCCACGCGGTGGATCGAGATGCTCTTCTTCGTGCGGTCTATTTTGAACATGCGGTCCGAGCTGATTCTATTCTGCCGAATACCTCTTGGGCGCATCATCCATTGCCTGAGGCCTACACTTATGATCCTGAACTAGCGCGTGAACTGCTCCGAGAAGCAGGATATGCCGATGGCTTTAATATGGATATATGGGCGATACCGGTGCAACGCGCTTATAATCCCAATGCACGATTAATGGCCGAACGAATCCAATCTGATCTTGCTCGCATTGGTGTCCGCGCCACCATTGTCAGTTATGAGTGGAGTACCTTTCGACGGCGTCTTGCTGAAGGCCTACACGACAGCGTGTTAATCGGTTGGTCAGCAGATCACGCTGATCCTGACAACTTTTTCCGCCCCCTACTCAGTTGTTCGGCAAAACTCAGTGGCAACAACCGTGCGCAATGGTGCGATCCCATGTTCGACGAGTTGCTCGACGCAGCGATTCGCACCGAGCTGCTGACGACTCGGCAAAATTTTTATCAACAAGCACAAGAATATCTGGCCACCGAAGTACCGCTTTTACCCATTGCGCACTCAGTCCGCTTTCAAGCCAGTCGTGACTTCATTGAGGGCTTGGAGCTACTGCCATTCGGCGGCATCGAGCTCCGTCACGCCCGTCGCTTGAAGCCGGATCAAGCTCCCGAGCAGGCTAACGCGAAGGAGCACGACTAATGACTCGCTACTTACTGCGACAATGCATCTTGTTAATTTTTACGGTGTTTGCGCTGACGCTGTTTACTTTTTGTCTGAGTTATTGGTTTACCGGCGAGGCAATGACCAATAGCAGCGGGCTATTCCCCGACCATCCAGACTATGCCGACGCATTCGCAGCGCGTGCGTTCGACCGTGGCGTCGTTGCCCAGTACATCGCCTATGTTCAACATTTGTTGCACGGCGATTGGGGCCGTTCATTATTAGACGGTGCGCCTGTTTTTGAGCAGCTTAAAGTTCGTTTTGGCGCCAGTTTCGAGGTCATTTTTTTCGTCTTATTACTGGCTTGGATACCCGGCGTTAGTTTCGGCGTGTTAGCCGCACTTAAGCCTGGGCGAGCAAGCTATATACTCATTCTTGGCTGCAGTATTGCCGGCTATTCAGTCCCTGTGTTTTGGCTTGCTCAGCTTGCAATCCTGGTGATTGCCGTGCATCTCGGTTTAACACCAATCGCCGGTCAAATTAATCCTCTCTATGAAATTCCGGCGGTCACCGGCTCGATCGTGATCGACATTGCACTTGCCCAGCCCGATAATCTTTCCGGCGCCTACTTGAGTGCCCTGCAACACATGATTCTACCCATCATTGTTTTAGCCGTAATGCCCATGATGCTACTGATTCGTCTCACCCGAAACAGTATGCTCGAAGTCTTAACTAAAAATTATATTGTCGCATCGTACGCAAAAGGGATGTCCACCCGACGCGTTGTTTGGTCCCATGCCATTCCCAATGCGATGCAACAAGTGATTCGCCAACTGGGTAGTCTCATGAGCCTCTTAATCGCCAATACACTGATTGTTGAAGTGATTTTCTCTTGGCCCGGTATAGGCAATTGGTTAGTACGCAGTATTTTCGAGCGCGATTACCCAGTCATTCAAGGGGGCTTGCTGATCATCGGCTTGTTGATCCTTGTTAGCCATGTGCTCCTGAACCTCTTTCACGCCTGGCGTTACCCACAAGTGAGGAAAGATCTCTATGCCTCGTCCTAACTTGTATTATGAAGAACGGATGCCGTCACCGCTCGAACGCGTGTGGCTCGAGTTTCGTCGCAATGCATTTGCGATGGGCGCACTCTACTTACTGAGTTTCATCATTTTCTTGAGTGTTTTCGGCCCCTTACTGACCCCGTATGGACCCAATCAACAATTTATTGATGCCATCTCACTGCCGCCCGCGTGGTCAACAGCGGGTGATGTGCGTTTTTTACTTGGCACCGATGAGCTCGGTCGCGATATGATCACGCGACTCATCTATGGCGCTCGTTACAGCTTCGCCTTACCTCTACTAGTCGTTTTGATCTCCGCTACAATTGGCATGTTACTTGGTGCGGTGGCGGCCATGACCGTTGGCGTTAAAAGTTCGACGTTAAAGCATATTCTCGACGTCTTGATGTCAATTCCTTCACTGTTGTTGGCTTTAGTTGTCATTGCCATTACCGGCCCCGGCCTTAGCAATGCCCTACTCGCCATTGGTCTGGTGATGATCCCGCAATTTTTGCACGTTACCCGCAATGCCATTCATGATGAACGGCGCAAGCCTTATGTGACCGCCAGCCGCTTGAATGGGGTCAGCGATGTTTATCTTCTGACCATGGTATTCTTCCCCAATATTGTTCGGGTACTGGTTATTCAGTTCACCATCGCACTCTCGGTCGCGATCTTTGATATTACTGCATTGGGCTTCCTGCGCCTCGGCGCCCAAGCACCCACGCCTGAATGGGGATCCATGCTGGCCCAAAGCTTAGAAGTTGCATACGTCACACCTTGGGTCATGGCACTTCCTGGGCTCGCCCTATTTTTGACCCTCGTCAGCGTTAACCTAGTGGGCGAAACCTTGCGTCAAGCCATTCAAAAGCAGCTGGAGCAATAACCATGTTATTGGATATTCGTAACCTCACCATTCGCACGCAAACGAGTACCGGTCTCGTCAACGTGCTGGATCGTGTGAATTTGCAAATTAACGAAGGTGAAATCCATACCTTGGTGGGCGAGTCCGGTTCCGGAAAAAGCCTGATTGCTCGCGCCATCATGGGCTTTTTAAGTCCTCGCTGGCAAGTCACCGCCGATCGTGTTTGGTTTGAAAGCACTGATTTACTCAATTTAACCCCACAGCAACGCCGAAACATCATCGGTGTTGATATTGCGATGATCTTCCAAGATGCAAAAAGCTATCTTGATCCGAATATCACCATTGGTGAACAACTCAGTGAAGCGGTTCTCGACCGTGATTTAACCGGTTCTTGGTGGCAACGGCGTGGTCAACGCAAACAAAAGGTAATTACCCTGCTGCATCGGGTCGGTATTAAAAACCACGCAGACATGATGCAATCTTATGCCCACGAACTCTCCGAAGGCGCCGCACAGAAAATCATGATTGCCAGCGCCATTGCCCATCGCCCGAAGTTACTCATTGCCGACGAACCCACATCCACCATGGAGCCAGCAACTCGCCAGCAAATTTATCGCTTGCTTGCACAATTCCATGCGCGTTACGGCATGTCGATGTTGATGATCAGCCAAGATCTGGGCGCAATCATGCCGCAAACCGAACGCATATCGATGATTTACAGTGGCCAGCTGATGGAATCTGGTGCAGCGGACGCATTATTAACCCGACCGCATCATCCCTATACTGAGGCCCTTTTAAGTACATCCTTGTATCGCCAAGCGGAGTCCGAACCGCGAACAAAATTACCAACCTTAGCTGGCGTTGAACCGACGTTACAGCATCTACCGATTGGCTGTCGCCTTGGCCCGCGCTGTCCGTACGCAAAACCTGAGTGCATCAACTTTCCCAGTCAAACCAAGCTCCGTGATCACCACTTTGCTTGCCATCATCCGGTTAATCTGGAGGACTAATATGAGCGCATTATTGCAAGTGGAAGAATTACGCAAGGTTTACTCTCAACGCGAAGGCTTATTTAAAGTTAAAGAGTTTGTTGCCCTTGACGGTGTTTCATTCACACTCGAACAAGGCAAGACCATGGCTATCATGGGTACCAATGGTTCCGGAAAATCAACCTTAGCAGCGCTTATCAGCGGCGCTAGCTCACCGACGTCAGGCCGAATTCTATTTGCTGACGAAGAGCTGCAACCGGGTAATTATCAGCAACGTGCTCAGCATATCCGGATGATTTTTCAGGACGCCGATGCGTCGTTGAACCCCCATTTGACCTTAGGTCGACAGCTGGAAGAGCCATTACTCTTCAACACCAAGTTGAATGCGCGGCAACGGCAAGAGCGAATCATGCGTACGCTACAGCAGGTTGGCTTGCTTGCTGAACACATGGTGTTCTATCCCCATATGATGTCCACAGGACAAAAACAGCGGGCCAGTATTGCCCGGGCGATTATTTTACAACCTAAACTACTGGTAGCCGATGAAGCCTTGGCGACGTTGGACTCATCGGTTCGTGCTCAAATCATTAATCTGTTGCTCGATTTACAGCGCGATTTAAAGATGTCGTATATTTTTATTTCACAAAGCCCGGAAATCGTGCGCCACATGGCTGATGAGGTGATCATCATGGAAGATGGTCGGATTCTCGAATATGGTGTCGTTGCCGATGTCTTTGATGCACCGAAAGAACAATATACAGAAATGATGTTAACCTCAGAACTACAACGGAACACCCGCACGTCGTCGAGTTAAGACGTTTCGGCGTTATAACTAGACGTCCAGTCGGTGTGACCTTGAGAACAGGCACACATTTTGTTAGCGTGTTGCCGGTTAGAACGATATCGAACCTTGGTTCGGGCTGTTTAGCAAAAGTTTTGTAGCAATTCGCTTGCTAAACCTTCTGAACTCCACATACTAACGTTAGCGAAAACGATAATAAAAACGCCACACAACAGGAGTCTTCATTTTGGAAACAGGAACACTGATTTCACTTGCGCTTTATTTTGTCGCAATGCTCGCCATTGGCGTCTATGGCTATTACAAGTCAACCAGCGATTTATCCGATTACATGCTTGGCGGGCGCCGTTTAGGCCCCGGCGTGACAGCCCTTTCCGCGGGCGCATCAGACATGAGTGGATGGATGCTGATGGGGCTTCCCGGTGCCTTCTTTGTCGCCGGTTTCTCTGAAGTTTGGATCGCAATCGGCCTCGTCGCCGGTGCTTACATCAATTACCGTGTCGTTGCACCGCGCTTACGCATGTATACCTACATGGCGAAAGACTCGATTACCATTCCTGACTTCTTCGAAAACCGCTTCCAAGACAACTCACGCCTGTTACGTCTTGTCTCCGCAGTGGTCATCATTGTTTTCTTTACCCTTTACACCTCATCAGGGCTCGTCGCTGGCGGCACCTTGTTCGAAAATGCATTTGGTATGGATTATCACTATGGCTTGCTATTAACCGCCGGTGTGGTGGTTGCATACACTTTAATTGGTGGTTTTTTGGCAGTCAGCATGACCGACTTCGTTCAAGGCTGCATTATGTTCATCGCTTTGGTTATGGTGCCGCTCGTCGCCTTCTCTGTGCTCGGCGGTACCAGTGAGGTCGTGAGCCAAGTCGAGAACCTGAACCCTGGCATGCTCGATCCATTTTACGGTGCAACCTTTTTAGGCGTGGTTTCGCTGCTTGCGTGGGGGCTTGGTTACTTTGGTCAACCGCACATTATTGTGCGTTTTATGGCGATTAAATCCGTTCGAGACTTTAAGGTCGCTCGTCGGATTGGCATGACGTGGATGATTGTCGCCATTATTGGCGCCATGTTAACCGGTATCGCCGGTGCGGCATACGTCCAAGTCTATGGTGGTAGTTTGACTGGTAATGCGTACATGAGCCCAGACGGTTCCTTGGCCAATGCCGAAACGATCTTCATCGTCCTCTCGCAAATTCTTTTCCACCCATTGGTAGGCGGATTCCTTTTGGCGGCAATTTTAGCAGCGATTATGAGTACAATTTCATCGCAATTATTGGTGACATCGAGTGCGCTTACTCAAGACTTTTATAAAAGCTTCTTACACAAAGAGGCTTCCGACAAAGTTCAAGTGTTCGCTGGCCGAGTTTCAGTACTACTGGTGTCCTTGGTGGCAATCGGCTTGTCGTGGGTGCCGCGTGACACTATTCTCGGCTTAGTCGGCAATGCGTGGGCTGGGTTCGGCGCCGCATTCGGACCACTGATTATTCTTAGTCTCTACTGGAAGTACATGAACCGTTGGGGCGCGTTAGCTGGCATGGTGGTCGGTGCCCTGACCGTATTATTCTGGATTTACGTGCCGATTAACGGCGCACCGTTAAGTACACATTTATATGAAATGGTCCCGGGTGTTCTCCTTGCGACAATTGCTATCGTGCTGGTGAGTAAGCTGACCCAAGATCCCGAGCGTGATATTCAAAACACCTTCGAAAACATGGAAGATGAGATGAAGCAAAACGCTGAATAACCCCTTCAGCGCAACGAAAAAGGACAACCGACTAAGGTTGTCCTTTTTTATTGCGCCTAGCGATGCCCCTGCAGTGGTTCCGTAATGTTACGGCGATTAGTCGCGGCGTGGGCCACCATTTCGACGTTTTTTCATAATCCTCAGTTCATCAAGAATCAAATCTTTAAGACGAATCGTTGTCTCATAGCCAATATCAATCGCATCACTTCCGTGGTCAAATTCCAGCAAACCTATATCACCCAGCTTGGGTTGCAACAGAATGTCCGGAGGATCACCGGCCATTCTTGCTTTGGTAATACGTTCTTGCATGATATCAATCGAACCCGCCATCACGCCCAACATGCTTGGCGATTTCGGCTCGCGACTAAACTTCTTGCGAACATCGGACATAAAGTTGCCACTGCGCGCCAGAAAGCTTTGAAATGCGTTCTGATCGTCATCGTCAAATTTCTGGTCACTAGCTTCTTTGGCTTCCTTTGCGCTTTTATCGCGCCCACTTTGCGGTGACTGATCCGCCGCAGGTGTTTTATCATCAACATGAACTTGAGAATTTAAGTGCACCGCAATCACGAAGTCTGCTTCCAACGCGCGCGCTAGCGAAACCGGTACTGGATTAACCAGGGCGCCATCGACCAACCAGCGGCCATCAAACGATTTCGGTGCCAAAAGCCCCGGCATCGCACAACTTGCACGCGCAACCGAGAACAAATCGCCTTTTTTCAACCAAATTTCTTTTCCGGTATACAAATCAGTCGCAACTGCCGCATAGCGGCGATGCAATCTTTGGATATCCGTTGCACCAAATCGTTCACGGGCGTGATTAAACACTTTCTCGCCACCGAGCATCCCACCCGTATTGAAGCCAAAATCGAGCAAATTAAATACCGCCCAACGGTCCATTCCCCGCACCCACTTTTCCAGCTCATCAAGTTTACCCGCTGCATAAGCACCGCCAACTAATGATCCGATAGACGTACCGGTCACCACGTTAATATCAATGCCCATTTCTTCTAGCGCACGGATCACACCAATATGCGCCCAGCCTCTCGCTGCACCGGAACCTAGCGCCAATCCAACAACCAGTTTATTTGTACTCGACATGTCTAAAACTCCTTGGGGCTCTTTACCAACCATCAAGCACTTCATGTATGCGGTTTAAATCGACAACAGCGTTCACTTGCGCTGTTAATCTGTGTTCAACATGCTTGCTTCTATCCATTGCTTTTCGCTTGCTCTTCGGAAATCCACGCCTCGATCTGCTGACTCAGTAAATCAAGCGGTAAAGCACCATGGCGAAGAACTTGCCAGTGAAACTCCCGCACATCGAAGTCTTGACCTAATGCTTCCTCAGCTTGATCACGTAACGCTTGAATCTGTAATTGACCGATTTTATACGCTAACGCCTGACCGGGTAACGCCATGAAGCGTTCGGCTTCTGAGACTGCTCGTGCCTCTTGTACTGGTGCATTTGCATACATGTAGTCGAGCACTTCTTGCCGCGACCAGTTTTTCGCATGAATACCAGTATCCACCACTAAGCGAATAGCGCGCCACAGTTCCGCTACATATTGGCCATAGCGGTCGTAGGGACCATAAACACCGAGCTCATCACCAAGCGATTCAGCGTACAAGCCCCACCCCTCATTAAAGGCTGTCTCCACCCCATAGCGCCGAAATGGCGGTAAATGTTCCATTTCTCGCTGTAGCGCGAGTTGATAGTGATGACCCGGAATGGCTTCGTGCAAGGTTAGCGCACCTTTCGCCCAAGTCGGACGCGCTGACAGGTCATACGTATTCAAGTAAAAAATACCCGGCCGTGAACCATCTTCAGAAGGCACCGAATAGCTACCAGAGCTCGCACTCTGCTCGCGAAAGCGCTCGACTTTCCGTATTTCGTAATCTGCACGAGGTAAACGCTCGGGAAAAAATAAGCGATCCGTGCGCGTTTCTACTTCGCGAGCGAAAGCACGATAGTCGTCCAGCATGGCTTCACGACTGGCGTAATGAAACTGCGGATCATCACGTGTAAATGCAAAAAAGGCGTCTAAATCACCTTCGAAACCAACATCCGCCATCACTTGTGTAATCGCTAGATGTAAACGCTCAACTTCGTGCAAGCCAATCTGATGAATTTCTTCTGCACTCAGCTGTGTTGTTGTATGAAAACGCACGGCAAAATCGTACCAATCCTTGCCGCCGGGTAAGGTACCAATACCAAATGTAGAGGTACGCGCGTGCAGCAAATACTCATTGCGTAAAAAATCAGACAAATCTTGGTAAGCAGGCAACACCACTGACTGTAATAATGACTGATAAGCAGTGTTGAGCGCCTCTCTATCCTCTGCTGAAAAGTGTTCTGGAATATTCGCTATCGGCTGCCAAAATAGACTTGAACTATAATCATCGACGTCCAATGCGTGCGCATCGATCTGATTCAGTAAACGCTGAACGACGACTGCAGGAAAGATGACTTCCTCATCAAGGCCTTCGCGCAAGTTACGAATAATACCGGCAAACAAGGTCGGAAATTGTTCCATCCGTTCAGCCCACTGCCAATAATCAGCAACCGTCTGAAATGGCTGTGCACTAGTACCTGAGCCAAGCATCGCCAATTGACTTGGTGCATTGTAAAACTGATTAATCGGCAATAAATGTTCCGGGTGCTTCATCGCTTCTAAGCTGACTAATCGGTCACGGCGAAAAAGTTGGTAGGTCAGATAATCATCTTCCGCAAAACCGCTAATATCAACACGCTCGATTGCAGCCAAAAACTCTTCTTCCAACATGTGTTGACGCTGACGATGTTCAGCACTAAAGATATCCGGCAACTGACTGTGTTCATGACCTTGACCCATCAATGTGGCTTGCAATGGGTTCAACGCAAGGTTGGCTTGGAAATAGTCATCATAAATCTTTTCTAATCGTTCCACGCGCTGACTGACGTCATTGCCCTCGTTCCCCGAATCTCTCGGTGTACAAGAAGCCAAAACGATCAGTGAAAGAAGAAATAATAGCGGAATAGACCAAGATGAACGCATGACTTGCTCCATGCGCAGACGTTGAAACGATGCAGTCGAAATAGGCATGATGATATTCTATTTAGCAAAAGTTAAAAGAATGTGAAAATCATGCCACAAGCGAGATAAACAAACTAGTGGAATAGGCTCTATCAGCCGTTAAAAAAAGCGAAAAGCCACGAAACAGCTAAGAAAATGTTTCGTGGCTCTGAAAAAGAACTTACTCAGCGAATGAACCGAGATTATTCTACCGTATCGGCTGCATCTGCGACTGCCGGATCATCCTGAGCGATAACTGGCTTTAATAACAACAGATCACGTAACTGTTTCTCAATTTCACCTGAAATGGCTGGGTTATCCGACAAGAACTTCATTGAGTTCGCTTTACCTTGACCGATCTTGTCGCCTTTGTAGCTATACCAGGCACCCGCTTTATCAATGAGTTTGTGTTTGACACCTAAATCGATCAACTCACCTTCTTTTGAAATACCAGTTCCGTACATAATTTGGAAATTCGCTTCTTTAAATGGTGGTGCAACTTTATTCTTCACCACCTTAACGCGAGTCTCGTTACCCACCACTTCATCACCTTCTTTCAACGAGCCGGTGCGGCGAATATCCAAACGCACCGAAGCGTAGAATTTAAGTGCATTACCGCCGGTTGTGGTTTCTGGGTTACCAAACATCACACCGATTTTCATTCGAATTTGGTTAATGAAAATACACATGGTATTCGATTTTTTGATATTTGCGGTTAGTTTCCGCAGCGCTTGCGACATCAGGCGAGCTTGCAGGCCCATGTGCGAGTCACCCATTTCACCTTCAATTTCTGCTTTCGGCGTTAACGCTGCTACCGAGTCGACAATAATCACATCAACCGCAGCAGAACGAACCAACATGTCACAGATCTCTAACGCTTGCTCACCTGTATCCGGTTGAGAAACCAGCAACTCGTCAACTTTCACACCAAGTTTTTCTGCATAAACAGGATCCAGTGCGTGTTCCGCATCGACGAACGCACAGGTTTTACCTTGTTTCTGCGCTTCGGCAATCACTTGCAGTGTTAAGGTTGTTTTACCGCTCGACTCTGGCCCATAAATTTCAATGACACGGCCACAAGGTAAACCACCAATGCCAAGCGCAATATCTAAACTTAAAGAACCAGTTGAGATCGCTTCGATATCCATGGCACGATTATCACCTAAACGCATAATCGCACCTTTACCAAACTGCCGCTCAATTTGACCGAGCGCCGCAGCTAGCGCTTTCTGTTTATTCTCGTTCATTATTTGACGCTCCGCATTGTGCTAATTCTGTGATTGAAAGGTATTGATTTCGTTTGCGTGCTACTGACACTGAACACGTAACAAACATTGCCAAGCTAACAATCCTGTAATTTATATTCAGTAGTATACTGTTTATCTATACAGTATCAAGCTTGTTTGGCAATTTCGCACAAAAAAATCCGAAAAAATATAATTAAAATTTATTTATCAATAAGATACGAGGACAGTTTAGAAAGCGCATAGGCACTTGCTTGGGCTCGAATCTGCGACCGATCACCCTTAAAGTACTGCGTATCACTGTATAACTGTTTACCGATCGCAAAGCCGAAACACACCATTCCAACCGGTTTCGCCCGACTGCCGCCATCAGGCCCAGCAATTCCCGTCGTGCTCACCGCAACTGCAGCTTGCAGTAAAAGCTGAGCGCCGCGCGCCATTGCCTCGGCACACTGAGTTGAAACAGCCCCGTGCTGTTCAATGACCACATCTGGCACACCGAGCACATCGGTTTTTACTTGATTACTATAGCTAACGACACTGCCTTGGAACCAAGTCGAACTGCCCGGCCGATCGGTACAAGCAGCGGCCACACTGCCACCCGTGCATGACTCGGCGGTGACCATAAGCCAATCGCGCTCATTCAATAATTTAGCAAGTTGGCCGACCGAATCGGCAATCGCGGGGATTTTTTGCGCACTCATATCAGATCCTATAGGATTTAGACTTGGATTTTCCGCTTGAAAACGCGATCATAGCGTTTTCCATCGACCATAAGAATAACAGGGACTCATGGCAGAATCAGCTCCTCAGCATACACCAATGATGCAGCAATACTTGGCGATTAAAGCACAACATCCCGATATTTTGCTGTTTTATCGGATGGGTGACTTCTACGAATTATTTTACGACGATGCGCAACGAGCTGCTGACCTGCTTGATATTTCTCTCACCCAACGCGGTCAGTCGAATGGCAAGCCGATTCCAATGGCAGGTGTCCCATACCATGCGGTTGAAGGCTACTTAGCCCGTTTAATTAAGATGGGCGAGTCTGTCGCAATATGTGAACAAGTTGGCGATCCAGCCACGAGTAAGGGTCCCGTTGAGCGCAAAGTTGTGCGTATTGTGACACCAGGCACAGTTACCGATGAAGCCTTACTTGAACCCGATCAAGAAAATCTTCTGGTGGCTTTGCACTGTCAAGATCCTCAATATTGGGGGATTGCCAGTCTCGATGTTGCCAGTGGTCGCTTTGTCATTGCCGAGTTGCACAGTATGGATGCAGTTCGCAGCGAGCTCGAACGGTTAAATCCGGCCGAGTTGCTGCATGCAGAATCACTGGCTATCGGTGATCTTGCTCCACGCCACAGCAAAACGCGTCGGCGTCCGGAATGGGAATTCAGTCCCGACAGCGCCTTTGATGCTTTATGCCGACAGTTCAAAACCCATGACCTACAAGGGTTTGGTATCGCTAGCCAACATCTCGGCATCGCTGCTGCAGGGTGTGTTTTGCAATATATGAAGGATACGCAACGGGCAAGTTTGCCGCATATTCGCGCCATTCGCCAAGAACAGAGCGACGAAGCAATCTCACTGGATCGTATCACCCGTAAAAACTTAGAGTTGACGCAGAATTTGCAAGGCGGCAAACAACACACCCTCGCTGCGGTCTTAGATCGGACACAAACAGCAATGGGCAGCCGGTTATTGCAACGCTGGCTGCATCGACCATTACGCAATCATGCCCGCATTAATGACCGATTAGATAAAGTTGAAGCATTGATTGAAACCAACGCGTGGCAACCAATCGCTGCAAAATATAAGGATATCGGCGATATTGAACGCATTTTGTCTCGTGTGGCGTTAGGCAGTGCCCGTCCGCGTGACTTAACTCGGTTACGGGCCGCTCTAGCGGCCTTGCCAGAGTTCAATCAACTTTTCCTTGATTACCGCATTGATCATCGCTTTCAACCCTTCGCAGATTTTCAGCAATTGCACGAAGAGCTTGAGCGCGCACTCATGGACAACCCACCGGTGTTGATTCGTGATGGCGGTGTCATTCGCGATGGCTACCATGACGAGCTTGATCATTATCGTCAGCTCAGTGCCGGTGGCACCGAGCAATTGCAGGCCCTTGAACAAAGAGAGCGTGAACGCACCGGCATTAGTTCTCTTAAAATCGGCTTTAACAAGGTACATGGCTATTACATCGAAATGAGTCGACTTGCAGCCGATAAAGTACCTGCCGACTACCAACGTCGCCAGACCTTAAAAAATGCCGAGCGCTATATTATTCCGGAACTCAAAACCTTTGAGGAACAGGTTTTGCAGAGCCAAAGCCGCGCATTGGCATTAGAAAAAGAGCTTTATCAGCAGTTGCTGTGCCGCTTGAATGAAACGCTCGGTCCATTGCAGGAAATGGCAACGCAACTTGCTCGCCTAGACGTATTCTGCTGCTTTGCTGAACGCGCTCTGCAGTTAAATTATTGCCGGCCAAGGTTTGACACCAGCGATTCCCTGACTATTCGCCATGGACGCCACCCCGTGGTTGAACAGGTCTCTGATCAACCCTTTATCGCCAATGATACGGTGTTCCAAAACGACCAGCGCTTGCAGATCATTACCGGCCCGAATATGGGTGGTAAGTCCACCTATATGCGCCAGACTGCTTTGATCGCTCTCCTTGCGCATACGGGAAGTTTTGTTCCTGCTGAGAGTGCTCAGCTTGGCACTATCGACTCTATCTTCACCCGGATCGGTGCCGCTGATGAATTGGCTTCGGGTCGCTCCACGTTTATGGTCGAAATGACTGAAACAGCCAATATATTGCACAATGCAACACGCCATTCCCTCGTTTTAATGGATGAAATTGGTCGTGGAACGTCAACCTATGACGGCCTTGCTTTGGCCTGGGCATGTGCGGAAGCTTTGGGTGAAACCGGCGCCATGACACTCTTTGCGACCCATTATTTTGAACTTACCGCACTTGCAGACCTATTACCTGCAACGGTAAATCGTCACGTCGACGCAACAGAAAATGGCGAGCAAGTGGCTTTCTTGTATCATCTCAAAGCTGGCGCCGCGAGTCGCAGTTATGGTATTCAAGTGGCTAGGCTCGCCGGCATCCCTGAGCGTGTTCTACAACGTGCCAAAGCTCAACTTGGTCAGTTAGAACAACGCGATCAGGAAACGCCGGAACCATCCCTTGATGAAGCCAGCGAAACACAACTTGGTTTGGGCTTGCCGATTGAACAAGATCAGCATCCATTGTGGTTGCGGTTACAGCAGGTCAACCCCGACGAGCTGAGTCCGAAACAAGCACTCGAGCTACTTTACGAACTCAAACGACTACAGGCGCTCGATTGAGCGCCTGTAGTGTTTAATGTCACCGATAATTCGCGATCAATTTCCGGAAAATATTGATTCGTTTGACAACCCTTGTTGCTGCATCATCTCTCGCAATCGACGCAATGCTTCAACTTGAATTTGGCGAACACGTTCACGTGTTAAACCAATCTCTGAACCGACATCTTCCAACGTCGCTGGTTCATAGCCAAGCAAACCAAAACGGCGTGCAAGTACTTCTTTTTGTTTAGCCGTCAAACTATCAAGCCAACCAAGCAAGCGTTCGCGTAAATCATCGTCTTGTAAAATACCTTCCGGACCGATTTCACTTTCATCGGCAATAATATCCAACAACCCTTTCTCGCCTTCACCAGACAAGGGTGTATCTACGGACGCTATACGCTCATTCAGTCGGAGCATCTTATTCACATCTGCGACTGGGCAATCAAGGCTATGGGCGATATCTTCAGCGGTTGGCTCGTGCTCGAGTTTTTGCGCTAATTCGCGCGCTGCACGCAGGTAAATATTCAGTTCTTTAACAACGTGAATGGGTAAGCGGATGGTGCGGGTTTGATTCATAATCGCACGTTCGATGGTTTGCCGGATCCACCACGTGGCATAGGTTGAAAAACGAAAACCGCGTTCAGGATCGAATTTCTCAACAGCTCGAATCAGACCCAAATTTCCTTCTTCGATTAAATCGAGTAACGCCAACCCCCGATTTTGATAGCGGCGAGCAATTTTCACAACGAGACGAAGGTTGCTTTCAATCATACGTTGACGTGCTTTCGCATCGCCTTTCAACGCTAAACGTGAAAAATAAACCTCTTCCTCTGCGGTTAGCAGTGGCGAAAAGCCAATTTCATTCAGATAAAGCTGAGTTGCATCGAGCTTACGTTGATATTTTGAGTTATTGGCAAGCGCTTCTTCAAGCTCCGCATCGATCTCTTCGCGGCTACTATCCGCAGTCGCGTCTCCTGAAAATTCCAGGTCTTCAGAGACGTCATTTTCTTCTTCGTTCTGGTGCTCGTCTCGCATTTACAACCCCTCCAACGCGTGTGCTTAACTTAGCGATTTCTTGGCAAATAATTTTCCGGATTGACCGAATCACCACGAAAACGCAATTCAAAGCGCAAACGTACATCATCCCTACCACTACTTCCCATTGTGGCTATGTGTTGCCCTGCTTCGATCCATTGTTGCTCACGCACCAATATTTCATCGTTATGACCGTAAGCAGTAATATAATCATCATTATGTTTCAGAATTATTAACTGACCGTATCCTCGTAACGCGGAACCAACATAGACAACTCGACCCGCAGCTGCAGCATAAATTGCTTCACCACGCTGCCCTGCAAATTCGAGGCCGCGACCACCCGGTTCCTGACTATTAAATCGTCGAACCACGCTTGCTTGGGTTGGCCATTGCCACCGAATCTGGCCACTAGCCTGCTGTCGCTGTTGTGGCGGAGTCGCCACCACCCGAGGTGCTGGCGGCACCGCAGTGGGCGTTTGATTTGCCGTGCTAGTGGTCTGTTTTGGTGTCGTTTTTTCTGATTCGCTCGTTACACCATACTCGTTCTCTGAACCGCTGGCAACAGGTTTTACTATACCATTCGTGCTATTTGTAGCTGAATTGTTAGCGCCAGTTGCTGTCCGTGTTGCAGGTGCTGAAACGCCCTGTGCCGGCCGCAAACGCAACGTCTGACCGACGAAAATGGTATAGGGCTCTTGTAGGTTATTTAAACGGGCAATTTCGCGCATATCCATATTGGCACGAAAAGCGATTGAATAGAGCGTTTCTCCGCGCTGAACTTGATACGTGTCAGCACTCAGCGATGCGCGTTCATAGTCGTGAACACTATAACCACGATAGACTTGATCGACCGGTGCGGGACTAGGCGTGCTGCCACAACCCGTCAAAGTAACAGCCGCAACGAGCAAAGCAAACTCGCGATATCGCTTGCAGATACCGTTCAGTTTAGTCGGACTTTGGCTGCTATATCGCCGCACGCAGACTCCTTTGCTTCAGTGTTAACGTATTAATAAATATACAATAACAGCCAAAGCAACAATAACCCAGCCAATCGTGTCTAAATGCTGGCGTAAATGTTTCTCCATAATCGGACCACCCCAGCGCATCAACCAAGCGACAAGAAAAAAGCGCATGCTCCGACCGATTATGGATGCAATGACAAAAGGCAAAAATGCGATCGACATGACCCCTGCAGTCACCGTGAATACTTTATAGGGGATCGGTGAAAACCCAGCGAGGAAGATAACCCAAAAACCCCAATCATTAAACCATTGCTGAGCCGTTTCAAAGGTACCGACGTTGCCGAAATATTCGAGTGCGGGTAGAACTAGCGGCTCAAACGCTATAAGCCCAAGCAAATAGCCCGCAATACCACCAAGCACAGAGAAGAGGGAGGTAAGGAACGCAAAATAATAAGCTTTACTCGGTTGAGCAATCGCCATTGGAGCGAGCATCACATCAACTGGGATTGGAAATATGACCGACTCTGCAAAGCTGACTCCGGCAAGAATCGAAGGTGCGCGCCGATGACGAGACCATATCAGTGCTTTGTCATACAAGGCGGTAAATATCTTCAAGCTAAATCTCCTGCAATGAGCGGTACAAATTTAACCGCACCCTCGCTGCGCTGCTGAAACTCGTCACCTTGACGCTGAATCAACAAAAGTTCCTGCGATTGTTCACCAACAGGGATAATTAATCGACCACCTTCAGGGTTTAATTGCTGCAATAGTAATTCTGGCACTCGAGCAGCTGCTGCAGTGACTAAAATGGCATCAAACGGCGCTTTACTCGCCCACCCTTGCCAGCCGTCACCGTGGCGCAATGCGACATTATGCAAATCCATTCGTTTCAAGCGACGCTGAGCTTGATACTGCAATGAACTTATACGTTCGACAGAGAAAACTTTATCCACCAACTGCGCCAGAATTGCCGTTTGATAACCGGAGCCGGTTCCGATCTCCAACACAGACTTGGGTGCGCCAGCAAGCACTAATTCAGTCATTTTCGCAACCATGTAGGGCTGTGAAATCGTCTGTCCATTACCGATTGGCAAAGCGGTATTGTCGTAAGCTTGGTGCGCTAACGACTCGGGCATAAATTCATGGCGCGGCGTCGTGGCAATTGCCTGTAAAACTAATGAATCAGTGATTCCGAGCGTTTGCAATTTTGCCGCTAGTCGCTTCGCTACACCCTGGTGATTGGTAACTTTCATAAGGACTTATCTAACCACTCCTGAACTTTCTCTTGATCATCGCGTGCTGTCATATCCACCGTCAATGGTGTAATCGAAACAAAACCGTCTCGGACAGCAGAAAAATCGGTCCCCGGACCATCGTCACGTTGCGGTCCGACCGGCCCATACCAAAATATTTCTCGCCCCCATGGGTCGCTGCCGCGAACCATATGTTCGGCGCGGTGGCGACGCCCTAAGCGAGTCAATTTCCAACCTTTCAACTGCTCGTAGGCAACGTAAGGTACATTCACATTCAACACAAAATCAGACTGCAGTGGTTGCTTCTGTAGCCGTGTAATGAGTTCCGCGACAACCCGTGCTGCGGTTTCATAATAGTCATGCCCGTGCTCACCCATGGATACCGCAATCGCAGGTAAACCGATAAAACGCCCTTCGGTTGCTGCCGCGACAGTTCCAGAATAAATGACGTCATCCCCCATATTTGGGGCGTCATTAATACCCGAAACAACCAAATCCGGCTCCTCACCAAGTGGCGAGTTCGTGCCAATATGGACACAGTCGGTTGGCGTGCCATTGACCGAATAAAAGCCATTCTCAAGTTGTTCCACTCGCAATGGATTATGCAAGGTCAACGAATTACTCGCCCCCGAGCAATTGCGGTCGGGCGCGATGACAACCACATCAGCAATTTTACTCAGTTCTCGATGTAAGGCTGCGAGGCCCGGCGCACGCACACCGTCATCGTTACTCAAAAGGATCTTCATCATTCTTCTCCATGCTTGCGTGGCGGACTTTGAAAATCGCCCAGCTCTTGCAAGACACTCGTCGCAAAACAACCAGCGGGTAAAGTAAAGGCAAGGCAAACAGAATCCGCTGTCACTGGCGTGACCTCTAAGTCTGTTGGTTGTAACCAAAGTGCACGTCGTTCTGGCTTCACGCGACTTGCTTTTAACCCGTTCACTAATGCTGGGAAACGCTCGGCAATCTGTCGTTCAAAAGCCAGTGCAGCCGCAGTTGCAGGGCTGTCACCATCACCAACCAAGGGGCCACTGACCTGAATGTCACCTTCGTCAAAGCGTTGTTGAATAACCGTATCAATCATATCAGCGGTAAAATAGGAGTGACTGCCCGCAAGCAGAAATACATCTCCCTCGATGAGGTCACTACCATGCAACGCCATGCGCTCAGCAAGGTAATGATTGAACACCCAAGACCGCGCCGAGGACAGCAAAATACTGCGTAGATTGCGGTCTTTAATTCGTTTACCGGCAAACATCTGCTCAGCTTGGCGGATGTTATCTTGGCCGAAACCAAAACGTTGTTCGCCATAGTAGTTTGGCACCCAAATCGTATTAGCTTGCAGACGATGGATAAGGGCATCCAGATCGGTCACCGCGCTCAGTACGATTTCAAAACGATTCTGCTTGTGACTGCCACGGCGCAGTTTCTTACCACTGCGCAGTGCTTCAACAAGTTCAACAGAGGCATCCGCGAAATGTGGGCCATGATTTGCCAGTGCTGTAGCAAACAGTGCAAACCAATCTGGGTTCGATAATGCGGGTAACTGCACCGAAAACCATTGTTCCGTGACAGCAACTTTGTCTTTCAGACCAGAGTAACCGACTTCGCGCACCGGAACGTCCACCAGTTTGGCGATAAGCTTCGCGACTTGGACAGTCGTGAGCTGGGTTTTGCGGACATACAACCAGTGATGCTGACCTTTCGCGTCAGTCGTTGGTGTGAAGCCGAGAATTTCACGCACCTTAAAATCACTAGGTTGCGCTTTATATGTGCCAGAAATTGTCGTTGAAGGTTGCAACTGCGGCCATGAAATCATACCACCGCACCTGCCAAAAGCACCGTGGCCATCGCCGCGATTCCTTCTTTTCGGCCCGTAAAACCGAGTCCTTCTGTGGTCGTTGCTTTCACGTTAATTTGCTGCGGAGCGACAGCGAGGAGAGTTGCGATGCGCTCTTGTATCGCCTGACGATGCGGGTTTATTTTGGGCTTCTCGCAAATCACAGTAACATCCATGTTGACGAGCTGATAGTTCTGCAGGCAAACCTCTTGCCAAACTTTTTGTAGCAGTAGACCACTGTCGGCACCCGCAAACTCCGGATCATTGTCCGGAAACCAAACGCCGATATCACCGCCACCAATCGCACCGAGAAGTGCATCAGCAATGGCATGCAATAATACATCGCCATCTGAATGCGCTAATAGCCCGTGATCGCAGTCGATGCTAATACCGCCCAATCGAATTGGTCCGTCACCACCAAATTTGTGCACGTCAAAGCCTTGACCAATACGCATGTTCATATAAAAGACCTATTTAACTGTTTTAAATAATACTCGACCAAGGCAAGATCTTCCGGGTCAGTCACTTTCATGGCTTGGCGACTACCCATCACGAGTAACGGTTTTTCACCGCAAAATTCCAGTGCTGAACTTTCATCAGTCAGCGCGGCATTCTCCGCCAGTCCAGCTTCGAGCGCTTGTATTAACCGCCCCAATTGGAAAACCTGTGGCGTTTGCGCCAGCCAGAGCTTTTCCCGATCTAATGTTTGCGCGCTAACAGGCTTCGAGCTCTGTGCGCTTTGCGTCATTGCTTGCTTAACTGTATCACGCACCGGTAAAGCCAATAATGCACCCGACTCTGGCGACCCTTCGGCCGCATCAAGAAGTCGCGCTAACACCTCTGCTGCCAATGCCGGCCGCGCCGCATCATGCACTGCTGCCAATGTTGTAGCGGCAACCCCAGAGTCTTGTGCTGCATGCAGTGCGGTAAGCACAGATTGCGCGCGAGTTGCGCCACCAAGTGTCACTTGTACTCGCGAATCGGCGGCAAAATGAGAGGTTGACCACCATTGATCCTCGTCCTGCAAAGCAACCCAAACACGCTCAATACGAGGATCTTGCAGTAACGCAAAAATACTCTGATCTAAGATGGTTTTTCCACAACATTGAAGATATTGCTTGGGAATCTCCGCTCCCATTCGCTGACCTATACCTGCAGCAGGTATAATCCCTATCATCAATCAATTTCCTCTTCATGCATGGGGATGAGTCGAAAGAAAGTTTCCTCAGGACGCACGAAACCAAGCTCGTTGCGAGCCCGTTCTTCAACCGCCTCTAAAGCATTGCGTAAATCTTTAATGTCAGCTTCGATCAGTTGGTTTCGCTGTTGCAAGGTTGCGTTAATTTGCTCCTGACGGGCGAGATCATTTTGCAGTTCTCGGTAATCCTTGACGCCGTGCTGGCCAAACCAAATCCGATACTGTAACGCTAATACCAATAGTATTAGAATTGCGGTTACAACGCGCATCGCCGAATCTCCCCTAAACGCTGCCAATCAATCGACGCTGACAATAATAAGCTACGCAAGTCTAATGCCTGCGGCGGCAGTTTATTGCCCGCTCGCCAGCGATGACCAGCACATGCAGCCGCCAATACGGCTTTGGTCGGCTTCAAAAGATGCAAAGTGACACCGTCTGTCGTTGCATCTAAATGACCACCATCAAGGCCGAACCAACCATAATAGTTAAGATGCAGTTTTTCTTGTGTAAGTGCAAGCTGGTCCACTGAATCAAGACGAATACTTATGGTTTGCGTAGCTTCATCGAGGACGAATACAGGTAAGGGTAAAGCAAGTTTTGCGTGTTTGTTTAACCAAGCGGCAAGCTCACGACTTGCCTCACTCGGTAGCCATGGCTTACTGCGCTGCTTGGCAAGCCAACAGGCACTTTGAACGTCGAGTGCGAGAGGAATAGCCGGCTCGAGCTGTGCTTCGAGCAATGCCGCAGCAGTTTTGCGCACATATTGGGGAACGCTAGCCAAACGGCGCTGCAACGCAGCACCATGGGTTTGAAAGCGAGTTTCTTGTGAGCGCGCCAAATACACCAACTCCGCTTCGAAAAGCGCATTACACAGCTCGGTATAATCACCGCCATAGCCAAGTTGTGGAAATATATCGGTTTGGCGCGTCACAATCGGGACCTTACTGGCCCTTTACTTCTTGCAGACCACGATAAGCCACATCACCAAGTTGCGACTCAATACGCAACAATTGATTGTATTTCGCCACCCGATCTGAGCGACAAAGACTACCGGTTTTAATTTGCCCTGCAGCCGTGCCAACCGCTAAATCAGCGATGGTCGCGTCTTCCGTTTCACCCGAGCGGTGCGAAATTACCGCGGTGAAACCCGCTTCCCGCGCCATGCGAATAGCATTCAAGGTTTCCGTTAGACTGCCGATCTGATTAAATTTGATCAGGATGGAGTTACCGATCCCTTCACTGATACCACGCTGTAAAATCTTCGTGTTCGTGACAAACAAGTCATCGCCAACCAATTGCACCCGCTCACCCAGTTTTTCCGTAAGCGTTTTCCAACCAGCCCAATCACTTTCATCAAGACCGTCTTCAATCGACACGATCGGATAGCGATCGCATAGTTCTGCCAAATAATCGGCAAACTCTTCGGCGGTGAAGCTCTTGCCCTCTCCACTTAGATGGTATTTGCCGTCGCGATAAAACTCTGATGCCGCGCAGTCAAGTGCTAAGGTAACGTCTTTACCCAGCTGGTAACCGGCATTTTTTACCGCTTCGGAAATCACCGCTAGCGCTTCTTCGTTCGAGGCCAAGTTTGGTGCAAAACCACCTTCGTCACCGACTGCCGTGCTTAAACCACGCGCTTTCAGCACGGCTTTCAGTGCATGGAAAATTTCCGCACCGACACGTAATCCCTCAGAGAAGCTCTTCGCACCAACCGGTTGCACCATGAATTCTTGGATATCAACGTTGTTATCCGCGTGTTCACCGCCATTGAGGATATTCATCATCGGCAACGGCATGCTGTACTCGCCTGATGTACCGTTCAAGTCAGCAATATGCTCAAAGAGTTCAACGCCTTTGCTCACCGCCGCTGCTTTGGCCACAGCCAAAGAAACCGCTAAAATTGCGTTAGCACCGAGTTTCTCTTTGTTCTCAGTTCCATCCAACTTAAGCATCGCGTTATCAATCGCTTCTTGATTCAGCGCTGACATGCCATTTAAGACTTCCGCAATCGCACCGTTAATATTCGCAACCGCTTGTAATACACCTTTGCCGAGATAACGACCGGCGTCACCATCGCGTAATTCTAGAGCTTCGCGGCTACCTGTCGATGCGCCACTTGGCGCAGCGGCACGACCCATGCTGCCATCGTCAAGATAAACATCGGCTTCGACCGTTGGGTTACCGCGTGAATCCATGATTTCACGACCAATAATCTTAACTATCTTGCTCATCATCTGATCCTTACTGAATTTAGTCTTGAATTAATCGCTGATCGGTTGCAAATTCCGTTGGCGTTGCTGATAGTCACGCGCTGCTTCAACAAAGCTTGCAAATAATGGATGACCATCACGCGGCGTTGAGGTGAATTCCGGATGGAACTGCACCGCGACAAACCATGGATGTTCAGCAATCTCAATCGTTTCCACGAGCCGTTTGTCGGCGGAAAGACCAGAAAAGGTCAGCCCCGCATCACTCAGTTGCTGGCGATAATTATTGTTCACTTCATAACGATGACGATGACGCTCTTCGATCGTTTCTGCACCATAAATTGCGCGGATTTTGGTATCCGGCAATAAATGGCACTGCTGTGCGCCTAACCGCATGGTTCCACCTAAGTCGGAACCTGAATCACGAATCTCTTTCTGACCGTTTTCATCCATCCACTCAGTAATTAAACCGACAACTGGGTGTGCAGTATGTTCATCAAATTCGGTACTATTGGCACCTTCGAGACCGGCAACATGGCGTGCATACTCAATCAGTGCAACCTGCATGCCTAAACAAATACCAAGATACGGCAGATTGTTCTCACGCGCATATTGTGCCGCCATGATTTTGCCTTCAATACCACGGCCACCAAAACCTCCAGGCACTAGAATCGCATCGACACCTTCAAGTTTAGCAACACCTTTGGTTTCGACATCTTGGGAATCGATATAGCGAATATTAACCGTCACACGGTTGTGCAAGCCCGCATGCGCTAGAGCTTCGTTGACCGATTTATAGGCGTCTGGTAATTCAACATACTTGCCGACAAAGCCAATCGTCACTTCGCCAACTGGATTCGACTCAAGATAGAGAACCTTTTCCCACTCGCTCAAATCGGCTTCTGGGCAGTCCATACCAAAGCGCTCAAGCACTAAGTCATCAATCCCTTGCGATTTCAGAATCGCTGGAATTTTATAAATGCTTGGCACATCTTTTAAAGAAATAACCGCACGCTCTGAAACATTGGTAAACAACGCAATTTTCGCCCGCTCATTAGCAGGGACTGTCCGGTCTGAACGACAGATAAGAATATCAGGTTGAATCCCCAATGAACGCAGCTCTTTCACTGAGTGTTGGGTTGGTTTGGTTTTCACTTCGCCGGCTGCACCAAGGAATGGCACTAGCGTCAAATGAATGAAAAGCGTCCGATGGCGGCCAACTTCAGCCGACAACTGGCGAATGGCTTCCAGGAAAGGTTGCGACTCAATATCACCCACAGTGCCGCCAATTTCAATTAAGGCAATGTCGTTGCCCTCAGCACCATCAATAATTCGGCGCTTAATCTCATTGGTGATGTGCGGGATCACTTGAATCGTTGCACCCAGATAATCACCGCGACGCTCGCGGCGAATCACGTCTTCGTAGACGCGGCCTGTGGTGAAGTTATTTTTCTTGGTCATGCGTGAACGAATAAAACGCTCATAATGGCCAAGATCGAGGTCGGTTTCAGCTCCGTCACAAGTGACAAACACTTCGCCGTGCTGAATGGGGCTCATGGTTCCTGGATCAACGTTGATATACGGATCCAGTTTCATGATGGTTACTTTGAGTCCGCGCGCTTCTAAAATAGAAGCTAACGAAGCCGCCGCAATACCTTTCCCCAGCGAAGAAACTACACCGCCGGTTACAAAAATATATTTAGTCGCCATGCAAAACCTGCTGCGTCAGGGTAAATGAATCGTGGAAAAGGAACTTAAGACGGGAAAACAGTATACCCGAGCATTGCCGCTGCGGCAATCATGAAAGTTCGCGTTTTGCCTGTTGCCAAAGTAATTCGAGTTCAGACAAGGGTTGCTCCGCTAATTCACGCTGCTCAGCAGCGGCGAGAGCCTCGACCTGGCGAAAACGACGCATAAACTTTTGATTCGCTCGACCCAGGGCTGTTTCGGGATTGACTTTGGCATGACGGGCTAAGTTCACCACCGCAAATAACAAGTCACCTATTTCATCCTCAACGCGATCCTGAATTGTCGCTTGCTCGGCGTCGACTGCTGCGACTTGCAGCGCTTCGAGTTCGACGGTTACTTCATCAAGCTCTTCGCCAACTTTAGCCAGCACTTGCTGCGCATTATCCCAGTCAAAGCCAACCGCAGCACAACGCTTTTGTATCTTCATGGCTTGCAGAAGCCCCGGTAAATTTTGCGGTATATCAGCAAAGACACTGGTATCTGTTGCTGCCTCTGCACGCTCCTGTCGTTTGATTTGCTCCCATTGTCGGAGCACCTCTGTAGCATCATTCGCTTGCGCATCACCAAAAACATGGGGATGTCGACGCACTAGCTTGTCAGCGATGGCTGCTGCCACTTGGTCAAAGTCATAGTCGCCAGCTTCCTCCGCCAAGCGTGCATAGAACACCACTTGAAAAAGCAGGTCGCCCAGCTCATCGCGGATTGCGTCAACATCGCCGCTGTGAATTGCTGCTGCAACTTCATAAGCCTCTTCCAACGTATACGGAATCAGCGAACGCATCGTTTGCTGCAAGTCCCAGGGACAACCACCGTCGGGGTTGCGCAACGCTGCCATTATCTCGAGGAGACGCTGCATATGGGGTAATGGTGACGCTGTTATTTTCGAGTCTTCAGGCATAATTATTTCCGTTGTGCACTGCGTACATGGCTAACTTGCTGAATCCGAGCCAGCAGCCGCTGCACATCACTGTTATGCCGCACCATAATTTCCAGCTCAATCATCACCTGCTGCGTGTCCGCATCCATTCGCGTGCTTACCTGATTTACGTTCACTTTTTCATGGCTCAAAATACTGGTGATATCATGTAATAAACCGGAGCGATCGTCGGCGATAATCATTAACTTAGCTACGTATCGAGGTTGTTTTTGGTCGTCCACCCAATCGACCTCGATGCCGCGCGCCGGATTTTGTTGCAATAAATGCTGGAGCTGCTCACAATCCTGATGGTGTACGGACACCCCCCGCCCCTGGGTGATATAGCCCATGATGGGATCACCCGGGAGCGGCTGGCAACAGCGTGCATAATTCATCATTAAGTTACCAATGCCGGCAACTTTAACACCTTCGCGTTGTTTACCTGCTTTTGCTGGTGACCGCCGTTTCGTCGTCAGCTTTTCTAACTCATCAAGTGGCGTTTCACTTGGGCCACGGACAAAATTGACGACTTGATGCAAACGCACATCACCGGCACCAACGGCCGCCAATAAGTCATCCATGTGACTCATATTAAAGCGTTCAACTGCCCCTTGCGCATCCTGCAGCGTCAACTTATGTTTGTGTAACTCTTGTTCCAGTAATTCGCGACCAGCGACAACATTGTGTTCGCGATCAAATTTCTTAAAATAGGCCTGTACCTTGCTGCGTGCGCGCGCCGATTTCAAATAACCCAGCGCTGGGTTCACCCAATCACGTTTCGGATTCGGCTCTTTCTGGGTCATTATCTCAACCCGCTCACCATTGCCTAATTCATACGTGAACGGCACAATGCGGCCGTCGACTTTAGCGCCGATACAGCGATGACCGACCTGGGAATGGATATAATAGGCAAAATCAAGCGGCGTCGAACCCACGGGTAAATCAATCACATCACCTTTTGGGGTGAATACATAAACGCGGTCTTCAAACACCTGGCTGCGGATTTCTTGCACCAGCTCTTCGTTTTCCGCCATGTCTTCATGCCACGCGAGCAATTTCCGTAACCATGAAATTTTATCTTCGTAGCCTTGCGATCGCCCGCTGCCATGCCCCTCTTTATAAACCCAATGCGCAGCAACACCGAGTTCTGCGTCGTTGTGCATTTGCTCAGAGCGAATCTGAATTTCGACGTTTTTCTGCTCGGGCCCGATCACCACGGTATGAATTGACTGATAGCCATTGGCTTTCGGCGTCGCGACGTAATCATCAAATTCGGAGGCTAAATGCCGCCATTTGCTATGAACGATGCCTAACGCCGCATAACAATCCTTCAACGACTGCGTAATAATTCGCACCGCACGAATATCAAACAACTCATCAAACTGCAGATTTTTCTTCTGCATCTTTTTCCAAATACTAAAAATATGCTTGGGACGACCATAGACTTTGGCGTCCACATGCTGCGCATCCAGTTCGCTTTGCAAGTCGGTGACGAATGCTTCGATAAACTTTTCACGCTGCCAGCGTTTTTCATCAAGTTGCTTGGCAATGGCCATATAGATATCGGGGTGTAAGTAGCGAAACGCGAGGTCTTCAAGCTCCCATTTAAGTTGGCCAACGCCTAAGCGATTTGCCAAGGGTGCATAAATCTCGCTACATTCTTTGGCTGCAAGTACACGCGTTTCCTCATCAAGGTTTTTTACTTGACGCAAATAACAGACGCGTTCAGCCAGCTTCAGTAAAACAGCACGGACATCTTCCACCATAGCCAACAGCATTCGCCGCACGGCGTCAATTTGCGCCTCGCCGGGCTTGCCATGACGAAAATGTTGCAGCTCGCTGATGCTTTGCATTTGCTGGACGGTCGCAACTAACTGCGCCATTTCCGCATCCAAGTTCGCCTGCAACCAGTCGTCGTCACAAAGATTAGCTTCATAGAAGGGAACGACAAGTGCGGCCAGCAGTCCTTTCCGATCAAGATTGAGTTCGGCAAGAATCTCGACCATCTCCTGCCCTTTTAAAAGCAAGGTTTCAGTCTCAGGGTGTTGAATTTGACTCAGTGTGTGCGCGACGTCGGTGAGCTGTTCACGGATTTCAGGTTGCAGAATGTCCCCGAGCCAATTTTCCGGCTGAGAACCTTTTCGATCAACATGGACATTGCGAACCTGAACCATAACTCCTCCCTACTATGGCTTACGAACCCTCTAAAATTACAAACGCCTGTGCATAGTCAACTTCATCACTGAGTGAAACATGGGCTTGCGTCACTCCTAACGAGTCAGCTAACGCCAATGCGTTCTCACTGAAAGCGAGCAAGGGTCGTCCCAGAGCATCGTTACTAATTTCTATATGCTGCCAGCTTAACCCATTTTGCAAGCCAGTTCCCAACGCTTTTAATGCAGCTTCTTTTGCGGCGAAACGTTTGGCCAAATAACGTTCAGGCTGCTTCGACGCCAACATTAGCGCTTGCTCACGACTGGTGAGTAGGCGCTGCGCAAGTGCTGGCTGACGTTCCAGCGCTTGGCGCAGACGGGCAATTTCGACTATATCAGTACCAACCCCAATGATCGCCATAAACGCTCATCGTGCTCCTTGCAGAATTGCTTTCATTTCCCGTACCGCATCCGCTAAACCGCTGAACACAGCGCGAGCAATAATGGCATGACCAATATTCAGTTCGTAAATTTCTGGGATCGCCGCAATCGGATGCGTATTGTGGTAATGCAATCCATGCCCGGCATTCACCGTCAATCCAAGACTGGCGGCATAACGAGCCCCTTCTTGCAATTGCGCTAACGCCTTTTGCTGCTCAGTGCCATGGCTTTCGGCATAATGCCCCGTATGCAATTCAATAAATGGCGCTCCGGCCTCGTGAGCCGCGTCAATTTGACTTTTTTCGGCATCAATAAACAGGGAAACTAGAATTCCAGCATCATTCAATTCAGCCACCACATCTTTCGTTCGTTGCAACTGGCCAGCAACATTCAAACCACCTTCAGTGGTTAGCTCTTCCCGTTTTTCCGGAACTAAGCAGACAAATTCAGGTTTCGTTGCTTTCGCAATCGCCACCATTTCGTCGGTCATCGCCATTTCTAAATTCATCCGGGTTTGAATCGTCTCCGCCAATACACGTACATCGCGATCCGTAATATGACGACGGTCTTCACGCAAGTGAATTGTAATACCGTCAGCACCTGCTTGCTCGGCGATAGCCGCTGCCTGCACTGGTTCGGGATAAGCAACACCGCGGGCATTCCGCAAGGTTGCAATATGATCAATATTAACCCCCAGTAAAACAGGATTCATGATTTACCCTCTTGATTTGGTTGTTGTGCGTTTTGTTTTAATACGGCGCTGATCAATTCTCGGCTTTGCAATGGCTTACTGCCAAGGTACGGTTGCAGTGCGAGGCGCATTAATTTCTTGAGTTGCTGTAATAATGCCAGATCTAGATGCTGGAAGTCTGCTAATTGCAGAATTTCTTGGCCACTTAAAATCAATGATAAATCAGATTCGCTGACACCATGCTCAACCACAAAGCCCTGGCCCGGTATGAATCGATACATATGCTGCGGTAGAATCGGGTGACCATTGTCGGCTTCCTCGTGAAATGAGAAATCATGACCAAGCTGTTCCAATAACACTAACTCAAACTTACGTAAGATCGGCTCAATAAGGTCTTCTTTTTGCAATAACTCCAGCGCATCGAGGTATGCTTTAAATAAGTCAGGCAATTCAGTGTCATTCGGGAGTAGCCGTTGCAATAGCTCGTTTAAATACAAACCGCTATATAAGGCAAGACGCGTCAGAGGAAATGCCTGTTGTAGATCAGCACGTTTCAGGGTTTTTACTTCGCCACGGCCACTGAAGTCGATGTCTAAGAGTTGGAAGGGTTGTAGCGTCGCTCGCAAGGCGCTTTTCGCACTGCGAGCAGAACGGGCGATGACACGAAAGCGCCCGTTCTCAGCAGTAAAAAGGTCGACGAGTAATCCATGCTCCTGCCATGGCCAACGATGCAGGACAATGGCGTGCACCTTATTCCTCGCCGTAGCCTAGACTGCGCAGTGCCCGCTCGTCGTCTGCCCAGCCCGACTTCACTTTGACCCACAGCTGCAAGTTGACTTGGGTATCGATAAGCTTCTCAATGTCGCGCCGTGCATCACCACCGATCGTTTTTAACTTACTACCTTTGTTGCCAATGACCATGCGCTTTTGGCCTTCGCGTTCGACCAAAATCAGGGCATGAATGTGTACGACGCCATTGGTGCCCGTCTCATACTTCTCAATCTCGACCGTCGTTGAGTATGGCAGTTCATCACCGGTGTAGCGCATGAGTTTCTCACGCACGATTTCAGCAGCCATAAAGCGAACAGAGCGATCCGTGACATGATCAGCAGGATAAAAATGAATACCTGGGCGTAAATAGGCTCGCACTAATTCCTTGATTTTCGGCATGTGCTCTGGCGACATGGCGCAAATTGGCATGATCTCTTTAAATTCAAATTCAGCGCTGATTTTCTGAATATGTGGTAGTAATTTACCTTTGTCTTTCACCTGGTCGATCTTATTGATAATCAGCATCGCCGGGCGATTGGCGCGTTTAATCTTATTCAACACCATCTCGTCGTCGTCGGTCCAATGCGTACCTTCAACGACAAACAGAACCAAATCGACATCGCCCATCGACGAACTGGCAGCACGATTCATTAAACGGTTAATTGCCCTTTTTTCTTCTTTATGCAAGCCCGGAGTATCGACGTAAATGGTCTGATACGGACCTTCAGTATCAATACCGAGTATCCGGTGGCGGGTTGTTTGTGCTTTCTTCGACGTAATACTTACCTTTTGACCCAACAGCTGATTCAACAGGGTCGACTTGCCCACGTTTGGGCGACCAACAATCGCCACAAAGCCATTGTAAGTGTCATCAGTTTTACCGCTCTCTTGCGCTAAAAACTCGTCTAAATTCATCGTAATTCCTTGCCTTCCGGCAGCGCAGCAAGCTGCTCAATTGCGGCAGCCGCAGCCGCCTGTTCCGCTTTGCGGCGGCTCGTGCCCGATGCAACCACAGGTGCGGGCAACGGCTCGACTGAACAACTCACCGAAAACTTTTGATTGTGTGCCTGACCGGTTGTTGCCAGCACTTCATAGATGGGAAGCTCGAACTGCCGCCCCTGTAAATATTCTTGTAAACGTGTCTTTGGATCTTTTTGATTGTTCCCCGGTTTTATTTCTTGCAACAAGGGCTCAAACCAAGCACGAACAATCGTTTGCGCTTGAGTAATATCACTATCCAAAAAAATCGCACCAATAATGCCTTCGACCGCATCCGACAAAATTGAATCGCGGCGGAATCCACCGCTTTTTAACTCACCTGGTCCTAACTGCAAGAAAGGTCCCAGCTCGAATTGGCGAGCTATTTTCGCTAACATTTGACCACACACCAAAGTCGCGCGCATACGGCTTAATTCGCCTTCCGGCGACTTTGGAAAACGATGATAAAGTGCTTCCGCAATCACAACTGAAAGAATCGAGTCACCCAAAAATTCAAGCCGTTCATAGTGGGCGTCGCTGGCACTTCTGTGCGTTAAGGCTTGCACCAGTAGTGCGCGATCTTTAAAACTGTAGCCAATCCGTTTTTCGAGCGTTTTAAACTCAGACGCCGATAAACTCACTCTATTCTCCCTAAACGATCGAAGCGAACCTTGCTGGGCATCCAACGCGGTAAAACACTGTCAGGACTGCGCTCAAACTCAAGGCTGAGCCAAACAAACACCGCACGACCGACCAGCAGGTCTTCATTCACCATCCCCCAATATCTTGAGTCTAGTGAGTTATCGCGATTGTCGCCAACAAAGAAATAATGTCCTTCTGGCACATCCCATTGGAATGCTTGGCTGACAATATTACGCGATGGATCGACGAGGATTTCATAACTGACGTCACCGGTCGATTCGCTATATTTTTGTAACGGTGTGTTCTGCCGAAAGAAATCGCCAGAGTTCACTAATTCCTGTTGCAACTCAATCGGCTTAACATTGCCGCATTGTTGAAAACAACTCGGTTGCACAAAAAACGTTTTATCACGGTAAACCACGCGGTCGCCCGGCAAACCAATCACGCGCTTAATATAGTCAACATCGGGGTCAACTGGATACTTAAACACCGCAATGTCGCCACGTTCAGGACGTCCAGTACGAATCAACTCGTGACGTTTAATCGGATCACGCAAACCATAACGGAATTTCTCGACCAGAATAAAGTCACCCACAAGCAGCGTTGGTAACATCGAACCCGATGGAATCCGAAACGGCTCATATAAGAACGAACGCAAAATCAGAATACCCAGCAATACCGGGAATGCTGCTTGCGAGAAATCAGCTAATGCGGACTGTGGCGCCAATTGCTGCGCTTGTTCTTGATTTAATTTCAGACCTGACTGTTTCTCGGTTGCAGCAACCGTTTCTTTTCGCTTTGGTTTCCACACCCAATGGTCAATCGCCCAAATAATGCCGGTTAAGACAGTGGCGATCACCAACAGTAAGGAGAAATAATATGTGGTCATAGACTCGTCCCTTTGCGCTCACGCCCCGTCCCCATGACAGGGCTTTCACGCGCTTATTTTCCGGTTTTCAGTACCGCTAAAAAGGCTTCTTGCGGCACTTCAACATTACCTAACTGCTTCATCCGCTTTTTACCTTCTTTCTGCTTCTGTAACAGCTTTTTCTTCCGGCTGACGTCACCACCATAACACTTCGCAGTTACGTTTTTACGTAATTGCTTAACCGTGCTCCGTGCAATGACGTGGTTACCGATTGCCGCTTGAATCGCGATATCAAACATTTGACGCGGAATCAGTTCACGCATTTTATCGACGACTTCACGGCCACGATATTGCGCTTGACTGCGGTGCAAAATCATCGCAAGTGCGTCAACGCGCTCGCCGTTGATCATGATGTCAACACGCACCATGTCTGATTCTTCAAAGCGCTTAAAGTGATAATCCAACGAAGCATAACCACGGCTGGTGGACTTCAGTCGGTCGAAGAAATCCATCACCACTTCAGCCATCGGTAGCTCATAAGTCAATGCCACCTGCTTACCGTGATAAACCATGTTGGTTTGCACACCACGTTTTTCGATACACAAGGTAATGACGTTGCCCACGTGCTCTTGCGGCACTAAAATATGCGCTTCGACAATGGGTTCGTAAATCGCTTTAATATCGTTTACCGCCGGCAAATACGCAGGGTTATCCACCATCCGCGTTTCGCCTTTCGTGGTTTCGACTTTATAGACCACCGTTGGTGCTGTCGTGATCAAGTCGATATCATATTCCCGCTCAAGCCGTTCCTGAACGATTTCCATGTGCAGCATACCGAGGAAACCACAACGGAAGCCAAAGCCAAGTGCACCTGAGTTCTCCGGTTCAAAGAACAACGAAGCGTCATTCAGACTCAACTTATCGAGAGCGTCGCGGAAACTTTCGTAATCATCTGACGAAATCGGGAACATACCCGCGTAAACTTGCGGCTGAACCTTCTTAAAACCTGGAACCGGCTTTTCAGCTGGACGTTTCGCATGGGTTAAGGTATCACCGACCGGCGCACCGTGAATCTCTTTAATACCAGCGATCACATAGCCAACTTCGCCGGCACGGAGAACGCCCGTGTCGACTTGCTTCGGCGTAAAAATCCCAACTTTATCGACAATGTGATCGTGTCCCGTCGACATGACGCGCATTTTATCACCGGTGCGCAATACACCTTGCTTGATACGCACTAACGAGACGACACCTTGATAGTTATCAAACCAAGAATCCATGATCAGCGCACGCAGCGGTGCCTCATCGTCAGCATCCGCCGTCGGAGCTGGGATCTGCTTAACGATACGTTCCAGCACATCTTCGATACCAACACCGGTTTTCGCTGAGCAATGCACAGCGTCAACCGCTTGAATACCAACAATGTCTTCAATCTCTTGAGCGACACGGTCCGGCTCCGCTTGCGGTAAATCGATTTTATTAAGGACAGGAACGACTTCAAGATCCATGTCAATCGCGGTGTAGCAGTTAGCGAGCGTTTGTGCTTCGACCCCCTGTCCCGCATCGACCACTAACAACGCGCCTTCACAACCAGCAAGGCTACGTGAAACCTCATAAGAAAAATCCACATGGCCGGGCGTGTCAATAAAGTTCAACTGATAACGCTCGCCGTCTTTTGCATCGTAAAACAACGTCACACTCTGCGCTTTAATCGTGATTCCGCGTTCACGCTCGATATCCATCGAGTCGAGAACTTGTGCCGACATTTCACGATCGGCTAAGCCACCACAGAATTGAATCAAGCGGTCGGACAGTGTGGATTTACCATGGTCAATGTGCGCAATAATAGAAAAGTTGCGAATATTTTTCTTCGGAATGCCAGCTTGGCTCATGTACACCTCAATTTCCGGTCAGCCAGCAACATGCTGTGACTATTTCCCGTCTATAAGCGGCGAATTTTACTTTTTTTAGCGCAGAGAAACAATCAAAGCCGCTCGGGATGGCACGATTTTCGCCTTATTCCTCGCGAAAACGGGGTTCTTCCTATTGCTTTTGCTCAATAGCTGCCTATTGCGGTGAAATAAGATGGACTTGTAACAAGGTCCGCACCCGAGCATCGCGCGCGCGCAAGTAGCGGCGCAAACCATAAAAGCTCATCGCAAAGGCAACAGCAGCCAGGCCGATCGTGACTAATTCATGAGCGGGCACTAGCCAGCTACCGATCATAGCACCAGCAAAAAGAGCAAAAATAGGTAGTAAGTACATCAGCACGGAAAATTGCATCATCGCCTTTTCAGGCATAAGTAACTCAACCTGAGCGCCGACGGTCGGTGGATTCTCCAACCAAACGTCGAAAACTCCCCGCCGATCTGGAAAGGCTTTCGCGAGTAAGCCTGCGCCACAATGATTTTGTTGCTGACAGCCGCTACAGCCTGATTTTAACTGGGTTTGAATAGTCACTGAATGACCATCCACGGCAATGACTTCACCGAGCTCTCGAATCATCGCCGCACCGATAGTGCAATTCGCTGCAGGGTCGCCATCGGCACTCGACCTACGGCGGTGACTGTATAGTCTTGATGGTGGTGACTATAGAGCGAATCTAAACCTTCATAGCTCAGGGCACTGGCCGCTTTCGGATCTTCGCTCACATACACGGAAATACGCGTCATGCCGTCGGAATACAAAAAGTAATCGGCGGCAATGCCGGTCATGGGTAAGCGATGATGATTGGCGCGGACACGTTTAAACCCCTGCGGCAACCAATTCTTCTGCCATTCATGATGAACCGTTTGTTGATTCATTTCGTCTTGTGCAAGCGGCGGTAAACCCACTTGCTGAATTTGTAACAAGTCAGGATTAATTTGATCCGATAATTCCAAAGACGTCATTTGGATTTGCTCAAGGATGTCGCCGGAGGGTGAAATCGTTGCCATACGCAGCAGCATTCCAGTCTCGCGATCAAGCCAAAGCGAATAACCGAAGCGTTCTTGATCCCTCGGTACGAGACGCACATGCACCGCAGGACGATCAATCACACGAGCACCGCCCATCGCCACCGCATTGTATGACTCAGCGAGTTCGTTGAAATCAGCATAAAAACCGAGAGGGATCGGACCAAAAAGGCTTTTCGCCCGCACACTGTAGGGCGAAATCATCGGATGAAAATAAGAAACACGTTGTGCCCGGCGAACAATGTGAATTTCCGGACCATTCAAACTATATAGAACTTCAAGATCTTGGCCTTCTTCGCTATGCCCATGCAGCCAGCGGAACAACTCAACACGCTGACCTTGAACATGGACCAAAGAGGCACTGAAATTCTTTGTTTTTAACGCATGCTGCATGCGCTCAAACCAAATTCGACCGTCTTGAATCGACTGTTCCACAGTCCGCTCAATCGGCTCTTGGACCGGTGCTTCAACCGACTGCGCTAGCGCAGCTGCTGGAAGCACAGCGCTGGAACCTAAAACTCCACAAAGGAACAATGCGCCAACATAGTTTTGCATACGATATTTACGGATCCTGTTTGTCGATGTTGACATCGTGCAACTCGACTTCTGCTTGTTCATTTAACTGTAACTGTTGTTGATGGTCCATGAAGAAGGATTGCAATAAGCGCCGTTCAAAATCGGCATCGCCTTCATTGCTTGCAGGTGCCGCGACGGTATTAAAACTAACCGGATTAATCACACCACCCAGCGGCATCGTTTCCAATACGGTTGCTGAACGTTGAGTCGATTCAAGCGCAGGAGCACCATCGTCAATCGGTTGTAAATTCTGAATACCAACGATAGCCACAACAGCTACACTTGCAGCCACTGCAACATTCGCTGCTGGACGCACCCAATTGCGCTGACCGGCCCACAGTTTCAAGCGCGTCCAAGCTGAATGCGCATTAGAACCGGCTTGAGCGTATTGAGGCTCTGCTGCAACAGCAGCGGCAACGGCAGCAGAAATGTCAACTGACTGACCTTCTTTAACTTCACCACGTAGCATAGCGCCAACTAGTTGGTAGCGAAACCAACGTTCGCGATGGGCTGCATTCTCAACCAGATCCTGCATCGCATCGGTATCGAGCTGACCATCTAAAAGTGCTGACAGCTTTTCTTGTTGGTGTTCTGTCATCAGATCCTATCCTCAAATCGCTTAATGTTGTTCAAGTAGCGGTTGAATGGCTTTATCAATCGCTTCCCGCGCCCGGAATATTCGAGAGCGTACCGTCCCAATCGGACAATCCATGGTAATCGCTATTTCTTCATAGCCTAAGCCGTCCAATTCGCGCAAGGTTATCGCTTGCTTTAAATCGTCGGGCAAACTATCAATGGCAGCCATCACCGTTCGCTTCAATTCATCGGACAACAACATGCCTTCGGGTGAAGCTATATCCTTCAGACCATGTCCATTATCTAAAAATTCCGCATCCTGTGCATCAATATCTGATGACGGTGGTTTGCGACCTTTCGAGACCAAATAATTCTTCGCTGTATTTACTGCAATACGATACAGCCATGTGTAAAACGCACTATCACCGCGAAAATTCGGCAATGCGCGATAGGCCTTGATAAACGCCTCTTGGGCGACATCTGGCACATCCCCTGGATGTTTCACATAACGAGCAACGAGGCTTAGAATCTTATGTTGGTACTTCTTTACCAAGACATCAAAAGCACGTTGGTCGCCACGCTGTACGCGTTCTACCAGCTGTTGATCGATTTCCTGTTCGCTCATTCGAGCCCACTCTCTCCACTACCCTTTGAGGTTATTATCAACCGGGCCCGCTGTTCTTCTGCAGTACTAGACCAGCCCTTTGTGAAAAAGTTCGCAAATTGACAACAAACAAAGGTAAAATTCATAAAATAATTCCACATACGATAAATCATCATGACTTCAGACGCTACGATTACCTGTGATGTATTAGTGATTGGCAGTGGTGCTGCCGGTCTTTCACTGGCGTTACAGCTCGCCCAAGACATGCAAGTCATCGTCCTCAGCAAAGGACCGCTGGCGGAAGGTTCGACCTATTATGCTCAAGGTGGAATCGCAGCCGTCTTCGATGAAAATGATAGTATCGAGTCGCATATTCAAGACACGCTTATCGCCGGTGCGGGGCTGTGTGAAGACAATGTTGTGCGCTATACCGCTGAACATGCAAAGGCCAGCTTAAATTGGTTAATTGAGCTCGGTGTCGCCTTTGACCGCGAAGCGGATGAAGACGGCAAGCCGCGTTTTCATCTTACTCGTGAAGGCGGACACAGCCACCGTCGGATTCTTCATGCTGCTGACGCCACCGGTCGTGCGGTGCAAAGCACACTGACGTCGCAAGCATTGAATCACCCCAATATTCGTGTACTTGAACATTATAACGCGGTGGATTTAATCACCACGCAAGATGACTCAGGACAAACACGATGTCTCGGAGCTTACGTGTGGAGCCGCCTTGACGCCAACGTACACACCATCGGTGCGCGTTTCACTGCGTTATGTACGGGCGGAGCGAGTAAAGTGTATCAATACACATCAAATCCAGACGTCGCCAGTGGTGACGGCATTGCGATGGCATGGCGTGCCGGTTGTCGTGTCGCTAACATGGAATTTAACCAGTTCCACCCGACCTGCCTGTTCCATCCTAAAGCGCATAATTTCTTATTAACCGAAGCCTTACGCGGTGAAGGCGCGATATTAAAGCGTCCCGACGGCAGCCGCTTTATGCCCGACTTTCACCCAGCCGCTGAGCTAGCGCCGCGTGATGTCGTTGCTCGCGCAATCGACTTTGAAATGAAGCGCCTCGGCGCCGACTGCATGTATTTAGACATTTCGCATAAGCCAAGCGACTTTATTCAGCAGCACTTCCCCACCATCTATGAAAAATGCCTGAGTCTTGGTATCGATATTACCCAAGAACCCATGCCGGTGGTTCCAGCAGCACATTACACCTGTGGCGGCGTCGTGACCGACCTCTCGGCACGAACCGATATCAATGCACTGTATGCGATTGGCGAGGTTGCTTATACTGGCTTGCATGGTGCCAATCGTATGGCGAGCAATTCGTTACTCGAATGTGTCGTTTTCGCGCGTGCGGCGGCGGCAGATATTTTGGCAAAGCTTCCTGAAGTCACCCTGCCAGCAGAGTTACCCTTGTGGGATGACAGTCTCGTCACAGATTCCGATGAAGAAGTCGTTATCCAACATAACTGGCACGAATTACGCCTGTTTATGTGGGACTACGTCGGTATCGTCAGAACAACCAAACGTCTCGAACGCGCATTGCGGCGTGTCGAGCTGTTGCAGCAAGAAATTCATGACTACTACGCCAATTTCCGCGTCAGTAATAATCTCCTCGAGCTGCGTAACCTCGCTCAAGTCGCTGAATTAATTATTCGCAGTGCGATGCAGCGTAAAGAGAGCCGTGGCCTGCATTACACACTCGATTATCCCAACACATTAGCGCAGTCGAGTGCCACAATTCTCGGTCCAAAGTCTAAACAATAGACGGCGGTGCCCTCTGCTCTACTTGGTCGAGGCACCGCAGTATTTATCCGCGGTTCTTAGCCTTTGCCGGTATTGCCTGTATTGTTCTGGGCGCAAGCCTGTTATCGACACTCACTGCACGCTGGTTACTTAAACTCCCGGTTGCCGCTGTAAGTTTGGGTTACGCAAGTTTTGTTCTGTACACGATCATCTGTCAAATTCCTGAAAATACTCCCTTAGCCTTTTATGTTTCGCCAATTATGGTTGCAGGAAGTCTTTGGCACTGAAGCCTATGCCTTATCCGTCGACTCGGTCATGGCGGGACAGCCGGTTCTGATCTTTAGTAAACCGGTCGTCAACGCTGATAACCAACGTTTTCAGTTGACAGCAGCCATCAATTTTAGTCAGTTTGTCCGCCATGAAATCCCCGAATAGCAACTCACTTCTTCGCGAAGCTGCCCAGCGAATCAAAACGTCAGTGCCCGCAGAGGCTTTAGTCGCACGCTTTAGCAGCGATGAATTTATTGTGTATGTCGATGGCTTGGACGTCCACCTGACCGCTAGCATTGGTGTCGCTCCGGTGGTGTTAACCGCCAACACCGCCACGCAACACATTCAGCATGCTGACGTTGCCATGTCAGCAGCGAAAGCACGCGGTGGTAACACCGTCAGTGTCTTTTCCTTAGCGATGGCCACAGCCTCTGGGTGGGTTTACCTCACCGGCAGAATTTATTCCAGTTGCCGAACAAACGGGTCAGATCGTCGAAATTAGCCATTTTGTTCTCGACCGCTCCATCGCCTTCTTAGCGCAGCTGAACCAAGACCACCCGCACCGTTATGTCGCGGTTAATCTTTCCGTTCAGTTATTCGACCGCATTGACATCACAGCGGCCATTAAGCAGCTGCTCGAAAAATATTCCGTCAATCCAAGTAATCTTCATGTCGAATTAACCGAAAGCGTATTTATTGAAGACTTTGTTGTCGTCACAACCGTTTTACAGCAATTGCGCGAACTTGGCGTTCAAGTCTCCCTCGACGACTTTGGCACCGGCTTCTCAAGCTTGAGCATGCTCCATAAGTTGCCGATCGATATTGTGAAAGTGGACCGCAGTTTTGTTCTTGAGGTTAGCAATGGCAGTGAAAGTAGAAAAATTGCCGAATCGGTCATGTTGCTGGCAAAAACATTGAACAAGAAAGTCATTGTTGAAGGCATTGAAACCAAAGAACAAATCGCCTTTAGCGAATCATTTGCATGCGACGAATTACAAGGGTTTTACTTCCATAAACCAGTGCCTGCGAACGTGATTTTGGCGAACACGGTTTAGCCGCATGGCTATACACGTTGATAACCATCACGTACGCCTCGCGGTGATAAAACCAATTGCCACAGTTGAATATCGCGCGCTCGAAATGCCCCAGCGCAAGAAAGCAAATAATAGCGCCACATGCGCTCGAATGTATCGCCAAGTTTCGTTTGAAATTGTGGCCAAGCATTCGTGAAGTTTGCATGCCATGCCATCAAAGTTTTATCGTAGTCAGCGCCAAAATTATGCAGATCTTCTATGACAAACTTACCACCTGATGCTTCACCTATTTGCTCAACCGATGGTAATTCACCGTTCGGAAAGATGTAACGGTCTATCCACGGATCTGGTGTTGAATTTCGTTTATTTTTGCCAATCGTGTGAAGTAAAAATAAACCGTCAGTTGCTAAACAGCGCTGCGCAACATCGAAGAAAGTCGCGTAATTCTTACGCCCTACATGTTCGAACATGCCAACACTAACGACACGTTCAAAGCGTTCATTGAGATCACGATAGTCTTGTAGTCGAAATATTAACGGTAACTTGCGGTAGCGCTGTTGTGCCCATTCCACCTGAGCTTTTGATACGGTTACACCGACACACTCGACCCCATATTTTTCAGCCGCATAGCTCATTAAACTACCCCACCCGCAGCCAATATCCAGTAATCGCATTCCGGGCTCGAGTTGTAATTTCCGACAAATGAGATCGAGTTTTGCTTCTTGCGCTTGCTCCAGCGTCGGCGCATCACGCCAAAATCCGCACGTATATGTCATTCGTGAATCTAGCATTGCCGCGTAAAAATCATTATTTAAGTCATAATGAGCTTGGCCTACCTGCCAAGCACGTCTCGTCGTTTGTCGATTGAAAAGCTGGACTCGTAAATAATGGCCAAACAGTCGCACAGGATTTATCTTGCTCTGCAGGTTGGCGCAAAGAATACGATCAAAAAACTGATCGAGATGAGCACATTCCCACCACCCCTCCATATAACTCTCACCCAAACCAAGATTCGCCTGCGCGACAATTCTGTCGTACACACGAGAATCGTGCACGTGCATATCCCAAGGATTCGAACCATTGATATCTACACCTGCACTTTCCAGGAGATTTCTTATCAAAGATTCAGATTTTTTCGCGGACATAAAAACCCCCTTCGATGATAAAACGACAGTCCTTAATAAAAGAACGCACATCCTAAGCATATACGCTTTTTCCAATCATGCTTGCTTGCAAATCTAGTCAACGGCAAATTTAACTGCATCGAACACGGTTCTAAGGTAGAATGCAGCATCTTTATCACTATTAAGTTGCACATTTATACATGACATTTTCTGAACTCGGACTTTCCCCTGAAATTCTTACTGCTCTTACACGCCAAGGTTATACCGAACCGACTCCCATTCAAGAACAAGCAATTCCCGCAGTCTTAGCTGGTCATGACGTCATGGCTGCAGCACAGACGGGAACCGGTAAAACCGCAGGCTTCACCTTACCGATTTTAGAAATGCTCAAGGGTAACGAACGAGCGCAGGCGAACACAGCTCGGGTACTGATTTTAACACCAACGCGCGAACTCGCCGCGCAAGTTGGCGAAAGTGTTGCCACCTACGGTGCGAATTTGCCGTTGAATTACGCCGTTGTCTTTGGTGGGGTAAAAATCAACCCGCAGATGATGAAACTGCGCAAAGGCGTCGATATTCTGGTGGCGACTCCAGGACGCCTATTAGATCTCTATCAGCAGAATGCAATTCGTTTCCCGAAACTCGAAATGCTGGTACTCGACGAAGCCGACCGCATGCTCGACATGGGCTTTATTCATGACATTAAGAGAATCATGAAATTTCTGCCCGCGAAGCGCCAAACACTGATGTTTTCAGCAACGTTCTCCAACGATATTCGGGCTCTCGCGAAAGGATTAGTGAATAACCCTGTTGAAATCTCCGTGGCACCGCCAAATGCGACCGCCGAGCGCATCGAACAAACCATGTATGCAGCCGACAAAAGTCAAAAACCGCGCATGTTAATGCAAATTCTGCGCAACCTAAATTTGCCACAAGTCATTGTATTCTCGCGCACCAAGCATGGTGCCAACCGCTTAGCGAAGCAACTCGACAACGAAGGATTTTTGGCAGCTGCAATTCATGGAAACAAAAGTCAGGGCGCCCGAACCAAAGCCCTCGCCGACTTTAAATCTGGCAATGTCCAAGTGCTCGTCGCCACCGACATAGCTGCCCGTGGCCTTGATATCGAAAAGCTCCCCTATGTGATCAACTATGATTTACCTCAAGTTGCTGAAGACTATGTCCACCGCATTGGCCGCACTGGTCGCGCAGGCCAAGTCGGTCACGCAATTTCACTGGTTATGGACGAAGAATTCAAAACCCTGAAAGCGATTGAAAAGCTAATTGGTCAACCCATTGAGCGCTGCAAGCTTGAAGGTTTTGCTGACGTTACCTTGAATGGCAGTACACCGGCGCCGAAGCAAGGGCAACGCCCGCCGCGTAAACCTCAAGCGAGCGGAGACAAGAAACGTACCAGCGGCAATAAGCGTGGACATTCGTCCCGTGGGAATTCAGGCCAACGCAACAGCGCAAAGAAACCATCCGCATCATGAAACACAACTCCTCGTTCGACAGGGCGAGGAGTTTCCCAACACCGCAATCACAGATCCCCGATTCGAGCTCGCACAATTCCACAGAAATATAAAGGTTGGCTCAAGCCCGACTATAGACTATTCTCAAAAAGTTGAAGAAGAATTGTAAAAAGTGTTTAATACATCACTTTCTATTAATTTATGTAATGATGGATTTTACATATAGTCATGACAAACGTTATTCAAAGAAACAACGTCGAAGTTCTCGGGACAGGATCAGAGGTGTTGATGCTTGCTCACGGTTTCGGTTGTAATCAACAGATGTGGCGATTTTTGATTCCTGAATTAGCACAGCGTTTTCAGCTTGTCTTGTTTGACTATGTCGGTGCAAACACCAGTGACCTCAGCGCGTTCTGCAGTAAAAAATACGCCGAACTTGACGGTTATGCGCAAGACATCATTGATATCTGTGAAGCACTTGATTTAAACAAGGTGACGTTAGTCGGTCATTCCGTTAGCGGCATGATTAGTTTGATTGCCGCGCAGAAAATACCCGAGCGGATTGCCAATCTTGTGATGGTCTGCCCTTCTCCCTGTTTTCTAAACGATGGCGACGACTATCAAGGTGGCTTTGAGCACGACGATCTGCAAGAGCTGCTTGATTTAATGGATAAGAACTACATTGATTGGGCCAACTATTTAGCACCGTTAGTCACCGGTACAGAAGCTGGCGCATTAACCTCCGAGCTTTCCGAAAGCTTTTGTAGCACCAATCCGATCACTGCGAAAACGTTTGCAAAAGCAACCTTCTTTTCTGATCATCGCTCACTACTACCGCGAAACCAGCATCCGACACTCCTCATTCAAAGCGACCAAGATTCTTTAGCCGCCGTGACTGTCGGTCAGTATATGGCTGAAAACATGCCGCACAGCCAACTTCAAGTTGTTCCAGCGCGAGGTCACTGTTTGCATATGAGCCATCCCGACACGGTCGCCGCGGTGATCCATGAGTTTTTGCCAGCAAAGTCTAATGGCGCAACCCACGAGCTTCGAGCAGCGTGCCACACGTAGCCGCAACCATACAGTCAGCCATTGACCTATTTCCTTGTGGTCTGGTGGTGACCAAACGTAACGAGCGCACCATCGTTGCAGCGAATCAGCATTTCTACGATTTGTGTCCACTGCAACCCGGCAGCTCAGCAAGTATTAGCGCCATATTCACCAACGCATCACGAATTATGCTGGAATCCTATGTCATGCCATTACTGCTGAGCAAACAGCAATGTGACGAAATTCAACTGTCCATAGAAAAGGAGAATGGCGAGCGCTTACCCGTATTGGTCAATGCGCGCATTACGACGGAATTTCCAGAACTCATTCATTGGGTCATCACCGCTGCAAAACAACGCGACGAGCTCTATCAGGAATTAGTGAATCTGCGTAACCATCTCGAATATAAAGCAGAAGTATTCTCGAATCTGGCCAGAACCGATGAATTAACTGGGCTATTGAATCGCCGCGCATTTATTGAGAACGCCGAAATCTTAATTGGTGATGCACAACGGCAACAGCGTCCCTACGCCTTTTTCATGATGGATATCGATAACTTCAAAGCCATCAACGACCGCTATGGTCACGATGTTGGTGATCGAGTACTTCGCGACATCGCCAACATCTTTAAACCGAATGTTAGGGACACCGATACACTCGCCCGAGTAGGCGGTGAGGAATTCGCCATTGTCGCGCAAGTGCAATCGGCAGAACATGCCAAGGCCTATGCCGAGCGACTGCGGGAAGCTGTTTCGGCGGAAAGCGTTGCCGGTATTCAGGTTACCATCAGCATTGGCCTCGCCACATCCAAACAACACAGCCTTAGTCAACTCTTTAAACACGCCGACAAGTTGCTCTATGCAGTAAAAAATACCGGCAAGAATCAGGTCATGCTGACTGCTTTATAGCATTTTCTAGCGAATTTCTGCTTCCTGCTTGCAAAATTCCATAATTCTTCTTGCGCTTTTACTGTGTCTCACCTAGTATCAAGTTGCTGTGTGATAAACAGTATGTATCACACAGTAAAAATTGAAGCGAAAGAAGGAAACAGAATGACAACTGCACCGAGCGACAAATTAAAGCTAGAACTCCGCCGTGGTGTGTTGGTATTGGCGGTACTTGCTTCATTGCGCGACCCACATTACGGCTATTCGCTACGCCAACAATTGCAAGACTCCGGTATTGATATTGACGAAGGTACGTTGTACCCACTCATTCGCCGACTTGCCGATCAAGGTCTATTGGACAGTGAGTGGAAACATGCAAGTGGTCGAGAACGCCGTTATTACCAACTATCCGCCCTTGGCAGTGAGCGGCTGGAACAACTCACGCAGGAGTGGAGCGCGTTAAACACTGCGCTTAGCCCCCTGCTCAGACCGACTAATGAATTGGAGAGTGACTGATGGACATGGTTGAACGCTATATAGCAGCAGTAAAACGGGAACTACCATCTCGCAAACGCGACGATATTGGCCGTGAGTTAGAGGCCAATATTATGGACAAAATTGAAGCGCTCGAAGCGCAGCATGGTCAATTAAATGAAGCGCAAGTCAGTGAGCTCTTGATCAGCATGGGGCATCCGCGCTCAGTCGCGCATGAATTCTGCCCACCGAAACCTCTAGTCTCGGTTGAACTCATGCCCATCTACCTGAACACACTCTATATGGTGCTTGGTATTCTCTTTGTCATCTCATCGTTGGAAGTTGCCACACGTTGGTTAAGCGGCACCGAAATGACACTCCTGTTATATATGAAAGCCTTAGCTAGTCATTTCTTAAATGCGGGTTATTTTGCCTTCACCTGGGTGACGATTGGCTTTATTGTCATGACACGAGACAACAAGAAACAAAGTCCGGCAGCGACCTGCGCATGGAGCCCCGCGAAATTGCTACCTGCGGTCAACGGTTGGCAGCATATTCGTTTGCAAGATATTTTCACCGACCTTGCGACCACCCTCTTTCTGGCACTGGTTATCTGGTACCCGATTCTTCGCCCGGGCCCCGGTATTGAAAGTATATTTAATGCGCAAGTATGGACGGTTTTACTGTGGTTTACGCCGGTAATCGCGATTGCCGTAATGAGTAGCTTATGGCAACTGCGCACCCGCCTCTGGACCCCTCGCCTACTCATGATCAATATTGGGGTGAGCAGTGCGTTTCTCGCCATGGCGCTTTGGATGATGCTGAATACACCTATCTTGCGTATTAGCGAAACCACGTGGGAAGGTGCAATTAGTGCCGTCAACATCGAGCGCTGCGTGTTTGTTGTTGTACTTTTCGTCGCTGGGATTGCGCTATACGAGATCATTCGCGATGGGCGCCGCTTGCTCAAACTTCGATGAGTTCTCGGCCATAAAAAACTAAACGTGAGCGTACCTGCCCACGTTTAGTTTTACCTGCATCGAAAAACAGCTCGAGTTCAAACTCGCTCCATTCAATCAAGAACCTTTCAGCAACTGCGTATCAAACGTTCCAGAGACGTCTTTGCAATCCGATGTATCCGCTTCGCTGTAAAAACTCGCTTTCGCACACATACGGCCACTGAAGGTACCGACTGCATGTGCATTCTCACCCAAGCGGTAAGTCTCTAACGTCACTGTTACTGCCGTTTCCTCACTCGAATAAAATTTATGACCCATCCCCTCGGGCCAATAACTGAAAGAGGCACTATTGACTTGCGGCGAATTACTGGCCTCCATGACACTGATCTCGAGTGTAAAAACATTCTTCATCATGCTTTCAGCCTGCGGATCATGCGCTTGCAGGTTTAAAATAGTCACAGGACCAAAACTACTCCATGTCGCGCTTGCTTGGTGGTCACGCGTTTCCCCGAGGGTGATCCCACGGTAACGCTCATCGTCGAACTCTGCAGTTACCTCGCCAACACCCTCTGCTGCATTGGAACAGCCTGTCAGTAACGCCAACATACTGGCGACTAAAACTACTTTTCGATCACTCATGCCTGTCATCTCCCTGTTAAGTCGTAGTGCTTGCGACATTCAGAATCCCTTAGTTGAATATTCTGCCGAGTGTTCTTTCGACCGCCTTGTCAAGTGCTCTGTCAGTTGCACGATCGACAGCTTGTTCCACTTTACTGCTTTGGCGGTTTTTCTGACGTTCAGCTTTTTGCGCCAAAAACTGCTCCATCGCATTGGTATCTCCGCTACCATGCTCGGCTGCTGACAAAGCCATCGGCTCTGCAGGTAAGTTGAACCGAGTGACTTGCGGAGCATCGGCGGTAATCATCGCTAGTTGAAACTCCGTACCTTGTTTAAGTAAACCCCAACCTTCATCAATAATAAGTTGTTCCATTGCAACAACACTCTGAGGTAATTCCCCACCGCTCGCGCGCAATAGAATTTTACTCATTTCATGCATTGTTCGCGTTAAAGCAACCACTTTGGCATCACGGCTCATCACCATCGACTGCGTCTGTCTATCGCCATTGCCATCGACAAACGTCATCACGAACTCTTCACCCTGAATCCCCGCAATATTCTCACGATTATTCGTTTTCTTGAAATCGATGATCTCTCGGATTTCCTCATTCCACACGGTGTCCTGGGCAAACGCATCGCCGTATGCCGCAGCGGCCGCAACAACGTCTAGAACCATCACTTGTTCCGCATCATCAACGACAATGTAAAGCTTATTATCACGCATAAGCATATAGCCGTCTCCCGAACTATCACTGATACGCAACATGTTTGGTGCACGAAACTCGACGTGAATATGTGCTCCATCTTCAATCAGAAATGCTTGGCCATTATCACTTGCTGTCGCGTTGGAACCGATGAGCGCCGTCGCAAAAACAGCGCATATTAGTATTAAATTTTTCATGACTGTGTCTTCCTCTCCTGCATCGTGCCGCCTATCGCTACACAACGGATCATCATTGAAACCTTACTCAGCTACCATAAATAACAATCCGGGAAGATTTTATCCTCCATTTGCACTACAATTATTCAACAAGTGAATACGAAACAAACAGGGAGGTGCAATAATGACTATACAAAAACAACGGCTTGATCAGTTTATTCTGGACCTTCATGACGCCAGTATGTATCTGTCATCACAAGACTTTCAACAATGGACATTGAAAGAAGTCCGCCGTTATATTGACTTCGATTTTGCGATCTGGGGGGCGGGTGATGGTCGCCACAGACAACTCCATCACGCAACGATTTTAGACCAAGTGAACACACTATTTAATACTTGGGAGCCTGTTAAACACATCGATCCTTTTGCCAATTTAGTAATTGGCAACACCGGTCAAACGTGGACAACTGAGTCGGTAACCAACTTCAAAGAATCCATTGCGTTTCGCCAACACTGGGGCCAATACCACGCACAACAAATGATGTCGACGATGGAAGTCGATCAGAAAACGGGCTTGCACGTATTTGTTACGCTAGCGCGCGACCAAGAAAAACATCGATATACCAAGGAAGAGTGTGTTTTAAAGAACATCATTACACAGCATATTTTTCTCGCTGCACGGCATAATGATCTGCACCACTTGCGAGCACTTCGCACCCCCGCTGCTTTAATGGATCGAGGCGGAATATTAAATGCTGCACTAACCGATTTTCGCGCTTTGGTTGTGCAAGAATGGGGACGCTGGGCAGAACATAAATTACCAAAACATGTGACCCAATCGCTTTGGCAAACCGGAAGCTATCGAGGTCGTCACATTGTTCTTAACGCCCAAACATTTAACAATCGTTTATTGGTACGTGCCGGTATCGCACCGCAAGTCCATTTGAGTACACGTGAACACGAAGTTGCTTGGGCCTACGTGAGCGGACACACCCATAAAGAAGTCGCTAAACTCCTCGAAATATCGCCGACCACCGTACGGACTCATCTGGCCCGGGTTTATCAAAAACTCGAAATCACTGACAAAGCCTCACTCGCATTTTGGTTACGTGAAAACACGAACAACTAAAACGACGACCCGGGTTGCTTTAAAAACGCGACTTCTTCAGTGCTTGACTCACGACCCAATACAGCATTTCGGTGTGGGTAGCGGCCAAAGCGCACGATAATATCGCGATGTTTAATTTCAAACTCTAGGTTAGATTCAAGGCCGGGTTGGTCGTAAAGTCGCAAGGCAAGATCATGAATGATTAGCGACTCACTGTGCATATACGGCATATAAAGAAACGCTTTCTGTGTGCTAGATAGCTCGCGATCAAGGCCTAACCGCACCGCTTCTTGTGCCAATGCCAGTGCTAATGCGTCGTTCGCGAAAGCGTCTGGGCGGTCGCGATAGATGTTGCGAGAGAACTGGTCGAGCACAATAATTTCCGCCAAACGCCCTGTCGCTGTGTCCCGCCAATCAAATAACTCACAATGCGCAGCAGCGCTTAGCGTTGCCTGAAAACGCTGGCTTATAGTTCGATCAAGCGCGTCGTCTTTGCTGAACCATTGCGCCTGCGACAGCTCGTTAAACCAAAAATCGAGAACGTCGTTAGCAGTGACGACTTTGTTCATGACAACCTCCAAGTTAGCGCCGAATAAAGTGAAAATAGACAAACGTTTGGACATTCTGAGCTGGCGTCATATGTTCTTCGTAACGTTCTTCTACTAATTCAAATTCGTTACCGAGCTCAGCCGAGATCGTTGTGGCATCATACTGCACAACCGGCAAACCGCTGCACTTTTCTGGACCGCCAATCGAGCTTGCGTCTTAGCCAGCGCAGCAGAAGAAATATCCAACACCGTTAGGTTGCGGTACCCCAACGCCAACATGCGATCCACCAGCACTGAAGCGCCACCACCGACGTCAATGACTGGCTGATTTGCCGTCAGCTGACAGTTCGCAATAAGTTCAAGCGACACCGTTGGCTCAGTTTGAAACCAACTGACCTCCGACTCGTCCTTATTATCATAAACCCGCTGCCAATGCGCTTTTCGATCCAAGTCTTGCATAACACCTGCTCATTAAGATTGGGGATACCGACACCATAACAGGCAACCCGGTATCAGAATAGTTCTGAGTTTTCCTACCACATGCTGTTTGCGAAGTAGTCTGACTAATGACATACAAGATCGCTAGTTGCCAAATCCAACGCTTGCTGAAATTCAATACCGCGCTCTTCAAGCCGGCGTTGATTGTGGGTGCAGACCTGAATTAAGTGGTCTTTTAAGGTTTGTGTCGTCCACTTTCTGAACTGCACACCACGTTGTGATTTCACGCGATAGCCGACGGAAATAATGACGTCAAGGTCATAAAAATTGGTAGGCTTCTTAGCAAATTCGGAATTTCCGAATTTCTTCATAACATCGGATTCATCGAGCTCTTTCTCAATGAAGATGTTCTTAATATGTTCATTCACCGTCGAATTTGCTTTACCAAATAGCTCTGCCATCTGGTCTTGGCTCAACCATACAGTTTCCTGTTCAAGCGCCACTTCTAGCTGCGCCTTTCCATCTGCGCTGGTGAACAATTTTATACTTTGTGTTTTCATGTCCTTCTTCCTTGTCTTAATGACACCATAAATGATTCAACAATTGCGGCTTTTGGAGCTAATCATCTGTTTCTAAGGCTCGACAAGATTCCTCTTTATGCTCCCGCCTGCTATAATAACAACCTAAATGCGCACTCTTTCTTGTGGGGCCTACTCATGAACCGGAAGTTACCAAACCAACCGATTAAAGTCACAAGAAGCCGAATCATTCGTTCGGTTGCCAGTTCAAGTGCCATTGAGACAGGTGAAAAGATCGAGCTTATCGAAAAGCGTTTAAAAGCTTCAGATAAAAGCTCAAAAAAAGTCACCCTTGCGATGTAGAACTTCCTTGCCCCAGAATAACGTCTCGAACAAGGCGCTCAAGATGCATAAGTTCGCCATCACGTCCTGCTTGAATTGCTTTAAAGTAAAATTCTTTGTGTTCATCCCATAAGCTGTAGTCTAAGGGCTCAAGCCCTGATTTTACTGACATGACATCAAGCAGCAAACGGGAAATTCGTCCATTTCCCTCTCGAAATGGATGAATCAAAATAAACTCCACATGTAACTTGCTGAGAAATGAAAAAAGCTCAGGATCGCTCAACTCTGGCAAATGCTGAAACTCTCTTAGTAATGTTTCAAAATTTTCTGCTAGTCGTTGAATTTGACTTGGAGTTGCGAAATCTATGTCAGGCTTTGACATATTTACAGTTCGTAACTCACCTGCCCAAGAATAGACATTACCCAGCCACATTTTGTGCCAATGAGATATCGTTGAAAACGTTATCTTCTCAGGAAAGTTTTCAAACACATGCATATACAAAGCATCAAGTAGCTCGGTCTCGATCAAATTCATTTCGCTTGGATCAACAATACCTAGAAAGTTCTTTAGAACTAATTCATTTGAGCCCGGCTCAAACATTCCTTCATCTCCCGGTACTGCATAGCGATTACCCTGTTTCATCGAAGGTCACCCATACCCCGGCGCAATCGCCAGATTCGGGGTATCCACCAAGGTGACGCGGTTGCGCAGCCACAACTGATACTCTGGACCGCGCAAATCGGCATCTTCAGTGCAGTCGACGTTCCAACGTCGCAACAAATAACCCGCCATAGCGGCTCTAACTTCAACGGTTAGTACGCCGTTTTTCATGCCGTAATCACGCTCAATGGCGCATTTGTGTTTGATATTGTGCGGGTGTGGCACCAGCTGCAATGGAATCATCCGCTGCCATTCATGGTCATTTTCTGCGCCTTCAAAGTCTTCGGCAGTGCCGCAAATGTTCACTTTTTCAATTCGGGTCAGCACAAAATCACGATAACTTTGCGACACACGATCAAACGCCCGCAAATGCCAACGTAAACCGTTGTCGACAATCGCATGCGGTACTAACTGTTTGACCGAATTGCCACTGCTAAGGGAGGTATAAGTCGCTTCAATCGCTTTCTGATTTAAAATCGCCTGCACGAGGCGCGCCACCACAAATAAATCGGGGACATTCAGACGCGACGGCGCTTCAACCGGAAAATGAATATCGCCAATGGCATCAAAACCATCGGAAATATCATTGGCGAGTTTGACCAGCGTGCGTTGCGGATCATGTTGAAACAGCGGCTTAAACGCGTCGGTTTGAAAGTAGCGTTTTTGCTGTTGGTCATAACGGAGGTTCTGCGGCGCTAGTTGCTTGTACAAATTAAAATCGCGAGAACCGGCAGAAAGCCCTACCTCAAAACGGTTAATCAAGTCGTTGCGATAAATTGAACCGCGAAATAGCAGGCAAAAATCGATATAAGCAAGGCGCTGTTTTTGCGCAAATGAAACTGAATCTAGCATCGTCCGTGGCCACTCTTCGAATGATTCGAAACTCAGTGTGGTTTATTTTGATGCGGTTGTAAAGTCTCAATCACGCCAAAAACACTGCAACCCAAGTTACAGCGGTTCCGGTCGATGAATGGCGTAGCCCTGCCCGAGGTCAATCCCAAGCGAATGCAAGTGCTCAAGCATTGCCGCCTCTTCAATTCGTTCAGCAATGGTCACTAAATCCATGACGTCGGCTATATTCTTTATCGTCGAAACAATCGCTTGGCTAACCGGGTTGTCCTGTACATTTTGAATGAACTCGCCGTCAATTTTGACATAACGAATAGGAAGTTTATCCAAGTAGCTGAACGTTGCCACGCCGCTACCGAAATCGTCGAGAGCAAATTCGATACCGCGTTCTCGAATTTTCGTCATCATCGCAGCGGTGCGTTGAATATTAGTGACTGCTGCAGTTTCAGTGACTTCAATGCACAATTTGTCGGTGTCAACATTGGGATAGAGATCGAGCATTCTATCTATATATTGCACGAAACTCGGATTACTCAACGTAATCCCAGACACATTCACAAACAATCGCGGCTGCGCAACATCGGCGTCATTTAAGCGTTGAAAAACTTTATTTAAAATGTGCCGATCGAGCTGCTCTATTAGGCCATAACGTTCAGCTGCAATAATAAATGCGCCGGGCGCAATGAACTCACCATTCTCGTCTTGAAGTCGACTGAGAACTTCTTTATGCAAAAGTTTATCCGGCTCATTCAAAGCAACGATTTTTTGTCCAAACAGGATAATCCGATCGTCGCGCATCGCGATTTTCAACCGGTTTACCCAGTCCATGTCATTAATTTGCTGCTTCACATCTGAATCAGTCGGATCCGCGATTTGGATACGACCACGGCCCTTATCCTTTGCCAAAAAGCACGCTGAATCTGCAGCGGAAAGCGCCTGGACAAAATTATAGCCGGTTTCACCACCAAAAAACGCCACGCCAATACTCGCACCGACACTATATTTCTGTGACTCCCAAATAAAGGTATGGTCATTAATAATGCGTAAATAACTCTCGGCAATCTTTACAGCTGTAATCGGCAAGCAGTCCTGCAATAAAACCACAAACTCATCACCACCGACACGTGCGAGTCGTCCTTCGTGTTCGACCGTTTCCATCAGACGCGCAAGTTGCACCAAGAGCTCATCGCCGGCATGATGACCACAACGATCATTCACAATTTTAAAATGATCTAAGTCTAAATAAAGCACCGCATGTGTGCCTTTTGTCGCTTCTAAAATGGCACTGTAATTAATCATCTCACGACGATTAAATAGGCCCGTTAAGCCATCGCGCAGGGCTTCATAACGAATTTGTTGAGTCAAGGTGTGGGCTTCAGTGACATCATAACCTTGGACGAAAATGCCTGTAACCTGATTCTCATGATCCGTGATCGGCTGATAGACTAAATCGAGGTAGACAAACTCAGGGGCCTGGTTCCCTTGGCGCTGCAGTTGGATCGGGAGGGCTTTACCGATATAAGGTTCTCCCGTTTTATATACAGTGTCGAGCAAACTAATAAAGCCTTGGCTAACGATTTCCGGAAGCACTTCCGCGACGGTTTTGCCGATAATCTGCGTACGGCCAATTAAATCCAAATAGGACTGATTAGCCATCTCATAAATGTGCGACCGTCCGCGCAGAATACAAATAAAACCCGGAGCTTGCTGAAACAATGCATGAAGGCGTGACCGCTCCTTGGCTAAAATCTGCATAGCGCTTTTGTTTGGCTCGAAGCTTGATTCGTCGTTTTCGCTCAGCCGCGCAACATAATCAGTGTCTCGGTGTTGCAGGTTAACCAATACGCTGATGTCGGTCGGTTGATTCAAAATATAAACAACGTCACCTTCTTCATTCAGAATCGGCGTATTCATGACTTGCCAATAGCGCGCGTCGGCATGCGCTTGCTGACTGAGCAAATCATAATGTAACTGCGTAATTTGGTCCTGCTGCTTGGTATGAAGAACACGTTCGAGCGATGCGCGCTGTGGATTTTGCTGATCCGCCGAAGGTACTGGAAAAGCATCAAATACAAAACGACCTTTAAGCTCGCATCGTAGCCGCCCGACAGAACGTTCATAAGCTTCGTTACACCAAATAATCGTCAACGAAGGGTCTAACAAAAGCGCTGGTGCGTCGCTTTTGTAAAAGATACGTTCAAAATCTACTGAATAACTAAGTTCCATTTCCTTTTCGGCTCCTTGCTTGCGCAGCGCTCGATGTAACAATAAGGTGTGACATTCTGTCACAGCGATGAGTTAATTATGTCATAGTTTGTCGCAGAAAAATATGTCGACTTATGAACATAATTTCGCAGCATGATTAATTTTGCAGCACAGTCGATTTTCACTTAATATGAATGGTAGAAACCACTGCTGTCAGCGACTTCGGCATCAAGGAAAACCCCATTGCCCAACGATACATCCCTAGAAAAACTCGCACGACTCGAAGACATTCTCCACAGTGCCGGCGCTGCTACTTGGGAGTGGAATGTGCAAACCGGCGAGCTCATTCTTAATGAAATGTGGGCCCAGTTGTTGGGTTATACCCTTGCGGAACTCGAGCCCATTTCCATCGCGACTTTTCAAAGATACTCCCATCAAGACGATTTCGCCAAGACCACTGCATTATTTGAACGTGTATTCGCCAATATCGACAATATCTATCACTGTGACCTGCGTATGCGGCATAAAAATGGGCACTGGATTTGGGTGCGCGACACCGGCCGGGTCTACTCACGCACGCCAACGGGCGAACCCGAATGGGTGATTGGTATGCACGTCGACATTAGTGCCAACAAGCACATCGAAGAGCAAGTCATCGCTCAACAAGTCACCCTCGAACGTGCACAAGAAATTGGTCGCCTCGGTTATTGGACCGCCACGCCAACCGTAGAAGAGCTCTTTTGGTCCCCAAAAATCTATAGAATTTTAGGTCTCGACGACCAACAGCAGCAACCTTCTGTAGAGATATTTCGAAGCCTGGTTCATCCAGAGGACCTGGAATTTTTTGACCAACAAATGGTTTCACTCGTCAACGGTGACGAATTTGATTTTGAGCATCGCGTCATTCGGCCTGACGGTGGCATCGTTTGGGTTCATGAACGCGCCACGCAATCGGAGTTGAACGGCCGCATCATGCTCGTCGGTACGATGCAGAACATCACGGACCGAAAAACCATTGAAACGCGTCTGACAGAGCTCTCTCAGACCGATGAACTGACGCGGATCTATAACAGACGTTACTTACTTGAGCGCTTACGCGAGGTGATCAGTACGCCGCCAACAAGTAAGAAAGCGGAAAATCCTGGGGTTTTGGCCCTACTCGACCTTGATCACTTTAAAGCGATTAACGACACCTACGGTCATGATGCTGGCGATGAAGTTTTGAAAGCGCTTGCGAGTTTTCTAAAAGAGTCTGTTCGTCCGAGCGATGTCGTCGCGCGAACCGGTGGTGAGGAGTTCGTTGTTCTCATGTTCGACACCACAGTGAATCAAGCTTTACCGACGCTGAATCATATTCTTGCAGGGGTTCGCCAACTCAAGTTTCGGTTCGACGATGAGCCGCTATCGATTTCTACAACCATAGGTGTAACCGAGGTTGCAGTCGATGATATCGATACCAGTGATGTCTTGATTCGAGCAGATCGCGCCCTGTATCACGGCAAAAATAACGGCCGCGATCAAATTGTTACCTCGATTGACACATTATTCACTGATGAATAGGTGAATTCCGAATTCTAGTGCTACAGTACAACTATGGTATTCGTTGACTGCGGGAGAGGGTGTCCGTGTGGTATCTCGAACGGGTTTAACATCTGTCGTTCTGTTCGCTGTCACCCTTGGGTGTGCAGGCGCTAACGCACAAGCATCGGAAACCGGCACCATCCGCTACGCCGGCTCACAATATTATCCACCACTTGAATCACTGAATAATCAAGGCCAAGCCGAAGGCTACATTAGCGACTTAGTGCGAGCGATGGCCGCTAGTACCGGCGACTCGGTTGAATTCACCCTACAATCTTGGCATGCAGCACAGCAATCGGTACTGAGCCAGGACGCAGACGTCATTGCCTTAATCGCATCGAACGCGCGCAGTGAGCTCTACGACTTCACCACACCCTTTTATTATGTCGCCCATAGTATCTTTTCCCATCGATCCGGCCCGCAGTTCGGTTCATTAGAGCAACTTGAAAATCAACGTGTAGCCTTTGTTCGTGATTCGTTTGCTTATGGCGAAATCGACACACTACCGGTGCCTGTTAATGCCATTATTGTTGAACATGAATTAACCTGCCTGCAATTGGTCGCCAATCAAGAAGCCGACGCGTGTATTGAAGTCACCATCACCTCCAACCATCTGGCCCAAATTTATCGTTTGCCGGTGCAAGTCACGAGCCCCCCGTTTTGGCCGCAAGCCTATGTCTTTGCCGTCCGCAAAGGCAATACGACGCTACTCGATCGTCTGAATACGCAACTGGCAAACATCGTTGTCGACGGCTCCTATCGTGACGTTTATCAAAAATGGGCGTCAGAAATCGAGTCGAAGCCGCATTCAACCTGGGATCATTTGCAATACGTCATTTGGTTGTTCGTGGCGATCGCACTACTTGCTGTCATTTTTATTCTGTGGTCATGGTCCTTACGTCAACGGGTAAATGAACGCACGCGAGCTTTGTCGCAGGAACTTAAAAAAAGTCAGCAGCTGCAAGAAAGACTCAGTTATACCGCTGCCCACGATTCAGCGACCGGCTTATTCAACCGTACGTCGTTTTTTGAAAAACTCGAAGAACGACTACAGCAAACGCCACATGCTGCAACCAATGACTTTACCGTCATAACCCTGAGCGTGGTTAACGTTGAACGCATCGGTATTACCTTAGGTTATATAACCTCGTTACGGACGATTAAAGCGGTCGCACGTATTCTAGAAACGATACCCGACTCGGTTGTTGCGCACTTTGGTAGTGGTCTTTTCGGCATGATTTATGGCGGGGCTGCACCCGTTGAAGCCTTAGTTAAAGATCTCGAGGAACGGCAGCTTGCTGATGCCAACGGTATCGAGCCACAGCTTGCGTTCGGTGTCTCGAGCTACCCTTCGCGCACCACTGTCAACCTCGACGCCAACGAGCTGATACGTCGCGCCATGACCGGCCTAGCACACGCCCGCAAGAAGAATATTGCCTTAGGTTCGTACTCGCCCGACATCGAGCCCGATAGCTTAAACCTTCGGTTATTGAATGATTTTCAGCGGGTCCAATGCAGCCAGTTTGTATTGCATTATCAGCCCCAGCTTGATTTACGTACCAACACCATTACTCACGTCGAAGCGCTCATTCGTTGGCACCATCCAGAGCTTGGACTCTTGCAGCCCCTGAAATTCATTCCCATCTTCGAAGAATCCGGTGTTATTGGTAAGATCACGCGTTGGGTCATCGCCGAAGCGATCGCCATGCTTAAACGCCACAACACTGACTTGCAGGTCAGCGTGAACGTCACAACCCGCGACTTGGTTGACGAAGATTTTCTGCCTTTTTTGCAACATAAATTACAAGATTTCGACACCTCGCGAATCGTGTTAGAAGTCACTGAAACAGGCATTTTTGAAGACTCAGGCCAAGCCCAACATTGTATTAAAGCGTTGCGACAACTTGGGGTGCAAGTAGCCGTTGACGATTTCGGCACTGGCTACTCGTCGCTGTCCTATTTAAACGATTTAGCCATACAAGAGGTTAAAATCGACCGCAGTTTTATTGCGGCTCTGAAAAAGAAGCAACGCGCACAAACGATTGTCCGCTCCACGATTGCGTTGGCCAAGGAACTTGGACTTGATGTGGTTGCCGAAGGTGTCGAAGACCTCGAAACCTTGCAGCTCGTTCAAGCGCTTGGCGCGGATCGTATTCAAGGATATTACTTAGCTAAGCCGACAGCCGAAGATGCGCTCGATTTGTCGCAGCTGGTGCGTGACCACCTCGACACGTTGCAATGACCTAACGTTTAAGACATTCAATAAAGCCGTCATTAACCGCAGTAAATGGGGCATTGATACTAGCTCATCTGACCATGTAATGCGAAAGTCACAGGGATCTGGTAATCTTGCCGCATTGTCTATCGCTTAGGTCTGTTGTTATGTTTCGTGAATCTTTTTCTTTTCCGTCTGTGCAAAAGTACAAAACTCTGCTTGGTGCCCTTGCACTGGCTGGATTAGTCGGCTGTGCTGCGGCCGATCAAACTCAGCAAGTCAAGACGCCAGTGCCTGCTGAGGAACGCCGAGCACTTCTGGTCAGTATCGACTCGCTCAATGAAGCCATTCTCAAGAACAGTCTTACCCGAGACGAAGTACCGAACTTTTATCGACTCTTTGAGCACGGTGCTTGCACAGAATTTGCCCAGCCAACTTTTCCATCGGTCACCGCCGCAGGCCATTCGGCGCTGTGGACAGGTACTTTTGGCGATGTCAGTCAAATTACGGGTAACACTGCACATCGTTTACCGCGTGACCAAAACACCGTAATGAACCTAGTGTCCGGCTATGAAAGTACGAATTCCGCAGCCGAACCCATTTGGGCCACTGCCGCTTTAAATGGACGCTCTGCTGGCGGTCATCATGTCACCCAAGCTCCGCAAGTTCCGGGGTTTCCTGCACGCGTCGGTCAGCCCAGCGCGCAAGCTTTAGCCGACCAAGCTCGTATTTCAGCTGCCTATGAACAAAACAACCTCACCGTCATGAACGGTTACAACATTCAAGTTAATTTCGATGCTGCATTGCGTGCAGATGACGTCGAGTGGTTGACGGATAGTCGGTGGGAGAACCCCAGCGCATTAGGCATCGATGATACACATGTCTCACCACGCTATTTCCGTTGGCAGAATCGTGCCGGCACTTTCTACGGCGTTTTTTATGGTGATGAACAATACGACCGCATTGCCGTTAACACCAGTCCAGATGGCGCCGGCGCGATTGTCGCGGTTGCGCACCCGGTTGAAGACACTCCGCCGCAAGGACGCGAACTTGCCCGTTACTTCTCAGAGCCGTTAGCAGTAACGACGGCACAGGGCGAGACTTTCTTGCGCTTACGTCTGTTCACCGCGGCAGCCGATGGTTCTGATTTCTTACTCTATCACCCTGCCATGCTTGTTATGGACATCAATAATCAAGAACAACTGGCACAATACAATGCCCAAGTGCGTGGTTGGTTTGGTAATTCATCGACGCGACTCTATAGCCGTGGCGGTTTTGGCGCACCTTTATTTGAGAACGGTGACGGTACCGCCGAAGCACGCTATTTAGAAACCGCAGAACTTGCCACCCGTCTTTTCAATAAAGGGTCTGCGTTCTTTTGGAATGAACTTGGTGTCGATCTCTTAGTCGATTATTTCCCGATGGGTGACTCCATTGACCACACCATTTCCGGCTATATGGCCGCCGAGTCACCCTACTATAATCCCGACGTAGCCGCACGTGCGCGCGACTTACGCACTCGCACTTGGCAATTGGTTGACTTGCGTCTGCAACACTTAATGCAACTTACCCAAGGTCCAGAAAGCGCTCTTTTCGTCGGTGGCGATCACGGTATGCGTCCAAGCTGGCAGAGTTTCTTACCGAATGTGTTGTTGCAAGAAGCAGGCTTACAGTTTCTCGATGACAACGGCATGGTTGATTTAAGCCGCTCGCTGGCGGTTTCGCCCAATGCCTCTTGGATTACCGTCAACACCCAAGAGTGGCGCCGAGGGATAGTCGCAGAAGAAGATAAAGCTAACGTCATTGACCGCATCGTTGCCGCGCTCGAAAATTTGCGTGACGGCGACGGAAATCGGGTTATCGAGCGTGTGTATATCGCCAGCGAACACCCAGAGCTTGGCATTGGCGGTGCAGCCGGTGGTGACGTCTATTGGGATACCGTTCAAGGTTATGCACCAAGTCGCAGCGTCACCGGTGCCTCCGCAATTGATGTTAACGGGCGTATTTCTGCCGGGCATTCGCATGCCTCGACTAATCCTGACATGTATACCGTTACTTGTGCTTACGGCCAACACTTCCCAGCCAATCGGATTCCGGGCTCACGTTTGATCGACATGGCGCCGACCGTCGCTGACTACCTCGCCATCCCTGCGCCTAAACACTCGCGCGGTGAATCTTTATATCAACAACTACGTGGCGAATAGCCACGTAGTTTTTTTTTCACGCACGAAAAACACTGCAACAATGGCAGTTATATAACAATGAATGCTTTAAATAGAGGAACGGAAGGAAAATTGGTGCGTCCGAGTAGACTCGAACTACCGACCCCCACCATGTCAAGGTGGTGCTCTAACCAACTGAGCTACGGACGCACTTTTTAGAAATGAAGTTCGCTGCTGCGAACGGGCGCTATATTAGTAATTTGCCGGCAGCGGTGCAAGTGTTTTTTCACTTCAAACTCCCCCTACCGGCTTGATTGCTGAAATTTTCGCCTTTCTTTTTCAATTAACGCAAATTACTGGCGTGAAAGCGCAAATGATCTTCAATGAAGGTCGCAATGAAATAATAGCTATGGTCGTAACCGGGTTGCATACGCACCTTCGCGCCAGCACCAACGCTCTCGTTGGCTTCCACAAAGAACTCAGTGCGCAACTGTTCGGCGAGAAAGTTATCGGCATCCCCTTGATCAATCAAGATCGGGGGCACGTTTTTACCTTCGCTAGCTGCTAGCAACAACGTGGCGTCATAGTCACGCCACGTGCTTTCGTCGCTGCCTAAATACCCGCTGAACGCCTTTTTCCCCCAAGGAACCGCAATCGGATGAACAATCGGTGAAAACGCGGAAATTGACGCGTAGCGGTCGGCATTGCGGAGGCCAATCACTAAGGCACCATGCCCACCCATCGAATGCCCACTAATTGCCCGCTCTTCCGTTACCGGCAAATTGGCTTCCACCAAGCCAGGCAGTTCCTCGACAATGTAATCATACATCCGATAATGCTGCTGCCAAGGTGCCTGCGTTGCATTGACATAAAAGCCTGCACCTTTACCAAAGTCATAAGCCCCGTCAGCGTCATCGGGCACATCGTCGCCACGTGGGCTGGTATCGGGAATAATCAAGGCCAAGCCAAGCTCTGCAGCAACCCGTTGCGCGCCCGCTTTGCTGGAAAAGTTTTCATCGGTACAGGTTAACCCCGACAACCAATACACTGCTGGCACAGATCCTTGCTCTGCCTGCGGTGGCAAGAACACCGAGAACTGCATGGTACAGCTGAGCACACGTGACGCATGCTCATAGCGAATTTGACGACCACCGAAAACTTTCTTCTCTTCCTTTACACTGATACTCATTTCGGCTCCTGCACTTAAAAGTGAATGACACTACGAATCGATTTACCTTCATGCATGAGATCAAATGCTTCGTTGATTTGCTCCAACGGCATGGTATGCGTAATAAACGTATCAAGCTCGAACTCACCGTCCAAATACCGTTGCACATAATCCGGCAACTGTGAACGACCTTTAACGCCACCAAATGCACTACCGCGCCACACGCGACCCGTCACGAGTTGGAACGGACGTGTGCTAATTTCTTCACCGGCGCCAGCGACACCGATAATGACCGATTCACCCCAACCTTTATGCGCACACTCCAATGCAGCGCGCATCACTTTGACATTACCAATGCACTCAAATGAGTAATCAACACCACCGTCGGTCATTTCGACAATGACCTCTTGAATCGGCTTGTCGAAGTTGTTCGGATTGACCACATCCGTTGCACCGAGCTTTTTGGCGATATCAAACTTGTCTTCGTTAATATCAATGGCAATAATTCGGCCTGCTTTGGCCATCACTGCGCCAATGATCACCGACAAACCAATGCCGCCTAAGCCAAACACAGCAACCGTATCGCCTTCTTGCACTTTCGCAGTATTTTTTACCGCCCCCATACCGGTGGTTACACCGCAGCCGAGTAAACATACTTTTTCAAGTGGTGCGTCTTTGGAAATTTTTGCTAAGGCAATCTCCGGAACCACCGTATGCTCAGCAAAGGTCGAAGTGCCCATATAGTGGAAGATCGGCTGGCCGTCTTTCGAGAACCGGCTAGTGCCGTCAGGCATGAGGCCTTTACCTTGGGTAGCACGTATCGCCTGACATAAATTCGTTTTTCCCGAGGTGCAGAATTTACAGGTGCCACATTCTGGCGTGTACAATGGAATCACATGATCGCCGACAGCGACAGAGGTGACACCTTCACCAACGGCTTCAACAACACCAGCACCTTCATGGCCAAGAATCGCCGGAAAAATGCCTTCGGGGTCCGCACCCGATAAGGTATAGGCGTCGGTATGACACACACCCGAGGCGATGATCCGAACCAGTACCTCACCTTTTTTCGGTAGTTCCAAGTCGACTTCTTCGATGGTCAGTGGCTTCCCAGCTGCCCATGCGACTGCAGCGCGTGTTTTCATTGTTGCCATGGTTGCACCCCTTGTTGCGTCTGTGCGGAAAATTCTAAGTGTAGCCCATTGTAATTATTTCGTTTACTTTGTGAATAGCTCTATTTACAATTTACTTTTTCATCTATGCAATAATTAGAGTCTCAATGAAACAATGGTTAGGAATCAGCGAATTTGTTGCTGTTGCTGAGCACGGCAGCTTTACCGATGCGGCGAAGCACTTACACATTTCCGTCGCGCAAGTCTCGCGTAATATCGCTGAGCTCGAGTCACGCCTGGCATTAAAACTGCTGTATCGCAGTACCCGTCGTGTCAGCCTCACGGAAGAAGGTAAACTCTACCTCGTCCACTGTCGCCACCTCGTCGAAAGTTTAGAGCAAGCAAATCAAGCCTTGTCGTCATTGAAGCAAACACCACGTGGCATACTCAAAGTCACCGCGCCTGTTTACTTTGGTGAGACCAAGCTCGCTCCGCTCTTGAATCAATTTCTGCTCAGTAACCCAGAGGTCGAGCTCGATTTGCAACTCACCAACAGCAAGCTCGACTTAATTCAAGGTGGCTTCGACTTAGCCATACGACTGGGCACCTTGGAAAGTTCATCCTTGATTGCTCGCCGGCTGGGTTCACGCCGGCAGTTTATCGTCGCCTCCCCCGCCTACATCGAGCAACATGGGCGACCGCTACACGTGAGCGATCTAACAGCAAGCCAGTGCTTACGTGGGAGTGTCGATTACTGGCGGTTACAAACAAGTGACGGCAACGCCATTCAATTTCGGCCGCAAGGGCGCGTGCACTGCAATAGCGGCCCCTTCTTATTGGAAGCAGCCTTGATGGGGTTGGGTTTTGTGCAACTACCTGACTATTACGTTCATCAAGAAATTGCGCAGAGACGACTGGTGTCAGTCCTCGATGAATTACAAATGCCAAACGAAGGGATTTGGGCGGTGTATCCGCAAAACCGTCATCTCTCGGCCAAAGTCAGGCATTTAGTGGATTATCTTAAAGACGCACTCGATCATTAACGCCGACGCTTTTTTAACGATGGGTTGTGAATGTAAGCTTTCTCATAACCACCACTGGGGAATTTTGCCCGCAATGGCTTGGTCACCGCCAAATCAATCGCCGGATACATGCTCAACATTTCCTGTACAAAGGTATTCATTACTAAACGTGCAAAAGGCTCACCGGGGCAACGATGAATACCCTTGCCATAGAGCAAACTGAGCTCTGGTTCGCGGTCAAAACGAAACTGCGTCGGCTGCTGAAACACGCGCGGATCACGATTAGCGGCACTCCAGAGAATCGTCACTTCGGTGTCTTGATCTAAATCGTCGCCGCCAATGTGCACCGGACAGGTCGTCCGTCGCCGTTGACTTAACAGCGGCGCGTCAATGCGCAGAATCTCATCCACACTGTAATCAATCAAATCCGTACGGCTGCGGAGCATAGTCTGCAAATTCGGATGCTTCGCCAAGAACACCACTAATGAACCCATCGCTGCGGCGATCGTGCCTAGCTCTCCGACCGTCCAATTACGAATAATACTGATAATTTCTTCGTCGTCGAGCGGTCGACCATTCACCTTCAGCTGGCACAATTCAGCGGTGACATCCTGATAATGACCGGAGTTTTTCCGCAAACCAATTATTTCTCGAATGGTGCTGTCAAACGTGTTCGCTAACCGTTGCAAGGCTCGACGATCTTGGTCATGGGTCGCACGTTGCTGGGCTTTGATCCAATCCACAAGCGGTCGTTGATACCGTCGCGGCCAGCCCATAAACGCAGCTAGAATTTGCACCGCATACGGCGTCGCCCAGCACTTCATGACATCGACATTGCTCGCCCGCGGAAGCGTGCTGAGGACATTGCGTGCAATCGCGGTCGCAATCGGTTGAAATTCAGCCATGCGCTCCGCCGTAAAAAACGGATCGAGAGTTGCTCGATACGGCCCATGTTTCGGCGGATCCATGCCGTTCGGAATGTGTAAGTGACTCGACACTTGGTTGCTAAACGTGTCAGGATCCAGCAGCGCGGTGACCACGTCTTGGTGACGCATCAGCGGCCAATGTTGGTTATTGACCTGAACTGGACATGGCTGTTCGCGCAACTGGTCAAAACAGGTTACTGGATCGGCATGGTTCTTGAGAAAATCCGCTTTTTTGTCCACGTAAGCCCCACACTTTTGCTGTCATAAATGCATCGTTGTCAACGCAAACGCTGGCCTAATTGGCTCTGAGCGATCAGGCGAAAGACGTAGGAAAGTTTGAATAAACCGGCGAGCACGATCTGTGACAAGTGCAATATTGCCGTTGTCATGAGCGTAAACGCCCCTTCCATACCCCATGCCATAAATGCGGCACCGCAGAAAAGTCCAAAGGTTACACCCATCGAGGTATTCGCAGCGCGCAGCAGTCGTTGACCTGTCATAAGATACATTCCTTCTGCATGTTTTATAAGTCGTATTATTAATGTATCTTTAATCAAGATCAATGTTTCGCGAATTATTTCTTTCCCTCTCGCCACTAGGGTATGATTAAAATGCGCTTCCGCATTTATGAATGGACCTAACCGAAGAAAGGCGTGTGTGCTCATGCAGCTAAAAAAATATACCGACTACGGCTTGCGAATACTGATGTATCTAGCCAGTCGCAATGACAATAAGCTCACCACCATTCGCGAGATCTGCGACGTTTTCGACCTGTCCGCTAACCACGTCAATAAAGTCGTGCATCACTTAGGCCAACTTGAGCTGATTACCACAAAACGGGGAAAGAACGGTGGTTTTAGCTTGTCGAAAACACCGAGTGAGATTCACCTCGACTATGTCATCCGCCAACTTGAAGGCGACGAACCTTGGATTGATTGTTACAGCAGTTATTGTGTTGCTGTACCAGCCTGCAAGCTGCGCGGCTTGATTTTACGTGGCAAAGAAGAGTTTTATCAGTACCTCCATGACTACACCGTAGCGGACTTAATGACCGGCAGTGGCGCCGAACTGGCGACGATCTTTCGGCAGCGATTAGCCAGTGCCGAAGCCTAACCAAAAAAGTCATAGTTTCCCGTAATAAATCGTGGTTTTTACCAACCAGCCCTGTCCGCCCAAACTTATTTATCTAACAATATCAAATAGATAAAAGTTGGCACAAAAATTGCTTTCTGCTGGTTATGATTACAAACCAGAAGAGAAAGACAATGAAACTCTACAAAACTTGGCTCGGTGCATTTGGATTCCTTGGCCTGAGCTTACTCGCACTTAAACTCATTGCGGTTTCCCATACGGCCGAAATTCAGAATCGGACGCAGCAGGTACATCAGTCTGCCCGGCCTGAATTGCTGCATATCGTTGAAGCCAGTATTCCCGAGTCCGTTCCCGGCGCGATTGTATACGCGGTAAAAGACGGTGAGGTGTTACTTCATTCGGCCCTTGGTTATGCCAGCCTTGAACTTGCGGTACCGATGCAAATCAATCACAGTTTTCAAATCGGTTCGGTTGCAAAGCAGTTCACTGCCGTTGCGATTCTACAACTCGTGGAGCAAGGCAAACTGACATTGCACGATCCTGCTGCGCACTATTTACCGGACAGCTGCGCCGTGCCGACTGATATCACGGTTGAACATTTGCTTACGCATACCTCCGGTATTGTTAACTACCTCGAGTTGCCCGCATGGCGCGAACAAGCGCGGTTACCAGCACAAAGTAGTGAAATTCATGCGCTGTATTGCCAGCTCCCCACCCGCTTTCCAGCTGGCGCAGCTTGGGATTACAGTAATTCCGGTTACTTCCTGCTCGCCGATATCGTCCAGCAAGTGAGCGGGCAGTCGTTTAACGCTTATATTCAGGAGCACTTGCTTGATGCCGCAGGCCTTGATGCAATTTGGCCACACGAAGCGAGCCGTATTTACCCCGGTTATGTGAACGGCTATATTGCTCATGGTGCGGGTCACCGCCCTGCTGACTTTTACGATCCATCGCAAGTCCTTGGGGCTGGCTCATTGATTGGCACTGTGGAAGGCCTCTACCAGTGGCATCTGGCGTTACAGCGCGGAGACTTATTGAATACCGCGCAACTCAAAGCCGCGCAAACGGACTATGTCACCACGTCAGGACGCTCGACCGGTTATGGCTATGGTTGGGAGCTTAAACAGGTTCAAGGGTTTGCCACTGTTGAACATGGCGGCTACTTTCCTGGTTACTTTACTTCGGTACTCACTGTCCCAGACGAAAACCTGTTTGTTGCTGCGTTTGTGAATTCACGCAGTTACGATCCAATCGATGTAACCACCCGCTTGGCGGCCGCTATTTTGGGCCAGCCATTTCCTGAGCCCCATTATGTTGCCGTTACCGACGCTATGGTCGATCACTGGCAAGGCGTCTGGGTTGACGAGTCTGGCGTACAGCGTCGAATTGGTCTGCGGAATGGCGAATTCTATATTCAACGCGGTCACGGCAGTGCCTTTCGCTTGTTACCCGATCGCAGCGGCTATTTACACTACACCGACAGCGTCAGCTATCTAGCGCTCGAAACCGATGCGGCTGGCGAGCAACAATTGGTTCTGTACAGCCGCGCTGGCGAACAAAGCCGTTCTGAACGCATCCATGCTGAAGCGCCACATTATCATGAAGTGACGCTGAGTGATGAGCAACAGGCAGCGCTCAGTGGCTACTATCAACTCGCACCTGAGTTTGGCTTTGAGCTCTTCATCGACAAGGATCAATTGTATCTACAAGGCACGGGGCAAAACGCCGGTCGACTGATGGCACTGAAGCCTCTGCATTTAATTAGCGAAGACTTAATTGCAGAATTTGAGTTCAAAACCGACGAAAACGGTGTCATTACGCACATGGTCATTCACCAAGCCGGTCAAGAAATACCAGCCACTAAAGTGAATTGAATTCATTTTATTACGAATTAACATGAATTCTATTCATGTTAATTGCTTAAAAACAAAAACACCGCTTCATCGAGCGGTGTTTTTGTCGTTTGACTGACGCTAAGACGACTTACCAACCCACTTGTTGTAAAACCCCGTCAAGCCACTGATGCAGTTGCTGCGGTGGCATGGCGCCACTGGTGCGTGCAATCTCTTGATCACGTATAAATACCGCTGTGGTCGGAATACTGCGCACATTGTAGCGTTGACCAAGAGTGGTTTCGACTTGGGTATTGCACTTCGCAAAGCGCGCACGCTCTGCAAACGGTGCTGCAACCATTTTATAAATCGGGCCGAATTGTTTACATGGACCGCACCAAGGCGCCCAAAAGTCGACAACCACCGGCATGTCGCTGCGCATGTGTGCTTGCAGGTTATTGACGGTCAGGTCGAACGGAACACCGGTGACCAGCTCCTGCTTGCAGGCGCCACAGTGCGGATGTTGACTTAAACGTTCTTTCAGAAATTTATTGCGCTGGCCGCAATGTGGGCAAGCAACAATCACTGCTTCACTCATGATTTAGCCTTTTTGATCCTGTGGTGACCATTACGGTCACCACGCTTGAATTAGTTAATGGTAATATTTGGTGCTGACGCTCCTTTTTCAAGGGCCCCTTAAAAACCAAGTGGAATACCAAAACTAAAGAAGATCACCAAAAGAATCGACCATACCACCATAAACGCAATCGAATAAGGCAACATCATGGCAATCATTTCACCGAAACTGAGTTTCGGATTGTACTTACGCATAAAGGCCAAAATAATTCCTGCATAACTCATCATCGGGGTAATGATGTTCGTGGCTGAATCCGCTACCCGGAATGCCGCGGCGACAAGGTCTGGCGTCATTGCTGGGTTGACCATGTATAACATCGGAATAAAGATAGGCCCAAGCAACATCCACTTTGAGGTTAAACCGCCAACAAATATATTAATAATTGCGGTCACGACCACAAAACCCAGTAAGAGTAACACTGGATAACTTTGCAAACCGAGCGTGGTCAGCGCAGTTGCGCCTAAATAAGTAATGTACGCGCCTAAACCACTATAACTCAGCACGCCGAGGAAGTTATAACAGAAGAAGGTCAACACCAAGATATAGCCCATCGTGTCCATTTGCTTCACCATGGCCTTGACCACATCGATCATGCTGGTGAATTTGCCGCTGGCCACACCAAAGGCAATACCGACGGTTGCAAAGACAAAGGTAATCAGCAGAATGACGTTATTCAAGTACGGTGTTACTTCCTGCCCGGCTTCATTCGTGTAAGGTGCCAGTGGCCCCATGGCCAAACCGAACACGGCCAGTAAGCTAAGCACAAGCGCTACACCCGACGCGCGCAATCCCCGATTTTCTTCCGGGGTAACGTCAAAGTCAGAGATTTTCAGCTCTTCCGGAACTGTGAATTCTTTTTGCTCAAGACGCGGAGCAACAAATTTTAACGTCACCCACGCACCGACCGTTGCCAACACAAAGGTCGACACCAAAATAAAATAGTAATGCATGGTCGCTGGTGTCAGAGGCTCACCATTGGCGTTCACGAATGGCACCCCTTGCGCTTCGGCAAAGACTTGTGCGTTGACACCAATGATTACGTCAATCGGCGTTGCTGGAATGAGGTTGGCACTGAATCCTGCCGAGACCCCAGCAAAGGCGGCAGCCATACCGATAAGTGGATTTTTACCGAGTCCCGCATACAGCAAACCAGCGAGAGGAATGAGAATCAAATAACCGGCGTCCGTGGCAATCGATGACATGATGCCGATAAAGACTAAAAATAACGGCAACCATTTTACCGGCAAACCACGGCTGACTTTCTTCAACACCGCCGCAAACAAACCCGAATGCTCGGCAATGCCCACACCTAACATCACGATTAAAATGACACCGAGGACGCCGCCACCGAAGCCGAGCCAATTCGCCAACAAGGCATTATCAAACAGCCAAACCACGTTTTCACTGGCCAACATATTACGGATTTCATGCACCACGGGTTCGCCGCCCGCACCGTAGGTTTCAAAGGTTAAACCACCAATGAGTGCGGTCAGCAATAATGCACCAACCAGAAAGTAAATGAAGATAATGACGGGGTCAGGAATGCGTTTGCCAACGCGCTCAACAAAGGCAATAAAACCTTTTTGGCTTTCGGTGTTTGAACTGCTCACAGCGGGGTTCCTTCGGTTCGTGTGCGGATTTTTTTTATAACCGCTGAGCCTATAAGAATTCCCCCGCGGCCTCAAGCACTAAGACCGAGCGAACGCCATTAACCGCAGCTACCATGCGGCAAGCTGCGCGCAACTAGGATCGCCAAACACTCCAAATCAGCCCAATGATGATCGTCGAGGTAATGATCAGGGTGTACAAGAAGCCAATAAAGAGAAATTTGAACACCGTCGGTAACCACGACTGGCGATAGAAGCGCTTTTGCGTCAGGAGCAAATAGATGGGCATCCACCACAACATAACCGTCACCATCCAGCCGAGTCCGCCGGCAGCGAGCCCTAAGTGTGCGAACACTGCTTTTAAGGCACTCACACCGATAATCAGCGAGGTCATCAGCAACAAAAACGCATGTGTATGCAGCGCAACAACGACGTGTTCAATGTAATAACGTCGTGAAAATGCGTAAAACAGTTTTAACACCAACGCAAAGATCGGCAACATGATTAACATCATTTGCGGAGCAATCGAGAGAAAGCGATCGACTAAGAGCTTGGGACGCTGCGCCAAGAACCGCACCTTTTCGGTCAGTTCTGCATTTTGTTCAGCGGATAAAAAGCCGACCGAAAACGATTCTTCGCCGCGGGCTAAGCGATCTAAGTCATTGCCGGTTCGCGGCGGTCTTGGCGGTGCAAGAACCGCTTCACCGTCAGCAGCATCGGTCGCTTCAGCACTGCTGGCCGCATCCCCTTCCGGTTCAAGGAGCAGATCAGGGTTGACCAGATCACGGCCAAATTGCTCACGAAAACGCGCATTGGTGTCACGTAAATCAGCGCGATCCTGCGCACTCAACTCAACATCAGTCGTCGCAGTTAACGGCGAGCCTTGCAAAAAGTTCAGCTTCCCTGACGCTTGTGAAAAGACCACAAAGGCAAAAATTGAAACAAACAAATACATCCGCAACGGCGGCACATAAGGCACTCGTTTACCGCGCACATATTGATTGCTGAGAAAACCAGGCTTGGTTAAAAGCGGCCAGATTGTGCGCCAAAAGCGACCGTCCCAGTTGCCCATTTCACCAAAGAATTCGTGCACAAGGCTAAGCATATTACGAATCGGGTTGGTGTTTTCTTGGCCACAGGCATGGCAAAAGCCACCTTGTAACGGAGTGCTGCAATTTGCGCACAGGTCTGGCGTTATCGGCGCAGAACTTTGCGCGGCTGCTTGCGGATTGTCTGCCTCTATCGTTGCAGACTGTTGCTCTACTTTATTTGCAGTTCCTTCCGTACTCATTGCGGTTCTCGCTGGGTGATTATTCTTCTATTCAGCTGAAAATTTCACTGTTGTGCCGCGCATCAGCGGTACAATCAGTGAAACTATTAACCACAATCGCAAAAATTGCTAATCATTTTCGCAAAAACAACAACTTATTGGCTTTGTTGCTGGCGCAACACATGTTTCAAAACTTTGCCATTGGCGTTGTGCGGCAATTCGGCTAGGACTTCGATATGACGCGGGATCTTGTAATCCGCCAATAATGGCTGCAAATGCGCCTTGAGCTCGTCTTCCGCCGCGGCAAGCTCTGTTTTCAACACCACACAGGCTTTCACCGACTCACCCCACTCCGGGTGCGGAATGCCGATGACAGCGGCCTCCAGCACTGCTGGGTGAGTCGCCAACGCGTCTTCGATTTCGCGCGGATACACGTTCACGCCACCAGAAATAATCAGATCTTTCATGCGATCTTTAATCCAGTAAAAACCATCGTCGTCGCGTACGGCAATATCGCCGGTGCGAATCCAACCGTCTTCGGTGAATAGCTCCGCTGTTGCTTCCGGATTCTGCCAATATTCCATCATCAAGCCTTCGCCGGTAATTTGCATTTCTCCCGGCTCGTTGTTGCCCACAGGATTGTTGAAGTCATCCACTAAACGTACTTCCGTAAACACTGCTGCGCGCTTACCACAAGCGCCGGCTTTGTCGACATGTTCGTCGGGTAACAGTAACGTTCCCGTTGGCCCCGCCTCCGTTAAACCGTAGACACAGTAAAACTGATCGCTTTGGAAGGCAGCTTGCGCGAGCTTCGCGTGTTCTGGGGCCATCGGGCCGCCACCATAAATCCAATGGGTCGTGCTGCTTAAGTCGCGACTTTGAATACTCGGATGCTGCGCCGTGAGCAAATACGCCACCGGCGCACCAAAGAAGTGCGTGGTGCGTTCTTTTTCAGTTAAATCTAACAATAGGTCGGGTGTGAACGTCGGCGCAATGACATGCGTACAGCCTATGATCGTGCCACCAATGAGTTCAAGGTTCAGCGGCGCCGAGTGGGTGAACGGCATCAAGCTCAATAAACGGCTCTGCGGCTGATACTGCATCTCGACGGCAAACATCATGCCGACGTGCAACAACGCTTGGTGATTAAACAGCACACCTTTCGGTTTACCCGTTGTCCCTGAGGTGTACAACAAGGTACAGGGATCTTCGGCATCGCTGTCACAAATAACTTCTTGTGCCGGCAAGCCGTCGAGCATGGCGTTCACATCGTCAAGCCAAAGTGCCTGCATACCGTCCTCTTGCAGTGGCTTGACCGCCGCGTCAGTCAGTTTACACGTGATGACTAAGCGCGCCCCGCTGTTTTCCAAAATATACGCAAGCTCAGGTGTGGCTAAACGCACATTCACCGGCACAACAATCGCACCAAGACGTTGAATCGCAAAATGTGCCACAACAAATGCATAGGTATTCGGTAAAAACAAAGCCACACGATCACCGTCTTCAATGCCGTGCTCTTTTTGCAGGTAGCGCGCAAACTGATTAACGTGAATGTTCAGTTCCCCCCACGAATGGCGACTGGCACCGGTGGGCTCATAAGCCACGACCGCTTCGTGGCGGGTGTACTTGCGGGCATTCCGCGCCACATAATTTGGAATATTCATGTTTCCTCCAAGTCTTGTTGTTGTCTTATTCTGTCGGCGCTGCGCGCTCTATGATTGTTTTTGTGTCGACACTGCGCGGTAAGGTGCCATAGTTCAGTCCCTCTTGGCCGCCCAGTCGACCGAGGCAAAATGCATCAGCGACGGCTTGTGGCGCATGTTGAACCAATAATGCACCTTGCAAGGTCAGCGCCATTTGATCGGCCATACTGCGGGCTCGATATTGCAACGTCTCGGCGTCACCACCGGCTGCGAACTGCTTTTTCAGTTCATCAATCGTGGCATCAAGTCGTTTGTCAGCGCCGCGCGCGCGTTCAACTTCGTCGAAGTAAGCGGCTAAAACCTCTGGCTCTTTTTGCAACGCCCGCAATATGTCTAAACATTGGACGTTACCGCTCCCTTCCCATATCGCATTAATCGGTGACTCACGGAACAAACGTGCGGTAATATGCGTTTCCATGGTGCCTGTGCCGCCAATTGCTTCCATCGCTTCATAGGCATGGTTTGGCGTGCGCTTACAAATCCAGTACTTGCCTACGGGCGTTGCAATCCGCGACAACAAACGCTCATGCTCATTGTCTTGCTGATCCATGGCTCTTGCGACGCGCATCGTCAGCGTCATAGCAGCCTCGTTCTCCAGCGCCAAGTCCGCTAATACGTTTTGCATTAACGGCTGCGCGGACAAACGCGCGCCAAAAGCCATACGATTCTGTGCATGGTGAATCGCTTGCACCGTTGCTTGGCGCATACCCGAAGACGAGCCAATCATGCAGTCATAGCGCGTCATCGCCACCATTTCGATGATGGTACGTACACCACGCCCTTCTTCGCCGACTAACCACGCCAACGCTCCACGCAACTCGGTTTCGCTTGAGGCATTGGCGACGTTGCCCATTTTTTGCTTCAGCTGTTGAATGTGTAGCTCATTTTTGCTGCCGTCAGGCCGCCAACGCGGTAGGAAAAAGCACGACAAACCGCCTTCGGTTTGTGCCAACACTAAAAAAGCATCACACATGGGGGCTGACACGAACCATTTGTGTCCGACTAACTCATAAGCCTGTCCCGGGCCACGCTGACCAACAGGATAGGCTCGGGTGGTATTACTGCGAACATCGGAACCACCCTGCTTTTCGGTCATCGCCATACCAATGGTTAAGCCATGTTTTTGACCGTCGGGTACATTGCGTGGGTCGTAGGTGGTCGCCATGATTTTCGCACCAAACCGGTCGAGCAAATCGGGTTGATGCTGCAACGCAGGAATAGCGGCAAACGTCATCGTAATCGGGCAGCCATGCGCGGCTTCCACTTGCGTGTGCAGGTAATACTTCGCCGCCCGAGCAACATGAGCACCAGGCTGAGGCTGTTGCCAAGGACTCGAATGCAAACCATGTTCGATGGCAATCTGCATTAACGCGTGATAGGCCGGATGAAAGTTAATCTGATCAATTCGGTGACCATAACGGTCATGGGTACGCAATTCTGGTTTATAGTGATTGGCGTCGAAGCCTAATGCAATCGTTTCCGATAAACCGGCTAAACGACCAAAATCGTGCAATTCTTGCGCTGCCCACTGCGCGCCCTCGCGTCGCACGGCGTCTTGCAAAGCACGGTCTGCGGTGAATAAATTGTAATTTTGCAGTGGCGCAGGTTGGTTATCGACGCTGTGGGTATTGCCAAGGAAATTAATGTTCATGTCGGTGAACCTCATACGGGCTAGCGGTCAGCCCCTGTAAACAAAAGCGAAGAATGGGGGCGATAATGTGTGCTGAATCTAACGTGGTCACATCGTCACCTTGGCGAGCGGGTGCCAAAGGGCCGACTAAACTTTCGGCGATACACCCGACCAAAGCCGTACTGGCAAACTGAGCGTTCTGATCGGGCAGCGAACCGTCACGAATGCCGTCATGAATCGCGAGTTCAAATAAACGGGCATAGCGCTGGCGATAATCTAGACGCGCTTGATCAACCAAGGGGTCGACCGGCTCAGCAATCAATGCCCAAGCCATGGTCGGCGCCCGCAACGCCCGCTCGGCAAAAACCGTAAGCGCCGCGGCAATACGCTCGGCACCATGGCCAACGGTTTGTTCTAACGCTTGCTGTACTTTACTGACTTCAACCTCGGTCGCACGCTTAAATACTTCGGTGCATAAGGCTTCTTTGGAAGGGAAATAACGATAGAGAGTACCGGTTGCAACGCCGGCGCGTCTCGCGAGCTCGGCCATTTGTACCGTGCTGAACCCGTGTTCAGCCACCATGTACAATGCTGTCACTAAAATACTATCGAAGGTTTTTGCTTTGCGGCTACGAACTTTTTCAGTTTCACGGTAGGCCATAACCTACTCCTTGCATGAAGGTCTCATGCAAAGAGTGAATCACGGTTCATATTATGTGTCAAGCAGACTTACTCTTGGCTGTTTTTGTGTTGCTGCGTGCGTTTTTCTTCTTCTTTGCGGAAAAAATAGATGAGGTAGCCAGCAATCAAAGCAATCACAGCGACAGGAATAAACACCAACATTAACACCGGGCCCATGGCCATAGCACGTCCTCTAATTGTTATAATATACGCCCTAGCTTACTGGCTTAACCACAACTGTGCAAACTCATTCGCAGCGACCGGCTTGCCGCGCAAAAATCCTTGCGTTGCGTCACAGCCAAGTTGCTCTAACAAGCGCTCCTGGGCATGATTCTCCACCCCTTCAGCAACTGTTTTTAAGCCCAATGACTTGGCCATGGCAACAATCGTTTGCACTAAGGTGAAATGGTCATGACTGGTTTCCATATCTTCGACAAACGACTTGTCGATCTTTAAGCTGGTTACGGGAAAACGACTCAAATAAGCCAGCGACGAGAACCCCGTACCAAAATCGTCGACGGCAACGTGAAAACCATGCTCACGTAAACGTTGTAAAAGTTTCATGCTTTTCTCGGGGTGCCGCATCATCACGCTTTCGGTCAATTCAATGCCAATGTGCTCAGCGGAAATAGCCCGCGTACGATCGAGAAAGTAATCGACCATATAGGGGGTATCAAATTGTTGCGCCGAGGTATTGATACTTAACAAGCCCGGCGGTGGTAACCCGTCCCGCTGCCAATCCTGAAGCTGAGCAACCGCGGACTGAATCACCCAGTCACCCAGCGCCCGAATCAAGCCGCGTTCTTCAGCCAATGGAATGAATTCCAGCGGGCTGACGTAGCCCAAGGTTTCGTCGTGCCAGCGACACAAAGCTTCCGCACCCACCAGATCACCCGTTGTCAGCGAAAACTGAGGCTGATATACAAGCTCGAGCTGATCCTGATAAATCGCAGTCTTTAAACGTTCAATGAGGTTTTGGCGATAACGAATCTTGCGCCCCATGGACGCGTCATATATTCGCGATTGGGTTTCCACTTGCCGTGCATAGTCAAGGGCGATACTAGCATGCTGAAATAAATTCGCGTGTTCCGTTGCCTGCTTTTGTGTCAATTCACAGCATTGTGCAGCACCAATGTATGCGTCGATAGTCAAGCGATGCTCATCAATGTAAAAAGGTTCCATAAAGGCCATTTTCACATGTTCAATCGCCAGAGGTAACGCTATCCCTGCGGTTTCCGGTAAGACGATTGCAAACTCATCATTGGCGGTGCGCGCCACCAACTTGCCTGCCTCAACTTGCCCCTGCAAGCGTTGGCCAATGGCAGACAAGAGCCGATCACCAATGTCGAGTCCGTAGTTGTCATTCACTTCTTTGAAGCGGCGAATATTGATCAGCAACAGCGAAAGATGATGCAGGTTTTCAGGAAGCTGAAAAGCGCATGAGTCAGCGTCCTTGCTCTCGCTTGAACCGCGGAAAAACGGTGGTAACGGCTCGCTGACTTGGTGTTGCATTATCGCTTGCAACACCGTTAGCGTTTCCGTCAGTGCTGTTCGATTTGGTAATTGTGTGACGGGATCAAAATAAGCTAAGCGCCACACATACTGGTCATGCTGATCGATATTCAGACCGTCAGCATCCCCAGCAACATCGTTGTGGACCTTTTTCTGCATGATAATTTTTCTATTATGAGTACGATAAGATGACTATAGCGACAAATTATGACGTTGCACATGAAATCAGGGAATTTCTAGGGGAAACCCCTAATTTCTTCGACGAACGAAGCACTTGACCGATTATAATAACCAATCAATCGGTAACCAGGAGAAAAAACGCATCGACAGTCGTTGCATGCGCGTTGTGTAGGGGTCATGCTCATGACGAATGATGTGGCCCGGTTTTCGCTCTAACCAATATAAACGTCCAGCTGGCGACAATTGCAGCTCGTATGCTTGCATCGGCATTCGCTCGGTAAAGGTTTGGTCGACCATGTGTGCAAGTTCTGGGCTGTCGATAACAAATCCCAATTCGGTATTCAAAAGTGCTGAACGTGGGTCGAAGTTAAAGGAACCCACAAAGACGCGTTTACCGTCAATGGCAAAGGTTTTGGCATGTAAACTTGCAGCACTACTGCCCAAGCGAGCCAACTGTGGGTCATCGTCTAAGAATGGATCTTCGGGGAGAATCTGGCGTTTTTCAAAGATACGAATACCTGCTCGTAACAACTTTTTGCGCCATTTTGCGTAACCTGCGTGCACAATGGCGACGTCCGTTGCTTCAAGTGAATTGGTCAGAATAATGATCTCAACACCGCGCTCTGCAAGGTCAATCAATGCTTCAACGCCCCAACGCGTAGGCACAAAATACGGTGAAATGAGCTCAAGATAGTGTTGCGGCTCGCCAATCGCCTTATGCAACTGATAAACAATCATATCTTGCTCTTCCGCTTGACCAAGCCCTTTTAAGGGATCATCACTAACCATGGTGGTGCGCGCCCAGAGAAACTCGACTTCGCCTTGAATAACGTTCGCAGCGAGGTCGGTGGCCATCACTTCATCCACATAGGCGAGTAACTGCGCGTTATTCGATAGCATATTGGCAACAGACTTGGGTTGGTAACGCGATCGTTTGTGTCGCGTATCAATCAGCTGATGCAACGGATAGGCCGAAGGGCTACTCCAAAAACGGTCAAAGTCATGGGAAACATCCTGCACCACTGGACCAATCGCAAGTACATCCAAATCGGTAAACAAGAATCCTTCACCAGCACCAAAATACGAGTCACCGATATTGCGGCCACCAATAATGGTCGCTTGGTTATCTGCAGTCAGTGACTTATTGTGCATGCGCCGATTCGCCCGATTAAAATCGGTAATAAAGCCGAGCGTTCGTGAACTTCGTGCGGGGAATGGATTAAACATCCGGACTTCAATCAATGGATGGCTATGTAAATGTGCCAAAACACCTTCTAACGGCGCTGAATTAAGGTCATCGAGGAGCAAACGAACACGAACGCCACGCTCTGCAGCATCATGAATTGCATTCAGTAACAAACGCCCCGTTTCATCGTTACGCCAGATGTAATATTGCACATCTAACGTACGTTCAGCGTTTTCAACTAACATCAGACGGGCAGCAAACGCTTCCAAAGCATCCGTTAATGCAACAATGCCGGATAGGCCGGGATGTTCATCGACCATTGGCGTAATCGCTTGGCCTAAACTGGTCTCTTGCGCATCAGCGAGGGATAGAGCCGAGGTTAACGTGCGTTCTTCGAGCACCGGCAAAGTCACCCCAGGAAGAGCTGGAGGGAGCATTGAGCAACCGAGTAAGGTACTCGTGACTGCGATCAGAGTACAATGTCGAATCCATTTAAACATCACAAGAATTTTGCCGTGGCGTTATGATGTGACCGATTGTAACAGATTTGCCATGGTTCGCACGTCTCTTCACCAGCATTCACCCGCCGAGCTTACTGTTGTGCACCAATCAAATGAACAAACTGTTCAATAGCAATCGGCCGACCTAAATAAAAGCCTTGATAGCCAGTACAATGCTTGTCTTGAAGAAATTCCAATTGCTCTGCGGTTTCGATGCCCTCGGCGATAACGTTCATGTCAAGCTCTGCGGCAATTGCTAACATGGCTCGCACAATGCTGTCTTTGCCTTGCTGACCACCAATATGGCTCGTAAACACGCGATCGATTTTGACCACATCGATCGGTAGTTCGTGGAGATACCGTAAACTCGAATAACCCGAGCCAAAGTCATCAAGCGCAATGGTGAAGCCTTTGTCGTGCAGTGTTTGCAGCAATTCAGGGGCATGGGTGAGCTCGTTGACGAGGACATTTTCAGTGATTTCGAGCATCAATTGAGCGGGTGATACCTGATACTGTTCGAGGATTTGCTCAAGATTTTCAACAAAACGACTGCGACTTAACTGGATGGGTGATAAATTCACCGAGACTTTCTCAATGCCAAGCTGTCGAAAACGGCCGATATCACGACACACCTGTTCAATCACCCAACGGCCGAGCGGGATGATTTGTCCGGTATGCTCGGCGATGGGAATGAATTCTGCTGGCGACACCTCGCCTTGGACGGGGTGATGCCATCGCAACAAAGCCTCGACCGAGACGATTTGCCGCTGCGCATTAAAAATAGGCTGATAGACCAAGCGAAACTCGCCATTCGCCATCGCTTCCTGAATTTCATGGCGGACGACCACATGACGCTCAACCTTTTTATTAATGTCATGGCTAAACCATTCAAAATTATGGTGGCCGCGGCGCTTCGCTTTATACATCGCCATATCCGCTTGCTGAACCAACATATTGGGATCTTTGATGTCTTCATTGCCTTGCGCGATACCGATACTCGCGGTCAGTGTCAGTGCCTTGCCATCAATTTCATAAGGCTCGGAAAGATTCACCAGTAACCGCTCAGCAATGCTGTTCACTTCGTCCACATTTCCCGCATTCGGTAGCACAATGACAAATTCATCGCCTCCGAAACGCGCCAGCGTGTCACCATCGCGTAGTGATTGACTTAAACGCTGGGCGACGACTTTCAAGACTTTGTCCCCCACTGAATGACCTAAGGTGTCATTAATGGGCTTAAAGCCGTCTAAATCGATAAACATGACGGTTAATTGCAAATGGTAACGACGGACAAAACGTAACGCTTGATCAAGTCGATCTGCTAACAAGGCGCGGTTTGGAAGTTCCGTTAAGGAGTCGTGGTTCGCATGCCACGCAATGCGTTCTTCTTGTTTTTTACGATCAGAAATGTCGTTTTGGACACCAATAAAATGCGTCACCACGCCCTGGGCGTCTTTCACTGGCGCAATGTATAAATCATTCCAGAACGGTGTGCCGTCCTTTTTATAATTACGAATCACCGTCTGCACTTCTTTGAAGCGCCGTAAGCGACTGCGAATTTGCTCAATGGCACGTGGATCCGTGCCCTCACCTTGCAGCACCCGACAGCTCTGACCGAGCATTTCTTCTTGGCTCCAACCGGTAATTCGAGCAAATGCTGGATTAATAGGCTATTTGCAATACAAGGTTGGATTCTATCTGAGTAGTTAAACTGGAATCAACTCTCTTTTGTGCAAAAGGTGGTTGACAATTACTTGCTTGAAATTGTACTGTTTCGTGCAAAAGGTGGTTGGAG
>NZ_JAIUMR010000006.1 GCF_022565475.1 Aliidiomarina sp. | reverse complement strand
CTACGTGTGCGTAGTGACGTGAAGGAGTATCATACTCAACGTGTGACGTAGAGATGGTGATACCACGCGCTTTTTCTTCTGGCGCGTTATCGATTTGTGCGAAATCACGTGCAGCACCACCGTAGTGTTTCGCAAGGACAGTTGTGATGGCCGCAGTTAGAGTAGTTTTACCGTGGTCAACGTGACCGATAGTACCTACGTTTACGTGCGGCTTAGAACGTTCAAACTTAGCTTTAGCCATGACAGCCTCTCTCTCAACGAAACGCCCGGGGTACGAAAAAAGTAGCCGTGCTTCGTTTTGGTTAATAAAAAAGTTGAGCTTTTCAGATTAGGTTTGAGAGAGCAAGAGAATTGGATGTCACTGGTGCTGATAGGCGGATTTGAACCGCCGACCTCACCCTTACCAAGGGTGCGCTCTACCGACTGAGCTATATCAGCAATTTGATTTGTGACTTGGAGCGGGTGGCGGGAATCGAACCCGCGTCATCAGCTTGGAAGGCTGAGGTAATAGCCATTATACGACACCCGCAATCAGATTCTCGGCTACCTCGGACCTAATCGAGAAAAAATGGTGGAGGGGGCAGGATTCGAACCTGCGAAGGCTGAGCCGTCAGATTTACAGTCTGATCCCTTTGACCGCTCGGGAACCCCTCCACGAATTTTTTCTAAAAAATGGTGCCGGCAGAGAGAGTCGAACTCCCGACCTACTGATTACAAGTCAGTTGCTCTACCAGCTGAGCTATGCCGGCGCCACCGTTTAGGTGGTGCGAATTCTATGGGATCGAATTCAGTCTTGCAACCACTTAAAACGTTTTTTTTTGATTTTTTTGTCCGACTGCTTATTTTTTAAGTGAATGGCACAAAAAAGAAGCGCAAATCGGACAAATTACGGGCTTACTAGTTTTACGCTCCAAACGGATGACGTAAAACAATGGTCTCTGCACGGTCTGGTCCAGTCGATATAATATCGACTGGCACACCCAAAATTGCTTCTAAACGTGCAATATACGCGAGTGCTGCAGCTGGCAATTCTGCATGTTCAGTCACGCCGACCGTTTTTTCGCTCCAACCTGGCATTGTTTCATACACAGGCTTCACGACTTCATAGTCTTCCGCCGCCATGGGTGGCAAGTCGACAATGCTACCGCAAGGTAATTCATAAGCGGTACAAATCTTAATTTCTTTCAGGCCATCAAGTACGTCGAGCTTGGTCAAGCATAAGCCACTAATTGAGTTGATCTGTACCGCACGGCGCATGGCGACCGCGTCAAACCAGCCCGTCCGACGTTTACGGCCGGTCGTAGCACCAAACTCGTGGCCAACCACACCGAGATGCTCACCAACTTCACAGTCGAGTTCGGTTGGGAATGGGCCAGAGCCAACACGGGTGGTATAGGCTTTGACAATACCCAACACATAATCCAAGTAGCGCGGTCCAAAACCAGCCCCTGTGGCAACGCCACCTGCAGTCGTATTCGACGAGGTCACGTACGGATACGTGCCGTGGTCGATGTCAAGCAAAGTCCCTTGGGCGCCTTCAAACATGATCGACTGACCATTTTGACGTGCTTTTTCCAGGGTACCGGCCACATCATTCACTAACGGCTTCAGAATTTCTGCGATTTCTAAGCAGTACTTTAAAGTCTCTTCAACTGACACCGGCTCTTGTTTGAAATACTCTTTCAGCACAAAGTTATGCAGTGCCATGGTTTCTTCAAGTTTTTCTTTTAAGCGGCCAGGGTGCAGCAAGTCGCCAACACGAATAGCGCGGCGGGCAACTTTGTCTTCATAGGCTGGTCCGATGCCACGACCCGTGGTGCCAATTGCTTTTGAACCACGCGCAGCTTCGCGTGCTTGGTCGAGAGCAATGTGATAAGGCAGAATGAGTGGACAGGCTTCGCTAATTAGCAAGCGTTCACGAACCGGAATACCGCGCGCTTCCAGCATGTTCACTTCTTTCATTAATGCTTCCGGTGACAACACCACACCGTTGCCGATGACACAGGTCACGTTGTCGCGCAGAATGCCGGAAGGAATTAGATGTAATACGGTTTTTTCACCGTCAATTACTAGTGTGTGCCCAGCATTGTGCCCACCTTGATAACGGACGACGTACGTCGCCTTATCGGTTAATAGGTCAACAATCTTGCCCTTGCCTTCGTCACCCCATTGGGTGCCGAGAATCACAACATTTTTGCTCATGGTCATTTCGTTTCAGAAAAAGTTAGCTTGCGGTGGATTAAGCGCGGATTCTACCAGAACCCGCGCCATATTACAGAATGATTTTTGTGCGATAATCGTTAACATCGTGATACAGCGCAAAACCAAAGCGCAAGCGATCGTGGCGATAGTCAGTCGCGACGCCACGTTCACGCAGTTGCGCAGCAAGTGCGCTGACCTGTTCTGCATTATCGAGCCGATAGGTAAAGAAGTGGCCATGCTGCGCGTTTGCGTCGTTCGCGTGTAAACGGTTTCTTTCATGCAGCAACGGGTGCTTCAAGCTAGCGATATGCTGCAGGAAACCCGCCTGCAAATGGTTAATATACGCATTTCGCGCGGCGGTGTTTAAACCCTCTTGCTGCCATAACTCAAAGACTGCCATCATGCGATAAGCGGCGCTAAAGTCCATGGTCGCACCGGCAAAGCGCATACCGTCGTTGGCGTACGCCACCGGCCCAACCTGTGCTTTGGCTAAACCAGCAAAATCGGCAAACCAGCCGGTGTATTCTGGACGTAACTGACAGTCAGTTGGCACCACGGCAAAACACATACCCTCGCCACCTTGCGCATATTTGTAGCCGCCGGCTAAGTAGAATACCCGGTCTGCATAGGCCGACCAATCGGTTGGTAGCGCACAAAAACCATGGTAGCCGTCGACAACAATCACTGTCTCTGGGGTCGCCACCGCATCGAGCCATACCTGCGGAGATGGAGCGACAACACCGCTATTATAAAAAACTTGGCTAATAAAGATGAGATCCCAATGGCTTGCGCTCACTGCTTCTTGCCAACGTTCAGCGAAGGTATCAAACGGTTCGCAAGGTACGCGAGTGATGTCAATGTTGCCACGCTCTTCAAGCCGGCGACTCTGGCGATTAAAGCTATGAAACTCACCGTCGGTGGTTAAAATCTTCAATGGCTTGCCGGCGGGAAAAACGGAGAGAATACGATAGACAAACTCGTGGGTATTCGGGGCAAAGACAATTTGCTCTGGCTGCGCCAAATTAAGCTCGCCGGCGATGCATTGTTGTAAACGCGGGATTTTCTCGCTAAACAAATAGGACCATTTCTCGTCGGCGAAACGCGCGGAGTCATCCCAATAGGCAAGGTGCGCGGCGCGTGTTACATCAGGCCAATAGTAATGGCTATGCGGCGCACAATGAAGTAACTCCGGGCGCGCTTGTAAAAAATGCTGGTAATATTGCTTGTACATAGTCGTCTTCCGTTAAGGCGTTCACGCATGGCGACGCACCATCCTAAAAACTTAAAGGGAGCCGAAGCTCCCTTTATCTTGTGTACGACTTAATTAATTCTCAAGCACTTGCATTTGATTAAAGTACTTGAAGAAATCGCTATCCGGGCTAAGCACCAAGACGCTGTCACCGCTACCAAAGCTTGCGCGATAAGCTTCTAGGCTACGAATGAAAGCGAAGAACTCAGGATCTCGATTGTAGACTTCTGCGTAAATGCGAGCAGCTTCTGCGTCACCTTCACCGCGAATCTGACGTGCTTCTCGCTCAGCGTCGGCAAGCATCACCGTCACACGTGCATCGACATCAGCGCGAATAATCTCTGCCTGCTCGCGACCTTCTGAACGATGCTCACGAGCAACTGCGTTACGTTCTGCGCGCATCCGCTCATAAATCGCTGCACTAACCTCAGTCGGCAAGTTGATTTGCTTCACTCGGACATCAAGAACTTGAATACCCAAATCATTCGAACTTTCCGACGCTTGGATAAGCGCTTGCTCCATGAGCTCATCACGTTCACCGGAAACGATATCACGAATTGTCCGCGCACCGAACTCAGCACGAAGACCGGTATTAATTCGACGCATCAATAACTCTTCAGCTTGACGCTGATTGCCACCGCCGGTCGAAAGATAATACTTGGCAAAGTCTTCAATCCGCCATTTCACAAACGCGTCGACAATTAAGTCTTTCTTTTCGCTGGTGATGAAGCGATCCGCTTGACCATCTAGCGTCTTGATCCGAGCGTCGAGTTTAATGATGCGTTCGATCAACGGTAGTTTAAAATGTAAGCCTGGCTCATACACAATTGCACGGCCTTGCTCATCTTGAGCGACTTTACCGAAACGAATCACGATACCGCGCTCGCCCTCTTGCACTGTAAACAGTGAAGAATAGCCGAGCAAAGCCAAGAGAACGACGATAACAGCAATTAAATTTTTCATGGCTTAGTTACCTCCCCGTGGCGAAAACCGATTACTCGAGCGTGGTGATTCCGGTTGCCCTGAACTCGGCTGCCCAGTCGCACCGCTTGCTTGACCGTTTTGTTGCGAAGGCAACATCGGTAACTGCGGTTGAGAACGACGTGCACCATGCTGCTCGAGAATTTTATCGAGCGGCAAATACATCATGTTGTTACCACCTTCGACATCAATAAAGATCTTCGCATTCGCCGCGTAAATTGCCTCGAGCGTTTCTAGGAAGATACGCTGACGCGTAACCTGAGGTGCTGCTTGATACTCAGGTAAAAGCTCATTGAATCGTGCCACTTCACCTTGCGCACGCAGAACCATTTGCTCTTTATATGCTTGCGCTTCCTGTTGCATCCGGCGAACTCGACCACGTGCAGTCGGCTCGATTTCACGAGCATAAGCTTCCGCTTCACGAACAAAACGTTCTTGGTCTTCTTGCGCACGAATTGCATCATCAAACGCATCACGGACTTCTTCCGGTGGACGTGCACCTTGGAAGTTAACGTCAATCACGCGAATACCGATATCATAACGCTCACTCAACCGGTCAATAATTTCCCAGGTCTGCTGACGGATTTCTTCCCGACCGACGGTCAAGATGTTGTCCATGGTGTTATGACCAATCACATAACGCAATGCTGAGTCGGTGATTTGCGATAAACTATTGTCTGCGCCTTCAACATTAAACAAGTAAGCGCGCGGGTTCATGACCCGGTACTGTACGGCCAGTTCGACACGAACAACGTTTTCGTCTTCGGTCAACATGAAGCCCGACGTTTGTTGCGAGCTGACGTTATTGACGTCGACATTCGTCACGCTATCGATAAACACAGGACGCCAATGCAGACCTGACGTCACTTCGTTATGGTACGCACCAAAACGCAAAATTACACCGCGCTCTGCTTCTTTTACAGTGTAAAAACCTGCGATAAACCAAATGACACCAAGCAAGACCAGGGCGAAACCTAGTCCTTTCATCGGCAAGCCGCCGCCAGACTGTTGACCGCCGCCACCGCCTTTGCCGCCTAGCCCCAATTTTCCCATCAAGTTGCGCAAAGCTTCGTCAAGATCAGGTGGTCCCTGATCCTTGCCGCCTTGGTTGTTTTGATTCCAAGGATCTTTGTCTTTGCCGCTATTTCCCGGTTGATTCCAGGCCATTGATTACTCCAGCAAATGCCAAGTTAAACACAAAACCAACGCGCTCAGTCCACTTCGTTCTGCAGTGAACGCGTCAATTGATCTCCAAACTGTTTCAATAATCGCTGCCATTCGATGGCAGGCACTCGCACCGATAGTAACACATCTCCATCGTCCTGTGCGCGTTCTTCGGTGACACAATGCATCGCGTATAAGCTACTACGTAATTTACCCGAGTTTGACGATAATTTTAAGGTGGTAATCACCAATTCGGGCGCCAACAAATCATGCAAGGCTTCACGCAGCAGATCAATGCCTTCACCCGTTTGCGCCGAAAGCCAAACTTCCTGCGGTTTACCTTGTTCGTTACGCACGATTCGTGGCGAAATATCTGGCACTAAATCGAGCTTATTCATAACCAAGAGTTGCGGCACGTCCGTCGCTTCAATTTCGGTCAACACCGAGTCGACCTCACGACGATTATCGGCCATTTGCTCGTCATGGCAATCCATCACGTGCAGGAGCAAATCTGCGTCTTTCGTTTCTTGTAAAGTGGCCTTAAATGCGGCAACCAAGTCGTGCGGTAAATGCCGAATAAATCCAACTGTATCGGCAAATATGACTGCGCCAACGTCCGGGAGTTCGTATTTTCTTAACGTCGGGTCCAAGGTCGCAAATAACTGATCTGCAGCATAGACATCCGCATTCGTTAAGCGGTTAAACAAGGTGGATTTACCCGCATTAGTATAGCCCACTAACGCTATGGTCGGGATCTCCGCTCGCTGCCGCGAACGTCGACCTTGTTCACGCTGCTTCTCAACTTTATCGAGACGCGCGAGAATATGTTTAATCCGACCGCGAATTAAGCGGCGGTCGGTCTCGAGCTGAGTTTCGCCCGGTCCGCGCAGGCCGATACCACCCTTTTGCCGTTCTAAATGCGTCCAGCCGCGAATTAATCGGGTCGAGACATGACGCAACTGAGCGAGCTCAACTTGTAACTTACCCTCGTGAGTACGGGCGCGTTGAGCAAAAATATCAAGAATCAGACCGGTACGGTCGAGCACTCGGGCTTTCACGACACGTTCAATGTTACGTTCTTGAGAAGGCGACAACGCGTGATTAAAAATAACCACCTCAGCACCAGTACTTTGTACGAGCGCCGCTACTTCTTCCGTTTTCCCAGAACCAATAAATAGACGTGAGTCGGGGGACTTTCTTGCAGTCGTGATCACACCAACCGCTTCAACACCGGCTGAGGACACAAGTAATTTTAATTCTTCGAGATCTTCGCGTGCAGACTCATGTGGGAAATCAACATGAACCAACACGGCTTGCTCGCCACCTTCATACCGCTCAAACAAGCAAGCCGCTCCTATACTGTTCGACTACAAACAGATTATTCGTCGCCGTCCTGACCCGCTGCTGGCGGATATTGCGTGGGAGTACGCGCAGGAACAACTGTAGAAATTGCATGTTTATAAACCATTTGGCTAACCGTATTTTTTAACAGCACAACAAATTGATCAAACGATTCAATTTGTCCCTGTAATTTAATACCGTTGACTAAGTAGATTGATACCGGAATTCTTTCCCGACGCAAAGCGTTCAAAAAAGGGTCTTGTAAAGTTTGCCCCTTGGCCATGTTTGGCTCCTTATTTATTAGAATTGTTACGGCCGCCAACTGCTAGTTATTCAGCTTCCTTGTTTACACTCGTTCCGCCAGATGACTGCCTAATCCCAAATTGGGGGACACACGACAGCAGCGAAATAATATTACCATTTGGTAAACTAACACAGAGTTTAGCAACAAAATGTCATTTTCGTCCAAATAGATTTGGTGACTTTTTTCAATATTTCAATACTTTTCTTAATTATTCATGCAGCCATGCCGCTGAGGGCAAAGGTTGCTCCGCTAAAATTGCGACCAATTGCCCCATGACATCCGCTTCTAACGGGTTTAGCCAGTGCAGTCCGGTCCACGATCGCAACCACGTGATTTGACGTTTAGCTAACTGCCGCGTGGCAATAATGCCGCGCTCGCGCATTTCTGCTGCGCTGAGTTGACCGTCTAAATACTGCCACATTTGACGATACCCAACACAACGCATCGATGGCAAATCTAAATGCAGATCACCACGTTGGCGAAGGGCGGCGACTTCCGTTTCGAAGCCTTGTGCCAGCATCGTGTCAAAGCGCTGCTGTATACGCTGATGCAGTATCTTTCGATCAGGTGGTGAGACCGCGATTTGCCAAGTTGGCAACGACAATCCCGGTTGCTGTGTTTGCGTCAGCTCAGTCATTGTTTTGCCACTGATATAAAAAACTTCCAATGCTCGTAATAATCGTTGCGGGTCATTCGGGTGAATGCGCTGTGCAGATTTGGGATCACGCTTCGTCAGTTCGTCATGCAGCGCTTGCCAGCCTTCTGTGTCTGCGCGTTGTTGTAGTTCCACCCTAACCTTGGTATCTGCAGGAGGTAGATTCGACAATCCAGCTAACAGCGCCCGATAATAGAGCATCGTGCCGCCGACCAGCACTGGAATATTGCCGCGCTGACGAATCTCGTCAATCAACACCAGTGCATCCGTTCGAAAGTCAGCCGCTGAATATATTTCCGCAGGGTCACGAATATCAATCAAGTAGTGTGGGTATTGCTCTAACTCCGCTGCACTCGGCTTCGCCGTGCCGATATCCATACCGCGATAAATCAAAGCCGAATCAACACTAATCAATTCTACCGGCAAAGCATCATACAATTGCATCGCTAATGCCGTCTTTCCCGCTGCTGTCGGGCCGCTAATGCAAATCACGCCTTGTTGCAGGTGCTCAATGAATGCCGTCTGCGATAACTCTTGAGGCCATGGAAATACGGTTGTCACTTTAAGTTTCCTTGTTTTACGTCTTCAGCGCCGGCTGCACGTATAGCGTTTTGCCAGTCCAATCGCAGTAGCCAATCCGTTTCAATATCAGACATCGACACCCATGCTTGCAATTGTTGCCAGACCTGCTCCGCACGCTTTTTATCATGAATTGGCTCGCGCTCATGCGCGGCTAGCCAACTGGCAATACCAGCGTCCATTAACGCTTGCACCTGTGACGACGACTCGAGCTGTGGTGAGAGTCTGCCAAGCTGGGCAAATAATTGCGGCAGAACCGCAGCCAAATTTGCCTTACGCAAACTTGCTGGCACATGCGTAATACGCAAGGTCTGCTGGTCCCCTACACGCCGTTGCTGTTGGTAATGAATCCCCAGGCGATGTAAATAGCAGTCATGCATAGCCTGATCAGCGGCCACTTTAATCTGAGTGGGCAAGAGCAGTGGCTGGCCACTTAGCCCTTGCGAAAACTGCTCATTGAGCTGCTGGCTGCGCAGATACTGATGCGCTTTGATTAAGTCGAACAACGCCAGTTGATCATCGCCCTGCTTTAACAACAGGTATCGGTGCTGGAGAATATCCATTGCCCGCCATTCAGAAGGGGACTCTGGCGCATTTTCACCAGGCTCCGTTGCCCGAGCGCCCGGCAGAATACCTCCCGCCATCGACCAATATCGTTCATTATGCTGCGCTTCACCAGCGCTGAGCGCCGCTTTCCCGTGCCATTTTACCGCCCCACTTTGACGCTGTTCCGGAAAAGCATCCTTGTAGGTTTCGTTTGCTTGCTGATAGTGATGACTTACTTCACTTTCGGTCACTTGCATCCCTTGCATCTGCAACAGAGCTTCGCGAACTGTCGCATAAACGAAATCATGCACCTGTCGCGCCTGATGAAAGCGTACTTCGTGTTTTGCCGGATGGACATTGACATCGACATGCTGCGCTGGCAAACGCAAATACAAAACATAGGTCGGTAGACGATCCTCTGCCAGCCACTCTTGATATGCCTGACGAATTGCATGACTGAGCAATTTGTCTTTCATCATCCGGCCATTGACATAAATATACTGCAAATCCGCTTGATGACGACAAGCGTTCGGTGGCGCCAGCCAGCCAAACATGGAAAGTCCGTCCGCACTTTGCGTATTACTCACAAATGCGGCTTCTGAACTAAAGCGCTTACCGACAATTTGTTCGAGTCGACGCGCCCAAGCCTGCTGTTGCTCAGTGCTCGGAGATTCATCAAGATTTGCCACCGCGACTGCACGAAACTGACGCAAAGTTTGTTGGTTGTGGCTCAACTGGATATCAACATCCGGACGCGCTAACGCGATCCGTCGGACGACTTCGTCAATATGGCCAAACTCGGTCTTTTCCGTGCGCATGAATTTGCGCCGTGCGGGGGTGTTAAAAAATAAGTCCTGAACATCAACCGTGGTGCCGTCAGGATGTGCGGTCGGCGCTAGCTTCACCTCCATGTCACGGCCTTCACACCACGCTTCCCAAGCTTCTTGCTGCGCAGCCGGTTTTGACACCAAACGAAGGCGTGCAACCGAACTAATACTGGCTAAGGCTTCACCGCGAAAGCCTAGACTTAAAATCGCTTCTAGGTCGTCCAGCGTCGCAATCTTGCTAGTCGCATGACGGCTCAGAGCCAAGGTCAGTTCATCACGTTCGATACCACTGCCATTGTCACGAATTCGAATTCGCCGAGCGCCACCTTTCTCGATATCAATCCAGACTTGTGTCGCGCCAGCGTCAAGACTATTTTCCACCAGTTCTTTGACGACGGATGCTGGGCGTTCAACCACCTCGCCGGCCGCAATTTGGTTGGCTAATTGTGCCGGTAATAATCGAATCGCCATTTTTACCTCGCCACAGGAATTTCGAGGCGTTGGCCAATCCGAATGGTGTTGCCCGTTAAGTTATTCTGCCGCCGAATTGCATCCACTGTGACGCCATACCTTTGCGCAATCACAGAGAGTGACTCGCCGCGGCTGACCACATGCGTCCGAATATCGGTCGCTGCCAATACTGTACCTTCCACCGGGTTGCGCAGAAAATATTCGCGAACGCCGCGGTAAAGAGCATCAGCCAAGCGATCTTGATGATTGCCATTAATCAGTAACCGTTCTTTCTGGGGGTTAGAAATAAAACCTAACTCTACCAATACGGACGGCGTTCGTAATGAACTCAGCACACCAAAGCTTGCCGCTTCTGGCCGACTGCGGTGCAACGTGGTAACGCCGCCAAGCTCGCGTAATAAAATGGTCGCAGCTTCAAATCCACCCGCCATCGAACTGTCCCGATACATATCAAGAATGGCTCGATTCAAAAACGGATCTTCTTCCTCGCCTTGTAATAAATGTTCGACATCGATGAGCTCTTCACTCAAGCGCTCTTTATTCTCCAATGCCCGACCAAGTTCTGTTTCGGAACGTCGATGTGACAAGATCCATACCGAAGCTCCGCGTGGTTGTGGCGACGTGAATGCATCGGCATGTAAGGACACGAAAAAATCAGCACGTTCGCGCCGAGCGATACTTGTCCGTTGCGCCAAGGATAACGTCTGATCACCGGTGCGAGTCAGCACGGCGCGCATTCCTGGATCCGCATTGATACGCGCAGCGAGTTTCCGCGCCACAGCTAAAGTGACATTCTTTTCATGGGTTCCATTGGGTCCAACAGAACCTGGGTCGCGACCACCGTGCCCCGCGTCAATGGCAATGATGAGTGGGCGCAGTGGCATTTCATCCAATGTCCGGGGTATCCGCGCCGGCGCTTCTGCAGCACTAGTAGGCTCAATGGTTCTGGAGCTATTGGCACCAGGAATATCAACGACAAGTCGATGCCCAGCAAATTCGGAAGGTCCGAGGGGAAATACTTCCGGCTGAATCGCACCACTAATCTCCAACACAATCCGTGTTGTTCCAGATTGAGGCGGATTACTGGTCCGGATAACCCGAAGGACGTCGGATTTTACATCCACGTTTTGCAGTGTGACTTGGTTCGTCGTTTGTCGAAAATCGATAACGATACGATGTGGTTGCGTATCAAATATGGTGAAATAGCTATACTGAGCTTCGCTGGACAGGTCAAATACCACCCGCGTTTTCTCCGCAGATGGCCACACACGCACATTATCAATCTGGTTGCTTGCTTGCGCTGAGACAACATTCATCACAGCACTGCTAAAAAGCACGCATAGGCACGTCCAGAGTACGACTACAACTCGTTTAATAACACTTCCCCAATCGCCGAATAGGCTTCAATTTCCGCCGTTCGCCCACTATTTGTGGGTCTCAATGTAATCACAATGTCCGCAGCGGGTAATATTCCAACACCACGTTCTGGCCATTCCACTAAACAAATCGCCCCATCGCCAAAATAGTCACGGATCCCCATATATTCCAATTCTTCTGGGTCGGCCAAGCGATATAAATCAAAATGATAGATGCGAAATGTCGCCAGCTCATACGGTTCAACCAAGGTGTAAGTTGGGCTTTTCACCGCGCCCTGATGACCCAGTGCCTGAATAAAGCCACGGCTAAACGTCGTTTTACCCGCACCGAGGTCACCACGCAGATAAATAGTTTGCACGGATCGTTGCCGATTTGCTGCCTGCTGACTAATTATTTTCGCTATCTGAGCGGCAAATCGCTCGGTTGCCTCTTCATTGACTAAATCTATCGTTTTCAAAGCCTTCGATCCACAGTTCAAAGTTTAAATAATGCGTTATTAACCATTTTGGCTGCTCGCTAGACCGGGCAATTCGGCAAGTAAGTCCGTCGCTAGCAACCCGCGTGAGATCCCACCAAGTCGTCCTGCTGCCTGTTCGCCGGCACAGGCATGCATGAGTACCGCAAGCCGAGTAATGGCAGCGGTCGAGGTCGGAAAGCCACCACTCTGTCGTTGTGCTAACAAGCCAGCAATAACGCCAGTTAAAATATCACCCATGCCTGCGGTTGCCATTGCCGGTGTTCCCTGTGTACACACCGCGAACGTTTGCTCATCACCATCCGCGACAACCGTTCCTGCGCCTTTTAAGACCACAGTTCCTTGTAATTGTTCGCGTAACGTATCCGCCGCTAACCAACGGTTCTTTTGAATTTCAGTGACTTGTGCACGCAAAAGACGTGCTGCTTCGCCTGGGTGAGGCGTGTAAATCATTCCCTCTGCAGGCTGCATGCCCTTTTCACCAGCGTATTGTGCCAGCAAATTCAAGCCATCAGCATCAACAACAGCGGTCAGATCACGTTCATAAGAACGTTGACAAAATTTTTGCCACCATGCTCTGCCCCAGTCACTTTGTCCCAAGCCCGGTCCAATCGCAATAACACTCGCCTGTTCGAGCAATCGTTCAGCGAGCGTTTCATTGGCATCGGCAGCAATCACCATAATCTCAGGTTGTTGACCGATAATCGACTCGTTACCCACTGCACAAATAACTGTCACTTTACCCGCCCCAACACGCAATGCAGCAGTTGCGGCCATACGCACTGCGCCTGCCATGCCGCGGCTGCCACCAATGATCACGACATGACCAAAATCACCTTTCTGGCAGACCGGTAAACGACGCGGTAAATCATGTTGCAGCTGAACGGGCTGCAGCCACCAAGCAGCTGGCTCGGTCAATAAACGGAATTCACGCTGAATGCCAAGGTCACTGAAGGCGAGTTCACCGACATAATTCGCAGCATCACCGGTGAGCAATCCTCGTTTCACACCGACAAAAGTAACGGTTTTTCGTGCTTGTACCGCAATACCTAAAGCGTTACCTGTGTCTGCGTGTAACCCGCTCGGCACATCGATCGCCAAAACTGGCAAACCGCTATCATTCACCGAAGCAATACACTCGAAGAGTTCACCACTGACATCACGTTGTAAACCCGTGCCAAGTAGTGCGTCCACCAGCCAATCACTTTCGCCCTCTTGCCAATCCTGCAATGGCTCGACATCACCCTCAACGTCGAGCCACAGCTGCAGCGCTCGACGCGCATCGTCACTCGCTGGAAAACCATGCGCGCACACACGAACAGAAAATCCCGCCTGTTTGGCGAGACTGGCGAGCACATAACCGTCACCGCCATTGTTGCCAGTGCCACATAACACCGTGATCGCAGCGGACTGCGGTAACGCATCGGCCAATGCCTCCCACGCGGCCGCACCGGCGCGCTGCATCAAGGTCCACAAATCAACACCAGAACGCTGCGCAGCCTCCGCTTCGAAGTCGCGTACCTGTTCCGGCCGATAAACTTGCTGTGGTATGCTTGTGTTTAACCAAGTGTGCATTGGCGAATCCTCTGAGCAATATGCTCAGTCTATCGCATTCTATGAGGAATAAACCACTGGACTACCACGCTCTTGCCGAAAAAATTAAACAATGGGGACTTGAGCTGGGCTTTCAGCAGGTCGGAATTACTGATCTCGACCTCAGCGAGCATGAAGCGACCCTGCAGCAGTGGCTCGACAAGCAGTACCACGGCGACATGCATTTTATGGAGCGCCACGGCATGTTGCGCGCGCGTCCTGCTGAGTTGCAGCCCGGAAGTGTTCGCGCAATCTGTGTCCGTATGGACTACCTCCCCAAAGGGGCTAAGTTCGCTCAGGTCTTAAAACAGCCGCAGCTCGGCTATATTAGTCGTTATGCCTTGGGGCGTGACTATCACAAGATGATGCGCAAGCGCCTGAAGGCACTCGGTGATCGCATTCAAGCCGAAGTCACGACAGCTGAATTTCGACCGTTTGTCGACTCAGCGCCAATTCTTGAGAAACCTTTAGCGGTAAAAGCTGGGCTAGGTTGGACCGGTAAACATTCGCTCGTGATGGACAGCAAGGACGGCTCTTGGTTTTTCCTCGGCGAGCTATTGATTAACTTACCCTTACCGATTGACCAACCACAACCCGAACAATGTGGCAGTTGCACGGCTTGTATCACGATCTGTCCGACACAGGCGATTGTTGAGCCTTATGTGATTGATGCACGCCGTTGCATCAGTTACTTAACCATCGAACACAGCGGTGCAATACCGGTCGAATTCCGGCAAGCCATGGGGAATCGAATTTATGGTTGCGATGACTGTCAGTTGATTTGTCCATGGAATCGCTATGCCACGCCAACGCCAGAAACTGACTTTTTACCTCGCCACGAGCTGCATGAACCCAATTTAATTGAATTGTGGCGTTGGACCGAAGCGGATTTCCTGCGTATCACTGAAGGCTCACCAATCCGCAGGATTGGCTTCGAAAAATGGCAACGGAATTTAGCCGTTGCCATGGGTAATGCGCCAGCAAGTCAAGCCATGATCAGTGCACTGGCTCAACAACGGCCGCATGCAACTGCTTTGGTGCAAGAGCATATTGATTGGGCTTTGGCGCAACTTGAAGCGCGTCTAACACAAGCCGAGAAGCCTGCAGATCGATTAAAACAACGGCTTATTCGAGTAATTGAAAAAGGTTTACCGCGCGACGCTTAAGTCGCGCGGCGAATCACAATGCGCTATTGCGGTTTAAAGATGCCGATCACTTGGTCAACTGAGACTGCGGCACCTTTCTTCTCTTGCTCGCGCTCAGCTTCGCTCATTTGGTAATCACACTCGACACAGGTGACCTGCTCCTGGTCATTTTCTAAGTACACCATTAAGGTGTCTTGAGCCTTGCACTGGGGACAAGTGGCACCGGCTATAAAACGCTTACGACTGCGTGACATAAGTATTCCTCGTGTGAAGTATCCTGCGCTTTTCGCTGAGTATGGCTGCGAGCGCTAGCGAACTCAGGTAAACTACGCCTCATTACGACGATTTTCAATTTTCTGGACCAACTGTTTATGATCCAAGCCGACGGCTTAAGTTTATTGCGAGGCGGGCATCAGCTCCTCGCCGCTGCTCAGTTTACCATTTTTCCGGGCCAACGTGTCGGTTTAGTCGGCGCCAACGGTGCGGGTAAGTCTTCGTTATTTGCGTTAATTCGCGGGGAACTTAAGGAAGACGCGGGGCAACTGCAAGTGCCACAACATTGGCGGATTGCCAGCGTCGCACAAGAAACGCCGGCACTCGATATCCCCGCTTTGGCCTATGTCATGCAGGGCGATCAAGACTACACGCATATTCAACAGCAGTTGCAGCAACTCAATCAACAACTGCATGCAGAACCAGATAATCACCGCATTGGTGAGCAAGTCGCCGCCTTGCATGGGCAGCTCGATGCAATCGGTGGTTATGATATTGAAGCACGTACTGCACAATTATTGACTGGGTTGGGGTTTAGTCAAGATCAGCTGCAAGCTCCGGTAAGAAGTTTTTCGGGTGGGTGGCGTATGCGCCTCAACCTTGCCCAAGCGTTAATCGCCCGTGCTGATCTCCTGCTCCTCGATGAGCCCACTAACCACCTCGATTTAGATACCATCGTCTGGCTCGAGCATTGGTTGAAACGCTTTCCTGGCACCGTCATGGTGATTTCTCACGATCGTGACTTCCTCGACGGGGTCGTGACCCATATTATTCATATCGAACGCAAGTCGACCAACAGTTACCAAGGCGATTACACGAGTTTCCAGCGCCAGCGCAGCGAGCGACGAGCGCAACAACAACAGCAATATGATAAAGAACAAACACAACGTGCTCACTTGCAAAGCTTTATTGACCGCTTCCGCGCCAAGGCGAGTAAGGCTAAACAGGCGCAAAGCCGCCTCAAAGCCTTAGAAAAGCTAACGGCCACAGCACCGCTTGGCGATCAAGAGCCGTTTGATTTAAGTTTTCCTGAACCGACTAAACTACCAAACCCGTTAATGCAGCTTGATCAAGTGCAAGCCGGATATGGTGAAAGCACTATTCTTGAAAAGATTCAGCTCAACTTGGTGCCAGGAAGTCGCATTGGTCTGCTTGGTCGCAACGGTGCAGGTAAATCAACCTTGATGAAAGTTCTTGCAGGTGAACTCGCACCACAAGGCGGTGTCCGTGAAGCCAGTCCAGGTTTGGTGATAGGCTATTTTGCTCAACATCAATTAGAAACATTAAGTCTTAACGATAACGCCATCACGCATTTGTATCGAATTGACCCGAAAGCGCCAGAGCAACGTTTACGCGATTTCCTCGGCCGCTTTGGTTTTACTGGCGATCGCGCATATGAACCGGTCGAGCCTTTTTCGGGCGGCGAAAAGGCTCGTCTGGTGTTGGCTCTACTGATTTATCAAAAGCCCAACTTACTCTTGCTCGATGAGCCAACTAACCACCTTGACCTCGACATGCGCGAGGCCCTCATCCAAGCTCTACAAGAATTTTCCGGGGCCATGGTCATTGTCTCGCATGATCGTCACTTTTTACGCGCAACGGTCGATGACTATTATCTCGTTGCGCATCGCGAAGTGGCACCCTTTAAGGGAGATTTAGATGACTACGCCCGTTGGCTTGACGAGCAAGCAGCGTTAGCAAAAGCGACACTTCTGTCTGCGTCTGTGAATGCAAAAACCACTGCAGATAATCAACAGTCGTCATCCAATCGCAAAGCTGAACGCCAAGCGGCAGCACAGAAGCGCCAACAGTTGCAGCCTTTACGGAAGAAAGTTAAACACGCCGAGCAGCAATTGGAACAAGTAACTGAACAACTCGAAGCCGTCGAAGCGCAGCTGGCCGATCCAGAGATTTATCAAGCTGCACGAAAGGAAGAATTGACCGACTTATTGCTACACCAAGGGCAGCTAAAAGAGCAACTTGAGACAATCGAAATGGAATGGATGACGCTCAGCGAAGAATTACAACACCTCGAATCTGAATAGCTCCAAAAAATAAAGGCACTGCCATCACGACAGTGCCTTTTTATTTCAAAGCGCAGCGATTATTGCTGTGACGCACTCCATTCCGTCATGCTTTCAATCACTTGCACACCGTCAAAGGTAGCAAAGTCTTCTTCAGCAAAGCGAGTACCACGCAGCTGCACTAAAATGCGTGCTGCTTCACCGTCCATGATCAGACGCTGATAGAAGTTTTGAATGTCCGCTTTCGTCAAAGCGCGCAGTTCGGCAGCCATTTGCTCGGTGCTGTCGAAGTCATAGCGTTCATTTGACCAATCACCACGGAAACGGCCGGCTTCTTGTCCGAGTGTCTGCGGTGGCTGCAAGAGGTCCGTCAACACACTCGCACGAACTTGCTCGAACTGCTCATCGCTGAGGTTAGCGATTCGCTCGGCATAACCAGCACGAAACTCGTCAAAGCGAGCCAATAATCCAGAAGTACCACGCACTGGGCTCTGAATGTAGAAGCCAATACCTGAGTAATCTTCAATGTTCATGCGATTCGCACCGACAGCGTAGCCGAGTTGGTCTTCAGTTCGTAGCTCAGTGAAGAAACGGTTATGCATCATTTCAGACAATACCCAAGCCCGCACGCGCTCACCATAACCTTCTTGAGGCGACAACCAAACATCCAAAACGGCCGTATCTTCAAGAGTCAAATCATCCTGCCAAGTGACTTTCAAATCAGTCGTCGGCTTGACGATGGGTGAACGTGCATAGGTGATGCTCGGATCCACAGTCACGTATTGTTTTACGTCTTCGACCAGAGCCATCGCGTCGGCATTGTTGTAGTTACCAAACACGAATACACGCATGATGTTGCCTGCAAGCAGCGAGTCACGTGCGGCAAGTACATCGTCTAATCCAATTTCTTGCAACATGGCGATTTGATCTTGGTAATCAGCACTTGGTAAGCGCATGATTTGATTAAACGCAGGGAACATCTGCTGCATTGGGAACTGTAAACGTTGGTTCTGTACTGAACGACGTAAGCGATCTGCAGATTGATTTACCGCATTTTCGCTCGGGCTAAACTCAGCGAAGCTGGCCAGTACCCGCGACGCTAATTGACCTTGCTGGTCATTAAAGCCCGTCAAGGTTAATTGCAAACCATTGCTTGCCGACAAGCGGAAACCGGTGCCAGCAATTGACGCTTCACGCGCTAGTGCTTGTTGAGACAAATTAAAGGTGTCCATCAATACTTGCACCGCAACTTGCTCGCGGAGTGATTTGTCAGTCCAAGGCTGATACATCTGCACGAGCACTTCTGCACGCGGCTCAGCAAAGCGATGGCTACGTTTCAGGTAGACAGAAACGCCCGGCTCTGCATGAATTTCAACCGGCTTCTCTGTGACTTCTTCAGAGCTCATGGTTAAGTCTTCTGGGAACAAGGTATTCACCGAAGGCAGATTGACGGTAAACTGCGCCGCTGCTTGCTGCCAGTTTGCGTAGTCTTCGGCTGTGATGTCCTCAACGCGATAGCGACCATCGAAGAAGTACATTTCTTGATCGGTTTCTTCTTGCGGCGACACATACCATACGCGCAAGTTATCGGTCGTTAGTTGGTTCAACACCCGATTAATGCGCTCTGGGCTATAACCGTCCAGACGATAGTTATGATCAATCACGTCCGAATACGGGTAATACAGCAAGTTCGCTGCCAAGCTAGTGGCATAATTAAACGCACCAGTGCGACGCAAGAAGGTGAACTCGTTATTTAATACGGTCGCAACTTCCTCGTAATACGCTTCGCTGATCCCTTCTGCACGTAATTGCTCAAGGTAGTTCAGAACAACACCGATAATGGTATCGCGATGGGCCATACCCGCTTCTGTCAGGCTTACCTGAATCTGGAAGCGACCGGCATTACCATAAGCATTCGGGCTTGCGCCAGCGCCCATACTTTCCATCCAGCCTAGTTCACGGAATAGAGCCGCAGGAGTTCCTGGCATTTCTGAGTTGAGCAAATGCGCCACAATGCGGTTCGGCTGATAACGGTAGTCTTCAAGGTTATTTTCGATGGTGAAATCGAGGCCAACCGAGCGCATTTCCATTTGTGGGCGATAATAGATTTTTTGTTCCAACTGTTCTGCAGTTGCAACCGGCACATCAATAACCGGCGCTTCAACATTGCGGTTTGGAATGTCGGCGAACGCTTCTCGTGCTAATGCTTCGAGTTCGTCCAGTGGACGGTTACTCACCACAGAAGCGGTCATTAGATTGGCTGAGTAGTAACGCTCGTAGAAAGCCAGCATCTCGTCGTGAAGTTTACTGTCTTCTTTGTCCGACAAAGTTTCGTTATTTCCGATGCGGAACCGTGCAATCGGATGCTCTGGATTCATCAGAATATTATTCAGGGCAAAAAGAATATAGCCGTCTGATGCGCGACGCATGGACCATTCCGAGTCAACTGCGTTTACTTCTTTTTCGGCATACTCCGGATAAAACATCGGTGCTTTGAAGAAGTCAGCAAAACGGTCTAACGCTTCTGGTAACGCATCGTTGTTCACTTCCAACATGTAATTAGTATGGTCATCAGCGGTATATGCATTGTGCATACCACCGTTTTGCGCCATAAATTCACCATACTCGTCTGGATCAGGATACTTTTCGGTGCCTAAAAAGAGCATGTGCTCTAAGTAGTGCGCCAAACCGAGCTGCGAGTCTGGGTTTTGCATGCTGCCCGCATAAACGGCTAACGCTGCACCTGATTTTTCTGCTTCAGGATCATGGACTAACACCATGCGCACACCGTTTTCAAGGGTAATGGCACGATACTCGCGCTGGTCATTCGGACTGGTATTGATCACATACGGATCAATATTTGTTTCTGGGCCTTGCGCGACCGGGCCTGGCTGGCAGGCACTCAATACGACAGCCGCCGAAGCCAGCAGCGTGAACGAGCGCAAGTGCTTCAGCAACGATTGTTTACTTTTACGCACTAACATAAGAATTCCCATAGTTATTGTTACTTTTTCGTTGTGTATTATTCAGAGTGCACATTCAATGTGCAATGTTTACCTGTAATTCTGGTAAGCTATTTTGTAACTGAATGTTATGCCTGCCAACAGAAAGCGAGCGATTCCATGCAAATCCCTTACTCCGAAATCGATAACGATACACTGCTCCGCCTCATCGAACATTTTGTGTTACGCGAAGGCACGGATTACGGTACCGAAGAGAAAAGTTTAGCAGAGAAAGTGGAAGATGTGCGGAAGCAACTTCAGAGCGGTGAAGCGATTATTGTCTTCTCAGAGCTTCATGAATCGGTAAACATTGTCCTGAAGCGTGATTATCAAGGTGACTAGATCTTAATCCGCAAGGGGTGATGGAAAGACTGAGCTCCAATTCACAGACGGATCACCTAAAACAAGAAAGTTGGGATTACCCGTGTCTTGGGTTTGATTGTAGGTGAGCGGCTGAAAATGCAAGTCTAGAAGCTGGCCGCCGGCTTCTTGAACAAGAATTTCCGCAGCACCCGTGTCCCATTCACCGGTTGGTCCAATGCGCATAAATACATCGGCTTTCCCTTCCGCCACTAACGCCGACTTCAGTGCACAACTGCCTGTATGCATAATGGCTATCGGACGCTGCTGCCCGAGGCGCGATAACACTCGTGATTCGGGTTGGCGACGACTCAAGGCAATCGTAATTGGATCATACTTGGGATCTTCGAATTGACGAACTTGGATACGTTCTTTTCGACCTTGACTTTGCTTGAAAGCACCACCACCAAGTGCTGCAAAATAAAGGCGTTCGGCAACCGGCCAACCGATCATGCCAAGTACCGGCTTTCCGTGCTGAATAAGGGCAATGCTTACGGCAAAATCGCCACTGCCAGCAACAAACTCTTGAGTGCCATCGAGCGGGTCCACCAGCCAATACTGTTGCCAACGTTTGCGTTCCCGCCAGGGCTGTACAGCCTCTTCCGACAACACAGGAATATCCGGCGTGAGCAGTCGCAATTCTTTGGTTAACAACTCACTTGCGGCATAATCCGCGCTTGTGACTGGCGAGTCGTCATCTTTGCTAAAGGTTTTAAAGTCGCCAGTGTCGTAGTGGGCCAATAAGAGTTCACCGGTGCGCTCAGTAATTTTTGCCAGCGGTTCGATGAGTGTGCTGAATTCTTCTTGCTTCAAGGTCATCAGTACGCTACTCCATTGCTTGCCGTTGTTCGCGCCAACGCTGCATGAGCAGCAGCGCGGCAACACTGCGGGCTTCGGTAAAGTCGGGTTGGGTTAACAATTCGTCCAGTTCCGACAATTTCCATGGCACGATTTCCAAAGGCTCAGGCTCGTCACCCAACAACTGCTCAGGATACAAATCTTCACCGACAAACAAGATCATGGCTGCAGAAAAAAAAGCGGGTGCCATAGAAACCTGTTTCAGAGTCGTTAATTTGCGCACACCATAGCCGATTTCTTCCTTTAACTCGCGATTCGCTGCTTGCTCCGGCGTTTCTCCCGGATCAATGAGGCCTTTGGGGAAACCTAATTGATAATTGTGCAAACCAGCGGCATATTCACGCACTAGGAGGACTGTCTCGTCGTCGAGAAACGGCACCACCATGACTGCGCCACGGCCACTGCCCTGCATACGTTCATATTGCCGTAACTCGCCATTGCTAAACTTTAAATCAATTGCTTCGATGCGAAGCAGGCGACTTTTCGCTACAATCTGACGCGAAAGGATCGTTGGAATTTGTTTTTCGTTCTTGGATTTTTGCGTCATGCAGATACCACGAAGTTCTGTTCTAACCCTTTCACCATACTATCTAAACCCGACAATGAGAATAGGCATAGGCAAACCCATGTTGAATTGGTCTGAAATCGATACCGTTTTATTAGATATGGACGGCACATTGCTCGACTTACGTTATGACAATCACTTTTGGAATGAGCAACTCCATTACCATTACGCCAAGCAACATGGTCTCTCGATCGAAGAAGCACAGCAACGCTTAGTCGCACATTTTCGTGACGTCGCTGGAACTCTAAACTGGTATTGTTTAGATTATTGGGAAAGCACGCTTGGATTACCCATTCGGCAACTGAAAACACAGACTACCGAATTGATTCAATTGCGCCCCGACACGCAAGACTTTCTGCAGCAACTCCAAGCTGCGGGTAAAGATGTTGCCCTGCTTACGAATGCTCACCCGGATGCGTTGGCGTTAAAAAACCAACACACGCCGCTTGCACAGCTTTGTCCGCGACAGTTCTCAACTCACGAGTTTGGTTACTGCAAAGAGTTTCAAGAGCTCTGGCAGCGGCTCCAGCAAGCCTTTCCATTTGATCCGGCGCGTACGTTGTTTATCGATGATGGTGAGCATATTCTAGACAGCGCGCGCCAATTTGGTATTCGCTACACGGTCGGCATTACCAATCCAGACAGCGGCTTACCCCTGAAGCAATTTAACCAACATCCGGCAATTTCATCATTTCAGCAATTACCGGCGCTTTCGGTGTCAGCTTAGAGCCTCTAACCTTGCAGGATTGCGGATAGACGTTCATGATTCAAAGTAATGAATGCGAACTAGTACAACAAACGAAATAGGATCATCTATGGCTACACAATATGACTTCGACAGTATCGTAATCGGCTCAGGCCCCGGTGGCGAGGGTGCTGCCATGATGCTCGCCAAGCGCGGTCAACGTGTGGCGATGTTCGAGGCTGAATCGCGGCTTGGTGGCGGCTGTACGCACTGGGGTACCATTCCATCGAAAGCGTTGCGCCATTCGGTCAGTCGTTTAGTTGAATACAATGCTAGCCCACTGTTTTCGCGCCAGCAGATGCCCCATAAACTAACTTTTTCGGAAATTCTCAATCATGCTGAATCGGTGATTCGCAAGCAGGTCAAACTGCGCAGTTCATTTTACGAACGCAATGACGTGACCGTGATTCACGGCGTCGCTAGCTTTATTGATTCGCATACCGTGCAAGTTTTGCATCCTGACGGCTCGGTCGACAAGCTAACCATGGGCAATGTCGTCATCGCCACCGGCTCCCGCCCCTATCACCCGCCTGGCGTTGACTTTTCACACCCGCGAATTTATGACTCAGACACGATCTTGTCGCTAAAACATGATCCGAAAAACATCATTATCTTTGGTGCTGGTGTCATTGGCTGTGAGTATGCCAGCATTTTCCGCGGGCTTGGTGTTAAAGTCGATCTCATTAATACCCGCAATCGTCTGCTGTCGTTTTTGGACTCAGAGTTCTCTGACGCCATAAGTTACCACTTACGCAATAGCGGTGTGGTCATTCGCCACCAAGAAGAAATGGCGCGTATTGAGGGGCGTGACGACGGCGTGATTCTTGAAACCGAATCGGGCAAGCGCATCTTTGCCGATTGCTTACTCTATGCAAACGGTCGTTCGGGTAACGTCGAAAAGTTAAATCTCGAAGCAGTAGGGCTGACGCCCAATTACCGCGGACAACTGGAAGTGGATGAAAACTATCGGACCGAAATTCCGCATATTTACGCCGTGGGCGATATTATCGGCTACCCAAGCCTCGCCAGTGCCGCCTACGACCAAGGTCGCTTTGCTGCAACTGCTCTGCTTGACGGTCGCTGTGACACTAAGCTTGTTTCTGACATTCCAACCGGCATCTACACCATTCCAGAAATTAGTTCCGTAGGTGCTACCGAAGAAGAGCTGACCGCGGCAAATGTCCCCTATGAAGTTGGACGAGCGCAATTCAAGCACCTCGCGCGAGCGCAAATTGCCGACAGTTTAGTCGGCAGTCTGAAAATACTCTTTCATCGTGAAAGCAAAGAAATTCTCGGCATTCATTGCTTTGGCGAGCGTGCCTCGGAGATTATTCATATCGGTCAAGCCATTATGGAACAGAGTGGGGAGGGAAATACCATTGAATATTTCATCAATACCACATTCAACTACCCCACTATGGCTGAGGCTTATCGTGTCGCTGCATTAAACGGCCTTAATCGATTGCCTCCGCATTCGGGTAACGCGGAAGTGTAACTCGAATTTTTAGCCCGCCACGGGGATCGTTGCGGGCTTCAACTCGGCCTCGATGCATCTGCGTAAATCGCTTCACAATTGCTAAACCAAGCCCCGTTCCTTCGTCATTCCGCGCCGTATTCCCGCGCGTAAATGGCGTAAACATGGCCTCCACTTGTTCATCAGCAATGCCGGCACCTTGGTCGCGGATACTAAACCAAATATGCTCTTCGTCGAGTGACAGCCCTGATTCAATTTCAATGGGTGGCTTGCCATAGCGCTTGGCGTTCATGACTAAATTGGTTAAAATGCGCTTGACTGCGACCGGTTGCAGTTCAACATCAGGCACCGGCTGCAGGTGCAAGCTAATTTCCTCGCGCGCTAAAAATTGCTCGGCGGCGACGACCTCTTCGATCAATTCATTCAAATTTACAAAACTAAACCCGACCCGCTCGCTCGCTCTGGCGAAATCGCTAAATTGGCTGAGAATACTATTTAAGTCATCAACGTCTTGAATAATCCCTTCGACTAATAAGTCATTCGGATCCATCATCTCAGCCGCTAAACGGATCCGCGTTAATGGCGTTCGCAGGTCATGAGAAATACCAGCAAGTAACAACGCACGGTCATCATCAATACGGTTTAAATTAGAAACCATGCGGTTAAACGCACGGGTCACTTTAACTAACTCCACGGTCCCTATTTCTGGCAGTGGATCGGGATTCGCACCTTGTACAATTTGTTCCGCGGCGAACTGTAATCGTTCAAGCGGGCGATTCAATGACCGAGCAAACCAAGCGGCGGCGAATACGCTCACCAAACCGATCACACCAAGTAACCAAATTAATGGCCAAAATTGAGCGTCATTCAATTCATCCATCGGCACGAGGAACCATTGTTCCTGACCATCAAAGTTCACCCATATCGAAACACCATCTTGGGTCGCCACACGAATTTCACTTGGTCGTCCGACTTCAGCTGTCACCATGCGCGATAGCCAATCATAATGTTGAGCACGAGCTAAACCGGCATCTTCTGCAGCAAGGCCATTAAAACTTCGCACTTGACTCAAGTCAGCCACATTCATGCGTACCAAAGGATCAGGATGAGCATCTAACCATTCCGCAACTTCGGTGTGGTTGGTCACTGAACGTACCAATTGCTGCACGCCAGGCTTAAGAACATAGGCAGAAAAAAGCAGATAAGTTAGGGTTAAATTTACCAATAGGACCGCAGCAATTAAACTAACTGTTCGAGCAAATGACGTTTTTGGTAGCCAACCTCGCATGTTCTAAGGGCTCTCTTTACCGTCAGGAACAAACACATAGCCAAGCCCCCAAACGGTTTGCAAATAACGTGGTTTAGAAGGCTCTGCTTCAATCATGCGGCGCAAACGCGACACCTGAACATCAATGCTGCGCTCCAATGCGCCATAGTCTCGGCCGCGCGCTAAATGCATCAGTTTGTCGCGTGAGAGAGGTTCTCGTGGGTGCGTCGTTAACGCTTTGAGTACGGCAAACTCGCCACTGGTCAAACTCAGGAGCTGCTTACCTTTGTGCAACTCCCGTGTCGAGGTGTTAAAGCGGAACTCACCGAAGCAAATATCGTCAGCTTCCGCTGTTGGGGCTCCCGGAGCTTCGCGCAACTGTCGTTTCAATACCGCTTTCACCCGCGCAAGCAATTCCCGCGGATTAAACGGCTTTGCGAGATAGTCGTCGGCTCCACTTTCAAGGCCAATAATCCGATCCATTTCACTGCCCTTAGCTGTTAGCATAATGATCGGCAGCTGATTGCCAGCAGCTCGCAGTCGCTGGCAAATACTGATGCCATCCTCATTAGGTAGCATGAGATCAAGCACCATCAAATTAAAGTTTTCACGCAAAAGCAATCGGTCCATCTGCGCTCCATCAGCGGCAACGCGAACAGCAAATCCCTGCTCGGTCAAATAACGTTCCAACAAGGTCCGAAGTCGGATATCGTCGTCGACGACTAAAATTCGCTCTTCTGGTTCGGCCATTCCCGTCCCCTTTTGGGTGATTTTTATTTTACTCTATTCACGGCATACATCGGTCGACAAACAGGTAAGTACAATGTTTACCTGTACACTAAGATTACGATTATAATCAGTTCCAATCAAAAAAGAATGCAGGACAACCGTGAAAACCAATTTGATTACTGCTGAAGGACTAGAACAGCTCCACAAGGAGCTTAATTACTTATGGCGCGAACACCGACCCGAAATCACCAAGAAAGTGACTTGGGCAGCGAGTCTTGGTGATCGCTCCGAGAATGCAGATTACAAAGAAAACAAGCGCTTACTAAGACAAATTGACAGTCGCGTGCGTTATCTTAGAAAACGCATCGAAGCACTAAAAGTCGTCGAGTACTCTCCGCAACAGGACGGGCGCGTCTTTTTTGGCGCGTGGGTCGATATCGAGGATATCGATGGACAACGCAAATCATTTCGAATCGTTGGCCCTGACGAAATTTATGGCCGTAACGATTACATCTCCATCGACTCACCGATGGCGCGCGCGCTCTTGAAAAAAATGGTGGATGACGAAGTCACCGTATCAACGCCAAGTGGACAAAAGACTTGGTATATCACTGCGATTTCTTACCAAAAGAACTCAACCTAAAGTGCAGTAAATAAAAAGTAGCCATTGGATTGTGAATCGCTCAATTAGCGGTTCCATTTTCCCAAAAAAAGGTTTATTTTACGATGCTTGTCCGACTTGCGTCGCAATTTGTCGCAACACGGATGCTTTTACCCGATTAGGCTGGAATAATATCCGGCAATTATGGTCAAACCATACGATTAGGAAAGATTCCAAGAGTCTGCTGAACAGACCGAAGTCCACTGAGGAATAACTGCAAATGCTTATATTAACTCGACGCGTCGGTGAAACACTGATCATTAACGACGACGTAAAGGTCACGGTCTTAGCCGTCAATGGCAATCAAGTTAAGATCGGTATCGATGCACCAAGCCATATTTCTGTTCATCGAGAAGAAATTTATCTGCGTATCGAAGCTGAAAAAGAAAAAAACAAGCTTTAACCAGCCACGAGCGTCTGCCGCGCGAAGTTTGAATCTTATGTTATTCTCTACAGTCGACCTTTGTATTGGTTCTCGTTCCTAAGCTCTCATGATACCATCCCATCTGTTTTAACTGACTAAAAGAGATGGGTATGACTGCTGGTTCTTCTTCGATTGCGGCGCACATTGCGGCCGAACTTCAATGTAGTGTGCAACAAGTTACAGCGACGATTACGCTGCTTGACGAAGGCTCCACTGTTCCATTTATCGCCCGCTATCGAAAAGAAGCAACGGGTGGATTGGACGATACCCAACTACGAACGTTAGCCAGTCGCTTGAGCTATTTGCGTGAGTTACATGAGCGTCGCGCGGTTATCCTCAAAAGCATTGCCGATCAAGACAAACTCACCGCTGAACTGCGTTCGGCGATTGAAACTTGTCAATCCAAAACTGAACTTGAAGATCTCTACTTACCTTACAAGCCGAAACGCCGCACCAAGGGCCAAATTGCATTGGAAGCGGGCATTGGCCCACTAGCCGAGAACTTGCGCACCGCATCCGCCGATCCGGAAACACTTGCCGCAGAGTTTATCAATGCCGACGCCGGTTTTGCCGATACAAAAGCCGTGCTAGAAGGCGCACGCTTCATTTTGATGGAGCAATTTTCCGAAGACGCCCAACTACTGAAGACGATTCGCCAACGGCTATGGCAAGACGCCGAAATGACCGCAACCGTAGCCCCAGGTAAAGAGCTGGAAGGGTCGAAATTTCGCGATTACTTCGATTACCATGAACGTTTGCGCAGCATTCCTTCGCATCGTGCACTTGCGCTCTTTCGAGGGCGTAACGAGGGCGTATTGCAAGTTCGCTTAAACGCCGATCCGAATACGGACGAAAGCGTTCGAGTCAGTGCTTACGAACCAGTCATCGCCGAGCATTTCAGCTTGGATACTGAGCAGGGTTTAGCGGGTGCTTGGCGCAAGCAAACCGTCCAGTGGACATGGCGGATCAAAATCTTACCGCGAATGGAAACCGACTTATTTGGTCAATTGCGCGATCAAGCCGAAGTTGCAGCGATACACGTCTTTGCCACCAACCTGAAAGATCTATTGATGGCGGCGCCAGCTGGGCAACGCACAACACTCGGCTTAGATCCGGGACTGCGTACTGGCGTGAAAGCCACGGTTGTCGACGGTACTGGCAAGCTCCTCGCGCAAAGTACAGTGTTTCCGCATGCACCGCAAAACCAATGGGACAAAGCGCTCAGAACCTTGGCGTCCTTGTGCAAACTGCATAAAGTAGAACTCGTGGCGATTGGTAATGGCACAGCTTCACGTGAAACCGACAAACTTGTGGCTGAACTAATGAAAGCGAATCCACAATTTAAACTGACCAAAGTTATGGTCAGTGAAGCCGGCGCCTCCGTTTATTCGGCGTCTGAATTGGCCGCACTTGAGTTTCCGGATCTTGATGTATCGTATCGCGGAGCGGTATCAATTGCGCGGCGCTTACAAGACCCACTTGCTGAACTCGTCAAAATTGAGCCAAAAGCGATCGGTGTGGGCCAATATCAGCACGACGTCAGTCAATCCTTGTTGGCACAAAGCCTCGACGCTGTCGTCGAAGACTGTGTAAACGCTGTCGGTGTCGACGTGAATACTGCCTCGGTTCCCCTACTCGCTCGAGTTGCCGGCCTAAATCGCAATTTAGCACTCAATATTGTCGCTTATCGCGAGCAAAACGGCGCGTTTGCTAGCCGGAAATCGCTGCTGAAAGTGCCGCGAATGGGGCCAAAGAGTTACGAGCAAGCTGCAGGTTTTTTGCGCATTATGGGCGGTCGTAACCCATTAGATGGATCTTCCGTGCACCCAGAAGCTTATCCCATTGCTGAACGCATTGCTGCGGCCAATGGCAAAGCGGTCGCTGACATCATCGGTGACAGCAGCTTCCTCAAGTCACTCAACGCACGAGACTACATCGACGACCATTTTGGTGTGCCGACCGTCAGCGATATTATTCGCGAACTTGAAAAGCCGGGTCGCGATCCACGTCCTGAGTTCAAAACCGCTGAGTTTAAAGAAGGCGTTGAAACCCTCGCGGATTTAAAAATAGGTATGACCTTGGAAGGTGTGGTCACTAACGTGACCAACTTCGGCGCATTTGTCGATATTGGCGTTCATCAAGACGGTTTAGTTCATATTTCGGCATTGGCAGATAAATTTGTCAGCGATGCTCATGATGTGGTCAAAGCGGGTGATGTCGTCAAGGTCAAAGTTATCGACGTGGATACTGAGCGCAAGCGAATTGCCCTGACCATGCGATTGCACGATCCGATCGACCAAGCTGCGGTGCCATCGTCAACGACCACTGGACGAAAGCCATCCACTGCGGCCAAATCCAAGCGGAGTGAATCTATACCAGCGAATAACGCCTTTGCCGAAGCCTTAGGCAACGCCTTCGCCAAAGCAAAACGTCGTTAACCGAGGAAGCTTAGAGAACCATGGATGCTATGCTACTCATCCTCGCTTACCTTGCGGTTGGCCTGAGTTTGAAACGTTTGCACTTGATGCCAGTGAATACTGGCCAAGTGCTTAATCAATATGTCATTAACGTCGCTGTACCGGCGATGATTTTGTTGCATCTACCCAAGCTCGAGCTCAATAGCGAAGTCTTGTTACCGGCACTGATGCCTTGGTTACTTTACCCATTAGCCATCGGCTTGATTTTAATCGCTGCTCGAATCATGAAGTGGTCGCGCGAACTGACGGGTGCCTTATTGATCGTCGTGCCCTTGGGCAACACATCATTTCTTGGCTTTCCCATGGTGGAAACCTTCTTTGGTAGTGAGGGCCTACCCTATGCGGTCATTTACGATCAGGTCGGTTCGTTTGTTGCGCTTGCGTTCATCGCCTCTACCTTTGCCGCCGTCTATGGCAATCTCAACGAAGGTTCGCATGCACCTAACGGTGGTTTCGCCATTGCTAAGAAGCTTCTGACGTTTCCGCCTGTTGTCGCCTTAGTGATCGCCCTTCTCTTTGGTCAAAGCGAATATCCGCGAGTGATTCAGCCCCTGATCAGCAATTTAGCTGCGACTTTAGTGCCGGTCGTTATGATTGCGGTCGGTTTCCAGTTACAGTTTCGCATCCCGCGCGAAGATCTGTTGCCATTTACCTTTGCCATGGTGATCAAATTGCTGGTCATGCCATTGGTGGCATTTGGCGTGGTTCGTACGTTAGATATGCAGAGTTTAGCGGCGCAAGTCACCGTGCTGGAAGCATCAATGCCCTTTATGATCAGTGCCGGCGCTATTGCGATTAGCGCCGGTTTGAAACCAAGGTTTGTTGCATCTTTGGTGGGTTATGGTGTTCTGTTCGGATTGCTCACTGTGCCCATCTGGGCTTGGGTATTACAAAGTTCTTCTTGAAACTTCTCGACCATGGTTTGCGAGCGCGGCGACTTTCGTTTCGCGCGCATCGCATCGCGTGCTTTAGTGATTTCACTCGCACGGGTACGACGGAGGTTTTTCGCAAGCCCAACACTACGTAGCGTCAGAATCAACCATTTCGTTGGATCAAAGTGGTACCAACGGACACCGTTACGGTAATCACCAGAAAAGATATGATGGAAGTTGTGATAGCCTTCACCGAAGGTTAATAACGCCAACCAGCCATTATCCCGCGCTGAGTTGCTCTCGGTGTAAGTACGCTTTCCCCAGACATGGGCCAAGGAGTTAATGAAAAAGGTCGTATGGTGTCCAAGCACCAAGCGAAATACACCCAAGACTAACAACGCACCACCCACTTGACCCAGCGCCAAGCCGATTGCCAAAGGTAAACCAATGTTCATAATTAAGACGAGCGCTAGGTAGTGCTTGTGCTGCCAACGAACGATAGGATCACGTTGTAAATCTTTTACATTGCGGTAGTCGTTGTAGCGATCTTCGTGATACTCACGCAACATCCAACCGATATGGGCAAACCAAAAACCGCGGGTTATGGAATAGGGGTCTTTATCTTCATGATCAACGTGTTTGTGATGCTCACGATGGTCAGAGGCCCAATGTAAAATACTGTTTTGCAATGCTAAGGCGCCGCCTAGAGCAAATAGAATTCGGACCGACCAATGTGCATCCCAGGCTTTATGCGACCACAAACGGTGATAGCCAGCGGTAATGGAAATACCGGCAAAGACAAACAAACCGATAAAAGCGAGCCATAATGGCCAAGTAAAACCTTGTGACCAAAGATACCAAGGTACACCAATAAGACTAACAAGGAGGGTTGAAGCAAAGAGTGTGGTATTGAGCCACAAAATTGGAGGTTTTTCTGTCATGTACATCTCTCAACGATTGAATCAACACGTGAAGCAAATTTAGGCTAACACGTGTACGCTGAATTTACCCTTTCTCACTGCAGAAAACAAGTCTACAAATTGAATTTAATGGCCGTCACTGATACATTCCCGAGTTACCCATTCGGTTTAGGAACCATGGTCATGGTAGGAATTCGCGCCAAACAGAAAGAAAAAACTCGGCGAGCACTGATCGACGCGGCACTCAATCAATTGAGCCCGCAAACCACCTTTTCGAGCCTAAGCCTGCGTGAAGTTGCCCGTGAAGCTGGAATAGCACCAACCTCCTTTTACCGGCACTTTCAGAATATGGACGAACTCGGTCTAACCTTGGTTGATGAAGGCGGTTTAACCCTACGTCAACTGTTGCGGCAAAGCCGCCAACGCCTTGCAAAAGGCGGCTCGGTCATTCGTATTTCGATTGAAATTTTTATGGATTTCATCAGCAATAACAGCAGTGTATTCCGGTTGTTGCTGCAAGAACGCAGTGGTACTTCCAAGGAATTTCGCTTAGCAATCGCCCGTGAAATCGAGCACTTTAAGTCTGAACTTGCAGATTATTTGCACACCGAACGTCAATTACCCACCGACCTTGCCGAAATTCAGGCCGACGCCATGGTCCGTGTCGTGTTCAGCGCCGGTGCTGATGCGCTTGATCTGCCCCCCTCTGAACGACATCTACTTGCAGAGCAAACCATTCAACAGCTACGTATGATTGCACAGGGCGCAACCAGTATGCAGCAAGCCGCAAGTACGGATGCGACCTCGGCGTCAAACTGATACACTGATTTAGATTTATGAATTAACTAACAAACAACAAGGAGTAAGCCATGAGTCGATTACTTGGTTGGCTCAGCGTCATATTATTCGTCACGGTTCCCGTAACGGTTCCCGTCAGTCATGCGGAACAACGAGATATTACGCTTGAGGAAGTCATCACGACCCAACGCGTCGCACAAGCTGTTACAACAACCGATGGCTCGGTCACTGCATTTACCAAAGTACGTCCGCGGACACCGTATAAAGAAGATGACGGTGGCGCTTATACCGAACTATTTGTTCATAACGCCGCCGGCCAGATCGTCCCATTTATTACCGGTGACGTGCGGATTGGTCAAATCCGTTTTAGCCGTGATAACCAATATCTGTATTATTTATCGCAGCGCGGCGATGACAAACACACCAGCTTATACAAGATTCCTGTAAACGGTGGTGAATCAACTCGCGTGTACACCCACGAAACAGCAATCGGCAGCTTTGACTTTTGCACAACCGGCCGTCATATCACCTTTACCGCACGTGAAAAGGGTCCTGAAAAGGCCACCGAATTGGCGAAAAAGGGCTTTCGTGCGCAAGTCTATGAAGAGCAAAGCCTGAAAACGCAAATTTGGTTGCTCGACACTGAAGCAGAAGAGCTGAAAGCACGTGTTCTTGAACTGGACGAGCATGTTCATTCGGTGCAGTTCCGCCCACAACATGCACAGCTGTTGGCACGCGTGGCACCGACCACATTAGTCGATGACGATCTCATGTTGAGCAGTTACGTCATCTTCAATACCGACGGTGAAGAAGTTGTTCGCGTGCAAAGCGAAGGCAAGCTTGGCAGCGCCGCGTTTTCACCAGACGGCCAACGTCTCGCCATTATTGGTGCCGAAGACCAACATGATCCAGCGACCGGTCGACTGTATTCAGTTAATCTCGAAAATGGTGCATTGACCGATTTAGCGCCGGGCTTAATCGGCCAAGTCCAAGACATTATCTGGGCTGACAACGACCGTTTAATCTGGTTAGCCGATATTCATGTGGAAACCGAAGTTCGAGTGACTAATTTAGCCAGTGGCGAAACCTCGACCTTGATCGAACAAGGCCAAGCGATTTTCTCGCGTCTGAATAGCATCAGTGACAGTGGTAAACTCACGTTGGTGGGACACACCCCTGCTCATCCACCTGAAGTTTTCCACTTTAGCAATGGTGAAGTCTCGCGTGTAACTGACTCGAATCCTTGGTTAGCCGACGTTCGCCAACCGCGTCAGGAAGTCATTATCCATGAAGCGCGCGACGGTCTGACGCTGGAAGGCATTTTAGTTTACCCTCACGATTATCAAGAAGGTACGCCTGTTCCAGTCATCATGAATATCCATGGTGGTCCAGAAGCACACGTGCGCAATGGATGGAATGACCGCTATTCAAGCCCAACTTGGTATGCGGCGCAGCAAGGTTTTGCCACCTTCTTCCCGAACTACCGCGGTAGTACTGGACGTGGTGTTGAATTCTCGAAGCTAGGTCAAAATGACTATGCGGGTAAAGAATTTGACGACATCGTCGATGCGAAAGAGCATTTGGTGGCCATTGGACTAGCCGATCCAGATCGGGTTGGCATCACCGGCGGCTCATACGGTGGCTATGCGTCAGCATGGGGTGCGACCAAACAAACTGAGCATTTTGCTGCCAGTGTAATGTTCGTTGGGATCTCCAATAACCTTTCAAAATTTGGTACCACCGACATTCCTAACGAGATGCACTTGGTGCATGCACGGAGTTACCCATGGGACAAATGGCAGTGGTATTTAGAGCGCAGTCCAATTTACTGGGCTGAACAAGCACGAACTCCGATTCTGATCATGCACGGTGCTGAAGATACCCGTGTGCATCCGAGTCAATCGATGGAGCTTTACCGCTACTTGAAAGTTCACGGTAATGTCCCCGTGCGTTTGGTGCTTTACCCTGGCGAAGGTCACGGAAACACGCGTTCAGCGTCTCAACTGGATTATGCAATGCGCCTCATGCGCTGGATGAATCACTACTTGATAGAACAAGCAGAGGGCATTCCGGCACACGAACTTCCGCATGCAGAGCGTCTGTAATATTTAAATAGCAATCGACACTAGCCGCGGCAGGAAAATTGCCGCGGCTTTTTTATACCTGATCGGAAAGCGAAGCACGTACTTGAACAAAAAAGCTGACGTCAATTCTTACACTAGCTTGCGTTTGCCCTCGCTGGGGTGCGGAGCACGTTTCGTGTGCGCAACGCCACTGGTTTTAAACTAGACCTCACCGTTTTGTTCGGCAAGAAAGTTAAGTAGCTGGTCCAATGGCATCGGTCGCGCCAAATAAAAGCCCTGCATAAACTCGACACCGGCTTCGCGAATAAATTGCGCTTGCGCTTTGGTCTCAACACCTTCGGCAATAATGCTTAATTTGAGTTGCTTGGCCATATCAATAATGCTGCGCGTGATCGCAGCGTCGTTCTCGTCTTCGGTCACATCTTTGATAAAGCTACGATCTATCTTTAAGCAGTCCACCGGCAGTGTTTTCAGATACGCCAAACTCGAAAAGCCAGTACCAAAGTCATCGAGTGAAACGCGGAAGTGTCGTGCGCGTAACTTTGACAGCTGTTCGATAGCCCGGCGGGTATCATCCATTAAGACACTCTCGGTTAATTCAAGGTGTAAAAGTCGCGCTGAGAAGCCGGTTAGATTTAAGGTGTGCGTCAATGACTCAATAAAGTTCGAGCGACTGAACTGTCGTGCTGACAAATTGATCGCCATTTCAATATCGCCAAACTCTTGCATTTTCAAGCCGTCAACACAGGCTTGGTGCAAAACCCAAGAACTAATCGGAATAATCTGGCCGGTGTCCTCAGCGAGCGGAATAAACGCGCTCGGCGGCACGAAACTTCCATCGTCCCGCTGCCAACGCAGCAACGCTTCAACACCGACGACTTTTGCATCCTGGCTGCGAATAATGGGTTGATAATAGAGTTTTAAGGCCCCCTTTTCGAGCACATGCTGCAACTGGTTGCGCAACGTCACAGACTCATAGAAGTGCTGGCTAATCTCACTCGAGTACATGTGATAATGATTACGTCCAAGGCGCTTAGCTTGATACATTGCCATGTCGGCATGTTGAATCATTTGCTTCGCATCGAGTGGACTTTGAATGGATGTGGTGACGCCGATGCTCGCAGTAATATACAAACGATATTGCTCGATATGGTAGGGTTGGGCAATGGTTGAGAGTAATTCGGCAACCACATCGGTTAATGGTGTTTCGACGCTGAGTTTCGGTACCAGTACAATAAACTCATCGCCTCCGAAACGACCAACGACACAATGTTGGTTCACTGCACGCTGGATCCGCGTTGCTGTCTCCTGCAATAAACGATCACCGATTGCAAGTCCCATACTGTCGTTTACGGGTTTAAAGCCATCCAGATCGATAAATAAGACACCAATCGTTTCGCCACTCTGTTCACTCGCTTGACACCAGTGTTGCAACTGATCTTCGATCACCGTTCGGTTGACCAAGCCAGTCAGTGAATCATGGGTTGCTTGAATCTTTAACCGTCGTCGCTGCGCGCGGAGAATTTGCCCCGTTTCGCTGCTAATCACCAAAAATACTGCAAGCAACAGACCGCCCATTAAAACCAGAACATACAAATTGGCTAAATTCACCAATGGTTGAAGGTCAATCAAATAACCCTCAAGCGGCATGTTTATACCGAATGGCATGCGCATGTTTCGAGCCACCGCATACAACGCCTGAGGTGTGCGTTCACGAGTGTCAATCACCTCGGTCGTTTCACCTGTGCTGCGCAGTAAATAGTAATCGTTAACCCGTACGTGGGTATGCAGCAGTGTGACTGCGTTTGAACCCGTCGGATTAACCAACTTGGCAAAATCAAATACAGCGATGACCGTCCCAAAAAGTTGGGTTCGCCGAGCACCCTCATCATTGTGCTCGGGTCGAAACACGGGCAATTTCACCATAATGACCGTCGAATAAGGTGCTTGATAGGATTGTATCGGCGCATGGAAGCTGGGTTGACGAGCACTAGTAACCAACCAACGCTGGACATCTGGCGTGTCGAGTAGTGGTGCAAATGCAATTTGTTCGGGCTTACGTTCTTCCCAGTCCAATTGGCCGTCTGCATCGAGAAAAAGGATCGACGAAAGGTGCGGTACATCATTCAAGTATGAAAGTACATCGACCTCCATAAGCAAAGGAAGCTCGTCCAGCCCGATGTTTTGCCAGCGCCGCGCAAGCCGTTGCATAAGTTGCACGTTTTGGTGCGTTACGAGTTCACGCAAGGCAACGGTTTGGACTAAATAGCGGTCAGCTTGTTGAGCCGTCCGTTGTACCTCTGAGACGGTTAACGCAAACCAAAAAGAGCAGACCGTGATCACGGATAACGCACCAACCCAAATTGCCCGAACACTCGGCTTTAGGCTACTCACGTCCCGAAGGTATGAGCCGATAAATAATGCCACGCCGAACATCGACAAATACAGTGCACTAATGGTCACGACAATCGGATGCTTGCCAAAGAGCTGGTAATTATCGCCGAACCAACACATGCCTAAATAGACTAAACCCGCCAAAGTACAGAGTACGCCGCAGGTACGCCATAACACGCGCCGTTTATTCGGTGAGATTCCGAATAGTAAACAAACGCCCATTACGATGAATAAAGACGAGATTGGCCAATAGACGGAAGCACTGACTAGCGAAAACGGAATTAACGCAGAGTCAGGAAAATACACACCTTTAATGACCGAGTAAGTTGAAGATAGAGTGACTAATGCAGAGAAGACAACACGCACTAAATGCATATCCCGGATGGCACCGAGCATTGCAAAACCTACCGCAAGGGAGACAACCGCAGCAGTGGTCGAAATAACTTCCAATAACGGCTGTGTTACTGGAAAAAATGTGTAATAAGTTAGGCCGAGTGCCCCGGTTACAATTGCCGCAAAAACAATGGTATAGAAGGCTGCAACCGCCGGTGTACTCGAATGAATTAGAGGCCGACGCAAAGTAATTTCCGATTGTTATAATTATGTTTCGAGTGTATGGGTTTTCGTTCTAGGGGTCAAAGAGAATTCATGACTGGACAGTAGAATTAGGTGATAACCCCCAAAAAAACTTCATAAAAAAAGCCAGCATAAGCTGGCTTTATTAAGCGATCGCTCAATTAAAGCTGAGGACCTGCGGCAACCAACGATTGCCCTTCTTCATTATCGGTAAATTTCTCGAAGTTGCTGATGAAGCGGCCGGCTAAATCTTTTGCCTTCGCGTCCCAGTCTTGAACGTTCGCGTAAGTGCGGCGCGGATCAAGAATACTGGAATCTTCTACACCTGGTAGCGCTGTTGGCACAGCCAAGTTAAAGTATGGCAATTGAATAAATTCGGCGTCTTCGATACTACCATCAAGGATTGCATCGATAATTGCACGTGTTGCTTTAATTGAAATGCGTTTGCCCGTGCCGTTCCACCCAGTGTTTACCAGATAAGCTTCAGCGCCCGAAGCTGCCATGCGTTTGGCTAATACTTCTGCATATTTCGTTGGGTGCAAGCTCAAGAACGCAGCACCGAAACAAGCTGAAAACGTTGGGGTTGGCTCGGTAATGCCGCGCTCAGTACCCGCTAGTTTTGCGGTAAAACCTGACAAGAAATGATACTTTGCTTGTTCCGTGGTTAATTTAGACACTGGCGGCAACACACCGAAGGCGTCTGCGGTTAAGAAAATAACTTTCTTCGCATGACCCGCTTTCGACACTGGCTTAACAATATTGTCGATATGGTAAATCGGGTAAGAAACACGAGTGTTCTCTGTTTTCGAACCGTCATCAAAGTCAACAGTTCCGTCGTCCAACACGGTGACGTTTTCTAATAATGCGTCACGGCGAATGGCGCGATAAATGTCGGGTTCTGCTTCTTCGCTGAGGTTAATGGTCTTCGCGTAACACCCGCCCTCAAAGTTGAACACACCGTCATCGTCCCAGCCATGCTCGTCGTCACCGATGAGCTGACGCTTCGGATCCGTGGACAAGGTTGTTTTGCCGGTGCCTGATAAACCAAAGAAGACAGCGACATCGCCCGCCTCGCCGACGTTAGCAGAACAGTGCATTGAAGCAATGCCTTGCAACGGCAGGAAGTAGTTCATCATTGAGAACATACCTTTCTTCATTTCTCCGCCGTACCAAGTACCGCCGATTAACTGCATGCGCTCAGTCAGGTTAAAGGCAACAAAGTTCTCAGAATTTAAACCGTGCTTTTCGAAGTTCGGATTCGTGCACTTCGCACCGTTCATCACCACGAAGTCAGGCTTAAAGGTTTTCAGCTCCTCGTCGCTCGGACGAATGAACATGTTCTTGACGAAATGTGCCTGCCACGCCACTTCTGTAATGAAACGCACCGCTAAACGCGTGTCTTCATTCGCTCCGCAATAGGTGTCGACCACAAACAGGCGCTTGCCAGAAAGCTGCTTTGTTACCAGCTGCTTTAAGTCAGTCCATACTTCTGGAGAAATTGGCTTGTTGTCGTTCTTGCCTTGATCAGACCACCAGACTGTATCGCGAGTGGTGTCATCGCGAACAATATATTTGTCTTTCGGTGAACGACCGGTAAAGATACCGGTATCGACGGCAACTGCACCAGTCTTTGTAACACGTCCTTGTTCATAACCTTCAAGATCGCTGCGTGTCTCTTCAGCAAATAATAAATCGTAAGAAGGGTTGTAGACAATTTCGGTGACGTCTGTAATGCCATAGTGGCTCAGATCCAGATCAGTCATGCGAAGGGCTCCTGCGGATACGAATGATAAATGGGTTTAAGTGTGTAATATGCGGGCAAAATCATAGCGTTTTTGACGCCAAAAAGATAGCGCAAATTACCGCCACTTCCTGACCTAGCCCCCTCTTCCCTTGAACTTCTGCCCGAGAGCCTGAACAATTTCAGGCGGTGTAAATTGACTCACGTCACCACCGTGCAATGCCACTTCTTTGACCAAAGTCGATGAAATAAATGAGTTTTCCTCTGACGGTGTGAGAAAAACACTTTCCAAATCTGGATTCAAACGGCGATTCATGTTGGCTAATTGAAACTCAAACTCAAAGTCTGACACCGCCCGTAAGCCGCGAATGAGAACGTGCGCCTTTTGTTCTCGAGCCAAGTCAGCAAGCAGGCCAGTAAAGCCTAATACACGAACATTATCTAAGCCCGCAGTGACTTGTTCAACCAACGCAACCCGCTCTTCCAACGTGAATAGCGGCTTCTTACTGGTATTGGCAGCCACGCCGACAATCACTTCAGAGAATAATTTGGCCGCTCGTTCAATCAAATCAAAGTGGCCGTTCGTAATCGGGTCAAACGTTCCTGGATATATTGCGCGTCGATACATAAGCTTTGCTAATCTATGAAAAGAACATGAATAGAATAGTAACGGATGGATGGGAATGCGTCCATTGGTCACAGTTTCGCGGTTAAATTTTATGGTCAGACCGGAATATTCGACAAAGGGTGCTGCAAATCGATACGCGAACACGTAAAATACGCGCCTACATGAGCTGCCAAAACTTCAGGAGATTGAAATGAAAGAAGCATTTTACCAACAGTTAAGCGACCAACTCGCTGAAGTCAAAGCGGAAGGATTATTCAAGAAGGAACGGGTAATCGTTTCTTCACAGTACTCTGAAATTGAAGTCAATGGCCAAAAAGTACTTAATTTTTGCGCCAACAACTATTTGGGCTTGGCGAATCATCCTGACCTCATTCAGGCCGCCAAAGATGGCCTCGACAGTCACGGCTTTGGTGTTGCGTCGGTGCGCTTCATTTGCGGCACGCAAGATATTCACAAAACACTTGAGACCAAACTCAGTGAGTTTTTAGGCACCGAAGATACAATTTTGTATTCATCCTGTTTCGACGCCAACGCGGGTTTATTCGAAACCATTCTCGGCCCAGAAGACGCAATTATTAGCGACGCGTTGAATCATGCCAGCATCATCGACGGCGTTCGTCTGTGCAAAGCTAAGCGCTACCGCTACGCGAACAACGACGTTGCTGACCTTGAGAAACAACTGCAGCAAGCGGTTGCTGACGGCGCTCGGCATATGCTGATCGCGACCGACGGGGTGTTCTCGATGGACGGTATCATCGCCAACTTACCAGGTATTTGTGATTTAGCTGAGAAATACGGCGCTATGGTGATGGTCGACGACTCGCATGCTGTTGGTTTTGTTGGCCAAAAAGGTCGTGGCACACACGAATATCATCAGGTCATGGATCGCGTCGATATCATTACCGGTACCCTTGGCAAAGCACTCGGTGGTGCTTCTGGCGGCTTTACCTCAGGCAAAAAGGAAGTGGTCGAGTGGCTACGTCAGCGCTCACGTCCTTACCTATTCTCAAATTCCTTGGCACCGTCGATTGTATCTGCATCCATTAAAGTCCTTGAGATGCTCAGCAACGGTGACGAATTGCGACAACGATTAATCGACAACAGCAATTACTTCCGCGAGCGCATGACAGCGGCTGGATTCAAGCTTGCTGGTGCCGACCACGCGATTATCCCAGTGATGCTCGGTGACGCCAAGTTAGCATCAGAGATGGCAGACCGCATGTTAGCTGAAGGTGTTTACGTGATCGGCTTCTCCTTCCCTGTGGTACCAAAAGGGCAAGCACGCATTCGGACACAAATGTCGGCGGCGCACACTCGCGAACAACTCGACAAAACAATCGACGCATTTATTCGTGTCGGTAAAGACTTGGGCGTCATTTAAGACGTCCGTTTCCATACTCGCATCAACCAAGTGAGTTTGATATGAAAGTATTAGCAAAATTAAAAGCAGAACCAGGTATATGGATGTCTGAAACAGACGTTCCTGAGTACGGTTACAACGATCTCTTAATTAAGATTAAAAAGACCGCGATTTGCGGCACTGATGTGCACATTTATAAGTGGGACGAGTGGTCACAGAACACCATTCCTCTGAGGATGACCGTCGGTCATGAGTATGTCGGTGAAGTTGCCGCGCTCGGCGAGGGTGTCCGCGGCTTTAAGATAGGCGATCGCGTGTCTGGCGAAGGCCACATCACCTGTGGACATTGCCGGAACTGCCGCGCAGGTCGTCGCCACTTGTGTCGCAACACCACAGGCGTCGGCGTCAATCGACCAGGCGCATTCGCGGAGTATTTGGTGATTCCTGCGGAAAACGCGTTCAAATTACCAGACAATATTTCCGACGACATGGCCGCGATTTTCGACCCCTTTGGTAATGCGGTACACACAGCGTTGTCATTCGACTTAGTCGGTGAAGACGTTTTGATCACGGGCGCAGGTCCGATTGGCATTATGGCTGCGGCGGTCGCCCGCCATGCTGGTGCTCGCCATGTTGTGATTACAGACATCAATGACTACCGTCTAGAACTCGCCACGAAAATGGGCGCGACCCGAGCGGTCAATACCATGAATACCAAGTTGGAAGACGTCATGAAAGAGCTCGATATGACCGAAGGCTTCGATGTCGGACTGGAAATGTCGGGTGTGACGGTTGCGTTTAATCAAATGCTGAAAACCATGAACCATGGTGGCAAGGTTGCGCTGCTCGGCATTCCTCCGGGAGACATGGCGATTGATTGGAACCAAGTCATTTTCAAAGGCCTCGTGATCAAAGGCATTTATGGCCGTGAAATGTTCGAGACCTGGTACAAAATGGCAGCACTCCTGCAGTCTGGTCTCGACTTATCGCCGATGATCACGCATCATTTCCATGTCGATGATTTCCAACAAGGTTTCGATACCATGTTGTCAGGAAAATCAGGTAAAGTGATTTTAAGCTGGGACTAACGTTACAAGAGGTTGAATCCATGGGTGTTTTTCAGCGTATTTCCGCAGCCGACGCACAGGCGATGATGGCCAAAGGCAACGTGCAGGTCGCTGATCTCCGTGATCCAACCTCATTTGGTCAGGCGCACATTCCCGGCTCAGTTCGGTTAAGTAATGAAAACCTACAGAACTTTATGCTGGAAAGTGACTTCGATGCGCCATTGCTCGTTGTTTGCTACCACGGTGTGAGTAGTCAAAGTGCCGGCCAATATCTTGCTGAGCAAGGCTTTGAGAACGTTTACAGTCTTGACGGTGGTATGACTGCATGGGCCACGAGTTTCCCCGAACAGGTGGCCCGTGATTAAGCTTTTAAGCAGTGCTAACAGTCAGGAAGTGTTAGCATTGCAAAATGCACTGCGTCGCGCCGGTATGCCGGTGACTGTGACTGAGCGGGGCAGCACGCTCGAGCTTTGGCTGGTACAAGCAAGTTATGAAGCAGCCGCGCGCGAGTTTATTCGCGAATACAAAGCGAACCCGCCCGCTGAACAGCCAAGTCAAGCCCCCGTTGCCAATCTCGGTGCCGCTGCAATGTGGCAATTACTCGCTCGCCAAGCGGGCATTTTTACGTTTGTTATTTTTGCGATTGTTGTTTTAGCTGCTGTCGCGCAATGGTTCATTGCTCCCGACCTGACCTTAAGTTACCTCATCTTTTCCCCTTACGGCGGTCAAGTTCTTGAAGTTTCACAGCCTTGGCGCTGGGTGACACCGATTTTTTTACACTTCTCCGCCACTCACCTTATTTTCAACTTGTTTTGGTGGTGGTACCTCGGTGGTCGTTTAGAACTCACCTACGGCAGTACAACGCTTATATTCGTCACTATTGTCACCGCCGTGACTTCAAACTATGCACAGTGGTTTATGTCCGGGCCTTTATTTGGCGGTCTTTCGGGCGTCGTTTATGGCCTGCTCGGTTTTGCCATGGTGGTGGCTTGGAAGCGCCCTTGGCATCCACTCGCGTTGCCGCCTGCGCTACTCGTATTCATGATTGGATGGTTATTACTCGGCTACACCGACTTACTTTGGGTGAATATGGCAAACGAAGCGCATAGTGTCGGACTGCTGAGCGGTATCGCCTTGGGTCTCTTATTGCGCAACAAACGCCCTGCACTTCGACGTTAATAGGACCAAATGACCATGGAAACCCCGCTGGGAACGCAAGCGCAATGGCTTAATCCTAAGCATGTCCAGCTGCCACCCGATTTACGTGACTGGTTAACCGATGCCGGCTCATTGACCGCAAAATTAAAAGCGCTCCATGCTGATTTTCGCGTTCAGGTTCTCTGTCAACGTCAAGGCTTTGCAGATGACCATGAATATCGGCAATTAGGTCTCGAAAAGCAGCCTGTCACCCTGCGCGAAGTGCTGCTTTACTGCAACGACCAACCTTGGGTTTTCGCCCGCAGCATTCTGCCGCACGAGCAGTTGCAGCAAAGCGCTGAAATTACGCATCTTGGGAATAACCCGTTGGGTGAGCATTTGTTTCAACGCCAAGACATTACACCGGGACAAATTGAGGTCGCATCCTTTGCGCCCGACTCGAAAGTTGGTTGTCTCAACCATACCTTGCATGGGAAACACCAGACCTTGTGGGGACGTCGACGTTGTTTTCATTTGCCCGAAACCGCCATTTTAGTGGCGGAAGTATTCCTTTCGCCAACGCCCTGCTATGCTTATAACCCAACAATGGGAGGTGATGCATGAGTCGTTATGATGCTTATCGTGCGTTAATGCGCATGGATAAACCAATTGGTACTTGGCTATTATTATGGCCAACCTTTTGGGCATTACTAATCGCTGGGTCCGGCGACCCATCTGTTCGCTTAGTTGCCGTTTTTGCTGCGGGCGTGTTCCTCATGCGTTCAGCAGGCTGTGTCATTAATGATTTTGCGGATCGTAAGCTTGACGGCCATGTCAGCCGCACGCGCGACCGTCCACTCGCAACCGGCGCAGTGACGGCGCTAGAAGCATTGGTACTTTTCTTCGTTTTGGTTGCATTGGCCTTTATCCTCGTGTTGACGCTCAACACTCTCACCATTTTGCTCAGTTTCGTCGCTGTAGCACTGGCCATTATTTACCCGTTTGCAAAACGTTTTACCCATTTGCCACAAGTCTTTCTTGGTGCCGCATTCAGTATGGCCATTCCCATGGCGTTTGCAGCCCAAGCATGGAGTTTACCATTAGTCTGTTGGCTGCTGTTTGGCGCCAATTTAGCTTGGACGATCGCTTATGACACCGAGTACGCGATGGTTGATCGTGAAGACGACTTACGGGTAGGAATTAAATCAACCGCCATCTTATTCGGTAAATATGACGTTGCGCTCATTGGCTTGTTACAGCTCGCAACACTTTGCTTACTCGCCCTGGTCGGCTGGCTGATCAACGGCGCCTTGGTCTATTGGTTCGCGCTACTCGTTGCCGCCGGTCTTTTTGTTTGGCAATTATTGATGATTCGCCATCGTCAAACAGACGCCTCATTTCGCGCATTTCGTCAAAATCATTATGTGGGCATGATCATTACTATTGGTATCGCTTTACATTATTGGTTACCGGCGCCGCTCGGTCTGGCCTAAGTGATGATAAAACGAAAAAAAGGAGAGCAATGGCTCTCCTTTTTTCGCTTTATCCGTTTAGCTTTCGCTCAGGAGGTGCTGAACAGACTGTCGAATCGTTTGTTGAACTTGGCTTCCCAAGAGTTCATCAACTTCGTCACTGAGCGCACCGGTTGCTTGTTGTGCCGTATAAGTTCCCTCGTCGGTGACTTGGATATAGTTTTGCTCTTTCAAGACACCGACCAAAATCGAAAATATACGTTTGTCATAAAACTCCGGAGCGTCGATACCATGGCGGGCTCCAATGCGTGACGCGACCTTTTCACTATATTGCTCGAGATCTGCCCGTGATAAGTTTTGCGCCTGTTGTAGCAACTCCAATACAATCGCATAACGAACCAGCGTTTCTTCCGCCGCATTGGATAACAATGTCAATTGAACGTAGCCCGGTTCGCTACGCGCAACAAGCTGATAGCCACTTGCCGTCTCTTCGATCCAACCCTGGCGGACAAACTCTTCACAGAGCGCTTCAACCCACAACGAGATATCACGCTGTTCCCGATTCAAAAACAGTTCGGCTTCGAGCATTGGGTACAAGCGGGTGACAAAATCACAGGCTTGTTGCAAATTAAACACTCTGTCCCGACGAACAAATCGCGCCAACATGGCAGGGACAATAAACAGATGCAGAATATTATTGCGATAATACGTCAATGTCACTGCTTGCACTTGATCGACACTCACCACAGTGCCTGCCGGCGTTTCTGTAATCGCGAGCTTGTCCATCTTCACTAAGTGCTCCCACATGGCATCGGCCGGCCATTCGGGCACTTGAATATCACGGCTATACGGCACTTCCCGCTGCAGCGCGAGATAAGACTGAATCTGCGCCAAGAGTTCTTCACGGTTTAAGGTATGGCGCTCGGCGCTGAGTAAAGCCAGTGCTGTTAAGTTAATGCTATTTAATGCAGCACCATCATTCACTCGGCGCATCAAAACATCCGCTAAGGTGTTAACCACGGGAGTCATCCAGCGCGGTTTCGCCGGCTCTTCTGCACCACTCGTCACTGAATCACGCCAGTCTGACTGAGCTCTGTCGAGGTAGTCTGACAAACGCAACGGTTCACCGAAAGTGACATAGCCGTGACCGAAATTACGTAACTTACGTAAAATGCTGAATACTTGGAAAACGGATTCTTTCTTCTTTGCTTGCCCTTTCAGTTCACCGTGGTAAGTACCCACTTCCATTACGTGTTCGTAACCTAAATAAACCGGCACAAAGGTAACGGGACGAGTCACACCGCGAAGTTGGCTCTGCAGAGTCATCGCCAACATACCGGTTTTCGGTGGCAATAAACGCCCCGTTCGACTGCGGCCACCCTCCATGAAATACTCAACCGCATAACCTTTTTGGAACAAGCGGGTAAGGTATTCACGAAAAACCGTGGAATAGAGTTTATTACCTCGGAAGCTTCGGCGGAGAAAGAATGCGCCACCGCGACGAAAGAATGTGCCAATCGGGAAAAAATTGAGGTTCACACCGGCAGCAATATGCGGTGGCACTAACCCTTCTTTATAAATCACGAAACTCAGCAACAAATAATCCATGTGACTGCGATGGCACGGCACATAAACAATTTCATGGCCGTCTTGGGCTAATTTCCTTATTCTCTCACTGTTTTGCACCGTGATCCCGTTGTAGATCTTGGTCCACAACCAAGTAAATAAATGGTCGGCAAAGCGCACCAGGCCTTCACGATAATCTGCAGCGATTTCCTGTAAGTAAGCTTTCGCGCGCTTTTCTGCCTGCTCTGCGCTAATTTTTTTCGCTCGCGCTTCGTCTTTAATCGCTTCGCGAATCGCCGCGTTAGTCAACAAATCACGGATCATTTCTTCGCGACTTAATAACTTCGGTCCCGCAACGGCATAGCGTAAGCGAGCAAAATGCGTGCGCGCGACCCGAGTTAACTTGTGTGCAAGCGCCTCGTCGCTTGCATGACTATCCGCCATGGTTCGCAAACTCACCGGCTGTGATACGCGGGCAAGAATATTGCGGCCACTAAACATCACCAGCCAGAACTTACGGAATTTGCCGGGGACTTCAATGTCTGCGGTCATGGTGCGACCTTCATTACGTTCCCGGCCAGGCTCACGCCCCCAAAACAAGGCAATCGGATGCATATGAACATTATAATTTGGGTGCTGATGGTGCAGTTGCATCAACTCGACAAAAGCTTCTTGCGGGGTTTGCGTTAAACGTCGTTTCGGATCCTCAAGATAGAGCACGCGATCAAACGTTTTACCATTAATAACCAGTGGTTCGGTGGGGTCAGGAAGACCGAGTTCGAGCGCCGTATTGCGTGCAACTACCAAATCAGTTGCAGAGGGTGCTTTCATCACATAGACGACATGATCGGGTGCTGATGGTTGATGGTCGTGGGGGTCGGCGATGGCCTTAAAACGAGTTAACCAAGACACTGGCCAGCGCAAAATTTTATAAAGCAACGACGTCGATTTCATATCCAAGAGGCCTGTTGTTTACTGAGAGTCAATTATGCGCCTTAGAATACCACTTTTCTGGTTTGGTTGCGCTGTTAACAAAATTTAAGCAAAAAAAGTTGCAACTGGTTAAATACTGTATATACTCACAGCATACTGTATGAATAAACAGGTGATCCCATGCGACCATTGACGCCACGACAACAGCAAATTCTTGATCTCGTTCGCGATACGATTGAAGCGACCGGCATGCCGCCAACGCGCGCAGAAATCGCTGAGCGCCTTGGTTTTCGTTCATCAAACGCTGCAGAAGAACACCTCCGCGCATTGGCAAAAAAAGGCGTCATTCAAATGATTCCTGGTATGTCACGCGGTATTCGGGTTCTACAAGACGAGCCTGAAAAGCTCGCTGAAGGTTTACCTTTAATTGGTCAAGTTGCCGCTGGTGAGCCGATCTTGGCGCAACAACATATCGAAAGTCACTATCAGGTCGATCAGTCCATGTTCCATCCGCACGCAGATTTTTTACTCCGTGTGCAAGGCATGAGCATGAAGGAAATCGGTATTCTTGACGGCGATCTACTCGCCGTACACAAAACAAACGAAGCTCGTAACGGACAGATTGTAGTCGCCCGTGTCGATGATGATGTCACAGTAAAGCGCTTTGAGCGCCGCGGTAATGTTGTACTTCTCCATCCGGAGAATGAAGAGTTCTCAATTATTCAGGTCGATTTAACGCAACAGTTTATGACCATTGAAGGACTTGCCGTCGGCGTCATTCGCAATGGGGGCTGGTTATGAATTATTCCACATTAACACGACGTTTCTCACATCCCGGTATCTGGGGTAATGAAAAAGCCACTCAATCGACCGTGCACTCGGCCAATCTGCACCAACAACTTTGGGTGACCTTGAGCACCATGCGTAAGCGTGACGATCAATGGGTGACGGTGATTGGCAAAGCGCCAAAAACGCTGATTGCTCAATTAATCGCCGCCGGTATTCGACCCGACCAAATTCGACGCGTAAATACAAGTGATCAGACCACTGCATTGTGGGCAACTGAACAAGCACTTTTAATCAATAACAGTCAATTGGTCATTGCTTGGTTAAAACCCTGCGAAGGCCGTGAACGCCAACGTTTACAACTAGCCGCGAAAGCCAGCCAAGCACTAAGCTTTATTTTTGATAGCAGCGAAAAGCAAAACGCTGTTCATTAATTAATCACTCCACACCCTTGCCCGAGGGTACCTCGGGGGTATTGTTATAAATACCCCCTTTTTTATTAACATTTTTGGTGCTATTTTGATCCCCATCAATGTATTTGCTGCTACACGATGCTGTTCTTTGGCATGTGCCCGGTATTTTGAACCACTCTGCTATCCGCGCATGTGCTCATCGATTCGTCTCAGCGACTTGATATACCTAACAATAACTGCCTTTAAGGTAATAATAAAAACAAAGGGTTAGGCAAGACTGAGATTTTTGGGGAAATGCTGTTCCTTTCTTGCTGACCTCTTTGTGCTTTTTGACACGACACGCCCCCCTGCTGTTGTGGGAAAAAGACTAAGAGGAGAAGTCGAGTGAATGTAAGACTAACGCGCCTGTTGCTCGCGTTGTCGGCGCTGAGTATTTCAGCAACGGCCAATGCCGAGCAGAGCCTGCAGTTAAATCTTACCCGTGGTGTGACAGACATTAGTAATAAAGTATATGACCTGCATATGCTGGTTTTTTATATTTGTCTCGCTATTGGGGTTATCGTCTTCGGTGCAATGTTCTGGTCGATTTTGCGCCACCGGAAGAGTCGCGGTGTTAAACCTGCAACATTCCACGATAACGTTAAGGTTGAAATTGCATGGACCATTATTCCATTTTTAATCCTGTTTGCGATGGCGGTTCCAGCGACCATCACCTTGATTAAAATGGACGACACATCGGACTCTGATGTAAGTGTACTTGTAACCGGCTCTCAGTGGCGCTGGCATTACAGTTATTTAGATTACGATGTCGAATTCCAAAGCATTATGGCGACGCCACGTGAGCAAATTTACGGCCGTTTACCACAAACCGAAAATTACTTGTTAGAAGTTGACCGTCCTCTGGTCATTCCAACCGGTAAAAAGGTGCGTTTCCTAATTACCTCTGACGATGTTATCCATTCTTGGTGGGTACCAGCATTTGCGGTTAAAAAGGATGCCAATCCGGGGTATATCAATGAAGCTTGGACCCGCGTCGATGAACCGGGTATTTACCGTGGTCAATGTGCTGAACTCTGCGGTCGCGACCATGCGTTTATGCCGGTCGTTGTTATCGCTAAAGAGCCGGCTGAATTTGAAGCTTGGATTCGTGGCGAAGAAGAACGTTTACGTACTGCACGCGAAGAAGAGCAGCGTCTGCTATCGATGCAAATGAGCATGGACGAGCTAATGGAGCTTGGTCAGCAAGTTTATATGGCGCAATGTGCTGCTTGTCACCAGCCGAACGGTCAAGGTATTCCTGGCGTGTTCCCCGGTTTGGCCGGCGTTGGTGTCTCAGTTGGCGACCAGCAAGCCCACATCGATGTGGTGGTCAATGGCGCGCGCGGCACTGCGATGCAAGCGTATCGTAATACGCTAAGTATGCGCGAGCTCGCTGCCGTTATTACCTACGAGCGTAACGCTTGGGGCAATAACACGGGCGATATGGTGCAAGCCGCTGACATTCACCACTTCATTCAAGGTAATCAATAGGGGGCTTCGCTATGTCTACGATTGTAACTGATACCCATAGCGCCCACGACGCGCACGACCACCACGATCACCATCCGAAAGGGATCAAGCGTTGGTTGTTTACTACCAACCACAAAGACATCGGCACCATGTACTTATGGTTCAGCTTGATTATGTTCTTTGTGGGCGGCTCCATGGCGCTGATGATTCGCGCTGAATTGTTCCAGCCCGGCATGCAAATTGTTGACCCGCACTTCTTTAACCAGATGACCACGATGCACGGTGTCATCATGGTCTTCGGTGCGGTTATGCCGGCATTCGTTGGTTTAGCCAACTGGATGATCCCGATGATGATCGGGGCACCAGATATGGCCTTGCCACGGATGAACAACTGGTCGTTCTGGATCCTGCCATTCGCATTCCTGATCATGCTGTCGTCTTTCTTCATGCCAGGTGGCGCACCAGCCTTCGGTTGGACTTTCTATGCACCGCTGTCGACCACTTACAGTACCGACTCAACGGCACTGTTCGTGTTCAGTATGCATATTATGGGGATGTCATCGATTATGGGGGCGATTAACGTCATCGTCACCATCATGAATATGCGCGCTCCAGGTATGTCCTACATGAAAATGCCACTATTCGTCTGGACATGGTTCATTACTGCATTCTTGCTCATTGCGGTTATGCCAGTTTTAGCCGGTGTTGTGACCATGGTTCTGACCGACAAATACTTTGGTACGGCATTCTTCGACGCCGCTGGTGGTGGTGATCCGGTCTTGTTCCAGCATTTATTCTGGTTCTTCGGTCACCCTGAAGTGTACATCATGATCCTACCGTCATTCGGTATTGTCTCGGCCATTATTCCTGCGTTTGCACGTAAACCACTATTTGGTTACGCCTCAATGGTTTACGCCACTGCTGCAATCGCTGGTTTATCGTTCTTGGTTTGGGCACACCACATGTTCACAACCGGTATGCCGACTTTCGCTTCGCTGTTTTTCATGTATATGACCATGTTAATTGCCGTCCCAACAGGGGTGAAGGTCTTTAACTGGGTCAGTACCATGTGGCGTGGCGCCATGACCTTTGAAACGCCGATGCTATTCTCACTGGCATTTGTCGTGTTGTTTACCATTGGTGGCTTCTCCGGCATTATGTTGGCGATTACACCGGTGGATTACCAGTACCACGACACCTACTTCGTCGTCGCTCACTTCCATTATGTCTTGGTAAGTGGTGCGGTGTTCTCGATTATGGCTGCGGCGTACTACTGGTTACCGAAATGGTCTGGCGTTATGTACGACACTTTCCTCAGTAAACTGCATTTCTGGTGCTCACTAATTTCGGTCAATATCCTGTTCTTCCCGATGCACTTCGTCGGCCTAGCGGGTATGCCACGCCGAATTCCAGACTACGCACTGCAATTCGCTGACATCAACGCAATTGTCAGTGTTGGTGGTTTCCTGTTCGGGTTCTCGCAGCTGATTTTCCTTGCCGTTTGTATTAAATGCGCATTGAAGAAAGGCGAACCTGCACCAGCGAAACCATGGGAAGGTGCCGAAGGTCTCGAGTGGACTGTGCCGTCACCGGCGCCTTACCACACCTTCGATGTACCACCGGTAATTAAGTAAGGAGTGCCGTGAAATGAGCGAATCTCCGGAACAAAAACCACAGCGCCAAGATAACAGTCGGGTCATCACCCGGCTGTTAGGCTCCGTGATCATCATGTTTGCATTTGGCTTCGCCCTTGTACCCCTGTATGAGAAGTTTTGTGAAATAACAGGGTTCAATGGCCGCACGAGTAACACCGCAGCGGTAGCTAATTATGGCATGGAAGTCGATCAAACTCGGGTGGTTACGGTTGAGTTTCATACTCGTGTTAGCCGTGGAATTCCTTGGGAGTTCCATCCAGAGGTTCGGTCAATTCGTGTGCATCCGGGCGAAGTGAAAGTGGTGAATTTCTACGTCGAGAATCGCACAGGCAAAGACGTTGTCGCGCAGGCATTGCCGTCTGTATCGCCAGGTGAAGCGTCGTTGTATTTAAACAAAACCGAGTGCTTTTGTTTTGAACAACAGCCGTTAGCCGCCGGCGAGCGTGCCGTTATGCCAATGCAATTTTATCTCGACCCGGACTTACCCGAGCATATTCACCGCTTTACTTTGTCTTACATGATGTATGACCTAACTGACCAGGCGCGTGTGACAACCACCGCCAGTCGGTCAGAGTGAGGGAATTTCAATGAGTACAGAAAATCATAATCCACAAAAGTACTATGTTCCTGACCAAAGTATATGGCCTTTGGTCGGTGCCATCGCCTTAGGCCTTATCGCCTTTGGTGCGGGCCATTACACCATCGAGTGGTCGAAACAGGAAGCTGGCTTCGGCCATTACTTCCTCGGTGCTGGCTTGCTCGTAATGGTGGTCATGTTAGTTGGTTGGTTTGGCGACCAAATTCGAGAATCACGGGCTGGTTTATATAACGAGCAACTTGGTCGTTCGTATAAGCAAGGCATGAGCTGGTTCATTTTCTCTGAAGTCATGTTCTTTATGGCATTTTTCGGTGCCCTCTTCTATGCTCGCATGATCGCGGTGCCATGGTTAGGCGGCGCGGGTAATAACGAGATGACCGGTCAGATTTTATGGCCCGGTTTCGAAGCGATTTGGCCGTTAACGACAACACCAGACGGTACCACCACACAATCAATGGGTTGGTTAGGTTTACCATTGATCAACACTGTGATTCTGGTGATTTCGTCGGTTACCTTACATTTCGCCCATGTCGGCTTAGAGGAAGGGAAGCGCCAAAAATTGAAATTATGGTTAGTGATTACCATCGTTCTTGGCTTAATCTTCCTCGGTTTGCAAGGCTATGAATACGTTCATGCCTATCGTGACCTTGGCTTAACGTTAGACTCAGGTATCTACGGCAATACGTTCTTCATGCTCACCGGTTTCCACGGCTTACACGTGACGCTGGGTGCGATTATGATGATCGTCATGGCCGGACGGGTATTTGCCGGTCACTTCACCAAAGATGATCAGTTTGCGTTCCAAGCAACCGCTTGGTACTGGCACTTTGTTGACGTGGTTTGGTTGGTCTTGTTCGTCTTCGTGTACGTCTTGTAATAGAAAAGAGCGCCCCTGCTCAGTAGGGGCGCTGATTTAATGTGGTGACATCAAACAGAAGTGCGAGAATGATGAATAAAATCACCACCGCAGAGAATAACACCCGTTTACCTATGTAATGTGACATGGGTGGTGCGTCAGGATCGTTCTTCAACGCACTAAATAGCCCGCGAAATAAGTTCGCGATGATGTATAGCAGTAACGCGACGAGTAGTATTTTGAGTATAACGGTTAACACGGCAGGTCCTCAGAAGTTGTTATGACAGTCCTTCGCCTTGGTTCATTATTATTTCGCCTCCATCTTGGAGCGCTCCTTATTACTTTGCTTGCGATCGCAATCTTGGTCAAGCTTGGTTTTTGGCAAATTGACCGTGGCCAAGAAAAACAACACATCATCGATCGCCACGAACAGGCTGCCGTCTACACCGAAATCACGCCGGCAACGTTAACCGAGCTCGCGCAAGCAGCCGATAGCGAAATTGAATTCCACGGCCATATTCAACAACAACCGTTATTTCTCATTGATAATCAAATTCACCAAGGTCGCAGCGGTTACCATGTTCTCGCGCTCGTGCGGCCGAACCACGTTAGTGACTGGCTCGTGCCCGTCAACCTCGGTTGGGTACCGGCCGACTTCGACCGTTCGGTACTACCGACCATTGAGCTGCCAGAAACCGAAGTCACCATTCAAGGTCGTATTCGTGTGCCAGCGGCCCAACCGTTTATGTTGCAAGCACAAGACTTCCAGGGTCTCGGTACTGCAGGCGTGCATCGTATTCAGTATCCAGAACTCGATAAGCTCGGTAGCGAGCTCACTGCACGATTGGGCGCACCGCTTGCACAGTTTATCGTGCTTCAAGATCCACAAGCTGAGCTTGGCTATGTGCGTGACTGGCCAATCGTCGTCATGCCGCCACACCGTCACTACGCCTATGCGCTGCAATGGTTTGGCTTAGCCTTGGCGGCTTTTATTGTCTTTGTGTTTGCCAGCCGCGAACGCTCAGGGTCACTTCCGCAGAAAAACAAGAATAAGGAAACGCAATGAATAAGCCCCTCACACCGGAACAGCAAAAGCGTCGCAATCGCCGTGTATTACTCACGGTTGCTGCCATTTTTGTTCTTCCTCTCGCTGCCGCCCAGTTGGTTTTGAAAATGGGCTGGTATGAACCGGGCGTCAGCAACAAAGGTAATTTGGTCAGCCCAGAGATTCAGTTGACCGATAGCAGTAACGCATTGCTGCCGAATAAATGGCGGATAGCCTATGTTGTGCCCGCTGAGTGCCAAGAACAATGTGGTAACGCTCTGTATGTGGCGAGTCAGTTGTATCACGCACTCGGAAAGCAGCAGGACCGCGTCCGTCCAGTCGGCATTCAAGGTAACCAAAGCGCCACACAACTTCCGGCGTTGCCCGCTGACTCCAATTTACAGTATGTGCGCGATGAGGATTTGCATGCAGAACTCAGTGCCTTACCCGAGCATAGTTTGTTTATTATCGACCCAGTCGGCAACGTCGTGCTGTGGTACCCCACGAGCAACGATCGCCAAGCAACGATTTTGCAAGGCCGAGATTTACTCAGTGATCTGCAAAAACTACTCAAACTATCACGAGTAGGTTAAGTTAGAACGTCGTAAGCGTTTGCAAGAATAAGGATAAGAACAATGATGCAGCGTTATGTGAAAATTGCTTTAGGGTTAGTCATTGTGGTGATTATTTTGGGTGCATATACCCGCCTCACTGACGCCGGTTTGGGCTGCCCTGATTGGCCCGGTTGTTATGGTTTCTTAACCGTACCACACAGTGAAACACGGGTAGAAGCCGCAGAAATGCGCTTCCCGGAGCGTCCGGTTGAACACTTTAAAGCGTGGAATGAAATGATTCACCGCTATGCAGCGGGCATTTTAGGTATTCTGGTTCTTCTTATTGCGGTAACCGCCGTCCAACGCCGCCGTCGTATTGGTGCGGGCAAACCACTGAAACTACCATTGGCCCTGTTGGCTTTAATTATTTTCCAAGCGGCGTTAGGTATGTGGACTGTCACCATGAACCTACAACCTGTGATCGTCATGATGCACCTGCTCGGTGGTTTTTCGACCTTCTGTTTGTTGGCGCTGTTGTATTTACGCGAGACTCAGCCAGCGCTTGCGACTGAGCCGAAATTGCGCGCATTGCAATCGCTGGCCATTCTCACCATGATTGTGGTCATTGGCCAAATCGCGCTGGGCGGTTGGGTGGCAGCAAACTACGCGGCTCTAGCCTGCACGAACCTACCGATTTGTGAAGGTAATTGGATGGAGCGTCTGGACATTGCCGGTGCATTTTCAGTACCGGAAGCAGACGACTACGAGTTCGGTGTGCACAGCTACGCTGAACGTATGACCATGCATGTTTTCCATCGAATCGGTGCGATCGCTGTCATCGCTGTGATGGGCTGGTTACTCTTAAAGCTTTGGTTAAACGCAACTAGCCAGTGGTTCAAGCGCCTAACCTTTGTGATGACCTTCTTGCTCGTATTACAAGTTGCCCTTGGGGTAACGAATGTCGTTGCTAGTCTTCCATTAGCAGTGGCCGTTGCTCACAATGCGGTAGGCGCACTGATGCTCGTATCCTTGGTCGCTTTAAACTATGCTCTCTATAAAATAAAAAGAAAGGAGGTGAGCCATGGCTAATCAAGTCGCGCTAACCCAACGCGCCAGCTGGCGTGAATATCTAGAACTGACCAAACCACGTGTGGTGGCACTGTTGTTGTTAACAGCGTTGGTCGGCATGGCGCTGGCGACACCCACATGGGTCGCTGCGGACATTCTCATTCCGGCCATGCTCGGGATTGGCTTAATGGCGTCTTCGGCAGCGGCGGTGAATCACCTGGTCGATCGTCATATCGATGCGAAGATGGCAAGAACACTTCGCCGACCTTTGCCTACGGGCGCTTTGTCACCGCGAAAAGTGCTGACGTTTGCCATGATCATTGGCACCTTGGGTTATATTATTCTCGAATTGTTCGTCAATCGCCTGACTGCAGTCTTAACCTTAGCCAGCTTGGTCGGCTACGCAGTGATTTACACCATGTACCTGAAGCGCGCGACACCGCAAAATATCGTTATCGGTGGTTTGGCGGGTGCAGCGCCACCATTACTGGGCTGGACCGCTGTCACCGGTGAAATCCATGCGTTCCCGCTGCTGTTAGTCATGATCGTCTTCACCTGGACACCGCCGCATTTCTGGGCCTTAGCAGTTCATCGTGCGAAAGACTATGCCAAAGCCGAAATTCCGATGTTACCGGTCACACACGGCATCGCCTTTACCAAAACCTGTATTTTGCTTTACACCATTTTACTCACCGCAGTGTGTATTTTGCCCTACCTCGTCGGCATGAGTGGCTGGCTGTATTTGATTGGGGTTAATATTCTCAATGTCATTTTCCTCGGTTATGCATGGAAACTAAAATACCGCCCGGAAAAATTGACCGCGTGGAAAATGTTTAAATTTTCCATCTGGCATTTAATGGTGTTGTTCATCTTACTGCTCGCGGATCATTATTTGATCGCGCAGTAACTGTTTTCTTTTGGAGGTTTCGAGCCCATGAATTTTCGCAAACTGATCATATTAATTCTCGTTGCGGTTATCGGTGTTGGCAGCTACGTCGCTCTCAATCAAGTCAATCCACCGGAACTGGAGTCGAGCCGTATTTATGATCAGCCGCGTCTTATCGAACCATTTCTGCTGCAAGGAAGTGACGGCGCAGAGGTGACGAATACCGCACTCGAAGGCCAATGGACCTTGCTGTTCACCGGGTATACCTTCTGTCCCGACATCTGCCCAACCACAATGGCGCAGTTAAAGGCGCGTTGGGCGGACATTAGCAGCGCAAGTGATTTCCCAGTGCAGGTTTGGATGATTAGTGTTGACCCGAAGCGCGACGATGTCGATCGCATTCGCATGTACGTGGACTTTTTCGGTGAAGGCTTTTATGGTGTTCGTGCCGAACATCCAGAGCTCTATCCTTTCGTACGTAATATCGGTCTGATGTACTCGGTGCCTGATGAAAATGAAACCAATTACTTGGTCAATCATAGCTCTGCTATCATCTTGGTTGATCCGAATGGACACCAGCAAGCCATTTTCCGTCCCTCTCACGAACTTGGTGAAATAGCCACTGTGAATCCGAATCATTTAGTTCGAGACTTTCAGAAGATTGCTCGCTACTTAGAGCACACCAACAGTTACTGATTACTGCATGAAAAAACGGCCACATAAAGTGGCCGTTTTTTATGTCCGTCTAGCGATTTTAATCCGCCAGCAGTGACAGCATAAATGCATATTCTTCCGCGCGCTCGCGCAAAGCAGAGAAACGTCCTGAACTACCGCCATGACCTGCCGTCATATTGGTGCGGAACAACAAGACATTGTCGTCGGTTTTATAGTGACGAAGCTTAGCTACCCACTTCGCTGGCTCAAAGTATTGAACCTGTGAGTCATGTAGACCCGTCGTCACCAAAATCGCTGGATAATCAATCGCAGCCACATTGTCATACGGTGAATAGGACAACATATAGTCGTAGAACTCTTTCTGCTTGGGGTTACCCCACTCGTCAAACTCGTTGGTCGTAAGTGGAATGGTCTCATCAAGCATGGTCGTAACCACGTCAACAAAAGGTACCGCGGCATGTAAACCAAGATACTTCTCCGGCGCCATATTGGCCACAGCACCGATTAACAAGCCCCCAGCACTACCACCTCCGGCAATCACTTTCTCTGAATGTGCATAGCCTTCATTAACTAAATGGTCGGTCACGTCAATAAAATCGGTGAACGTATTCTTTTTATTGAGTAACTTGCCGTCTTCATACCAATGGCGCCCCATTTCCTGGCCACCACGAATATGAGCAATCGCATAGACAAATCCACGATCAACCAGTGATAGCACCGAACTACTGAAAAACGGATCCATACTGCTCCCATAAGAGCCGTACGCGTATTGATACAAGGGCGCTTCACCGTTGGCAACAAAGTCATGTCGATGCAGCAAGGTGACAGGAATCTGGCTACCATCACGCGCCGTCGCCCATGTTCGCTTGGTCACATACAAAGACGCATCATAGTTTGGTACCTCAGTTGCTTTTAACACCGTTTGTTCGCCACTACGCATATCGTAGGCGTAGGTCACCATAGGCGTAGTTAACGAACTGTACATGTAGCGCAAGGTGTCAGTAAATTGGTCAATATTCCATTCGAAACGCATCATGTACGCATCTTCATCCGCTTCAATAAAGCGCGGATTCGAAAAGTCATCCCATGGCAATAATTTAATTCGCAGCAGACCATTACTCCGCTCATTAATCGCCAAGTAGTCGGCAAAGACCGCATAGTCGTTAATAAATACATCATCGCTGTGCGGAACTAAAGGTTGCCAGTTCGATTTATCACCGATAGCGTCGTGCGTCACTTGCATTAACTGGAAATTCGGCGCCTGATAATCGGTACCAATAATCCAGCGACCGTTGATATGCTCCGCCTCATACAATAAGCCGCGTTCGCGTGGTGCAATAACGGTGAAATCACCATCTGGTTGATGTGCATCAAGTACCCATATTTCGCTACTGACGGTTTGCGACAGATAGATTTGAATAAATTGCTGGTCGGTGCTATTGCCGACATAGAGATAGAACGTATTATCCGCTTCCTCATAGACGACTTCGGCTTCTTCCGCCGCTTGACCTAAGCGATGCTTGAGCACCCGCGTTGACAATAAAGTCACCGGATCGTTTTCCACCACAAACAAGGTTTGATTATCTTGAGCCCAAGCCACAGAGCGCGAAAGCCCTGTCAATCGGTCCGGCAAATCTTCGCCTGTGTGCAAGTCCCGCACGCGTAATTCATATTGGCGCCGTCCGGTCGTGTCGACAAAGTAGGCCACATAGCGGAAATCAGGGCTGTAACTTAGATTGGTCACCGACATAAACGCATGGCCGGTCGCCAACTCATTGACATCAATAATGACTTCCACAACGCCTTGGTCGTCTTCACGCACGTAAAGCGGATACTGCTTCCCTTCTTCGTAGCGCGTGTAGTACCAATGCTCACCGCGACGTAAGGGCGTGCTGCTGTCGTCCTGGTTGATGCGACTGAGCATCTCTTCTTCAATTTCTTGCACTAAAGGTTCATAGCGGTCGGCATAGGCGCGGTAATATTCGTTCTCAGCTTCAAGATAGGCGATGACCTCGGGTGCAGTACGGTCATCGTCGCGCAACCAATAATAGGGGTCATGACGATCGCCATGTGGCGATTCAACGACATAATCAATCCGCTCAGCAATAGGTGCTTGACGTTGACTAAAGGTGTCCGACGCTTGTTCCGGGGGTTGGCCACCGCAGGCGAGTAAGGTAAACGTCAATACAGCCGCCAGAGTCAGGCGGCTGTAATGATAATAGCGTGAAGTAGTGTTATTGTGAGTCATCAGTCATGCTCCGTATAGACGATAACTCACTATAGTCTAAGCTTAAATTTGCTCCAACTATTTGTTGTTTTTAATCCGGCCAACTACCCTGTTGATCGGGACGAATCCACTGCACCGAATACCAATAGAAACGTCCAGGCCGGCTAATACTCGGTACCGTGCAATTATAGCGTTGGCGACCGATTCCAATCGGCTCATCCGCTTGCACCGAAAACGTTTGCTCATCGTGCCACTGCGGGGCATGTGGATGACTGCGGATAAAACAATTCAGTTGGTTACGATGAAAGTCACTGGTATCCAATTTTAATTTTAAAATTGGTCGTGTGTCTTCGTGATCGAGCAGGGTATCTTCGATATGCGTTTCGAGTACCGGCATGCCTAGCGCTGCCATTTTAGTCCCTAAAGTGCCTAGGTTGGCGTACATACCCGCCGCCGCGAAGCGCGGAATGGCGCGGAAATCACTATGTTGACTGAAGCCACCCGAGTGCTGACCAAAACCAATAAACCCGAGCTCAGCAACGAGGTCCGCAAGCACAGCGTCATATTCACCGTAAGGGTAAGCAAACAGCTTGTAACTCACCCCCACTTCTTCCTTGATTTTCGCTTCAGCATCTAAAATGTTTTCACGCATGCGCTGCAGCCAAGCTTGTTCATTCGCAAAGTCGGCTCGACGCGGTAAATGGGCATGATCCAACGAATGGTTGGCAATTACGACACCGTCGTTATGTAGATCCCGAATTTGGTCCCAACTCATATATTGACCCGGTGTTTGGCCAATGGGGTCCGTGGTGACAAATAAAGTCCACGGCACATCAAACTCTTTTAAGATTGGCCAACCATTGGTGTAAATATTTTGATAAGCATCGTCGAAGGTGATCACCACAGACTTCTCAGGAATCTCTTTCCGTCCTTGCGCTGCAGCGATTGCGTCACGAATATCAATGACGGTGAAGTCGTTGTCCTTTAAATAGGTTAGATGTTCACGAAGTTCGTCTGCGGTCACGCTCGTCACGCGCGGCGTGCTATCACTGACGTGATGATAAAGCAGAATCGACGCATGGGCGTCCTCTTGCGCCTCGGTCACAGACGGTGTAAAAAACAACATTGCGCCGGCAAGTATACTCGCCACAACAGTTAACCAACCTAGTTTCATCCAAACCCCCGGAGTTTGTCTCATGTCTCAGCCTCAAACTGAGCAGTACCGTAGCCTGAGTTCAATATTGAACGCATGGCAGGATCATCGCAAAGTATTCTTAATTGCTTTACCAATGATGATCTCAAATATTGCGGCACCACTCTTAGGTCTTGTTGATACTGCCATCATAGGGCATTTGCCGAATTCTATCTACCTTACGGCCGTGGCAACGGGCGCTATGATCATTAGTTTCATGTACCTATTAGCCATCTTTTTGCGCATGTCGACAACGGGTCTAATCGCTCAAGCTTATGGGGCCAAAAGTATTGTGAATCAACGCACCATTTTGGTGCAAGCCGCGACGCTTGCTGTCGTTATCGGCGTACTCCTGGTACTTTTGCAGCCGTTGATTATTTGGCTTATGCAGGCGCTCGTCGCTATGGATGGTGAATATCAACGCTTGGCCACCATTTACATCCAAATTCGAATCTTTGGCGCGCCAGCAGCTTTACTTAATCTCGTGATTCTCGGCGTTTTACTCGGCCGCCAGCAAGCTGGCCGCGCGATGGTGCTCGTCATTTTCACAAATTTAGTGAACGTCATTGGTACGGTTGTTCTGGTCTTACTACTGAACTTCCATGTGTATGGCGCGGCAATTTCGACGCTTGTGGCGGAATGGGCGACCTGCTTCGTCGGCTTATATTGGTTACAAAGCAGTTTTAAACTGAAATGGAAAGCCTTTCAGACGCTTCGTCTACCACAATTTCTCGCCTTGTTTGCCCTTAACCGCGACATCTTTATTCGCTCGTTGCTCCTTCATGCCTGTATGGCCACCATGACGGTGGGCGCAAGCTATATCGGTCCTGACTGGGTCGCCGCGAATGCTGTCTTAATGCAATTTCTGATTCTGATTTCGCTCGGTCTCGATGGCATCGCCTATGCAGTTGAGGCACTCATTGGCGAAGCCAAGGGCGCAAAGAAACCCGAGCTAATTCACAAGTGGTTGCGACTTTGCCTATTCTGGTCAACCCTCTTCGCTGTCCTTTATAGCCTCATTTTTTGGCTGTTTGGGGCTTCGATTATCGCGCTCATTACCAATATCGAATCGCTACGCGAAACCGCTGAGATGTATCTACCATGGCTGATCGTTTTACCCTTACTCGCCCATTGGAGCTATTTTTACGATGGCGTTTTTATTGGTCTAACCGCAAGTAGAGCCATGCGCAATACCATGGCTATTGCAGCGCTCGGTGTGTTTTTCCCGGTCGCCTTGTCTACACTTTGGCTTGGTAATCACGGACTTTGGCTAGCGCTCTGCGCATTTATGGCGGCCCGAGGTTTCGGGCAATGGCTGTGGTTACGCCAAGAAAAAGGCCCCATCGTTGCGGAAGGGGCCGAAAACGACGGCATAACTGCGTCGAGGGAGTGATAGTTATACGCAGACCTGCTGTTACGCAGGCCTGCTCAGTCAATTATTCAGTGACAAAGTCATCAAGAACAATCAACTGTGGTGGCAAACCACCGGTTGTTGCGTCCACCGCGATAGCGGTATACAAACCACCGCCTTGGAGATCCAGTAAGAGTGGACCAATGGCCGCATCTTTAGTACCTGACAAGGTCACCGTGACGAAATACTCGCCTGGCGGTAATGCCACATTGCCCGTTGCTTGCAACGCTGACGCATCGAAATCTACACCTTCAAATGCTGGTGAAGCGTCACTAATGTCGTCAGTCGCAGTCACGTAGATATCCACTAATCCAGCCGTTGGCGAAGCGTGGATGATACGGACGATAGCAGCAGTTGTGATGCGGCGGTTGTCTTCAAGCAATACAGCTGGTGCAATACCGTCACCACCGAGTTCACCGACCGCCAAAATGCTGTACTGTTGAGCATTCTCTACCGGCAGGTCGACATCGATGACAGTAACGTCAGTACCAGCAGCGTTGACCTTAATGTTGTAGGTGTCAGCTGGCAGATTCAAATAGCCAGAGAAGGCTAAGAAAGGCACTTCGGTTAATACGGCGTCATCATTGACGAGCACGTCGACCGCGGGTGCATCAGCGACAGCGTGAACGACGCGTGCATCAGCACCGGCATCAACTGAATGGAGTACTGCTGAGCCTTCGCCATCAGCGATGAGTAAAGCAATTGGGCGTTCACCACTGTTGGCGCCGACACTTGGTGTCGCTGTGACAAATAGATCTGCACCTGCTGGAAGGCTAATTTCACCCGAATCGAAAACGACTGCGTCAGCGTCACCAGCGACGGTGATACGAATTTGGTAATCACCACCAGCGACTTCAACTTGGCCTGTGTGGTCTTTATAAGCCAATGTCGCAGCGGGCTGTTCAGCGCTTAAGTCGGCACCAAACTCTGTTAAGTAGACGTCGACCGTCAAGTCGACTGGCACACCATGCAATACTTGTAAGCGAGCATTACCATCACCAACTGTAGAAACGTCGTTGGCAACAATAAATGGCTCTAAAGTTTCGTCGTCTACGCGACCGAGTGCAAACACGTCATAGCGGGTGTCCGCCTCTAAATCGAGAGACAAAGGACCAATCACGGTAACGGTCGAGTTATCCGGCAAAATCGCGTCCACACCGACTTCGTAGTTACCTTCTTCGACAACAGCAAGACCTGAAGAAACCTGATAATCAACTCCCTCTAGGAAGTTATCGCCATTCACGGTAATATTGACCGCTGGCGCATCAGCAGACGCGTGATGAACTCGCAATTCAAACTCGCCAGCTGGCGGCGGTGTTGGCGGTTGCGGTGGATTTGGTTGTGGTGTTTCTGGACTGCTGGAACTATTACAAGCCGCAAGAAGTAGCGCTGCGACCGATGCACTTAAAATTTTTGTGGTTCTGTTCATTGTGTTTTCCTCATTGGATTGTCAGCAACGATCATTTACGAGGGGTACACGTGAACAGGATCACAAAACTTACAAACAACTTGAAAAAGTTGTATTGGTTTAGTTTCTAAGCTTATGTAAAACAAAGGAATTATAATTTGCGCAATGCATTGTTCGTGCTTGCATTTGGGATCATCCTCATCTCGTTGATTCTCGGCGCGATCTCGCCGATTCAAAATTTATTTACCCAAAACAATCAACGCCCAACACCTGAAACCGCAACATCCGAGCCCGCTGAGGTAATTGTGCGCAGTGATTTCAGCCAAGCAAATACCAGTGTTGAAGCGAATGTTGGGGACAGCAATCAAGAGGATAGCGGATTATCGGAGTTATTGGATAGTCATGCGCGGATGCAAGTCCTGCTGGGGGAAGAGCCAAGCCTCACCGGTATTATCGAAGAAAATATCCAGTTAATTGGCAATATTGAGCATCACGCAGCTTTTCAACATCATCAAACCATCCTCAAGCTAATTCAGGATGCTGCCAATGTTCAGCCTATTTCTGTTGTCTGCACAGGGACGATTTGTAATCTTGCCATTTATGCAAACTCTGCCGAACGTGCCGAGGAGTTCGTGGCAAAGCTCATTCAACCGAGTCCGCAGCTGCCAATAGATTCAGCAGAAGTTCGGCCATTTAAAGAAGAAGAGCACAACCTTGTTCACGTTGTGCTCTTTATGAAGCCGGTTACTGAACGACCCAATTAATAGTATGAGTGTTCGCCGCGCATGTGTTCAGTAATGTCGCGAACACCATTGAGCTCGCCTGGGAACGATTCAAGCAGCTGCTTTTCAATCCCATCCTTCAAGGTTACATCGACCATCGAACAACCATTGCAACCACCACCAAACTGAAGAATGGCAACGCCATCGTCAGTAATTTCAGAAATCATCACATTACCGCCATGGCCGGCAAGCTGGGGGTTGATTTGCGACTGAATGACATAGTCGACACGCTCAATTAACGGGGCGTCATCGGCCACTTTTTGGGCTTTCGCATTGGGTGCTTTTAAGGTTAATTGCGAGCCCAGCTCTTGCTGCACATAGTCAATTTCAGCGTCTTGCAAAAACGGCGCACTTTCAGCGTCAACGACAGCAGAGAAGCCGTTAAATGGCAGTAATTGGTCATTGTCTTCGACCGCATCCGGTGGACAATAAGACACACCACATTCCGCATTTGGACGACCCGGATTGACAACGAACACACGAATATTCGTGCCTTCTTCTTGCTTGCTCAGCAAATCACAAAAATGAGCTTGGGCTGATTCGGAAATGGTAATCATACGTCATTCACCTTTATACTTGAGTATTTCACTAGGGTTTATTCTATCGCATCTGGTAAGCATTGCATAGTAACTCTGTTGGTAAATCCGCTTGAATTTGCTAGCTTGTGGGCACTAATTCACAGGAGTTTTTAACATGTCTAAAACTTTAACCACCCATTTACGGCGTTTCACAGCTGCCGTGGTGGCGGTTGCCGGCGTTTCCTCAGCCGCGGTTGCCGTTGACCTTGATTACTATTTACCAAGCAATGTCAGCTTTGACGAAAGCATTCCGAAGCCTGCTGAGGTTCTCGGTTACGAAGTGGGCGAATGGCATGCTCGTCCAGAACAAATTCACCGTTACCTTGAAATTCTTGCTGAACGCTCAGACCGAATGACATTGACCATCAACGGTCGTTCTCATGAGCAAAGACCGATGTTACTTTTGAAAGTGAGCGCTCCAGAAAACCAAGGCCGCTTGGAAGAGATGCGCCAGCAACATTTGGCGGTGTCTGATCCAAGTCAGAACGTCAACGCCACAGAAGCACCGCTTGTTATTTACATGGGTTACAGCGTGCACGGCGATGAGCCCTCTGGCTCCAATGCCGCTATTTTGACCGCTTATTATCTCGCTGCTGCACAAGGTGACGAGATCGACCAATGGTTGGACAACACGGTCATTCTTCTTGACCCAATGTATAACCCCGACGGTTTGTCACGCTTCGCGACTTGGGTGAATCAATACAAAAGCATGACTCCAAGTGCAGATCGTCAGCACCGCGAACATCAGCAGGATTGGTTGCGTGGCCGCCAAAACCATTATTGGTTCGACTTGAACCGCGACTGGTTGTTACTCCAACACCCCGAGTCGCACGCGCGGATTCAAGCCTATCAAGACTGGATGCCCAACGTATTAACGGACCATCACGAAATGGGCACGGATTCAACCTACTTCTTCCAACCTGGTATTCCATCACGGAAAAATCCGCTGACGCCGGACGAAAACGTGCGTCTGACCGAGCGTTTAGCTGAGTACCATGCAGATGCGTTAGACGATATTCACAGCCTCTACTATACCGAGGAGTCCTTTGACGACTTCTATTACGGCAAAGGCTCTAGCTATCCTGACGCACAAGGCACGATCGCCATCTTATTTGAGCAAGCCTCGTCACGTGGACATTTACAAGAGTCGGTCAATGGTGATGTTTCCTTCCCATTCACAATTCGCAATCAGTTCATTACGTCGTTGTCGACCATTCGCGGCGCTGTCGCCGAGCGTGACTGGCTCCTCGATTTCCAACAGCGCTTTTTCAAAGAGAACCTTGAACTTGCTGGCAAAGAAAGCTTCGACGGTTACCTGTTGCGGGAAACCGATGAAGGACGCATGAATGAGCTGCTGCGGATCATGCGCATGCACAACATTGACGCCTATGCAGTCACCGAAGCGTTCACGGTCGACAACCAAACCTATCGCCCAGGCGAGGCTTATTACGTGCCGATCCGGCAACGTAACTATCGTCTTTTGAAAGGTGTCTTCAGCACCCAGCAAGACTTCCCTGATAACACCTTCTACGACGTTTCGGCATGGACTTTACCGCATGCCTTTAACGTTGAATTTAGTGAAGTGCGTCACAATCGTCGTTTCCGCGTCAGTGATCAAGCGTGGCAAGAGCCAACCCAGTTCGCCGCAAACCAACTCGCCGACACACGAGTGGGTTATGTATTCAGCTGGGAGCCGCAGTTCGCACCACGTTTACTGAGTCATCTGTTACAAAACGGCATTCACGCCCGTTTAGCGGCAGACGAAATGACCATTAGCACGCCAAATGGGGAAGAAACCTTCAGTCATGGCAGTGTCATTGTGACGCGCGCCTACCAAACTCGCCCTTGGTCGGAAGTACAATCTGTGCTTGCCGAGCACGCTGACCAAAACCGTGTTCGTGTCCACACCTTAACCAGCGGTTTAACGCCGACCACAGGTATGGACATTGGTAGCCGTAGTATTGACCCAGCACGCATGCCAGCGGTGATGATCGTGATTGGCGACGGTGTCAATTTGCAAGAAGCTGGGGAAGCTTGGTACTTCTTAGATCGCGACGTCAATCTTCCTGTGACCCTGATTGAAACGCAGCGTTTGGACCGTGTGGATATTGACCGTTACACCCACATTATTCTCGTTGACGGCCATTATCGCACCTTCAGTGACCGCTTCCGTAGCCAGCTACAACAGTGGGTTCGCCGCGGCGGTACCTTGATCGGCCAAAAAGGTGGCGCGCGCTGGATGGCGAGTAATAATCTATTGGGCGCTGAAGTAGTGAGTCAGGATGAGTTCCGGGCGCAATTCCCAACCGAAGGTTTAACCTATGGCGACCGTGATCATTATTTCGGTCAACAGCGTCTTGCCGGAGCAATTTTCAGCACGAACCTCGATCTGAGTCACCCACTTGCGGTTGGCTATACGCGATCGCAGTTACCGGTATTCAAAAACAGCACCATGGCATTCGTCGCCAATAACAGTCCATTTGTTGACGTTGCGCGCTATGCTGAAGATCCGGTGCTGGCTGGATTTACCTCGCAAGGTAACCGTGAAGTCCTGAGTGAACGCAGCAATATCGTTGCTCATCGTTTAGGCGCCGGTCGTGTTGTCGGCTTTGCCGATAACGTCAACTTCCGTAGCTTCTTCTGGGGCTCGAATAAGCTCATGGCTAACGCAATCTTCTGGTCGCAGTATGTGCTCGGCACAGCAGCCGGCGAAGAAGAAGAGGAAGAAGACGAGGATGCTCACGCCCATTAATAACGCGCAGTGATCGCAACCAGCCCCGCCGTCATGGCGGGGCTTTTTTATGCAACTTTAGTCGAGTTTTCATCATATTCTCGGCAATCCTTTGACCTAGACCATCGTATTTTTACTGTGCATCGCTATACTGAGCCTATTCATCATGGTAAGGACGAGGTTACCAATGTCAGAGGAATCGCCAGTCTACCGCGCCAGTCCGCAACGTTCAGTCGCGCCCGACGGGCAGCTGCTATGCCAAGGGAAGCCGGTTAAGTGGCCACAGCTCATTCAGTCCGGCCAGCGTATTTTCATTGGCTCCCATGCAGCCGTGCCACACACCATGATTCAGAATCTCCTTGCCAACTGTAAATACCTGCACGATGTCGAAATTATTCAAGTGGGTGCATTTGGCGACAATGCCTGGGCTGAACCGGCCTATCAAAATCATTTCAAAGTGAATTCATTGTTTATCGGCGGCGAACAAGTGCGTCGAGCCGTCGCAGAGGGACGTGCCGACTACACGCCGACCTTTATGTCGGATATCCCGTCGTTGTTCCTCGATGAAATTCTGCCGCTCGATGCCGCCTTAATTATGGTCAGCCCCGCAGATCAACATGGCTATCATTCGCTCGGTGTCAGTGTTGACGTTGTTTCGGCCGCATTACGGGCCGCGAAAACCGTCATAGCGCAAGTGAACCCAGCGATGCCCGTGACCTTTGGTCAGGCATTTATTCATAAAGGTCAGATTGACGCCTTTTATTATGCGAATGAAGCTTTGCTCGAACTGCCGCCGCCGAAGTTCGATCCCATCACCGAGCGCGTCGGTCAATATGTATCGCTGCTTGTTGACGACGGTGCGACCATTCAAATTGGCTTTGGCAAAGTCTGTGAAGCGACACTACGCTACCTCAGCAACCACAAAGACCTCGGTGTGCATAGCGAACTCATTACTGACGGTATCATGGATCTCATGCTCAGTGGCGTGGTCAATAATCGATTGAAAACCTTTCATCAGCATAAGTGTGTCACTAGTTTTGCCATTGGAACCCAGCGTCTCTATGACTTCGTCAACCATAATCCACACATTGGCTTCTATCCGAGTGAATATGTGAACTCGCCGGCAAATATTGCGCGTAATGACAACATGGTCTCGATCAATAGCGCCATTGAAGTCGATTTAACCGGCCAAGTGGTGTCCGACTCTATCGGCTATCAATTCTATTCTGGGATTGGTGGCCAGGTTGACTTTAGTCGCGGCGCGTCGATGAGTGCCGGCGGCAAGCCGGTAATTGCGCTGCCATCGACAGCAAAAGACGGCAGCGTATCACGTATTGTCCCACACATAACCGAAGGTGGCGGCGTGGTCACCTCACGTGCCCACGTGCATTATGTCGTCACCGAATTTGGGGTCGCCTCGTTACGCGGCAAAAGCATTCGCGAACGCGCGCTCGAACTCATTCGGGTGGCACATCCGAAGTTCCGCGCACAGCTGCTCGAAGAAGTCCGTCAGCATTACTACGTGCCGAATTATCAAAAACAAACGCCCGTTGAGGTTCCGGAACTTGGCGAAGTCGGCTTTAAAGAGCTTTTCATCGGCGGAGAACAATTTGACTTGCGCCCCTTGAACCCAAGTGACGAGCGTCGATTACAGGAATTTTTCTACTCGCATACCAAAGAGACCCTGCAAATGCGCTACAACACGGTACCGACACAGATGAGTCGAGAAAAGTCCTGCACGTTAGTAAGCGTCGACCAAAGCAAAGACTTAGCCTTGTGCATCGTTCGCCAAAAAGGTTCAGCGGCGCAGATTCAAGCGGTTGGCCGTTATTACTTAAGCCATGATGGCAGCAATTGTGAGGTCGCTTTCGTCACTCGCGAAACCCACCAAGGCAAGGGCATGGCGAAGTTATTGCTCGACGAAATGATTCGTATTGCCAAACGGCGCGGTGTCGGCAAAATGCTTGCCTACGTGCGCGCGGAGAACCAAAAAATGTTAGCGGTCTTCGAGCGCGCCGGCTTCCAGCGCTTACCTGCCGACGAACCAGGCGAAGTTTATTTAGCCTTATCCCTTGGCGAGGACTCTTAATGGCCATTACTATTTTTAGCCACAGTTACTGCAGTTTGCATAAAGTTACCGAAGTGCATCCAGAGCGCCCCGCTCGCCTTGGCGCGATCAACGACCAGCTGATTCGTTCCGGTATGGAGTATGTCCTCACGCAAAAGGATGCAACCCCTGCGAGTAAAGACGATCTGTACCGCGTGCATGATATTGCGTACGTGAATGACCTTTTTGCCCGCGAACCGCAAGCGGATGACGACCATATTTGGCTGGATCCGGACACCTTGATGGGGCCTGGAACATTGCGTGCGGCACTGTATGCTGCCGGCTCCGGCAAAAATGCGGTCGATGAGGTCATGACCGCCGAGAATGCCAAAGCATTTTGCGCGGTCCGGCCACCGGGACATCATGCCACCGCGAATCAAGCCATGGGTTTCTGTTTATTCAACAATATTGCCGTCGCTGCCGCCTACGCCTTACATCAGTACCCGATTGAACGCGTTGCGATTATCGATTTCGATGTTCACCACGGCAATGGCACCGAGGACATCTTCTTGCAGGATGAGCGCGTACTGTTTTGTTCTTCCTTTCAACACCCGCTTTATCCCGATACCGGCGCCGATACCATGAGCCCACACGTCATTAACGTGCCCTTAGCGGCCGGGTGTTATGGCACGGAATGGCGACAGCACGTCGCCGAACGCTGGTTCCCAGCCATCGATCATTTTGCGCCGGATTTGATCCTTGTCTCCGCCGGCTTCGACGGTCACCTTGAAGATGATATGGCGCAATTTAATTTGGTCGAAGACGACTACCACTGGATTGCACAAGAGCTTTCGAATCTCGCCAACCAGCATTGTCATGGACGGCTCGTCGCCATGCTTGAAGGTGGTTATAACCTCAGCGCGTTGGGTCGCAGCGTTGTCGCCTTTTTAAAAGGTTTACTTTAACACGCCGGCGTTAAGCTGACGGCGGAAGGGTATAAGCCAAGCCCCAGGCGTCAACTAAGCAAGGTTCTTGGCGCAATACCGCTGCCATGGCTTCAACCGTGGCACCGCTAGTGATGACATCATCAATAATCGCCACGCGTTTGGCGAGTAGCGGCTCTCGCCAATAGAACGCTTCCGCGAGGTTATGGCGACGTTGGCTAGCGGTTAAGCGGTGATTCTCGCCGGTATGGCGTTTATTGAGCGGCTCCTGCAGCGGAATCGCCAGAATTTTGGACAGCTCAGCGGCGAGCAATTGCGACTGATTATAGCCACGGTGTAGCCAACGTCTTTCACTTAATGGCACCGGCACTAACACCTCTGGTAAATAGAGTTGCTCGTGTTGATAAACCTTTACCGCCTGTGCAGCCAATAAAGGTGCCATATGACTCGATAGGCCAGAAATGCCATTGAATTTAAAATCATGAATCCAACGCTCGACCGGCTGTTGATAAGCCAAAGCCGCTAACCACAGTCGTGTATGCTCGTGATCTGCAACCAAAGGTTGCGGCGCCAGCCGAGGCAAGTCGCCATAGCAAGTTTGGCAGAGGCCAGCGCTAAGCTCTGCCCGCAAACAACACAGCCAACATGCACCAAAGTTTGTCGGTACGGGGTTTAGCTGCGATAAAAATTTGTTAAGATTCAAGTTCACTGGACACCTCCTTGTTGTCACCCTTTCATTCGTTTCAAAGGTAGTCGTCATGCCCAATAAAGCCAGAGAATTAAGCGTTCGCGTACAACCTTGTGCGCACGATCAAACGGCGCCGACACTGGTTCTTATACATGGCTGGGGATTGAATAAAGAGATTTGGTCGCCAATCAGTCCGTTGTTGTGCGAATTTGCTCAGGTCGTCACCATCGATCTACCGGGCTTTGGCCACTCCTCTTGGCAAGCGGGCAATGATCAATTTGATCACGCTTGCCATCGCGTTATGGCCAATTTAGCCCACCACCTGAACGGCCCTTTCTATTTAGCGGGTTGGTCGCTGGGCGGTCAGTTCGCCACACAACTCGGGTTAGACTATCCGACTTATGTGAAAAAAGTCATTACCATTGCCAGCTCGCCTTGTTTTATGGCGCGAGACGGTATTGCTACCAGCAGTAGTGTCCCCTGCGCACAAGACGAAGCATGGCCGGGCATCAAACGCGAAACCTTGGAAGCGTTCCGTTATCAGCTGAGTACTAACTTTCAAAAAACGCTCGAACGTTTCTTAGCCGTTCAAGCGCTTGGCAGCCCAGCGGCCAAAGAAGAAATTAAAACCATGCGAGCACTGTTAGCGAGCTGTCCAGAACCGTCCCCTGACGCACTGGTTGCCGGTTTACGCTGGTTAGCTGAGGTCGACTTACGTCAAGACCTGAAAGCGCTGCAAGTGCCGCTGGTGCGCTTGTACGGTCGTCGCGATAGCCTCGTACCAATCGCGACGAGTGCTGCGATTACGCCTTTTTTAGCGAGTACTATGCCCGCCAGCATCCAGTTTGACGCCAGCGCGCATGCGCCATTTATTACCGAAGCCGACCGTTTCGTCACCACCTTGCGTGCCGTTGTCTGCGCTGAATGAGCTATTTTTGGCAGCGCGGACAGTAAAAACTGTTGCGCTGGCCGATCCGTATCGCGCGGATCGGTTGTAAGCATTGCACACAGGGTTCGCCGGTGCGGCCATAGACTTGCAACTCCTGCTTAAAGTAGCCGGGCTTGCCATCTGCACTAAGGAAGTCTTTGAGGGTGGTACCGCCTTGGGTGATGGCTTTAGCGAGAATGACCTTGATTGCTTCGCCAAGTTCGAGATAGCGTGCTTTGCTGATTTTTCCCGCCGCCCGACGCGGGTCAATCCCGGTGGCAAACAAGGCTTCATTGGCGTAAATATTACCCACACCCACCACTACGGCGTTGTCCATAATAAAGGATTTCACCGGGGCCGTTTTTCCCCGTGACAACTCATACAAGCGCAAACCGGTAAACTCGTCCGTAAGTGGCTCTGGACCAAGCTTGGATAAAGCCTCATGCACTTCGTCAATACCCTGCCAAAGCACCGCACCAAAGCGGCGCGCGTCATTTAGGCGCAAACTTAAGCCGCTGGCTAATTCTAAGGCAAAATGGTCATGCTTCTGCTTTTCACTGTCCGTGGGGACGACGTGAAGTTTACCTGACATGCCCAAATGAATAATCAGTGTTCCAAGACGGGACTCCAACAGCAAATATTTGGCTCGCCGCTTGACCGCTGTCACCTGCTCTCCCGCTAATTGCAACACGTCGTTGGAGATCGGCCAGCGCAGTCGCGGTTGCCAAATTTTTACTTGGGTAATGGTCTGCTGTTCGAGGTGTGGCGCGATGCCTAACCGGCTGACTTCCACTTCTGGCAACTCTGGCATAGACTATCCTATTGAAATTTAGAGAACTATTTTTATACCTTCAGCAGGAATCTGAGCGTATATTTAGCGCCCCGAAACCACGTGGTAGTGTACCAGAGGAACAAGCGTTCACGCGATGACTCAATTACTTGCAAACTTACATGAAGCGCAAGGTCAACTGACCACCGACATTGCCGACGAGGCATGGATCGCTCGGTTTGATCAATTAGCCGACCGCGGCTATGTCATTATTCGCGACTTTCTGCCGAAAGCTGAAGTCGCTGCGCTCTATCGCTACACGCAAGCATTGGACGATCAAGACTGGTCGCTGGCAGGTATTGGTCGCGAGCAACAGCACACCGTGAATACCCGAGTCCGCAGTGACAAAATTCGCTGGTTGCGGCCGGAAATCGCAGCAGAAGCTGTCTACCTAAATACAATGGACGAACTGCGCATTCGTTTGAATCGTCGCTTGTTCATGGGTTTATTCGACTACGAATGCCACTTAGCTCGGTATCAAGCGGGTGCTTTCTACAAAAAACACCTCGACGCTTTCAAAGGCCGCAGTAATCGAGTTTTGACGACGGTGTTTTATTTGAACCCTGAGTGGCATGTTGACGATGGCGGTGAACTGGTGATCTACGGTGATCGCGGTGAGGTGTTAGAAACGATTCTGCCGCAGCAAAATACCCTCGTCGTCTTTCTTAGCGATGTCTATGTTCATGAAGTAAAAACCGCCCATCGCGAGCGGTTTAGTATTACTGGATGGTTTCGTCACAACACGTCAAACGCTTATCGCGTTGATCCGCCAAAGTAGTCGCTGCTGCTTTGGCGGTGTTACGGCGTTAGACTTTGCGCATCGGCTGCAATTTCAGGTAAGTTGCACTGCGCCATAGCCATTCCATCGGGCCGTATTGATAGCGCTGCAACCACCACGTGCTAAACCAAAGCTGTAAGCCATATAGAACAAGCGCCATCAACGTGATGGCAAAGCGCCCATACTCACCGTACAAGCCAATACCATACCCATAAAACAGAGTAGTGAAGACAATCGAGTGGGTCAGATAATTGGTCAACGCCATGCGTCCCGCCGGAGCCAAGTGTTGAATCCACTTCTTACCGCTGATGTACAAAATCGTCAAAATGGCCATATACGCCAAACATAAGCCAAGGTTAGCCACTGCTTGCAGCGTAAAGACTTGTGCACCACGGTAATCTGGAATCATCATTTCAATATCGGTACCAAAAATACCGACAAACAATGCACTCGGCAAACCCAATACCAAACCAACGATCAAAAGCTTGCGAATTGCATTTCGGTGTTCCAGAGGCTTAGTAAAAATCTGTAAACGCGCCAACGATGCACCAATCAAAATGGTGCCCAAAATGGTTGGAATGAAGAAGATAATGCCGCCACCGCCATACATCAGGGCAATTTCGCTGATTCGAAGTTGGATGACCTCGGCGTAGCTACCACTGGCATAGACACTATGTCCGGTTGCGATCATCTCGGCCATCACTGCTCGCTGCTCTTCAAAATCTGCTAACATTTCCGGTCCAGCTGGCGAATTCAGGCCCATCTGAATACCCCAGGCACCTAACCAATAGAGCAAAACGGTCAAACCAATCAGCGCCACACCCCATTTCCATAAACGCTTCGCTGGTGTTTTGGTGAACAGTAATAAAAATAGTCCGGCAATGGCGTAGGTTAAGAGAATATCGCCACCCCACACATAAACAATATGAATGAAGCCGAACAAGCCTAAAACAAAAATACGCCGGAAATACAGCCAACGTGGCGAATTTACTTTCTCAATAGCTCGGTCGAGAAATAGTACAAAGCCCATGCCGAACAATAACGAAAACATGGTGTAGAACTTACCCTGCACAAAGGTATAAACACTCCAAGCCGTCGCGTAGTCGAGACCGGTTTGGCTGGTGTCGAGTCCATACGCCATGGCAACCAGCGGGCGCTGAAAGTATTCAATATTCATGAGCAATATGCCAAGCAAGGCAAAGCCACGGATAATATCGAGCAAGTGCATTCGCTCTTGCGGTGCAGTTGGGGTGGCGGCGCTGAACGCGGCCGGACTGTTAGCAGACGAGGTCATAGAAGGTCTCCAATCTTTATTGTTATTTTTTGATCGCGTAAGTTTAGACCTGTTCTTTCCCTCCAGCAAATCGTTAGATGTAACAAAGCGTGTTGTAAGCGTTGACTTGCAGGCACAAAAAAACCCGCACACAGCGGGTTTTTCTTATGCTTAACGAAGCTTACTTAATTTTAGCTTCTTTAAACATCACATGCTTACGAACAACTGGATCAAACTTTTTGATCTCAAATTTTTCTGGCATGTTACGTTTGTTCTTGTCTGTGGTATAGAAGAAACCAGTACCAGCAGAAGAAACCAGACGAATTTTATCGCGCATCGTAATATTCCTTTCGTTCTAGCCGGTAATTAAATCCGGACGCCTTTAGCGCGCAGATCAGCCAGTACCGAGTCGATACCGTTTTTATCGATGATCCGCATACCTTTCGTAGAAATGCGCAGTTTTACCCAACGCTTTTCGCTTTCCACCCAAAAGCGGTGGCTTTGTAGGTTTGGCAGGAAACGACGGCGGGTCGCATTGTTCGCGTGTGAGCGGTTATTACCAACCACAGGCCGCTTTCCTGTTACTTGACATACTCGTGACATGTTCGTTACTCCGAAATTGCTTTGCAAGCTCGCCTAATCGCCCTGATGGCCTTGCCCTATAAATCGAGGGCGCAATTTATACTAAAATTTGCCGCAAAAGACAAGCTTCAACGCGTATTTTTTGCGCTTTAATCGTAAATTCAGATCTTTTTTGATCTATAACCAACCTCGTTCAGCAAACGAGACGGTCTCACCGGCGCCGATGACAAAATGATCGAGCAAGGCTACATCGATCGTTGTCAGCGCCTCCTGGATCCTCGTTGTCACCCGTTGGTCGGCTTGGCTAGGCTCAGCCACACCTGAAGGATGATTGTGCGCTAGAATCACGGCCGCTGCGTTGTGACGCATCACCAATTTGATAATTTCGCGAGGATAAACCGGGGCAGCGTTAATCGTGCCGTAAAACAGCTCGCAATAATGCAGCAAACGGTGCTGACTGTCCAGCAGTAATAGCGCAAATACCTCACGAGGCTGATGCCGAAGTTGCGCCGCTAAATAGTCTTTGACCATTTCCGGTCGGGTAAATCCAGCACCGTCGCGAAGTGGCGTGGCTAAGTAACGTCGGGTCAGCTCCAAGACCGCCTGCACTTGCATGCAACGCGCTAAGCCAACACCCGGCAATTCCAACAATTGCTCTTGCGGCAAGGCAAACAAGCCTGCCAAACCGCCGGCGCTTTTTAATACGCTTCGACTCCACTCCAGCACGTCTTGTCCCTGCCGGCCGGTGCCAAACATCACTGCTAATAACTCGGCATCGGTTAAGCTTGCAGCACCATGTGCCGCGAGTTTTTCACGCGGTCTTTCTTCCACCCGCCAGTCTTTAATTGAGGTTCGAAGCGCTTCCGGTTCCTGTGTCTTTATCCTTAATGTCTCACTCATTATGCCAACTCCTTTGGACGAATAACGGGCGACTGTTGACGCAAACATCGCCAAAAGCAAACGACCCGTGTTAATCTTAAGGGTAAGGACTTACTTCCACGGAAACAACTATGGCAAGCCTTTCAAATCGTAAGCTATTGCTGATTGTGACCGGCGGCATTGCTGCCTATAAAACACCTGAGTTGGTGCGGCGTTTGCGCGACCATGGCACCGAAGTGCGCGTGGTGATGACAAAAGGGGCGAAGGCTTTTATTACCCCGCTCACCTTGCAAGCTGTGTCTGGCCATCCTGTCCACGACGACTTACTTGACCCCGCGGCAGAAGCCGCCATGGGGCATATTGAACTCGCCCGTTGGGCTGATCTTATTGTCGTTGTTCCAGCCAGTGCAAGTGCGATCGCACGCTTAGCCCATGGCTTTGCCGACGATCTGTTTAGTACTTTATGTCTTGCCACGGACGCGCCCATCGCTGTGGTTCCAGCGATGAACCGACTCATGTGGTCCGCTCCGGCAACCCAACGTAACGTCGAACTCTTGCGCGCGGACGGCAAATTAATATGGGGACCAGCCGAAGGCTCCCAAGCCTGTGGTGAAGTCGGTGCCGGTCGGATGCTCGAACCGAGTCAGATCCTCGAACAGATTCAGACCTTTTTTGGCAACACCACTTCATTGCATAGCGAACCTGCAGCAACATCTGGCGCGTTACACGGCTGTCAATTGCTGATCACCGCTGGCCCGACGCGCGAAGCGATTGACCCTGTGCGTTATTTAAGCAATCACAGTTCAGGAAAAATGGGCTTTGCCCTCGCCGCTGCCGCCCATGCTGCCGGTGCACAGGTAACTTTAGTCGCCGGACCGTGTTCGTTAGCGACGCCAAACGGCGTGACACGCGTCGACGTAACGTCTGCGACCGACATGCAACGTGCCGTCGCTGAGCATATTGGCCATGCGGATATCTTTATCGGTTGTGCCGCTGTCGCCGACTTCCGGCCAGTTCAGGTTGCCGGACAAAAAATGAAAAAGAGTCAGGGCGAGGATCACATGGTGATCGAACTCGTGAAGAACCCAGATATCTTGGCGTGGGTCGCCGCACAAACACCAGCCCCTTTCTCGGTCGGTTTTGCTGCGGAAACCCACGACGTGGCAAACTACGCTAAGGAAAAACTCCAGCGTAAAGGCATTCAGCTGATTATCGCCAACGATGTCAGTGATCCCGCGATTGGTTTTAATAGCGACGACAACACCGTGACGGCCTATTGGGCTGACGGCGAGCAAAGTTTTGCAACCGCGAGTAAAGAACGCCTCGCCGAACAATTAATCGACTTAATTAGTCAACGTTACGAGCAGTCTATCTAACAATAATTTATGGACCTAAGATGAACAAATCGATCGACTTGAAAATCCTCGACCCTCGTGTCGGTAAAGACTTTCCCCTGCCCGCCTACGCCACACCCGGTTCGGCCGGTCTCGATTTACGCGCATGTTTAAGTGAATCTATTGAACTTGCAGCGGGCGAGTCAGTTTTAATCGGCACCGGAATCGCTATTCATATTAGTGACCCAAGTCTTGCCGCCACTATTTTACCGCGCTCCGGCCTTGGTCATAAGCATGGCATTGTGTTGGGCAATCTGGTTGGTCTCATTGACTCAGATTATCAAGGCGAACTCAAAGTTTCGGTGTGGAATCGCAGCAATCAAGCCTTTACCATCGAGCCCGGCGAGCGAATCGCCCAACTGGTCATTATTCCAGTGGTGCAAGCCGATTTTAATTTGGTCAGTGAATTTACCGAAAGCGATCGCGGTACGGGTGGGTTTGGCTCATCCGGCCGACATTAAACAATAACAATTTGGGCGACTGACACAAACATCGGGACACATCGATGGTGACAGCAAGACCTTTTGCAAAACAGCAACTTCATCAGGGATTTGCACATGACTACAGCACGCAAGAGCAACCGGCGCGAGGAAATCCTCGGCACGCTGGCACATATGTTGGCGACTTCGATCGGCCAACCCATCACCACGGCGAAACTGGCCGCTGAAGTGGGTGTTTCCGAAGCAGCGCTATATCGCCATTTTCCATCCAAGGCACGGATGTTTGATGACTTGATCACCTATATCGAGGACATCCTGCTCGGTGGCGTGAATAAAGTACTCGAGAACGAAAAGCAGACCTTACCGCGCGTGGAACAAATCATTCATTTGATTTTACGCTTTGCTGAGCAAAGTCCAGGAATGACCCGCGTGCTCACTGGCGATGCCCTCATGGGCGAGAACGAGCGATTACGCGCTCGCGTCGTTAGCTTATTTGAGCGTTTAGAAAGCCAAATTAAGCAAATTCTTCGCGAGCGACGGATGCGTGAAGGTGTTCAGTTCAATAGTGACGAAGGCATGTTGGCCAATATCATTATGGCGTACGCTGAAGGTAAGTTAAGCCAATATGTGCGCTCGAGCTTTAAAAAGAAGCCAACTGCAGAGTTTGCTGTACAGTGGCAGTTACTCGAACAACAACTACTGAGCGCTTAGATTTTCATCATATTGCACAAATTTCAATCATGGGCTAGATCTTAACAAAACAACAAAGGATTTAGCCCATGCCTGCATTTACTCGCCTATTCTTATTGCTGCTGCTCTGTGCAGCGTTCTCAACATCGGCAAATGATGATTTCACAGCCCTCGCTGACAAGTTAGCGCGCGAGCAACCGCCACAAGCAATTGCATCGCATGTAGCCAATTGCAATTCCGGCAATGCCGTTAGCTGCCGTCAGGTTGGGATGTATTACAACCAAGCCAAAGCGCCCGCCGATTATCCACTTCGCATCGCCTATTATTTCCAACGCGGTTGCCAAGGGTTCAGTCTTGATCCAGCCGCTTGCGTTTATTTAGCCGAGATCTATGAACGAGGTCTGGGTGTCACAGCGAATGCAGAAAAAGCCTTTCAAGCAGTCAGTTCACTCTGTAACTTGATGCAGGATCCAAGAGGCTGCGCTATGTTTGGTCGTTATCTCCAAGATGGCGTTGGCACCCCAGTGAACCTCACCCAAGCACTCCGTCATCTGCGAACTGGTTGTGATGGCAATCTCCCAGAGGCTTGTTTTCGTGCAGCAGTAATCCTTGAAAGCGGCGACGCCGGTGAAGTGAATCGCGACCTTGCCGCGCATTACTTTGGTGCCAGCTGTATTCGCGGTGTCGAATTGGGCTGTCGGCGCTTTCAACGTTTAGGTTTTTCAGACGCAGAACTTCCAAGTTTTTATACCACTGCATTGGCGCAACTGAACGCCACTGCATCCCGATACGTCGTCAATCTCGTCGGGGAAGTGCCCGCACCCACCATTGACCCAGCGGATTTAACTGTGCACAAATCCAACGACATATTTGCGCCATCACCAACCTGCAGCGAGCCCGTCATGCGCGCACAAGCGCTGCAAATCAATGCAGACGATAAGAGTGAACAGCGTGTGAAACTTACACTTACACGAGGAGGTGGTTTTCATGGTCTTCCGTTTATGTTGGTGCGAACGGAGCTTAGCAATGGTCAAGCACATTGGCATTGTCTCAGTGCCGAGGGCGCCGAGATTAGCAGTCACAATGGTATGCTAGTCTACTTAGGAACAAACGGAAGAGGCGGTTCGATAACACTTAACGCCTCGCGTTGATCGCGAGGCGTTAGTCTCTGGGTGCAGCGACGCTCTCGCTGGTCTGCGCGCGGGCAAGTAAGTCTTGGGCGACTTGCATCGGCTCTTTGCCTTCGTACAGAACTTTATAGAGCTGCTCCGAAATTGGCATTTCGACGCCATGACGCTTCGCTAACGCCACCACTTCGCGGGTGTTGCGATAACCTTCAACAGCCTGACCAATCTCTGACATCGCTTGTTCAACCGTTTTTCCTTGGCCAATAGCCAAACCGAAACGGCGGTTGCGTGACTGGTTGTCGGTGCACGTCAATATCAAGTCACCGAGACCGGCCATACCGGTAAAGGTTTCGGCTTTGCCACCTAAAGCAAGGCCTAGACGAGTCATTTCCGCGAGCCCACGGGTAATTAATGCGGTGCGAGTATTTGCTCCAAAACCTAAGCCATCCGCCATGCCCGCACCGATGGCAATCACATTTTTGACCGCGCCGCCAAGCTGCATACCAATGAAATCATCATTTAGATACACGCGGAATGAGCGATCACAGTGCAAGGCCTTGGAAAGTTTTTCGACAAAATCGGGTTGGTTCGCCGCCACCGCAATCGCGGTCGGCATCCCTTTCGCCATTTCTTTGGCGAACGTTGGACCTGAGAGCACCGCAAGGGCACGCTCATTGCCAAGAATATCGGTCGCCACGTCACTCAGCAAACGACCAGTTTCTGGCTCCAATCCTTTGGTTGCCCAAGCAACGCCGGCGTCTGGGCGTAAGTGCGGAGCAATCTGCTGCAGAACTTCAGCAAAGCCGTAGCTCGGCACGACGACTAAAATAGTGTCCGATGCTTGTACCGCTTTGATCAAGTCTGGCTCGAGTTCAATTCCATCAGGAAACGCACAACCGGGTAAGTAACGTGAGTTCTCACCCGCTTGCTGCATTTCGCGTACCTGTTCACTGTCACGCCCCCACAATATTGTGCGTTGGCCTTTTCGAGCGATACAGATAGCAAGGGCGGTGCCATACGACCCCGCCCCTAATACGGTCACTGACGACATATCTGTCACAGTCGGTGTCCGTTGCTTACGCGTCAGCTTGTTGCGCTTGAGCTTGCTGCTCTTGCTGCTGCATGTGCTGAGCAAACACAGCGTCAAAATTGATTGGCGCTAAGTTCAACTGCGGGAAAGTACCCTTAGTGACAAGTGCAGAGACTGCTTCACGCGCATATGGGAACAAAATTGTTGGGCAGAATGCGCCAACGGTGTGAGCCATCGCTTGCTCTGGAATGTCTGCAGGAATCGTGAAAATACCAGCTTGAGCAACTTCACAGAGAAACGCGGTTTCGCCATCAACGACATTTTTCACGGTTAAAGTCAGAACAACTTCGTGAACACCGTCTTCAAGCTTGGTGTTGTTCACGTTCATGTCTACGCTTAACTCTGGCTTCCACTCTTTGCGGAAGATGGTTGGGCTATTCGGCGCTTCAAACGAGACGTCTTTCACGTAAATGCGTTGAATTGAGAACTGCGCGCCAGCTTGCTGTTCGTTTTGTGCTGCGCCATTTGCTTGGTTGTTTTGCTCTTCAGCCATTGTACTTACCTGCTTTAACTTAAAGTGATGAAATGAAATTTATACGTCGCCGCACTGCGTTCAGGAGCGATGCTACTTCTTCTTTTTTTGTTGTTTTTCTGGAGCCTTACTCACCGGTAAGCTCGCTCCTTGCCATGCTTGCAAGCCACCTTGCAGCACATACACCTGAGAAAATCCTGCTTTGACCAAGGCCGTTGCAGCGGTCCGCGCAGTGTTTCCGTAGTTGCATACGGTTACAATGGGGGCATCTTTGAATTTCTCAAGGGTTTTAAAGTCACCTGCACGAACTTTTTCCATCGGCAAGTGCTTCGAACCTGTAATATTCGCTTTACTGAATTCGTCAGCTGAACGAATGTCGACAAATAGACCACCACGATTCACCTTGATCACTGCTTCTTGCGGTTTTAAAGGCTGTATCGATGAAAAACGTTTTTTCGCGATATCCATCACCAACATGACAAATACAATTAGCCACAACGTGCTGAGAATGTAATGTTCCATGGCGAACTGGAATAATTGTTCCATGATCTCTCCTGTAATTCTGCTTTCTGACCGCACGCTTAAAAATGCGTTCAAAAGTTTGCGCAAGAGTATACCTTCTCAGCTCTCAGATGCCAGTAAAATCTGTAGTTTTGAGGTGCTTCTATGCCCTAAATACGTTAAACTTAGGGAATATTTTTCGGAATGATTTTCATTTCGTAGCCTTCTTGGTTTTAACGTCGAAAGAGGAGCTCACATGGCCGCCACGCAGACTGGTAAAAAAACGCTAGCCCTGTTGATTCTTGATGGTTGGGGTGCCCGCGAAGCGGCTCCTGACAATGCGATTGCCGCTGCTCATACACCCAATCTCGATCGTTTATACCAGACTGTTCCCAATACCCTGATTGATGGCTCGGGCATGGCCGTCGGCTTACCCGATGGACAAATGGGTAATTCCGAAGTCGGCCACGTTAACTTAGGTGCGGGCCGGATCGTCTATCAGGACTTTACCCGCATTACTAAAGCAATTGAAGACGGCGACTTTCAAGCTAATCCAGTGTTACTCGCTGCCCTCGATAAAGCCATCGCTGCCAACGGGCGCGTACATATCATGGGCTTATTGTCGCCAGGTGGTGTGCATAGTCATGAAGACCATTTACTAGCGATGGTGAAATTCGCGAAAGAACGCGGTGCCGATGAGGTTCTGGTTCATGCATTTTTGGATGGTCGTGATACCCCACCGCGTTCGGCGATGACGTCTATTGAGCGCTTTGAAAAAGCATTTAAATCGCTACCCGGTGCGCGCTTCGCCAGCCTCTGCGGCCGTTATTTTGCGATGGATCGCGACAATCGCTGGGATCGTGTTGAGAAAGCATGGCGGTTACTTACGCAGGCAGAGAGCGAGTTTCATGTGCACTCCGCCGTTGACGGTTTAGAGCAAGCCTATCAGCGTGATGAAAGCGACGAATTCGTCAAGCCCACTTGGATTGGCGAAGCAACGCCGATAACCAACGGCGACGCGGTATTTTTCATGAACTTCCGAGCCGATCGCGCCCGTGAACTGACCCGCGTCTTTGTCGATGCTGAATTCGACCACTTCGATCGCAGTCCACGACCGCAACTTGCCGATTTTGTCATGTTGACCGAATATGCGGCCGATATTCAAGCGCCGGTAGCCTACCCGCCTGAGTCACTCGACAATGTGCTCGGTGAATGGCTCGCCAAGCACAACAAAACTCAGTTGCGTATTTCTGAAACCGAGAAGTATGCACACGTCACTTTCTTTTTCAGCGGCGGCCGTGAAGACACATTTGCTGGAGAAGAACGGGTACTCATCCCTTCACCGCAAGTGGCGACTTACGATTTGCAGCCGGAAATGAGCTCAGTAGAACTCACCGACGCCTTAGTTGAGGCCATCGACAGCGGTAAGTTTGACGTTATTATTTGTAACTATCCGAATGGTGACATGGTCGGCCACACGGGTAACTTTGAGGCTGCCAAGCAGGCCTGCGAAGCGGTTGATCTGGCAGTCGGGCGTGTTGTCGAAGCACTGCAACGAAACGGTGGTGAGTGTTTGATTACGGCTGATCATGGTAACGCTGAGCAAATGAATGATCACCAAACGGGTCAATCGCACACCGCACACACCAGCAACCTCGTGCCCTTGCTTTATGTTGGCCGCGAGGCGATGCCGATTGAAGGTGGTCGTTTATCGGATATTGCCCCGACCATGCTGCATTTACTGGGTATGGAGACGCCGCCAGAAATGACCGGCAAAGTGCTCATGCAACTCAAAGGATAAGATGCGCATGCAACGCAATCGTGTGCTTCACATGGCTCATAAGGTGCCTCCGCGCGCTGCACGATTGCGGTTGCCTGCATATGTTCAGCAGGGTTTGCTTACCCTCACAATCAGCGTCATGATTTTCCTTGCTGCCGGAGCACAGCCGAGTCACGCCAATGATCCACGTGCCGAGCAAGCGCGTGCAGAGCAGCAACTCGCTGCCCTGCAACGCGAGATTCAACAACAACGTCGCGCAATCGAGCGGCGGCAAGAACGTTTATCGCGCACCGAGCGCGAGTTACGCGAGTTAGAGAGCAAAGTGCAGCAAGCGAGCCAAGCTGTGCGGCAAACTGAATTGCGCATCGCTCAGGTTGAAGGTCATATCTATGAGCTTGAACAAGAACAAGCTCGCCTGCAAAGCGAAGTAGAAACGCAAGCGAACTTACTTGCAGATCAAATTGAATCGGCTTATCGCAACGGTGACGAAGGCTTTCTAAAAATGCTGCTGAACCAACAGAGTCCTGCTCGCTTTGAACGAATGCTCGCTTATTATGAATTCCTCAATGAAGCCCGTCTTGCGGAGTTAGAGAAGCTTCACAGCCTCGAAGCACAACTCAAAGAAGTGCAAGCAGAAGTTGAATCGCAGCGGCAAACCCTCGCCAGCACCTTTCGTCAGCAACAACAGCAACGGGAAACCTTGGCCAAGCAGCAACAGGAACAACAGCAATTAGTCGCTCGCTTGCAACGCGAACAGCAGTCGGACGAGGCGACCTTGGCCAACCTATTGCGTAACGAGCAAGAACTCAATGACCTCCTTGCTGCCCTGCAACAAGTACTCGCACAACAAGGTATTCAACTCGATGGCTTGGCTAATCTCCGTGGACAGCTTACTTGGCCGGTGACGGGTTCGCTGCGACATAGTTTTGGCCAGCAACGCAGCGGCCAAGTGCGTTGGCGTGGGGTTGTGATGAATACCGAGCTGGAAGCGCCAGTGAAAGCCATTGCCGATGGTCGCGTCATTTATTCCGATTGGCTGCGCGGTTTTGGCATGGTCGTGGTCATTGACCATGGTGAGCATTACATGAGTCTATATGGCTACAACCAAGCACTACTGAAGAACGTTGGTGAACCTGTGCGTCGTGGTGAAACCATTGCCCTGGCAGGGCAAAGTGGCGGGCAGCGTGAAGCCAGTTTGTATTTTGAAATCCGCCACGAAGGCAACCCGATTAATCCCGCACCTTATATGCGCCGCTAACTTGATCTGACCGCGTCGGACGTTAATTAACGTTCGGCATGTCCGTAGCAGTCGCCTGTTCTAAGTCCAGAAGCAAAATAAGTGCCTCGTCTCGATGGGTACCACACACGTATGCTTGAGCGGTAAAGTCAACACACACTTTAGGACGCTCTGGCAAACCAAACAGCCGACACAAATTGTTGTCATCAAGCTGGACACACCGAGTATTTGCTGGTTTACCGTTAGGCATCCCTGGGATTGGACTTGAAATGGATGGCGCAATGCAGCACGCCCCACATCCTTTACGACACTCCAATTTCTGTCTCCATCACAGCTCTAAAAACAAACAAGCCAGCATTGCAGCTGGCTTGTTCAAGTTCGTTCCGACGTGAAACAAAGACTTATTGCATTGCTACACGTAATTTCTTCATCGCATTCGCTTCAAGCTGACGAATCCGCTCTGCAGACACTTGGAAGGTCTCCGCTAAGTCATGCAAGGTAGCCTTATTACCATCGTCTAACCAGCGAGCGCGAATAATTTCTTGGCTGCGCTCGTCCAAGCTCGCCAAAGCTGAACTTAAACGGCGATTCGCTTGCGCTTCCCAGTTTTCCGCTTCAACAGTCGCGGCAACATCTGACGACTTGTCTTCTAAATATTGTGAAGGCGCAAATACGGTTTCATTGTCGTCATTATCATCCACACCGGCGTCAAAGGCTGCGTCATGGGCGCTCATACGCGACTCCATTTCCAGCACTTCCGAACTACTGACACCAAGCTCCTGCGCAACCGTATTCACTTCATCGTGCGTGAACCAGCCTAAACGCTTCTTCGCTTTACGCAAGTTAAAGAATAATTTGCGCTGTGCTTTCGTGGTTGCAACTTTAACGATACGCCAGTTGCGCAAGACATATTCATGGATCTCAGCTTTGATCCAATGCACAGCAAAAGACACTAAGCGAACACCAACGGTTGGGTCGAAGCGTTTAACCGCCTTCATCAACCCGATATTCCCTTCTTGAATTAAATCAGCTTGCGGCAGGCCATAACCTTGGTAACTGCGTGCGACATGCACGACAAACCGCAAGTGCGACATGATCAGCTGCCGTGCAGCTTGTAAGTCGCCACTTTCCTGTAAACGCTCAGCCAGTGATTTTTCTTCCTCTGCACTGAGCATCGGAATACTATTCACCGATGCGATATAGGCTTCCAAGCTACCCGTGCGGGGAACCATCAAGGCCATTGATTCAGAATGTGCAGTCATTTACTACCCTCACTTCAAGCGAACCGAATCTATGTTTCACAAAAATTAAGACCGTTAAACGCGTCAAAAGTTCCGCAAAATGCGCTTTCCAAAGCACTTCCGGTACGTTAAACCATCCCTCATTCTAACAAAGAAAATCACCGGTGCAAGCGGGTTATAACTTAACTTTGTAACGAATTGATGACACGCGTATTTTACGTCGGTTCAATAGCCGCCACATGGCGACGAACAGCAATCCATGAACCCAGCAAACCCAAGACAATTGCCACTAACCAAAGCACCATCATTTCGCTAAAATCCAGACCTGCCAAGCGGAAGCTGCTGTCATACAATGCGGTCAGCTGCGCGACCGAAGCGCTAATCCACCACACCATTAACGTGGTACTAATCCAAGCAATCACGCCACCAATCACGCCATACCAAAACCCTGTGTACAAAAATGGGCGCTGGATATAGGCATTGGTGGCGCCGACCAATTTCATAATCATAATTTCGTCGCGCCGATTTAAAATCGCTAAACGAATGGTGTTACCGACAATTAATACGACCGCTAGTGACAATAAGATCGCCAGTGCAGCGAGGCTATTCTCGACGACATTGACGATGGCCTGCAAACGTTGCAACCATTGCAAGTCGAGTCGCGCGGAATCTACTTCTCGCTCCTGCTCAAGTACGCCCAATAGACGTTGGGCACGTTCGGAACTGCGATATTCGGGAACAGGTACAACAACGAGCACATCAGGCAACGGGTTTGATTGTAAGTAGTCCAGTGCGCTGCCAAATCCCGAGCTTTCTCGAAATTCACGTAAGCCGGCTTCACGGTCGATTAAGTTCACCGTTTCAACTTCGTTCATCAGCCGCACACGTTCACGAAAGGACTGAATTTCTTGCGTTTGCAGGTCCTTTCGTAAGAACAAACTGATTTCGGCAGCCTGATCCCATTCACCCGTCGCTGACTGAGCGTTTTTCACCACCACATATAAGGTCGCAGGTAGGGTTAAACTGAGACCAAGCACAGCGATGGTCATCAAGGACGCCCAAGGCGTCCGGCTTAATTCACCGAGACTGCCAATACCCTGCTGTAGGTTGGTCACGAAGAACATCACCAGCCGCCGCCAGAATGAAATTTTCACACTGCGGGCACCGCTCGACTTTTTGCTGGAACCGCTACTAATCAATCCCATGACGGCAACTCCTCGCCTAGCGGATCAAACTGACTTCCAGCTAAACCGTCATCAATCATGAAGCCATCTTTCAAAACCAAGTTACGATGGCGCATGCGAGCGACTAGAGCGAGGTCATGGGTCGCAATTAAAACCGACACGCCCACTTGGTGGAAGGACTCAAAGAGTTGCATGATTTCAAGCGATAATTTCGGGTCAAGATTTCCAGTCGGCTCATCCGCCAACAGCAGCGGTGGTTTATTGACGATAGCCCGAGCAATACCGACACGCTGTTGTTCACCACCCGAAAGCATGATCGGATACTTGCGTTCATGGCCGCGCAAGCCGACTTTGTCGAGTGCTGCTTGCACCCGCTTTTTCGCTTCCGACTGGGTAAACCCTTCGATGTACAACGGCAGCGCGACATTATCAAACACCGTTTTGTCCATCAGCAAGCGATGGTCTTGGAAAATCATGCCGATATCGCGGCGTAAATAGGGAATTTGCCGGCTTTTTATTTTATTCAGATCGTGGCCGTTAATGAGTACTCGGCCTAACGACGGTCGTTCCATCAGCGCGACCAAACGCAATAAGGTACTTTTACCAGCACCGGAGTGACCAGTAAGAAACGCAAGTTCTCCGGGGGGCAACTCGAAGGTCACCTTTTTCAGGGCTTGGAAGCCTCCCGGATAGGTTTTACTGACTTGCTCAAAGCGGATCATTGGCGACTATGCCTCTTGTTGTTATTGCGCTGGAGCAGTTAGGGCGTCTTAAGCGTCAGCACCCTTCTCGTTTTGATTAAATAATGCGTCGACAAACTCGGTGGCGACAAACGGACGCAAGTCTTCCAGTGATTCACCGACGCCGATATAGCGAATCGGGATCTTAAACTGATCGGCCAACGCAAAAATCACACCCCCCTTTGCAGTACCGTCGAGTTTCGTCATCACGAGGCCGGTCACACCCACCGCCTCGTTAAATAATTTCGCCTGACTTATGGCATTCTGACCTGTGCCGGCATCAAGGGTCAAGAGCACTTCGTGTGGCATCTGCACATCAAGCTTTTTCATGACCCGAGTGATTTTCTTTAATTCTTCCATCAGATGCGCTTTGTTCTGCAAACGTCCCGCCGTGTCTGCAATCAACACATCGACTTTGCGTGCTTTCGCAGCTTGTACGGCATCAAAAATAACCGAAGCGCTATCCGCCCCCGTATGTTGTGCGACCACAGGAATTTGATTGCGCTCACCCCAAACTTGCAGCTGCTCAACCGCTGCGGCTCGGAACGTATCGCCTGCCGCGAGCATCACTGACTTACCTTCGTTTTGAAATTGACGTGCGAGTTTGCCAATGGTGGTGGTTTTGCCGACGCCATTAACGCCGACCATAAGAATCACGAATGGCCCTTCGCTGTTCTCCATGCTCAGCGGCTGCGAGACCGGCGCTAACAGTGCGGCCATGTCTTCTTTCAACTTACTGTACAGTAACTCGGCATCTTTCAATTCTTGGCGTGAAGCATGGTCGGTCAGATCGTCGATGATCTTGCGCGTGGTCGCCACGCCAACGTCGGCCATCAGCAAATGGGTTTCTAAGTCTTCAAACAATTCGTCATCAATTTTTTTGCCGACAAACAGGTTAGCTAAACCTGAACCCAGCGATGACGAGGTTTTTTGTAAGCCTTCACGCAAACGCTGCCACCAACTTTTCTTGGCGGGACGTTCGGCGGTTGCTGTTGGCTCTGATGCAGGCGCAGAGGTTGCCTCTGTTGCAGATGAACGCTCGGCGGCATGCTCGGTGGCCATTGCCGGTTCGACTTCAATCTCAACGTCTACAGGTTCGTTGGCAGCAGTCGTTACCACTTCCGCGGATTGTTCTTGCCGATAGTCAGTCTTTACACCCGCAGCCGACTCTTGCATTGCGGTTGCAGCATCATCCACCGCAGAAGGTAGCTCTTTTTTGGGCGCTGAAGGCTCTTTACTGGGCGCTGAAGGCTCCTTTGTGTCCGCTAAAGGCTCCTTTGTGTCCGCTAAAGGCTTTTCCGCGTCAGCCAGCGGCGTTTCGCTAACGATCGGATCGGGCTTCTGTTCGTCGTGTTTTTTACGACCAAATAAAGAGGAAAAAAATGAACCTTTCTTTGCCATGTGCAACTTCTTCTCATACTCATTCTGATGACCAAATATACTATCACGAGCGCACCTTGATGTGTACGTGCGGATCGCAGAGAAAAATGACAGTTTGGTCGCCAACAGGCTACAATAGCCGCGATTCCAACCAAGTACAGAAAGGCAACTGTGAAGAAAACAAGCCCACGCACAAATGGTAAAAACGGACAAATCCGCATCATCGGGGGGCGCTGGCGTGGCCGCAAACTGACCGTCGCCGATTTACCCGGATTACGGCCAACGACCGATCGGGTTAAAGAAACCGTATTCAATTGGCTCCAGTTTGAACTGCAGCAGGCACGGGTTCTCGATGCGTTTGCCGGCACGGGTAGTCTAGGTTTAGAAGCGCTGTCACGCGGTGCCGAGCAAGTTATCTTTATTGAGAAATCAGCGCAAGCCGCTCGGCAGCTTCAGCAAAATTTAGCGGTTTTGCAGGCGCAAGCAAACAGCCACGTTATCACCACCGATGCCATTCAAGCCTTGATGAATCTGCAGATTCTGTCTGAACAAGACGCTTTTGACGTTATTTTTCTCGACCCGCCTTTTGGTCAAAACTTACTGCAGCCCTGCCTTCAGCTTATTCACGAGCGTAAGTTGAGCAAACCCGGTCGCTTTATCTACATTGAAACCGAAAAAGGCTTACAGTACACCACGCCACCACATTGGTTGCTGTATCGCGAAAAGCAAGCAGGTCAGGTGCTTAGTCGACTCTACATTACTGGTGAATACGAAGAGGAACCGCTATGAAGTACGTGATTTTAATCGGCAAAGTTGTATTTATCGGTATTTGGGGGTTTCTGATCGGCGCATTGTTTTTCGCCTCAAGCAAAGGTCAAGTGGCGTTATTTTCGTTGTTATTGATGATTTTAAGCCTGCTGCATGTGTTGCAGGTATTTATCTTCTATTCGGCCTTCCACCAACCGCTGAAAAACAAAGGCTTAGCGGTCAGCGGCAAAGACTATGTGGCCATCTTCTTTTTTGGTGTCATCGGTTGGCTGATGGCATTGCAAAAGCGCAATCAGCTGGATAGTCAAAACAAGGGCTAATGGTTTAAATTAAAGCCCCAAATTCGATATGCCTTCTTCACGAGCAATCGTGCGCATTTCCCGCACGGTATCTTTGTCGACATCGACAACGTCTTCAAGAAAATCAATCATGGCTTGCTGAATATCAATTTCGTACGCCATCAGAGGATGTTGCTCGATCTCAACAGCGCGTTGTCCAGCATCGTCGATTTCAGCGAGCTCGCCCAGCTCGAGAAAATGCGCCACTGAGCCTTGCGAAATCTTGGCGACATCGAGGCAGGGAATTGGATCACGGTCGTCTAATCCTTGCAGCAATGAACTCAGCGCTGTGCAGGCGGCAATGGCTGGATACATGCCGAGCACATCAAAGTCCTGTTCATTGGGTGTCACTTCTTCGAGTTTTTCCTGCCACCGTTGCCAGTCGCTACCTTTATTCACCGCCAACTTATCCCATGCCGCGTTGAGTGCTCCGCGCAACACTTTGCTGTCACCGAAGCCGGTACTGTCCGCAAAGCGGTCGTAGTTTGGCAGCATACGTTCACACAAATACGCCGCTAGGGCCGCTTGTTGGCGATAATCAAGGGCGCGAATGCGCTGAAAGGTTGTCTTTTTAGCCATTTAAAAGCCCCGTTTGTTCAATGTAAGCAACAATCCCGTCGAGGAACATTTGCACCGCAATCATCACAAGTAAAAGACCCATAAGACGCTCAACCGCATTCAAGCCGCGTTGACCCAGAGCCCGCAAAACGAAATTGCTAAATAGCAGAATTGTCGCCGAAATTGCCCACGCAGAAACGCTTGCAAGGGTCCAGTCAAACATCCGATCGGGCGACTGACTCGCTAATAAAATTAACGTCGCCAACAGCGAAGGTCCAGAAATCAGTGGTATAGCGAGCGGGACAATAAACGGCTCGTCACCCGCAGGTAAACCCAACACGCCACCTGGCTGTGGGAAAATTAATCGCAGCGCAATGATGAATAGAATAATACCACCGGCAATGGTGACCGCTTCTTGACGCAGGCCTAACGCATCGAGCAAAGCGCTGCCAAGGTACAAAAATAGCAACATGAAGAACAAGGCAAAGAGCAATTCACGGATGAGTACTTTGCGACGGCGTTTGGGATCCACATGGCGTAAAACCGAAATAAAAATCGGTAAGTTACCCAGTGGGTTCATAATTAACAGCAACGTGATCGCCGCGGTCAACGTATCCATGTCTGCTCCTTAAACAAAACTGGCCTGCTAACAGTAAGTTATTGTACTCTAGAAGCATAGTTTACGGCCAGTTAAGCGGAGTTTTAATTGTGACAGGATGGCAAAACCTTGCCGGTAGTGACGCCTTGAACCTTGCTTTCATTCAGCGAGCCGATAAATTGATCGCGCCTTATATCGTACAGACTCCCGTTTTAACCAGCCCTATTCTCAATGAAATTGCTGGTGCCGAGCTGCACTTTAAATGCGAAAACTTACAGCATACCGGCGCCTTTAAGTTTCGCGGCGCAATGCATGCACTCCTGCACTTAACCGCAGAAGAGCGCGCCAAGGGTGTGTTCACTGTGTCGTCAGGTAATCATGGAGCGGCACTCGCTGCAGCGGGTCGCGAACTCGGTATTCCGGTGCGCGTCGCTGTACCCAACAATGCGCCAGCGGTCAAAAAACAGAATATTGCCCGTTCCGGTGCGTTAATAACTGAAATTGAACCCGGCATGGCTGCCCGTGAAGCCATCGTGCAGCAGTGGCGCGAGGAAAGTGGCCTGCCGTTCATTCCACCTTATGACCATCCCTATATTATCGCTGGTCAAGGGACTGCAGCGCTGGAGCTACTTAAAGTTGAACCGGATTTAGACGTATTGCTTACCCCTTTAGGCGGTGGCGGTCTACTGTCGGGTAGCGCCATGGTTGCGCATAGCCAAGGTATTGCCGTGTATGGCGTCGAGCCCGAATTGGCGAGCGATGGTGCCGCGTCCTTGCACAGCGGTAAAATTCAGCCGGCAATGCCGCCGCGCAGTATTTGTGATGGGCTATTAACCAGCTTAGGTGAGCATACGTTTGCGGTGATTCAAGAGCGCGTGAACGATATCCTGGTGGTCAACGAGCAAGAAATTATCGACGCCATGCGGTTAATTTGGCAACACCTGCATCTTATCGTTGAGCCTTCTTCTGCCACTGTGTTTGCTGCCGTCTGTAAGTATCGCGAACGCTTTCACGGTCAACGACTTGGCTTAATTCTGAGTGGTGGCAATGTCGCAGTGGCTCACTTACCTTGGCCAGTGCAGCGTTTGCATCTTCAAGCGGAGTAACAGCTTCTTATGGCAACAAAAACGGTCAATTGGAATACGATTTCGGGTCCAGAAGTTTTGGTCGACAGTCAAAAGAGCAAGCGTAATATCGAACGTATGCGCGCTAAGGCTGCGCACGCCAAAGTCGCCTTGCGACCACATTTCAAAACCCACCAGTCGGTCACGGTCGGACGTTGGTTTGGGGCTCCAACTGACACGCCAATTGCGGTGTCGTCGGTGGCGATGGCGCGGACATTTGCTGACGCTGGCTGGCAGGACATACTCATTGCAATTCCGTTAAACCCGCGCCAGTTGCCTGCATACAATCGCTTAGCTCAGGAGGTAAAGCTCGGGCTAACCATTGAACATGACGATGCTTTAAAAACGATTCGCAGTCTGCAACACCCGGTCGATGTCTATGTTGAAGTTGACGCTGGTTATGGTCGCACCGGCATTTCCTGGCGTCAGCACGAACGCATTGATGCGTTGTTACAACAAGCTTCAGGGGTAGCGTCCGTGCGCCAAGTCGGTTTGTTATTGCATGCAGGGAATAGTTATCAAATGCGCGGTGACAGTGGTATTGCTCAGGTTCACAACGAAAGTTTAAGCCGCCTTGCGGAACTTGTGGAACGCCTGCAGTTTCCTCGTGAGCAGCTGCGCATCAGTGTCGGTGACACACCAACCTGCAGTCGCATGAGTGAATTTCCTGGCGCTGACGAAATTCGCCCCGGTAATTATGTATTTTATGATCTGATGATGCAGCGCATTGGCGCTTGTGACTGGCAAGACATCGCTTTGGCCGTCGCTTGCCCAGTGATCGCTCGTTACCCAGAGCGCGGTGAAGTTGTCATTCATGGTGGTGCTGTGCACTTTAGCAAAGACTTTGTCACCATCGACGGTAAACCTTGCTATGGCCAAGTCATGCACATGACCGCAAGCGGCTGGGCTGGTCCTGTTGTCGGTGCAGAATTACGTGGGTTGTCGCAAGAGCATGGCAAGGTTAAAGTGCCCGACGCCATGATGAAAGAACTGAAGTTGGGCGATTTGCTGCTGATTGTGCCGGCGCATTCATGTTTAGTCATGGACGCCGCAAAAGGCGAATGTCGGGTTATTTAAACTGCGACATTCGCCCTGATGCTACAACGTCACATGCCGAGAATAATTATTTGGCAAATAGATTGGCCAAATCCGCAAAGGCTTTGAATTCCAGCGCATTACCTGCAGGGTCATAAAAGAACATGGTGGCTTGTTCGCCCGGCTGTCCTTGAAAACGCACGTAGGGCTCGATCACAAAATCGATACCCGCGGCACGCACCTTGTCGGCCAATGACTGCCAGCTGTCCATATCCAATACCGCACCAAAATGCGGCACCGGAACGTCATGGCCATCCACCGGATTAGTCACCGGCGGCAACAAACGCTCTGGAGCAACATGAGTGACCAGTTGGTGACCGTAAAAATTCCAGTCAATCCAATGGTCACTACTGCGACCCTCTGCACAACCGAGCAACTCACCATAAAACGCCCGCGCTTTCGCTAAGTCGTCCACCGGAATTGCGAGATGAAACGGAGGGATCGCCATTACATTTTCTCCAACGCTTGTTGCAGGTCGTTAATTAAGTCTTGGGTGTCTTCGATACCCACAGAAATGCGCACGAAATTGTCATGAATACCCAGTTTCTGACGGTTTTCTGCCGGAATCGAGGCATGGGTCATAATCGCCGGGTGCTCGATTAAGCTTTCCACGCCACCTAAAGATTCAGCCAACGCAAAAATTTCCACGGCCTCAAGGAAGCGACGTGCCGACTCTAAGTCGCCATCGAGGAAAATCGAAATCATGCCACCGAAACCACTCATTTGCGCTTTCGCTAACTCGTGTTGCGGGTGACTCTCAAGACCTGGGTGAATGACCTGACGCACGCGCGGGTGTGCTTCCAACCACTTGGCGATTTCCAGTGCCGCCTCGTTATGGTGCTTCATTCGCAACGCTAAAGTCTTCACGCCACGGAGCGCAAGATAGGAGTCGAATGGACCCGCTACCGCACCAATTGAGTTCTGTAAAAACGCCATTTGTTCTTGCAGATCTTCGCGCTCGCCAACCACAGCGATACCACCGACCATATCCGAATGGCCATTCAAATATTTCGTCGCCGAGTGCATCACAATGTCCACACCCATTTCCAGTGGCCGCTGGTTATAAGGCGTTGCAAACGTGTTGTCGACCACCACAATCATGTCGGGGTTGTGTGCGCGTGCACAGGCAACAACCGCTTTAATATCGACTAATTTCAGCATCGGATTGCTTGGTGTTTCCACCCACAGCATCCGGGTTTTCGGGGTGAACGCCGCTTTTAATGCCGCTAAATCGGTTAGGTCGACGTAACTAAAGTGCAAACCTGCTGAACGACCACGAACTTTGTCGAACAAGCGGAAACTACCACCGTACAAGTCGTCCATGGCAACCACGTGATCGCCGCTATCGAGCAATTCAAGAATGGTCGAGGTTGCCGCCATACCTGAGGCAAATGCATAGCCCCGTGTGCCACTTTCTAAATTGGCCACCGCACGCTCCCACGCAAACCGGGTTGGGTTCTGTGAACGCGAATACTCAAAACCGGCATGCACGCCTGGGCTTGACTGAATATAGGTCGAGCTGGTCACAATCGGTGGCATGACCGCGCCGGTCGTTGGCTCCGGCTCCTGACCACCGTGAATGGTGCGGGTTGCAAAACCTAAATGGTCGGTATTACGCATGTTATCCACCTCTTAATCTAAATCTTGAGCGGCAAGCCACTCGTCATTGAAAAACTTCGAAAGGTAGCGACAACCGGTGTCGCAAGCGAGTGTGACGACGCGCTTCGGTTCCGTTTGTTCACGGCAGTAACGCAGCGCGGCAGCAATGAGGGTACCGCTTGAGGAACCAACCATAATGCCCTCTTTTAGCAATACTTCTCGCGCCACGGCAAACGACTCTTTGTCGCTAATGCTATACGCTTTGCCTGCCAACGCGATGTCGCAAATGACTGGAATAAAGTCTTCGCCAATGCCCTCAATGCGCCAGCTACCCGCTTCAACTTCTTTACCTTCGTTGATCAACGGCGCCAAAATTGACCCGTCTGGATCTGCAAGAACTAAGTCAACATTTGGGTTTTGCTCGCGCAAATAACGGCCAACACCGGTCAAAGTGCCGCCTGAACCAACCCCACACACAAACGCATCAAGTTTGCCTTCCATTTGCTGCCACATTTCTGGTGCAGTCGTTTCATAGTGCGCTTTCACGTTGGCTGGGTTTTCAAATTGATTGATATAGAAAGCACCACGCTCTTTCGAAATACGCTCGGCCATGTCCTGATAATACTCTGGGTGGCCTTTTTGCACGTCTGATCGCGTTTCAATTACTTCCGCACCTAAAGCACGCAAGTTATACAGCTTCTCCCGGCTCATTTTATCCGGCAGAACAATAATCAACTTATAACCTTTTTGCGCCGCCACGAGCGCCAAGCCCAAACCAGTATTTCCTGCGGTTGCTTCAATAAGGGTGTCGCCTGGCTTGATTTTGCCTTCGGCTTCAGCGGCGGCAATCATCGAAACAGCGATGCGGTCTTTAATTGAGGCGCCTGGGTTTTGCGTTTCTAACTTCAAATACAATTCACACGGGCCGGTGTCGAGATGGTTCACTCGGACCATAGGTGTGTTGCCGATCATTTCCAGGGCATTTGCAAAAACCTTCATGTGTTCGCCTCTTTCGCTTAAATAAATATAAAGTTGCGCATATTCTACTCGACTCGTGCCTGAGTATCTATGCGAATCCGGCATAAGCCATACCTTTTGTCGACGGCGTTTTGCGGTTAGAATGGTTAGTTACACTACAAAACAAAGAGGAACGATCGATGCGCTTAACCAAATTGCACCTTGCCGTTGTTGGTGCCACAGTAGCCCTTGCGGCCTGTACGCCCGCTGCGGAAGACCCGCAAGACGTATTTTTTAATACCATTGCCGAGCATTGTGGTAACGCTTATGAAGGTCGCGTCACCTCGGGCAATCCAGAAACCGATGCCACGTGGATGAATAACCGAATCGTCATCGAAGTTCGTGAATGTACGGAAAATCGGATTCGTATTCCGCTGCATGTGGGCGATAACCACTCACGCACCTGGATTATCACTCGCCTGCCACAAGGTGGCCTTGAACTAAAACACGACCATCGTTTAGAAGACGGTAGCCACGATCCGATGACGATGTACGGTGGCTCAACAGTGACCCCAGGCACGCCGACTGCGCAAGCTTTCCCAGCTGACGAGTACAGCAAGCAGTTGTTTACCGAGCTGGATGCCACGGTATCAATTACCAATACGTGGTGGCTGTCATTCCCAGACGAGAACACGATGCGTTATCGTTTGTCACGTGAGAACCGAGAGTTTCATGTCGATGTCGACCTGAGCTCGCCGTTGCCAGCGGACGATTTCCCACCTCTGCCATGGGGCTGGGAAGATCACTACCAGTACTAATGACCCTGCCGACAGTTTGTAGGCAAACTGTCGGCAAATTTCTTCCGTGGCCATTGCCGCCCGTCGTCGGAAGTTGAGGCACACACATGTTTCGTTGGTTTGAAGACCGTTTAGCACCTTTCCCTACAGCCGAACCCAGCCAGCCTCCTAAGGGCTTCTTCGCTTTTTGCTATCACTTCACCAAAGGCTCGGAAAAATATCTCATCACCGTCGCCATTTTAATGGCGCTGGTTGCAATAACAGAAGTTTGGCTATTTGGCTTCCTCGGTAGCATTGTCGATTGGTTGTCGGTGCAAGAAAGTGACCAATTTCTAGCCAACGAATGGTTCAAACTCGTCGCCATGAGCGCTGTGGTACTCATTGGCTTGCCGCTCTTAGTTTGGTTCCAGTCGTTGATACTGCACCAAACCTTGCTAGGCAATTACCCCATGCGAATTCGTTGGTTAGTGCATCGCTACTTACTGAAGCAGTCGATGAGCTATTACCAAGACGAATTCCCCGGCCGTGTCGCAACGAAACTGATGCAAACCGCTCTGTCGGTGCGCCAAGTGGTAATTAGTTTCATTGAAGTCGTCAATTACATTGGCGTCTATTTTATTGCCATGTTCTTTATTATCGGCAGTGCCGATATTCGACTGGTGCTGCCGCTCGCTGGCTGGGTGATTGCCTATGCCGCGTTACTCTATTACTTCGTGCCGCGTTTAGGTCGCATATCGCAAGCGCAAGCCGATGCCCGTTCGATTATGACCGGTCGCATTGTCGACAGCTACACCAATATCCAAACCGTGAAGCTGTTTTCTCATGGCGATAGAGAAATTAAATTTGCCCGCGACGGCATGGACGATTTCTTGGTGACCGTGCACAAGCAAATGCGCTTGGTAACACTGCTTTACGGCTTTCTTTATATCATTAACTGTTTGTTGCTTTTTGCCTCAGCAGCATTGGCCATCAGCCTATGGATCAATGATGCGGTGTCATTAGGCGCGATCGCCGTGGTGATTGGCTTGGTGTTGCGTTTATTCGGTATGTCACAAATGGTCATGTGGCAATTAACCCAATTGTTTGAAGCCATCGGTACCGTGCAAGACGGCATTAATTCCATCGCAGTGTCGCGAACCGTGGAAGATCAGCCGAATGCACCAGTGCTTGAAGTGAAGCGCGGCGAGATTGAGTTCCGTAATGTCAGTTTTTATTACGGTGCCGTTGCTGGTGAACGAAGCGAAGCAAACGACTCTGGCGCAGAAGAAAAACCGCAGGGCGCTAGTTTCCGTCCAGCACGCGTGATCGAGAACTTGAACTTAACCATTGCTGCCGGTGAGAAAGTAGGAATTGTCGGTCGTTCGGGAGCAGGCAAATCGACATTAGTCAATTTGTTACTGCGCTTTTATGACATTCAGGAAGGTGAGATTCGCATCGACGGCCAAAACATTGCTGCCGTGCAGCAAGATAGTTTGCGCGCGCATATCGGCATGGTCACGCAAGACACCTCGTTGCTGCACCGCTCTGTGCGTGACAACATTCTCTACGGTCGCCCGCAAGCAACCGAAGCCGAATTAAAGCGTGCCGCAGAACGCGCCCACGCCGCTGACTTTATTGGCGATTTAAACGACCATCAAGGCCGCACCGGCTATGACGCCCATGTCGGTGAACGGGGCGTCAAACTTTCCGGTGGCCAACGTCAACGCATTGCAATTGCTCGTGTCATGTTAAAAGACGCACCGATTTTAATCCTCGACGAAGCAACGTCAGCACTCGACAGTGAAGTTGAAACCGCCATTCAAGAGAACTTATATAACTTGATGGAAGGTAAAACCGTGATTGCGATAGCTCATCGTTTATCGACGATTGCTGAAATGGATCGTTTGATCGTCATGGACCAAGGTCAGGTGATTGAACAAGGCAGCCACGACGAGCTCATCGCCCTCAATGGTTTGTATGCCAAACTCTGGCAGCGCCAATCAGGCGGCTTCCTGGCCCATGACATCGACGAATAAGTCGAACTTACTCAAATGGTCGTGGTGATTCACCGGTGAGGCACTGTTGATACAGTGCCTCAAGGTCATAATTCTGCTCACGCAGCTCGCGGCCATGCAGGGTGTAACTCGCAAGTAAATACTCACCATCGCGGTGCATCGAGACGTCATCGGCACCGACAAAACGGTCAATGTGAATGACGCGTTTATACAGGCCACGATAGTCACAACTCATGACCACAAAGATTTGCCCGCTGGCTGCTTGACCTTCTTCGGTATCTTCAGCAATACCCGACCCCATGGCAACGACGTTATAGCCTTCACCGTCGTAATCTGCCAAGGTCGACTGATTACCTGCGTAATACATTGCCAAGCTAAACAGCACCAGAATCGCAATCATGGCGATCCAGATCGCCACGCCAATACGCAAGATCTTCCATTGGGCAAATTCGCCTACCGCTTTGCGCAAGAGTCCGTAAGCCACAATTGCAGCCACAAGAAACATCACCGTGATCAAGCTTTCATAGATGATTTGGCTGTCGGTCCAGCGCCAAACATAAACTAAATCACCGGGTAACATCACGACGTCAAACCAAACCGGAATCGTGAGCAATAGAATCGAAATGCTCACCCACAAAATGCGCTGCTGTTTTGACATGAATCTCCCTCATGTAAGTCGTCCACAAAATGAATTTTATTCATGTTGCTGTATGAAGTGGCCATGAAGTTGGCCCTCTTGCCACTTATCTTGCTTTATTGGTAGCAGAAGGTCAAAGTTCGGCTCTAATGAGATCACAAATCCCGCAGCTGTGTCAGTAGATTATCAAGTGCTCGGTAGCTAAGTGCTTCAAGCAAATGTTCGCGCCGTAACCTTTCTTCGCCGCTGAGATCTGCGATGGTGCGTGCAAGGCGTAGAGTGCGGTGAAAAGCGCGATGCGAAAGCTGCAAGCGCTCCATCGCCGAGACCAAAAACTCATGGTCCTCGTCACTGAGAACCGCGACCTCAGTCAGGAGGCGAACTGACAAATTCCGATTTAAACAGCCTTGCCGCTCGAGTTGTCGCTGTTGCGCAGCCACAACCTTTTCCTGTAGTGATTGGGAAGCCATTTTTGCTGTTTTAGTTTGCTGGTGTGCATCGCGCAGCGCATCCGGCTGCCGTGGCACATCGACTTGCAGGTCAATGCGGTCAAGAAATGGGCCTGACACTTTACTTAAATACTTTAAGATTTGATCCGGCGTCGATCGCGAGCTGCGAATATCGCCATTAAAGGTGCCGCAAGGTGATGGATTCAATGCACAAATAAGCTGAAAGCGTGCCGGGAAAGTGGTTTGCTGTTGCGCACGGCTGATACAAACTGTGCCTGACTCAAGCGGCTCTCGTAAAGTATCTAGCACATGTCGAGGTGTTTCGGTTAATTCGTCTAAAAATAGAATCCCATGGTTCGCGCGCGTCACTTCACCAGGTTTTGGGATCGAACCACTGTGAGATACAATTAAATATGATACCAGCCGAACAGTAAATCAATAACTTACGTTCATTTATACAATTAAAAATGATACCAAATATACAACAATAGATGATACTATCGGGAAATTATACAACAATAGATGATACTTTCCGGATGTATAGCCAACGCAGAAAGATAAAACCAACTCGCAGAAGTGTTTCTGGGCAGTATCCTTTCCGAGGCGAATCATCGATTCCGTATGAATCCACTCTTGAGCGCGACTTCCTTATTATTCAAGAGGCTGATAGGTTTGTTACACAAATAATCCCGCAACCCGTTCAGCTCTCCTACGTGCATGCCAACGGCAATACCTATCGATATACTCCGGACTACCTTGTATTCAGATCCGGTCCGAACTCCTTCCAGAAGTCACATAGTGGAAAGCCGGAACTCGTAGAGGTAAAGCCAACCAGTGAATTAAAAGCAAACCTCGGCAAAATGCGACTTAAATTCAAGGCGGCCACTCAGTTTGCCAAACAGGAAGGATTTATCTTTCGGATTTATGATGAGCGTCGCATACGAACGCCTATGCTCAAAAACTTGGAGTTTTTGAATAGGTACCGGCGTTTCCCATTTACGGAGTTTGACCCGGTTGAACTCAAGAAAATCGTAGAAGTTGTGATGACACTGGAAGCTCCGTCAATCGACGAGCTACTTGCGCATGAGCGCATTCAATCACAAGAGTTTGCGGCTGCGAAGCTATGGCATTTAATTGCAACGAATACCCTATCTTGCGATTTATGCCAGCCCTTAACCCCGCACTCTCGAATATGGGTGGACGAGTATGAGTGACCAGGAACCGGATAAGAATTCGGCGCACGTCCCTTTGCGAGGGAAGTTCAATATTCGATCCAACACCTTGGTGTCATGCCGCGGTTCGCTCTATATAGTGAACGATATTCTCACTCCTTCGCAGGTTGTCGCCAAAGAGCTGGATACTGGCAGAACTAGCATTCTTAATGTGAGTGAGATTGTTAGCGTTCATGCAGCAAATGTTCAGGTATCAACAGCCCAGAAAGACTTTGCAGCGATGAATAGTTTGGAGTATGAACGCGCTAAGTGGCGCTACAGTGTGATTGAGCCATTGCTAGAGCTAAACCCGATGACAAAAGAGGATGTTCAAGCTCGGGCAGATGAGATGAACATCGGCATATCAACTATCTATCGTTGGATACGTAAGTTTAAATCTCTTGGTGTTATATCTGCACTAATGTCCGAACAACGTGGACGGAAGCAACTCGATACGCGACTAGATAGACGAGTTAATGAGGTCATTAATGACACCATTGAAAAGAAATATCTAACGGCGAGACGGCCTAGCGTCATGAATGCAATACGTGAGGTGGCCATTGAATGTCGCAAATTAAATTTACCGGCACCACATCCAAATACTGTTCGTCATCGCATCAGTAAAATCGACGAGCGCTTGTTAGTTAAACGCCGGGGCAATCGTCAGAAAGCTCGTAATCTTTATGATCCTGCAGCTGGCCAGTTTCCCGGTGCTGACTACCCATTATCCGTCATACAAATTGACCACACTCCTATGGATGTGATTGTCGTAGACGATGTTCATCGAGAGCCAATTGGCCGACCATTCCTGACATTGGCGATCGACGTATGCACCCGATGCGTGACAGGATATTATATTGGTTTAGAAGCACCAAATGAGAACTCCGTAGCGATGTGTATTGCGCATTCGATTTTGCCCAAAGAAGCATGGCTGGAATTCAAAGGTGTTGAAGCAGAATGGCCTGTTTTCGGTTTTCCCGGAAAAATTCATGTTGATAATGGTTCTGATTTTCGAACGAAAACACTAACGCATGCTTGCCGTGAGTACGATATTCAACTCGAGTATCGGCCCGTAAAACAACCTCAATACGGTGGCCATATTGAACGGTTGCTCGGAACATTTATGCGTCAATTACATGATGTTCCCGGAACAACGTTTAGTAGTATCCACGAAAAACAAGATTACAAATCAGACAAGCATGCCATCCTGACCATGAGTGAGTTGGAAAAGTGGCTTCTTGTTCTAATCGCTAAAACCTACCATTATTCAAAACACTCGAGCATCGGGATGCCGCCAATGAGAAAGTGGGAGCTCGGTGTTTATGGTACCGATGATACACCGGGTATTGGGTTACCCGCTTTAGCTAACGATCCACATACCGTGCAACTTGATTTCATGCCACTTATCGAGCGGACTATTCAGAAAGACGGTGTTGAAATTGATGGCATTCAGTATTACGACGAAGTACTGCGCTTTTACATTGGCATGAAAGATGAAGCCACTAAGCGTGGAAAGCGATTTATATTCCGGCGCGATCCTCGCGATATTTCGACAATCTGGTTCTTCGACGAGCGTGAAGGTGGCTATCATCCGATAAGTTATGCTGACCAGCGCCTGCCTCGTATGAGCTTATGGGAGCTCAAGCGCATTAAGAAACATTTGGCTGACCAATCTCGTGACTATCGGGCCACTGAAGAGTTAATCAGTGCCCACGAAGAGCTTCGTGAAATTGTGAAAGATGCCGAGAAGAAAACGAAAAAAGCACGGAAGATTTCACAGCAACAGCGACGCTTTGCTGAGGGCGTATCGCCGGCAGGTGTCTTAACAGGTAAACTCAATGAACCGAGTGCACCAGATCCTATGGACTCACAGGTACCTGATGAAGATATTTTCGGCGACCTCAAACCTTTTGACGAATGGTGATATGTGATGACAAATGACCAAATGGATTTATCGCATGTCAGCGAAAAGTTTCACGAGATTGTACATTTACCGAATGAGCATCGCGCTGGGTTTATCAATAATCATCGATGGATCGCATATCCTACTGCAAAGCGAGTTATAGACGAACTTAATGCATTGGTTTCGTATCCTCGTCAAACCCGCATGCCGTCCATGCTAATCATTGGTAAACCAAATAACGGAAAGTCATCAATTCTTGAGAAGTTCGAAGAATTGAACCCACCGTCGGACGAAAACTCAGCTGAAGATGACTTGATCATCCCTGTGATGAAAGTGGAAGCATCCAGAGCCGACGCTAAATTTCTATATATCGAAATACTGTCAAAACTGTGGGCTCCGTTTTTGCCCACACAAACACTAGCCGTATTGCGATATCAAGCCGTGAATATCATGCGGGACAAAAAGCTGAAAGTCTTAATGATTGATGAGTTTCACTCTCTGATATCCGGTACGCGGGCCCAGCAACAGGAGGTGCTTCGCGAGATCCGTTATCTTTCAAACACTCTACATTTATCCATCGTCGGTGCCGGTACCAGTAGTGCGGTGAATGTCACCAAGCATGATGCTCAATATACGAGTCGATTTACGACCATTGAGTTGCCGACTTGGTCTTTGAATCAGGACTATCTCCGGTTGTTATTAAGCTTTGAGCAAGGCTTACCGTTGAGAAAGCCGTCAAATTTAGCCACACCTGAAAAAGCGAAAGCTATACTGAGTAAGTCTGAAGGCGTACTTGGTAACATCCACGCCATCATTAAGCGCTCCGCAATCGAAGCAATCCGCTCCGGAAGCGAGTCCATTACGATGGAGATAATTAATAAACAACCATGGCAGATTCTAAGGGGCAATTAGGATATACATCGAGTGGCATAACTAAGTGGCCGAATCCCGTCCATGCTTTGCCGGATGAGCTATTATCGTCCTTGCTTATTCGGGCAGGCTTTCAAAACCACATAGAGCCAATGCCCCTCGCAGCATCCATTTGGGGTAAATGGCGAGCATGGGTGTTTGATATTGATAGAGCGCTACCCAAAGTTCCGATACAGCAGCTATCTTACTCCACGGGGATGCCTGTTCAGCAACTAAAACACCTTACGCTTAAACCCTACATCCGCTATATCTCATCCGTAAAACTAAATGCTAAGCAACGTTGGTTTTGGGTAACCTCACTCGCACATCGCAATGCCGTGCGCCGAAGCAGCATCATGTTTTGCCCTCAATGCTTACTTGAAGACGCCATTCCCTATCTTCGCATGCAATGGCGGTGTTCTTGGATAACAACGTGCCATGAACATCATTGTGTGTTGTTAGATAGATGCCCTCATTGTGAATATCCAATTCATCCGCATCGATACTCTTTTAATATTTCAAGCTTTAACAGATGCGCATCATGCGGTGATCGGCTAGACGAGCTAAAAGCGCCGACCAAAACACATACAGAAATCGCGCAGCAACAACAGCATGGTTTTCACTTAATGCGAACTTTCGACGATAGTGCCGACACATGGTTTGCTGAATTAAAGTTCTTACTTGGATTCGTGCGTAAATCCTATTCATCTCAATTAAAGTGTGCTCAAAGCTTGTGTAATGCGTTTGAATTAGCACCGCGGCCACAACAAGGCCTAAGTCCGTTCGGGAGTGTTAATTTCCCAGACCTGACGTTAAATGATAGGCATATCCTGCTTGAGCTCGCGTTTCGCCTCAAGGCACTTTCAACGACTGACTTAACGTCATTACTTCTGTCACACGGTGTGACTTGTTCATTGTTTAAATCAGATAGCCAACATACCCCTGAGCGTTTCGATGCTATATCTCAGCATCTCAAAAGAATGGATCGCTCTCGTAAGGCGAGATCCACAACCGACGCTCAATGGCCGCCACCTAAACCTGACGATCAAGTTCAACGAAAACTTGATGTACTGCATCGGGAGATCCGTGCACGTGGTCGTTGAGGGGGTAAATAAAAATCACTGCAGTGAATGTGGTGCATACTTTAGCCGGCCAAAAAGAGTGTCTGGTAGCTCTCAGTATTGTGCATCGTGTTATAAGCGGCTATTTGAGAAACGAAAGTGTTTAAACTGTTCGAAAGGCTTTCGTGAGCTTCCTCACTCAAATCAAAAGTATTGTCGTACGTGCCGGCCAATCTATGTTCCCTGCATCCGATGTGATCGAACAAACTACAAAATCGGAATGCATCACGAATCAGGTCCTGTCTGTAATCGGTGCGTTAAATATTTCGTTCCTTGGAAAACATGCGCTGAATGCAACCAGCAGAAGCCTAACGTGTGCAAATCACCAACTTTCGGTATCACTCACTTAATTTGCTCGAACTGCAAGGAAAAGTACTTCGAGGCATGCGATGGCTGTAGCCGAAAGCGGCATCCTTTATACGCTAAAGATACACTGAAGCTGTGTAAGATATGTTTCACCGAGGGCAAACGGCACTGTCTTGATTGCAATATCAAAATACCTGCTGGCCTTGGTACCCGTTGCAGAGACTGCGGCGCGATTAATCTGATTAAGCGTAAAGTCGCGTTTGAAGTCCATCAGTTCAATCACGAATCAACAAGAGATAGTTATCGAAAATTTTCATTATGGCTCGCGAGTCAAATGCAGCCGGTCGTCGCTTCATCAAAAGTGGTCAGCTACGTATCTTTCTTTGCTATGGTCGATTTAAATCCTTCTGGGTGGTGGACTGATTGTGATGTACTTGCCACGTTAGGTAAGGGGGAGTTGCGACACGATAGCTTACCTCGCAAATTTTTCCGCTCTTTAGGCATTGATATTTCGCGTTCAGCCATTACAAATGCAACATTGAAGCGATGCATAAACAATGCGGTAGATGCGCTCAGCGAATTAAATGGTCATTATTATGAGGCCTTCATTGGCTACACAGAGTACTACGATAACAAATATAGCTCAGGGACCATTACACTTCAGACACTCAAACAAGCGCTGAGCACTGCTGCGTCGTTCAAAACCTACATCACCAGTGCCAACATGCCATTGACTCAACGCACACTCGATAGCTTTCTTAAAAACAAACCTGGGCATCGAGCCGCGATTAGTAGTCTCGTTAGTTATTTGAATCGCTTTTACCCGGAGGTTCGGCTAGCCGTTCCCGCGCTTCGGTATAAGAATCCAAAACATGTTGTTCGTAACTACATCGAGTATCATCGCCACAAGCGGCCTCCGAACCTAACGGAAATCAAGGCGATGTTGGAGTACTTGCACAATGTCCCGCGGCAGCTGTCGAAGACTATCACCATCAAAGAAGTTCAGTTCATGAGTAAAGACTCTCTTCTTGTCGATACTCCTCGATATCAGTATATTGTGTCTTATTAGCAGAAAGGGCCAATGGTAAGCACAAACATGGAACGTATTTATCACTACACCTCAATCCAGTCGCTTAAAGCCATTCTTGAGTCACGTAAATTCAGGTTCAGTAGATTGGATCAGCTTGATTGTCACGCCGAAACTCAATTTCATGAAACAATAAACTTTGGTTTGTACTTTTTTGTTAGCAGCTGGGCAGGCGGAAATCATCATGAGCTTCCAATGTGGTCCATGTACGGAGATAAAGGAAAAGGCGTTCGTATTTCAACTACTCGCGATCCGTTTAAACGGTATCCCCACGCCATAGGTGACACCGCTGATTCTGCAACCGTTCCGGCAGACTGGATTACAAACTCAGACTTATGGTTTCCGTTCTCTCTTAACGATAAATGGTTTACTAAGCCTGTCGATTACGTCGATGATGTGAGTTTTTGGTATAAACGAGCGGTTTGTAATGAAAACTCAGGGATTACGCTTGATGGATTCCCTGATCTTCCATTTAAGAAAGACCAGCTTTGGCAATTTCAGGACGAAATTCGCTTTTTGATATACGCGATACCAAAAACCTATCAATCAAAAATAGACAATATCCCAAGAAGCGCTCCCCCAAACCAAATCATGTGGTCTGGGATTGCACCACGCGTCACCCATATTGACTTAGAGCTCGATCCGGAAGTATTTGAGGATATGGAAGTCACCCTCGGCCCTCTCTGTGGTCACCCCGAGCAAGCGACCGTTGAATTTATTCTTAAGCATGGTGCTCCCAACATTAAGTTAAATGCATCAGACGCGACAGGGAAGATTCGACGGCTTTAGCTTTTATCCTTGGATAAGGTTGTTAAGAGCCTCTTTAATAAATCATCCGCTTGTACGTGCTTATAGGTGTGAAACGTCCATCCATACTCCGGTATGATTTTGTCCCAATTGCCTCGATTGGAGCTTATAGCGTCGAGAAAGTCATCCATTTTACTTATATCTATGCCGCCTCCCCGAATAATGCACCCGCGATGACGAATCACACTTTTGCCACGGGATTGTCGTGGTTCAATTTCCATTAAAGTTGTCTTTTTGCCGCCTAGAGTAAACTCAGCCATGAGCAACCTCCTAGCTGCGGCCGGACTTCCGTTATGATAGTCCCAATCTCTTTTTGAAGGGAAGGTTAAGACTCCATAAGCTCCGTTGATGAATTGTACAACATCATCGTCAAGCTCATAGGCTCCGAGTTCCGATATCTTGCGTTCTTGTTGTTGTGATTCAAGTGCTGCCCAACTAGCTCGCAGTAACTCATCGTCTCCCTCGACTACGTTCGGTGTATTCGTGTGGGAGCCGGCAACATTAGGATCCGCTCGATTCGACTCCTTAGCGTTACTGAATTTCTCAGGTGTGTCCGTTGGCACTACTTTTCCACTGCTGGTTGCTCGCTCTTTTCTGACAGCTGCTTCGACCGTTGATACATTTCCAAGTATTACTAGTGGCTCTGCATTCAGGGTCGTTCTCTCAACTTCTTTCGAGGACGATTTTTTTGAATTTAATGCTGCTTTTTTTTGGGGATTCTCGTCCTTTTTAGGTTTTTTCTTCCATCCAGGCTTACGCTCCTCGTCTTTCGACTCTGAAGATACGCTAGCAGTGTTGGCTCTATCTCGAAAAAAATCGTAAACATGCGGATAGGAAATGCCAACAATGTCGATGACCATTGCGCGAACAACCCGACCATCAGGATCTACAAGTAAAGGCTTGAGCAAAACGTCGAGCTCCATGGTGCCCTTGCACCAAAAAGGTATATCCAGAAAAGCACCATCTGCTCGGCTTTTGTGAAGCGAATGACGTATTCGCTTTTGTACACCTCTAAAGTACGAGCAATTTTTTAGGTGGTGGACATGGATTGACTCGCTATCATACACGTTCATGTGTAGCCCAATGACGGTCTGATTCGGGGCCGGCTTATTCTCCATCTTCTCCAAGTCTACGTCATAGCACAGCAGCTGAACTGCCTCAGCATACTCATGATTCAAGAACGTTGTTTTAAAGTAGCTACTTACGCCGTATAGCCTAGAAAAAATTGTCAATGTTGGAATTAAGAGCTCAACACCATCGGTAGCCTTTACCACTAGAAACTTTGAGTTCCTATGTTCTTTGGGAATGCGGTGTCTGAAGTTAGGTATGTAGTAATGGGCGGGCTGTTTCGGATCTTTTGCATATCCATGAACAAAATTAGGTTGGTTGAAATCCAGAACCAACCGTCGTCGCTTATATAGTGCTGGAGCTGGGTTCTGCGGGTGATTCGATATAACACGCTCTTGATTCAGCCAACAACTTCCTTGCGGAATGAATGCTAGGTCAGTTAGCGCGACCTTAACAAACTTTATTTTGTCTTTGAAAGACAAGCCTACTTCGACAATTGGGCTGTCCGGAGCGGCTCGATTGTAGGTCACTCGTCCATACGAAATTACCGTATACACCTTGTCATCATTTGGGAGACTTTCCAATTTCATCCGTTTCCACTCCTTAATCGATAAACGGAATAAGAACGAGGTCACCGTCAATCAGGGATGCACAAGCATCCCGTGCTAGCAATGACGACCCGCTCAGTTCAACCGATTAGGGCTTATTTGGATGGTTTTTCCTTACGAACACCTTTGAACGGCATCCCATCAGACTTAACGTCCATGAAACGACCGGTTGTGGAATCTCTCTTTACCCAATGGCCACTTGGCGTTTGAGTTTGAGAGCGTTGGCGGACAGCGCCGCGACGTTGATTGTCACCAATAGGGGGATTAGTAGCCATAGTTGCCACTCCTTCATCAAATGTAAAAGATTTGACACCTAATAGGAGTTGATACACACTACAGCTTCCAGACGGTAGTGGTGTTCTAACCTAGTTAGGCATCGCATATCAGAAGAAAAGCTACCTTCAAGGTGGCTTTTTTTCTGTATCTACGATAATACTAGTCAAATTGACCTAGTCAAGCATTTTGATCTGTTTTTTCGATCTGTAATTATGCTTTTGATCGGTTTTGTAGAATCAGGTGACTTATGTTCGATGAACTTTCCGGCTATCAAAAGGAACTCCTTGCCCACATTGAGTTTAAGGGGCGTTTCTTTGGGCTTGTCTCACGCTTGGATTTGACTTCTCGTTTCGAGATTAGCGATGCAAGCGCGACAAGGACTTTCCGCCTGTACAATGAGCTAGCACCTGACAACATCATCTATCGACCGAATATTAAGCGTTATGAGTGGCAGGAACATGCCAAGCCAATCATTCCAATCTCGCCTGCAAAATGCCTTGGTACCTTGATTGACGGGTTTGGCGATAGCTATGCCCACATCGAGGGCGAAACGATAGCTGCGCGAAACACCCTAACAGAAACAGACCTCGACATTCTGTCCATCATCACACGTGCGATTAAACGTAAACACGTATTACGTATTTACTATTTATCAAAGACGAATCCGGACGGCTCATTCAGAGAAGTTGTGCCACACTCTATCGCCGATAGCGGGTTACGTTGGCATGTCAGGGCGTTTGACAGAAAGCGACAGAGCTTTATTGACTTTGTGATCAATCGAATCAGAACCGCTGAACCACTCAAAACGGCAACAATCCTTGAATCTGAAACGATTAAAGAAGATGATGCGTGGAATGATTTTTTGGAGCTCCAAATTCAAGCACATCCACGACTCAAAGAAATCAAAAAAGTTATTGAGTTTGAGTACCGGATGGATTCAGGAGTCCTAACCCGCAAAGTCAGGAAGGCTCTGGCCGGTTATCTTTTGGATTCTTGGAATGTGGATGTTAGCGAGGATGCAAGCCTAATTGGCAACCATATTATGTTGCACTTGAAGAATACACGAGTGTTACCTTTTAGCGAGAAATTTTTAGCACCTGGGGCTGGAATAGCTTCTGTATCACCTGACTGATTAAGGTAAATGGCATTTACCTTTACCCGAAGAATAGAACTATGACATCGTCGAGATTTCCATTAAATTGACAGGCCCCATTATTAGAATCACTCGTAGGTCGAATTGAGCTGTACATGACAGGCCTCCATTATTAGTGTTAGCTTTGAAGTCAGACGATAGCGGGTGAATATAGACTGACTATTTTTATCTTGCACTTGCAGGGAAAATGTGATTCTAATAATCAAAGGACGATAAACATACAAAAAACAAGGAACAGAACATGAAATTAGCAAGTATCAACTTTCTTATCTTAGCCTCTTCGTTAACGATAGCACCTTTAACTGCGAATGCGTTGATAGTCGATGAAGGCGTTAATGCGCATGACGATAATATCGTGCAGCTTACTTTGGATGTGAACGGGAATTATCATATCTCATTTGATGCCGCAGCCGACTTAGTAACTTCAACCGCCGAACATGAGGAGCACGACATAGTTGTGCATCAGTCCTCAACCTCAATGCGAGTAAACGGATTACCCACTACCACTGAAGATCGAATCAATGGTTTCGTGAGTGCCGTTAGATATTTCACAGAAGATAGTCCTCGCAGCTTTTCCCTAACTCCGAGCCCTAATAGAGAACGAATGGATACAGAGGAGTACGGTGAAGTTCAGCATTATGATTTTTGTATTTATTTTAGGTCCGGATTAAGAACAACCGCATGTACTCGTATTTGGTTTGCTGTCGATGAAATGAATTTAACCTTTCGATTTGATGCCGCCGAAATAGAATACGAGGTGAATAGTAAACTCGGCGATGTATCCGAAGGGGGTCCATCAGAAGGATTTTTTTTTGACCCCAATTTATTAGGCAGCCTTCACAAACAGTTTATAGAAGCACCTAGTTATACATCGGATGACGATGACGGCTGGCCTGATCCTACGCCCGAAGAATACGCTAATTGGGTGATGGAGAGTCTACGTGCCCTATGCGGTGACCTTTCTGAGTATTGTATTGATTATGGTGTACATGATAGATATATAGAATCGACTGGGGCATGGGAAGTGTTTGGATGGTACGAGGGTTATACTGGTGATACCGGTGGTACAGCAGGAAGCTTTTACGATCATTTGCCAGCTCAATTTGATAGACCTTTAAACAACACTGTTACTCCTCCTCCTGGTCCTCCAGGCGGGCAAATCGATTTGTGATAAGCGAGTGCCGTTGTTAAGGCGTAAATTATAGTGTCCTACGTGAAGGTTGAAAATCCTTTCAACCTTTTTAAATCTAAATGCAGCACTCCCGGACGAAATCTAATCTCCACTAGATGCCGTTTCCAATTTCCAAATCGATGAGATGAACTGAGCAAACTAGCCAGCGTCAATTACAGAAAAAATCTCAAACTAGCGTTTTGTCTTACAACTTACGAGGCGTTTAATGTTTGTTCATGCAAGACATTTTAAGTTGCATATCGGCATGTCAGGATGTCTGCGTCGAAGTAACATTGTTAGGAGCGTTTGAAACAAAAAATCCACTAAAAGAGGGGATCTTGGGCTACTTGCTTGCGAACCTAGCCTTTCTTCTCGCTAATCTCGCTTTTGCCTCTGAGAGACTTACTCTTGCGCCGTTTGGGGATGGAGAAGTTTTCATTGATGATTTCAAATGTTTAGCCATTGTTCCACCTGAACCTGTATAAGCGATGCCGTGATGCCAGTCATATGTATGGCCTTCCTTCTGTATCAGGTAGCCCGAATGTTCATCTATTATTAAACTACCGAATACCTCATTTGGGTCCAACTCCTCATAAAATCTTAAGTAATCATCTTCCGTTAAATCTCCAATTAAAAGTGCCTGCTCAAGAAGAATTGGATATTCGCTGCCGGAAAAGAGATAAAGCTCGCCGTCAGCATAGATGTACTTCCTCATTTTCGCTTCGACAGTGAAATCTAAGCCGTCCGTCCATCGAGAGTCGATTGCAGCAAATTTAGAGGTTTTGACTATTGCAGTGGTCATTGATTTTTATCGTCATGTGAGTCTAATCAAACACCATTATTATTTAATAACTTTAATGGGAAATAAAGATCTCTAATGTTCTTAAAGATCTTTAATGTCCGCCCACACTAGACCGCCCTAGAATAGGGTTTTCTTTGACCGATTGGTGATCGATAACTTGCTGTTATGCTTGATCTCCATATAGCCAAAAACGATCCGGTTATTGCGCTAAAATGCAGGGGTTGATGGCCTTTCATCAGAGTGTCAACAAGGCCATCTAAGAGCCATACCCACTGCCGCTCAGTGAGCGTGATGGTGCTGCCTGGCATCTTGCGCGGCCATTTTAATTTGGCTTTTCCAAGGCGCTTGTACTAGAGGCAAAAGCCGGTTTTGTCCCAGTACAGCACTTTCAGTTTATCGCGCTGGCGGTTGCAAAAGATAACATCCGCACCCCCAAACCGGACAAATTTAGTTAATGTTGACATGTGTAAATAGATAACCGGCGGCTCAATGAACATTTTCATGCGCTGAGCTCTTTGACCAGTTGTGCGACCCAACGCGGTGAAGCCGACAACGGCAATACCAACTCGGTTTGGCCAATACGAAGCTGCAACGTCTGCTGCGAAGCGTGCGATTGCGGCATCGCTAAGGCAAAGCCCATGTCGTTATCTTCAGCGTCGCGCTGCAGTTCTAATCGCCGCTGACTAAAATACGCCGGATTAATGCCACGCTGCTCGCAGAAATCTTTCTGGCTGAGATCGCTTTGTTCAAATTCAGCTATCAGCGCTCGCCACTGCTCGGGTGTGCGATGTAATCGACTCATCGTGCTACCACCTTTTAAATTCAACCTGGTGGTAGCCTATGGCTTCAAACTATGGCTGAATAGGTGTGGTTCCTGCTACGCTTACGCACTAAATAAGATACGGCGTGAGAAGACAATAATCGCCAGAGTGAATCGCAAACAGAAAATGGTAACCATGAGCGAAGAAGTGCTGGACTTAATCGTAAATTCTTAAAAAACGTTCACGCTCTCGCCCTGAGAACCAAGCCCCTATTTAAAACTGTCACCGGCAATGTAATAATGACCCACCGAGGGTAATTTAAAATTGACCCACCTTGAGAAAAATAATACAGTCAATGTGTGCTACTAGCGACGCTCACCAACTTTAGGGGGAAAGGTCACGCAAGCTCAAGAGTATGTCTCTTAAAACTCATACCCTTGAAACCACTCATTTCGGGTCTTCGGGATAGTTCATTAAAAATAATTTGTTAGCGCTTATTGTGGGAATCGACACTAGCGTGCCGCTGACAGAACCATGAGATAGTGGATAATCACGTTCTTCTCTCCTAGAAAAGAAAACGGCCCAAAACTAGGACCATTTATACATCAAAACCCGATAACTCATAATACTCGAACAGTATATTACGTTTGCTGGTGCAAACACTGTTTCCGAATGAAGTTAATAAATGAATCTCGGTTACTCATTTCCCGTAAAAATCTAATGTTGTATTCATCGAACGAATCATCATTCTTGATATGAAAAACAAATATATCACCGCTGAGGTTAAACCCCATTAAGCTAAACCAATCGCGCTTCTGTTCGATTCTAGAGATGTTCTTCAAGGGCAATACTACTTGTCCTTTGCTAACGCCATTTAAAATCAATCTATCATCGACTAGTTCAGCAGAATTGAACATATCAAGCATCAGCTCCGCAAAAAAAGCAAATGAAATCGGGATTAAAATCAACATAAAGTAAGGAACAATAGAATCTAAACTACTAAACATGACTAAAAAAAGCAGTAACGGGTTTACGAGACCACAAGTGAACAGAGCGGCAAGTAAATAATTCCGCTTTTTTTTACGTGTCATAATTAGCAATGAAGTAGAAGCTGATAATTGATTGCGACGTTGTTCATGCACAGTCAGTACAAATTTTTTCGATAAATTTACAACAGCTCCTAATGTCGCAAATGTTATGAATATAATAATTATACTTTTGCCCGTGAGGTGTTGCTGTTCCTCCCCTTCAGGAACACCGTACAATAGCGCAAGAAAAGCTAAAATCATGGTCGAACCAACGATAATCGCGTGAAGTATTTTTCTGTTATTCATATCTTAATTCCTAAGGCTTATAACTAATTGCTCCCATCTAAATTGCGAAACAAACAATTTGACGAACACTAGGTTCACCAGGAGAACCTGTATAGCGAGGCTCGCATCGAAACTGTTCGTTCTCGAATACAAATTCTATCCAAAATGGGTCGCCAGTTGGGGATGACGTAACATCTGGAGCAATACTTCCACCGCCTTCATTTTCAGATTCGTCATTTAGGTAACGATCACAGCTTTCCAACGCTAATTGAGTTTCGTTAAATGAAGCAATACACGAGTTCCGTTGGTCCATATGGAGTACATGAGCCGTAACAGCCATCACAGCTCCCGCTGAACAAATAGCCCCGCCAGTTTGGAAACCCGCACCGGCACAAGAAACCAATCCAGTGACCCAAGTTACATATTTTGATATCCGAATCATGCGAGTGCATCTTTCAAGTGTCGGGTATCCATTGTAAGGCTTGCTTTTCTGTCGATCTATACTTTCACAATAGGGAGTAGATTGATTTGTACTCTGTTGATTAAAAGAATTAATACCTGTGTCTATCGGACAGGGCGTTCCTAAAGGAACCGCGACGTGGCAAAACGGGTCTGTGGGCCCAGAAGGGGCAGTGATGTATGGTAAATGTTGACCAAACTTAGACAGCACATGGTGAGCAACCGAGGATAGGGGTTCTTCTGATTGAACGCCATAGAGACCGTAATATAGATTCTCGATGTCCGAATTGTAAAAAATAGTTTCATTACTTTCGATATTTATGAGGTAAAAGCTATCATCATCAAAACTTACCGTCAGAGTACCATTTTCATAATCCTCCCTGACTGCTAACCAATTTCCTTGTTGATCCGCAACCGTGAATCGAAATTGTCCCTGTTCATCAGCCCAAGATACACCATGGGGAGATGTTTGCATATAATGCTGATATGCCAAAACGCTATTGGAATAAAAAAATGAGCCTAATATTATTATAAAATAAAAAATCCGTTTCATACGGTACTTTTCCTTTATCAATTTTTAACGATTAAATTTAATTACTGATTTTTTGAGGAAACTTATAGCTTACTCAATCAGCAAAGTAACATCTTTTTTACATTAGTCAAGCTTGAATAGTTCAGGTTGTGACGGCCCCATTATGAGATCAATTACTAGCCTCAAGGCTGAAAGTTTAATTTTCGACCGAAAAACAGTACTAATCCCTTTACCTGCACCTTTTAAAAGAGCTATGTTCATGAGTGTTTAGGTCCACTCCATCAGGCAGCTATTTAGTAGGAGCATTAACGAAATGGGAACTACTCTAGGTTTTATTGAAAAGCAGACATTGATTAACAAGCGAGCTCACTCAGTTGACGCTAGTGAGAGCGTTGGCCATGAATGGGCGATAGGCGGCACTAACGCTTCGCTCGAGTGTGGTCAGCGTCATCATGCGTTGTATGTTGTGGATATCAGCACACATAACTGCTTAGCAATCGATGCTGGACTGTCACTTTCAGCGGAGGGCATTATCAACGTGCTGGAGCAACTAAAGCTGGGGCGGGGGTTACCGACCTGCATACACGTAGATAAAAGCTCAGGAAGCTTCAGTAATGGATTGCAGAATTGGTGTGATGAACACAACACTTGGTTATATCAACAACATTAAGCCAAGCCTGGGTGCTCGTATCGAGCGATTCCATCAATCATTTGAGGCGGAGTTTCTAAGCGCGTCTTCGTTCCTGACGCTTGCGCAATTCCGCGAATTGGCATCAATTTGGCGAATGAACTACAACGAACGAGTGAACCCAAACTAGAGTGAAGCGTCGGACGCCTTCCCATAGCGAAGTTGACGTCGGAACTCTAAAATCGTTTCTAACCGTAACACATCCATTCAGCAACAATTTAATTGCACCGAGCGCCACTTAGTGGCGTTCGGTCGTGTTTTACGAGCCGACTCAGCACAAATCAATTGATGCGTAACATTATCAAGAAATTTTCTTGTGTTTGATGTTGATTACTTCTGTGAGGGGTAAACTATGAGTACCGCGTTTCGCACCAAACTAACAATAGACCATCCTGGCGTGCTATTCCGCGCCCGATTTTTAGAGCGCTACAATATCAAGGTTCAGACGGCTGCCGACAAGCTGCATATGAAACGCCCACAGCTCTCTCGCTTTATCAATGGTCATACGTCGGTGTCTAACACTCTAGCCCTCAAGTTAGAGGTCGCAACTGGGGTGTCTGCTCAATACTGGCTATCTCGACAAGCTGAGTATGACATACAGCAATTAGAGCGCTCAGGCAAAATTAAAGTCGAAGCAGAACCCCTATTAGAGTGTGTAGACTAAAGATACGAGCTGGGGATTGTGAAAGTAGTTTTGATTTCACCAGTTGAGCGCATCAGGTCGGAGCCAAACAGCATCCAAATGATTTCGACATTGCGCTTGCAGAGAAGGCACTATCGCACTTTTGGCTATACACTCTTGCACGGTGGTTTTTTTGCTGAGTGCCTTGGCGGGACACTCAGCAGGTGGTAAATCTTTAATCAGATACAGCTTAATTATGGCAGACCCCTAGAGGGGCTGCAACAAACCGTTTACGATTTTCGTACCTTCACGCCCCCCGCAGCCGACTTATCTTGCGCCGAACAATGTTATCCGCTGCGTTCACATCGGCATGGATTTTCTTCGCCGGATGATTATGCGTACACGCCGCGTTAAAACAATGACACTGACTCACGGACGTGTCTTTGGAGTGCTTACTCATTTTGCCTGTACGCAGATTCTTTCGCATGTGCGCCAGCGGATTGCGCGGAATTTTCCCCAAAAAATCCCTTTTTACGTTGCAATCGGTGCCTTGGTTAAACTTCACCTCAATCAGAGCAATCAATCAAGCTATTGATTTTATGGGCTTTACTGTAAACCTTATGATTTTTTGTTGCGGGAATTTAGTATCATTTTTAATTGTATATTATCATATTTAATTGTATCTCACAACCACCACCCACCAATGCTGCTGCAGAACACGAATGATGAGGAGCTCGGAAGGGGCGCTGACGCCAACGTTCGGGGGAAAAAGGAATACCCGCCAATGACTCGATAGCCGCAACTTCAAGTGCCGCAGCCTCCTCAAGCGGCGGCATCAATCCGAGTAAACGCTGTGCCAACATCGTTTTGCCCGTCCCCGGTGGTCCAACAAACAAAACATGATGCCCGCCCGCCGCGGCAAGTAGCAGTGCCCGCTTCGCTTGCTCTTGACCATGTACGTCGGCAATATCACCCGTTAACACTGGGGCGACCGCTAGCTTGGTGGGCTGGACAACATCCAACCGACGTTGTCCGCCTAAGTGCTCGGCAGCAACCTTTAAAGAAGGCACGGTGTAAGCGACCGGTTGGCGAAGCAAACCCGCTTCGGACTCATTGCCCTTGGGAATCAGTGCACGTCGCCCTGCTTGTTGACAGGCAAGCAAGGACGGTAACGCACCGCTCATATTGCGTACCGCCCCATCAAGCGCAAGTTCGCCATAGACTTCAAGTTCGTCCAACTGTTGGTCATCGAGTTGCTCGCTGGCAACCAAAATGCCAAGAGCGATTGCTAAATCAAATCGTGCACCCTGCTTCGGCAACTCGGCGGGCGATAAATTAACCACAATTTTGGCGATCGGAAAGTCAAATTCACTGTTGAGAATCGCAGTTTTTACCCGATCACGCGCTTCGCGTACCGTTGTCTCTGGCATGCCAATAATCTGAAAGGTTGGCACGCCGCGTTTACCCACATTTACTTCAACCCGCACCGCCGGCGCTTCCATCCCTAACTGCGCTCGCGTCCGCACCACTGCTAATCCCATCGCAACCTCTCTGCATCCTGCAAAACAAACAGTCTACCTGAGTCCGCGACAAAGCACGCCTATCGACAATGGATTTCAGCGATCGCTGACAGAGTTAGTAACCGGGGCATCGTGTTGGCCTGCAAGAAACGCAGATTTTCGAGGACGGAAGTAGCGTATTATTATTTCAATTCAGAAAAATATTGCCGGTGCTACGCCAAAGCGCTCAGCCAGCTTGGTGATGTGAGCTCTGGTCAGGTTCTTTTTACCTGTTAGCACTTGTGAAACCATGCTCTTTTTACCGATTTCGTTTTCAAAATCAGTGGTGTTCAGGCCATTTTGGTCCATTAAGACTTTCAGCGTTTCGACAGCTGGGTCTAGCCCTGCCTGCCGGAGGTTAAATGTCTCAAATCTGAGAGACTCGTCCTCATAGCGCTCAATAACATTGCTTAGCGCTTCAATCACGACTAGGTTAGCGTCATAGTTATCCAAGAGCTCCTCGACTAGTTCAAGCGCCTCCTCATACTCCTTATCGTTGCTAATTCCAGCCAGTAGCGGCACATTCGACATAATTGTTTCTGCCAGCTTGGATACTTCAGCGACAACTAACATTTAAGCCTCCTATTTTCGATACTTTTTACAAAGCGCATCGTACTCACTGTGGGTAAGGATATGTTTTACGTAAATCCGGTTGTGTCTAAATTCGATAAAGGCAAGTAACCTCAAATTATTGCCACCTATGTCGATAATCCACCACTTATCCTTGTACTTAAAGTTATCCAACGAACTAAATACAGATTTGAGTTCCGTCGGACTTTTAAAATCACCGCGCCTTAGCACATTGTATGTACTCTCGATTGCTACTGCATGGTTCGGAAACTTTTTAATTGCATCAGCAAATGGCTTTCGTGAAATAACGTGCATCCTTAACTCCGTTTACTACTGGTAAACTATATCAGGGGTAACGTGAGTTTACAATAAGTAAACCTCCAATAATTTGGATGATGATTTGCGACTTATTCACTGCACACCCGCCGATGCCGCAAAAAAATGTAGTCTACCTGAGTCGGCGACAAAGCACGCCTATCGACAATGGATTTCAGCGATCGCTGACAGGATACCCTACCGTCCGCAACCATGAATTTGCCTACAAAGCAAACAGCGCCATTTTGATCTATAGTTATTGGTGCATCGTAAAATTGATGCGGAGGTGTTTATGAAAGCATGTGTAATTGGAGGTTTCGCGCTTCTGATGCTCGCAGGATGCACTAGCACCGGAGGTTATCAAACCGCAGCAAAGTCCGAAATTGATTGGGACAAGGTCAACCAAGTTGAGCGGTCAGCTGCCACCGGCAGTAACCGTGTGATTTGGGTCAATCCGCCGCTGAAGGAAGTTGAGCGGAATAATCCTTCCGAGTCAAATAACGGTAGTCAGTAAGCAAATTTTTTGTAAGTCGCTGCGCCAGCACAGAACCGCATGTCGCAGCGACTGGCTGAGCATGTTAAGCTGTTCCTTTGGGCGCAGCCCTACATTTTTTGTATCTCATAACCTGTTACAGGACACCCATGTTGCGAACTATTTATGCGCTTTGCGCCATAATTGCTGTGTTTGCCAATGCTCATGCTCAAGCAGCTTCCATCGAATACAATGCAACCTGTTATACAGCACCGAATGACAGCTATGCCGCCATGCAAGCCCAGTTTTTGCAACGCAATCCGGGGCGAAGCGCAGAACAATTTCAGCAGCGTCTAAGTGAAGATACGTTCAATGCCATGCGGCGCGATATTAATTGTCGCTGGATTGTTTATCAACATGACGGTGTTTATATCGGCGGCTTTGCCCTCATCCCACGCAACGTTGAAGGCCCTCTGCCAGTCATTATTTATAATCGTGCAGGTCACGGACCGACTGGCGCCGTGAATTTTGATCAGCTCGTGAACGAACTACGGCCATTGGCCGAAGCCGGTTTTATGGTCATTGGTAGTCAGTATCGTGGCGGTGGTGGCGTGTTCCCGCAAATGCCCAATGGCACCGACGAATATGGTGGCGCTGATGTGTTAGATGTTTTAGCCCTGCCAAGTGTTGCCGCGCAAATTGCCGACATTGACGAACAGCGTATTGGCCTACTCGGCCGTGTACGTGGCGCGATGATGAGTTTCCTCGCCGCCAAGGCACAACCGAACACCTTCAAAGCGATTGCTTCTGCAGTGACGATTAGCGACTTGAATGCGTGGGTCAACGACTGGGGCGCTGAACACCATCCGGCCAGTCGTTTTATTCCTAATTTTGTCACTGATGGTGAGGCACAAATGCGTGCCCGTAGTGCCGTGCAATGGGTCGATGAACTTCCCGCCAATCTACCCATTTTACTTATTCATGGTGGCCGCGATTGGGAAGTGGATCGTGCTCAGTCCGAACAGTTTGCAGCTGCACTTGAGGCTGCTGGGCGCCAGCACGAATTGACAATATACTCCCATGCCAACCATCAACTGGCGCCTTATCAAGACGATTTTATCACCGATGTGATCGCATTTTTTCGGGCCAATCTGTAATCACAGAGTCGGCCTAAGCGTTAGCAACTGCGTTGGCAGTGGCCTTGTTCAGTTAATGCCTTGCGCAAATTCTCATCGTCACTAGCAAACTGTTCAGCGGCACTAAAAAGCTGCTGAGCCTGTTCGTCGTTTTGTCGATGCTGTTCGACCTGAGCCAAGCGCAATTGCACCCAACCTTGGCTCATGCCTTCTGGTAAGCGGTCTTCCGCAAGCAAGTAAGCGAGAAACTCGGCGCCTTGGTCAAGCTCTTGCCCCGATACTGCGGCTAACTTACCCCATTGATACTGTAACTGGGTCAATACTCGGCTATCTGCTTCATCGTCACTTGTAACAACCAGTGTTAGCGCAGCCTGTAGCTGTTCGAGCGCACGTTCATACTGTTCCTGATTGATCTTTTGTGCCGCATAGTTAACACGAATTTGGGCATTCTCCGGTTGCGACGCAAACAGCGCGTCCCACGCGGCTAACTCGGCAGCTTCATCTTCTTGCACCATGGCAATGACAATATCTGCCATAAAGCGGTGCTCGCTGTCGAGCTCGTGTAAACGGTCTCGATGTTTGAGTGCATCGTCCAAACTACCGCCGACGATTCCTGGTGCGTTGGCGAGATATTGCACCAAGCTAAAATGTGCTAACTCATGATTCGGATCATACTCTACGGCTTGTAACCAATGATTGCGCATCCGTCGCGCTAAAAAAGGTAAGCGCAGCGCACCCGCATCATTCATTTGCAAGAGCGTGACGATACCGCTGAGAAACTCAAAGTCGGCAGTTTTACCATGCTGTCGCTCCAAGCCCTTCAGCACCCGTTGTGCAGCCTTGTGATCGCCATCACGAAACGCTTCTGCTAGCGGCTGGTAAACTGGGTCAAACTGTTCGAAGTTAATATTCTGCTGTGCCATTGCAGTACCGCCAAAGGCGGTCGCGAGGCCAATTAATACTGCTAAAATCCAGTGCCGCATGAGAATTCCTTGTTGTTATTGTTCAAACGTTCGACTCTATTGACACAGATTAGTGCCGATCGGGTAAAAAAAATAGCGGCCGGAGCCGCTATTTTTGTCATCAATTGTCACGCTTAGTCGTTATTTTCTTGCTGCGCACGGCGACGTTCAATGCGAATTTCACGCACTTTTTCACCGGCTAACTCGCGTGCTTCGCGGGCTTTCTCGCGAGCTTCACGAATAAGCTCACGATCTTCATCACTCAGATCACGCATGTGAATCACACGCGAACCCTGCTCGATGCGACGTTCTTGGCCCATCGCTTGAAAACGCTCCACAAACGTTTCTTGGTCAATGCGGCCTGTACCTGCTTGGTCAAGGCGCTGGAACATGCGCTCAGCGCTCTCCTTCGCTTGATTGACCATGTACTCAGTCACTTCGTCTTGAGTAATGTAGCCATCACGATTCAAGTCAAAGTTCTCGAACTGCTTTTCGAGAGCAGCTTCACGATGAATCATCACGCGGCCACGAATTTCTTCACGGCTCAATGGCTCGCCGTCGCTGTCAGTTAAATGTTGGGTCCACATCATCCGTTGGCCGCGCATGTCGCCACGTGCTCGACGCGCCTCGTCCATATTCACAGTGACTTCGTCACCCTGAACCGTAATCACGCGAATTCGCTCGCGCTTCTCTTGTGGCTCGTCAGCTGCAACCGTCGCGCCGGTCACTACGAGTGCTGGGAGTACAAGCGCCATCAGGCTGGCAAGTTTAGTCATTTTTTTCATCATCACTTCCTCTCATTACGAGATACATTTAAGTCAAACTTTGGGAGAGTTCACTTCACACGGTACTGACTTTACCCCCTGACCATGGAGAGAATATGCTGAAATTATGGAGAAATTGTGGAGAAAATTTATTCGGTATAACGGTAACCAACCCCGTACACCGCCTGAATCACGTCATCAGCGCCAGCCGCTTGTAGCTTCTGGCGCAAATTCTTGATGTGACTGTCGACTGTCCGATCACTGACGATGCGATGATCATCGTACGCAGCGCTAATCAGTTCGTCGCGGCGAAAGACGCGTTGCGGGTGCTTACTCAGGGTGTGCAGTAAGCGAAATTCGACTGGTGTTAAGTCTAAAACCTGCCCTTGCCAGCGGGCGACGTACGACTCGGTATTCAACTGTAAACCCGTCTGCACAACCTCTGCTTCAGCGCGCCAGCGTGCACGTCGCAACAAAGCCTCAACGCGGGCAACCACCTCACGTGGACTAAACGGTTTGACGATGTAATCGTCAGCGCCCATGCGCAAGCCCACAATCCGATCCACTTCGTCATGCCGAGCGGTAATAAAAATCACGGGTACATGCGAAACTTCGCGCAATTGCCGGCAGACTTCTAAACCGTCCAAACCGGGCATCATGACATCCAGCAGCACTAAGTCGGGCTGCTCTGTACGCGCTTGGCTCAGCGCATCGTTGCCATTGTCGACAGCGACTGTGGTGTAACCGCTTTGCTGCAAATAATCGACCAACAGCTGGCGAATATCCTGTTCATCTTCGGCGATTAATATTGTACTCATGACCGTTCCCGTGGCAGTGATATGGTCACTTTGAGGCCGCCGAGCGCACTTGGTTCCGCGCAAATATCGCCTTGGTGCGCTTGGCAAATTTGACGGCTAATCGCTAAGCCCAAGCCACTGCCGCCGGAGCTGCGTTGGCGATGCGATTCAGTCCGATAGAAGCGTTCAAAAAGATGTTCAAGATGTTCGTTAGCAACACCTGGGGCGCTGTCTTCAACTTCAATAAGCACCGCAGTGCCACTTGTTGTCAGGGTTACCTGAATCACGCCAGGCGCTTGGGTATAACGTAGGCTATTTTGGAGCAAATTCTGTAGTGCTTGTTGCAAGCGTGCCGAGTCTGCAAACACAGTGATCTCAGCCGCAGCGGTGGCAGTGAAACGCAGGTCCAGTTGCTGTTGCTGCGCAAGCGGTTGGAATTGTGCGATCTGCTGCTCAAGCCACGCGCGAATGGCAAGGCTTCGACGTTGGTAACTCATGCCGCCGGCTTGAGCCTGCGCCAAGGTGTCGATGTCGGCGACCAAGCGAGTTAACTGCTCGGTTTGCTGTTGCAAACGCGCACAGAGCACCCGATCGGGCTCGCGAATACCATCTTCAACGGCTTCAAGCTCACCTTTTAGCACAGTTAAAGGAGTGCGCAGTTCATGCGCAATATCGGCCATAAATGCGCGCCGCTGTTGCTCAGTATTATTGAGGGTCGTTGCCATACTTTGCAGTGCTCGCGCAAGTTCAGCAATGTCATCGCGTTGTTCACTACCCAATAGTCGTGGACTCAGTTCGCTACTGTAGTTCCCCGCCGCAATCTCTTGGGTGGTGCGTTTTAATAACGCTAAACGCGCACGTAACCGACTGGCAATGAGCCATGCAACCAAGGCACCGACCAATAGCGCTAAGGCGCCTGCCCAGAGCAAGGATTGCATTTGCTGCTCGCGAAAAACTTCGTCAAGCGGCTGCATTTGGCTGGTCGGCAGCTCCGTGCTTAAGGTGGCAATAATTTGCCCTTTGGCAAGCACTAACACCGACACGGGTTCACGAATATCCGGCCCGAAAATGCGCTCGCCACTGACGGTTTCAAGCGTGAGCGCGCTAAAACTCAGTTCCGGGTCGAGGTTGACTCGTTCCGGATTAATCACCGAATCGCGTTGAATGGTTTGAATCACTTGACGCCAAAGTTCGCGCTCGGAAAACTCCGCGCGGACGCGAGCCGGCATTTGCCGATGAATGGTTTCGTAATATTCCGACAACACCACCGCAACTTGCTGCAAACGCCGTTGCTCTTGCTCGGCCAAGTAGTCGGAGAAATTCTGCAGGAAGTAGCTGCGCACACCGAGTAACACCACAATCACCAGAAACACTCCGGTACCGGCAATGGCTAAAAAAAGCTGCTGTTGAGTGCTTAAGCGACGCAGCAATGCTGTTTACTCTTGGTTGCTTTTGCCATCGAGCGCATCGAGGCGATCTTCGAGCTCTTCGACACGCTTACGCAGGCGCATAACCAGCTCCTGCTGAATATCCATTTCTTCGCGGGTCACGACGTCGAGTTTGCCTAACTGCGACTGCACCGCTTGCTTCACTTTTAATTCAATATTGTCAGCCGCTTCCCGAACACCAGAAGGAATGCTGGCGGTAATTTGGCGGGCAATTTGTTCAATTTTCTTTGCGTCGATCATACAGTTACACTCTTTTCAGCAGTTTTATTCGTGGTTTCATGACATCGATATTTACTATAGCACGGGCTGAATGGCGAGCGTATTGCTATATTCTCAGCGCAACTCTCGGTACAATACCGCCTCGTTTGTTTCCCCGTTGATCTCTAGCAGGACTTGTTCGACATGCAACTCAACCCACAACAGCAAGCAGCCGTGGAATACATTAGTGGCCCAACGTTGGTGCTCGCTGGTGCTGGTAGTGGCAAAACCCGCGTGATCACCGAAAAAATTGCCTATCTAGTCAATAGTGCCGGCTATAAACCACATCATATAGCTGCAGTGACGTTTACTAATAAGGCCGCCCGCGAAATGCGCGAGCGCATCAATTTGCGTTTAGGTCGGAAAAATTGTCGTGGGCTGCGCGTTTCCACTTTCCATACGCTTGGTCTCGACATGATCCGACGCGAAGTTAGCATGCTTGGCTTCAAACCTGGCTTTTCATTATTTGATGATCAAGACAGTTTTGCGCTACTCAATGCTTTATCGGAAGATAGCATCGACGGTGACAAAGCAATTTTGCAGCGCTTGCAGCAAAAGATTAGCCACTGGAAGAACGCGATGTTGCTACCTGAGCAGGTACAACCAACGCCTGGCGACGTCGAAGAGCAGCTTTTTGCTGAACTCTACACGGCCTACCAACGCAACATGAGAGCCTGCAATGCGCTCGACTTTGACGACCTAATCTTGTTGCCGACCTTGCTCTTACAACAAGTCCCGGAAGTGCGTCAGCGCTGGCAACAGCGTATTCGTTATCTCCTTGTCGACGAATATCAAGACACCAATAGTAGCCAGTATCAGTTAGTGCGCTTGCTCGTCGGCGAACGTGCTCGCTTCACTGTGGTTGGCGACGACGATCAGAGTATTTACTCATGGCGCGGCGCGCAGCCGGAAAACTTAGGATTACTGCAGCAACATTTTCCAAGTTTAAAAGTGATTAAACTTGAGCAAAATTACCGTTCGGTTGGGCGAATTCTAAAAAGTGCCAACATCTTAATTGCGAATAATCCGCACTTGTTTGAAAAGAAATTAGTGTCGTCCATGCAGTACGGCGACCCGTTGCGCGTGATTTACGGCAAGAACGAAGAGAACGAAGCCGAACGCGTGGTGGCCGAAATTATACGTGAGCGCTTTTTAGACAATACCCGCTATGGTGACTACGCCATTCTCTATCGTGGTAATCATCAATCGCGCTTGTTTGAAAAGGCACTGATGAACAACCGTATTCCGTATAAAATTACCGGCGGACAGTCGTTTTTTGCGCGGGCGGAAATCAAAGATATTCTTGCTTACTTGCGTTTAGTGGTGAATCCCGACGACGACAATGCGTTTTTGCGGATCGTGAACACCCCTCGTCGTGGCATCGGCCCGCAGACCATGGAACGAATTGGCGAGTTTGCCCATCAGGAAAATCTGAGTTTATTTGCCGCAGCTTTGCATCCCGGTTTAAAAACGATTTTGGCGACTCGAGCTTTCCAAGACTTGCAGCAATTTTGTCAGCTGATTCAACATGCGGCGCGCGAGTCTGATTCGGGTGAACAGCACGCCACGAATGCGGTGAAACAGCTCTTGCAAGACATTCACTATGAAGACTGGTTGTTTGAAACCAGTGGCAGTCCGACTGCGGCGGAAATGCGCATTAAAAACGTCAACGAGCTCTACCGTTGGGTCAGTGAAATGCTGATGGGCAACGACGACAACGAGCCGATGTCATTGGAGCAAGTTGTCGCGCGCTTAGTCTTACGCGACATGCTCTCGCGCCAAGAAGAAGACGAAGACGGCGACCAAGTGCAGCTTATGACGTTACACGCTTCTAAAGGTCTCGAGTTTCCTTATGTGTTTTTGGTAGGTATGGAAGAAGGCCTGCTGCCCCATCAAACCAGTATCGATAATGACGATATCGAAGAAGAACGACGCTTAGCATACGTTGGCATTACTCGCGCCCAACAAAAGTTGACCTTTACATTGGCCAAAGAACGTCGCCAATATGGCGAAGTATTGCGCCCTGAAGTGAGCCGCTTTTTAATGGAATTACCGCAGGACGATATTGAGTGGGAAGATCAGCGTAAACCGGAGTCATTAGAACAGAAACAGCAACGAACGGAGTCGAATGTCGCTCGCCTACGAGCGATGTTGCGCGATAAACGTTAACCGGCCTGAATTGTTTTTTTCGATATTTTTGGTTCTTCGGCTTGCTGCTCAATCATTTCTGAAGTGGTCACAATACCTGCTTCACCGAGCAAATTACCTTGGCCGATGCGGACCCCAAGGTCGAGCAGGACTTCAATCTGATCATCCGTTTCAATACCCTCGGCGGTTAACTCAATCCCAAGATCTTGGCATAACGTGACGATATGGCGAACCATGGCCTGAGCTCGCTCTTTATGCCCGACTTGCTTAATAAATCGGCGGTCGAGTTTAATAATGTCGAACGGAAAATTGTAGATAAAGTGCAGTGGTCCTGTCGTTCGACCAAAGTCGTCGAGTGCAAGGGTAAAACCGGCGTCCTTAAGTTTACGCAAGCTCGCCATGGTACGCCGCGTATCTTCTTGCTGCAGTGCCTCTTCTCCGAATTCCAACACAATCTTGGTTAAATCAGCCTTCTGTTCCGTCGCGACATCAATGAGCGCTTGAATGTGACGTGGTCGCAGTAAATGTTGCACGCACACGTTGATATGCACCGGCGCGCATTCGCGTTGGCTACTGCCGGCCTTTTGCTGAACTTTAATCGCTTCACTCAACACCCAGCGGTCGATCTCGATAATGGCACCCGATCGTTCCGCGAGTGCTAAGAACTCCGCAGGTAACACCATGGTGTCACCACGCCGCCAGCGCACAAGTGCTTCAAAGGCAACCACACGGCGACTTTGCGGATGGCTCGCTAAACGATAAAGCGGTTGCATCCACAAAATGAAATCTTTCTTCGCTTGCGCGTGTCGCAGCGCAACTTCTTGGTTTAAAGCGGAGACCAAGCCATTGCGAATGGTCTCGTCGAAAATAACGTAACGCCCTCGACCCATGCTTTTTGCTTCATACATGGCAGCATCCGCATCGCGCAGCAGACGATCCACGGAGTCATTCGGTCCATGACAGGTGGCAATCCCGATACTGGCACCGGAAAAATGCTGTTGATCATTGAGTTCGAATGGCTCTTTCATGACGTCAATAACACGCATAGCGACGTCTTTTGCGTCATCAATATTTTTAATCGGCTCGAGTAAAATAACGAATTCGTCACCGCCTAAACGCGCCAAAAAGTCAGGCTCGCGAATTGCGCCAGTAATTCGGCGACTCACTTCTAATAAAAATTCGTCTCCGGCTGAATGTCCTAGCGTGTCATTAATATTTTTGAAGCGGTCGAGGTCAACGAATAACAAGGCAAAATTCTCTTTCGGGAAGCGTTTCTGCCGCGCCAATGCCTGTTTCACCCGCTCCGTGAACATCGCACGGTTAGGTAAGCCCGTTAAATTGTCGTGATGGGCATCATGATACAACTTGGCTTCAATTTCTTTCCGCCGCTCAATTTCCTCAACCAATTCTTCAGTTCGTTCTGCAATTCGACGCTCCAAGAACGTATTGGCTTTTGCCAGTTGCTCTGCTGCGCGCCGACGTTCGATTGCAACCGATACGTGATGGGCAACGAAGTTGAGTAGTTCAAGATCTTCTGGCGAAAACGGCTTTTCTTTCGAATACGTCTGAGTGGAGATAACACCAAAAGTTTTGCCGTCTGCCATCAGCGGCGAGCCAAGCCATTGGTGTGCAAGCTGACCGCGCGACTCAGACACCGCCACTTCACCTTTAGTCACCAAGGCGTCACGCACTTTATGGTCGACGAACAAAGGCTTACGTGAACGAATAACGTACTCGGTTAAGCCTTTTTGTAGACTTCGCTGCTTCGCTTTGAAGCCACTTTCATCAATGTAATACGGGAAATACACTTGCTGACGGTTTTCTGTCAACAAGGCAATAAAGAAGTTGTCTGCGGTAATTAAGCGCGACACTTGGCGGTGTAAAGCTTGATAAAAGCTCTGCATGTCCGCGGCCGAGTTTGTCAGTTCGGAAATTGCGTAAAGCACCGCATTCTGTCGTTCGGCTTTCTCGCGATCGATAATTTCACGACGCAAGTTCTCGTTAATGTCACTGAGTTCGGCAGTTCGCTTGGAAACTTCCGACTCGAGGTATTCACGGTGACGGAAACGCTCAAGTGCATTCACAACGTGTTGTGACACGAACATCAATAACTCAAGATCGTCGTGCCGATAACGGACGTCTTCGGAGTAACTCTGAACGACCATCGCACCGATAAACTCGTCATTGGCAATTAAAGGAACACCTAACCAGTCCACCGGCAATGATCCGAGGAAGTGAACCTCGCCTTGCTCGACCAATTCATTGATTTTATCGCGAGAGGCCAATAGCGGCTCTCCGCTGCGCAAGACGTATCCCGTCATGCCACGCATCAGATTTTCGACGGGAATTTCTGCGATCGAACGAGCGTCGTCGTACTGGTCGACAAAGTAGGGGAAGTTAAAGGTTTTACGGTCGTCGGAGTAGAGGCAAATGTAGAAGTTCTTCGCTTCCATCAATTTGCCGATGATGCGATGAACCGAGGTATAGATCTGGTCCATGTTCTGCGCAGAAGTGGCTAGCTCGGAAATGCGAAACAGAGCCTGCTGAATAACTTCAGCTTGCCTGTACTTATTCGTCAATATTTTTAAGCGAGCGACCACCTTTTCCAGGCGTCGTATGGCTACTGACGAATCCTGTCCCTTTCCTGCAGCGCTCATTCCCTCGCGCATCTCCCCTTACTTGTTATTGCTATTGTAATTGTTGTCCCAAAAAAGAAATGGTTGGTTAACAAGTAACCTGACTAAATAGTGAACCGACCTTCAGTATATAATGAGTTGTAGAGAAAGCAACGAATTTGTTAACAAAACGTAGCAATAAAAAAACCGCTCAAAAAGAGCGGTTTTTCAGGTAACTAGCGGGCTTTAGAGATCGGCAATCATGTACTCAATTGCTGACTCGATTTCTTCGTCAGTACAGTTCATGCAGCCACCGCGCGGAGGCATTGCATTGAAACCGTTAATCGAGTGCTCGAGTAACACGTCCATGCCTTGTGCTAAACGGTCCGTCCAATCTTCAGCGACGTTTTTGCGTGGTGCACCTAACACACCACCGGTGTGACATGCAGCACAGGCTTGGTTGTATACCTGCTCTGCCGTACGGCCACCTTCAGCGGCTTGTTGAGCATTGGCTTGCGCAGTTTCATCGCCGGCTAAACGCACCTTCGCCACTGGTTTAATACGCTCTGCAATGGCTTCACGTGACATGTCTGATGACATGGCCATCACACCACCGGCAACGGCAATGCCTGCGACTACAGCGACAACTTGTTTCCAATTTAAAAGATTTGACAACTTCACGGCCTTCTCCTGATCAATTCAGTGGCGAACACTCCGACGACTCGGAGTTGATTTGTGGCGATTATAACGCCAAATTTCGGTGGATGAAACTCCTGTTCCGCACATTTCCTGAAAGCACCGAATTTTTATCGGTTGTGGTACGATGACGTACCGTATTTTTAACGCGAGTGAGTCGAATTTGGTTCAGTCACATCAGGGTTCTCAGGAAACTTCTCGGGCCCGTAAAATCGCTTTGCTTGATCTCGACGCGTTTTTTGCGGCCGTCGAAGTACTTGATCAACCTGAACTAAAAAATAAACCATTTGCCGTCGGTGGCGGCGGCGAGCGCGGCGTTGTTGCCACGGCGAATTACCACGCGCGCAAGTACGGTGTCCGCAGCGCCATGCCTGGCCATCAAGCACGTAAATTGTGCCCTGAGCTGATCTTTGTAAAGCCAAATATGGCTAAATACAAAGCGGCTTCCAAACGCGTCTACGAAATTCTTACCCGCTACACGGATTTAATTGAACCTGCATCGATCGATGAATTCTATCTCGATTTAACCGCGAATCAGGCTTTTCAAGGTAGTGCCACCTTAACGTTAGAATCGATTCGAGCTGAGCTGCGGCAATTGGGAATCACCGCCTCGGCTGGAATTTCTTGTCAAAAAATGGTCGCCAAAATTGCCTCAGAAGAGCGCAAACCTGATGGCCAATTTGTAGTACCACCGGATCAGGTTCTAAGTTATTTAGCCGAACTACCGATCCGTCGCATCCCTGGTGTCGGGCCGAAAAGCCAAGAGCGTTTAGCCGCAGCAGGCTACCATGTGGTCCGTGATATTCAGCAAACCGATCCCGCTCGCTTACAACGCATTCTCGGCGACCATTCCGGCATGCTGTTGTTTCAACGTTGTCTCGGTGTCGACGATCGCCCCGTCAGTCTTTCCCGCACACGTAAACAAATTAGCGTGGAAGAGACTTTGCACCGTGACTTTACCCATGCCAAAGACGCCGAACGCTTTTTAGAAAACACGTTATTACCCGCATTGCACCGTCGCATTCAACAACATGCCGAATACCGCGAGCAAGCGACATTGCGTTGGCAAGATGTGCGAGCGAAGGCGCAAACGGTCAAATTGAAGTTTAATGACTTCACCCAAACCACGGTCAGTAAAGTATCAAACCGAGTGTCACCGGCATTGTATTATCAATTGCTGCAAGAAGCATGGCCGCGTGGTCGCGCGCGGCCCGTGCGCTTGATTGGCCTTGGGATTACGCTTCCGGATCCGGATGAGCAGCGTCAGTTGGAGCTTGACTTGGAATAATCGGCTCTTGATGCAAATAGCATCCCGTCTCGTTTTCAACAAATCCAAGCTCGGTCAGTAACTCTTGGGCTTGATAAACATATCGGAGTAGCCAAAGCAAATAGCGCACGTCGCTATGAATCAGACGGTGCCGATCCGCAGAAAAATGCCAGTCGCTCAATATAGCAGGGGTGGTGCTGTCAAAGACTAAACCAATGAGTTCACCGTTAATATTGGTCGTCGGACTACCCGAACTACCGCCGGTGCCGTCCGCTGTGGAGAGGAAATTCACGGTCAAGTCTTCCGTACTTGCCGCGAAACACCCAGCGCCATGCACGGCAACCGCCGCATGCATGGCAAATGGCAATTCATAACGAGCTTCCGTTCCAGCGAGGGCGAGTAACGAGCTTAGCGTGGTATGGCTGGGCTCACCATTGTCGCCACGCACAAACCCACGACTGAGTCGGTAGGTTCGATTGGCATTATCGGCAAGCCGCGATTCCTGCGCGCGTTTAAACTGACGCCAAGCGGCATACCATAATGCATTGCCTTGTTGTTCAAACCCGCGCAACTCACGTTCGGTTAAATCCCAGTCTAAGCGCGCTTGTGCGGTCGTCACTGCAAACTGCAACCAAGGGTCTGGATGGCGACGCAAATCGTTCACATTCATGTTCATGAAAGTCGGTAAGTTATCCGCATCGGCCAACTCAGTCTGCTGATAGAGCGCAGCCACAAAGGCACGAATTTCAGCCCTGCTGCTCTGTTCTTGCAATTGAAAAAAATCGCGGATGAAAGAAATTTGCTGGCGCTCAGGAAGCTGTTGATGCCGTTCAAGTAGGTAGGTGAGCAAATCGACTTCAACTTGCGCATCAAATTGCCGTTGCATACTTAAAAACTGTGCCCGTAGCGCCGGTATTTGCTGAGCCTGATAGCCACGTGTACGACGATCATCGCTACGGCTGTTTTCCTGTGCGAGACGATACAGTTGCTGAGCGAGCATGGGCAATCGCAGTTCTTGAAAGAAGCTCCACCAGATTTGTCGCTCGAGCTGTTCTGCTCGAGTTGTAGTTGCCCGTTTTATTAATTCAACACTCTGCTGATACTGGGCCTCTCGCTCCTCTTCAGCCAGCCAAAGTCGCAGGCTTTCCTGCTCCATCGCGAGCAAGGAAAGTAAATCCTCGGCGTCTGCGGTGGTCTGCATGCCTGCGTAGTTTTGATATCGATTGCCCCAGCGCACTTTCGACGGTGCGTAGCGTAAATGCAGCTCGGCATCCGTGTCGGTTTGCTGCTGGGTAATGGCCAAGAAATCACTCAGATATTGTTGAGCTTGCGGATAAAAGTGCTGTAATGCGAGTTCTGCTTCGGCAACTGGACGATGGCGTTGCGTTAATCCGGGGAAGCCCGCCACAAACACCGCTTCATCCAGCATCGGCGCGGCAGGTGACAATGGTAACCAATGTTCAGGTTGGAAGGGCTTGCCGTCGGCATCATAGACCCGTACGAGCGCGAAATCGGCGCTGTGACGTGGCCATTGCCAATTATCGTCAACACCACCAAAATGCCCGACTTGCACGGGTGGTGCCCAGACTAAACGAACTTCAGAAAACACCCGGTCAGTCACGAGTAAATAACCTTGACCACCATAATAGTCGGCTACACGACATTGTCGGTTCGCCTGCTGTTCACAGCGACGCAAGACGTCATTTCGGTTCGAGGCAATTTGATTGAATCGCGCCTGGCCGGTTAACCGCGATGAAACGCCTTGTAGGACTTGTTCAGAAACATCCTGACGGCTAAGGGTCATACTGACGGTGAAATCGCGCGGCGCAACTAACTCCAGATCCGGCCGTAACGCCAAAAAACCATCTTGAAAATAATTTTGCGCAACCGTCGACCGATACTGCAGCACTTCAAGAATACAATGGTGGTTGGTCAGCACTAAACCATGCGGCGAAACAAACGTGCCGGAGCAGCCTCCAACTTTAACTACCGCCGATTGCGGTGGTTGCACCCAAGGCGGTTGTTGTTCAGGCAACCACATACCCTCTTCAGCGACCGCAAATGCAAGACAGCAGAACAGGCTGGCACAAAGTGTGATGCCGAGTTGCGTAACACGCGCTGCCAAACCCTGCCGCATAATTCCTCCCAAGTCCGTGAGTAAGTGTACGTGAGAAAGTCAAAATTTGGGCATAGGATACTTAAATTTTAAGCAAATGCGACCGCAGAAAGCCGGCGCAGTCGCGTAAATTTGAGAATCCGTGCAAAAAAGGAGCATATGCTGCTATAATCCGCGCCTTAAAATTTTCCGCAACTGATTTGCAGGAGCAAACCATGGCATCTGTGCTGATATTAATGGGTTCGACATCGGACTGGCCGGTCATGCAAGCCGCAGCCCGCATGTTAGAAGACTTAGGTGTAAGTTGGGAAGCTCGGGTGGTTTCGGCACATCGAACACCGGACTTGCTGCCAACCACCATGCAAGAAGCTGAGCAACAAGGTGTCCAAGTCGTCATTGCCGGTGCCGGTGGTGCTGCTCATCTACCAGGCATGCTTGCGGCGTTCACTTATTTACCGGTATTTGGTGTACCTGTGCCAAGCAAGCAGTTGAAAGGGCTCGATAGCCTCTTGTCGATTGTGCAAATGCCAAAAGGTGTCGCAGTCGGTACCTTAGCAGTCGGCGAAGCTGGTGCGGCAAATGCTGGATTACTCGCGGCGCAAGTGATTGCTATCACTGACGCGAACGTTCGCGACAAGGTCATTACCTTCCGCCAGGAGCAGCGCGACAAAGTTCTCGCCAATAGTAAGTTGGAGCTGGAATAAGCATGAAACTTCTGATTCTGGGCAATGGTCAACTTGGGCAAATGCTGGCACAAAGTTGTATTCAACTCGGCCACGAAGTCTTGCTGGTGAACACACGCAGTAATCAAGTGGTTCCTGCTGCAGCCCACATCGCATTCGATATGACCATTGCGGAAGCCATGCAGTGGGCCGACATCGTCAGTTGGGAACACGAGCAGCTTGATCCTGAGCATGTGCAACTCGCTGCGGACAAATTGTTGACCGACGCTGACAAAATCAGACCACTGACCCACCGTCAGTTGGAAAAAGCCATGTGCGATGAGCTCGGGATCAAAACCTCACCTTGGAATGCGTATGACTCGCAAACTGCGTTTGTTACTGCCCTCGAAAAATGGCAACAAGCGGTTGTGATCAAGGCTTCATTCGGCGGCTATGACGGCAAAAGCCAATGGCGCTGGCAGCCCGGCGAAGACGTCCAAGCGCTCGTTGCCCACGCAGGTCAGCAGCCCGGTATTATTGAAGCCATGATCCCGTTTCAATGCGAAGTGTCGATTGTCGGTGCGCGCGCTCGTGACGGGCGAATTCTGTGTTACCCATTAGTAGAAAACGTCCATCGTCAGGGCATCTTGAGCCATACCTTTGCTGCCTTTGACACCTTCCCCGCGCACCTGCAACACGCCGCCGAAGACGCGTTCCGTAAAATTACTGAGCACCTTGGCTATGTCGGCACCTTAGCCATTGAATTTTTCGTGGTCGGCGAAGGCGAAGAAGCCGAACTACTCGTGAACGAAATTGCGCCGCGGGTCCACAATTCAGGGCACTGGTCACTGACCGGCTGTAATGCAAGCCAGTTTGACCTGCACATTCGTGCACTGACCAATATGCCTTTCCCGCAATTAACCGTCAGCCCAACGTTGATGCTCAATGCCATTGGTTGTGAAAAGATTGCGGATGCACTTTGGCAACATCCTCACAGTCAGGTGTTCTGGTACGGTAAAGAACCACGTGTTGGTCGCAAAGTCGGCCACATTAATTTCCGCGACCTCAGCAAAGACCAAGCAAATTCACTCGTCGAAGATTGGACAGAGGCGTTGCAGCTGCTATCGTAATCTTTTCAATTGCTGAAAAGAGAGTCGCCAGTGAGCAAATCGTACATTCTCGCCATCGATCAAGGCACGACGTCCAGTCGTGCCATGCTGTATAACGCGCGCCTGCAGGTAATCGGCCGTGGCCAATTCGAATTCAAGCAATATTTCCCGGTCAACGGCTACGTCGAACATGATCCCGAAGAAATCTGGCAAACCACTCTGAAAGCCTGTCGCCAAGCACTTGCGGATGCCAATGTGCAAGCCCAAGATGTCGCCGCGATTGGCATCACCAACCAACGAGAAACATCCATCGTTTGGGATCGAAAAACCGGTAAAGCCATCTATCGCGCCATTGTTTGGCAAGATCGGCGCACCGCCGAAACCTGTCGCCAGTTACAACACGACGGCCACGAGGCATGGGTTCAAGAACGCACGGGTTTACTCCTTGACCCCTATTTTTCCGCCACGAAAGTCGCTTGGATTCTCGACCATGTTCCGGGTTCCCGCGCCCGCGCCGAGAACGGCGAACTCGCCTTCGGCACCATCGACTGTTTTTTACTTTGGCGTTTAACCAACGGTCAGGTTCACGCCACCGATGCAACCAATGCGTCCCGCACACAATTGATGGATTTACGCAGTCGCAAATGGGACCTGGAGCTTTGTGAATTGTTTCGCGTACCGCAGTCGTTACTCCCTGAAATTCGCGACAATGCCAGCGACTACGGCTACACCGACGCGAACTGGTTTGGTGTTGAGATCCCGATTACCGCCATGATTGGCGATCAACAAGGCGCCTTGGTTGGACAAGCCTGCTTGCAACCTGGTCAAATCAAAAGTACCTATGGCACCGGCTGCTTTGCATTGGTGAATACCGGTGAGCACTTGGTGAAATCGGAACACCGATTACTCACCACGTTAGGTTATCAATTGGATGACCAGCCGACCTATGCACTAGAAGGCAGTATTTTTATGGCCGGCGCTATCGTGCAGTGGCTGCGCGATAAACTTGGCATCATTCAAACCGCCGCAGAAACTGAACGGCTTGCTGAAGGTGTTCCCTGCGATCAAAGTGAATTGTTGATCCCCGCCTTTACCGGTCTCGGTGCGCCCTATTGGGACCCAGACGCGCGTGCTGCTATTTTCGGCATGACCCGCGATACCGGCAAGAAACAGCTAGCCGCTGCGGCATTGCGCAGCGTGGCGTTACAAACACGTGATTTACTGCAAGCGATGATCGAAGATGGTCAAGCCATCGAGACGCTGAAAGTTGACGGCGGCATGACCGACAACGGTTGGTTTATGCAAGCGTTGGCGGACATCACGGGATATCGGGTGCTACGCGCCGATACGGCTGAAATCACCGCTCGCGGTGCTGCCTTTTTGGCCGGCTTGCACGTCGGATTATTTGAACAACTTCATGACCTACAACAACTTTGCCGCTCAAAAGGGACATTTACCGCGGAAATTACCTCCAAAGACCGTGATAAACTCTACCAACGTTGGTTAGCAGCGGTCGCAAAAGTCAGGTAGAATAACTCCCCTTTTTTGAAAAATTAATGAGAGTTGGTATGCCAAACAGCGCCCCGCAAATGAGTGAGCAGGATCTGGTCGCAGCGGTTAAAGAAGCTCAAAAGCAAGCCTACGCGCCGTACTCGAATTTTCCCGTCGGTGCTGTGATTCGCACCGCCAGTGGTGCGGTGTACTCCGGCTGTAATGTCGAAAATGCGTCGTATCCGGAAGGGACGTGTGCCGAAGCTGGTGCCATTGCCAATATGGTGATGCAAGGTGATCGAGACATTGCCGAAATCTATGTCATCGGTAATGGTGACGGTCTCGTGTCACCTTGCGGTGGTTGCCGTCAGCGCATTCGCGAATTTTCCAACCCGAATACGACCATTCATATTTGTGGACCCGAAGGCGTTCGCAAAGTGTTAACCATCAGCGAATTGTTACCTTATTCATTTGGGCCGGAGCATTTGGCTCCAAAGCAAGCAGGCTAAGGAATTTCCATGACCGATTTGAGTTCGCGCCAAGCACAAGCAGCGCAGGCGTTTTCATTACTCGACTTAACCAGTTTAACCGACCAAGAGACGGTGAGTGACATCGAAGCCTTGGTCAACAACGCTAGCTGGCGCAATGCCGATGGTGAGCGTATTCACGTTGCTGCCCTTTGTGTCTTTCCACGCTTTATTCCGTTAGCACGCAAACTACTCGATGAACAAGACTTACAAGCCGTTCGACTAGCAACGGTCACCAACTTCCCCCTTGGCGGCGATGACATCGATATCGCTGTGAAAGAAACCCGTGCGGCAGTCGCTTATGGTGCTGACGAAGTGGATGTGGTGTTGCCTTATAAAGCCTTCATCAACGGTGACCACACCACCGCTCTACAGCTGGTGCAAGCCTGTAAAGCCGAGTGTGGCAGTCGGGCACAACTTAAAGTCATTCTCGAAACTGGCGAATTAAAAACCGCTGAACGTATCGCGCTCGCAGGCCGCATCGCTATTCAAGGCGGCGCTGATCTTATTAAGACCTCAACCGGTAAAGTACCGGTCAACGCAACGCCTGAAGCGGCTGTCGTGATGGTCAGCGAAATTGCCGCTTACGAGCAACAACAAACAAATGAAAAAGCCGCAGCCCATGCGCTTCACCACATTGGCTTTAAACCAGCCGGTGGTATTCGTACCTTGGACGACGCCCTTGTTTACATGAACGCTGTTCGCAGTGTTTTAGGTGACGCAGCACTGGCTGCAAGTCGCTTCCGTTTAGGCGCTAGTTCGGTACGCAATAACCTCGTTGCCATTCTCGAAGGGAACGATGAAGCCACTGCAGCAGGAGGGTATTAAGATGTTACCGCAAGAAATTATCAAAGCAAAACGCGACGGTAAAACGTTAACACGCGAACAAATTGCCTTTTTTATTCAAGGCGTAACGAATGGCAAAGTCACCAATGAGCAAATTGGTGCATTCGCCATGGCCGTCTATTTTAATGGTATGGCGATGCCCGAGCGCGTCGCCTTGACCGAAGAAATGATGAACTCAGGACAGGTCGTGTCGTGGGGCGGTTTTGACCTACCAGGTCCCATTGTTGACAAACACTCAACCGGTGGGGTCAGTGACTCCGTCAGTCTTATGCTCGGCCCAATGGTTGCCGCCTGTGGTGGTTATGTGCCCATGATTGCCGGGCGAGGTTTAGGCCATACCGGTGGTACCTTGGACAAATTCGAAAGTATCCCGGGCTATAATATTCAGCCGTCACAGCAAGACTTTCAGCGCATTGTCAAAGAAATCGGTGTCGCCATTATTGGTCAGACTGCGGAGATAGCGCCTGCGGACAAGCGCTTTTATAGTATTCGCGATGTGACTGCGACGGTCGACTCGATTCCATTAATCACCGCATCTATTTTGTCGAAAAAGCTCTCCGCTGGCCTCGAATCGCTTGCGATGGATGTTAAGACTGGGAATGGCGCCTTCATGACCAGTCTCGATGATTCACGGGCACTGGCAGAAAGCATCGTTGCAGTCGCCAATCGCGCTGGTGTTAAAACCTCCGCGACCATTACCGATATGAATCAAGCGCTCGGTGACACCGCAGGTAACGCGACTGAGATGCGTGAAGCGGTCGAGTACCTCACGGGTGTCCGTCGCAATCCGCGTTTACACGAAGTCACCATGACCTTAGCTGGCCAAATGCTGCTACTCAGTGGCTTAGCGACAAGCAAAGACGAAGCTGAGTTTAATCTTAACCAAGTACTCGATAACGGCAAAGCGGCCGAGATTTTCGGCAAAATGGTGCATGCTCTCGGCGGTCCCGTCGACTTCCTAGACAACTGGCAAGGTTATCTGCCAAAAGCTCCGGTTATCATGCCCGTGTATGCCGACACTCCAGGCTATGTAAGTGAAGTCGCAACGCGCGAACTCGGCCTTGTCGTGGTGACGCTTGGTGGTGGGCGTAGTAATCCGGCTGACGCGATCGATCATGCCGTCGGCTTAACGGATATTCAGCCAATTGGAACCTATGTTGATAGTGTGCGCCCACTAGCATTTATTCATGCGCGTGACGAAGTGAGTGCCGCAGCTGCAGCCGTTGAATTGAAATCTTCGATTGGCTTGAGCGAAAACTTACCCGAGCTTGATCCGGTGGTGTATGAAACAATCTCACCTGAGCAAGTGAAGGCCTAGCCCAAGAAAACCGAGGAGCTAAAGATGGCACGTGCAATTATTCTGATGTTAGATTCGTTTGGTGTCGGCGCCTCCGCCGACGCTGCTGAATTTGGTGATGTGGGTGCCAACACCTTTGGCCACATCGCTGCTGCGTGTGCGCGTGGTGACGCTGACATTGGTCGCAAGGGACCTTTGCAGCTACCAAATCTTGAGCGTCTCGGTTTAGGTTTGCTCGCCGAAGCAAGCACTGGAGAGCGCCCTCCGGGTTTTCATTTCAATGGCCCGGCAGAAGCTTTATATGGTTATGCGCAAGAGCTCAGCCGTGGTAAAGACACACCTAGTGGCCATTGGGAAATCGCTGGTGTCCCTGTGCTGTTTGACTGGCATTATTTTCCTGACCAAGTCCCAAGTTTTCCCGCCGATTTTATTGCCGAATTGATTGAGAAAGGCGATTTGCCGGGTATTTTGGGTGACTGTCATGCTTCCGGTACTGAAATTATTGCTCGCCTCGGTGAAGAACACATTCGCTCTGGGAAGCCGATTGTGTACACCTCGGCCGACAGCGTCTTGCAAATTGCCGCGCACGAAGAGAGTTTCGGGCTTGAAAAGCTATTAACCCTTTGTGAAATGGCGCGTGAACTGCTCGATCAACATGGTTTACGCGTCGGTCGTGTCATTGCCCGTCCGTTCCTTGGTGATCATCCAGACAACTTCAAACGCACGGGCAACCGTCGCGATTACTCGGTTCTACCGCCTGCACCAACCGTCCTTGATAAGCTCGCAGAAGCAGGTGGCGAAGTCATTAGTATCGGTAAAATTGCTGATATCTATGCCCATCAGGGCATTACTCAGAAGATCAAAGTCAGCGGCAACGACGCGATTTTTGACGCGACATTACAGGCCATTCACTCAGCGCCAGCACGAAGCCTTATTTTCCCCAACTTTGTCGATTTTGACATGGAATATGGCCATCGCCGCGACGTGGCTGGCTATGCACGTGCGCTTGAGGCTTTTGATAATCGGTTGCCAGAACTTATCGCTTCATTACAACCGGGAGATCGGGTCTTTATCGCCGCTGATCATGGCTGCGATCCGACGTGGGAAGGTACTGACCACACCCGTGAGTATATTCCCGTGATCTGTTTTGGTCCCGACTTAACGCTACCAGAGACCGGTGGGTTTATTGGACGCCGCGATACCTTTGCGGATATTGGCCAAAGTATCGCGACGCACCTAGGACTGCCAGCAACCGACTACGGTTCGAGCTTCTTATAACGCTCAAACCACGCCAGCGCATGCTCAACCTTCATGATCATGCGCGACGGTCGGCTGGAGACACCATGGGAAGCACCCGGCACGCGCACCATGGCCGTGTCGACACCGAGCAACTGCAAGGCTTGATAGAATTGTTCGCTGTCCGAAATTGGCGTGCGGCGGTCATTTTCTCCGGTAAATAATAACGTCGGCGTTGTCACGTTACCCACCAACGACAGCGGAGAGCGCTGCCAATAATGCTCATGTTCATCCCAAGGTAACCCCGGAAACTGGTTCGGGATCTGCGACAAATAACTATCTGCTGTTAATACCTTAGACACCCAGTTGATCACCGGATTCGTTGCCACTGCCGCATTGAACCGATCGGTCAAACCAATCGCATACGCGGTGGCAATCCCACCCGCTGAACCGCCGGTGATAAACAAATTCGACGCATCAATAAAGCCTTTTGCGATCAGTGCGTCGATACCCGACATGTGATCAGCAAAGTCATAAGGCGACGAGTAGTTGTTATCGAGCAACATCGCAAAGTCTTTACCATACGAAGTACTGCCGCGGTAGTTGTTGTAAAACACGACGTAGCCGGCAGCAGCATAACGTTGCAGTTCCGCTGCAAAGTAAGGGCCATAGGCAAGGTGTGGACCACCGTGAATTTCCAACAGCAGTGGGTATTGCTGCTCAGGGTCAAAGCCCGGTGGCGTAATGTACCAACCATGGATTTCGGTTTCATCGTAACTTGAGGTGTAGCGGAACTCGTGAACTTCACCGAGTTTGCGCTGGCCTAATAAGTTTTCGTTCAAAGCAGTCAAAACACGCTCGTTGCCGCCCTGCCAAATACCAACGTTGCCTAAACGATGCGCAGTGCCATGGGTGAATGCAACCACGCCATTACCTGACGAGGTGAACATTCCGCCCAAGTAAGGACGACCGTTGCTGCCGGTGGCAACATCACTGACCAAGTCGGTTAAACGTCCACCGCGGGCAGCAATTCGGGCGATTTTAAGTTGGCCCTGATCGGCATACTGGAAAACAACGGTGTTGTTGTTTAACCAGCTCGGCGATTCAATCGAGCGGTCGAAGTCACTGAGTAATTCGTTCACGTCGCCACTACGCCAGTCCATCACGTGAAGCTTCGCATTGCGATAGGGCACTGCTTCGCCCGACGCATGCAGGAATGCGAGATAACGACCGTCGGGAGAAAACACCGGCTGCGACTGACGACCTGGTTCAGCCACCAAGCTGCTCACCTCAGCGTTCGCGACATTTACTTGATAAAGGTTCGCTTCGAGGCTGTGGAACTCCCAATCATCGCGGCGGTTGGCCGAGAACACAATCGCGCTACTATCTGGTGTCCATGCTAACGTACCACCATGATTATAATCACCAGAGGTTAATTGCCGCTCGGCACCACCTTCACTACTGACGACAAAAAGCTGGCGATACGCACTGTCGAGCAAACCACGTCCGTCGGCTTGATAATAGGCACGCTCAACCACAATCGCTGGCTCCGACCAACGCGCACCTTCGGGGCGTTTCGGCCGATAGACACTGCGCGCAAATTCGGTCGCTGGTGCTAGCACTTCCTGACTGAAAGCAATGTGCTTACCATTCGGTGACCACGTGATATCGCTTGGCGCACGGCGCACATCGGTGATTCGCGCGGACTTGTCTTGCTCGAACCAATAGACGTGAATTTGTGCCGCTCCGGATTGGTTCGAAATAAACGCCAGACGCTTGCCATCGGGCGACCAACGCGGGCTACTATACTGGTGTTCATCGGCAAAAAGCGGCGAATGTTGACCGCTCTTTACGTCCACCAGCCACAAGCTGCGACGGGTGCTGTCGGTCATAATGTCGTTGCTGTGGCGCACATACACCACGTGCTTGCCGTCGGGCGCGACTTGCACGTCGTTCGCCCACTCCAACGCAAAAATATCCTCTGCGGTAAACACGCGCATTTGCTCATTCGCCTGAGATATGGGCGCAAGACAAAGCAGTGTAAGGAGTAGGGTTGCGACAAATGTTCTCAGCTTCATGGTTGTTGCCTCTTGTTATTTTTAAAACTTATGCAGGTAAAACGCGCTGCAAAAACTGACTAATATCTTGAATCTGCGGCGGACAAACTTGATGGGCCATTGGGTAGGTTTGATACGTGACCGCGTAGCCGCGCTGTTCGAGCCATTGCTTCGCTTGCTGACCGAGTACTTCAGGAACCACGGGATCTTGACTGCCATGCTGAACCAAAAATGGCGTTTGCTGTTGCGCGTCGGTTGGTTGAATGGATGCGTGTGTCGCCAAATAAGTCGATAGGCACATCACCCCAGCTAATGTTTTGTCATAGGTTAACGCCGCTTCATAGGCCACCGCACCACCTTGGGAAAAGCCGGCGAGGACAATGCGATTCGCAGGAATACCACGTTCGATTTCTCGTTCAATTAAAGCAATCGCCTGCGCGGCAGAGGCGCGTAGTTGTGTTTCATCAACGCTACGTTCAATGCTCATTTCGAGAATGTCATACCAAGCAGGCATGGTCATGCCGCCATTAATGGTGACCGGAATCTTTGGCGCATGAGGAAAAATAAAGCGCGCATGGACACCCGCAGCGAGCTGAATGTGCGGAACAATCGGCTCAAAGTCGTGACCATCGGCACCTAAGCCATGCAACCAAATCACTGCGGCGTTGGCGTTTTGTTGTGGATTTACTTCTACACAAGGCAACAAACTCATGACATCCTCTTTTATATTTTATCGACGAGCTGGGTTGGAATTTCTAAATCGGGATTCGATAACGTTTTATGTACGGGGCATTTATTGGCGATTTCTAGCAAACGTTGACGCTGCTCATCGGTTAAGTCGCCTTCAATATGAATATGTCGCTCAAACGACTCTGCGCCCTTTTCGCCGCGCACATGCCGCAAATCCACCGTTATTTTTTCAACCGGCCATTCTTTGCGCTTGGCATACATTCGCAATGTCATCGAGGTGCATGCCCCCAAACCGGCGAGCACCATTTCAAACGGGGCAGGACCTTCGTCTGCACCGCCCAATGACTCCGGTTCATCAGCTAACCAGCGGTGACGATGGGTGGTAACTTGGTTGGTATACGGCGCCATTTTCTCTTCAACACGGACACAACCTTCTTTGACTTCTGCGCTCATGAGCCTACTCCAATGACTAAAAACTGCTAACAAGCTACCTGAGCAGCGCCATGCTTGCAAAAATTTTCAGTTCAGCCCTTGAAAAGCTGCGTTCAGTGCATACATCTAAAGTGTAGGCAGCGGGTCTCAAAGAGAACGCTTCCCCTATAACGTCAATTAACTGTCATCGCTCAAAAAGAGGATACACGACTATGAACACTATTGATTTAACACCACTTTATCGCAGCAGCGTTGGATTCGACCGTTTAGCATCCATGCTCGACAATGCCCTTCGCGGCGACACCGGTACGGGCGGATACCCTCCGTACAATATCGAAGCCACCAGTGAAAATCGCTACACCATTACCATTGCGGTTGCTGGCTTCACTGACAACGAATTAGACATTCAGGTTGAACGCGGCGTACTGACCGTACGCGGAAAAAAAGCAGCCGATGATAAAGAGCGCAATTACTTGTATCAAGGCATTGCTGCACGCTCTTTCGAACGCAAATTTAACTTAGCTGAGCACGTGGAAGTCACCGATGCAGAGCTCAAAAATGGCTTATTGAATATTTATCTGGTCAAAGAAATCCCAGAAGCCATGAAAGCGCGCAACATCTCGATCAAAAGCAGTGATGCGCTCGAACATAAAAAGTAATGAGTGGCGGTTGGCGCTGGGTGAGAGCAGTGCCGATTAAGCCTGAAATAATAAAAAACCGGAGCTTCACCAGCTCCGGTTTTTTTATTGAGCAGCGTCTATTGCGCCGAGTAGAGTTTTGCCCACTCCGCTAGTAAACGAACGCCATAACCGGTGGCGCCCTCTGGATGAATACCGCTTGCGCTTTGATTTAACGCATTACCGGCCATGTCGATATGTACCCACGGCGTGTCACCGGCGAAATGCTGTAAGAAAATAGCGCCGGCTTGCGCGCCTGGAGAACCCGTGTTGATCATGTCCGCAATGCGACTTGACACAATATTTGGATACGGGCCTAACGGCAACTGCCACACCAGTTCTTGCGTGTTTTCACCAGCCTGTCGCAGGGTTGCAACAATGTCGTCATGGTCACTAAAAATCGCTGAATAAGCCGTACCTAGCGCACCAACTTTAGCGCCGGTTAGCGTTGCAATATCAGCAATCGCTCGTGGGTTAAAGAACTCACGGGCATACCAAATGCCATCGGCCAGAATTAATCGACCTTCGGCGTCGGTGTTGCCGACTTCAATTGTCGTGCCGTTGCCTGCCGTCACCACATCACCCGGTAATGTTGCTTCACCTGAAATCATATTCAATGACAACGGAACCACCCCGACCACATTCACTGGCGCACGCTCACCTGCGAGCGCTTTAACCGCACCAACGACTGCCGCACCGCCGGCTTTGTCGGTCTGCATTAACAGAATTGAAGCAGCCGCTGTTTTCAGGTTGTAACCACCCGTATCGAACGTATTTCCTTTACCGACAAATGCAATCGGCTGATCGTCGCTACCTTTCCAGTGCGCAACAAGCAGGTGCGCTTTGTGCTGACTGCCTTGCGACACACTATATAGCGAACCCATACCAAGTTCTTTGACTTGCTCTGGGCCGAGGATAGTCACCTCCACACCGAGCGGTTCAAGCTGCTGACGCGCAATTTCAGCGAAACGAGCAGGATAACCGTCAGAACCAGGTAAATTAGTTAACTCACGCGCCAAAAATACACCTTCAGCCAATGCACGCTTCGCAGCATATTGTTGTTGAGCGTCTGAGTTGTTGACGACCTGCCAGTGCACGGTTTGTGCGGGGCGATCTGCAGGTTTGCTCTTGTAACGGTCAAAACGATAATTACGTAAATCAACACCGTGCGCGACCGCTGCGGTAATACGTGCATTGTGCTCGGCAGCGTCAATGGCGCGCGTGTCGACGAGCACTTGCTCAGACTTGACGCGATTGAAGTACACCGACAATGCCGCGCCAATTTCCTCTGCCGTTGCGCGGGTGACGCTATCAGCCGCGCCTACACCGACAAGCAGTAGTCGAAGTTCTTCAAGACCCGCAGGCGCAATCACTTCGAGCTGTTGCTTCTCTTTACCGCTAAAGTCGCCGGCTTGAATCGCACGGTTCAAATGACGAACCGTTTCCGCTGACAAACCCGTTGGCCAACCTTGTTCAGATACTTCACCTTCAAACTGAGGCAACAGTAGTACGCGTGTGTCAGCAGTTGTCGTTTGATTTGAAAAAGTAAACGTGGTGTTCAAGTAATCAGCACTGGCCACAAACGGCACGAGCGCCATACTCATAACAGCCACAAAGCCTCGCATTAGCTTCATGAATGGATCCTCTTTATCATCGTTTAGGAAAAATGGATTGCAGTAAGGCTGCCGAAATAAACGCAATTACACAAGCAAAAGCCGACAGAGCAGCAAGTTTTAGCGACTACTTATATTTCTCCGGCGGGATTGTATGACGTTCGAAGCGCTGAAGGTCTCACTGCGGGGCTAAAATAAAATCCTTGGAATAAGTCGCAACCATGGTCATGCAGCGCCTGCGATTGCGCCAAGGTTTCCACACCTTCAGCTACGACTTGGAGCTTGAGTGCATGCCCTAAGGCAATAATGCTCGTGATAATTTGTTGCTGGGTTTGGTTCTTATCCATATTCATCACAAATGATTGATCAATTTTGAGCTGATCAATCGGTAAGCGATAAAGATAATTCAGATTCGAGTAGCCGGTCCCAAAATCATCTAGAGCAAAACGTACACCAAGCTGTTTCAGCTGGCTCATTTTGCCAATTGCCGTTTCGGCTTGACCGAGCAGCATGGATTCGGTGATCTCAATAAATAATTGACTGGCTGGCGCACCGGTCGACTCTAAAATTTCTTTCACACTGGTCACAAAGCTTGCTTCGCGTAACTGTTTCACACTGACGTTTACCGCCATTGTCCACGACTTTCGCACCGGGTCTTTCTGCCACTCAACCAATTGTTGACAGGCCGAACGCAGAACCCAACGACCGAGAATTAATATATCCGCGCTTTGCTCGGCTATGGCAATAAAATCGACCGGGCTAATCATTCCGCGAATCGGGTGCACCCAGCGGGTTAATGCTTCGACACCCACGACTTCACCCTTGATGTTCACTTTTGGTTGATAATGTAGCTCTAACTCTTCAGCTAATATCGCTCGGTGTAATTCGCGCTGTAATTCAAGGCGGGCTTGTAAACGTTGCTCCATTTCGGCATCAAAAAATATCGCTAGGTTACGGCCTTGGCTTTTCGCTTCATACATGGCTTGATCCGCCTGCTGGAGCACTTGCTCGACAGACTGAGTTACAGCCGACAAGGTCGCCACCCCAATACTGACTGTCATTTGGTATTGGTCATGATGCAATTGCAATGGCTCGACAAACGCGCTTTGAATGTGCTCAACAATGCGGTTCGCCAGCTCAAAAGCACCTTTTTCTGTCGTGCCCGCATTGGCAACGAGAAGTACAAATTCATCGGCAAGAATTCGCGCCGCAATACCATGTTCATCAACCGCATGCGCTAACCGTTCACCAGCCAAGTAAAGCGCGTAGTCACCTTCAATTTGACCGACACTGTCATTGAGTAATTTAAAATTATCAAGATCGACAGATAAAACTAAACCGACGCAATGGCTTCTTCGAGCTTCGTTTATCGCTTCATAGACGCGTTGATGCAGGAAAGTACGATTGGGTAGCGATGTCACTGTGTCCAGATTGGTCAATTCATCCAGTTGCCGCGTTGCACGCCGCTGCTCGGTCACATCAACCATGACCCCATGCCAAAGGATACCGTTCTCTTCGGTGCTCCCTGGGCGCGAATGAATGACAATACATTTCTCTTCACCCTCAACGAAAAAACGCCCTTCCCATTGCAACGGCTGACTGTTTGCAACTGCCTTTTCTTCCAGCTCAATAAAGCGATTCAAGTCCTCGGGGTGTATCATACCGACAACTTTTTCCATGGCTTGCGTGACCGGCAAGTTGGCGGGTAAGGCGAAAATTCCGCGCGCGCGCTCACTTAGAAACACAAATTGGCGAGGCCCTGCAAAGGTAATCAAGACTTGGTACACCCCTGCCGGCATCATCGCTGTTAACTGCGAGTACCGCGTCAGTGAGTTCATCAACGCCTTCTGCCGAGTTTCAATTTCTTGTTCCGAGGTGTCGATAATTCGCTGAGCGTTGCGATACGCATAAAATAAGACCACAACACAAAATAAAAGGAGTGAGGTTGGCAATATCATGCTACTCAGCCACGCCTGAACAACCGCGCGCTTTGAACGTAAAACCACAATCGTCTGCGCATACGGGTTGGGCTTGCCGATATAGGCAGAATAGCTCATTAACCCATCATGACTGGGTGACGGTCGCAAGTAACTATAAAGCCCAGTCGGCAGCGAAAGTAAGGCGCGCAGCCCAGCTGAAACCGGCTGCGTGTAAACCGTTTGTGGATCATTGAACTCGTCGTCTATCGGATAAAGATAAGTTAGGTAGCCATCAGAACGTACTAATGCAATTTGTGTATCCGCAGGCAAATCGTCTCGCGTCGCCAACGCGAAACCGTCGTCAATACGGTACGCAACCGAAACCGAACCAAGCAATTGTCCACGTGCATTGAATACCGGTTGCCGCAATGGAATGACCCATCGTTGCAATGGGTCGAAAAAATACGGACGACCGATTTGAAAACGTGGTTCGTTCATCATGTCCAAGTAATCACCGAGAATTCGGTTTTCTTCTGGTAACGTATAATTCTCTTGGTCAATGTCGAAGTCGGCTGCAAGAAACCGCCCGTGTGGATCAATCAGCGCTATTCCTTCGACATTCAAATGATATTGCGTCGATTTACGGAGTCTTTCCGCTGCCATCTCTACGAAGTTTTCGTCGGGTATTGTGGCGACATCTTCACCGATTGTCTTTAAAAATCGCTCAATAATACTGAGTTGTGAAATGACGGTTTGCGCTTGCAATTCAGATAAATGAGCAAGTTCACGCTCATGCTGGTTGGTCGTGCGCAACCACAATGCAATCGCGGTAATAATGAATACAGCAACAATCAACCAGCTAACCGACACAATTACACCGCGAAGCGAACGCGTGCCAAACGTTGACTGATTAGGCAGAATCGGCGACGCCTCCTTCGTGCTAACTGATGAATGCGGCTGCTGGCCTGTACTCACAAATTGAAGCCTAATTTTGAAAAAGTGAATCTTTACTTTAATCCTTATTCAAAATAGCCGCAATGCACATTCTCAAATTCGAAATTCACCACCGCCATTTGACCCGACTAGACTAACTGTGTATTATTCGCGCCGCTTACGTGTGTAAGTAAATTTTTTGAGAGAAAAAACATGAATTACGGATGCTTAGATTCGGAACCTCCGAGTTGTAGCTTAACTAAAAACAGTCGGAATACTCGCGGTCTGTTTTTGCATCCTGCTCTCGCCCCACGGTCATTTTCTTCGATCACTCGCTTGATCAAGTAAACTTTCTCTAGGGCAGTGTCGGTGCAAAAGCCACCGTAACACTGACCTATATTTAATCGTTGATTTGTCTTCACAGCTCTGCCTGTGCCTGTTTGCACGCTCTTCTTTCAGCGCTCGCATGTCATCGATTTTCTAATCAGTGAATAATTCCGACATCCAGCACATATGAAGGAATGCTGTGATGAAGAAATTCAAACTAAATCCATTCAATTGGGTCGGCGCAACCGCGCTTGTCCTGATAGCACCGACGGCGCTAGCAAATGGTGGGCACTTTCTCGTCGACGACGCGGCAATTACCGATCCGGGGCATTGCCAACTGGAGTCGTGGGTCAGTCGTGTAGATTCACACACGACACTCATTGCCGTCCCCGCATGCACGACACAGCGCGGTTGGGAACTGTCTGTCCCCTTCGTTTACGACTGGCAGAACAGCCAAGTCGCTGCGCTCGGCTTTGAAGCAAAAACAATGTTGGCAGAGGGGCAATCGTCTGCTTTAGCGATTTCAAGTGGCATTGAATTCGATCAAGTTGCCGACACGTTTGCCGGTGGCTTTATCAATGTTCCTTATTCACATGCTCTGAACAGTGCCATAGAGCTACACGTGAATTTAGGTACTGCCTATACACATGAGGACAGTGCTTGGGACGCCACTTACGGCTTAGCAACAACGTTCGCAATTGCAGCAAAAACCGCCTTGATTGTTGAAGGCGCCGCTGTCGGTGACGATCGTCCAACGCTTGCTGTTGGTCTGCGTCATGCAACCGGACGTGTCGAACTCGATACCAGTGTTGCGCGTGACCGTGAGAATCGCGAAACCATCTACACTATTGGATTAAACATTGCGTTTTAACGCAATGGGCTAGAGGAGAGTCACCATGACCAGAGAAGAATTACACGCCAAAATTAAAGCGCAGCTAGCCGCGTTCGATGCCAATGATTGGTTATTACTAATTCGCGAACAACAAGCAGCGGATATTGCTGACGAATTACAACAGATGGACGCCAACGAGGTGCAGCAGTTGCTCGTCGCGCTGCCAGATCGTGAACTGGCGGACTTATTCGGATATTTCACACCGGCACAGCAAGACACCTTGTTAGCATTGTTCGATAAAAACGATAGCGCTCGGCTGTTGGCCGAAATGGCGCATGACGAACGGGTCGACATTTATAATCGCCTTTCCGACGAGAAACAGAAGGCTATCCTGCCAAAACTTGCGAAAAAAGAGCAAGAAGACATTCTGCGTTTAGCGGCATATGAAGAAGGGACTGTCGGTGCCTTAGCCACCTCAGCTTACGTTGCCCTTCGTGCGCACATGACCGTTGCTGAAGCTTTGCGCTATGTTCGGTCACATGCAGAAGGTATGGAAACCATTTACCAACTTTACGTCGTTGACGGCAAACAAACCTTGCTTGGTACCTTGTCACTGCGCGATTTGATGACGAGCGATGATGATGCTGCGGTTGCTGAAATCATGAACACCGAACTGCTCACGGTCAATGCCCTTGAGCCGCAACAAGCCGCCGCTGATATGATTCGTCGGTATGATCTACTGGCGTTGCCGGTCATCAATGGTGGTGATCGGTTTATCGGTATTGTCACCGTCGATGACGCCATGGACGTCGATGTCGAAGAAAGCACCGAAGACTTCCATAAAGGCGGGGGTACGCTCGCATTAAAAGACGTGTCTCTGCGCGAAGTAAGCACCTGGACCATGTTTATGAAACGGGCGCCATGGCTACTTATATTGGTGTTTGCCAACATGTTCTCGGGCGAGGTGCTTGAGTACTACGAGGACACCATTATTACCTATGTGGCACTCGTATTCTTCTTGCCATTACTTGTCGATAGTGGCGGTAATGCCGGTTCGCAGGCCGCAACACTGATGGTGCGTGCATTAGCCACCGGCGACCTACATATGAAGGACTGGTTTAAAACCCTCGGTAAAGAATTCTGGGTTGCTCTATTGCTCGGGATCGCCATGTCGGTTGCAGTATTCGGACTGGGCGTCTACCGCGGAGGCGTCGAAATAGCCATGGTGGTGTCTATTTCTATGGTCGCCGTCGTCCTCGCTGGTAGTATGATCGGCATGTCACTACCGTTCTTGCTGAGCAAGTTAAAACTCGACCCGGCGACCGCAAGTGCACCGTTAATTACATCGATCGCCGACTTTGTTGGGGTACTGCTATACTTCTACATTGCAGTGAAGCTACTCGGGATGCCGGATATCGGTTATCTACCCATTTAGGGTAAGACCACAAAGCAAATAAGTAATAAAGGGCGAGTTTCAACAGAAAAATTGAGCTAGATCAGCACTTTTATGCCATGATCACTTACAGTTCGATTGGTTTCTGTGAACTCGCCCTTTTAGCAAAGAAAAATAATCGCTTATGTTGCTGCTGATCCTACTTTTGCCCCTGCTATTTTTGCCGGGTCCGCTCTTGCTGCGTCACGCGCCCCGCTGGGCTGTTGGACTGGCTAGCCTACCGCCTCTAATTGCGTTTATTCTGCTATTACAGTTACTTCCAACCGTCATGCAAGGCCAAGTCTTACTGTATCAGTTTGACTGGGTTCCTGAACTTGGGTTAACCGTCGCCTTGCGACTTGACGCACTGTCTGCGCTATTTGCATTGCTGATTACCGGTATTGGCGTCACGGTCATGTACTATGCCCATCACTATTTTGCCGGTAAACCTGAAGCCGCGCGCTTTTATACCCTGATACTTGCCTTTATGGCGGCAATGCTCGGTATCGTGCTCGCCGAGAACTTGATCTTCATGCTCATTTTTTGGGAGCTCACCAGCCTCATTTCGTTCTTGCTCATCGGTTTCTATGGCAATAAACAAATTTCTCGGCGCGGAGCCCGGCTATCATTGTTTATCACTGGCGGCGGCGGTTTAGCGCTGCTCGGCGGTATTATTTTAATGGGTCAAGTTGTCGGCAGTTATCAACTCACCGACATTCTCGCAGCGCGTGAACTCATTCAAAATGATAGCCGATTCCCGTGGATTCTTGGCCTGATCTTACTCGGTGCATTCACTAAATCTGCGCAGTTCCCTTTTCATTTGTGGTTACCCCATGCGATGTCGGCGCCGACGCCAGTTTCTGCCTACCTTCATTCCGCTACCATGGTGAAAGCAGGTATTTTCTTGTTGATCCGTTTGTTCCCTGTATTTAGTGGCCACGAATCTTGGTTTTATTGGGTGGCCGGAATTGGCGTGGTGACTTTGTTAGTCGGCTCGTTTGTTGCCATTTTCATGCACGACATGAAAGGCTTGCTGGCTTATTCAACCATTAGCCATTTGGGGCTTATTACACTGCTCATTGGCTTCGGTACCCACGGTGCTTTAACCGTCGCCCTCTTCCATTTAGTTAACCATGCACTCTTCAAAGCACCGTTGTTTATGATGGCTGGCGTCGTCGACAAGGCCGCGGGCACTCGTGATCTGCGGCAAGTGAATGGCATGGCCAAGCACTTTCCACTCCTGATGCTATTGAGCTTTATTCCAACCGCTGCAATGGCTGGACTGCCCTATTTAAACGGCTACTTCAGCAAGAAACTGTTCATTGTTGAAAGCCTCAATGGCCCGCACTCAGGCATGATTGCGACACTTATTCCAATTTTGGCGATTCTTGGCGCCGCTTTCTCGGTCGGTTATGCCTTGCGGTTGTTCCACAATACCTTCTTCAATGGTAAACCGGTCGATTTGCCGAATTGGCCACCGAAAAAACCTAGCAGTTGGACTTATGCACCACTCGTCTTTTTCGCTGCTGCCTGCGTCATTCTTGGCCTCTGGCCAGAGCTTATGTTGCATGGACTCATTGCCGCCGCAGCAAATGCAGCGAATGTCAGTTCCGACTTATTAATTCCCGCCACAAGTGCGCCACATATCGTCAGCTATGACCTTTCGGTGATTCAAGACCATCCGTGGTTGTCTCTGATTTCGGCCGTGACCTTCCTCGGCGGTCTCGCTATGTATAGCGCACGAAAAACATTGTTCGCGTGGCATGCAAAGCTGCCGAACTTAAATGCCAAAGATCATTTTGAAAAGCTCATGCAAAAGCTGATTGGCTGGTCACAAGATGCCGTGCACATGGTCGAAAATGGTTCGTTGCAACGCTACGTTTTATATTTACTGGTGACCGCTTTGGTGTTCACCGGTTGGCCGTTAATTGGCTTAGAGATCTGGCAAGGGGAACGTGAACTCATGCCCATCGACGCCATGACTGCCGGTGGCATTGTCCTGCTTGCGGCAATGGCATTAGCGGTCAGCGTATTGCACCATCAACGAATTACAGCGCTACTGTTTACCGGTGCGACCGGCTTGTTCATTACCATTGGTTTTGCGCGCTTTTCCGCGCCTGACCTCGCGCTGACTCAGTTTTCCGTTGAAGTCATGGCCATCATGATCATGATGTTGGCACTCTCATTTTTGCCACAAACCTCACCGCATGAATCCAGTCGTTTGCGCTGGTCTCGTGACGTGGTCATCGCCAGTATCGCCGGCATTGGCGTGGCGTTGCTGAGTTTTGCGGTTATGACGCGACCGCAGTCGTCGATTTCTGATTACTTCCTTGCCAACAGCGTATCCGGCGGTGGCGGTACCAACGTGGTCAATGTGATTTTGGTCGATTTTCGTGGCTTTGACACCCTTGGCGAAATCACGGTTCTGGCCATTGCAGCCCTCGCCGTGTTCGCCTTGACCCGAAACTTGCGCTTAAAAGACCGGCCGAACCATCAACAGAATGAGTACTGGAATGGCTTTGCCGAGTCCCACCCGTTGTTTTTGCGGGTACTCGCACGGCCAATTTTACCGATGGCTTTACTGGTATCGGCTTATATATTCCTGCGCGGCCATAACCTCCCGGGCGGTGGCTTTATTGCTGGGCTAATTACCGCCGCAGCCCTTAGCTTACAGTATGTCGCCTGCGGCATTCGCTGGGCGCATGTGCGCATGTTGACTCAGTTCCGCCCACTCGTTGGCGCTGGTTTATTAATAGCCGGCACCACAGGCGTCGGCAGCCTCATATTCGGCAAACCATTCCTAACCTCATGGTTTGGGCATTTTGAATTACCGTTTATTGGTGAATTTGAACTTGCCACCGCGTTACTGTTCGATTTAGGCGTGTATGTCACCGTTGTCGGTGCCACCCTATTAATTCTGGCCAATATGGGTCGTCTTATGACCATTCACGGCCCTGGCAAGGAGATTGGCTAATGGAAGCTTTAGTCGCCATTCTTTTAGGTGTTTTAACCGCAAGTGGTGTCTTTTTAATTTTACGTGCACGCACATTTTCGGTCGTGCTCGGCCTAACCTTGCTATCGCATGCGGTGAATTTGTTTTTGTTTAGTATGGGGCGCCTGCATACCAATGCGCCCGCAGTGATCGGCGAAGCGGCACAACACGCCGACCCACTGCCACAAGCGCTGGTACTGACTGCAATTGTTATTGGCTTTGCCATGACCGCATTCGTTGTCGTCTTAGCTCTGCGCTCCGTGCTAGAGCTGAAAAATGATCACGTCGATGGCGTCGATAAAAATGAGGAGCCGATTTAACCATGCACCTCATGATTTTACCGATTCTCATCCCATTATTCTTCGGTGCCATGCTCACCGTGTTACATGCGCTGAACATCAAAGATCAACGCGGGCTCAGTTTACTCTCTGCCGGTGCGCAAGTTGTCGTCGCGATTATCCTGCTCCAACATGCGATGAGTGGTGACTACAGTATTTATCAGCTTGGAAACTGGCAAGCACCGTTTGGTATCGTTTTAGTATTAGACCAACTCAGCGCACTCATGTTGGTGCTGATCGCAACCCTAAGCGTATTCTGCATTGCCTACGCCACTACCGGCCACAAGAAGACGCACGACCAAGCTGGGGCGCACTTTCATGCACTAATTCAGTTTCAGTTGCTCGGCTTGAATGGCGCTGTTCTGACCGGTGACATGTTCAACCTATTCGTCTTTTTTGAAATACTACTTATTGCGTCATACGCTCTGTTGTTACATGGCGGTGGTCGTGCTCGCAGCCGTGCAGGCCTGCGCTACGTTATTATCAACTTGGTCGGTTCGGCGTTATTCCTCATTGCTTTAGGCGTACTGTACGGTATTACCGGCACCCTAAACATGGCCGACATGGCATTACGCATTAAGGCCTTGCCAGCGAGTGAATTACCATTTATCCACGCTGCGGGCGCGTTATTGCTCATCGTGTTTGGTATCAAAGCGGCCATGCTGCCGTTGTTGTTCTGGTTGCCACGCGCGTATGCAGCTGCCGCCGCACCGATAGCTGCGCTATTCGCAATCATGACCAAAATAGGCATTTACGCCATTATTCGCGTGTTTTATTTGGTTTTTCAAAACGATACAGGACTGAATGAGCAAATATTCCAATCGCTTTGGCCGCTTGCGCTGGCAACACTAGCGTTTGGCGCCGTTGGCGCACTCGGCGCTTGGAGCTTACGAGGCCTAACCGCTTGGATGGTGATTGTTTCTGTTGGGACTCTGTTAGCGAGCGTCGCTCAGCACTCACAACCAAGCTTAGCGGCAGCCTTATTCTACTTACTGCACACGACACTACTCACCGCGGTATTCTTTCTTTTGGCGGATATTTTTCACCACTACCGCCCTGGGCCACGCGACTACTTTGTTACCGGCCCGCGCAGCCAAGATCGCACGTTACTCGGTGGTTTGTTTTTCCTAGCTGCGGTTGCCTTTGCTGGCTTACCGCCACTTTCTGGGTTTATTAGTAAGTTCTGGATTTTACAAAGTACCACCGCGCCTTGGGCGTATGCCCTATTCTGGCCAATCTTGCTGGTGTCGAGCCTGATTATCATAATTGCCTTAAGTCGCGGCGGTAGTGCGTTATTGTGGCGGCAAAACAAACAACCTGCCACAACCGTGCGGGCACCGCTATTAGCCACCGGGATTGTCATGACCATGCTGTTCGGCAGCATACTGCTGAGTGTGTTTGCGCAACCCATCATGGAATTTACGCAAAGCACCGCTGCGCAACTACTGGCACCGGAACGCTACATTGAAGCTGTGTTAGGAGGCCTTGCTAATGCAAACCACTAAACGTCATCCGAAAAAACTGCTTCCACACCCACGTTTTAGTATTTTCTTGTTGGTGCTTTGGTTGCTCATGAACGAAAGCCTAGCATTTGCGCACATTGTGCTCGGTCTTGGTTTAGCCTGGGTCATTCCGTTTAGCTCACAGCAATTTTGGCTCGAACAGTCCAGTGTGCATCATCCAACGTTGGTGGTTCGCTATGCTTGGCGCTTAGCGGTCGATATTGCCCGCTCCAATGTTGCCGTGGCAATTCGCATTCTGCGCGGCGCCAAAGGCTTACAGCCAGCGTTTATCGACTACCCACTGACTGTTCAACATGACTTTGCCATTACCATTTTGGCCAGTACGATTTCCCTTACCCCGGGCACCGTATCGGCGCATATCAGTAAAGACAAAAAGCATTTACTGATTCATGTCTTACACCTTGAAGACGAAAAGCAATTGCGCAACGACATTTTCGAGCGTTACGAACAGCCATTAAAGGAGATCTTCGAATGCTAGATTACGCCGTGACCATCGCGCTGGCGCTATTCTCCATCGCGATCTTATTCACCCTATATCGACTCATTGTTGGCCCCGACGTGGTCGACCGCATACTTGCCCTCGACACCATGGCAGTCAACCTCATCGCTGTCATCGTCCTTACCGGTATTCGCATGGGCAGTAATATTCTGTTTGAAGCAGCCTTACTTATTGCCTTAATGGGTTTTGTCAGCACCGTCGCTTTAACGCGCTATTTAATGCGCGGCGATTTAATCGAGTAAATGGATTATGGTGATCTTAGAAGCAGTCATTAGTTTGTTTTTGGTGATTGGCGCCTTAATTGCGCTCATCGGCACGATTGGCCTTGCTCGCCTACCGGACATCTACACCCGCTTACATGGCCCAGCCAAGGCCAGCACACTTGGCGTGGGCGCGACTTTATTTGGCTCGTTCTTGTATTTCACTTTCTTTACCGAAGGCGTGAGTATGCAAGAAGCGTTAATCACCGCCTTCTTGTTTGTGACCGCACCGGTTAGCGCAAATATGATCGCCAAAGCTGCTTTGCACCGACGCGTGAAATGCAGCGAAAACACGCAAAATAAGCCGTTCGACTAGTTTTTTTGCAAACTAAATTGCCAGGTGTAGCGCGTCTGCTCCCACATCCGCGCAGCGACGGCAAAATAAAGCGACATGAACAGGGCAAAGAACCACTCGATGATGTTTTCACCCTGCGACGCCCAAATCACACCACTGGTGTTAATCGCCAAACTGATCATCGCCAAGAGCCAACACACCACAATAAATGACAGTTGAACTTGCATAAGTTTGCGTAGCTTACTGACTGCTTCGCCACCGCACTTGTGCAGCGCATTAATTGACAACATCTGCGCCAGCACAGTACCAGCAAAATAAATGATGACCCCATGACGGCGCATAAAGCGATTAAAGTCACCGCCGGTGCCGAGGTAGTTCACATAAAGAATGAGAAACAACGCACCAATGGTTCCAATTAAGAAAATAACCTTGTGGCTGCGGCCTGTCAGCTGCTGCAACCAATTGCTCTGCAAGTACCAAAAGAGCACCAACAGCATCGCTAAGGGCATCATCAGTCCACGAAACAAGAAAATCGCGTCACCCATACGCGCCGCCCGACTAATGGTGGTGCAGCCTTCTAAGTAAGGAATGCACACATGCGCAACCCCTTGATAGAGGCCAATAAAATAAGCACCGTGCACGGCAATAATTGGAATAATAAAAACGATCCAAGCCAGATGTTTCGGTTGCATAGAATGGCCTCATGAGTAGCGCGTCAGCAAGTGAATAAATAATAACCAGTTCCGTTGTTGATATTCAAATCAACACTGGTCATAAAGCACGCAACTAACTTAGCGTTCACGATGTAGCGCTGATTTCCACTAGACATTAAAGCGCAAATTCCCTACAATCCCCGCCTGCATTTCAAGCACAAAATTTGCGCCCGTAGCTCAGCTGGATAGAGCGCTGCCCTCCGGAGGTAAAAGTCGGACGGCGAAATGGTGTTTAGAGTTGAAGTCAAAATTTGAAATATGCGCCCGTAGCTCAGCTGGATAGAGCGCTGCCCTCCGGAGGCAGAGGTCAGAGGTTCGAATCCTCTCGGGCGCGCCATCAAAGGCTTTCAGCGCATCTCCCTCTTCAAATTCTATTGTTTTTCTTTTCATGGGTTGAAGTCATCTTCAAATCACTGTTGACCTTTGCCCGAAATCGCCCACATATCCGGAAAATGGTCCTGTGACACATACGTGACAAATCCGTGACAAGAATTTTTTCTTGGTTTTTTCAAGTCGGGGTTTTTGACCTTTGCCCACCCTCTCGCTTGGCGTCATGCATCGATGGTCAACATTTGCTCAAACCTATATGATCTTGTAATGTCGGGTAATAGATAAATGCGTAGTCAGGGAGTTGGATGATCGCGATTTTCGGAAGCCAGCCTTGGTTTTTACTCATGGAATCACCTTTCGTAAACTCCCCATTTTAGATTGTTAACGTGCATGCCGGTTTATCGGAGATACGCGGCGTGCTTAGTAATACAATGTTAGGCATAAGGATTATGAGCATTTCGAAAGAATCAGAATTTGCAGGAACCCTTATTGATGGTGCTCGTATGTACGCAGCATCGGCCGATGCGGTAAATGAAAAATATCCGAATGCTCTTCACGTTCTGAATCACCTATTGGGCATGAGTACGGAATTGGCGCTGAAGGCCTACTTGGTAAACAATTCCGTAACCAAAAAAGAGCTTCGTCGGCTTGGCCATGATTTAACGGCCTTGTATGAGAAAGCCAAAGAACTAGGCATAACGGATACCGGCAGTCGGACTTTTCGGCTGTCAGTACTCGGTGCTAATTACAAGCCACGCATATTTGCCTACCCAGAGACAGGTAACCTAACGGTTATCCAGCCACGCAGTTTGCGAGAGATTAACCGGGAGATACTTTGTGAGGTTTTTAAGGCAGTAAAAGGATATGAATTATCTATAAAAATGCAGAACGAACCGGGGCTGGCAATTTTATCCACATACGCGGACGACCTAGATTCTTCGGCCTGGGCCCAGTGAGTGCCCAACAAGCCGCTGCACCTGACAGCTATTACACTGTGCTTCATAGCGGCAGGTGAGCTTTGCGTCAGGTTGCGGAGAGAGAGCGTATCAATGCCTGAAAGTGAATTTCAATGCTAGATTTGTGGTTCTCCGGCGGATAGCGCAAAACACAAATTTAAGAAATCTGACCTCGTAAGGGCTCACGGCAAAGGCCCTTACAAGGAAGACGGCCAGCGTAACGTGTACAAATACTATGCGAAGAGCTTCGATTGCCGTTTGGTGGATGCGGGGCATGCTGTGCCATCCGATGTCGTACAGCTTTTCGATAGGCCCCACTTCCAGACGGCCCTGCGAATTACCTTTTCGGTAAACGAAGATGTGTTGATTCTTCCAAAGGAAAATCGTGATGGATTTATCGGTCAATCAGATCTGCGCGCTTGGCTGGAGGGAGGTCGCCCAGAACAAATAAACGGGTATCAATCCAGCGAGCACGTTTCATGGTTTACTGCTCACTTTTGGTACGGATTAATTCCCGATGGTGCATGCGGATCATCTTGGGTTGCCGACAATCAGTTTGTATATTTGGGGAGCGTCGAGCCGTTGACGCCAGAGCAGAGAAAGGAGGCTAAGAACCGTGCAGCAGCAACCTAACAACCGTCAGGTGCAACGTAGGCGTTACCTTGGCAGGATTAACTAATGGACTTTAGAGCTAAAACCATAAACGCAGAGTTTTGGTTTACGCAAGCAAATCAAATGTTGGCTGCAGCCGAAGTGTTATTTTGTACTATGTCGTCACGATATTCAGAAATGGAGACGTCGGTTGGGTGTCATAAAGGTTCAATGTTTCTTCTTGGCATCGCTCTTGAAAATGCTTTTAAAGGCGTCGTTGCATCGCAGGGGAAACTTATTGTCGGTGGGGCAAGAATTGACACCAAGAAATCGTTCCCCGGATGCAAAAATCATAATTTGTCCGATCTTGCTAAATTAATTAGCTTAGAGACAAATCAAACGGAAAAAGAATTGTTACAACGCCTAAGTATTTACACTATTTGGGCTGGAAAGTACGGTACGCCTTTGAGTGAGGCTGAATATACTGACGCACAAGGGCGTCAACATCAGAGCACCCGGGATTTTGAAATTGCAAAGAATTTAATATTTGAGCTCAGAGCTAGGAGTGATTTTGATGCACAATCTGGTTGGCCTGAGCTTCCAAGTTAGGATTAAACCAAGTTGATTCGCGAGCCGAGTTAAACAGTCGAGATCAATAGATTAAAACTCGGTTACACTAATGAAGCAGATATACAAAATCACCTACCCCACAGGCAAGATTTACATTGGGAAGGACAGTGTTGGCAGCTACCGTTATTTTGGCAGCCCAGATATGCAGGTCATCAATAGTGATTTTACCCCCCTTTCCGTGTCGGTCCGCCAGGACTATACGATTCGCAAACAAATTATTTGGGAGTCTGCGGATTGCTCTGAGGCAGAGTTATCGGCCAGGGAGGTTGAATTCATTCGCGCATTCCGCTCGAATAACCCCCGAGATTGGATACAACCGTTGGCCTAAGTTCAATAGTAGTGCTTCTCAGAATATTGAAGACGAGGTTTCCTTAATGAAAGAAAAATCAGTCCAAGTCACTCAGGTGGTTTCTGATATTACCTGCGATATTTGCGGGCAGAGCGTGGTGAACGAGTCTCAGAAAAATAACATGACTAACCTTGATAGCTTCGCTGAGTATGCTCGCCTAGTTGCGGAGTTTGGTTACGGCTCTAGCCGTGATGGTGAGAAATTTCATTTCGACTTTTGCGAGGGTTGCTTTGACGATTTACTGGTCAAAATAAACGAACTCAAGAGATTGCATAATAAAGGCAGCTAATCCCAAAGCCCTCCACTGCTAACTTACTAAAGCACTGATGATCTTCCGCAGTTTCTGTTTCTTTGTCAGTGTGGCTATGTCACTCGTTGGAAGCAGATCTAGCATTTGCAGCAAGACTTCTCTGACTATCCCTTGCTCCGCTCTGTTGTTGGAATGTTCTGCCTTTACGTAACACTTCAAAAACTTCTCGGGTATATGTCGTACGCCACTGGCGTTTTTTCTCGACGGCAGCTTACCGGAGGCGATATAGCGCTGAATGGTTCGATGCGACAAACCGGTGTAAGAGCTGGCCTGTGCAATTGTTAGGTATTTTTCTTTTGTCATGATCTGTCGTATGACATGGCGTACGTAAATGTCGTACGCCATGTCTGCCCTCTTAAAATTCGTAGCGGCTAAATATCCAGTCGTGTAGGTCGTGCTGGAGCAACGGAACGAATACAGTAATGCAAAGATTTTCTGGAGATAGTTCGCGCTCGTCAATGACCCGCTCAATCCAACTAATCATGGCTTCCAAGTTATTCTTTTCAGTTCCATTTCCTAGAGCTAGGACCAATGAATTGTCGCTGGTGATGCTAAAGCCATTCATTAAAGTTTCAGCCATACGACGAATTTTGGGCTTATAAAACTCTTTACGATAAAATTTATCCATGATGTTCACCTTATACATTTGAGAATTCAGCGTTAAGCAGGCGAGCAAAAGCAGAGCCGTCTTGACGTGTGAGGTTGGGTACATAACGAGAGTAGACACGGAACAGCATCTCAGTTGTGCTGTGTCCCATCTGTCTTGCTATCCATTCTGGACTCTCCCCTGCAGCAAGCCAGAGCGTGGCGGCAGTATGCCGGGTCTGATACGGCCGACGTTTAGGAAGCCCCAAGTAGCGCAAAAGTGGATACCACACACGCTTAGTGACATTGTTATGCGACAGTGGCGTACCGGCAGAGCTACAAAACACGAATACGAGCCTGCCAGTTACTTCGTGCTGTGCTTGCAATGCCTCCATGGTGAGATCATTCATGTCGATAGCTCGGTATGAGCTGTCGTTCTTAGTGTCTTGGATAATGCCTCTGACCAACGCCCGTTTTACAATGATCTGGCGTCGAGTAAAATCGACGGCGTCCCACTGCAGTCCATCCACTTCTGCCGTGCGCATTCCAGTAAAGAAGCGAACCGTGTAGTAGTTCTTAAAGTCCGGGCGTACCGACTGCAAAATCAGCCGAACTTCATCAATGCTGAATGGCTCTACGTCAGAACGCGGCACCTTGAGCGATTTTATTCCTTCATAAGGTGAGCTAAAATTGTAACGGTTGGCTGCCTCGTGCAGAATCATGCGCAGTGGTGTCATGATGTGGTTTATCCGCGACGGAGATAATGGCTTATTGCTTCGAGTGATCACTTTGGCGAGGGATGCTCGAAACTCTAAGATATCCGCTTTGCTGATGCAGCCAACTGCCTTCTCTCCGAAATGCGGCAACAAATAAACCCGTAGTGCGGTTTGTACTTTTTCTTGATGGGATGGCCGCCACTGAATTTGCATTTCGCTGAACCAGGTGTCAGCGAATTGAGCGAAAAAAGGCGTTGTTAGTTCCCTTCCATGGAGTTGCACCGCTTTAAACTGCTCTGCCCGAGGACTGTCCGGGAAGTGGCGCCCATATTCAAAGGTTCCCAAGGTAATGTCAGCCTCTACGCGCTCTAGAAATGCTTTTACCTTTTTACGATTTGCAGGCGTGTCCTTTAATTCAGTTTGTTCACGACACCGCTTACCGCGATAATCAAAGTCCATAAAGAGCTTGTTCGTTTCTTTCCTCGCATACACTCTACCCATGCGCCATCCCTCCTCGCGCCATTGGTAAGAAAATCCCTGCCGACGATGCCTTCACCATGTCCTTTTGAATAGTCTCCCAGACAAATAGGATTTTTCGGCCACCAAATGGGCGAATGTAGTGGACGCCCTCAAGCAGTACAGAGTCCTTCAACTGCTCACGAATGGTGCGCGCGTCATATTTGATACGTTTAGCAAGCTCGTCGGTCGTTAAATATGTCATGTCATTTAACATGGCATCCTCCTGTCGTTAATGGTAGATTGAATGGCAATAAGTATTTTATAAGTTCAAATTGCCATCCTGAATGACATATTAGCACACATAATGACATTTTCAATATCTTTTTGTCATTTAGGATGACTTTTTTCTTGGGGTGGTTATGGTTAAGTGTCATTTAGCAAGAATGATGGGTGAGCGAAAACTCAAAATTATGGATGTTGCGCGCGACACCGGATTGAACAGAAACACCGTCACGCTACTGTATAAAGAAACCGCACAGCGCATCGATTTTTCAGTGATAGAAACGCTTTGTCGGTACTTTGATTGTGAGGTTGGGGAGCTACTTGAGCTGGTGGATGATTAAGCTCTTGAGGTAATAAAGAACAACATCAGCAGCCTTAAAAGCACACGAGCAACAAAAAAACGTAACGAATGAAAGCAGGGATTAAATAATGACGAGCAACCAACAACGTGCCGCACTACAACGCCAAATCTGGGCCATTGCCAATGACGTACGCGGTTCAGTAGACGGATGGGATTTCAAGCAGTACGTGCTCGGTACTTTGTTCTATCGGTTTATTAGCGAAAACTTCGCTGCATACATTGAGAACGGTGACGAGAGCATCAACTATGCAGCGCTTGATGACTCGGTGATTACCGATGACATCAAAGACGATGCCATTAAAACCAAAGGCTACTTCATCTACCCCAGCGAGTTGTTTGTGAACGTGGCTAAAAACGCCAACAACAACGAAAGTCTAAACACCGACCTTGCTCGAATTTTCGGCTCCATTGAGAACTCAGCTAATGGCTACGCTTCTGAGCAAGATATTAAAGGTTTGTTTGCCGACTTTGACACCACTAGCAATCGCTTAGGCAATACCGTTAAAGACAAAAATTCGCGTTTAGCGCATGTGCTTAAAGGGGTCGCAGGACTTGATTTTGGCAACTTTGAAGACAATCAAATTGATTTATTCGGCGATGCTTATGAGTTCTTAATTTCAAACTATGCCGCAAACGCCGGTAAGTCAGGTGGTGAGTTCTTTACCCCACAGCATGTCTCCAAACTGATTGCGCTGTTAGCTATTCATGGGCAAGACCGCATTAATAAAATTTATGACCCAGCAGCGGGCTCCGGCTCGTTGTTAATGCAAGCAAGAAAGCACATTGATGTGCACAGCATTGAAGAAGGATATTTCGGCCAGGAGATTAACCACACCACCTACAACCTTGCGCGCATGAACATGTTCTTGCACAACATTAACTACGACAAGTTTGATATTCAGCTAGGCAATACACTGACCGACCCACGCTTTGCCGACGAAAAGCCGTTTGATGCGATTGTTTCTAATCCGCCTTACTCAGTGAAATGGATTGGCAGTGACGACCCAACACTGATTAATGACGAACGTTTCGCTCCAGCGGGCGTTCTGGCACCCAAGTCGAAAGCCGATTTTGCCTTTGTACTGCATGCACTGAGTTACCTTTCAAGTAAAGGCCGTGCGGCTATTGTTTGCTTCCCTGGCATTTTCTATCGTGGCGGTGCCGAACAAAAGATTCGCCAGTATCTAGTGGAAAATAACTACGTTGAAACGGTTATTTCTCTGGCACCAAATTTGTTCTTCGGCACTACCATTGCTGTGAACATTTTAGTGTTGTCAAAACACAAGCAAGACACCACCACGCAGTTTATTGATGCGAGCGGTTTATTCAAAAAAGAAACCAATAACAACATTCTGACCGACGCCCACATTGACGAGATTATAAAGGTGTTCGCCAGCAAGGAGAATGTTGAGCACTTTGCGAAATCGGTGCCGAATGAGCAAGTCGCCAGCAGCGACTACAACTTGTCGGTGAGCAGCTATGTCGAAGCCAAAGACACCCGTGAAGTGATTAACATTAGCGAACTCAACGCCGAGCTAAAGACCACCGTTGCCAAGATTGAACAATTGCGTGCAGATATCGATGCGATTGTGACTGAGATTGAAGGAGCGTGAAATGAGTGATCTAAGTTTCGTTGAGCGGTTGTTGGATGGAATCGAGGTAAAGTGGGTACCCATTAGTAAAGTGATGCAGCGCACCAGTAATATAAGTTGGCGAGAAGTTAATCGTGATTATAAGTATATCGATTTGTCTTCTGTCAGTATTGAAACGAAGCAAATCACAGGAACATCATGGATATCATCAAATAACGCTCCAAGTCGTGCCCAGAAGCTCGTTGAAAAAAATGATGTGATTTTTGCGACTACTCGGCCAACCCAAATGCGCTATTCTCTGATTGGTGAGGAATATCACGGACAAGTAGCCAGTACTGGCTACTGTGTGTTGCGTGTTAAAGGCGATAAGGTGCTACCAAAATGGATTTTACACTTGATATCATCGAGCGAATTTAAAAGGTATCTTGAAGATAATCAGAGCGGTTCAGCCTATCCAGCAATTTCTGACGCAAAAATTAAGGCTTTCGAAATCCCAATCCCTTGCGCTGAAAATCCAGAAAAGTCGCTGCAAATACAAACTGAAATCGTCCGGATCCTGGACACATTTACCGAGCTAACCGCCGAGCTAACCGCCGAGCTAACCGCCGAGCTTAGAGCTCGCAAAAAGCAATACAACTACTACCGCGATAAGCTGCTCAGTTTTGAAGACCATGAGGTGGACTGGAAGTCTTTGGGGGAGCTTGCAGAAAATTTGGATTCAAAAAGAAAGCCGATCACGAGCGCTCTCAGAGAAAGTGGTGATATTCCATACTATGGCGCTTCAGGCATTGTTGATTACGTAAAGGAATATATTTTCGACGAAGATTTGCTACTAGTTTCTGAAGATGGAGCGAACTTATTAGCCCGAAACACACCCATTGCATTCAGTATTACCGGTAAGACTTGGGTAAACAACCACGCCCATGTGTTGAAATTCGAAACATATGCAGAACGCAGATATGTTGAATACTATCTGAACAGTATTGATTTAACCCCCTATATATCAGGCGCTGCTCAACCTAAGTTAAATAAAAAGAACTTAGAGAGTATTCCCATTCCGAATCCTTCTTTAGCGGTAAAAGAAGAAATTGTGCTCACTTTAGACAAATTCGACGCCTTAACCAACTCAATCACCGAGGGTCTCCCGCGCGAAACGGAGCTACGGAAAAAGCAGTATGAGTATTACCGTGACATGCTGTTGAATTTCCCCAAAGCTGAAGAGGGAGATGCATGATATGGGAATGACGCTGGCCGAAATTGCTCAACAGCTGAGCACGCCAAAGACAGTAAGAAAAACTGTCCCCGATAACACGAAGGAAATTGACGAAGTTAAACCTGTTCCGAAGGTACAACTGATCTACGCCTTCAATGGCACAGGCAAAACCCGCTTGTCGCGAGAGCTTAAACAGCTGATTGACCCCAAGTCTGACAGAGATGATGAAGACGATACGGGCGAGTTATCACGCAAGAAAGTTCTCTATTACAGCGCTTTTACCGAAGACTTGTTCTATTGGGATAACGATCTGGAAGAGGATGCGGAACCCAAGCTTATAATTCAGCCTAATACGTTCACTGATTGGGTGCTGAAAGAGCAAGGTCAGGATATGAACGTCATCACTACGTTTCAACGTTATACCATTGATAAGCTCACGCCTCGATTCAATGTAGAGCGAAAAGAAAATACCAAAAACAAGAACGGTGATGAAGTAAATATTACTATTAAGGCTTTCTCAGAAGTTACCTTTTCGATTGAGAGCGGCGATGCAGAACACTCGGGATCCTTAAAAATCTCCAAGGGTGAAGAAAGTAACTTTATCTGGAGTCTTTTTTATACATTGCTTGAGCAGGCTATTTTTACGCTAAACGATATTCAACCAGACTACCCTGAAGCCACTCCATTTGACAGCCTGGAATATGTGTTTATCGATGACCCTGTTAGCTCGCTGGACGATAACCACCTGATTCAATTGGCGGTGGATTTAGCACAGCTAATAAAATTAAATAAATCCAGTATAAAGTTCATTATTACGACGCATAATCCACTTTTCTTCAACGTGCTTTGCAATGAGTTCGGAAGCGATGATAAAACGGAGCACTATAAATGGAAGTCGAAATGGTTCAGCAAGTTACGTTTGGACAAAAATGAGGACGGTAGCCTCGAGCTGTTGAAGCAACCGAACGACTCTCCGTTTTCATATCATCTGCACTTGATATCGCAGCTTGAAGAGGCAATAGAGAGCGGGCAGATTGAAAAGTATCATTTCAACCTTTTGCGAAACCTACTTGAAAAGACGGCAACATTTCTTGGCTATAAAAGGTGGGAACACCTTCTGCCACGCGAGGAGAATGGTTTACCTAACCCGTACGCAAAAAGAATTATAAACCTATCAAGTCATTCCAAACATGCTGCTGACGAAGCTCAGTCCTTGAAGCCGGAAGAAAAGAAAGCTCTTGAAGGCCTGGTTAAGCACATTGTTGAGCAACATCGATTTTGGCAGGAAAGCCTCTAAAGCAAGGAAGCTTATATGAATAATGGGATTGAAATTTACACAACCGACGACGGTCAAGTGCAGTTACAGCTTCGGTTGGAGCAAGAAAGTCTGTGGCTGACTCAAACGCAGATGGCGGAGTTATTTGAAACATCAAGTGATAACATCAGTTTGCACTTGAAGAACATATATCAAGAGGGCGAACTGCAAGAGCAGTCAACTACCGAGGATTTCTCGGTAGTTCGACAAGAAGGTAAACGGCAGGTAAAGCGGCGGATCAAACATTACAATCTCGATGCCATTATTTCCGTCGGCTATCGCGTAAGTTCAAATCGCGCAACACAATTCCGTATTTGGGCCACTCGCACACTCAAACAACACCTTATCGAAGGTTACACGATAAACCAGCGTCGGTTGCAAGAGCGAGGCGTTGAGTTTGAACAAGCCATTGCCTTACTTTCTCGTACCCTAGCGAGCCAGCAGCTAGTGAATGATCAAGGCCAGGTTGTACTTGCCGTTATTAACGACTACGCACGCAGTTGGAGTTTACTTCAGGGTTATGACGAACAAAACCTGAGCTCACTCAGTAACAAGCAAACGGACATGCGGTCGTTAGATTGGGATGATGCACTTACCGCTCTCGCCGAACTCAAAAAGACACTAATCAAAAAAGGCGAAGCCACTGAGTTGTTCGGCCAGCTTCGCGGCGATGGCTTGGCTTCCGCGCTGGCCACGATTGAGCAAGGCTTCGCCGATGAGTTATTTTACCCAAATGTTGCCAGCCGCGCGGCTCACCTACTTTATTTTGTGATCAAAAATCACCCGTTGGCCGATGGCAATAAGCGCACTGGCTCATTTTTGTTCTTGTGGTTTTTGCGAGCAAATCAACACCTGTTAGCAAAGCCCGTTGAGCAATTGATTAATGACAATACGCTGGTGGCTTTAGCGCTACTTGTAGCCGAGAGCTTGCCCGACCAAAAAGAGCTGATGATTCGTTTGGTTGAACATTTTATTTTGTTAAAAGCGGACGATAAAAGTGGGTAGTTACATTTTGGAACCAACCACTCGAATTCATTTCACTAAAGCGCTGCAGCAGAAAAAGGACACAAAGGAATGAGCACATACACGTCGATTGCTGAATCAAACAATTTCATCGTACTGGATAGGTACGTGAAGCAATGGGAAGTCGCTGAAAGCTACCAAAGCGAAAGCGATTTAGAGCGCGAGCTGATTCGAGACTTGGTGAATCAAGGCTATGAATACGTGCCTGGTTTGACGAATCCCGAAGCGATGTTGGCGAATGTACGGGTGCAACTTCAGGCGTTGAATAACGTTACTTTTAACAACGGCGAATGGCTGCGGTTTGTCGAAACTTACCTTGATAAGCCAAGTGACAACAGCACGGACAAAACACGGAAAATTCATGACGACTACATTCACGATTTTGTGTTTGACGATGGCCGCATTCAAAACATCTACTTGCTTGATAAAACGACCGTTTCTCGCAATAAAGTACAGGTGATTAAACAATTTGAGCAAACAGGATCACACGCGAACCGCTACGACGTGACGATTTTGGTCAACGGCCTGCCGCTGGTGCAGATTGAGCTGAAAAAGCGCGGAGTGGCCATTCGTGAAGCATTCAATCAGGTACACCGATACAGCAAAGAGAGCTTCAACGCCGAAAGTTCGTTGTTTAAATACTTACAGCTATTTGTGATTTCCAATGGCACCGACACGCGCTACTTTGCCAACACAGTACAACGCAACAAGAATACCTTCGATTTCACCATGAACTGGGCAAAGTCAGACAACGGCCTGATTAAAGATCTAAAAGACTTCACCGCGACATTCTTTCAGAAAGACACCTTATTGAAGGTATTACTGCATTATTCGGTATTTGATGTGAGCAATACCTTGCTGGTGATGCGGCCCTATCAAATTGCCGCCACCGAACGTATTTTGTGGAAAATTAAGAGCTCCTACCAAGCCAAGACTTGGAGTGACACTGAGAGTGGCGGCTATATTTGGCATACCACAGGCTCGGGTAAAACCTTAACCAGCTTTAAAGCAGCACGGCTAGCAACCGATCTTGAATTCATCGATAAAGTATTCTTTGTGGTGGACAGAAAAGATCTCGACTACCAAACCATGAAGGAATACCAACGCTTCTCGCCCGAGAGTGTTAATGGCTCGGACAGCACCGCTGGCTTAAAGCGAAATCTGGCTATGGATGACAACAAGATTGTTGTCACTACGATCCAGAAGCTTAATAACTTGATGAAAACAGAACGCGACTTGCCGATTTATCGCCAGCAGGTGGTGTTTATTTTTGATGAATGTCACCGCAGCCAGTTTGGTGAAGCACAGAAAAATCTGCAGAAGAAATTTAAGCGATATTATCAGTTCGGTTTCACAGGTACACCAATATTCCCGCAAAATGCACTTGGTGCTGAAACCACCGCCAGCGTGTTTGGCCGTGAGTTGCATTCGTATGTGATCACAGACGCGATACGCGATGAGAAAGTATTGAAGTTTAAGGTGGACTACAACGACGTGCGTCCACAATTCCGTGGCATAGAAACTGAGCAAGACGAGAAGAAGTTAAGTGCGGCCGAGAACAAACAAGCCTTGTTGCACCCCGACCGTATCCGCGAGATCACCCAGTATATTTTGACTCACTTCCGGCAAAAAACGCACCGCATGAAGGCGGGGGGCAAAGGGTTTAATGCTATGTTTGCCGTAAGTAGTGTCGATGCTGCCAAGTCGTATTACGAAGCATTTAAACTACTACAAGAAGATGCTGAGCGGCCGTTACGTGTGGCGACAATATTCTCGTTTGCGGCGAATGAAGAGCAAGACTCAGTTGGCGAAATACCCGATGAGAGTTTCGAAGTCTCAGCCATGAATAGCAGCGCCAAAGAGTTCTTAAATGCAGCGATTGCCGACTATAACTCCATGTTCAAGTCCAACCATGGCGTGGATAGCAATGGTTTTCAAAACTACTATCGTGATTTAGCGAAACGAGTTAAAAACCAAGACGTTGATCTGTTGATCGTGGTAGGTATGTTCCTGACGGGCTTTGACGCCCCATCCCTCAATACCTTGTTTGTGGACAAAAACCTGCGTTACCACGGACTGATCCAGGCCTATTCCCGGACCAACCGCATTTATGATGCCACGAAGACTTTCGGCAATATTGTCACTTTCCGAGATTTAGAAAAAGCGACTATCGACGCTATTACCTTATTTGGTGATAAGAACACCAAAAATGTGGTGCTGGAGAAGAGCTACACAGAATATATGGAAGGCTTTACCGACGTGGTTACGGGTCAAGCACGGCGAGGCTTCATGGAAGTTGTAAGCGAGTTAGAGCAGCGTTTTCCGAATCCCGATGAGATTGAGTTAGAAAAGGACAAAAAGGACTTTGCCAAGTTATTTGGTGAGTTTTTGCGCGTTGAAAACATCTTGCAAAATTACGATGAATTCGCCAGCCTCAAAGCACTGCAAAAAATCGATACCAGTGACGCTGAAGCTGTTGAGGCATTCAAGATTGAACATCACTTAAGCGACGACGATATTGCAACATTGCAAACCATACGGATACCACCCGAGCGTAAAGTTCAGGACTATCGCTCTACTTATAACGATATTCGCGATTGGATTCGCCGTGAAAAGGCAGCTGAGAACCAAGCGCAATCAACGATTGATTGGGACGACGTTGAGTTTGAAATTGACTTGCTGAAGTCACAGGAAATCAACCTAGACTACATTCTTGAACTCGTCTTCGAGCAGAACAAGAAAAACAGAAGTAAAGGCGACCTGATTGACGAAGTCCGCCGCATGATCCGCGCAAGTTTGGGCAATCGCGCCAAAGAAACCCTCGTCGTCGACTTCATTAACCAAACCAACCTAGACGAGATGCCCGACAAAGCTGGCATTATCGATGAGTTTTTCAAATTCGCCCAAGCCGAACAAGCTCGAGAAGCTGAAGAGCTTATTCGCTCAGAAAACTTGAATGAAGATGCCGCCAGGCAATACCTACGCGCGTCGCTACGCCGCGAGTACGCCACCGAAAACGGTATCGAGCTTAGCTCAACACTGCCGAAACTAAGCCGGCTGAACCCAGAATACAGAGCAAAGAAGCAGTCGGTGTTTCAGAAGATCTCGGCGTTCGTGGAGAAGTTTAAGGGTGTTGGCGGGTCTGTCTAACTAGGGATATTTATACAGATTAGTACCCATAACATAACAATCATTAGCTCCCCGCATCTCGATTTTAGGATCGAAGAATAGAAGGCCATAAAAAATGACGATCTCGACATATAAGGAGTTCATTAGTGGTGTAAAGCGACACCCAGAGAATTTTTATATCATTCATTATTCATGTCAGAGCCTAAATGATGAAAATGAGGGGTTATCACCACGAATTACATCGATAGCTGTACAGCATTTGTCAACGGATCAGACTGTAAGCTTTTCAATGCATGCGGTAGCCGAAGAGTTAAGAGTCCCGAAAGACGATGTTAAGTCGCGAATGGATGAAGTTGAAACCGTGCTTCTTAGGGAGTTCAATGAATTTATAAGAGACCGGCGAGATAAGTACTGGATTCATTGGAATATGCGAAATCTCACTTATGGCTTTGAACACCTACAGCATCGCTATCGCGTCCTCACCGGTACTGAATTAGCTGCTATCCCGGTAGAGCGAAGGATTAATCTGAGCGACATGCTTAGGCTTAGGTACGGTAGCGGATATGTACCTCATCCTCAGCTTATAAACCTAATGGAAATAAATGGTGGGCGGCATCGACACTTTTTAACTGGAGCCGAGGAAGTCGAAGCTTTTTCCGCTGGGGATTATATGAGAATGCATGGCTCAACTCTATGTAAAACTGGGTTTTATCGAAGAGTCATTAATAAATTAATCTCTGGCAAACTAAAAACTAAATCGAACAGTATCGGGGTACTAGTAGACCGATTGTTAGAGAGCCGCATCGCAAAAGTGATAGCTCTAACATCGGCCCTATTTGGTATTATGACTAGCATTCTATTGATGCTATAACAACGCAAAGTCTAAAGGCGCCAGTGGCGGGAATTAAATATTGCCTCCATCACGAACGCTATTGATACCTCACATCAAGGATAATAATGATTGTTGAAGCGCAACATAAAAGCGAGCTACAACATCGTCAGGTTTAATAATTCTGAATTTAAGGACAGTAATATGGATCACCTAATAATTAAGGTCTCAGAAGGTAGTTTACAGTGGTCTCTTGAGTCAAAACTACCAGAAAATTTAGGCCGTTTAGTCGACGTTTATATTCAAAAGCGTGACAAAAACGAAATCATGAGGATTTATTTAAATACCGGCTTTTATAAGTGCGATGACAGAAACCTCGTTCACTTAGCTCCTTTTGTTAACAACAGTAATAGTGACGACCTGCAGTTAATGCTCTGGGGCGAAGAAGAATGTTTTGATAAGTATTTCAAACGCCCTGATGCCGTCAAAAGCATCAGAGCTCTTCTAGAATCGGTGGACGAACTTCCAGACTCTATCCTTAAGCGTGTAACTCCTGAAAAGCAATGAGCTAATTCACAAGTAACCCAGTAAAACCGAAAAACGTGGTGTTATTTCAGGGGAAAGATCACCTGAATTCGGGTTTAATAATTACTCTCGTACAAATAGGATTTTGGATTGGTCCTCTTAGCCCTCCCGCTTTAATTTATAGTAGTACCAAGAAAACGCTGGTAAGCAATATCAAAGACTCCTAACTCTCAGGAATCATAATCGCCAGCAAGTGGCAAACAAACTTGAACCCATTGCTAGATTTGCGCGGCATGGTGTCTTTTTGGGACGGATCCCTTGGGTAAAGAAAATGCACGTAAACCCGGCCCAAGGGAAACTTCCTGGTTTTCACAGGGTTATTTGTCATGCTTATCGTCAAGCATTGATCTACCTGCTTCCATGTCTTCAAAGCATCTGTCGCATACTCCTCGGGTGGGTCGAGCCTAATTTTCCAGTCCTCCGCTATGGTTAACTTCGACGCAACCTTCATAAATCTCTCAAAAGTCGCAACATCATTAAAAATGATATAACTATGACTGTTCATTGCGTTCGTGACTACAAAGTTTATTAACCAGACTAGTTCTACCTTAGAGGCCTTATACAGAACTCGTGCGCGCCGGATGATTGTGTCTGCCTTCGCCTGCTCCAATGCTGAGGGAGGTGGGATCGGCGCCAATTTATTTTTAGACCCGCTAGGAAAAAGACGAGGGCTGCCTTTCGTCGTCGAGAGACCCGCCAATTCTCGCGCGCTCTCAAACCACAAGAATAGCTGCGCGGCGTCGACACCCAGCTGAACAGTCACTTGTGTAAGAGTTTTGCCTCGCTCTATAGATTTTAGTGCGCTTAAACATTCCTGATAGGTCACTTTTCGTGGACTCAATTGAAACTCTACCCCACCAGCCGCTCGCTCCTGGCCGAGTTTACTTGCTGCTTTTTTACCGCAAAGCAGCTCAATGAGCACCGCTTGAATCTCTTCGTTTTCGGGATGATCAGTGGCACAACGCCGCGTAATGATGTGCTTTGAAACATCGGCTAAGGCTTCCCAATAGTCGCGATGCATGCTTTCTTGGTTTTTCGTCAAATGTTCGAAAAGTACGATATCCGTAAAATGCATGTAGTTATGAAAGGTTATTTTCGGACTGAGATGACCAGCAAATGTGGCAATTTGATAGATGACATCTCTACCGACTAGCGTTTGAAAATATTTTCGAATCATTGCAGTTTGTGCTTTCTCATAAGGTAATGCACCAGCAAGTAGGCTTGAGCAAAGCACGGCCTGAAATACGGAAATCGCCTTGTGCCGAAGATGATAGGTATGCACAGATTCACCACAAATACGAGTCAACGGCTTACTAAACTCTCTGTGAAAATCCATAAGTGTATATGGCAAATTTGCGTTCGCGCATGAAGGAAAAAGTAAATAGTTTCTCTTTTCCCCAATGTCATGTGCGCGCCGCGTGAAGTAGCGCTTAAAAAGGCAGAACTCTTTCGGCGGTAGCATAATCGACAAAGGGATTTTTCTTCTCGCTGAGTATGTTTTATTCGTACCGTATTGATTCTCCCTGATGAAAATATAATGCTCAGCTGACGGCTCTACATCCTTGACGCGAAGCTTAATGACTTCAGAAGGCCTGAGCCCACAGCGAGCCATTAGGATTAAGCACAGAACAAGTCCCTCTCCTATTAAGTTTTGGTGGTCTGGGTTTGAGCTGATTTCATTGCAGAGCGTTACAAAGTTCGTTTCACTAATCACGTAATTACGCACGTTCTGAACCGAATTAAATTGCCCGCGACTTGAATCAGGCAGTTCCAGACCAAACACCTTATGGTTGAATGCGAAAAGTTGATTTAGAACGCCGGCTTTTTCGCCCGCAGAAACGTTATCCTCAGACGCTTTCATTAACAGATCGAATAACCTCGTCATTTGGCTCGAATTCAGCTTTTCAACTGCCAAGTCATCTGTTTCTGTCAGCCAGGGGGCTGCGATATGGGAAAGATAAGTGTTTGCGGAAGAGATTGCCCAACCTTGGTTGCAAATTCCGTGAATCATGAACTCCAGCAACAGCATTTCTGCAAGTGAATGCTCACATTCATTCAAAGCTAACAGTTCATCAATTACTCTTTCCCTCGGAATCAATTGTTCTTTGCTATCTTTGATACGAAGTGCACGACGCAATCTCGAGAGAAAGCTTTTGCTACTGATACTAGGCTTGCCTTTAATGTGAGCGGTTACCGTTCGAGTACTCTCAAGAGTGTCGCTTTTCCCTGGTTCAGTTTCTGACGACGTCGCCCCCCACAAACTTTGTAATGATGATGCGCTTATACTGATTGAGCTAGTCTCTCCTGTCATGAAACGCGCTAAGTACGCAGGCAAAGCAATTTGTGCGCTGTCTATTACAAACATTGAAGCCGCTTTACAGAATTGCTTCATACTTGAGAAAGATTGATGCGTCGTCCTCTTAGTGACCCGCTCGTTAATGATTTTGAGCAGCGCTTTCTCTGTAATTGAGCCGAACTGCCTCTTTTTCGGCTCTTTCACTAATGCGTAAATGGCCGCTAACGTGTGGGGATCTGGAAACCACCTCAGAAAGCTTTTATTCCTCTCTTCTGCCGTTGGCTCACAATTAAACTCTACGTAACAACCGATTTGGCATACTTGCAGTTCAACACTATCCGTTGCAACTCGCCTCACTAGTTCTACCAAGTATTGAGGTTTTGCTAGGCCTCCGCGCGAGCTCGCTAAAATAACTAATCTCGCTACTTTTTCTGAGCGTAGCAAAAAGCCGGTGTGGTCTGTTAAGTCAGTGATACTGGTCTCAAAGAGCTTGGAGAATGTTGCGGCTATGTCGAATGCTTTTTTACTCCATGGTGACGTCTCCCGCTGATTCGTTATCATAACGTCACCTCCAATGCATTTACATCCAGCATTTGGAGCTGTTGCTCAATAGCATTAGAAACTTTACGAAGCTCAAGGGTCTCAAGGGTGCTGAATCGGGAAAATGACTCATCCAGTAGGTTTTCATGCGCCATAAATGCGTCGACTGCACTAACATCAACATGTGATTGGCTCGCTAAATGTTGACGAATCCAGTGCCGATGCCAATTTGATGAACCGGGTATAGGTGAGCTGCAGTGATCCCTCACCGTGCTAGCACTATAAAATGTAATGCCTCTTGTACTTCGTAACCGAAATAGAGGGGCTTCACCAGACAAGCTCTGCTTAAGTTTTTCTGCTTCACTGGGGTGACTGTATTTAACTATGCCGGTGAAGTCTTCCAAGAACGAGAGGTAGTAGCGTATTTGCAATTGGCTAAGTATGTTTAGAGGAACTAATCGACTAGCCTCTTCACGCGCCTTTTTATCCTGAATCCATACCACTTCGCGATTGAGATCAAAATTACGGCTATTTGCATTCTAGGGTTGGAATCACTGTTTTTCAATCCTAATTCAACTTCTGTCAACTAGTCCCTGACTGGTTGGATTTATTAAACTAAGAAGGTGTTTCTTGTAGCTATGGTCTGGTTGGT